>JADJRC010000028.1 GCA_016712415.1 Lewinellaceae bacterium | reverse complement strand
GTTTTTCGTCAATTTTGCCATTGATCGTGTGTTTAAAGGTGAAAACGTTCCGTTGGGCGAAACTCCCTTTTTTAGGTTTCAGGGGTTTAAAGGTTCAGGGTTGGTTGAAATGTAATGAACCCTGAGTCCTTTCAATCTTTTTAATTATCCCAGGGGGCAGTGCCGGAATCAATGCCCATGCTGCGTGCCGTGCCTGCGATCATTTTCATGGCCGATTCGACGGTGAAGCAGTTCAGGTCGGGCATTTTACTTTCGGCGATCGCGCGAACCTGTTCCCAGGTGACGGAGCCGACCTTCTTGCGGTTGGGTTCTGCCGAACCTTGTCCGACCTGCAATTTTGCAGCTTCAAAGAGTTGAATGGCTGCCGGCGGCGTTTTGATGATAAAGTCAAACGTTTTGTCTTTATACACCGAAATGATTACCGGAAGGATTTTTACCCTGTTGTTCCTGCGTTTGCGCGTTAAAACGCTTACAGAACTCCATGATATTTACGCCCTTGGAGCCGAGTGCCGGACCAATAGGCGGCGCCGGGTTGGCCTGGCCACCCTTTACCTGGAGTTTAATATAGACATCTACTTCTTTTGCCATTGGATCTGAATTTCCAGTATTTGAAAATCGTCAGAGATTTGATTCTGAATGATATATAAAACCGTTGAACTGTCTTTTTGGAAGCAAACTCCGGGAGAAGCGAAGTTTAAAACGACTGATTCAACTGATTTTTTCCACTTGCATAAAATTGAGCTCCACTTCGGTTCCGCGTCCAAAAATCTTGACGATAACCTTTATCTTCTTCTCTTCGTTGACTTCCTGGATGTCGCCGACAAATTCGGCAAACGGTCCGTCGATGATCTTCACTGTTTCACCGATCAGGAAGGGTTCGCTCAGGGTTTCGCCTGCCTCGCTGCTTTCATCCACTTTACCCAGCAAACGGTTGGCCTCCACCTGGGTCATCGGGATCGGGGTTTCTTTTCCGAGAAAATGGATAACGTTCGGAATATCGGCAATGTGTTTTGCAACGTCGCCATTCAGTTTGAAACCCAGTGCCTCGATGAGGATGTAACCCGGCAGGAGGTTGCGTTCCTGCATTACTTTTTTACCATTCCGTATTTTGTACACCTTTTCAGTCGGTACAATTACGGAGAAGACAAATTCCTTCCATCCGGAACGCTCGATTTCGAGCAATATCCGCTCCTGTATCTTCTTCTCCTTGCCACTTATGACGCGGAGAGAGTACCATTTTCTTTCATCGGCAGGTAGTTGTGTGACTGCCGTTTCTTTTTCTTGGCTCATAGTGTTCCGGAAGGACGGTTAAAGGGGGTGTGAATTTTTGCTTACGACCCCCAAACGCCGTATAAATTTTTGAAGAAAACGCTGCACAGAACGTCCATCAAAAAAATGATCAATGCCAGAATACCGGAAGTGACCAGTACTACCATCGTACTTTCCTGCAGTTGTGCTGCGGTAGGCCACGACACATTCTTCACGAGTTCATGGTAGCTTTCTTTCAGATAAAGCGTCAACCTTTCCATTTCGTCAAAGTCGTTGTTTGTTGATCGTTGCGACCCGCAATAAAGCAGGCAGTTGTCATTTTTTGATAAAAAGGTTCGTTGCCCTATCGGGGACAACGAACCTGCCGCTCGAAAGCCGGCAAACGAGCAATGTTTTGTTGTTGGCAGGGGCAGCAGGGCTCGAACCCGCAGCCTGCGGTTTTGGAGACCGCCACTCTACCAATTGGAGCTATGCCCCTGTATTGTAAATGATGAACGATGAATGGTAAATGATGAATATGCTTTGATTGTAAATCAGCACATGATTCATCATTCACCATTCATAATTCGTCAGTGATGAATTAGTCGATAATCTCGGTAACCTGACCGGCGCCCACCGTACGGCCACCTTCGCGGATAGCGAAGCGGAGGCCTTTTTCCATAGCGATGGTGTTGAGCAGTTTTACCTCGAGTTCAATGTTGTCGCCCGGCATTACCATTTCAACGTTGGCCGGAAGCGTTACGTCGCCGGTTACGTCGGTGGTACGGAAGTAGAATTGCGGGCGGTATCCGTTGAAGAACGGCGTGTGACGGCCGCCTTCATCTTTCGACAGAACGTAAACCGAACACTTGAAGTTCTTGTGCGGCTTAACGCTGCCCGGCTTGCAGATTACCATGCCGCGCTTGATTTGCTCTTTGTCGATACCGCGCAGGAGAAGACCGGCGTTGTCGCCTGCTTCGCCGCGGTCGAGCAGTTTGCGGAACATTTCCACACCCGTTACGGTGGATGTCAGCGGCTTTTCGCCGTCTTTCATCATACCGATGATTTCAACCGGGTCGTTCACGTTGATCACACCACGCTCGATACGACCGGTAGCCACCGTGCCGCGACCCGTGATGGTGAAAACGTCTTCCACCGGCATCAGGAACGGCTTGTCAACTTCACGAACCGGGTCCGGGATGTCTGCGTCGCATGCATCCATCAGTTCCATGATCTTGTCAACCCAGGTGCCGGTTTTGCCGTCGCCTTCGAGGGCTTTCAGGGCAGAGCCCTGGATGATGGAAGCGTTGTCGCCGTCAAAGTTGTAAGAGCTGAGCAACTCGCGCAGTTCCATATCTACGAGTTCGAGCATCTCGCTATCGTCAACGAGGTCAACTTTATTCATGAAGACAACAACCTTCGGAACGCCTACCTGGCGAGCCAGCAGGATGTGCTCACGCGTCTGGGGCATCGGGCCGTCAGTAGCAGCACATACGAGGATGGCGCCGTCCATTTGAGCGGCACCCGTGATCATGTTTTTAACGTAGTCGGCGTGACCAGGGCAGTCAACGTGCGCATAGTGACGCTTTTCCGTTTCGTATTCTACGTGCGCAGTGTTGATGGTGATACCACGCTCTTTTTCTTCCGGAGCAGCATCAATGGCATCGTAGTCCGTTTTCTTAGCCAGACCTTTTGCGAAAGTACGTAAGTAATGGCAGCCGTCAGCGTCGTCTTGCCGTGGTCAACGTGACCAATCGTGCCAATATTTACGTGCGGCTTGGTGCGAACAAATGTCTCTTTTGCCATTGGTTTAGACTGTTTGTATCAAACTTTGAGTGAAAAAATGTTATTTAATGCGATAATTCGATAATGTGATGATGTGATAATATTGTAAACCTATCTTTATCACATTGAGAAATATCACCTTATCACACTTTTATTCGAGCTGTTGATGAGATTTGAACTCACGACCTCTTCCTTACCAAGGAAGTGCTCTACCCCTGAGCTACAACAGCGCGATTGTTGATGGACAATTGTCGGTTGTTGAAGTTCGTTCAGGCTTGAAATGCACGCGGGTATCAGCAACTAACAATCGGGAATCAGCAATCTAAAATGGAGCGGCGGACGAGATTCGAACTCGCGACATTCAGCTTGGAAGGCTGACACTCTACCAACTGAGTTACCACCGCAAGTTGAATGATAAATGTTGAATGGTAAATGTTGAAAAAATAAAAGCATCGCAATTCATCATTCATCATTCATCATTCATCATTCAAAAGTGGGGGTGGTGGGATTCGAACCTACTCAGCGGTAAAGCACCAGATTTACAGTCTGGCCCGGCTCTCCAACTCCGGGGCACCCCCTTGGTGCGTGTGAAAGATAACAGGCAGTACGTACATACACTGGGACTTGTACCCATCCCGTTCACTTCTTTCACGTATTATGAGCCACTGGAGGGACTCGAACCCCCGACCAGCTGATTACAAATCAGCTGCTCTACCAACTGAGCTACAGTGGCATAATTCGTTGCCTCCAAGGCTTTGATTACGATTTCAAACAACATCTTTTTCAAGAAGATTTACCCCCCTCTCGAAAAGCGTGTGCAAAGGTAAGGCGCTGCACCGAAACGAAAAAACAATTTTTGAAAAAAACCGGAAAATTTAGCAAGAACTTTGTCCCGCGCCTTAAAACGTCTCTGAAAGCCTTACAAACCGTTGTAACGCAACGCATTTTACCCGTCATTATGAGCATATCCGACACCACCTTCGATTATTGTTTGGCGCATACGACTGTCGACAACCCGCTGCTGGCGGAGCTGGAACGCGAAACGCACCTGCGCACCCTCAACCCGCAGATGCTGTCCGGACCATACCAGGGCGCCCTGCTCCGGTTTATCAGCCTGATGATCCGACCGGAAAAAATACTGGAGGTAGGCACGTTTACCGGCTATGCTTCCATTTGCCTGGCTTCGGGCCTGGGCGACGGCGGAATGCTGCACACCATCGAGATCAACGACGAACTCGGCTGGATCATCCGGGCATACATCGGCAAGGCCGGCCTGGATAAAAAGGTTTGCCTTCACCTTGGCGACGCTACTACCATTATTCCAACGCTCGAAGAGCAGTTCGACCTCGTTTTTCTCGACGCCGGCAAACTCGACTATCCCCTCCATTACGAGATGGCGCTGGCCAAAACCAGGACAGGCGGTTTTCTCCTGATCGACAACGTGCTCTGGGACGGCAAAGTAGCCGGTGGACACCAAAAGGATGAAACAGCCCTGGCACTTCGCGCGTTCAACGACCTCGTCCACAGCGACCCTCGTGTGGAGAATATGCTCCTGCCGCTTCGCGACGGACTTATGCTGATACGAAAGTTGTGATTTCCGGCCGGTCAGGCCATTTTCTCCACACCCGTCCAGTCGTTCGGTATGCCGTTCCTGATAAAGCCATCGATCTTGCCCAGAAAGAGCAATGCCGTAAAATCGTCGGGGTTCTGTTGCACGACTTTCCGCAACGCCCTCGACGCCGCGTCGAATTCGCCGGCGAGGTAGTGCCGTATGCCGTCGGAAAACAAATCCAGTGTCGCGCGTTTTTTTTCCAGCAGCGGTTCCGGATCGGCATCGAAACATTCATAAATGCCCACAGCGCGTTGCTTGCCTTTCACCTGTACTTCTCCCAGGTAGCGCAGGCTGAACGGTGAGATATCGTGTATCTGGTGAACGGTGTTTTCGCTCAAAAGAATTTTGACACTATAATACTTGGTAAGGTTCTCAATACGCGACGCCGTATTCACAGCATCGGAGATCGTCGCCGCATCAAGCCGCTTTTCGTCGCCGGTAATGCCCATGATCAGCGGACCGGTATGCAGCCCCATACCCACCTTGATCGGTTTCCAGTGTTTCAGCGTCCGCTCGGTATTGTAATTGCTGATCACTTGTTGCATCAGAATGGCGGCATGCAGCGCATCTTCGGGTTTTTGGGGAAAGATGGCCATGATGCCGTCGCCCAGATACTGGTTGATAAAGCCCTCATGCTGCCGGATGGCGGGCCCCATACGGCTGTTGAAAGCGTTGACGAACCGGAAGTTGTCTTCCGGCGTCATTTGTTCGGAAAGCGCGGTGTAGTCGCGGATATCGGTAAAAAAGACCGTCACATCGCGTTGCGTCTGGTCGCCGAGCGCCACTTCCGTGATGCGCTCGTGGCCGAGTGCCCGGATAAACTCACCCGGAACGAACCGTTCGGCCACCGAATAGATGCGCAACAGATCAATCTGGGTTTTAACCCGCGCCAGCAGTTCTTCCTTGCTGAAAGGCTTGGCGATATAGTCGTTGGCGCCAAGGCTGAGCCCCTGTACGAGGTCGGCAACCTGGTTTTTGGCGGTGACCATGATCACGGGCAATTCGGAAGGCAGGTACTTTTCCCGGATTCGCCTGCACACTTCATACCCGTTCATCCGGGGCATCATGACATCCAGCAGCACCAGGTTAATATCGCTCCGCGAGGCAAGGATAGCCAGGGCTTCCTCGCCGTTCCAGGCCACGACAATCCTGAAATTGCCCGATTCCAGGTGGTTGCTCAGGACGTGGTGGTTGATCGGTTCATCGTCCACGATCAGCACGGTTACCGGATTTGCGCCCAGATCGGGGAGATCGGAATGGGACACCCGGGGCATCAGACTTTGACTTTGTTCCGGAAAAGCAAGCGCGCGGGCAAGGTCGGTACGGGCCACAACAGGGGCGTCTTCAGCTGCAAGCGGCAGGGTAAAGAAAAACGACGCTCCCGCTCCGGGTTCTGACTTGACCCAAATGCTTCCTCCATGCAATTCAATCAGGCTTTTGCTGATCGCAAGGCCGAGACCTGTTCCGCCAAACTCCCGCTCGATGGAGCCGTCGGCCTGTTCAAACGCTTCGAAGATGTGTTGCTGCTTATCGCGGGCTATCCCGATACCCGTATCTTCCACAAACACTTCGATCATATCCACCGTTTTCCCTCCCGGTGCAGGCGCGGCAGCGCTTGCGCGCGCGCCCACACGCACGTGCCCGTGTGCCGTAAACTTTATGGCATTGCCCACCAGGTTGAGCAGTACCTGTTGAAGCCGGTCTTCGTCGGCAAATACAGGCGGCAGTGTGTCGGGCACCATGTTTTCCAGACTGACATCCTTGTCCTGCACAAGCGGGCGGCAGATTTGCAGCACGACGTCGGTCAGGGCGCGAAAATCGAGCGAGGTAGTGCGCAATTGCAGGTCCTTTTCCCGAAGCTTGGCAAAATCGAGCAGGTCGTTGACCAGTCCGGAGAGGCGCTTGCCGGATGTGATGACAAGGGACAGTTCTTCGCGTTGTTTTTCCTCTGAAAATTTGCCCACGCCGTCGAGGAGGCTTTCGGAAAGGCCGATGATGCCGTTGAGCGGCGTACGCAGTTCGTGGGAGGTATTGGCGAGAAACTGGTCTTTCAGTTTGTCGGCCAGCCGGAGGCGCTCGTTGAGCAGTTGTTCGTTTTGGAGCCGTTGCGCCTGCTGTCGCGTCAAAAGCCGGGCGATGGTATAGATCAGCAAACCGGTCATCAGGAGGTACAACAGGTATGCCCACCAGGTTTGGTACCAGGGCCGGAGAATCGTAAAGGTAAAACCGGCGCCCGTCTTGTCGCCGGCGAAGGGGTTTTTTGCCCGCACCACAAACCGGTATGTGCCGGGCGGCAGGTTGGTGTATTCTTTCTCCGACCTTTCGGTCCAGGCCGACCATTTCTGATCGTAACCCTCCAGACAGTAACTGTAACGTGTGTTTTCCGGTTTTTCAAAATCGGGGGCGGCAAACCGGAACTGCATGGAATTATCCCGGAACGGCAACTCCGGAGGCGGCAGCAGGTCCTGGTGCCAGTCATACGCATAAACGGAATCGGCGCCTGCTCTGACGTATCGCAGCAATACAGGAAAACCGCCGCTATACAATGTTGAATCGGGGGTTGCCCCAGCATCAAAACGATACAACCGGGTTGCGCCACCCATCCAGGCGAGGTTTTCATTTTCCTGGTAGATACCGCCCTGGAAAAGGTCGCGCGTATCGGGCAACATTTCAAAAGGGTGCGATACGATATCCCATTTGCCCTCCCGGGTTTCCCGGCGCCATTCCAGGTGGAGGCCGGCAGGAGAAGGCGCCCAAAGCCATACATGCCGTCCGGGGCCGGTAGCGGCAAACCAAACCGGCGGATCGGGAGTGTTGGCCGTCTCGTCGAATCTGAATCGCACGAACGTGCTCCTGGTCGCATCGAAGCGATAGGAGCCGTACAGTGAAGATCGAAAGATCAGTTCGTCGCCCCACCGAAATATCTTCTGATCGCCAACCAGGGGCTTGCCCGGCAGGCTGTCGAAATGGGTGATCCGGTAGCCGCCTCCAGGGTCAGGCTCTATCTTGCCAAAACCGCGGTTCCGAAAGCCCGCCCATATCCGCCCTTTATTGTCTTCCCGCACGGCGCGCACCAGCAGGTTCTTGTCGGTAATCAGTTGCGGGCGCGCCCACCCACCCGCAGCATTCCGAAACCGGTATAACCCTTTGTCGCCGCCGGCAAACAAAACGGAGGGGTCGCTCCTGGATACTTCCAGCGCATAGACGGGCCCCAGGTTGTCGACATGAATCCTGCTCAGTTGGCCGTCGTTTTCCAGGGCATACACGCCGGAACCGGTTGCCAGGAGCAGCATGGAACGGGAGATGCCGGGCGGGCTGATTGTTTCGAGGGAAAAAACCTGGTCGCGAAAGGCGCCTACCCTGACGAAGCGCGCGGGCGACCAGCCGTCTGCAGCAGGCGCCATTTTGTAAAGCCCCAGGTTTGTACCGGCATACAAAACGCCTTCATGCCTTTTAATACACAGCACAGCGGCATCGAGGCCAAGGGCTGCATCCCAGTATTCAAATGGTGCGTACAGCGAAATACGATTGAGCCCCTGGTTCAGGGCTGTCCACAAGCCTTGCTGCTTATCCAGAAAAAGGTAATGTACGGTGTTGTCGCTCAACCCCAGCGACCGGTCGATATGACGCAGCAGACTGCCGTCCTTTCCTACCACATATACGCCGCCGCTGAGTGTGGCTAAGGCAAAATTACCTTCGGGAAGGCTGATGCCGTGGTAGAGTTCTTCGCTGCGCCATCGATCCATCAAATATTGAAACTCCGGCGGTCTGGTGCGGTTGCCGGAAACGGTATCGTAGAGCCAGATTCCGTTTTTCCGGGTCCCGATCAGCAATTTCCCGGAATAGTGCGGCAGGATAAAAGATATGGTTTCGGTATCGAATTGCCTGCTGCCGGGCAATTCCCGGAACGCATTGTCGCGCCAAACGCACAGGCCTTTTCCGGCAAGTTTGAGCAAATATTGGCCGCCGATTGCATAGGCCCTCAGGTAAGCATCCGGGATGCGCAGCACCTGCACCTGTCCCTGATGCAACATCAACAGGGTTTGCCGGCTTTGGAAAAAGACGGTATCGCCGAGGATATGAACGGATCGAATCACGCCGAAATCGCGATCAGTGGGCGACAATTTTCCGAGCAGGGAGACAAACTGGCGCCTGCCCCCGGCATTGCTTTGCAGGAAACCGAATTCGCCCGCACCGCCTACATACACCACGCCGCCGGCATCTGTCGCAAGCGAAAAAGCGCCGCCTGTGGCGCCTTCCACCCGCTGCCATTCGTGGCCGTCGAATTCCAGCAGGCACTCATTGTTTCCAACGTAAATAATACCGCGTGTATCCTGCAACACTGCCCAGTTCTGCGTACCGGCGCCATAATCCCGGCTGCCGTAGCTGCGAATCAGCGACTGTCCGAGTTCGCCGTTGCGGCGTTCCTGCTGGCCATTAAGGGACTGCATCGCCGGGAGTACGGCGCTCAGGACAAGCAAAACGCGAAAAAGAGAACAGGCTTTCAGATTGATCAATGGACTGGGGCGACGCAAAGGCGCGTCGCGTGGAAGCAAATTTTGGCATTTTTTCCATGCCGTCAAACTTTTATTTACTGCGGCATTATTTCATGCCACCCAGCATTTCTTTTGCCTGCCTGGCAAAGGTGTGGGTTTTTTGTGCAGCAATAGCCTGAAATGCTTGTCTGGCATCTGCTGTCCTGTCGAGTTTTAGCAGCGCAAGTGCAGTGTACCAGTCGGCAGATTCACGGTCGTAGCTATCGGCGCCGACCTGGTCCAACGCCTTAATGGCCGCTTCAGGATCGCCGGAAGCAAGCAGGGAAATACCGAGAAAATGATACGCTTCAGATTTTTGTAAAAACGAGGTGTCTGATAAAAGGATATTCAACTCGTCGATCGTGGCTTTGTAGTTGCCTCGGGCATAGGCATTCCGCCAGGCCTCGGCTTTTGCATTGCGCGCCTCCGGGGCAGGCGGAATGGAGAAGTTGGCGGCATAGAGTTCTTCAGATGATGTTGCGATGGGGGCATCCGGCCGGTTCATGAGCCACAGAGGCAAAACCACCACCAGCAAGGCGACGACTGCTGCCGCTGCATAAATGATGCGGGAATACAAGCTGATGCTGCGCGCTTTGGTTTCCTGGGCCGGTAAAGACATGGTTGGAGCATCCATATTCATCATCAGGTTTTTGCCGTAAAGCGTCAGGTCTGCTTCGAGACGCCGGTCGCCTTCTTCCCGGATTGCTGCGTTCATGGCTGCATATTCCGCGATTTCTGTTGCGAAAGCAGGGTCGTCGGCCAGCCGCTGCTCGAAAGTGTTTTTTTCCGCTTCCGACATTTCGCCGGACTCGTATTGCCGAAGGAGGTCATATAGGATTTCGTTCATGTCGTTTTTAATTGATCGTCCATAATCGTTAGACGAATACAGCGGCAAAAATATCAATGCCGGCCTCAAGTTGTTAATAAGTTTGTTACCTTTGACAATACATAACTGATTTCAGACACGCGCTGTATAAAATTCCGGAAATGCGTTTTTCGGTTTTTTTAATCCATCCTACTATGAAGCGTCCTCAAAATGCGTGAATCTGTTATTTTTGATGAAGACATTTTTTTCTGGCCTGCACTGCTCGTCCTGTGTATTGTCTTTTCCTGTCAACCGCCCACACCTTCCCCCGCTACACAAACCGGCAGTCCAAAATCCGAGGCTAACCCTTTTCGCGAAAAAGCAGAAGCTTTAAACGAGGCCGGGGAGGCGGATAGCGCCCTCGTGTATGCATTGCAGGGTGCGGCTGTTGCAGAAAAAGCAAACAACTGGCCCGAATGGGGAAAATCCAGGGTTCAGGAGGGGCTTGCACTGTATTATCTGAGCAGGCTCCCGGAAGCCGCTGCCCTGATGCCTTCCCTTGAAGAAAAAGGCAATGCCACTATTCCTGCCGGCGACGATTTCTGGGGTGTATATTACAATTTTGCCGCGATTATTTATTTTGAACTGGGCGATTTTGAAAAAGCCCTGCAATACGGCCTTCAGGAAATCGCCTTTTATAAAGCCAACGGCAACCGCAAGCTCGCTGGCCGATGCCTACCACAATATTTCTTTTCCTACCGCAGCAAAGGCGATTTCGATCGGTCTGCAGAGTACGCGCAATCGGAGTTGCAGATATTCCTTTCCGATTCAACCACCTCGGCAACGGCAGTGATCTCATCCTATAACAACCTGAGCCAGGTTTATTACCGCAAAAAAGACTACGACCAAGCCATATTAAGTGCGCAACATGCACTCGCCATGCTGGATAAGGATTTCCCGGAAAAGGACCCGTTCGACCTTATCATCGCCTACAACAACCTGGCCAGCGCATATACGGAAAAAGGTGAATTCGGGCCTGCATCAGTAGCTTTCCAGCAAGCCCTGAAGGTGCATGAGCAATACCATTTGAATACCAATATAGAGTCTACCTGGCAAAACCTGGGATTCGTTTACCGCCGCATGGGCAAATATCGGGAGGCGCAGGTGTACCTGGAACAGGCACTCGAACGGCAAAAAGGCCTGTACGGCGACAACCACCCCAGTATTGGAAAAACCTACCGACACCTCGGCTATGTCGCCAACAGGCTGGGTGATTTAAGGGGCGCCCTGTCCTATTATCAACTTGCCCTGAAAACACTGACCGACTCCTTCCCCCACGAAAACATCCTGGCCAATCCGGCGGTACAGCGGGTAAATGCCTACCTGGACTTCTTGCTCACCCTTCGGGATAAGGGAGAAACCCTGCGACAACTGGCCCAACAGGAACATAACCAGCAGTTTCTGGAAGCTTTATACCGAAAAAAGCAAGGCCCTTTTGCTTGCAGACGCCCTGCGCGAATCTGCCGCCAAACAAAAGGCCGGCATTCCTGAATCCCTGCTTCAGGAGGAAAAAGACCTGAAAATAGACATCGCCTTTTATAAAAAACAGATTTTCAGGGAACAACAGAGGTCCGAACCCGACATGGCCAAAATTCTGCGCTGGCAGAAAGAGATATTTGAACGCCGCCGCAGCAATGAGGTGCTGTTAAAAAAACTGGAAGCCTCCTATCCCGAGTATTACCGGATCAAGTACAGCCACGAGCCGCTGACAGTCGCAGATGTGCAGCAAAAACTGCCGCAAGGCAGCGGCATACTGGAATATTTCAGCGGCGACAGCGCTGTCTTCGCATTCTACCTCGACAAAACAGGCCTCAAAGGTCTGCAACTCGAAACGGGCGCCACTTTCTCCCATAAACTGAACACATTTATCGGAAGCCTGCGCGACCGCGCATGGGTACTCGAACACGGGCGCGGCAAGGAGGCTACGGCCCAGTTTGCCGCCGATGCCCGGACTTTCTGGAAAACACTGGCGGCTCCTGTCGTCGACGCGGCGCCAGACAACCTGATCGTCATTCCGGACGGGAACCTTTCGTACCTGCCCTTCGAGCTGTTGCTCGTTCGGGACAACGATACTGGAGACACCTATGCCGATCTGCATTATCTGCTTCGGCAATCTTCCGTGCGATACGAATACTCCGTGGCCATGACGCTTCAGCCGGCACTCGTTCAGAAACCCCGTCGGCTGTTTGCAGGCTATGCCCCTGAATACGATAACGAGGGTCTGACGACTGCACGCGGTGAAGACCTCGGCTGCCGCGAATCGAACCCTTCCGACTTTGCCGCGCTCGGCAACAACCAGGAGGAGGTTTCGCAGATTGCCCGGCAACTTGGCGGTCAGGCGCTGCTTGGCGCTAAAGCCACCGAGGCGCATTTCAAGCAGTACGCGCCCGAGTCCCGCATCCTCCACCTCGCCATGCATGGCTTCCTCAACGACTGCGACCCGTTGTACTCCGGTCTGGTGTTCAGCCGGGTGACCGGCGACGCAGCAGGCGATACCCTCGAAGACGCCGACGGAATCCTCCACGCCTATGAAATATACAACCTGCCCCTGAATGCCGACCTCGCCGTGTTGAGCGCCTGCAATACCGGGCGTGGGCAACTGGCCAAGGGGGAAGGCATTATGAGCCTGGCGCGTGCCTTTAAATACGCGGGCTGCACCAATATTCTGATGAGCCTGTGGCAGGCCGACGACCAGTCGACCGCCCAGATCATGCGGGGGTTCTACCAGCACCTGAAACAGGGGCTGGGCAAAGACGAAGCCATACGGCGCGCCAAGCTGGACTACCTGGCTGCCGACAGCCGCAACCACCCGTTTTTTTGGGGCGCTTTTGTGCTGATCGGCGACGATACGCCGGTGCCTACTTCGACGCCGTGGAATACATGGCTGCTGTGGGGCCTCATCCCCCTGGTCTTGTTCGCCGGCTGGTATTTTTTCAAGGCAAGTAAAAACAGGGCGCAGCAGCGTTGAGATTCAGACCCCGAACCCCGTCTATATAATTGTTATTTCCTATTCATAAAAATTTTAAATCCTCCCCTATGGCAGTTATTAAAAAAGTTCAGGTTGCCGATCCAGGTGTAAGTTTCCAGCTTGACCTGAGCGGACTGATTTCGCCTACACAATCCCTGCCGAATCTGACGGTGGATGTGACCATTTTGAATCCAGACGGAAGTTCACGCAACTCTGTGTTGAATATGAATTCGCCTATATTCGACGCCAGCAACAACAGCGTGCTGGAGATACTCATGCCCTACGGCGATGTGGTATATCCGGAAGGTCACCAGGTAAAGGTAAGTATTTCAGCATTTTATGTGCTCGGCGGCGTCACGCATGTGGTTGATTCGGTGCGCGATTTATCCGTTGACGCGCAGAGCGGCAAATTCAACGTCAACGTAGTCTGATGCCCGCAGACGAAAACAGTTGAACGTGCGGTCTGGCGCCCGCTTTCAACCGCTTTGCTTTTAAAAACACCTAATTTCATGGTAAGTGCTTGGACAAAGCACTTAAAACTTCTTTATTATGGCACGAATAAACAAAGTTCAGGTTGCCGACCCAGGCGTAGCGTTTACATTAAATTTCGACGTTGGCGACATTCCGACAGGTTCCAAACTGACCGATATCACCATTACGGCGACGGTACAGGACAACAGTGTTTCCAGTACGCCGTCTTTTTCCGTGACGACGGCTTTTTCCAACCTGGCCAACCCTATCACCGACACGACGCTGGTTATTATTATGCCTTTTGGCGACAGCACCTGGGCTGCCGGCCACAACATGGTCGTTTCGGTGGCCCTTCATTCGGCATCGGTTCCCAGCCTGAACAACCTGGCCATTCCCAGTGTAGGCGCTACCTCACAGTCGGGTGAATTCGATTATACGGTTGGCGCCCTGCCCACCGCCAGCCTCAAACAGAGCCTGAAGCGAATTTTCGGGTTGAATTAAGCCTTTTTCGAATACCGGTGCATTTATACCCCAAAAAACTGATCTTTGTTAATCGAACTTACTGTGACCATCATGAGCAATACACTGCGACACACGGCCATTTTCTTGTTTGCGCTACTGGCAACGCAATTTGCAAGCGCCCAAAACGAACCGGAGCAATATTCCACGATCTTTGAAAAACTGACCGCTTCGGAGGGAAATGAGCTGACACTGGAGACAGACCTCACCTCTTTTATCGGACAAAAAAAGACCAATAACTATTTGCCGGGTGTATTGCGCACAAAAGACGGAAAGTTGTACCAGGTGGAGATCAGGCCGCGCGGGCGTTATCGGAGGAAGGTATCTCAAATACCGCCTATGAAAATCCGGTTCAGTGAAGCCGAATTGCAGTCAGAGGGGCTCGACACGCTCAACGAGATCAAAATTGCGCTGCCTTGTTTCGATTCGGACGAAGGCAACCAGCTGATTGTAAAAGAATACCTCGCCTACCGGCTATTTGAAAAAGTATCGGATGCTTACTTCCGTGCCCGCCTCATCAACCTGACCATCATCGACACATATGATACAAAGTCGAAGCCCAAAAAAATGACCGCTATATTCATTGAAGACGAGGAAGAGGTAGCCGAGCGGCTCAACAGCGTACCGGAAGAAGAATTTGGCGTACCCATTGACCAGTTTGAACCGCAACAGGCCGCCCGGGTCGCCGTTTTCCAATACCTGATCGGTAATACCGATTGGGACTTTACCATGCACCGCAATGTGCAACTACTCAGAACAAAAGAGGGTGGCAGGGTAACCGTCTTGCCCTATGATTTTGATTTTTCGGGTCTCGTCAGCGCTCCTTATGCGGTGCCCTCCTCGGAAAGCGGTCTGAAACATGTACGCGAGCGCTTTTTGATGCCATCGGGCCTTGAAGCGGATGCCTTGAAAGCGGCCGTCAGCGACATCAAGCCCCTGGAAAAGGATTTTTATGAGATTTGCAACTCGAAATTCCTGCCTAAGTCTGCCAGAAATGAGATGATCGGCTTCCTGAAAAGCTACTTTAAAAATATGGAAGGCAAGGACGAGGCGCCGGTTACGATGAAGAATTAGTCATCATCTGCCGCAGTTTTTGAAGGCAACTGTACTTTTTGCTGTTCACACTGCCGGCATTGGCAAAACCGATGCGTTCGGCGATTTCTTCCGAGCTGTATCCCCAATATTCAGAATCGAGCAAAATTTGTTTGCATACCTCACCCAGTTCCTGAAGATAGCGTATGGCCTGTTTGACCTGGTCGGATTGCGCCAAACGGTGTAACAGGTCGTCGTCGCCGGCTTTTTCGGGCACAAGTTCCAGCGACTCTGTCGAATGGGTATTTTTTTGGCGGATCAGGTCGATGCACTTGTTTGAAAAAATACGGGTCAGGTAGGTCAGGATAGTGCTGTCACCCCTGAAGACGCCATTGACCAGTTGCCGCCGCAACGCAATCACTGCCGAATTATATGCCGTCAGCAGATCGTCCTGATCCAGGGTGCGATACTTTTGCCGGTTCTGTCTCACCATCGAAAAATACTGCTCGTACAGGCGCCTGATAGACTGCTCCTGCCGGCTGCCGCCCGCCTGAATTTCAGCGATAAAATATTCGTCTGTATACTGCATGTAACTCCCTTTGCCAAAATAACGGCCAATATTACTGTAAAACGGCCCGTATTTTTCACAGGCCGCCAATTTCTTTTATTTCTTTATGTTTGCCCAACCTGAAGCATCCCTTTCAGGCCGGTTTCACTATGTAAACGCTCAACCGATATGGCCGAAAATAAAGCAGAACTACTGTACGTGGAGGATGATGAAAGCCTGAGTTTCGTTACCCGGGACAACCTCGAACTCAATGGCTATCACGTCACCTACTGCGAAGACGGACAGAAAGCCCTGGAGATTATACGGTCGGCAAAGAAATTTGACCTTTGTATTCTGGACGTTATGCTCCCCGAAGTGGACGGATTCACCCTCGCCCAGGAGATCCGGAAACGGGATGAAGTGGTGCCCATTATTTTCCTGACGGCCAAAAGTATGAAACAGGACAAAATTCACGGCCTCACCATCGGCGCAGACGACTATATCACCAAACCGTTCAGCATCGAAGAACTGTTGCTGAAAATCGACATCTTCCTCCGCCGCACAAAATACGCCAATATCCTGAAGTCCAGCACTCCCGTGTCGATCGGAAATTACACCTTCGACTACAAAAACCTGCAACTTTCACACAGCGACTATGAGGAAACACTTACCCAAAAAGAAGCCGATCTGCTCAAACTGCTCAGCGAAAACCGGAATCAGGTGGTGAAACGCTCCTTTATCCTGGAAACGATATGGGGCAAGGACGACTATTTTCTGGGGCGCAGCCTCGACGTGTTTATTTCCCGCCTGCGCAAATACCTTAGCCTCGACGACCGGATCAAGATCGAAAACATCCACGGTGTGGGATTCAAGTTCCGGGTGGATGATTAATGAAGGGAACAAATCCCGGTAGCGGCCCGGCGTTCCACTATCGGGTGGCATTTTATGCATTCATTCTATATAGACTACAACAACGCGCGCATCCATTGTCTGCGCTTCGGGCAGGGCACACACCTGTTGGTTGCCTTGCACGGCTTTGGCGACCGGGCCCGCTTGTTTGCCATTCTGGAAAAAGCACTTGTAAAGCGATACACCGTCGTGGCGTTCGACCTTCCTTTTCACGGACAAACGGAATGGCCGCATCAGACCTTCACCAAACAGGACACGCTTGCTATCGTACACAAGATCATGGAACGGGAAGGCAAAAGCCGCCTGAGCCTGATGGGGTACAGCTTCGGCGCCCGCCTGACGCAAGCCATGCTGCCCGACCTGTTGCCGGTGCTCGACAAACTTTACCTGCTTGCACCCGACGGGTTGCAAACCAAAGGCATGTCGACCGCCGTGCGTACGCCCGTCTGGGTGCGCAAAGCGCTGTTTTATACCCTGAAAATCCCGAATGGTTCCTCAGCCTGCTGAATCTCGGCCGCCGTTTGCACATCGTGCCGCCGCTTATCCTTCACTTCCTCTCCTTTAACCTGACGCGTCCCGAACGGTTCCGCCGGACGTTCGGCTGCTGGTTTGCACTCGACTCTTTTTACCTGCCGCGAAGGCGCATCAAATCGATCTGGCGCGATTCCGGGTTGCGGGTCGACATTTATTTTGGCACCAAAGACGAGATGATCCGCTACAAAACGGTCAAAAAAATGGTGGAGGGCGTCCGCAATGTGCGCATCTACCTGATGGATGCCGGGCACCGGCTCATCGGCGAAGACCTGCGGGACAGGATGATCGAAAACTGAGCGCCGTATTTACCTGTTACCCACTACCCTGCCCTGGTTTTCAAAAAAGCGCAGTTCCAGATCATTGCCGTCGAACACTGCATACGAGTTGAAATGGAGCCACTCCCCCAGGTTGATGTAACGACTGCGACCGTTGTTCAGCAACCAGTCGATCGGCAGGTGGCGATGACCGAAGATAAAATAGTCGGGCGCGACGCCCTGCCCGATCTTGCGGTGGCAGTACTGCAGCAGCCATTCGCGGTCTTCACCCAGCCAGTCGCGCTCTTCGGGGGGCATGGCTGCCCGGCTTTGCTGAGAAGAGAAATTGGCCAGCCGCGTACCCAGGTCGGGATGCAGCCACTGGAACAGCCACTGCGAGAGCGGGTGCGTGAATACCTTCTTCATTCGCTTGTAGCCCTTGTCGTTTGGGCCGAGACCATCGCCGTGGCCAATAAAAAAGGTTTTGCCGCCTATCTCCCGTTGTATGGGCGCCCTGAAAACCGGAATTCCCAACTCCTGCTCGAAATACCCGAACATCCACAGGTCGTGATTGCCGGTAAACACCGTGACCGGCACTCCCCCTCGCGCAATTCGGCCAAAGTGCCCAACAGGCGGCTAAACCCTTTGGGAACCACCGATTTATACTCAAACCAAAACTCAAACAGGTCTCCGACCAAAAAAATCTCCTCTGCTTCAGGCGCCACGCCGTGGAGCCAGCGCACAATCTGGCGCTCGCGCTCGCGCGGGCAGGCGCGCGTCGACACCAAGGTGGAAGTCAGAAGCAAAAAAGGTTTTTTTCACGGTGGATGGTAGACGGTGGACGGTAGACGGTGGACGGTGCAAAGGTAGAACAGGATTCCGGAGTGTCGGATATGCAGAGCAGGAATCGTATCAGTCGGCAGATACCGTGCTTTCCCCAATCTGCCTTACCTTTGACGGCCCCGCACCTCGTAACCCGTAACCCGTAACCCCACCTGCCATACAAACATATGATCGTAGTTACCGGAGCAGCCGGGTTTATCGGCTCCTGCATGGTGCGTCGCCTTAACGACGCTGGTTATTCAGATATTCTGGTGGTTGACGATTTCGGCCGTCCGGATAAACAACCCAACCTCGAAGGCAAAAAAATACGGGGTGAAGTCCACCGCGATAATTTTGTGCGCTGGCTCGAACGCAACCATGCCGACGTGGATGCCGTGTTCCACATCGGCGCCCGAACGGACACCACCGAAATGGATACCAGCATTTTCGAGCACCTGAATGTTGAATATTCCAAGGCCCTGTGGATGCTGTGCAGCGGCTTCCACATCCCTTTCTTTTACGCCAGCAGCGCTGCCACTTACGGCCTGGGCGAAATGGGGTATGCAGACGACCACGCAACAATTCCCCATCTCAGGCCGCTCAATCCCTACGGACAAAGCAAACAGGATTTTGACATTTGGGCGCTTCAGGCTGCCGACCAGCCGCCGACCTGGGCGGGGTTCAAGTTTTTCAACGTTTACGGACCGAATGAGTACCACAAAGGGCGCATGGCTTCGGTTATTTTTCACACGGCGCGCCAGATCAAGGCGACGGGCAGCATGAAACTGTTCCGTTCACACCGCCCCGATTTCGGAGACGGCGAGCAGAGCCGGGATTTTATTTACGTGAAAGACGTAGTCGACGTTTTGTTGTTTTTTCTCGAAAAACGCCCGCCCGGCGCGATCTACAACCTTGGCACCGGAAAGGCCCGCACCTTTTTCGATCTCGCCACGGGCACGTTCCGGGCACTCGGCCTCGACCCCGTCATTTCCTATATCGATACGCCGGCCGACATCCGCGAAACGTATCAGTATTTTACCGAGGCGGATATGAGCAAGTTGCGCAGTCTGGCAGGCTACCGGGAGCCATTCTACGGTCTTGAAGAAGGAATCGAAGATTATGTGCAGCGATATCTGAAAAACGAGTCCGTTTGGTAAAAACCAGGGCCGGCAGTACCCGGACAAAGCAAAAAACCGGGGGTGTCTTTTTTCATTCTTTTGCGGGTCTGAAAAAGAAGTCGGCGGTTTTTGACGTTCTTTGCGGTGAATTTATCTCAATGCTGTCAAAATGTCTTTACAAATTTCCCGGCAAAAAATAGCCTTCACGGTACTCGTGCTTTTTGGTGTTTCCTACCTTTTTATCTCGCTGCCCCGCTGCACTTCCGATAAGGACAAACCCAACCCGCAACCCACGGCCAGCCAGCCGGCACAACCGCCTGTACAACAGGTTGCGCCCCCTGCTTTCAATGCCGACTCCGCCTATCATTTTGTAAAAAAACAAGTCGATTTCGGCCCCCGTGTGCCCAATACCGAGGCGCACCGGAAATGTGCGGCATGGATCGCCGGCACGTTCAAGAAACATGGCCTGACGGTGATCGAACAAAAATTTCAGGCGCCGCATTTCAAAGGCGGCACTTTTGATTGCGTCAATATCATTGCCCAATACAATCCCGAAAATCCGCGCCGCATTTTGCTGGCTGCGCACTGGGACAGCCGCTTTCAGGCCGACCAGGATACGAAGGACAAAACCAAACCCATACTCGGGGCCGACGACGGCGGAAGTGGCGTTGGCGTGCTGCTCGAAATAGCCCGCCTTCTGAAGGAACAGCCTGTCGATATCGGTGTCGACCTGATCTGTTTCGACGCGGAGGACCAGGGCAACGACGCCGACGACGGCCAGGACCACAGCAAAACCTGGTGCCTCGGCGCACAACACTGGTCGAAAAACCTGCACCGGCCCGGCTATATGCCCGCATTCGGTATTTTGCTCGATATGGTGGGCGGCGCCAACCCGAAGTTTCAGAAAGAAGGCATTTCCATGCAGGCCGCGCCCGGCATCGTCCAGAAGGTTTGGTCGGTAGCCGCTTCGCTGGGCTACAGCAATGTGTTTGTGGAGGAGATGGGCGCGCCCGTCACCGACGACCACTACTTCATCATCACGAATGCCCGCATCCCGATCATCGACGTGATCAGCCGGCCCGGCGGCACGCGGTCGGGTTTTGTACCCCACTGGCACACGCACGACGACGACATGGATGCCATAGACAAGAATACCTTGCGGATCGTCGGCGAGGTATGCCTTGGCGCGATATACCGGACGCACAACGGAACGTTGTAGGCGTTATATTTTTTCCAGCAGCCATTCCCTTTCCGTCACGAATTTCGTTTCCCGGATACGGTTGGCCAGCACTTTGGCCCGGGCGCGGGGCAGGCCCTCCGCCCGGGCCAGTTTTTTGGTGAACCGGATGAGGTTCAGGTATCCTTCCCGGTGATAGCCGATATGCTTTTGCCGCTTTAGGTAAGCGCCGAAACTGTCGAGCAACGAATCCAGCGCAGGCCATTCGCCCAATTCAAAATAGCTGCGCAGCAGCATCTTCCGCACGTCGAGGTTGATAAACACCTCGGTAAACTCCACGGAACGCAGGAGTTCGAGTACCTGCGGGTAATCGCCCTTGCGGAAATGCCATCCGGCGAGGCAATACCGGTGGATATTTTCCCGGTCGGCGGCGGGCAGCAATCCGCGATACCGGTCGATGAAGGCAAGCGCCCAGTCGCGTTCGCCACCCAATTGGGCCAGGTTGAAAATATTGATAAAGGTATATTTTGGCAGTAACCCGTTCTCTGTCAGTACATTGCGATCCAGCGCTTCGCGGTAAAGCGCCAGCGCCGCCTTGGTATACTGCACCTCGCTGCGGTTGTGCCGCCGGATGGCGAAGTTGATGGCTGCCATAAAGATGTCGCGTGCCTGGGGCGGCGGGAGCAAGTGGATATACCGGTGAAGCAGTTCCTCCAGGCGCTGAAAATGCGTCTCGTTTTCGTTGTCGCCGAGGGTGAGCAGGGCCTGGCGCAGCAGCGACAAAGCCGGGTTGTCGGCCTCTTGGATATGTACACTTTCGCTCAATACCGTTTCGGACAAGGGTATGGCGTATTCACGCCCGACCGCGCTGACGGCCTTCACCGATTGGGCAGTACAGGCCCAGCGCAGGTTTTCCAGCATGAAAAAGCCTGCCAGCGCGCCGGCAGCCTTCGGGATATGCACATGCGCTTCGCGCGTACGCAGGGCTTCCCAGGCGTAGCGTTCGTTCTGAAGTTCGTATTCATAAAGAAAGTAGGCCGAATCGCGGTACGGGTTTTCCCGGTGGCGGCGCTCCAGCAAGTTGAGGTCGCGTTCAAAAAGTTGCACGACGCCTCGTTTCCGCAGGGCGCGGCACCGGCGCAGGGCCATCAATGCCTCATCGGCGCGTATTTCCTCGAAGGTAAAAAAGCGTTCAACCAAGGTGGTCAGATCGGATACCAGGTGGTTCATTTTCCTGTTGTCGTAGAGATCGCCGGGGTAAACCCTGGCAAACAGGGCGGTTTTATCCGCGCCGGCGTAGTCGTTTTTCCGGTAATCCAGTAAAAACTCATATAAAATCAATACATCAGAGCGATGATTAAAATACGGCGATTGCAAAAATTTTCGCAACCTGGGTTGGTCTTCAGGCGATAAAGCCCGCAGCAGTTGAATCAGAAAAGATGTTTTCATTATTCCGGTAATCTGCATTTTTTGTACCAAAAAAACAAAATACTGTTCTGCATTTTTGTGGAAAAATCCGACTCATGAACTGCAATCCGCTTTCCCGCACCATCCGGCCGCGCCTTTTCGCAATCCTGACAGTCCTGTTACCCGCTCCTTTTGTTGCCGATGCACAAGGGCTATTCAAACTGCTTGACGATCCTTCCTATGCAGGCACACATATATCTGTACTGCCATCGGGCGATTACAGGTTGGCAAGTAGTGTGAATTCTATATTTACAGACGGGAACCATTCCACGCGTCATCTGATCACAGACCTGACACCGGCGGGAGGAGTGCTGCAAAGTACTGATTACACCTTTTTGCCAAACTTTGCCTGGTGGTTGGAGGACAATACCTTTATCCAGGTGATGCACAACCCGGCAATCGGCCCGGATATATATTCTTTTGTTCGTACCAACCTTCAGAACGACACCATCTGGACGCAACATGTGGCGGTGCCGCCCGGCTCCGAGTACGCAGAATGGAAATCAGCCGATATCAACGATGCCGGAGAAGTTTTTGCCTTTTGCAGCTGGATCAAGAATAGCCCGGGTAACGAGGATGAAATATCCCCTGTAATCATTGCCAAATTTGCACCGAACGGCGATCTGCTCTGGCAAACGGAGCACTATATTTCAACGCCCGGCATATACTTTGAAGAACCGGCCAGGGTTCGCAGCACAGCCGATGGCGGCTGTATGGCGGTACTGACACAGCTGGGCAGCGCATCAACAGTAATACTTGTGCGCCTTAATGCCGACGGGTCGTTGCGCTGGAGCGTGGATACCCAGAAGCCCAGAGTGTCGGACTTTCGGTTTACGGCAGACGGAGGATGTATGCTTATAGATAATTATACGGTGTGGAAAATCGATCAGGATGGCGCAACCATCTGGTCAAACAACCTGTACAGTACTTTTGAACATCCTTTTTACGGTCCTGCGTATTTTTCGGCATGCTTGCCTACCGGCGACGGCGGGGTTGCAGTACTGGGGTATCAGACGGCGTTATTCCCGGTCTCCGGCGTCAGGCATCTCGTTGCGGCAAAGATTAGCGCAACAGGGGAGATTGTATGGTGGAAACGCTACAACCCTTTCGTCAATTTTTCTCTCTTTGGTGGAAAATACGGCGAGGAAACAAGCAACGGCGACCTTTTGTGGACCGGAGGCCTGGTCCAGGGTCAGACAGGAGGCTACTTGTCCTTTATCATAAAAATGGACGCCAACGGCACTATTTTCACCAACAGCCTCGCCGGCAAACTCGCCTACGACGAAACGAACGACTGCACCGTACAGGCCAACGAACCCGGTCTGCCCGGCTGGCTGCTCAAACTGGAAAGCGGCGGCTTCGAACGTTACGGCTCCACCGATGCCCTGGGCAATTATTTTTTTTCCGACGTGGATACCGGCGCCCTGTCGCTCTCCCTGTTTGTACAAAACTACCTGTGGGAAGGTTGTTCGCCTGCTGTGACCGCCGTTGTGCCGCCCGACTCCTCGGGCTACACCCTGCCGCTCGACGTGCCGGTGCGCGCCGTGGGCGACTGTCCGGTGATGACCGTCGACCTCGGTGTACCCTTTCTCCGGCGCTGCTTTAACAATACCTACACGGTAAAATGCTGCAATGAGGGCAACCAGACCGCCACCGATGCCTTTGTCGAAGTGTATTTGCCCCAACACCTGCTGCTGCAAAGCGCTTCGATGCCGTATGTGCTGACGGGCAACAAAATCACGTTCCAGTTGGGCGCCGTTGAGCCGTTCGGATGCGTCAATATCCAGATGGTTGTGCTGCCCGATTGTGATTCCACCGTGCTGGGGCAGTCGATGTGCGTGAGTGCGCAGGTCTACCCCGACACCATTTGCGCGCCGCCGCCGGGCTGGTCGGGCGCCCTGGTCGAGGTGTCAGCCGCATGCGACGGCGACAGTGTGCGTTTCCTGATACAGAATACCGGCACAGCCCCCATGAACGGAGCGCTCGATTTTATCATTATCGACGATCATGTGATGACGCGGGAGGGCAATTTCAACTTGCAGCCGGGAGAAATGCAGGAGGAAGTGGTGCATGCCGACGGCAGTACCTTTCGCCTCGAAGCGGAGCAGGAACCCAATGCCCCGGGTGCATTTGTGCCCTCCGTCGCCGTGGAAGGCTGCCTGACCGATCCTGACGACCCCTTCACGACCGGCCTCGTGTTGCAGTGGCCCAACGAGAACGGATCGCCATTCGTCGACCGCGACTGTCACGAACTGGTGGCGGCATTCGACCCCAATGACAAGCAAGCGGTACCCCGGGGCGTGTTCGACGAGCATTTCATCAAGCCGAATACGGCGATCGACTACCTGATCCGGTTCCAGAACACAGGTACCGATACCGCCTTCACTGTCGTGCTGCGCGATACCCTGTCGCCCAATACCGACCCCTCAAGCGTGCACATGGGAGCATCGAGCCATCCCTGTACGTGGAACCTGTCCGGAGCAGGCATCCTGACCGTTACGTTAGACAACATCCTGCTGCCCGACAGCAATGTGAACGAGGCGGCCTCACATGGTTTCATAAAATTCCATATCCGGCAAAACCCCGATTTGCCGGACGGCGCCTCGATTGAAAACCGGGCGGGCATCTATTTCGATTTCAACGAGCCGGTGCTTACCAATACGGTTTACCATACCGTTATGCGCGACTTTCTGCCCACCGTCGGCACACACACCCCTGAAATGATCCGGTACAATACCTTGTCCATCGCCCCCAATCCCGCAAGCGCTGCGGTATGGGCCGATCTGCGGGATGAAAAAGCGACCGAAGGGATGATGACCCTCACCGATGCCTTCGGCAGGGTGGTCCGGGTCTGGCGAACGACCGGCCCTGTTGTAGAGATACGCCGGGAGGGCCTGCCCTCGGGAGTGTATTACCTGAGGTGGCAGGCCGGCGCCGGCGTGGTGCGTGCCGGCAGGGTCGTATGGAAATAAAAAAACCCGTGATTCGAGGATTTGCCGGGGAGGGCGAACCATAAAGTGGGTCACTCCACCTTAACGACGCTTTTTCTCAGCACTTCCTCGTAATACGCCTCGTAGTGCGGGAGGATATTCTCGATATCAAAGCGTTGGGCCTGTGCGAGGGCGTTGGCGCGAAACTGGGCGAGCATGTCTTTGTCTTGCAGGAGTAGTACAGCATAACGGGCCATCTCATCCACCTTGCCGGGCTGGCTGGTAAAGCCGGTGACGCCGTGAATATTCACTTCCGGCAAACCGCCGCTGTCGGAAGAGATAACAGGCACCTCACAAGCCATGGCCTCGAGTGCTGCCAGGCCAAAACTTTCACTTTCTGAGGGCATGATAAACAGGTCGCAGATCGCCAGCAACTCTTCAATAGCGTCCTGTTTGCCCAAAAAACGCACATCATCGCAGATGCCCAGGTCGCGGCAGAGCCGCTCGGTGTTCTGGCGTTCGGGGCCGTCGCCGATCATAAGCAGCTTCGAGGGTACCTGGTCGTGTACCTGTTTGAAAATATAGATCACGTCTTCCACGCGTTTCACCTTGCGGAAATTGGACGTGTGGGCAAGGATGTGCTCGCCGTCGGGGGCGATAATTTTTTTAAAGTGGTCTTTATTCGTTTTTCTGAATCGCTCGAAATCGATGAAATTGTAGATAACCTCGATATCGCGCTGGATATTGAACAGCCGAAGGGTATCGTCCTTGAGGTTTTGCGAAACGGCCGTCACGCCGTCGCTTTTGTTGATACTGAATTCCACGACAGCAGCAAAGGCCCTGTTGTTGCCGACAAGGGTAATATCCGTGCCGTGCAGGGTGGTTATGACCGGCAGGTAGTGTCCCTGGGTAAGCAGTATTTTTTTGGCCATGTAGGCCACTGCAGCATGCGGAATGGCATAATGCACATGTAGCAGGTCGAGGTTTTGGTACTGCACCACATCCACGATCGTGGAGGCCAGCGCGGTATCGTAGGGCGGGTACTCGAACAAAGGATAATCGTCCGTATCCACTTCGTGGTAAAATACGTTCTCGTGGAAATGAGCCAGCCGGACCGGACGGCGGTAGGTGATAAAATGCACCTCATGTCCTTTTCTGGCAAGGCCAAGACCAAGTTCCGTGGCGACGACACCCGAGCCGCCATAGGTGGGGTAACAAACAATACCAATTTTCATGTTCCTGCTGCTGAAGATTTCAAAACGCCGAATAAACAACGAAAATCGGGAAAGGGTGGGGAAATCCGACAAAAGCAGCAAAAAATACCCGCCGGCGTTTACTACCTTAACCCGTATCATGCGGCAAGGCCTCCTGATGTATTGACCCCGTCAGTGTTTTTTCTCCCCTTTGAAGTTCCTTTCCCCTGCCTCTACCCTCACTTCCAGATGATTCGGCGCCGGAGGGATGGGGCAATTGTAGCCGTCGCTGAAAGCGCACCAGGGATTGTAGGCCTTGTTGAAATCGATGACCATAAAGTTGTCGGCGCCGATATCGCCGAGGCGAAAGTCGAGGTAGCGACCACCGCCGTAGGTATCGTCGCCGTTGGTGTGGTCCTTAAAAGGCAGAAACAGGTAGTCGTAGTACTTCTGGGAAGTCAGGAACCGGACATTCTGGTATATCTCAAGCGCGTATGTTTTCCCGTCTTTATCAAAATAAAGGGCGCCGTACTGCTGATATTGGGTACTGCGGCCGCTGTAGGTCGGCATGTCAAAAGGCACGGTATTGGGGGTACGTTCGAAGCGGGCTTCCACACGCCAGGCTTTATCGGGTTCAAAAAAATCGAGCGCAGCCGTATCGGCCTCGGTCAGTGGCGAGCGCGATTCGGCGATAAACTCCTGTTTGTAGTGTTCGCGATGGCGGGCAATTTCAGCAATGTAGGCCGTATCGGGTTGTTGCGAAAAAGCGGGGCGCTGCAACAGAGCGCAAGGGAAAAGTGGAATAAACGGTTCATGTAATCGAAACATTTGAGATAACCGGGAAAAAAGCATGCACTTCCGCCCGCCGGCGCCGGAATCGTCCTCCAAGGCCGAAACGGTCGGATGAAGCGTCAAAGATAAGTGTGGCGGGCATGCCCCCGCATATTTTTACACCGGCTGTTCCAGCAGTTTTTCCAGGAAATGTTCGCGTATGCCGAATCCCTTTTTGAGGGCATCCACTTTTTCCAGCGCCGTTTTTCTTCCGCGATCATCGCGCCGTTTGCTGCCAACAGCGGTAATCATCACATTTTTTGCCGTGTGTTCGGTCGACACAAATTCAAAAACGCTGGTTTTATAGCCTTCGGCCTCCAGCAACAGAGCCCTGATGCCATCAGTTACAATCTCTGCCTGCCGTTCCTCCAGTATGCCGTGGCGCAGGACGGGCGTCAGTTCGTTTTGGGCGTGCATATCGCGGCGTATCTGTTTGTGGCAGCACGGGGCAGCCACAATGATCTTTGCCTTGTTGCGGATACCGGCGGCCAGGGCGAGATCGGTTGCCGTGTCGCAGGCATGCAAGGCGATAAGCATGTCGAGCCGGTCGGGTTGGTAATCGGCGATATCTGTCGACATGAATTGCAGCCCAGAAAACCCTGCCTGCTCCGCCGCCTTGTTACAGAACGACACTAGTTTCGGGCGGAGTTCGATACCGGTGATCCGGGGCGTATAACCCTGTTGCACAAGAAAATCGTACAACGCGAAGGTGAGATAGCCTTTTCCCGAGCCCATATCGGCGATATGCGGATCACGCGGCAGCGGATTGGCACGCAGCAGGCTGTCGATAATTTCCAGGTATTTGTTGACCTGTCTCCATTTGTCGCCGGTATTGGCAAGCACCTCGCCTTTTGCGCCGGTGATGCCGAGCGTATGCAGCCAGGGCGCCGAGGGGTCGAGCAGGCGATGTTTTTCGCGATCGTGGGATGTTTCTACTGCGGCTGCATGGGCGGCTTTTTGCGATGAAAAAACGGCTTCGCCCGACTTGGTGTACTTCAGGTGGTAGTCGCGTTCGGTGGTGAGCAGGTCGGCGTGCAGAAACCATTGCCCCATCATTTGAGCCAGCTGTTCGACGGCCGCTTCGATGGGCAAGTTTTTTACCTCATCGCGTGTGGCGTAGCGAAAATTAAAAGCTACAAACAGCCCTTTTTTCAGGGAAACAGGCCGGAGGTAAATATTTTTGAGGTCGGCAGGAGCCGCCGAAGTGTTTTTGCTCAGGGTGCATTTGAGCAGCCGGCCCTCCAGGAAAGCCGACTGAAAAACGGAAAGAAATTGTTGGAGCGGCATCGGTCAGCGGTTCGCTTCCCGGCGCAGCTGGGCGCGCCGGCGCAGTTCTTCTTCAATGATGCGTTGGGTGTATTCGAGCTCGCCGCGGCTCTCAAAGCGCTTTTTCTGCCAGAACACGATAAACAGGAAAGCGGCAAAACTCAGGCTCGCCACACCGAATGCGCCGAAAGATAACCACTTGAATCCGAAGACATTGGCGAGTATTGCCAGAAAAATCCAGCCGGCGGCTGTGCTGCCGATCACCATGGCCAGACGCTGGCGCCCGCGAAAAACAGAAAGCCGTTCGCGCGCCTGTGTGTAGAGCTCCATCAGGTGCTCGGGCCCGAAGTGCGTCGGGCCGAGTTCGTCGAGCATGCGAAAGTCGTCGTTGGCTTCGCGTTCGAGCCGGTCAAGCGGAGATTCTTCTATTTTGCGGCGAAACATAAAATGACGGCAAAAAATTCATGGCAAAAATAACACATGCCACACCTGCAAACAACAAGTTGGCCGGATAGTTTGAAAACGCAGGGATCTACATTCCGCTGCGTATGCCGTCAAAACAATATCTTAAGGAAAAGCAGTGGCTGGACGAGTAGCGTACCGCTCGCCCAACCGCGCTGTACATGACTTTAGCCGCCTTAATCGCAAGACACAACATTCGCCCGGCAGCAGCTGCCCTGCTGGCTGATGCAGAAGGATACCGTTGCACCCGGGGGAATCGGGGTTGACGGAAACAAGGGGCAAATGCCTTTCCCGACCCTGAAACTTACATTTTTTGTGGTGGCCGTCGGGTTGGTGAGCGAAAAACAGTAATCGATCATGGTTACCGTTTGTTGGTTATATTCAAGCACAAATGTGCCATAACTACCCGGTAAAGTACAGCCCGCGCAATTTGAACCAGGGTAATACGGGATATTACCACATAGTTGCAAATCAATTCCTCCGGTTATGGTTACCAGTTTACTACAAGCCCCCCTGTCGGATACGCCATCTTCAGGGAGCGTATTATCTTCCGTCTGTACGGGTGTTGCGACGGGTTCGGTTTCTTTGAAGCAGGAAGCAAAAAATGCCGTGACAGCAATGGTGAGAAGCAGGGCAAAAAAGACGTTCTTTTTCATGCTATTGAAAATTTGATGGGTGAAAAAATGACCTGGTAATTTTCAATGACCCGACGCACATAATTTGAGTCATTCCGGGCCAAAACGGCTCAAATCGGTTCAAACCGGTGCCGGCCTGCCGGCCCTCCGCGAAAAATCACCCGAAAACGCAATGGCTCGCAATTTTTCTGGAAGTTTGTACTTCAAAAAGTCTCGCCATGAGAACACTCGCTTTTCTGTTGCTTTTTTGCACCCTCAACACACACGCTCAAATGACGTTTACCATCTCCTGCCCGCCCGCCTTTTCCGAAAAACCGCTCGACGGGCGACTGCTGTTGATCCTGTCCAAAAACGCCGGCGAGGAGCCGCGCTTTCAGGTGCGCGACGACTTCCGCTCGGCACAGGTATTCGGCATGGACGTAGAAAACTGGATGAAAGACGGGAAACAGGTGTTTTCCGGCAAGGAGTTCGGTTTCCCGCTGACAAACCCCGGAGCCTTGCCGCCGGGCGAATACTACGTGCAGGCACTGCTCCACCAATACGAAACCTTCCACCGCAGCGACGGCCATACCGTCAAGATGCCCATGGACCGCGGCGAAGGCCAGCAATGGAACCGGGCGCCGGGCAACCTGTATTCCGTACCGGTAAAAATTTCGATCGCAGCGACAGGAAATAATGATTTCAGCATCGAACTGACTGAAAAAATCCCGCCCATCCCCAAACCCGCCGATACCAAATACATCAAGCATATCGAGATACAAAGCAAACTGCTCACCGAGTTCTGGGGGCGCCCCATGTACCTGGGCGCACACGTTCTGCTGCCCGAAGGCTGGGAGGAGCACCCCGACGTAAAGTACCCGCTGGCCGTTTACCACGGTCACTTCCCGAGCGATTTCGACGGTTTCCGCACCGAACCGCCCGACCCCGACCTCAAGCCCGATTACAGCGAGCGGTTCCGGTTGGAAGGCTACAACCGCATCGTGCAGCAGGAGGCGTACGATTTTTATAAAATGTGGACCGGGCCGGATTTCCCACGTGTGCTGGCGGTGGAGATACAGCACCCATGCCCGTTTTACGACGATTCCTATGCCGTCAATTCTGAAAACGTGGGTCCCTACGGCGACGCCATCATGTACGAACTGATCCCGGAAATCGAAAAGCGCTTCCGGGGCATCGGGGCCGGCTGGGCACGGCTTACCTATGGCGGCAGCACGGGCGGCTGGGAGGCGCTGGCCGTTCAGGTGCTCTATCCCGACGAGTTCAACGGCTGCTATGCCGCCTGCCCCGACCCCATCGACTTCCGGGCCTACACCGTTATCGATATTTACAAGGATAAAAACGCCTACTTCATGGAGGGCGATTTCGACAAGGTAGAGCGGCCCGGCCGGCGCAACTACCTTGGGCACATCAGTGCAACCCTGAGACAAAACAATTATTACGAACTGGCGCTCGGCACCAAAAGCCGCAGCGGTCAGCAGTGGGACATCTGGGAAGCCGTGTACTCGCCCGTGGGCAAAGACGGCTACCCGCAGCGCATATTCGACAAGGTGACCGGCGAGATCGATCATACCGTGGCCGAATACTGGCGCGAACACTACGACCTCTCGCACATCCTGCACCGCGACTGGGCCAAAAACGGCGCCAAATGGCGCGGCAAAATCCATATCTATTGCGGCGACATGGACAACTACTACCTGAACAATGCCGTATACCTGACCCAGGAAGTACTGGAGGGACTGAGCAATCCGCCCTACGACGGTGAAGTCGACTACGGCGACCGCGCCGAACACTGCTGGAACGGCGACCACACGCAACCCAATGCTATCAGCAGGTTGCGTTACCACCGCTATTTTATCCCGAAATGGACGGAGGAAATGAAAAAGAGAGCGCCGGAAGGGGCGGATTTGAAGGGGTGGCGGTATTGAGGTTGCTTTAAAAAACCACGCAACACGCTCAATATTCCCGCACCAGCAAATCTTCCATCATGCCTTTCAGTGCCGCCTTGCGCCCATCCGGAACTGCGACCGCATCCAGATGCGCAAACGCCTCATCCTGAAAATGTTGTTTCTCTCCGGCGATCAAGTCTGGGATGCCGCTCCGGTCAAAAATGGCGCGTACGGCGGCGACTTTTTCCACCGGATTGGCGGCATCCGTCTGCATCTGTGCCTGTAGCGCGCGCCGGTCGGCTTCCGGGGCCACTTCGAGTGTTTTGAGCACCAGCAGCGTTTTTTTGTTCTGCAGAATATCGCCGCCGACCTGTTTGCCGAACTTGGCCGGATCGCCGTAGGTATCGAGCAGGTCGTCCTGTATCTGGAAAGCAATGCCTGCCAGTCTGCCGAAATGGTACAGGTGCTCCACATCGGCGCGGGATGCGCGGGCGCACAGGGCGCCCATCTCCAGCGCTCCGCCCAGCAGCACGGCCGTTTTCAGTTCGATCATGCGGATGTATTCGGGTATGTTCACGTCGGGGCGCGTTTCAAAATTCACATCCATTTGCTGGCCTTCACACACCTCCCGTGCCACGCGGTTGAACGTATGCACGAGGTCGGACAGCACTTCCGGGCTGCCGGCCTGCGCCAGTTGGCTGTAGGCGCGGATCAGCATGACGTCGCCGCTGAGGATGCCGGTCGTGGTGTTCCACCTGGTGTGCACGGTCGGTTTGCCGCGGCGCAGCGGCGCAGCATCCATGATATCGTCGTGCATCAGGGTGAAATTGTGGAACAGTTCGACGGCCCATGCGGCGGGCAGTGCAGGCGCCATGTCTTCCCGGAAAAGTTCGTAGCCCATGAGCAGGGCCGCAGGGCGCAGGCGTTTTCCGCCGAGCGTGAGGATATATTCGCAGGGCTCGTACAATTCGCGCGGCGCGGCGGGAAAAGGATGGTCTGCGGCATAGCGGTCGAGCAGTTCGAGTAATTGCGGAAGCGAGTGCATGTCAGTTTGAAGTTCTGGCGGCAAAGATAGTTCGCCCGTCCGACGGATTTCCAAATCCGTCAATGCCCCCGTACAACGGATTTGGAAATCCGTTGTACAGGGGCATACTTTTAACCCTATGAATCAGGAACTATTTACCGCAGTCGATCAATACATTGACGCCTTGTTTGCACCGGAAGACGAGGCCCTGACCGCCACCGTCCGCTCCCTCGAAGCCGAAGGCATTCCGCAAATCAGCGTATCGCCCAACCAGGGACAAATGCTCCATCTGTTTGCCTTGCAATGCAAAGCAGAAAAAATACTGGAAATCGGTACACTTGGCGGGTACAGCACCATCTGGCTGGCACGGGCACTGCCACGGCACGGGCGGCTCATCACGCTGGAAATCGACCCGAAGCACGCCGAAGTGGCACGGCAGAATATCGCCAATGCCGGAATCGGAGAAAAAGTCGATATCCGCGTGGGCAATGCGCTCGACCTGTTGCAGCAACTCGAAGCGGAAGGCGCCGGGCCGTTCGACCTCGTATTTATCGACGCCGACAAACCGCCGTATGCGGAATATTTTGAATCGGCTCTGCGTCTTTCCCGTCCCGGCGCCCTCATCATTGCCGACAATGTGGTGCGCGAAGGTCAAGTGATCGACCCGGACAATCCCGACGAGCGCGTGATCGGGGTACGGCGCTTCAATAAAATGCTCGCTGAAAACCCGCGTGTTTGTGCAACCATCATTCAAACCGTAGGCGCCAAGGGTTACGACGGCATGGCGCTGGCCTATGTAAAACCGTAAATGACTGCCCCGGAGCATATTATACAACAGGCGCGGGACTGCACCACCTGTGCAGCCCATCTCCCGCACGGCGTACGGCCCGTTTTTGCCGTGCATCCGAAAGCCAAAATCCTGATTATCGGTCAGGCGCCGGGACGGAAAGTGCACGAAACCGGCATCCCCTGGGACGATGCCAGCGGCATTCGCCTGCGCGACTGGCTCGGGGTGGATACCCGGACGTTTTACAACCCCGAAATCTTTGCCCTCCTGCCCATGGGGTTCTGTTTCCCCGGTTCGGGTAAAACAGGCGACCTGCCGCCCCGCCCCGAATGTGCGCCGCAGTGGCACCGTGTTTTCCTGGATATGATGCCGGATATTCAATTGACCCTGCTGTTCGGCCAATACGCCCAGGAACGCTATCTCGGCGAATGGCGGAAAGCCAACCTGACCGAGACGGTCCGGAACTGGCGGGCGTATGTACCCGAATACCTGCCGCTCCCCCACCCTTCCCCTCGCAACCGGATATGGGAAAAGAAAAACCCGTGGTTCGGAGCGGAGGTGCTGCCGTTTTTGAAGGAGCGTGTGGCAGCCGGTACCGCCAATCTCTGATTGGCGCGCTTGTACCACTATCCGCTGCAATCAAGCGATACCAACCCATAAAGGGCAATAAGAAGTACGCCGGACTTCCAGGTCCGGCGCCTCGCGCGACGCTACAACGGACCTGGAAGTCCGTTGTACATAGGCACAGCCAACGCCCGGCGGTAGCGGTTGGCGGTACCGGCGAGGTACTTTATTTGACATATATCAAATCTATTCTGCCTGCCGGCTCCGACCTTTGCCGTAGATTTTGCCGGATGGCAAAAATTATTCATCTGATGGATCTCAGCGGTTTGCCGGCTGAAACCGGCGGTACCCGGGACGTCTTCAAATTCCGACAATATGCGCAACACTTTTCAACACCTTACTTTTCTGCTGGTTGCATCGTCAGCCATCCTCCTGATTACCGCGTGCCAAGACCAGGCATCCAGGGCAAAAACCACCTTCCGCGACCTGAACAAAAACGGCAAAATGGACGTATACGAAGACGCCTCCAGGCCCGTGGAGGAGCGCGTGAACGACTTGTTGGCCCAAATGAATGTGGAAGAAAAAGCGGGCATGATGTTTATCAACGGCCTGTTCATCAACGCCGATGGCACGCTGGAGCGCAAGCCCGACGCCAAGGGCATCGCCGCGCGTATGCCCACTGCCGCAGAATACATCAACGGGCAGCACATGAACCACTTCAACTACTGGGAAGCGCCGTCGGTGAAGGCCATGGCCGAAGGCTATAACTCGATGCAGAAAATGGCCGAAAACACCCGGCTCGGCATTCCGGTCACCATCGCTTCCGACCCGCGCAACTACTTCAGCAACAATATTTTCGCTATGGCGGCCAACGGCTTTTCGCAGTGGCCCGAACAACTCGGCTTCGCGGCCATCGGCGACGCGCAGCTGATGCATGCCTTCGGCGATATCGCCCGGCAGGAGTACGTGGCGGTGGGCATCCGCGAGGCGCTGCACCCTATGGCCGACCTGGCCACCGAGCCGCGCTGGGCGCGCATCAGCGGCACCTTCGGTGAAGACGCCCAACTGTCGGCGCGTATGGTCAAGGCCTATGTGCTCGGCTTCCAGGGCGAACAACTGGGCCCACAAAGCGTGGCCTGCATGACCAAGCACTTCTCCGGCGGCGGTCCGCAAAAGGAGGGACTCGACCCGCACTTTGAGTTCCAGAAAGGGCAGGTTTACCCTGGCAATAATTTCAACTACCACCTGCTTCCCTTTGAAGCGGCGTTTGAGGCGCATACCGCTTCGATCATGCCCTATTACGGCGTACCAACCGGCCAGACCAGCGAAGACGTCGGCTTTTCGTACAACAAGGATATCATCACGACAATGCTGCGCGGCAAATACAAATACGACGGCGTGGTGTGTACCGACTGGGGGCTTGTCACCGACGCAAATATGGGCCCGGTCGTGTGGCCGGCGCGCGCCTGGGGTGTGGAGGGGCTGACCCGTCCGGAGCGTGTACAAAAGATCATTGAGGCGGGTTGCGACCAGTTTGGCGGAGAAAACTGCCCCGAGCTGTTGGTTGAACTGGTAAAATCGGGCAAGATCCCGGAAACGCGGCTCGACGAATCGGTGCGGCGCCTGCTGCGGCAGAAGTTCGTACTCGGTCTGTTCGACAACCCCTACGTCGATGTGGAAAAGGCCGTGCAACTTGTCGGCAATCCGGAATTTGTAAAAGCAGGCGAGGTGGCACAACGCCGTTCCTATACCCTGCTGAAAAACGAAGACAAAACATTGCCCCTGAAGCAGGGCGCCTTGAAAATATACGTCAGAAATGTGGATGCCAAGGTGGCGTCTCTATATGGAACGGTGGTAGACGACCCGAAGAAAGCGGACATCGCCATCATCCGGCTGAACACTCCCTGGTACCCGGTAGAAACGCAAAACCCGTTTGCACGGGGCTTTCACCACGGCGACCTCGACTTCAAGGGAACGGAAAAAGACAGCATTTTGCAACTGCTGAACGCCGTGCCGACCATCGTGGATATTTACCTCGACCGCCCGGCAGTGATTCCGGAGATCAGCGCAAAGGCAAAGGCCCTGCTGGCAAACTACGGCGCCAGCGATGCAGCGTTGCTGGATATTATTTTTGGGAAAGCAAAACCCGAGGGGCATTTGCCGTTTGAACTGCCCTCCTCGATGGAGGCCGTGCGCAAACAAAAAGAGGATGTGCCTTATGACTCGGAAAACCCGCTGTATAAGTTCGGGTTTGGGCTGACGTTTTAAGGGGTGGTTGCGCAGGTTGCGGGTCCGACGTTTGAAAATTACCAGTATTAAAGTAACGCCAACCCGTAACCTCCGCAACCCGTAACCTTCGCAACCCCAAATCAACCTTTTGCTTCGGGTTTTTTACCGCCCTTTCCCCGTCCTCTTGATCGATCTCCACGGCCCCGGAAGGGCTGTTTTTTGTCGCCGCCCCTGCGGCCACCGCGCGGTTCGCGTCGGCTGTCTTCTTCGAGCGATGCAATATGCGGCGGCAGGGCCTGTTTGGGCACTTCGTTGCCGATCAGTTGTTCGATGCGTTTGAAACGCACGAGGTCGGTATGGGAAACGAGGGTGATCGCGGCGCCCTTGCGCGCGGCGCGTGCCGTCCGGCCGATGCGGTGCACATAATCTTCCGCATCGCGGGGCACGTCGAAATTGAGCACCAGGTCGATGCCTTCCACGTCAATACCGCGGCTCAACACGTCGGTGGCGACGAGGATGTCGACCTGGCGGTTGCGGAAGGCGAGCATCCCCTTCTCGCGGTCTTCCTGTTGCAGGTCGCTACTGATTTGTCCGACGCTGAACCCTTTGGCTTTTAACTTTTGGAACAACATACCCACCGCCTGCTTGGTAGAGCCGAAGATCAGGATGCGTTCCCCTGTTTTGTCCTTCAGGATTTCGGTGATGAGCGGTATTTTCTGCCGGTCGTTCACCATAAACGCGCTTTGTGTAACCCCTTCTGCCGGCTTGGAGAGCGCAATGCTCACCGTCGCGGGGTTGCGCAGCAGGGTACGCGCCAGGCGCATGACGCCGCTCGGCATGGTAGCCGAAAACAGCAGGCTCTGGCGTTTGGGGTTGATCTGGTCGATGATGCGCGTCAGGTCGGGCATAAAGCCCATATCCAGCATACGGTCGGCTTCGTCGAGCACCAGAAAGCGCAGGCGGGAAAAGTCGACATAGCCCAGGTTCATGTGCGCGATCAGTCGCCCCGGCGTAGCGATGATGATATCGGCGCCACGGGTAATGGCATCTTTGCCTTTGGAAAAATCCTTGCCGCCGCCGCCGCCGTAAATCGCGATAGACGATACCCCGGTGAAATAGGAATACGCTTCCACGGCCTGGTCGATCTGCATCGCCAGTTCGCGGGTAGGTACGATGACGAGTGCCTGGGTATAGTCGGCTTCGCCGGATTCCATGATCCTGTCGATGATGGGAAGTACGAATGCAGCCGTTTTGCCGGTACCCGTTTGGGCTATACCAATAAGGTCGCGCCCTTCTAATATCAATGGAATAGCCTGTTCTTGTATGGGTGTGGCTGTCGTAAAATTCAGGGCGTCGATGCCGTCCAGCAGATCGGGGTGGAGGCCAAATTCAGAAAAATCCAATTAGATTATGTTTAGTACTTGAAAAATTACCCTGCAAAGGTGGCGAATTTTGAGCAAAATACCACGTACCGCCAACCTCTGGTTGGCACGCGTACCGCCAACCTCTGGTTGGCACGCGTAACGCCAACCTCTGGTTGGCATGCAGTACCACCAACCTCTGGTTGGCACGCGTAACGCCAACCTCTGGTTGGCATGCAGTATGCCAACCAGAGGTTGGCGTTACAGTTCCCACTTCTTCGTCCGGAAAAAACGAACGACCAGGTACAGGAGCAACCCGGCGGGTCCGGTAAGCATCGTCAGCAACAGGCTGGGTACGAGAAAAATATGCCCGATCCGCAATTGCCGGGCATCGTGTGTCTGCCAGGTGCCGACGAGCAGGCAAAACGACAGGTAATTGAGCCATCCGGTGAGCAGCATTTCCTTGCTCCTGAACAGGTGCGTGAGGCCGTCCAGCGACAACAGGCTACCCCCGGCTTCGGGGCCGGTCAGATAAAGGAAGGTAAAAATAGCGGCCGCCACCAGCAAGATAATGGCAGCGCCAAAGGCAACAGGTTCGGTGTATTGCCATCGCGGCGCGACGAGCAGCAGTGCCCAGGGAATGAATATCAGTATGCTGGCGTACCAGTAAAAATCGTCGGAAGACATGTGGCAGTTGACAGTTGGCTTGCGGTCTGAGGTTGTTTATCTCACAATTTTGAGGCTAAGGTCGAGCGGCTGCGCCGAATGGGTGAGCGAGCCTGCGGACACGTAATTGACGCCCGACTGGGCGTATTTGCGCACGTTGAAAAGCGTTATGCCGCCGGACGCTTCGGTTTCAAAGCGGCCGTTGACAAATGCCACGGCTTCGTGGAGAATTGGTATTTCGAAGTTGTCGAACATGATCCGCGTGATGCCGCCGATGTCGAGCAGTTCTTCCAGTTCCACGAGGTTGCGTACCTCGACGGTGATGCCCAGGTCGAGTCCTTTTTCTTTCTGGTAGGCATGTGCCCGCTCCACCGCCTTCCGTACCCCGCCGGCTGCATCGATGTGGTTGTCTTTGATCATGATCCAATCGTAGAGGCCCCAGCGGTAGTTTTCACAGCCGCCGATACTGACGGCCCATTTTTCCAGAAAACGGATGAGCGGCGTCGTTTTGCGGGTATCGAGCACTTTGACCGGCAGGTCGCCCACCTCAAAGGCAAAGCGGCTGCTCAGGGTGGCGATGCCGCTCATGCGTTGCATGGTGTTGAGCACAAGGCGTTCGGCCATGAGCAGGGCGCGGGTGTTCGCCTCCACTTCAAAACCCGATTCGCCGTACAGCACATCGGCGCCGTCGGCTTTGCGTACAGTTATACTGGCGGCAGGATCGAGGTGGCGGAAAACCATTTCCGCCAGTTCTACGCCGGCCAGCACACCGTAGTCTTTTATCTTGAGCGCGGCGCGGCTCCGGCTGTCGGCAGGTATCGTCGCCAGAGAAGTGTGGTCGCCTGTCCCGATGTCTTCCTGCAGCCCTGCTACAATGAAATCGTGTATCTGCTGATCGGTAATTTGCTTTGGTCGCATACGTATAAGTAATTGAGCATTGTTTAGTTTGCGGGTTTTTGGAGGTGGCGGGTTTCATTTCCACTTAATATTACACCCGCCTGAAGGGCGCTGCACGGGGTTGACGGCTCGCCCTTCCAGTACGGCGTCTAACGCGGCACGCAGGTCGGCGCCGGTAGATTCAACCGGGTTGCGTCTGGGCCGGCTGTCGTCAAGTTGTCCGCGGTACACGAGTTGCAGATTTCCGTCAAACACATAAAAATCGGGCGTACAGGCTGCATCGTAGGCGCGCGCTACCTCCTGGGTGGCGTCGTAAAGGTATGGGAAAGTGTAGCCAACTGCCTTTGCGTGGGCAGTCATTTTATCAGGCCCATCTTCCGGGTATGCCTCGGCGTCGTTGCTGCTGATACCTACAAACGTGACACCGCGAGCCTGATAGTCGCTGACCACACGCACAATTTCGGGGTTGACATAGACGACGTATGGGCAATGATTACAAAGGAACATCACCACGGTTGCCCTCGATGAAGCCACATCCCCGAGCGATACCATCTTTCTACTCACCGTATCCGGCAGGGTAAAATCCGGAGCCCTGGTGCCCAGCGGAAGCATATTCGATTCTGTATAAGCCATATTAGTCTGTCATTGGGGTATTTTGTTTAAAACAATGTAACAATTCAACCATTCACTTGCACCGTTCATTAATACCGAGCACATAGTTTTTGACGATACCGATTTCAGACGCCGTAGCGGCGCCTTTAAAACCCTCTATATCGCTGTCTTTTATATTGTCATTGTATTGTTCCAGAAAAACCCTGCTCAGGGGGGTGTACGACCAATGCCATTTTTCCTCGTGGTAGCCGGAAGTGCGCCCTGCGGTGTAGGGTTGGCAAAAACCGTATTCATGGGCATGGGCGTCAAGCCAGGCGTATGCTTTTTCAAACTTGCCCTTCTTCTCAAACGCGGGGTTGTTGAGGTCGTTCAGGTCGATGTCGGTGCCCCAATGGTGGCGGGAAGAACCCGGCATGGCCGAATATTCCAGAATTTTCAGCGCACGCGTTTTCGCGCCGGGGGCTTCCTTTTCAAATCGCGACCATTTCCCTTCCCAAATGGCTTTTTGTTTTTCAAAATTGCGGGTACTGGAAATAATGCGCAACCCGATACCATCCTTTTCTGCCGCTTCGAACATCTTTTTAAAAGCTTCAAACGCTTCTTTCCGCAGCAGCATCCCGGGCTTGTCGGTATAGGGCTTGCCAACCGTTATAAAGTCGGAACGGGTTGCCGGGTCGAACTTGCCAAGCAGGTAGTTGATATCTGCCCTGCCGGGAACAGAATCCATGGCGGATTCAGCCGCCGTCGCCTGCGCGCGGGAATCCGATGCATCGGAGTAGTAACACGCGTGCATGGCGCTCATTAACGGCAGCACAAAAACATAAATACCGGTCAATAACTTTGTCATGGTTGACTTGCCAATATAGGGTCGGGCGGCAAAAATACGGAAATCTGCGGCATGGCCATTTTTTCAAAACACGGCCTGCCGAACTTCCCCATTTCCCTTACCTTTGCGCCTCTTTTCCCCACAACCTGCTTCACTTCAAACGAATATTCCATGTACCGCACGCATACCTGCAACGATCTTCGCATTGCCGACATCGGCAAAACCGTTACCCTGGCCGGATGGGCCGCCACCGTCCGCGATAAGGGCGGTTTGCTCTGGATCGACCTGCGCGACCGATACGGCATCACCCAACTGGTCTTCGATGAAAATTACACGGCGCCGGATCTGTTTGCAACGGCGCGCAGCATAGGCCGCGAATTTGTGCTGCAGGCCAGCGGTACGGTGATCGAACGGGCATCCAAAACCACGAAAATTGCCACCGGCGAGATCGAAATCAAGGTCACCGACCTGAAGATACTGAATGTATCCAAGACACCACACTTCACCATCCAGGACGATACCGACGGCGGCGACGACCTGCGCATGAAGTACCGCTACCTCGACCTGCGCCGCAATACCGTGCAGCAAAACATCATTTTCCGCTCCAACCTGGCCATCGAAACGCGCAAATACCTCGCGGGACAGGGGTTTGTGGAGATCGAAACGCCGTTCCTGATCAAATCAACCCCCGAGGGCGCCCGCGACTTCGTCGTGCCCTCGCGCATGAACAAGGGCCAGTTCTACGCACTGCCGCAGTCGCCGCAAACCTTCAAGCAAATCCTGATGGTGGCGGGTTTCGACAAGTATTTCCAGATCGTCAAGTGTTTCCGCGACGAAGACCTGCGCGCCGACCGGCAGCCGGAGTTCACCCAGATCGACTGCGAAATGTCGTTCATCCACCAGGAAGATATCCTGAATACTTTCGAGGGCCTGACCAAATACCTGTTCCAGACCACCCTAGGCATCGAACTGGGCGATTTTCCACGCATGACCTACGACGAAGCCATGCGCCGCTTCGGTTCCGACAAACCAGACCTGCGCTTCGGCATGGAGTTCGCCGATCTGACGGCGGTAGCCAAAGGCAAGGGCTTCCAGGTGTTCGACAGTGCGGAATCGGTGATTGGGATTTGTGCGCCCGGCTGCGCCGAATATTCGCGCAAGCAGATCGACGAGCTGACCGAATGGGTGAAGCGCCCGCAAATTGGCGCAAAAGGGCTGGTGTACGTGAAATACGAAGCCGACGGCACCATCAAATCGTCGGTGGATAAGTTTTACAGCCCCGACGACCTCAAAGGCTGGCTGGATCAATGCGGCGCCAGGCCCGGCGACCTGCTTTTCCTGCTCTGCGGCGAAGATGAAAAAACGCGCAAACAACTCTCCGAACTGCGCCTCGAAATGGGCGGCCGACTCGGCCTGCGCAAACCCGGCGATTTCAAACCCCTCTGGGTGGTCGATTTTCCGCTGCTCGAATGGGACGAAGAGGAAGGCCGGTTCTTTGCCATGCACCATCCCTTTACCTCGCCCAAACAGGCCGATATCCCCAAAATGGGAAAGCGACGACCCGGCAGTGCTCAAAAGCATCCGCGCCGACGCTTACGACCTCGTGCTCAACGGCGTGGAAATTGGCGGCGGCTCTATCCGTATCCACGACCGCGACCTGCAAAGCCGCAACTTCCGCCTGCTCGGATTTTCAGCCGTGGAGGCAGAAGCGCAGTTCGGCTTCCTGCTCGGCGCTTTCGAATACGGGGCCCCGCCCCACGGCGGCATCGCCTTCGGATTCGACCGGCTCAGTTCCGTCATGAACGGTATCAATTCCATCCGCGACTTTATCGCATTCCCCAAAAACAACCAGGGTCGCGATATGATGATCGACGCACCGGATTCAATCAAGTTGAAGCAACTGGAAGAGTTGGGGATTAGAGTGGTTGAATCGTAGGAGGCGACCTATATCTTCCTGATTTTCCCCGATCCAGAAATATTGGACGTCACCTGGGCATCGCCGCGATACTCGACATCGCCGCTGCCGGTAATGGTTACGTATAGCGATTCGCTGACGTCGAGCCTTGCGTCGCCGCTGCCGGATATCTGCACAGTGGCTGTTTTGACCGGACAGTTCAGGGCATCGAAATTGCCGCTGCCGGTAATGCTGCACTGCAGATCGTCGGCGTTGCCGTCGATATCGATATTGCCTGAGCCGGTGATGGTTGCCTTGATCTTGTCGAACTGGGCCGTAAACACCTTGATATTGCCGCTGCCGGAAATGCCGAGATCGAGCGTATTACCCGAAATAGCATCGGGCACTTCCACATTGGCCGACCCGCTTACCTTGATGCCGTTCCAGGCCGGGGCTGATACCAGGATATTCAGGTCGTCGACGTCGTACACATCGCGGTTGAAGAGAATCTTGAGCACGCCGTTGTCTTCGATGGTTTCCAGGTAATCGATGATACTTTCCTCACAGCGCACTTCCACCCGGAATACCGAATCGACGCGCAGTTCGATAGTCCCCGGCGCAGCGATTTCGAGCGCGTGAAAATTGTCTACCTGCCGCACTTCCGTAAGAATATCGCCTTTCCCTTTCACACCCAAAAATTCTTCGCAGGAAGAAAGGGTCCAAAGGGTAATACCCAGGCAAATCAGGGTCATCAGATTTTGCATTTTCGTAATCATAGCGTTAAGTCGTTTTTGTGAACAGTTTTTAATCAGACACCTGAAACGGTGTTTACCCTGATGGACAGGGTTTTCTTTTTGACAGGATTTACAGGATTTACAGGTTATTCTTGATTGACAGGATTTACAGGATTGACAGGTTTTTCTTGATTGACAGGTTTTTCTTGATTGACAGGTTTTTCTTGATTGACAGGTTTTTCTTGATTGACAGGTTTTTCTTGATTGACAGGTTTTTCAGGTTTTTCTTGATTGACAGGTTTTTCTTGACAGGATTAACAGGATTGATATTCTCGGTCAAGTACTGAACCTGCAAATCATGTTAATCCTGTCAAGAAAAACCTGTCAAAAAACGGCTACACATCAAAAACGGACGCGCAGCGCAGCGTTCCAGCCCCACCACGCCGACAGCCAGCCGTCGGCGTTGTTGGAACTGTCGAGCAGGTCGCGGGCAACAATCCTGTCGCGGATACCCGAAGCAGATGCGCGATCGGGGTCGGTAACCAGCATATTGATCGACGGCCCGCCGGCGATGGACAGGTGTTTGCCGAGTTTGATATCCGGCATCATCGCCAACTGCTGCCACTCTTGCACAAAATCGGCATGAGCGCCCTCACTCAGGTGCCGGTGGAGCAGGTCGAACGACAGGCCAAACCAGTTGCTCACCGCGACACGGGTACCAAGACCTATACCATATGCCCACAGCCGCCTGTCTGATGCGCCTTCAGGGTTGGTACCGGCACTGAGAATAGTGTACAGGGCCGGTACGCCCGATTTAAACGCCGCATTCGCCGGCAGTACGTCGTTTGTGCCGGCCTCCAGCACCATATACCCGCCATGCCTTGAGTAGTTGATCAGGCCGATCTGTACGCCGTGAATCTCGCGGGCGAAGTTGATGAGGCCGATTTGCGCCCCCCTGACGTATCCCGCCCGGTTGACTACCCCGGAAACCTGACACCCCTGGAGCGAATCGGCCGAATTCACCACGCCGGCGGCCTGAAACGCCGATGCCGTATGCGCGTGGTTGAACACCCCTGATAATTGAACAGAGACTTCTCCTTTGGGCACCAGGTTGAGCACCCCGGCGGCTTGCACGGCCCCGCGCCCCTGGGCGGCGATATTCAATACGCCACCGAACTGGACGCCTTTTACGGCGCCGCCAGTGTAATTGTAAATCCCTGCCGACTGGAGACCTGTCAGGTTGCCGCCCTGGTTGTTGAACAGCCCGGCTGTTTGAAAACCGGTTACATTTCCGCCGACAATATTGAACAGCCCGGCCGACTGAAAACCGGTTACGTTTTCCCGGTTGATGTTGCCAAGTCCCGCTATTTCAAATACCCGGTTGCTGCGGGAATACCCGGCAAGTATGTTCAGCGACCAGTCGTTGGTCACGCTACCGCTGAGCCGCTGGTTGGTGCCGATACCGGGCAAAAGTGATACCTGGACGTAGCGGTGCAGCGAATCGCGCACGTTGAGGGTGCTGAGTTTTTGTGAAGAACCTACCCAAAATTGCTCCATCCGCACCGCCATGCGGTCCATCGTCTCCCGGAAAGAAGGTGTCGCGGATTTCGGCAGGGAATCGGTGTACAGTTCCAGTTTGACCAGGCGCGGCGTCTGCCGGTTCACCCGCAGGAGCGTGTCGCGGTAAGCCAGGCGCGACACGACAATCTCCGAGCCCTCCGTAACGGGTATCTCGTAATACCCGTTTTTATCCGTGACTACGGAGCGCAGCGATTGCCGGTCGTATACCGTCACATTCGCCATACGCCGGCCCGTTTTCCGGTCGGAGATATATCCGCCCATTTGCCGGACGGGTTTTTTCCGTTTTTTGAGGATCAGGTAATCGCCATTTTGTTTGAACGTATAGGCGTCGCCAAGCATATCCAGCAGCACCTCCCGTACGGTGGCGCCATCGGCGACGTGCGTGATCCGGCGCCCCTCATCCAGGATGCCGGCGTTGTAGGTCCACTGAAATCCGCCTTGCCGGGAGACTTCCGCCAGCGCTTCTTTCAGAGGCGTTTTGTCAAAATGAACGGAAATGGTGCGTTCCAGTATATCGCCGGCGCGCAAGGCAGTCGCGGTAAAGAGGGCGATCAGCAGCACAGCTGCCCCGCATGGAATATGTTTCATTTTCATAGCTCTATTCATGTGAATATTTTCCTTCAGCGCATGGCGCTGGTTCGGAAAAATTGAAGTCAGGTCCGCAGCGCCGATTCACTCTCCGCACCCTTCCCCTTCCAGTGCATAACCCTCTTCCGTTTTCACGATTTTCAGGGAAAAGGAGTCTGCAATAAGTTCCAGAATACGGTCAAAAGACAGGTTGTTGTAGGTGGCGGTAAGCCGGCACTGTTCCAGTTTTTTGTTTTTTAATATGATGTTTGTGCCATAGGCGCGATTGACCTGGCTGACGACGGTTTCAAGTGGCGTAGCATCAAATCGGAACAGCCTGCTGCCCGATTGTTCCGGCGCCGGAGTGCTGCGGGTCAGGCTTCCGGCAGCGCGGTCGTACACGGCCTGCTCGCCGGGGCCCAGCAATAGCGACTGGTCTTTGCGGCTTACCCGCACTTTTCCTTCCGTTACCGTCACGGTCACCTTGCCCGGTTCGGCGGCATTGTCCACCGAAAAAGCGGTCCCGACGACCTGTACTTCCATGTCCTGTACCTCCACGATAAAAGGCCGGGTCGTATCATGGGCGACCTGAAAGAAGGCCTCGCCCTGGAGGCGCAGGCGTCGCTCGCGCCCATTAAACCCTTTTGCCAGTGTGATGCCCGATTGTTGTGCGAGTTGCAGCACCGTACCGTCGGACAGCGTATCGGTGAGCGCCGTGCCTGCGGTCGCGATACGGACGGGAGCAGGTGCATCCCACTGCGTCCACCAGTAGACGGCGGCGGCGGCCAGCACAAAAACGGCGGCAACGCGCAGCCAGAAGCCTTTTTGTATATGCAGCATCGGCGATGTTCCCGGCATCCGCAGGCGGTTTTTAACCTGTTGCAGGGCTTTTTCGGTATCCACTTCGCGCGGCGGAGTTGTCCTGCCCCCGGCAGAATGTGTCCACAGCCATTTCAGTTCGTCGAGGTATTTCTGGTGTACCGGCGATTCGGCCAGCCAGCGCTCCACCTCCGCCTGCTCGCCGGGCGTACATTCACCGGCCAGGTATTTGGCCAGGCGTTCGTCAATTATTTCGTCAAAATGCTCCATGCGGGCAATGGTTAGGGTGCGTTATAAAAATGCGCGGAGGATGATCGCTCCGAGCAGGGTAATGAGATAATCGGCCAGTTGGACGCGCAGGACGCGCAGCGCCTTACCCATCTGGGTTTCCACCGTTTTGATGGAAATGCCCAGTTGATCGGCGATCTCGCGGTATTTCAGCGATTCGAAACGGCTGAGCTCGAACACATGCCGGCATTGCGGCGGCAGGCTGTCCATCGCGCGCCTGAAGCGTTCGATGAGTTCGGGGGTGGTGTCGTCGGGTTGCGTATGCATCGTCGCCAGTTGTTGAGCGTTAAAATCCAGGTATTTTGATTGGACTTTCCTGGAGCGGAGGCGGTTGAGGCTGGCGTTGTGTACGGCTTTGTAGAGGTATGCTTTCAGCGACCACGATACTTCGAGTTGCGCGCGGCGCTCCCAAAGTTTTACAAAAGCCTGTTGCACCACATCTTCCGCTTCATCCATATCTCCATCGGCCAGGCGGCAGGCGTAATGGCAAAGCGGGGCATACCACTGCTGAAAAACAGCATCGAATGCCGCTTCGTCGCCGCGCCGCAGCGCCTCGGTCGGATTGTTTTCGTCTTGATACTTCAACGTATACGGGTTTTACTGCACCTAAGGACACGCTTGTGGAAATTTACCCTGACGGACAGGGCAAAATATTTTTTTTTAAAATAGCCGTCAGGGTAAACTGCGGCATTGCGTGTCTGAATGTCATGGTGTGAAAAGAGGGGCTCTGCCCGTCTTGTGCGATGCACGCCACCATTAGACGCTAACGAATTAACGCTATGTTGCAAACAACCAGAATCTTTCTGCTGACGCTGTTGGGCGTCGGCCTCGCCGCCATCGGTCGCACCCAGCAATTTACCCAAACCCTTAAAGGTACGGTGCTCGACAAATCCGTAAAAACGCCCCTGATCGGCGCGACGGTCGTCCTGACCGATTTGGAGCCCGTCGCCGGCGCCACAACGGATATGGACGGGCGCTTTCGCCTGCCCGCTGTGCCGGTAGGAAAACACAACCTTCGCATCACCTACCTCGGTTACAAAGAGGCGGTGCTGTCGAGTATCACCGTCAATTCCGGCAAGGAAACCGATCTCGTCATCGAACTCGAAGAAGACCTGCTGACCACCAAAGAGGTTGTTGTGACAGCCAGAGTGGAGAAACAAAAACCCCTCAACGAATTGTCCGCCGTAAGCGCGCGCACCTTTTCCGTGGAAGAAACACAGCGCTTTGCCGCCGCCGTGAACGACCCAGGGCGTATGGCTTCTGCTTATGCGGGCGTGGCTGTGGCTTCAGACGGCAACAACACCATCGTGATCCGCGGTAACGCGCCCAACGGCCTGCTCTGGCGCATGGAAGGCGTCGACATTCCCAATCCCAACCACTTCTCGGCGGTCGGCACCTCAGGCGGCGGTATTTCCATCCTGAGCGCGCAACTTCTGTCGAACTCCGACTTTATTACCGGCGCATTTGCAGCCGAATACGGCAACGCCTTGTCGGGGGTATTCGACCTGAAACTCCGAAAAGGCAACGCTGAAAAACGCGAGTACACTTTCCAGGCCGGAGTGCTCGGCCTCGATGCCGCCATGGAAGGCCCCGTGCGCCTGGGCAACCAGACCGGCTCCTACCTGGTCAACTACCGCTATTCCACGCTGTCGGTGCTGAGCAAACTCGGCGTCAACATCGGCGACGCGCAGACGAATTTCCAGGATCTCTCCTTCAATGTTTGGTTGCCCGCGGGCAAATGGGGACAGTTTACGCTGTTCGGACTGGGTGGCCTGAGCGGTCAGACCTACGCAGGGGTGGCGGATTCGCTGCTTTGGAAGGAGGAAGTCGACAAACAGTATTCCTGGGATTTCAGGGCGCACACAGGCGTGCTCGGGCTGACGCACAGCATCGTTTGGGGCGACAATACCTTTCTGAAGACGGTCGTGGCGGCCTCGGGCACGCGCAACGGCGATCGCGAAGATGAATTCCAGGACGACTACGCGCTGCGCCGCCAGTTCGACGGACAGCACCGGCAGTCGAAAATCACCGCCTCGTCTGTACTGACCCACAAGTTCAGCGCCAGGAACCTGCTGCGCGCCGGCGTATACGCCAATTTCATGCGGTTCAGGTTTACCCAAAGCGAGTGGGACGACGATGCGGAGCGGCTTGTTGAACAACTCAACAAAAGCGGCTCGGCCACCTCGCTCGACGCTTTTGCCCAGTGGCAATACCGCATTTCCGAGCGCATGACGCTGAATGCGGGCGCGCACGGCATCTATTTTTTCCTGAACAACACACGCTCCATCGAGCCGCGCGCTGCTGTGAAATACGCGTTCAGCGACCGGCAGTCGGTCAGCCTGGGGTACGGCCTGCACGGCCAGATGCAGCCCCTCGGCGTCTATTTTATCGAGGGTGAAAACGGCGCACAGCCCAACCGAAACCTGGGCTTTACCAGGGCGCACCACCTCGTGCTGTCGTACGACCGATCGCTGCCCGGCAACTGGCATATCAAACCCGAACTCTATTACCAGTCACTGTTCGACGTACCCGTCAGCCGCGATACTTCCGACTCCTTTTCCATGCTGAACGTTTTCGAGGGTTTTCCCGGCGAAATCGTCGCAAACCGGGGAAGCGGACGCAAATACGGGGTGGAGTTGACCGACGAAAAATTCCTGACCAACGGTTTTTACTTCCTGCTGTCGGGCTCCCTGTTCCGGTCGGAATACCGCGGCTCCGACGCCGTGTGGCGCAAATCGCGATACAATACCAACTTTGTCAGCAGCCTCGTCAGCGGCAAAGAATGGGCCTGGGAGCGGAACGGTAAAAACCGCGCGTTCGGGATCAATATGAAACTGACCTGGATGGGCGGGTACCGCGAATCGCCGATCGACCTGGTTGCTTCCGCCGAGCAGGGCAAAACCGTCCGCGACGAAAGCCGCGCCTTCGAAGAGCAGTTGCCCGGTTATTTCAGGCTCGATACCGGTTTCCGCCTCAAACGCAACTACGAGCGATTGACGACCACCCTCTCGCTCGATATTCAGAACACCACGAACCGGGAAAACATCATCGGGCGGTATTACGACGACAAGTCGGGCGCTATCAAGTACTATTATCAAAGCCCATTGATACCTATATTGAGTTACCGGGTGGAGTTTTAAGTACAACGGACTTCCAAGTCCGTTGA
>JADJRC010000027.1 GCA_016712415.1 Lewinellaceae bacterium | reverse complement strand
GCATCGAAATTGTATGCGCTGAATTCTGTAACAAATTCCGCATCCTGTTCCAGCACCCGGTCCTGTACTTTCCAGATCAGGTTGGGCGGCGTTGTGGGTACCAGGTTGGCCGGATTGGCCGTATTGTTCACATCACCCAGCTTTGCACCGATGAAATCCAGGTCGGTCAGCGAACCGCTCACGCCGGTCAGCACAATCTTTTCCGGGAATCCCCAGGGAATCAACGGATTCGGGAACACATAGGCTTTCGGCACAAAGCGCCAGGTCGTGTTGATAAATATGGCCTGTGCGATCGGATTGCCGAGAACTGCCTGTGAAATCAGGTTGGCGTCCTGCGCCGTCACTGAATTGGACTTGTTGACGTCTGCCGCAATCAGTTTGTACGGATCGGTGAAGGGGAATGCCCCGACCACGTGCTGTTGTATCCGGGAGGCATCCGCTGCGGTCAGGCCATTGATTGCAAAACGGCATCGGGCTTGTTTTTGACCGGCTTGATCTCAAACTCTGTACCCATGGCAGCATCCACTGAATAATCGCCCGTCACATTCGTGATATCGGTATCGTTGTCGTCGCCACTAAGGGTCGTCGTTGCATCCTTAACACCGGTCATAGTAGTCAGGTGATCGGCTTCCCAAATGACACGGCCGGTGAAGTTGAGTGCGCAGGAGGTAACCGATACGCTCACCGTTTGCGATGCCATACATCCGTTGCCGTCGGTATAGGTATATGTCACATCGTATGTGCCTATCCCTGCCACGCTCACATCCAGTACCGCTGTGCCATTTCCGTTATCCGTAAATCCTGCACCTGCCGTCGTCGTGAATGAACCGTTGGCATCTGTTGGCGTGCCGGTAAAGTTCATGTCAGCGCCGGTCAGGCAAACGTCTGCCGGGTCGTTGAGGGTGACAACAGGAAGGGCATTGACCGTTACCGTTCGTATGACCTGCGTAGCAGGGTTCCCTGCTGCATCCATCACATCGTAAGTAACCTGGTAAGTGTCAGGAATTGATGTATTAACCGGATTATTGGTAATAATTGATCCAGTGATATCCCCGTCGCAATTATCCGAGGCCGTTGCTCCCGCATCGGTATAGGGATCGTTCAGACAAAGCGAAATATTCAGACTTCCGATAGCGCTTATTACCGGCGCTTCGTCGTCCGTTACCGTCACGTCGAAACTGCAGGGACTTGTGTTGCCCGCTGCGTCCATAAACGTATAGGTCACCGTCGTTGTGCCCGAAGCAAATGTCGCGCCCGGTGCATGGCTGCGTGTGTCGTATACCAAAGGTCCGTCGCAGTTATCCAGCGCCGTCGGCTCCGTCCACGTCACCACCGCCGTGCATACGCCAGCGTCTGTGCCTGTGTTGATGTCTGAAGGACACCCGCTTACTACCGGCGCTTCGTCGTCCGTTACGATCACATCAAAACTGCAGGGTGTTGTATTGCCCGCAGCGTCCATAAACGTATAGGTCACCGTCGTTGTGCCCGAAGCAAATGTCGCGCCCGGTGCATGGCTGCGTGTTCGTATACCAAAGGTCCGTCGCAGTTATCCAGCGCCGTCGGCTCCGTCCACGTCACTACGGCCGTGCATACGCCAGCGTCTGTGCCCGTGTTGATGTCTGAAGGACAGCCGCTTACTACCGGCGATTCGTCGTCCGTTACGATCACATCAAAACTGCAGGGTGTTGTATTGCCCGCTGCGTCCATAAACGTATAGGTCACCGTTGTTGTGCCCGAAGCAAATGTCGCGCCCGGTGCATGGCTGCGCGTGTCGTATACCAAAGGTCCGTCGCAGTTATCCAACGCCGTCGGCTCTGTCCACGTCACCACTGCCGTGCATACGCCAGCGTCTGTGCCCGTGTTGATGTCTGAAGGACAGCCGCTTACTACCGGCGCTTCGTCGTCCGTTACGATCACATCAAAACTGCAGGGTGTTGTATTGCCCGCAGCGTCCATAAACGTATAGGTCACCGTTGTTGTGCCCGAAGCAAATGTCGCGCCCGGTGCATGGCTGCGTGTCGTATACCAAAGGTCCGTCGCAGTTATCCAGCGCCGTCGGCTCCGTCCACGTCACTACCGCCGTGCATACGCCAGCGTCTGTGCCCGTGTTGATGTCTGAAGGACAGCCGCTTACTACCGGCGCTTCGTCGTCCGTTACGATCACATCAAAACTGCAGGGTGTTGTATTGCCCGCTGCGTCCATAAACGTATAGGTCACCGTCGTTGTGCCCGAAGCAAATGTCGCGCCCGGTGCATGGCTGCGTGTGTCGTATACCAAAGGTCCGTCGCAGTTATCCAGCGCCGTCGGCTCCGTCCACGTCACCACCGCCGTGCATACGCCAGCGTCTGTGCCTGTGTTGATGTCTGAAGGACACCCGCTTACTACCGGCGCTTCGTCGTCCGTTACGATCACATCAAAACTGCAGGGTGTGGTGTTGCCCGCAGCGTCCATAAACGTATAGGTCACCGTCGTTGTGCCCGAAGCAAATGTCGCGCCCGGTGCATGGCTGCGTGTGTCGTATACCAAAGGTCCGTCGCAGTTATCCAGCGCCGTCGGCTCTGTCCACGTCACTACGGCCGTGCATACGCCAGCGTCTGTGCCTGTGTTGATGTCTGAAGGACACCCGCTTACTACCGGCGCTTCGTCGTCCGTTACGATTACATCAAAACTGCAGGGTGTGGTGTTGCCCGCTGCGTCCATAAACGTATAGGTCACCGTCGTTGTGCCCGAAGCAAATGTCGCGCCCGGTGCATGGCTGCGTGTGTCGTATACCAAAGGTCCGTCGCAGTTATCCAGCGCCGTCGGCTCTGTCCACGTCACCACCGCCGTGCATACGCCAGCGTCTGTGCCTGTGTTGATGTCTGAAGGACACCCGCTTACTACCGGCGCTTCGTCGTCCGTTACGATCACATCAAAACTGCAGGGTGTTGTATTGCCCGCTGCGTCCATAAACGTATAGGTCACCGTTGTTGTGCCCGAAGCAAATGTCGCGCCCGGTGCATGGCTGCGTGTGTCGTATACCAAAGGTCCGTCGCAGTTATCCAGCGCCGTCGGCTCCGTCCACGTCACTACGGCCGTGCATACGCCAGCGTCTGTGCCTGTGTTGATGTCTGAAGGACAGCCGCTTACTACCGGCGATTCGTCGTCCGTTACGATCACATCAAAACTGCAGGGTGTGGTGTTGCCCGCAGCGTCCATAAACGTATAGGTCACCGTCGTTGTGCCCGATACGAATGTCGCTCCGGGTGCATGGCTGCGTGTGTCGTAGGACAGCGCACCGTCGCAGTTATCCAATGCCGTTGGCTCTGTCCACGTCACCACTGCCGTGCATACGCCAGCGTCTGTGCCTGTGTTGATGTCTGAAGGACACCCGCTTACTACCGGCGCTTCGTCATCCGTTACGATTACATCAAAACTGCAGGGTGTTGTATTGCCCGCTGCGTCCATAAACGTATAGGTCACCGTCGTTGTGCCCGAAGCAAATGTTGCGCCCGGTGCATGGCTGCGTGTGCGTATACCAAAGGTCCGTCGCAGTTATCCAACGCCGTCGGCTCCGTCCACGTCACTACTGCCGTGCATACGCCAGCGTCTGTGCCTGTGTTGATGTCTGAAGGACAGCCGCTTACTACCGGCGCTTCGTCGTCCGTTACGATCACATCAAAACTGCAGGGTGTTGTATTGCCCGCTGCGTCCATGAATGTATAGGTCACCGTTGTTGTGCCCGAAGCAAATGTCGCGCCCGGTGCATGGCTGCGTGTGTCGTATACCAAAGGTCCGTCGCAGTTATCCAGCGCCGTCGGCTCTGTCCACGTCACCACGGCCGTGCATACGCCAGCGTCTGTGCCTGTGTTGATGTCTGAAGGACAGCCGCTTACTACCGGCGCTTCGTCGTCCGTTACGATCACATCAAAACTGCAGGGTGTTGTATTGCCCGCAGCGTCCATAAACGTATAGGTCACCGTCGTTGTGCCCGAAGCAAATGTCGCGCCCGGTGCATGGCTGCGTGTGTCGTATACCAAAGGTCCGTCGCAGTTATCCAGCGCCGTCGGCTCCGTCCACGTCACTACGGCCGTGCATACGCCAGCGTCTGTGCCTGTGTTGATGTCTGAAGGACAGCCGCTTACTACCGGCGATTCGTCGTCCGTTACGATCACATCAAAACTGCAGGGGGGTTGTGTTGCCCGCTGCGTCCATAAACGTATAGGTCACCGTCGTTGTGCCCGAAGCAAATGTCGCGCCCGGTGCATGGCTGCGTGTGTCGTATACCAAAGGTCCGTCGCAGTTATCCAGCGCCGTCGGCTCCGTCCACGTTACCACCGCCGTGCATACGCCAGCGTCTGTGCCTGTGTTGATGTCTGAAGGACAAGCGCTTACTACCGGCGATTCGTCGTCCGTTACGATCACATCAAAACTGCAGGGTGTTGTGTTGCCCGCTGCGTCCATAAACGTATAGGTCACCGTCGTTGTGCCCGAAGCAAATGTCGCGCCCGGTGCATGGCTGCGTGTGTCGTATACCAAAGGTCCGTCGCAGTTATCCAGCGCCGTCGGCTCTGTCCACGTCACCACCGCCGTGCATACGCCAGCGTCTGTGCCTGTGTTGATGTCTGAAGGACACCCGCTTACTACCGGCGCTTCGTCGTCCGTTACGATCACATCAAAACTGCAGGGTGTGGTGTTGCCCGCTGCGTCCATGAATGTATAGGTCACCGTCGTTGTGCCCGAAGCAAATGTCGCGCCCGGTGCATGGCTGCGTGTGTCGTAGGACAAAGGTCCGTCGCAGTTATCCAATGCCGTCGGCTCCGTCCACGTCACTACCGCCGTGCATACGCCAGCGTCTGTGCCTGTGTTGATGTCTGAAGGACACCCGCTTACTACCGGCGCTTCGTCGTCCGTTACGATCACGTCGAAACTGCAGGGTGTGGTGTTGCCCGCAGCGTCCATAAACGTATAGGTCACCGTCGTTGTGCCCGAAGCAAATGTCGCTCCGGGTGCATGGCTGCGTGTGTCGTATACCAAAGGTCCGTCGCAGTTATCCAACGCCGTCGGCTCCGTCCACGTCACTACGGCCGTGCATACGCCAGCGTCTGTGCCTGTGTTGATGTCTGAAGGACAGCCGCTTACTACCGGCGCTTCGTCGTCCGTTACGATCACATCAAAACTGCAGGGTGTTGTATTGCCCGCTGCGTCCATAAACGTATAGGTCACCGTCGTTGTGCCCGAAGCGAATGTCGCGCCCGGTGCATGGCTGCGTGTGTCGTATACCAAAGGTCCGTCGCAGTTATCCAGCGCCGTCGGCTCTGTCCACGTCACCACCGCCGTGCATACGCCAGCGTCTGTGCCTGTGTTGATGTCTGAAGGACACCCGCTTACTACCGGCGCTTCGTCGTCCGTTACGATCACATCAAAACTGCAGGGTGTTGTATTGCCCGCTGCGTCCATAAACGTATAGGTCACCGTCGTTGTGCCCGAAGCGAATGTCGCTCCGGGTGCATGGCTGCGTGTGTCGTATACCAAAGGTCCGTCGCAGTTATCCAGTGCCGTCGGCTCTGTCCACGTCACCACTGCCGTGCATACGCCAGCGTCTGTGCCTGTGTTGATGTCTGAAGGACAGCCGCTTACTACCGGCGCTTCGTCGTCCGTTACGATCACATCAAAACTGCAGGGTGTGGTGTTGCCCGCTGCGTCCATAAATGTATACATCACCGTCGTTGTGCCCGAAGCAAATGTCGCGCCCGGTGCATGGCTGCGTGTGTCGTATACCAAAGGTCCGTCGCAGTTATCCAGCGCCGTCGGCTCTGTCCACGTCACTACGGCCGTGCATACGCCAGCGTCTGTGCCCGTGTTGATGTTCGACGGACAATCGCTTACTACCGGCGCCTGATTATCTTTCACTTCAATATTAAAGGTACAGGAACTGGTAAGGCCGGAGCCATCCGTGGCAGTATATACGATAGTATAGGTACCCGCCGGGAAAGAGGAGCCTGGCAATACCACACCACCGTAAGGTGTCATACTATTCGCCGGGCTAAACCCTGTCACGGTAATACTTACACCAGTACAGTTGTCACTGGCATTTGGCGGCAGCCAATTAACAGGAGCAGCACAAGTACCAGGAAGCGTATTTACAGAAGGCTGAGGGCTGGAGGGGCACATGGTGAGTACCGGTGGCTGGTTATCAGCTACAACGATAGTGAGTGAACAGGTACTGGCATTACCACCATCATCCGTGGCTGTGAATGTCACAACGTTTGTTCCAACCGGGAAGTTAGCCGACACTGATTGTGCTGCATTGGACAGCGGCACCACGGTGGCCGGCAATTTTAGTGCACCTTGGGTTAGCGAAAGAGACATGTCGCAATTATCTGTCCAGGTTGGTTTTGCCACGGAACGGAAGGCGACACATGTGCTCGGGTCTGAATTAATATTCAGGGAAGTCGTATTACAGGTATAATTTTTAATATCTGCAAAGCCATCACCATTCGTAGAAGTAACGGTGGGCGGGTCGTCGTCGTTCACCGTAATATTTACCGTACAGGTAGTGGTATTCGCCGGCGTCGCGGCGTCGGTAGCAGTATAGTTCACTACAATTACCGCTCCATGGGAAACGCCTGTTGAATACGCACCTGCGGGAATATCCTGCGCTTCGACTACTGCCGAACAGTTATCGACGGCCGTCAGCGTTCCCACATAGTCCGGGATCATAATGCTACAGCTGAGTCCGTCATCGGTATTGATCGTAATGTCCGCCGGAGGGCAGACTACCTGCGGCGGGTCGTCGTCGTTCACCGTAATATTTACCGTACAGGTGGTGGTATTCGCCGGTGAAGCACCATCCGTGGCTGTGTAATGCACCACAATCACAGCGCCGTCGGAGACTCCAGTCGTATAAGCACCTGCAGGTATATCCTGCGCTTCGACCACAGCCGAACAGTTATCCGTGGGGGTTAAAGTACCAATATAGTCCGGAATCATAATGCTGCAACTGGAGTCCGTCATCGGTATCGATCGTTATATTGGCCTCCGGGCAGCTGACAACCGGTGCATCGTTGTCGTTCACCGTTATGTTAACCGTGCAGGTCGTAGTGTTCATGGCAGCATCGGTTGCCGTGTAGTGTACTGTAATAACATCGCCGTCTGAAGCGCCGGTATAGGCGCCGGCCGGAACATCCTGATCTTCCGTTATACCCGGGCAATTATCAGTAGGTGTCAACTCATCGACATAGTCTGGACTAATAATGCTGCAATTGGCGCCGCCGTCTGTATCTATTGTCACATCAGGTGCAGGGCAAGTGACCATTGGCGCCTCGTTGTCATTGACTGTGACGGTGAACATACACTCGGTCGTTTGGCTGCATGCATCCGTCGCAGTACAAGTGACGGTGCTCAGGCCTAGCGGGAAGGCAGATCCACTGGGCAGCGCGCAGGCGACCGTAGCATTGCGTTCCAGAAGGCTGTTGTCGACGGCCAGTTTGTCCGCTTTGATGAAAGTAAACCACATATAGCGGTTACCACCAACAATCGTTGCGATCAGGTCGGCCGGATTGCTCAGTGTTTCGGTCCACACTACCGTACCCCCGGCGTTTTTCAAATTAAGGTCGACCGCAAGCGCGCCGCTGTTGTCGCGGAACACCCATTCAAAGGTGTACCAACCGGTGGCCGGAATCGTGTAATTATTGGGTTGGATTTGAGGATTCGGCACATTGCTGTTATTACTTGCGCTGATCTTTACTTGTCCCCCACTGGCAGCCGCGTGGAATATAAAATCACGCAAATGGCTGTTGTCTTGCTTGCTTGCTGCGGCAGACAAGTCCCAACCGTATGTATTGGCTGCCACCTGGGCATCACTCAAGTCAATATAAACATCCAGGGCCGAGCGGAATCCTGTACCAAATACATTGTGGTATCCGCCGAGGCGGTTGAATGCTCCGGTTTGATTGGGTGGTAGTGCAACAGAGTTGATCACCGCGTGGGCAGCACCTGTTTTCGAGACAATACCATCGGTTCCGGAAGTAACACGGGTCAAGGCGCTGTTGTAATCATTCCAGTCCGTCGATGGGATGTTTACGGAGCTACCGCTCACAAAATCCGGGTTTTCAAATCCCTGGAAATAGCCCACGTCGATTGCTGTCGGGTCGGTATACGTTACCACAGCACTACAGAGTCCGGGATCCGCATCTACAATAATATCCGACGGACAGGCGGTCATCTCTGGTGGCGTCATGTCCTGCACTGTAATAGTTTGCTGGCATAGTACCGTATTGGTATTATTGGAAGCATCTGTAGCCGTAAAGATTCGAACGATGGTACCCGTAGCATTGCAGTCGGTCAGGCCGGAGCGATTATCGTCGTATGTGACGACAACACCCGGGCAGTTATCGGTTGCGGTAGCCCAGCCAGTGGCGTACGGGTCGCGCGGATCGAGGATGTTAAGGATAACATTGGAGGGGCAACTGGCAATAACGGGTGGTTCGTTGTCGGTTACTGTGACAGTAAAGGCACAATCATCCGTATTTCCGGCGCCGTCTGTAATGGTGTAGGTAACAGTAGAAACGCCTTTTTCGAACACAGCGCCGCTGGCGTCGTTGATGCCGCTGGATGGAGTAGCGCCTGCCCCCGTAATGATATAGGTTATCGTGAAAGGACAGTTATCATTGGCACTGGCCGGGGCGATACCGTTGACCAGTGCAGTACACAGGCCTTCATCCGTGTTAACATTCAGATTGCCCACACAAGTGATCGTCGGATCAGTCATGTCAATATTGGTCATCAATGTACCGGTGGAGGTGCAATTGCCGGGTGAGGTCACTGTAACATCAAATGTGATGGTGCCAGACATACCGGCATCGTAGGTGATAGTGTTGGTACCTGCACCGCCAGTGACAGACCCGTTAGTAACATTCCAAACATAGGTTGCACCGACTCCCGCATCGGGAACAGAAGCCATCAGACTGGTGGCATTGCCACAAACGACGGCATCTGCTGTAATCGTCGCGTCGGGCAGCGGATCGACGTTGATCTGTTGATCATCCGTCGGGGCACACCCCGCAAAAGAGACGGTTACGCTGTATAGCGTGCTACTACCCGGTGAAACCAATATACCTGGCGTCACTTCACCGCCTGGCGACCACAGGTAAGCAGTAGCGCCGGCACTGGTGACGTCCAAAGTGACACCATCGCCGGTGCATATCGTTCCGTCGTCGTTTGTCGTACCACTTGTTTCTGTTACCAGAATGGTAATCACCGGTGAAGTACTCATAGGTGTTCCACCGAAAGCAGCGGGTATATCATCCAGCCAGGGACAATAGTCCACCATGCTGGTGACTTTCGCACCGCTACCAGGGCCTACTACGCCGGGGCCTGAAGCGTCATTCCAGTAATTCAATGTGGCATCTATGGTTGTTGCGCTGAGATTCTCCACACCATACGTTGATCCGGCAAACCAGTTATTCGGCGTAGCCGTAACCGTGCCGGCATCACTTTCGGCCTGGATATCGGTGCCGTTCGGCAGAGCGTCGTAGAACTTATTGGTATTTACGTCGCCTGTACCGGCATTGATAAAGCGCACACCAATACCGTTGTCATAGATATGGTTGTTGGTGATGGTAGCCGAGCCGGCGTTGACGTCGATACCGATGGCAAAACCGTGGATCGAGGCATCATTGTCTTGTACAATAGCATGTGCATCGGAGCCTTCCACGAGGATACCCGTCAGGGTTTGCCCCGTGCCGATGATTTCACAATCATCCTTGACGATCAGTGTAATATCGGCATTGTTGCTGTTGAGTACGTTGTCCTTTACATAAACAGCAGCGATAGTAGAGCCGGTAATGGTGACGCCGCTGATCGCTACGGTACCTGTATTGGCATCGGAGGTATAACCATCGTAATTATTGGCAAATACCCCGTACTGGCAATTTGTGAGATTACCGCCATTAACCGTTACGGTGTTGGTACTCTCGCAGTTCCAGAAGTCGATACCCGCGAATGCGCCGTCTACATCATTGTTGTTCACATTGACGCCTACTGTACCGCCTATGGAACTTAGCGCAATTCCTTCGTTATTGAGTGCTCCGGCATAGGTTGTGAAGGTGTTATTGTTGACATCGAAAGCGGAAGCCGAACCATACATGAGGTTGTAGAAAAGCCCTCTTCTGGAAGATTCAATGTCGTTATCACTGATAGATTGCGTAGAACCCGTATTCGCCAGGTAAAAATTACCCGTTTGAACGCACACCCGCACTCTGGTCATCACGTTGTTCGATATATCAGCGTAAAAGTTGTTGTAAATCAGAATACCAATGCCGTATTGATCCGGCAAAATATTGTCCAATTTATTGTTCGTAATGTAGTTGTTCGTCGTGACAGCGCCACCGTTGTAATAGTTGTAAAAATCCATGCCCGCGTAACTCAGGTTTTTCACAATGTTGTTAGTGATCGTGAGATTACCTGTACCATCGTATGCACTGAGCGCTTCGATGGCGTCAATATTGGCGCCATTGATGTCCACAGCGCTTGTCAGATTGGTATTGTCTCCGTCGAATGTGAATCCGTCAATGCTGCTGCCAGAAGCCGCAGCAGTCAGATACATGATGTTTACCGCCGTCAGGCTGTTCGGATCCGGGTCGGAGGTAGCCGGAACAATAATCGATTCCGCAACCCGTACACCTGTGTTCGGGTCAATCCCATAGTTATTACCCCGAATTTCCAACTGTTTGTCCACAGTGATATTTTCCGGATAAGTGCCTGCACATACCAAAAGTATATCGCCCGTAGTAGCTGCATCGATGGCATCCTGAATCGTAGCATGCGTAGTTGACTGCGTCACGTTCGCCACCGGATGGTACAACACCGTTGCACTTGCCGTACCGGTTGAGCTATATGTGTCCGTAATTGTTATATCGTACATACCTGCCGTCAGTCCCGTAATGTTATACGGACTGGTGACGCCGATAACCGGGCTGCCGCCCGTCCAGGCGATGTCGTAGGGACCTGTGCCGCCACTGAAGGTCACAAGGATAGAACCCTGGCTTGCACACAGTTGCGGCGACTGCACTGCCGAGGAGATCACCACAGGGCTGCCGTCGCAGGCGCCCGAAGGCTGGAAGCCCGTAGCCGCACTGCCATCTGTGCCGCTCGTCAGATAGGCCGAATACGTCACATTCCCGGAAATCAGGCCCGCAATAGTGACTGCGTTGGCGGTACCGTACCAGTTACAAGTAGCATCTATTGCCGGAACCATCAGGTTTTTGATGGCCAGCGCCATATTGGTAAAACTGTTATTGTGTATTTCTACCGTCGCAGCACCGTCATTGTCTTCCAGCAAGACCCCAATGGCATCTGTGTTGCCTTTCGTGTCTGTAAGATTATTGACGTAGTTGTTCAATATCATGGCGCCGGGTGTCTCGCCTTCCAGGCCCACACCATGCGACCAATGCCCTGCGAGATTGGTGATATCATTATTTTGAACCAGCGGGCTCACCGCTTTACCAACCGTTGCGCTGGCGCCTACGTTGATCAGTACGCCGTAAGCACCTTTTCCGCCGTCGCTGAAATCATTGTCACAGGCGGAGATATTATCTATCGTATTTCCGCTTATCGTCAGGTTCGTTATATCGAAAGCCGCATCGGAAAATCCGGCGCCGATACCTACGCCGCTGCCATTGTTGGCTTTGGCTGCCGCACCGGAAAGCGATGTATTCTCGCCACCCCGGATATCGCTGATACAGTTATTCAATACGATGATATCATCCATATTAGCCGAACTGCCCATTTTTATTGCAACACCATAGGAGGCTCCTGAGCCATTGGAACTGTTTCCGATATCTGTTATTATATTGTTTTTGATATCAAGATTGTTCCTGCCTTCTGTCCAAACACCATAGGAACCAAGTGGATTGGTAATGGTAAAGCCGTTCAGGTTGACATTATCTGCCGCGATCGTGACTGTCGCAAAATTGCCGGCCGTTACACCCGTGATGATACTTTCGGGATTGCGTGCGCTGGCACAGGACACATCTGTATTCGCACTTACCAGGTTCAATTCTTTATTGATTATGATGTTTTCATTGTACGTTCCGGCCGCCACCGTAATGGTATTCCCATTGACTGTTGACGGATCGTCTATCGCATCCTGAATAGAACAAAACGTTTTGCCCGTGGTCGAGTTAAGCACAGCACCTGAACATTTCGTCAGTACTACGTCGTTGCCGTCGCCCCCTGCGTAGTTGATATCGAAGGTGTGGCCACTGACGGTGATTGAAAAGCCCTGGGCGAACATACCAGAAACAGCATCCACGCCGTCGTTCTCAATAATCGTAATCTGGTCGCCTAATGTAGGTGTATAGCCCAAGGTTAATGTCAACGCAGCATCGCCGAGCGTTACCATGCCGTTTACCGTAAACTGGTCGTAGTCGGTGCAGGCAGTCGTGCCATTGATTTCCATATCCAGGGCATCTCCGGCATTCAGTGTCATGTTTCCTGTAATCGTCACACATGCCGGGCTGGCGCCTGGCGCCAACGTTACATCTTTGGATGAACCATCTGCGCCGCCGGTATAGGTTGTGCCGGCCTGAATATGTACCGTGCCGCCCCCGGGCACGATATCAATACCGCGCTGAATGGATGGTGTGGTATTAGGTGGTGTCACATAACTATTCGGTGTGACATAAGCCTTGGTTGCCACGACTGTGGCAAAGCCTGTCGCAGCATCATCGATGGCATGCTGGATTTTGTCTTCCAGCGTGTACAGACCGGTCAATGTCATGGCCGAGGGCAATTGCAAACCACTGCCTACGTCGAATTTGTTGTTGGAGGCATCCAGGTTTGTCAGCCAGGCCTCTTTTGTGGTAATTGTCGATGCGCCTGCTCCGATTATCGCATCATAATTGGGGAAAACAGTGCCATTTGAGGGGCCTGTCTCATTGTCCAGGTGAATAAACGAACCGAGTGTTGAGGCAAAGTTGTTCTCATTGCCCACACTGCCTATCGTAAATGTTCCGTAGGAATCATTATCGCTGTCGTGGTTTTGGAATGTCAGCGCCGTGCCCGTTCCGTTAAAGTTGTTGTTTGTCAGCGTGGCCGCTATCGGCACCTGTACAATGCTGTTCGACAGGCTCACTATCGCCTTTGTATTGACCACTACCGCATGTGCCGTTGGCGACGACGACGTGAATGTATTGCCGTCCAGCGTTATGCTGTTCATGTTCTCCAGCGATACCGCCCAGCCGTCGTAATTGAAGGTGTTGGAAGAAATTACGTGCGGAATGCTGTTGTAGTTGTCTTTGATCCGAAGCAATCCTACCGCCGGATCATTTACAGGTCCGTACGTAAATATGTTATTGGAAACGGTAAACGTGCCCGCCGCTGCATTCTGGTCGGCCAATTCGATACCGCCGCCGTTCAGGTTGTTGTTCGTAATGCTTGCTCCGCTTGCATTCCCTGAAAAACGTACAATAATATCATGGTTGATCGTCTGAAGCGTATTCAGGGTGATAGTGCCGCCGCCCTCGTCTGTCGCCACACCCGCGCGGAAGCCCGCATCGTCCGGGGTGCCTGCCATAACGTCGACGCCCAGGTTGTAACTTACCGTATTGTTTTGTACCAATATGGTCGGGTTGACACTATTGATCCGGTATACGCCGTGGTTGATGCTGATCGCATTGCGCAAACTGTACGATACCGTCCCCGCACCTGACCGGTAAGGGTTGATATCGTTGTCCTTTACCGTCAGGTTGTTCAACGTCGCCGAACTCGCTACTATCGCACTGCCGACCTTCGTCACATCCACCTCGAAATCAAGGCCTTCAATCGTCACGTTGGGCGACGTCACCTCGAACAGGGTCAACTTGCCGCTTGCCAGACCGGGCGTACCCGTGAAGTCAATCACTGGCTTGGTTGCAGTTGCCTGCTTTATCGTTACCTCTTTGTTTACCAGTACCTGCTCGTTATACGTGCCGGGATAGACCTCCAGTGTATGGCCTGTCAGCGTCGCCGCGTCGTTGATTGCAGCCTGAATCGAACAGAAGGTTTTCAAACTGGTGGTATTCACCACATAGCCACCCGTACCAATGCTCAAAGGCACGTCACGTGTGTCTATCGTATTGCTCAATATATTGCCCGTTAATGTTACGCCACAGGTGACCGGCGAGTTGCCCCGACCAAAATAGGTGTCCGCTAAATCGCTTTGATCTCCATCCCCAGGATAAGGCAGATGGCCGGCCTGGCGCTGAATGCCCACATCATTGCCGTTCACCGTATTGGCAGATACCGTATGATTGGTACCTTCCACGACTATGCCGAAGCCCTCGCTTGTGCTTGACTGGGTATAGCCCGTCACCGTATTATTGCTTACCACTACCCCATTCGGTACATCCACATTGCCCGCCAATACACCCCTGCGGAAAACGGCTATGCCCGCTATGTCCCGAACATCCCGATGGCAACATTCCTTGTTACCATATTATTGTCAACGACAACACTGCCTGCTCCGGCGTTTGCTCCTGAACCGTTCGGATTCTTTATCTCAATACCAAAACGGCCGTTATTTAATAGTGTGTTTGTGGAAACCAGGTTCGCGCCGGGGCCCTGAAGGCCCACTATCCCTATGCCATTATCCCCATTGTCGTGAACGTTATTGTTGGTCATCGTCACGCCAGAGGCGGTTCCGTCCTGCAACTCTATACCACAGCAGTTGTTGCCAAATACATGGCAGTTCGTGATCGTTATATTCTCTTTCAATCCGTTCCAGATCACAATGCCACGGGCCCCGACGGTATGACCCGATGCGGTCACGTAATCCAGCGTCACGTTATCGACCGGACCATTGGCATAAAATCCGCTGCCGCCCACATTGTTCTGAATGGTGACATGGTTGACATTCAGGTTGTTGTTCCCGCCTACGGCATAGATACCGCCATCAGCGTTGCCGCTCGATCCGGCAAAGTTTTGAACCGTCAGGTACTGAATCGTTACGCCGGTTACGCCGGTGTTTATCGTTATACCCTTGCCCGTCCCCGCAAGACCCGTGCCTGTAATCACACAATTCGATTCATTTACCCCCTGAAGGGTGAGTGTCTTGTCAATCGTTACCCTTTCATTGTAGGTATATTCCGAACACTCTATGACATCATTTGCATTGGCAGCATTAATTGCGCTTTGAATGGTCAGATAGTACGTATTCTGTGTCAGGTTATGTACCGGGTAGATATAAATCAACAGGCCCGTACACGAGGCATCCGGTTTGTGGTAAAGCCCGGCTTCCAATACCGTCCGCTCCGAAAAATTCATCGCAGAAGGCAATTGCAAGCCTGATCCAACGTCGAATTTATTGTTCTGTATATCAATATCCTGATCCCAGCATGCCATTGTCGTGATGGCTGATGCACCGGCGCCTATTATGGCGTTGTAGTTCGGGAACGTCGAACCATTTGAGGCTCCGGTTTGATCATCGAAATGTATAAACGAACCGAGCGTGGAGGCAAAGTTGTTCTCATTGCCCACACTGCCTATCGTAAATGTTCCGTAGGAATCATTATCGCTGTCGTGGTTTTGGAATGTCAGCGCCGTGCCCGTTCCGTTAAAGTTGTTGTTTGTCAGCGTGGCCGCTATCGGCACCTGTACAACGCTGTTCGACAGGCTCACTATCGCCTTTGTATTGACCACTACCGCATGTGCCGTTGGCGACGACGACGTGAATGTATTGCCGTCCAGCGTTATGCTGTTCATGTTCTCCAGCGATACCGCCCAGCCGTCGTAATTGAAGGTGTTGGAAGAAATTACGTGCGGAATGCTGTTGTAGTTGTCCTTGATCCGAAGCAATCCTACCGCCGGATCATTTACAGGTCCGTACGTAAATATGTTATTGGAAACGGTAAACGTGCCTGCCGCTGCATTCTGGTCGGCCAATTCGATACCGCCGCCGTTCAGGTTGTTGTTCGTAATGCTTGCTCCGCTTGCATTCCCTGAAAAACGTACAATAATATCATGGTTGATCGTCTGAAGGGTATTCAGGGTGATGGCGCCGCCGCCCTCGTCTGTCGCCACACCAGAGCGGAAGCCCGCATCGTCCGGGGTACCTGCCATAACGTCGACGCCCAGGTTGTAACTTACCGTATTGTTTTGTACCAATATGGTCGGGTTGACACTATTGATCCGGTATACGCCGTGGTTGATGCTGATCGCATTGCGCAAACTATACGATACCGTCCCCGCACCTGACCGGTAAGGGTTGATATCGTTGTCCTTTACCGTCAGGTTGTTCAACGTCGCCGAACTCGCTACTATCGCACTGCCGACCTTCGTCACATCCACCTCGAAATCAAGGCCTTCAATCGTCACGTTGGGCGACGTCACCTCGAACAGGGTCAACTTGCCGCTTGCCAGACCGGGCGTACCCGTGAAGTCAATCACTGGCTTGGTTGCAGTTGCCTGCTTTATCGTTACCTCTTTGTTTACCAGTACCTGTTCGTTATACGTGCCGGGATAGACCTCCAGTGTATGGCCTGTCAGCGTCGCCGCGTCGTTGATTGCAGCCTGAATCGAACAGAAGGTTTTCAAACTGGTGGTATTCACCACATAGCCACCCGTACCAATGCTCAAAGGCACGTCACGTGTGTCTATCGTATTGCTCAATATATTGCCCGTTAACGTCACCCCACAGGTGACCGGCGAGTTGCCCCGACCAAAATAGGTGTCCGCCAAATCGCTTTGATCTCCATCCCCAGGATATGGCAGATGGCCGGCCTGGCGCTGAATACCTACATCATTCCCGCTCACCGTATTGGCAGATACCGTATGATTCGTACCTTCCACAACTATCCCGAAGCCCTCGCTTGTGCTTGACTGGGTATAGCCCGTCACCGTATTATTGCTTACCACTACCCCATTCGGAACATCCACGTTGCCCGCCAGTACGCCCCTGCGGAATACGGCTATGCCCGCTATGTCCCGTACGTCGCCAATGGCAACATTTCTTGTTACCATATTATTGTCAACCACAACACTGCCTGCTCCGGCGTTTGCTCCTGAACCGTTCGGATTCTTTATCTCAATACCAAAACGGCCGTTATTTAATAGTGTGTTTGTGGAAACCAGGTTCGCGCCGGGGCCCTGAAGGCCCACTATCCCTATGCCATTATCCCCATTGTCGTGAACGTTATTGTTGGTCATCGTCACGCCAGAGGCGGTTCCGTCCTGCAACTCTATACCACAGCAGTTGTTGCCAAATACATGGCAGTTCGTGATCGTTATATTCTCTTTCAATCCGTTCCAGATCACAATGCCACGGGCCCCGACGGTATGACCCGATGCGGTCACGTAATACAGCGTCACGTTATCGACCGGACCATTGGCATAAAATCCGCTGCCGCCCACATTGTTCTGAATGGTGACATGGTTGACATTCAGGTTGTTGTTCCCGCCTACGGCATAGATACCGCCATCAGCGTTGCCGCTTGATCCGGCAAAGTTTTGAACCGTCAGGTACTGAATCGTTACGCCGGTTACGCCGGTGTTTATCGTTATACCCTTGCCTGTCCCCGCAAGACCCGTGCCTGTAATCACACAATTCGATTCATTTACCCCCTGAAGGGTGAGTGTCTTGTCAATCGTTACCCTTTCATTGTAGGTATATTCCGAACACTCGATGACATCATTTGCATTGGCAGCATTAATTGCGCTTTGAATGGTCAGATAGTACGTATTCTGTGTCAGGTTATGTACCGGGTAGATATAAATCAACAGGCCCGTACACGAGGCATCCGGTTTGTGGTAAAGCCCGGCTTCCAATACCGTCCGCTCCGAAAAATTCATCGCAGAAGGCAATTGCAAGCCTGATCCAACGTCGAATTTATTGTTCTGTATATCAATATCCTGATCCCAGCATGCCATTGTCGTGATGGCTGATGCGCCGGCGCCTATTATGGCGTTGTAATTCGGGAACGTCGAGCCATTTGAGGCTCCGGTTTGATCATCGAAATGTATAAACGAACCGAGCGTGGAGGCAAAGCTGTTCTCATTGCCCACACTGCCTATCGTAAATGTTCCGTAGGAATCATTATCGCTGTCGTGGTTTTGGAATGTCAGCGCTGTGCCCGTTCCGTTAAAGTTGTTGTTCGTCAGCGTGGCCGCTATCGGCACCTGTACAACGCTGTTCGACAGGCTCACTATCGCCTTTGTATTGACCACTACCGCATGTGCCGTTGGCGACGACGACGTGAATGTATTGCCGTCCAGCGTTATGCTGTTCATGTTCTCCAGCGATACCGCCCAGCCGTCGTAATTGAAGGTGTTGGAAGAAATTACGTGCGGAATGCTGTTGTAGTTGTCTTTGATCCGAAGCAATCCTACCGCCGGATCATTTACAGGTCCGTACGTAAATATGTTATTGGAAACGGTAAACGTGCCCGCCGCTGCATTCTGGTCGGCCAATTCGATACCGCCGCCGTTCAGGTTGTTGTTCGTAATGCTTGCTCCGCTTGCATTCCCTGAAAAACGTACAATAATATCATGGTTGATCGTCTGAAGGGTATTCAGGGTGATAGTGCCGCCGCCCTCGTCTGTCGCCACACCAGAGCGGAAGCCCGCATCGTCCGGGGTGCCTGCCATAACGTCGACGCCCAGGTTGTAACTTACCGTATTGTTTTGTACCAATATGGTCGGGTTGACACTATTGATCCGGTATACGCCGTGGTTGATGCTGATCGCATTGCGCAAACTGTACGATACCGTCCCCGCACCTGACCGGTAAGGGTTGATATCGTTGTCCTTTACCGTCAGGTTGTTCAACGTCGCCGAACTCGCTACTATCGCACTGCCGACCTTCGTCACATCCACCTCAAAGTCCAGGCCTTCAATCGTCACGTTGGGCGACGTCACCTCGAACAGGGTCAACTTGCCGCTTGCCAGACCGGGCGTACCCGTGAAGTCAATCACTGGCTTGGTTGCGGTTGCCTGCTTTATCGTTACCTCTTTGTTTACCAGTACCTGCTCGTTATACGTGCCGGGGTCAACGGTAATAATATGTCCATTAATGGTAGCCGCATCGTCGATAGCCTCTTGTATTGAGCAAAAATCGAGTCCGGTATTGGTATTGTGGACACGCCCCACTGCAATGCCGCCCGGAGGCGCTGCATTCAGCCAGGGGCAGTAAATCACTTTGGTTGTAATAGGCGTACCGCCACCCAAAGCAACGGGGCCAGGGCCGGTGGCCGCTTCCCAGTAGCAGTTGGACGCATCGATATCCGTTGCACTGAGGTTTTCAATGCCATAGGTATCGCCGGCGAATGAATTGTTCGGCGTAGCAGTCACGGAGCCCGCCGATGCTGTGGCCTGGATGTCGACACCGTTGTCGGGATTGCCGCCGCCGTCGAAGTTATTGAGGTCATTTACAGTACCGGCGCCCGCATTGGTAAAGCGTATACCGATTCCGTTATCGTATATGTGGTTGTTGGTTACTGTGGCGGAACCGCCGTCTACATCGATACCGATAGCGAAGCCGTGAATGGAGGCGTCGTTGTCTTCCACTGTGGCCGAGGCATCCGCTCCTTTTACCAAAACGCCCGTGAGTGTTTGGCCGGTACCTGTGATCTCGCAGTCGTTATTAACTGTCAGGTTGAAAGTCGCGCTGGTAGCATGAAGCGGATTGTCTTCCACGTAAACCCCTGCTGCGGTGGCGCCATTGATCGTCACTCCGCTCAGAATGGCGTGGCTGGCACTGCCGTCGGCAAATTGCGGGTCGTAGTTGGTGGCGTAAACACCGTAGGTGTTGTTGCTGAGCGTACCGCCGCTAACCGTGATATCGGCTGTCGTCGGCAGGTTCCACAGCAAAATACCATAGACGTTTCCTGCGGAGTTATTATTTGTGACCGTTGCTCCTACTGCGCTCTGGATCGAAGCCAATTCCACACCGAAGTTGGATGTAGAAGCGGAGAAATCGCCGCTTGTCTCTACCGAAATACTGTTGTTTGAGATAGTGGCATCCGTAGCGTTCGAATATTGCAGATTATGGAAGATACCGCGATGATAGGTCGAAATGGTATTGTTGTCCACTACAGTGCCTGCACCTGGCGAGGAGAGATAATAGTTATCGTCCTGCCAGCCTACATTGACACGGCTAATGACGTTGTAGGTCGCGCTGCCGTAATGGTTTTCCTCAAAAGCAATGGCGCGGCCGCGGCCTCCTCCAAAGTTGTTACCCGAGGGCAGGTTGTCAATTTTATTGTGGCTGACATCGGTGCCGGCCAATGCTACTGCAGGTGTGACCCCATCGGCCAGCACACCGTAGCGTTCCAGGTTTTTGATGATATTATTTTGAATGGTCATTTTAACATCACGACCACCGGGATTGACATCGAAGGAGCCGATGCTGTTCACTATGCCCGCGCCGGTATGAACGGCAACGCCGTTCAGGGTACGGCCTGCGCCTAAGGCAGGGTTACTACCGTCGATGGTTAAACCCTTAATGGTCACATCAATATGGCTGGTAGTTCCAAGGCGGAAGATTGCACCGGTTGTTACAGGCTCGAGTGCTATGACGGCCGGTTTAACAATAGCCTCCGTTACGCGGATACCTGTATTAGGGTCGATTGCTGCATTTGGCCCGAGAATGTTGAGTGATTTGGTAATAGTTACATTCTCCACATAAGTACCTGCCGGCACTTCGATCGAGTGCCCATTGAGTGTATTGGAGTCGTCGTTAGCCCCCTGGATGGAGCAGAATGTCTCGCCTGTGTTGGTATTTTTCACAACGCCTGCCAATGTATTCACGCCGGCGCCCACATCGCGGGTATTAACCGTATTACTACTTAACGTATTACCGCTAATGGTATTCCCGCAAGTAAACGGAGCGTTGCCACGCCCGAAATACAGGTCGGCCAGATTGCTCTGATCGCCGTCGGTTCCTGTATTTTCCACATAAGGCAGGTGGCCGGCCTGTTGTTGAATCCCGACATTGTTGCCGGATACTATATTACCGCTAACTGTATGATTGGTGCCTTCAATGACGATACCAAAGCCATCGCTGCTGCTCGGCTGCGTGTAGCCCGATACCGTGTTGTTCTGCACCACCACGCCCGTGGGAATATTGACATTGTTGTTGCCGATGACGTACCCGCGGCGATACACTGCAATACCGGCGATGTCACGTGTTTCGGGGATAATGGTGGTGTTACGGGTCACCGTGTTGTTTTGCACAACAATGCTGCCGGGGCCTGAGGTGGCGCCTGAGCCGTTGGGCAGTTTGATCTCAATGCCAAAACGGCCATTATTGGTGACCGTATTCATGTCGATCAGGTTGGCGCCAGGTCCGGTCAGACCAATGGGACTAATGCCGCTGTCGGCATTGTCGTGAACGTTGTTGTTAAACAGCGTGACGCCTGTGGCAGTACCATCCTGAAGTTCGATGCCACAGCAGTTGTTGCTGTACACTTCGCAGTTTTGGATGGTAATATTACTTTTCAAGCCGTTCCAAATGACTATGCCCCGGGCTCCGCTGCCGTGCCCGTGTGATTTTACGTCGTCGATCATAACGTCGCTGACGCCTGCATTTCCCTCGATATAGATACCGGAGCAACTGGGGTTATTGCTCACGTCGAGGTGCTTGAGGGTCAGGTTATTATTGCCGCCGACAGCATATATACCTCCGGTGCTGTTCGGAGAGCTGCCCGTAAATGCAGTTACGCCAAGGTCCTGGATGGTGACATTGGTAATACCGCTACTGATGGTAATACCGCTGGCGCCTGCAGGAAGACCGGTACCATACAGTACAGTTGATGCCATGCCGTTTCCGTCGATAGTCAGCGATTTAGTGACGGTTATCCTTTCGTTAAAGATGCCGTCTTCAACAAAGACAGTCTTGCCCGAAGCTGCAAAATTCACGGCCGTCTGGATCGACATCGGCGGTGTGGCATCACCGTTGGGGTCATCGTCGACATAAAGATTGTCGGTAGCGACTTCCTCCACAAACACGGTGGTGTTCGGCAGGTTGTAGGGCGCCTCGAAGAGTGCATCCACTACCGCATAGGCTGTAGCTTTGTCGGGCCAGTAAGAGCGATCCGTGGCACTGGTTCCCACAGCCCATTCTATCGAGCTGCCGCTCAGGCCGGTAATCACATCAGCCGCATTTTCTTTTTGAGCATAAACCTTTACGTTTTCGGCGATGCTTATAGTGCCCGTGAGCGTAAATCCATTGATCCCGGCCGGCGGACAGGTACTGCTGCTGGTAAACAAACCGATACCGGCGTTGAAACCGCCTCCAAAGGCATTCCCGCTGGTGGTTATGCCGTTGATCGTGAGGTTGTCACAATTGGTTATGGAAACGCCGTTGCCGCCATTATTGGTGGAGGTGATGTTGGTGAGCACACAATTGTCAGAGCCGTTCAGGGCGATACCTGTGCCGCCGCAATTGTCTACCGTTACATTAGTGAGCGCGAGGTTGTCTGATCCGCAAGTCGAATGAATACCAAAAGTGCCTGCCGTTTCCACCGTCAGGTCCTGGATCGTGGCGCCTGCCACAGATACCTCAATGCCGTAATTTATTGAAGTTGAGGTAAGGATTTTACCATTACCGTCAATGGTCAGGGCTTTGTTGAGCGAGATAATATCCTCTGTAAGGTTCCCCTCCAGTTGAAGCGTATGCCCGGCCAGGGTGCCGGCATCATTAATAGCTTCCTGCAAAGAGCAGAATGACTCAAGCGTGGTGGTATTCAGTACGATATTCGCTCCGGTATTTCCTGAAGTGTACAAATTATCCCAATATGCATCATAAGAGTCGGTACTTTGATTCACAAGCGGGAGCGCAGGGTCGTTAAAGTTATAAGCCTGCATGATGATATTGCCGAAATAAACAGAGCTGGCCGAAGGAACAGTACCAACTATTACATTATTTACTTTGTAAACAATGTTACCTCCTGAGAGAGAGGACTCCAATGTGATCCAGGTATCGTATACCAGGCCGGCAACATTTACCCAGACCCCGAGGCCGGAGCCATCCCAATACCGAAGGGTCGGTGATACGCCGTCTACATTTGCAAAACCGATGATCGGATAATCCAACGCTGCATCAGCAATTGTAAAAGTAGTTGCCCACATATCGGTGCGCCGATGCTTCGTTGCCCAGTCTGACGGAATATAAATTTCTCCTCTGAGCAACGTGACACACTTCCCACACTGGTTAATCTTTCGCCCCTGCGTGTTATAGAAAGTACCCTGCTGGCCACTTGGGCGATTCAGGGCGCCATCGTTGATGCCATCAATGGATATTTTCAGGACGTTTTCTCCACCCAAATTATCCATCGCAAAACCGGCAGGCCGGTAGCGGTCGGGGTACCATGCCCCATCGGTGTTGACTGCTGCCAAAACCGGGTTCGCATCGAAATTGTCATTCAGCAAGACGCATTGTGCCTGTCCGGCCGAGGACAACAGCAGGGTGAAAATGGCAGCAATCAACAATCCCCGAATTGAGGACTGAGTGCTTTTCACAAAAAACATTGCGTAGAAGTTATTTTTCATAACCGATGGGGATGGATAAACAGAAATAAGGAAAATTGAATAATCAAATTATCAGGTTCATAGAGCACTATTCATCAGGAAAAACCAGCCTGAATAGCCAATATCTGCACCTTGGTACAGCAGGGCAGGAAGCCCGATAGAGTTGTGGATAGTAATACCTTATCGCCTGAAGCAGCGAAATGGCGCGTGGAATGGTTTGCGGATATTTTCAATTGCTTGCACCACAGGAGGCATTGGACACTTGTAACAAGGGCCATAGTAAGCAAGCAAAGGAATACATATGGAAGTATATGTATAAACATGGAAACCTAATTAAACTTTCAGAGATATGGATTAAAAAAAGCATATGAATCGGCATAAAAACCGAACGGTTATTGGTATAACCTTACAATCGGAAAATAACAGGATAAATTAATGATGGAGCGAGAGAATAGCCGTACGCTGGAAAATTAATTGCATTGCAAATGCTTCAAAAGCATTCCTCACCCATAAGGTTTATAAAGCGATTAAAAATGTAGAAATCATTGGCAAACATAAAGCCAAGCCTATAAATTAGTGCGAATAACAAAGGTTAAGTTTACCATTCTAAGGCCATTCTAAGGATTAGATTTTGACTATCAATGCTTTAGACAAGTTTATTTTCGTCGAAAAAGAATACATTAAAACACCTATCATACAAACACTTAAATATAACAATACTTTTACATAATTCAAAACAACTGTTTTGAAAAGTTATATGGTATAGCGGGGCGCAATTGTTTGTCGCGACAAAATCGTTTGTATACCGGAATCACCCTCTCAAACAGCGAATACCCAAGAGGCGCATATTGGGAAAAGGCGCATTCGGTCCGGAGAAGCGCAGAACACTGATGTTTTGCAGGTTCTTCATGACATCTTCCTGAGGCGGTTGTTCCGTTGCCTCCCGACCCAGAATAGCTTCATTAAAGGCCTTTTTCCAGTAGCCCGGCAGGGTACTCCACCAGGCAGCAGGATTGGAGTACATGGCAGTTATTTTCTTTTTCCCTGGCATAACTCAGCTTTGGTGGTGAGGAAATCAGGCAGGCGCCGCGCGTCGCCGTGCACACGCCTGCCCTGTAACCAACTATTTTTACGCCCGGACGCCGGAACAATTCATCGGCGCCCTTTGTATGAGCGTAATGTACAGGACTGAAACCCTTCCACTCAAATGAAAATCAGTAAAATACCCTGCACACTGGAGTGAACCGGGAAAACGACGACGTGAACTGCATCCTCTTTACCAGAACGCCTCCCGGACGCGATGTCCGGGAGGCGCTCCATTCATGAATCAACCTCTTTGCTGAAATCTATTTTCCCGTCAACAGCATCCGCTTGCTCAGGGTGCCGAACGGCGTAATCAGTTCATAGTACAAAACGCCCGTAACTCCTTTCAAATCAAACATTTCTTCCTGCTTGCCTGCCGGGTACTGCGCGGCGCGTTCTGCTACCAGTCGCCCCGACACGTCGAACACGCGCAATTGCGCTTCGCAGGCTTCCGGCAATACAAAACCGATCGTTGTAGTACCGCTGAACGGATTGGGCCGGTTTTGGAATAAGTACAAACCACTGCCTCCATTCGGGTCGCCTGTTCCGGTAGATGTCAGGAAAATCATCTCCACACCCGACTCCGCAAACGCGCTGTTGTAGGCAATGCCCGGCAATACCGATTCATCCAGATACAGTACCTCACTCAGCTTCATTTCGTCGTCCAACACCTTGAATTTCAGGCGGAAAACCGGCGTTCCATCAGGCACCGACAGCGTCTGGGCCATGGCCAGCAGGGCGCGAACCTCGCCTCCCGCCGCATTGTAGGTACCAAAGTTGCCCACGTCCATCGGACTGCCGGCAATCGTTTCAATACCCAGCAACTGGAGTTTTGACGGATCGAAGTTCAGGCCGAATTGCAAGGCCAGCAGGGCATCGAAATTGTATGCGCTGAATTCTGTAACAAATTCCGCATCCTGTTCCAGCACCCGGTCCTGTACTTTCCAGATCAGGTTGGGCGGCGTGGTGGGTACCAGGTTGGCCGGATTGGCCGTGTTGTTCACATCACCCAACTTTGCACCGATGAAATCCAGGTCGGTCAGCGAACCGCTCACGCCGGTCAGCACAATCTTTTCCGGGAATCCCCATGGACTTGCCGGATTCGGGAACACATAGGCTTTCGGCACAAAGCGCCAGGTCGTGTTGATGAAAAAACCCTGCGCGATCGGGTTGCCAAGAACGGCTTGCGAAACCAGACTGGCGTCCTGCGCCGTCACTGAATTGGACTTGTTGACATCTGCCGCAATCAGTTTGTACGGATCGGTGAAGGGGAATGCCCCGATCACGTGCTGTTGTACCCGGGAGGCATCCCCTGCGGTCAGGCCGTTGATTGCAAACGGCATCGGCTTGTTTTTGACCGGCTTGATCTCAAACTCTGTACCCATGGCAGCATCCAGTGAATAATCGCCCGTCACATTCGTGATATCGGTATCGTTGTCGTCGCCACTAAGGGTCGTCGTTGCGTCCTTAACACCAGTCATGGTGGTCAGGTGATCGGCTTCCCAAATGACACGGCCGGTGAAGTTGAGTGCGCAGGAGGTAACCGATACGCTCACCGTTTGCGATGCCATACATCCGTTGCCGTCGGTATAGGTATATGTCATCGTATGTGCCTATCCCTGCCGCGCTCACATCCAGTACCGCTGTGCCATTTCCGTTATCCGTAAATCCTGCACCTGCCGTCGTCGTGAATGAACCGTTGGCATCTGTTGGCGTGCCGGTAAAGTTCATGTCAGCGCCGGTCAGGCAAACGTCTGCCGGGTCGTTGAGGGTGACGGCAGGGGGAGCATTGAAGTTTACCGACACCGTCTCGTCGTCCGTGCATGCCCCGTTTACTTCCGTCCACGTAAACATATAGACCCCGAACGCCGTTACCGTCGCTACCGCCGCCGGGTCATTGGCATCAGGCGCAAACATCGCTGTACCCGGACCTGTGTATGTCCAGGTACCTGTGCCCACGCTTGGTACGGCGGCAAGCGTCAGTTCTAAGTCGCATTCGTCGGTGCCAGATCCGGCGTTTGCTACAGGCAGGGCGTTCACCGTTACTGCTGTCGGCGCTGAAGTGGCCGTGCAGCCGTTGACGTCCGTTATCTGAACCGTGTACGAACCGTTTGTCGTCACCACAATGCTTTGCGTCATCTCTGAATTGCTCCACAGATAGGCATCCGCTGCCGGACTTGTCAACGCTGCACGCTGCCGCCGGCGCAGAACGTCGTCGGGCCGTCGGGCGTGATCGTCGGCGTGGGCAGGGCGTTCACCGTTACTGCTGTCGGCGCTGATGTGGCCGTGCAGCCGTTGACGTCCGTTATCTGAACCGTGTACGAACCACTTGTCGTCACCGTAATGCTTTGCGTCATCTCTGAATTGCTCCACAGATAGGCATCCGCTGCCGAACTTGTCAACTGCAGCTGCCGCCGGCGCAGAACGTTGTCGGGCCGTCGGGCGTGATCGTCGGCGTGGCAGGCGGGCGTTCATCGTTACTGCTGTCGGCGCTGATGTGGCCGTGCAGCCGTTGACGTCCGTTATCTGAACCGTGTACGAACCGTTTGTCGTCACCTCAATGCTTTGCGTCATCTCTGAATTGCTCCACAAATAGGCATCCGCGGCAGAACTTGTCAACTGCACGCTGCCGCCGGCGCAGAACGTTGTCGGGCCGTCGGGCGTGATCGTCGGCGTGGCAGGCAGGGCGTTCACCGTTACTGCTGTCGGCGCTGATGTGGCCGTGCAGCCGTTGACGTCCGTTATCTGAACCGTGTACGAACCGTTTGTCGTCACCACAATGCTTTGCGTCATCTCTGAATTGCTCCACAAATACGCATTTGCAACCGAACTTGTCAACTGCACGCTGCCGCCGGCGCAGAACGTTGTCGGGCCGTCGGGCGTGATCGTCGGCGTGGCAGGCAGGGCGTTCACCGTTACTGCTGTCGGCGCTGATGTGGCCGTGCAGCCGTTGACGTCCGTTATCTGAACCGTGTACGAACCGTTTGTCGTCACCACAATGCTTTGCGTCATCTCTGAATTGCTCCACAAATACGCATCTTGCAACCGAACTCGTCCAACTGCACACTGCCATCGGCGCAGAACGTCGTCGGACCGTCGGGCGTGATCGTCGGCGTGGCAGGCAGGGCGTTCACCGTTACTGCTGTCGGCGCTGATGTGGCCGTGCAGCCGTTGACGTCCGTTATCTGAACCGTGTACGAACCGTTTGTCGTCACCACAATGCTTTGCGTCATCTCTGAATTGCTCCACAAATAGGCATCCGCGGCAGAACTTGTCAACTGCACACTGCCACCGGCGCAGAACGTCGTCGGACCGTCGGGCGTGATTGTCGGCGTGGCCGGCAGGGCGTTCACCGTAATCGTTACAGCATCTACCGATGGCGCGCAAGGCGGGTTGGTGATGCTCCACGCCAATAAATAAACGCCCGATGTAGTCGGGGTGAACATAGCCGCCAGGGTTGTTGACATTGCTGAACTGGCTCGAAGAAGAAGTTAGGACCAGCCGATATGCTCCAGGTACCCGTGCCTACGACCGGCGTGTGGCCGCCATCGTTGCGCTCTGTTTGCACAAATCGATTGGGCAGAACCGGCATTGGCAAATGTTGGTGTCGCCACTACCGTAACCGTCAGTTCACTGGTCGAAGCAGCACAGGGGCGGGTTGGAAATGGTCCAGCGAATCAGGTAGGCGCCCGGCCGCCTGCCGGCACGAAATTCACGGAAGGAAGAGATGCGTTGCCAAACTGGCTGAGACTTGTACTCGGTCCACTGACCACACTCCAGAGACCTGTACCTACCACGGGAGTATTGGCAGAAAGTGCGCGTTGCCATTTGCGCAAATGGTTTGGTTGCTCCCTGCGTTGGATATCGTCGGCAACGCACTCACCGTGGTGGTATTTGACGCCGGGCTGGCACCCGAGCAGCCGTTCGCATTGGTATAATTAACCGTCACTGTTTTGCCGCCCGAAGTCAGCCATTGCAAGGTGACGGTATTGTCCGTGCTGCCGATGCCACCTGAGGTGATGGTGTAGTCCACTCCCGCCGTGCCCGGCACACTCCACACATAATTGGATTGCCCCGACTGGGTAGTATAAGTGACACCTGTATTCACACAAACACTGGCGCCGGGGGATGCGGTGAACGTCGGTACCGGCCGTGCATTAATGGTGAGCGCTACGGTGGCAGAAGCGGTGCAGCCGTTATCATCCGTAACCTGGTAGGTGAGCGTGGCCGAGCCGGGCGCACCACCAACAGCGTCTACCTGAAGCGTAGGCGTGCCGACATTGCTGAGCGCGACCAGACCGCTGCATCCCGAGCAACTCCAGCTGTTTGCCGTATAGTTGCCCGAGCCGCCGGCATTCCCACTTATATTGAGGATGCTGCCGACACAAACCGACGCCGGTGACGGCGACGGTGCGACAATCGGGTTTGCATTCACGGTAATGGAAATACTTCCGCAACCGGGCGTAACGACACAGCCGCCTTCGCCCCTTGCAAAGTATGTAGTAGTGCCGGCAGGCGAAACGTTCACACTTGACCCCGTTCCAACGGGCGTGCCACCACAAGCACCCGAATACCACTGCCAGTCGGCTGCTCCATTCAAATTGCCTGTGGCAATACTTAAGTTGGTTGGCTGACCTGCACAGGTTGGATTGACCGTAGCGGCCAGCCCCGGGACGTCCGGCGCTGTACATGCAGGTTCCGCCAGTTGAAAACCACTGAAGGCGGCAACACCTGTAATCTCCGTACTATTCGCCGTTCTGGCTCCAATGGTTGGATAGGTCCAGTTTGGCGCATCATACTTTCCACAAACCAGGGTTGAAGTATTGACGGCAGGATCTACGTCGGCAGTCAGAAAGTTAAATACAGCATCGTATGTAGTAAAGGCGGTTCCGCTGTTGGTCAGCAACCAATAGCGGTTGACACCTCGGAAGCATTGAGTGTCGCGGACCCAATCTGCGGGTGATCGCCCGAAACGGACTGTGCTATCACGTTGCCGGGCGTAGAGACGGATTCAAAGGTAACTGTAGCGGGCGTGTAGTTAGCGGCCGCTGCATCACCGATTTCGAAGGTACGGCTGATGCTTCGAGCCGCTGGCCACATGTTTTTGCAGTTGGCCAAAAAATATGGCCGGAGGTTCTGGCAACAGCGCCTGTTGCAGGTATGATGAGTTTATTGCCGCCGGTGGCCATGACACCGGACGTCAGCGTAAGTGTTGCATTTACGGTTGCATCAACTCCGCCGCTCAGCGTAAGCCCGTTGGCATGATTGAGCGTGAGATTGTTGAATGAGGGTGCATGGCCGCCGCCGAGATTTTGATTTCCCATTCCGTCAAAGGTGACCGTTCCTGTGCCCGGGGTGAACGCGCCGTTGTTGGTCCAATGCCCGCCGACATTCAGGTTCAGGTTGTTGGCATTCAACGTACCCCCTGAAATGGTCAGGTTATTTAGTACAGTTAAGCCATTGGTAAGCAATTGCGCTGTCGGCGAGTTGGTTGCATTTACCGTCAGGTTGTACACCGGGACGGTGCTGTTGATTCGGACCGTTTGATTTGAGGGGGGTAGCGGCATTTCCAATTTGCAATAAACCTCCGGTAACCGATGAAATCGTTGATTGATTAAGGTACTGTTGCGTATGGCCGTTGCTCCGTTGAATTACTATAGTACCGCCACTTGCTGAAAAAAAATGCAGTTCGGGCCGGCCTCCAGCATACCTCTTGCAAAACCGTTGGAGAATACGCCCACGGTCATGGTTCCTCCGGATATAGCGATAATACCTGTTGAGCTCTGGTTAGAGGCATTGCCCCATATCCTGCGGAAACATTCAGCGCCCCTCCTTCGAGGATAATCGCTCGGAAGTTAAGATAATCAACTTCCATATTGTTGGCATTGCCGATATTCACCGTACCACCTGTTATTCTCAACTCGCCTTGGTTGATTCTCCAGCGTGAATTTATATTCAAGGTGCCGGCGCTAACCAAATACGTTTGTTGAAACCCAATGCGTTGGCAGCAGACTGGCCGTTTGCTGTAATAGCGGTGATTGTACTCGCAGCATTCGACAGCCGGAACGTTCCCGATATCAAGGCGAGTGGGGCGTCTACCGCCGCATTTAAAGTAATCTGCGCTATCGCATCCAGGATATTGTCGTCAGATCCCTTGTCCACCCGCAGGACATAAAAGTCAGTTGATGATGTTCCTGTAATTTTTTGAAGTGCGTTGGTTCCATTGAATTCAACCGTACCGACACCGCGATTAAACGTCCCGTCGTTCGTCCAGTTTCCCGAAACCCGAAGAATGTAGGATGTTGAATTATGCATGCTTACCGAGGCGCCGGATTCGATCGTCAGGTGGTTACAGGTAGCGCCGGCGGCGTCAATCAGTGGGTAGTTGGGGCGTCCGGCCGGGAAATACGCGCCATCCAGGGTCGTCGGCACGGTACCAGGGCCCCAGTTTCCGGTATTGAACCAGTCGGTATTGACATTACCCGTCCAGTTGTGCGAGAACGTGCTGGCGCAAACAGGCGGCAAGCCTGCCGAATATTGATTGCTGCCGTTGACAGACCCAAATTTTGTAGCAGTAGTTGGTGCCGGGCTCAATCCGGTATGGTTAAAGTTAACCAGGTTGCCAACATAAATGACCGTTCCGCCACCCGGCAGGGTATTGCCGGCGGTATATGCCGTACCGTCGGTCGGTACACCGAAGATGGTGGTTGGAGAAGTGGCAATGAGTACGTTGTCACCCGATGCATTGAGCGTCCAGGAGAGGTCAATTTGGGTAGTGCTGATGGATGTTGCGACCAAATTGGACGAATTGATGACATTGACTTCAATCAGGTCGCTTTGCCAAATCCCGCGGCCATAGGTGGCTGCGGTAATCCGGCTGTTGTCGGGGTTGGCATCGTAGTAGATTTCCAACTCCCGCACATCCACCGGCGGCAACCCGGAACTGAACAGTACCCACTCCGCAATGGTGGCATCTTTGTACCATACGCCGGTTTGGTTGCCGATATAGATACCTTCGTTGGCGTCCTTGTCGAGCACCAAAAATTGACAAACAGTGCTGGCAGGTTACCGGTGATGTCTGCCCATGTTATGCCCTTGTTTGTGGATTTGAAAACCTGCATACTGGCAGTGGCAAATACAATATTTTCATCGACGGGTGCGCTTTAATATCGGTCACCGTTAGTCCGCCGGGCTTGGTTATGGCGTTCCAAACCACAGCATTGGCGGCGGCGTTGGCGTGTCCGACCGGTACAGCGCAGACCTGAACCGGACCCCTCTGGAAATATATACGATATTCAGGTTTGCCGGAGACTGCTCCACGACCCTGATGGTTGTGCCTGCGGCAAACGCACTGATGACCTCCCAGGTCACCGAACCGGATGGAATGGCATCGACATTTTGTGCTGCGCCATACATTTTTCCGCCCAAAAAACATGGTACCCGGATTGGTCTTGTGGAGCATGTATGGTGCAATAAATGCCGCCTGATCGTTAATAGCGGAAATAATATTGGAATAAGAACTGAAAAAGACCGGCTGACGAACGCGACAAATTGCCTATCTGTGACTCCCTGTAACAAAAATTGGAGTTGGTGTAATTAATGGCACACTCGCCGCCATCGCCTCCCCCGACAGTGGTAAAGCTGACTCCGTTGCTGGTTGCCGAAACCCCGTTGTCCTGAAAGCCTGCGATAATATTATTCGCTGTCTGCGCGCTTTGACCGACTTTATACACCTGACCGATAGCCAGGTCGGTGGTGATGTCTGTCCAGGTTGTGCCGCCGTCGGCGGTATACGCAATCCGCCGTCGTGGCCCAGGGATAACCTTGCAGGGCTGTGCAACGGCGACCACTCGTACCAGTGGTGGTCGGCGTGCACAGATGCGGCACAATTAAATCCGGGTTTCCAGGAGAAAAGGTGCTGCCTACCCAGTTGCTGACCGGGCTCCCAGTTTACCCCGCCATTGGTACTTTCCAGCTGTTGATAGAGCCGACATAGACAATTTCGGCATTGGTACGGTCGACGTCGATAATCAGATCGTACGACGCCTGACTGGCAGTACCACTTCCATCGCAAGCATAATCGAAAATATTTGGGGAGTTCGACTGTTCTGTAAAAGGTAAGCCCACTGTCATCAGACCGGAGCAAGGCTTTAAAATTCGCGTCCGAACTTTTAATCTGAACCAGGTATACATAGTCTGCATTGGCCGGTGAAACACCGATGACCATGCGGGAACCGACACCGGAAACGGGCGTGGTGACCTGGCCCCAGGTAGTGCCATTATCGGCAGACCGATAATATTGTGCCGGTGTCGTGATTCTGGTGGCATACACGACATCGGGGTCGCCGGGTTTGAATTTGATATCCCTGAAGTCGCCGGCCTGGGTTTGCGTCCAGGTAACACCTCCGTTCGTAGTTTTAAAAATGCCGGGATAGGTAGCGGCGAGCATGGTATTCGGATCAGAAGGATGCATCAGCAGCATACACACGGTGACATTGCCCATGCCTACATTCATGGGAACCAGGAAACGCCTCCGTCTGCGGATTTGTAAACGCCAACTCCCGGTGCGTCATCTGAATCCCGGTCGCCGGTACCTATGTAAATAATATCCGGATTGGAAGGATTTATAAGGATCGCTGATACTCCGAGATAGGAATATTGGCGGAAAGGTTGGTCCAATTGACGCCGCCGTTGACGCTTTCCAAATACCGCCCGAAGGTGCGCCGATAAACAGCGTATTGACATCGGTTGGATGGAAAGCGATGACATTTACCCTTCCTTTGCCGGTAGGCTGGCCCGTGCTATTCGTTGGATAGGTTGTCGGCCCAACGATAGTCCAGGCGCCCGAAGCCGATTTGAGCTGTGCGGCTTCTGCCATGTACTTCTCATATTCTTTCAGGACGTGATCCGCCGGCAGCAGTTTTCCATCCGGCAATACACGTGTTTCATTGATATACTCCCAACGTTTGAACACTTTATAGCCGTTGCCTTTGTAGTCGGTGCGGTCTTTCCAGTAGTCGTTGAATTCTTTTTGCAGCTCCCAGAAATTGACGTCCGGGTCTTGCATTTTTACCAGCCAACTCTTGCTTTGTGCAAATATGCCGGTTGCAAGGAGTGTTAGAATAAATGTAAAAGCATAAAAACGGGAAAACCTTTTTCATAAGACGGATAAATGTGTTGATTAAATATTTATAGCGGTCAAAAAAACAGCCCTAAAGATCAATCACATTTGTTATGCATGCATACTTTAAGTATAATTATTCCTAAAGAAAAGTGCTTTTTACGAAAATTGCGCGTTACTACGTCATCTGATGGCTAATGTCCTGTGCGACTTCCCCAACCACTTTTCTCAGGGTAAAACGGTGTGGGAGGTGCATCTTAATACCAGCCGCGATCGAAGTGACATATGAGTCATCCCGAATTTATTTCCCGCAGATACCCGCAGAAAAAAACCGCAGATTGCCGCAAATTTGGCAATATTCTGCGCATTTCTGCGGGTAACACAATAGAGTTGTTGCGATATAACTGATTGAAAATCAGTGTCTGTTAATAAATCCATCAGGCCACTCGCTTATTCATCTGATGACTGTAGTCATCTGATGAATGATTAACTCAAATCGGGACAGTACCGATAAAAGAACCCGCAGCTTGCAACTTGGCCTAACTAATTGATTATCAAGCCGCAACAACTCTAGTGCCTGCGCAAAATTCGGGATGACTCATGTCCATTCATGAACAACCTCTTTGCTGTAATTTATTTCTCTGTCAACAGCATCCGCTTGCTCAGGGTACCGAACGGCGTCGTCAGTTCGTAATACAACACGCCCGTCGCTCCTTTCAAATCAAACATTTCTTCCTGCCCGCCTGACGGGTACTGCGCGGCGCGTTCTGCTACCAGTCGCCCTGACACGTCGAACACGCGCAATTGCGCCTCGCAGGCTTCCGGCAATACAAAACCGATCGTTGTGGTTGATATGCTAATTTATTTACAAAACGAAACAACAAGATCAACGGGGGAAGGCAGCAAAGCGGCGTTCAGATTTCAAGATAAAAAGGGTGGCCTTCAGCATCATTGCGTAAATGCCGATCGGGAAAAGGGCGCGAAAAAAAGGTGAGGAAGGCGCGTCACAAACCGGCAGAAGTGTGGAAGCCGGAAAACAAAAAACGCGCAGCGTTCAGATGCCGCTTTCACTCATAAGATTAAAGATATACGGATAACGGATTAAAATGTACAGCAAACGTACCAATAAACTTGTAAATCCGCAGTGGTTTGACATTAAGTTTTTGAAGATAGTGAGACGCTGAAGGGGCTTTGAGATTGCAGGCTCCTGTAAATCGGTAAGCCCCTTCAGCGTCTCACTGGAATCAAACCGCTCGCTGCAGCCGCCTCTTCCCGCAGGCAGGCATCGCTCCGCAGCCTGCCATGCGGCAAGCGGACGCTGCCGCTCGCTACCTGCCGGCCAGTTTGCTCACGGGCCGGCCACGGAACCGGAAGGCGAAGCCGCGAGCCGGAAACCCCTGAGGTGGCGGCGCACCGGAAAGTCGAAGTAGCGGAGGCGACCTGGCAGATCTCGGGATTGATGAACCACGAGCCGCTGCGCAGGACGCGGACGAGTTTCTTCGACGTTGCGTGGATTCAAATCCATCCCTTTTTTCAAGCACTTTTCGTAAAATTTTTCATCGAACCAGTCATCGCACCATTCCCACACATTGCCGCTCATATCGAACAAACCCAGCGCGTTAGGCAGTTTCAGACCCACCGGTTTCGTCTCGCCGTGGCTGTTGCCGTCCCACCAGCCCACCGCCTTCAGCCGGTCGCTGCCCGCGAATAATGTCCCACCCCCTCGCGCCGCATATTCCCACTCCGCCTCCGTCGGCAAACGGAAATTCCAGCCCGGCAATCTTTTGTTCAGTTCGGGCAGGAAGTTTTTATCAATGTCCTCCCACGATACCCGCTCCGCGGGGCGGGTGTCGCCTTTGAAATAGGAAGGGTTTTCGCCGTCCATCACCGCTTTCCACAGGGCGCGCGTCACCGGAGACCTGGCCGATGCAAAACCGTCGAGCCGTACCCGGTGTACCGGGCGGCAGGCGTCCCACAAGTCGCCCACCTCGTCGCCCATGTCGAACTCGCCGGCCTGCACAGGTACCATGTGGAAGGTATGGCCGCCGAGGCTGAGCGGTATGGGGTGGGGGCGGTGGAGAGGAGGGTTTCGGTGAGCATGGCAAGCGTTTTTTTTGTGGATCAAAGCACTTCTTTTTCAGGCTGTCCATGACGCTTTTGAAAGCCTGGTTTTCGCTTTGCCACTTATCGCGGTCAACAATGGGCGCCCCATCTTTAGGAAAAGACTGGAATTTGCCTATCCAAACTTTCATTGTTTTTTTCAAAACGGGATGCACCTCGTAATCATTGTCGGTGACGGGCTGCAACTCCCAGTCGCAGAAATCACAAATGACGGGAAATATCTTGGCTGCTCCGTCCTTGTATTTTTGGTAAGCCGTGGTCAGTTCTTTGGAGCTGATGTACTTGGAAGCGAGGAAACCCGGCGTAATCAGCAGCAGAAAAAATATCCGCATCTTCCATCGCCTGGTGTGATTTGCGCGTCCCATTCGCCTGCCGTATGTTGCGGTCGTTCCAATCGGCGATGATGTCCTGATTGCGCAAAGCGGAGAGGTGGTGTCCCAGTTTGTCTTTGAAGTCCTCTCCGTCGGAGTGGGCATACGAGACAAAAATTTTAGTTTTTTTCGTGCTGCCGTCGTGTTGGATGGGTGATGTAAAAAAGTTGGGAACATATTTGAGCCGTTCCCAGTCGGTTTTGCGCTTTTCGTTTTTGCCCCAGGCCTCAAAGCCCAGTTTGACCATGTAGCGCGTCTCTTTCAGGGCAGTGGCCTCTTGGCTCCAGCATATCGCTCAGGTGGGCATATACCTCCTCCGGCGCCCGCCGCCCGTACAGGTCGAGGTACACGCTTTTGTCCTCCCAGCGTTCGTAAATATGCGCGTAAGTGTCGGTGCCCGTCGCATGCACGATGAGGTTGTTTTTCCACATCAGGTCGTTGAACACGGAAACGGACATTTGCCGGGCCAAATCATGCTTCCCATCCGGCAGCCCGTGCCGGGTTTCCTGCTGCCGGGTATGCAAATTTGACCATCAGTTTGTTGACCGTGCCGGGGGGATGAACGGCTCGTAGGCAAGTTTCAGGTGAAAATCCGGTTTTGCAAAAAAGTTGTCCAGCGCAGGCCACGCCTCGGGCAGCAAACCCGGAATGACGTACTCCGTGTTTCCAAACTGGTCTTTTCGCTAGAAGCACAGTTTGTAGGCCAGCATGAATGAAATAAAAATCCGGTGCTCATCGGTGTTGTTCTTGCGGCCAGATGACTTCGAACAGGTCTTCAGTCAGAATGCCTCGCTTGATGTGCTTCGAATCCACGGCCTTGACGATACTCTCCTTTATCCAGTTGGGGTTCAGAATGACCCAATGGCTCAGCAGCGGGTGTTTTTCGAGGTAAATCACCGAACCGATGCGGTCCAGAATGACCAACCATTGCTTGGCTTCATTGGGGTTCAACTCAAATGGTTTTTCCGAACACATTTTTTCGTAAGCTTCATAAGCCATGTAGTTGCCGCTTTCCTCGCCTGTTACGGCAGCGGCTCCCATTTTGGGTTTCATGGCATCCAGCCGTGCTTTTGCGGCCATCCAATGCTCCGGGTATTTGTTCGTGAAAATATCCGGGCTTATTTCTTTCAGGTTTGTGCGAATATCGGCCTTCAGGTCTTCAAATTTTTCCAGAGACAAACAACTGATTTTCAAAAAATTCTGGATGTTGGGAAATTGTTCGTGCATATCGGTTTCCCGAATGTAGTCAGCCCCTTTGGGCAACTTGCCATCCCGCACCAAATCTATTTTGTTCATCACATACAACACGGGACAATGACGCGCGCTGTCCTCGTCGTAGCCAAATGCATTAACCATAGAAAGCCAGTACTCGAAGTTGACGTAATCATCCTTTCCCGGCTTGTCGTCCGTGGCCGTCACAAACAGGTACAGCGACTTGCGGCTGCAGAAAACTGCTGTATTTTCGCGGTATCTGCCTTGACCGCCGAAATCCCAGATGTTCAGGTGGAAATCAATGGGTTCTGAAAGACCCGTTTCCGCTTTCTCAAGTTTTGTGACGGGGAGGGGGCGATTTCAATGCCGGAGTACGGTCATATTTGTCCGGTAGTGGCGCTTTTTCATTAATCAATCTGATGCGGATAGAAGATTTTCCGACCTCGCCGTTCCCGACCAGAACCATTTTGGCCTCAAGCAGGGGTATCAGGCGGCCCTCGCTTTTTTGTTGGCCTTCGTAAAAAGCAAAAACAGAATCGCGCGAGTTGTCCCTTTCGCCACTTGCGATTACTTCTTTGGGCAATGCCGACAACGGATTACCGTACAAATACAAGGTTGTGAGGGTCTTGATTTCTTCTATTGCCGGCGGGAGATTTTCCAGTCGGTTTCCTTTTAAATGCAGGATTTCCAGCAGAGGCGGAATATTCCTGAAGTGAAGTCGCTCCAGTTGATTATCGTTCAGGTACAAATACCGAAGATGTGTACAATCTATCAAAACATCCAGTTCATCCAACTCATTCCCGCTCAAATCCAGCAACTCCAGCCCCGGACATCTGCCTTTAAAATCCACCTTGCGCAGTTTGTTTTTTTGCAAATAAAGCGAGGGGACCGTGCGGGGCATTTCTCCCAGAAACTGCCGCGAAAAAGCGTCGGCTGGGATGTCAATTTTGGTGAGGGCGCATTGGCTCGCGTCGAGGTGCACGAGTTCGGGCAGGGAAGCGGGCAGTGCGAGCGTTTGCAGTTTTTCGTTTTCACTTACGTTGAGCCAGCGCAAGGCAGGCAGGGCGTAAGGCGACAGGTCGAGCGCGGCGGCACCTTCCGGGTGCAGGTCGAGGGCGAGCACATGGCCGTTCGCATCGCTCAGGAAAGCGTTGCGTGTACCCGATTGCAGGAAGGAAGCCCAGTCGGTGAACTTCGTGAGCGGCCGGAGGAGGTCTTGGATGCTTTCAGGTTTTTCCATTTTGTGCTTCAGGTCAAAAAAAAGCGGCAGAACGTTCGATCGGAACTACTTGCCCTGCCGCCTGTGAAAACTATTCGTCCCGGCCGCAGCCGGGAGCAGGACAGTCCCTCTGTTCAGTGGCGGTCGCCTCCGCGACCATGCCCGTGAGCTGGAAGGCGAAGCCGCGAGCCGGAAACCCCTGTTGTTGTTGCGGTTCTCCGGATTGTCGTTGTTGCGGTTGGCGACCCGGCAGTTGTCGGAATTGTTGTTCCACGAGCCGCCGCGCAGCACGCGGTTCGAGCCTTTATGAGAGCTGTCCTATTTTTTCAATTCGTCCGACGAATCAAAATCGTCCGGCGAGTGTTCGGGCAAAATTATCTTTTTTCTCCACGCCAAAGTCTCTGCGTGTTGTGTAAAAGCAAGCAGGGGCAGCACTTTTCGCTGGCAATACGCTTCGTCCCAGGTGCCCGAGTGATAATTCTCCTCGATTTCGCGGTATTTGGCAAACCGCTGTGCGCGCTTGGTGTTGTCACAACGCACGTTGGTCGCGCTTGCCGCGCTTGGTCACCAAGCGCAAACGTACAGCACGATTTATCCCCACCCGCACTCCCCCGTACATTATTCGTCGACGTCCAGCCAGTCGTCCCCATACCAAAAGTGCGTCAAAAACGACCACCTCAGGTCTTTTCGGGTATAAAACGCGGCCGATGAATAGACATAGGCTTCAGGCTTTTCCGCCAATCCCCATTTCGGCTGCACCGGGTTCCGGTGTATGTACTCCATTTTTTGCCAAACTACCTCCTCCGTATACAAGGCGACAGACAGCGGTTTTTCTTTGAAAAACTGGTATTGCCGGTCTCTCCGGTCTGACTTGAAGCGTTCCAGCACCTGCGGGTGATGATCCGCCAAATCGAACTTGATTTGTTGTGCCACGAACTTCATCAGGCGCTGCTGGACGTGCGGCAACGAGGTATTCCCCCGCATCTGCTATATCCAATGGAAATGATTCGGCATGATGACGAAGGCATAAATCCATACGCTGCCTTCCGAAGCCAGAAACGCCATCGAATTGGTAATGATCTGCTTGTATGGATCAGGTTTCGGCAGGTGTTTCCAATCCTTGACCGTCGCTGTGGTGAAATACAGATCGAGGTACCTGTTTTGAAAATCGAAACGCATGATGGGAGAGGGTTAAGTCGAAAGGAATGATCGTGCTGTACGTTTGCGCTTGGTGACAACACCAAGCGCGGCGAAAAAAAATATTACGCGATAGTGAGACGCTGAAGGGGCTTGTCGATTTCCAGAAGCCTGCAATCCCAAAGCCCCTTCAGCGTCTCACTGGAATCAAACCGCTCGCGGCAGCGTCCGCTTGCCGCTCGCTACCTGCCGGCCTGACCAGCCACTGAACTGGAAGGCGAAGCCGCGAGCCGGAAACCCCCGCTGGAGTAGCGGGGCCCCGGAAGGCCGTCGGTGCGGTTGGCGACCCGGCAGCCCTGCGGATCGCCGTAGAACCACGAGCCGCCGCGCAGGACGCGGTACGAGCCTCTCGGATTGTCCACCCACGCCCGTCCGTCAGTTGGCGCACCATTGTAGTCACCGTGCCAGTCGTCCTCACACCACTCCCACACATTGCCGCTCATATCGAACAAACCCAGCGCGTTAGGCAGTTTCAGACCCACCGGTTTCGTCTCGCCGTGGCTGTTGCCGTCCCACCAGCCCACCGCTTCCAGGCGGTTACTGCCCGCGTACAATGCCCCGCCCCGGCCCTCCCCAGGGGTGGGGCTTCGCGCCGCATACTCCCCACTCCGCTTCTGTCGGCAAACGGAAATTCCAGCCCGATAGTAGCCGGTTGAGTTTGTTGAGAAAAACTTGCGAGTCCTCCCACGATACCTGCTCCACGGGGCGGGTGTCGCCCTTAAAAAAAGAAGGGTTTTCGCCGTCCATCACCGCTTTCCACAGCGCCTGCGTCACCGGGAACTGCCCCAGAGAAAAATTCGGGACGCGCACATCATGGTCCGGATGCTCGTCGCCATAGTTATCCGGGTCATCTTTTTTGGTACCCATCGTGAATGTGCCGCCTTGCACGGATACCATGCAGAAGGTGTGGCCGTTCACCGTGAGCGGAATAGCGGCGGGAGCAGTGGAGAGCAGGGTTTCGGTCATGGCGAAAAGACATCTGTTTGTGTAATCCGGTGCGAAAAAACGAAAGAAACGGGAGAAAAATCGTATTGGAGTACCCGATTGGCTGCGGGAGGTATAGCTCAGATGACAAAACCGGCCACCGAAGCGCACAGACTTCGATGACCGGTAACCATAAAGGGGAAATGCAGGTCGTGTTTTTATTGGACCGCCGCCATCTTCCGCGCCAGCACCCCAAATGGTGTCGTCAATTCGTACCACAACACGCCCGTCGCGCCTTCCAAATCAAATGTTTCTTCGCTCCGACCCGCCGGATATTGCCCTTTTCGCTCTGCCAACATTTTTCCTGACACATCAAAACCCGCAACTGCGCCTCGCAAGTTTCCGGCAATACAAAAGCAATTGCCGTCGTGCCGCTGAACGGATTGGGCCGGTTCTGCAGCAAGGCAAAATCCGATGTTCCTGGTGTGTTTGTGCCCGTAACGAGGCCAAATTGCAGGTCCACCGCCATTTCTTCCAGCGCGCCTGTGTACGCCAGACCCGGCAGTATCCCCGGATCGGATTGTAACACGTCGCTCAACAAAACATCGGACGCCAGGGCCTTAAAGTGTACCTGAAACACCGGCGCCGGGGCTTCGATATCCACACCCGTGGCCTGCGCCCAGGCTACCCGGATCTCGCCGTCAGCCAGGTTGAACAGTCCAAAATTGTCGGTTGTCAAAGGAAGTGCCGCCAATGGCTCGACACCGACGAACTCGAGTAACAGCGGGTCGAAACGCAACCCGTATTGAAACGCTGCAATATCGTCCTTATGGTCTGCGGTAAAGGCAACGCTGATCTGCTCGCCGCTGTTCAGCGTCCGGTCGTCGGCGCGCAGCACCAGGGGTTCAAGGGCGACCAGGTTGGCCGGGTTGGCGCTGCCCGTTACGTCGCCGGTTTTCATACCGATAAAATCCTGGTTGGTCTGGCTCGTGGTGATCGCCGTGTACGTGCGCTGTTCGGGGAAACCCCAGGGCGGATCCTGCAATGCGTAACTGACGGCACAAAGCGCCAGGAAGTCTTAATCTGGCTGAGCGCAGCCGGGTTGCCGAGGACGGCCTGTACGATGATGGAAGCGTCGAGCGAGGAGACCGAATTGCTTTTGTTCACGTCGGCGCATACCAGCTTGTAGGGATCGGTGATCGGGAGGATCGCCGCCACGTGTTGCTGGATGGCTGAGGCGTCGGCTGTGGTCACGCCGTTGAGTTTGTTCGTATTTTTAACCGGCTTGAGCGTGAAACTGCCGCTGGACACACTTGTCATGATCGAAAACTCGCCATTGACATCCGTCACGTCGCTCCCGCTGGCCGATCCGGTGAGGTTGACGGTAGCGTCTTTTACGCCGCTTACATCATCGTTTTCCCAGGCGATTTTGCCGCTGAAATCGATATCGCAATCCTCGACCGTTACGTTAACCATGCCGGTATTTGAACAACCATAATCTGTTGTCACCAATACGGTATAGGTAAGCGAGCCGGAAGTGGTTGGTTGGGCAGTCGTTGAGGGGTTGCCATTCGGGTTGACGATACCTTCACCCGTCCATGCCACCGTGCTGCTGGCGGCGGCGGCAATAGAAAGATCGAGTATCGCGCCCAGGCATACCGGATCGGGGTTGGCTGTAATATCAGCAGTTGGCTTTTGTAAATAAATAAAACTTTGTTTGGAACAACTGCTCGTACAGCCGTTGGCATCGGTAACCGTTACCGAAACAGTATAATTATTAATAAAATTACCGGATGTCACCGTTACCGACTGTCCGGTGGTGAGGCCCTGTATTGATCCATCGCCACTGATGCTCCAGTTGTAGGCGCTCATGCCGACCGGCGCGGTGTACAGGTTACCCGCAGAATTGGAGCAAACAAAGTCTGCGCCAGTGACATTGCATGGTGGCGGTGTGAAGGCATCCACCAACACAGGCGTCGCTCCGCTGGTACAGCCATTGGCGTCTTTGACGACTACCTGGTAAGTATTAGCCGCCAGTCCGGCAAAAGTGGCTCCCGCTTGGTAATTGGCCCCGTTATCTTTGGAATACATATACGGCCCTGTGCCGCCGCTCACGCCACTCACGGCAATTTGTCCGTTGCTGGTACCGGAGCAGGTGCTGGTGGGGGTACCGGTAAAGGTGATTGCCGGGCATGTGCCGGTGCCGGTCAGGGTAATGTCGTAAGGATTTTCATTGCTGTCATTATTAGCAATAGAGAGGGTGCAAGAGCGCGCGCCAACGCCGCCGGGGGTGAACTGTACCGTAAAGGTCGTGCTGTTGCCGCCGTTGATGGTGTTGGTAACCGGTTGGGTGATAGTAAAATCGCCGGAGTTGGCGCCGCCTTTCACGACGTAGTTCGGAGCCGCACCGGTGAGGTTTAGAGTGACGTCGCCCAGGTTTTCAATGGTAAATACTTTGCTGCTGTTGGCGCCCAAGTTTACGTTGCCGTAGTTGTAGGAGCCGCCATCGGAGATATTGGCCGCCGCTTGTTTGACATTGATTTCCTGTGCGCAGGCAAGTCCCTGGGCCGAGGGCACCGATACGTTGTCGATCGACATCGTTTCCAGGTTGGCATTAAAGTCACCGCACACCTGAATCTGGAGAGTGCTGCCGGAAATACCCGAAACGCTTACGGTTGTCGAGCCATTGTTTTCCAGGCCTGCTGTGTATTGAATAGTACCGATACCTCCGCCAACCTGATTGGGTACGGTTGAAAAGGCGCCGCCGTCAACGCTGTATTTAACATTAATATAATCGAACGCATCATTGTCAAACCCCGTCCAGGCCAGGTCTACAGAAAATGCAACCCCGCTTCCGGGTGGGTTGATATCAATCACAGGACTGCTCCAGCAGACCTCCTGATCCAGATCAATGGCAATCAATGAGCCGCCATTGGTACTAAAAGAGTCTTCATTGTCCCGGCCAAAAAGGATCCGGCGGCTGGAGCGGCCAGTTGCTCAGGGTCCAGTTCACGCCGACAAAGTCATTTATAAAATCGAGCAGGTAGCCTCTGTTGGCTACAGAAAAGGTTTCCAGATAGGCCCCGGGGGCAGACACGCCCACTGTAGCGCTGGAAGAAACCGTGCAGCCGGCATTGTCGGTCACCGTGAAGGAATACGTTCCGGGCGCCAGGCCGGTTTGGTCTTGCGGGTCGGGGGATCCGGGCAGGTTGCTCCAGCTATATGTGAACGGCGGAACACCGTTGGCGACCGAAACATTGATCTCACCGTCGTCAGAACCAATGCAAGTGGTATTTAGCACCTGGGTACTCGGAGCCATTGCTGAGGCGATTGTAACAGATGCAGTGGCCGTAGCAGTGCAACTGGCCGCATCGGTTACCGTGATGGTGTACGGACCGTCATCCAAACCCGTAATGGCGTACATCCCACCGGAAGAAGCGATCTCTGTACCGCCGGGGTTGCCGCTTTCCGTGCCGCTCCAAGCTACATTGTAACCGGGTGTGCCGCCGGTTGCTGTTACAATAATAGAGCCATTCGTACCATTGCATGTGCCGGCCTGTGTAGTGGCAATACCGATCGTAGGTGCAATGCAGCCACCCGCAGAGACGCCGGTCACAGCGACGTTATCGAGGGTAACAACCTCTGCATTGGCATTATCGCTGGCACACATCCGTACCTTGAAAGAATTGCCCGCAGTGACGGCGATGGAAGGAAAATTTGTAGTACCTGAGCTATTGAACGGCCCTATTCCATCAATATACCGAACGGTGTATGTCGGGTCGCCGTTGACGCCCAGAATATTCGGGTGCCGTACCCAGGCGCCTCCATTGATCTGGTATTCTACATTAATACCATCTGTCGGGGGTGTTTGAAGCACATCAAATCCCACCCAGGATATATCGGCCGTAAACGAGATGTTGCCGGTGGCAATAACCGTCAGGGAAGGACTCGTCCAGCAGACTTCCTGATCAAGATCAATGCACTCCAGTACGCCGGCGCCGGTAGTTTGGAAATAGTCTTGTGGGTCACGGATATCCGTTGTAGGATCAGGAGGCAGAATTTGACAAGAACCGCCTGGATCCCATGTAGACAAAGTCCATCCAACACCAGTAAAGTCGTTTGCACAATTGAGTAAATACCCTTTGTTGGGTGTGGAAAAGGTTTCCATATACTGGGCCTGTGCTATTACAGAAAGTAACAGGAAAAGTAGAAGTAATAAATTTTTTAACATTGGGCAGGTGTTTAAATCAGGCTAGAAAATCAGGTAATCTGAAAAACCGACTGGGACAGGAAATCAAGGAAGGATCGATAACGCAATAGAATACATTATCTTAAATGTACAGGAAAATCTATCTTGGCATGACCATGCAGACGGAATTGCCATTTTATCCACAAGAACCAAACTTTAATTGAAATCAGGAAGGTTTCCACCCAAAAAGTGGTTACCAGCACCTGAAATATCATACTGTTTTTTACGGCCGGACCGAATAAACCGGAGTGAAATACACCTGGATTGACACGGATTGATATGGGTTTCCTGTCAATTACCGCACATCTACCATCTTCTGCGTCACCACCCCAAACGGCGTTACCAACTCACAGTACAACATGCCGGAAGCGACACTACTTCCAAGTCGCAGCGTTTCACTGTTGTTTCCCTCCGGGTAGGTATTGTCGATGCGCAGCAACTCCCGACCGTTCACATCCAGCACGCGCAGTTGCGCCTCGCAGGCGCCGGGCAGGTTAAATGCCACCGTTGTTTCGTCGCGGAACGGGTTGGGTTGTACCTGGAGCCGTACACGGGAGGCGGTTGCCGGGTTAATGATGGTCGCATCGATTGTCGTGATCGAATTGCTCTTGTTCACATCGGCTGCTACTTGTTTATAGGCATTGGAAATGAGTGTATTGTTGGCGATGTGCTGCTGAACGGCCGCCGCGGTGGTTGAGCACCACGTCTGCCATGACATTGAGGTTGTTGGCATGCATAGCCGCGATCATGGCATCCAGTTCAGCCCGGTTGCCGTGCCGGGTCCGGGTGGTGGGCAGAAAGTTCGGGCGCTAGGGTGGCCAGGGTGCTCCACCAAATGCCGCCAGTGGTCGTGTTGGTCACGTCATAATTCGGCTTGAAGCAGCCTTGTCAGAACATTGACAGGCAGGCAGGGTAAGGGACGGGCAAATATAAGTACTCGTGAATGAGCAGTCGAAGGGATTTTTTGATTTCAGACGGTTTCACAAACCGGCAAGCCGCCCCTCCAGGGGCTCCGCTATTAAGACAGATTAATGTTCCGCCTTCACCACCTTGCGCACGGTAGTCCGCTCGCCCGTTTTACAGCGCACGAAATATACCCCTGTCGGCACATTGGGCAGGTCGAGCCGGTAAAAGCCTGCGTTCAGGTTCTTTTGCGGCAAAACCACCGCAGCGATCCGGCCGCTTTCGTCGGTCATTTCCACCTCAAGGGTAGTCGGGTTTTTCAACTCGATATCAAGCGAGGCTTTGTCGAAATAGGGGTTCGGGTATATTTTCAGATCGAATATATCCTGTTGCGGAAGGCCGCTGCCGGCATGCAGGACTTCCTCGCTGCGCCGGACAGTTTTGCTGGTCCAAGCGTTGCTGGCGGTTGCCAGGCTGGAATTGTTTTTTGTACGGGCAGCCCAGCAAATGGCATTGACAAGAATGCGCACGGGTTCGGCCTGACTGTGGTAATATTCCATCCCCAGGTAGATCACTTTTCCAAGGCCCAGGGGTTTGTAACCGATCACCGGAAACCCGCGCACGTCGAAAGCCGATACCTCGGTGGTATCAAGGTCCATCCAGCAGCGTGTCTGTGCGTCTTCATCGTCGTAGCCCAGCACGTCGACCAGGGTGACAAAATCGCGATCGACAATATCGAGCGGATAGGCAAAGTCGCTGAGGGGAAACTGCTCCCGGGTGCCCTCAAGAATGGGATGCCCGACAGCAATATCATGTATAACAGGGTCCTGGCAGAAGTATCCGGATTTCACATCCAGCAGGCCGAATTCGCGGATCACCTGGTAATCGTCTGTCCCGGTAAAAATCACTACCCCACCCTGCCGGACATATTGTGTCAGCAATTTGCCGCAAGCGGCATGCAAGACCGAACTGCCGCCGTAGGGATAAGCAGCCACCACCACATCGTGGGTGGCCAGGGCTGCGCCCAGTTCACGCGGCGAGCCTTCCCAATATTCCGTAATGGAGGACGACGGCAAATGCCCCTGAATGGCCTGGCGTACCTTGGTTGCATAAGCGCTGTCGTACGCGCTGTAATTGAGCATCAGTATATTCAGGGCGATATTGGTATCGGCGACAAACGCGTCGGGCGAATCAGTATGCCATACCGAACAGGCAGCGGTTCGGGGAACGATTGCGTTGGAGGAGAAATGCCGGTTGTTGCACTTCGGGTCATCCGCCCGGAAAGCCGTAAGGCACAGCATGCCGACCGCCAGCGCGAAAAATGAACAAACTCGAAGCATGAGGGTGTATTTTTTGAACTATACGAAACTGATTTTTGCCTGAAAACGCTGAAAACGGTATGTATCGTACAAGCGCCGGCATATTTTAGCAAGGATCAGCAAAATTCGGACCGCGAAGTTAAGGGTTTGGATGGTAGCGGGATTGAATTTGTTGCAGCAGGGGAGGCGAAAATTTTACAAATTCTTGCCTCCCCGCTGCAACAAATTCACTTACAATATTTTATGATGGCCCTGTTAAAATAAACGCCGCACAACCTGTGCAGCGCATTATCCTGTTACACCCTGTAAATGCCCGTGAAAATGAGCCCAAAACTTTTTTTGAAAAAAGTTTTGGGCTTTTCTTTGAAAGGGGCATTCCCCTGTAACCAGACTTACTTCTTCGCAACCAGCGATACCTGCAGGTCGAATTCGTCGTAGATCGTTTTGTCGCCCAGGCCGTCGAAGAAGGAACCGGAACCGTAACGCACGTTAAAATCGGAACGGTCGACCGTGATCTTGCCCGAAGCGGTGATTTTGCCATCGCTTTCCGATGCATTGGCGAAGAATTTCACCTCTTTCGTCGTTTCCTTGATGGTCAGGTTGCCGAGGATCTTGTAGTTGCCTTTGGTATCCTGCGGGATAACTTTCGTGATGACAAATTTGGAAGTCGGGTACTTGTCCACGCCGAAGAAATCTTCGCTTTTCAGGTGGCCGACCAGTTTTGCAGCCCATTCGCCTTCCAGATCAGTATCTGTAATAGACGTCATGTCAATATCAAAGGAACCGCCGGAAAGTTGGCCGTTGTCCCAGCTCAGGGTGCCGGTCTTGATCTTCACGGTACCGGTGTGCTTGCCGGTCACTTTGTAGCCTGTCCAAACCACAGCGCTGGAATTAACATCAACGTTGTAGGTTGTGGGGGCGTAAGCGGACATGGCCAGAATAGCCAAAAGCGGGAGGAGGAGCAGTTTTTTCATGTTTTTTTTCAAGTTTTTAATCGGATGAACAATTGAAGAGTAGCAGGTTATAAAACCGCGACAAAGGTATACGTTTTAAATTTAAGTGTTGTAACATCAAAAGTTAATGCTTGTTTAATGACCACAGACATTTTTTGGGGAAATTTGTTTTTGGGAAATTTTCAAAACATAATTTTTTTTTCCGGGACGGCGTTGTACCTTTGCGCCTCTTAAATTTAGACGATACAAATACTCCTGCAATGAAAGAGTTGGAAGCCATACAATTTGTTCACGATCAACTGCTGACCAAGCCGCAGTTTCCGGAATTCAAAACCGGCGATACCATTACAGTTACCTACCGGATCGTGGAAGGCGACAAAACCCGCGAACAAGCGTACCGCGGCGATGTAATCCAGATTAAAGGTCACGGCCTGACCAAAACCTTTACCGTACGCAAACTGTCGCATGGTGTAGGTGTAGAGCGCATTTTTGCGTTCTCCAACCCGAACATCGCCGGTATCCAGGTTATGAAACGCGGTCGTGTACGCCGCGCACGCCTGTACTACCTGCGCGGACTGGTAGGCAAGCGGGCACGCATCAAGGAAATGAAAATGACGACCAGCCAGAACTGATTCTGGCAAGCCGACACAATAAGAAAAGCGGCTGTCCGGTTACCGGACAGCCGCTTTTCTTATACCCGTACGTACCGCGCGCCTACCGCAGGGGTTGCATATCCACGCTTTCCACGTCGGTTCGAAGCAAGTTATGATTATTTTAACCCGCAGGGTGTCGCGACCTTACCCTTTTCACCATTTTTTCCAGTTCTACCGCAATAAATACCACCGACGATGCTGCCAGAACGGCCAGCAATTCGTTCAGACTTAGCGGCGCCGTATTAAAGATCGGATTCAGTGCGGGAACATAAATGGTTGCCAGTTGCAGCACGAACGTCAGCAGCACTGCGCCAAGCAGGGGAAGGTTGGAAAACAGGCCCTGCCGAAAAATTGAAGTTGATTCGGACCGAATGGCGAGTACATGGCCCATCTGGCTGAAACTCAGTATGGCAAACACCATAGTCTGCCAGTGGCTGTCGCCGGAACGGATAGCGATCGTTTGTGTGGCGATGCACACCACCCCCATCAGCAAGCCCACCCAAACGATATGCCTGCCCAGTCCACCCGCAAAAATACTTTCATCAGCCGGGCGGGGCGGGCGCCGCATCACGCCTTTTTCTGTTGGTTCGGCGGCCAGCGCAATACCCGGCAGGCCGTCGGAGACCAGGTTGATCCACAGAATCTGTATGGGCAGCAGCGGTATGGGCAGCCCGAAAATCGGGGCGAGTACCAGGGTCCATATCTCGCCCGAATTGCCGGTCATGATGTATTTGACAAACTTGCGGATGTTGTCAAAATGCGCCTGCCCTGCTTTACGGCCTTTACAATGGTGGCGAAGTTGTCGTCGAGCAGGATCATATCGGCGGCTTCCCTGGCGACGCCGGTGCCCGTAACGCCCATTGCCACGCCGATGTCGGCTCTTTTCAGCGAGGGTGCGTCGTTCACGCCATCGCCGGTCATGGCGACAAAATGTCCCTTCGCCTGCAGCGCCTTTACGATGTTCAGTTTCTGCTCCGGCGATACGCGGGCATAGACGCGGATTTGCTCGACCCTTTGTTCGAACTCCTCTGCCGGCATGGCGGCAAGTTTCCTGCCGGTCATCGTAAGTTCGTCGCCGGATTCGATGATACCCAGGCGTTGCGCTATGTTTTTAGCCGTAACGAGATAATCGCCTGTGATCATAACCGGTTTGATTCCGGCCGATTGCATTCCAGAACGGCCTGCCTGGCCTCCTCGCGCGGAGGGTCGATCAGACCAACCGCCCCGATAATCGTGAGGCCGTTCTCTATGGTTGTACTGGTTATTTCATCGGGAAGCTCCTTCCAGCGCCGCATGGCAAACCCGAGCACCCGCAAACCTTTTTCTGCCATCTCTTCGCCTTTCGCCGCCCATTTGTCTGTTTCTGGCCGGGTCAATGCCGTTTTTTTGTCGAGCAAAACATCGAGTGCGCCTTTTGTAAGTGCGATAAATTCCGCGCCATCCCGGTGAATGGTCGTCATGCACTTTCGCTCGGAATCGAAGGGTATTTCAGCCACACGCGGATGTATCTGTTCCAGTTCGCTTTTCACCAACCCGTGTTCTTTTGCTGCATGGACGAAAGCGAGTTCCGTCGGATCGCCTATGGCCTTGCCGGCTTCTGTTTCCGCTACATCGTTGCACAAAGCCATACCTTTCAGGAGCCACGCCATCTGTTCGCCGTCTTTGCGGCGCCCGATTTCCTGCAGCGGCACAAGCGCGTCGCCCGTAAACACCTCCTGGACCGTCATCCGGTTGACGGTGAGGGTGCCGGTTTTGTCGGAACAGATATAGGTGACCGAGCCCAGCGTTTCGACTGCGGGCAGCCTGCGCACCAGCGCGTTCTGCCGGATCATGCGTTTGGCGCCCAGCGCAAGGGCAATCGTGATGACGGCCGGCAATGCCTCGGGGATCGCCGCCACTGCCAGGGAGATTGCCGTAAGCAGCATCAGGAGAGGCGGTTCGCCCCGGAGATAGCCGATGGTAAAGTAGGCCATGCAGATCAGCAATATGATGTACGAGAGCCTTTTCCCAAACTCGGCGAGGCGCTTTTGCAGGGGCGTCTCGATATCATCTTCCTGAAACATCCGGGCAATATTACCCAGTTCAGTGTGCATGCCCGTGGCGACGACAACACCCTTTGCCCGCCCGTAGGTGACGGCAGTACCCTTGTAGGCCATGTTAACCCGGTCGCCAAGCGGTGCGTTTATATCTTCAAGTACCGCGCTGTTTTTCTCAACGGCATAGGACTCGCCTGTCAGGGAGGCCTCTTCCACACGCAGACTGTGGACGTCGAACAGGCGAACATCGGCGGGCACCATATCACCTGCTTCCAGCGCGACCACATCACCGGGCGCCAGGTCCGTTGCCGGAATATGGGCCAACCGGCCGCTACGAATCACCGTGGCTTCCTGAGCCGCCATTTCGCGCAGCGATTCCATTGCTTTTTCGGCGCGGTATTCCTGAACAAAGCCAATGACGGCATTGACAATAACAATGACGACGATTACAATGGCATCGGTAATGTCGCCGAAAAGCCCGGAAACCAGGGCCGCTGCCACCAACACGAGAATCATAAAATTGGCGAACTGGCGCAGGAACAACTTCCAGACGGGGCTCTTTTTCGTTTCTTCTAATTCATTAAAGCCGTACTGCGCGAGCCGTTCCTGCGCAAGACCGGAGCTGATGCCCAGTGCCGAGGAGCCCAGGTGTTCATAAACTTTGTCGAGCGGGAGCGTATGCCAGTTCATTTGCGGGCAGGGGAGCCTGTATACTCCCTGTGCCGGAAAGATACGATGTAAGAGGACAGCCCAAAGGCCAGGATCAATTTGTTTCGAACAGCGATGCGGTGAAGCAGCCGGAGTTGAACGTGTCCTGCACAAATCAGGCAGACACCGCCCTTTGCTGCCCCGACAGCGCCACGGCCCGCTCCGCCTGCAACAGGTGTCGCTCGATATGCGCCGTCAGGAACAAAAAGGTGTCGCCCAGTTTCAGCCGGATCCAGGGTGCAATGGATATTGGTATGCGTACCCGGTTGATATCGACAGATGCTGCTGCATGGAGCAGTTGCTGCAGTATCTCCTGTTGGTCGATGAATTCGGCCAGCATGGCACGGGGGGCCGGGTTGGTAGCGGGAACAGCGTTTTTAGGCGATTTCATCTTACTCTTCAAAACGCTATCGGGTCCGGGTCGCATGAGTTTGGCAAAATAGTCGCCGAGCCAGCCGGACCGGAACAAGGGGGCCGGCCGGTGGCCCCGCTGTTTTGCCTGTTCAATCGCCTTCTCTATAGCCGGCAGATAGTACCGGCCATAGATGTTCAGGTGCTCCAGGCATTGGGCCGCGCTCCATTGCCCGGGAGCAGGCTGTGCGGCCATTACCTCCGGCGGCAGCATTTGCCATTCGGAAACGGCCTTCTGAAGAAAAGTTTCGGTTTGCCGGTGTAGTGATTCGAGCAGTGTTGCGGTGTGGTGTTGCATGGTTGACATTGTTAGCATTGTTAACATTGCTGCAAAAGTCCCGCACCCTTACCACACTATTCTTGGTAAAAACCAAGATATTAAAACGATCAGAGGTTAATACCGCCGCTTGCCTCAGCGGTAGTTGGTTGCTCAACACTTTTCAGACGGTTTTTCAGAGCCGAATGTTCCCCAAAAATTTGCTGAAGTTGGTCGCGTCCATGCCCAGGTAACTTGCCAGGTATTTGTGCGGCACCAGGTGCAGGATGTGCGGACTGCGCTGCATCAAAGCCCTGAACCGCTGCTCGGCAGAAAACGATTGCAGTTCGATCTGCCGTGTAAGCACACCTGCCAGGGTGTGCGACAGCGCCAGCCGGATCATACGCTCGACGGCGTGGTGTTTCAGCATCGTTTCATCCAGTTGGCGAAACGTTGCGCGCAAGAAGAGACTCGGTGTGAGCGTTTCAAAGAAGTAACGCGAGGGCTGCTGGAGCAGGAATGAATCGGCCACGCCGGAAAAGGAATAGGGATAGGTGAACACCAGTGTGGCTTCCCGCCCGTCGTTGTCCACAGCGTATGCGCGCTGGACGCCTTCCAGCACGAAATAGACGTATTTCTCCGTGTCGCCTTCCGCCGTCAGGATCACCTTGCGTCTTGCTTCAAAAACCTGCCAGATATCGGCAAAGTCGTCCCATTCCTGCCCATCCAGCGGCAAGATTTGATGAATACTTGTCCGGAGGTGGACAAGTGCCTCTCGTAAGTTCAACAGCCATATCACAAAAGTGCTGCAAGAATCGTAATTCTGTACGGTTGAGAGCACAACAAGATTATTAACAACTATTTCTCCAAATGTTACCCCGGTAAACTTCCACCCTCCCGGATGTCGGCACCTTTGTGTCATTCAATAAAAAATCTGCCATACAAGCATGAAAAATACCATAGAAAACAATCGCCTCAAGGAGCACTATGCCGGTAAAAAACACTGGTTGCACTGGGGCCCCTACCTCTCTGAACGCCAGTGGGGCACCGTCCGTGAAGATTACTCGCCCGGCGGCACGGCCTGGGATTATTTCCCGCACGACCATGCCCGTTCCAGGGTATACCGCTGGGGGGAGGATGGTATAGCCGGTATCAGCGACGAATGGCAGCGCCTTTGCTTCGCCGTCGCGCTCTGGAACGGCAAAGACCCGATCATCAAGGAACGCCTGTTCGGCCTCTCGGGCAACGAAGGCAACCACGGCGAAGACGTCAAGGAACTGTATTACTACCTGGATAATACCCCGACACACAGCTACATGAAACACCTGTATAAATACCCGCAGGCGGAATTCCCCTACGCACAACTGGTACAGGAAAATGGCCGGCGCGGCCGTGGCGAGCCCGAACTGGAGCTGCTCGACACCGGCGTGTTCGACGGCGACCGGTACTGGGATGTGTTTACCGAGTACGCCAAGGCAGACAAGAATGACCTGCTGATAAAGATCACGGTGCACAACCGCGGCAGCGAAGCCGCCTACCTGTGGCTGCTGCCCACCCTGTGGTTCCGCAACCAGTGGTCGTTTGGGCTGCCGGACCAGAAACCGGTTATCCGACGGTCGGCCGACGCAAAAGACTACGGCACTGTCGACCTTTCCCATGAAAAAATGGGCGACTACCACTTTTATTTCCAAACACCGGAACGCGCATTGTTCACCGACAACGAAAACAACAAGGAACGCCTGTGGGGACAACCCAATGATACGCCCTTTGTAAAGGACGCCTTTCACACAGCCCTTGTGGAGAATAACTTCGGCTTTCTGGAGGGCAAAACGGAGGGGACAAAGTTTGCACCCATGTACCACCGACGCGTGGAGGGTGGGGAAAGCATGGAGTTCCGGCTCCGGCTCTCCAAAGAGGCCGTGAAGGCGCCGTTTGACAAAAACTTCGACAAAACCTTTGCCCTGCGCCAAAAAGAAGCGGACGAGTTCTACGACGCAATCAGCATTGCCAGGCATCCGGGCGCTTCCGACAGGAAAAACATCCAGCGCCAGGCCCTTGCCGGCATGCTCTGGTCGAAGCAGTATTACAATATCGACATGCCGCGCTGGATCGACGGCGACCCGGGCCAGTTGCCGCCGCCTGCATCGCGTAAAACAGGACGCAACAGCCACTGGCGCACGCTCAACAACGAGGACATCATCTCCATGCCCGACAAGTGGGAGTACCCCTGGTACGCGGCCTGGGACCTGGCCTTCCACTGCGTTCCGCTTTCCATGGTCGACCCCGAATTCGCCAAAAACCAGTTGATCCTGTTCCTGCGCGAATGGTATATGCACCCCAACGGACAATTGCCCGCGTATGAATGGGCGTTCGGCGACGTCAACCCGCCCGTGCATGCCTGGTCGTGCCTGCAGGTGTACAAAATGGAAAAAGAAAAAGAAGGCCAGGGCGATGTGGACTTCCTGAAAAAGGTATTCCAGAAACTGCTCATCAACTTCACGTGGTGGGTCAACCGCAAGGACAAAAACGGCAACAACGTATTTGAGGGCGGTTTTCTCGGACTGGATAACATCGGCGTATTCGACCGCTCCAACGAAATTCCCGGCGGCGGCAACCTGGAGCAAGCCGACGGCACGGCCTGGATGGGCATGTACTGTCTCAATATGCTTGAAATGGCCATCGAAATTGCTCAGTACGACCCGACCTTCGAAGACGTGGCGACCAAATTCTTCGAGCATTTCGTCTACATCGCCGAGAGCCTCAACCGCATCAGCCACGACTGGACGGGGGCCTGGGACGAGCACGAAGGTTTCTTTTATGATATCCTCGGGATGCCCAACGGAGAATACATTCCACTGAAAGTCAGGTCGCTGGTAGGCCTCAGCACCCTGTTTGCCGTATTCGTGCTGCCCAAGTCAAAACTCGAAAAAGTTCCGGAATTTACCCGGCGCCTGCGCTGGTTTCAGAAGTATCGCCAGGATAACGGCGACTACCTGGTACTCGACGAACACCCTGTACACGGCGCCCTGCACCTGTCGCTTATTCCGCGCGAACGCCTGAGCCGCCTGCTGCACGCCATGCTCGACGAAAACGAGTTCCTCTCTCCCGGCGGTATCCGTTCTATATCCAAAGTCCATGAAAACGGTTATTCCATCCAAATTGCAGGGCAGGAATTTGGGCTGAAATACGAACCGGGGGAAAGCAGCACCGGTCTGTTTGGCGGCAATTCCAACTGGCGCGGGCCTGTGTGGATGCCCATGAACTACCTCCTGATCAGGGCCCTGCGTGAATACCACCTCTTTTTCGGTCCTGAATACCAGGTAGAATACCCCACAGGCTCCGGCAACAACAAGAACCTGGCTGAAGTTGCAGACGGTCTTTCTGAACGCCTGGTCTCCATCTTCGAACCCGGCGCCGACGGCCTGCGGCCCGTCAACGGCAACGACCGTATTTATGCCGATAATCCGCATTTCCGCGACCTGGTGTTGTTCTATGAATACTTCCACGGCGACACGGCACACGGCGTCGGCGCCAGCCACCAGACCGGCTGGACAGGTGTTGTGGCAGCATTGATCGGAGAGTTGGGCTAGGAGGCTTTCCGGGCGTCAATCCTTTTCAGACAACACGCCTGTAAATCTTGTAAAAAACGCCAATTGTAACGCAGGTAAACATTCTGCCCGTCGCATCCCCTGACCTTTGTTGCACAAAATCCAAATGACGAACGACGAAAACGAAGCCATTACAAACCTTCCTAATTCACACACGATGAACGCCAAACAAGGGACAATCCTCATCGCCGCGCAAATGGCCGGTCTGCTCGAATGCCTTGACAGGGATATGTACACGCGCCCGCTACCGCTTTTTCACGGCAGCACCGTCGGACAACATTTTCGGCATATCCTCGAATTCTACACCTGCCTGTTCGAGGGCGCCCACGACGCGCACATCGACTACAGCAGCCGAAAACGCAACAATATCCTGAGTGAGAACCCTGCCACTGCGTTGGCCGTACTCGACTTCATCGCCGGCGCCGTCAAGGAGCAGGACGAACAACAGTGGTTGCGGGTCGACAGCGAGTTTTCCGGCGATTGCATACCGGGTGAGGAACGCCCGGTGTACATCTCCTCCATGGGCCGCGAACTCCAGTACGCCTTCGACCACGCCGTACACCACCTGGCGATGATCAGAATGGGTCTGGAAATGTATTTTCCGGAACTACAGGTCGACAGCGACCTGGGCATTGCTCCTTCCACTCTGAAATACCGCAAGGGCAGCATGGCGCCCGCAGACAACTTCATCATTCCGGAAACCACTTACGGATAACCGGATATTCAGCCCAACCAAATACAGTCAAGCATCATGTTCACCACAAAAAATATGCAACCCGATTTCGACGAACTGACCTCCAGGGAGTGGATCGTCACCAACGGCATCGGCGGATACGCTTCCTCCAGCATCATCGGCGCCAATACCCGGCGCTACCACGGATTGCTCGTGGCGTCGCTCAACCCGCCGACCGAGCGCACCGTTTTGGTGTCGAAAGTGGAAGAATGCATCGTCTTTAACCGCGACTGCGCTTTCGGATTGTCGAGCAACCAGTACCCCGGCGCCATCCATCCGCAGGGATTTCAGTACTTCAAGTTTTTTGAGCGCAAGCCCCTGCCGCGCATGAAGTTTGAGGCGCAGGGCAACAACCTGCTGAAAACCGTATTCATGGTGCAGGGTTCCAACACCACCGTGGTCGAATACGAAAACACCGGCGAAACCACGTTCAAACTGCGCCTGACCCCGCTTTTCGTATACCGCGACTACCATTCCCTGTCCAAAGAAGACCCGTTCTTCGACTACTGGCTGAAGCGTGAAAACGGGTATTACACCCTCTATGCCCACTTCGGCGCCTCGCCGCTCTATTTTAACTTTACGGCAGGCGAATTTATTGAAAACCGCTACTGGCACAAAAACCTCGAGTACGCGCGGGAAACCGAACGTGGCCTGGACAACCGGGAAGACTGTTTTGCCGTGGCCAGCATCGATGTCGTACTGAAGCCCGGCGCGCGTGTACATCTCCTTTTTTCCACCGATGAAAAAATGGTGGAACAAAACCCGGACACACTCAAAGAACAAGCCATCCAGCGGCTCGAATCCATATCCCCCAAGGAAACCGACGACCCGTTTCTGCGCGACCTGATGCTCGCCGGCGAACAGTTTATCGTACACCGCAAAAGCACCGACGGTTATTCGCTCATTGCAGGCTACCACTGGTTTACCGACTGGGGACGCGATACCATGATCGCCATGCGCGGACTGACAATCGCCACCGGCAGACAGGATATCTCAAAGTCGATACTGTCTACTTTTTCCGCTATGTCGACAAGGGAATGCTGCCCAACCGTTTTCCCGACCGCGACGAACAACTTGAATACAACACGATCGACGCCACGCTTTGGCTTTTCGTCGCGCTGTATGAATACTACCAGAAATTCCAGGACCTGGGTTTTGTCAGCGAACATTTTGACACGCTGACCGATATCCTGGACCAGCATATTGCAGGCACCCGCTACAATATTCACGCATTGCCTGAGGGCTTTTTGTGCGGCGGCGAAGGGCTTGCGCAGTTGACCTGGATGGATGCGCGCGTTGGCGACTTCGTCGTAACACCCCGGCATGGCTGCCCGGTAGAAATACAGGCCCTGTGGTACAACGCCCTGCGCATTTACCAATACTTCGCAGGCACCCTGAACAAGCCCTATGAAAAATACCAGGCCATCGGCGATACCCTGCTTGCACATTTCAGCAAACACTTCGTCCGCCCGAACGGCGCACTGAACGACGTTATCATCCCCGGCGCACCGGGGCAGTTTACCGCAGATGCGTCGCTACGCCCCAACCAGATTTACGTGGTCAGTCTGCCGTTTTCCCTGCTGGGCAAGGAAGCGGAAAAGGCGGTAGTCCGGATCGTGCGCGACAATCTGCTCACCGACTACGGCCTGCGCACCCTCGACCCCGAACATCCCGATTTTAAACCGGTGTATCAGGGCAGCCCCTGGGAACGCGACACCGCATACCATCAGGGCGCCGTATGGCCTTACCTGCTCGGCGAATATATTGCGGCGCATCTGAAGGTCCACGACTGGTCGGAAAAGGCTCAAAAAGAGGCCATGGATATGCTACAGCCGCTTAAGCAGCATTTTTATCAACAGGATTGCATGCTCGGCATTTCGGAAATTTTCGATGGCAAACTGCCCCGCAACGGGAAAGGCACCGTACACCAGGCCTGGTCGGTCGGCGCACTGATCAAAGTGCTGCTCGATCTCAAAACCCGGCACAAGAAAGGTCGCCGCCAGTCCGTGATACCGTTCGCCGAAGTGCGGTCGATGATCTTTTAAAAACAATCAACCCTGCTCCAACTCACATAAACAATAATTCAAACAAATACCCAGCTATGAAATTCTCACTCATCATTTTTCTCGGCATTGCAATTTTTGCTGCTGTAAAAACATCCATCACACCCGTGGAACAAACACAAGGCGTTACTACCGTCACTGCCAACACGAACAACACGGCAAACCCGCGCACCAAACATTTCAGGCTGACAAAAGATGGCCTGGCCATCGACGGCTATGATCCCGTTTCGTATTTCAAAAGCGGCCCCAAGAAAGGCAAGGCAACGTTTTCCTACAATTACGACGGCATAGTGTATCACTTTGCCAACGCCGAAAACCTCACAGAATTCAAAGGCAACCCGGGCAAGTACGAACCCGTTTGGGGTGGTTGGTGCGGACATGCGATGGCTGTTCGGGGCGAAAAGGTAGAGATCAACCCGGAATGCTATAAGATCGTAGATGGTCGCAACGTACTGTTTTTCAAGACCTTTTATGCCAATGCCCTGACGAACTGGGAAAAAGAGATCAAAAAAACGCCGGAAAAAACCCTGATGAAACAGGGCGACGATTTCTGGACCAAAACACTTGAACAGTAAGTTTTTGATCCGCCCACAGGAGCAATATTCCTTCAGACCTGTGGCTTTTGTACACGATGGTTTTTTTAGACAGGATTTACAGGATGGATTTTGGACAGGATTTACAGGATGGATTTTGGACAGGATTTACATGAAAGGTTTTTGGACAGGATTTACAGGATCGACAGGTAAAAGCAGCCTTTCAACTTTTTAAATCCTGTCCAAAAACCTTCCATGTAAATCCTGTCAATCCTGTCTAAAACTTATCAATCCTGTCTAAAACTTATCAATCCTGTCAATCCTGTCTAAAACTTATCAATCCCGTCAATCCTGTCTAAAACTTATCAATCCCGTCAATCCTGTCTAAAACCCTCATGTAAATCCTGTCGTACAAAACCAAACAAACAGCACAAAAATGATCACCGCATTGAAATCCAACTGGCCCAACTACCTGATCGAGGCCTGGGCGTTGGGCATGTTCATGTTATCAGCCACCTTTTTTACCGGCTTGCTGGAGTTGCCCGATTGGCCTGTTCGCCATGCGGTGGCCGACCCACTGGCGCGGCGCGCCTTGTCGGGATGCGCCATGGGGCTTACCCTGGTTTTTCTGGTATATTCGGGCTGGGGGCGGCGTTCCGGGGCGCACATGAATCCGGCAGTGACGCTCACCTTTTTATACCTGAAAAAAATCAGCCGGCCCGACGCGACCTGGTACATCATGGCACAATTCGCGGGAGGCACCGCAGCCATGTTGCTGCTCAGGATGCTGACACCCGCTTTCACGGCGGCTCCGGAGGTGAATTTCGTGCAAACCCAGCCCGGCATGGCCGGCATTACCGCAGCCTTTCTTGCGGAATTGTTCATATCACTTGGCTTGTTTCTGACCATCCTGTATTCCAGCAACTACGAAAAAACCGCTCCATTTACCGGCATGTTTGCAGGCATACTGCTGATGCTTTATATTACCTTCGAATCGCCGGTTTCCGGCACATCCATGAACCCCGCCCGGTCGGTGGCCTCGGCAGTGGCGGCCTTGAATTTCCGGCATCAGTGGATATTCTTTATTGCTCCCCTGTCGGGCATGCTGGTCGCAGCAAAAATATGGAGCACATGGATCTGCTCGAAAGCCGAATTCAAGTGCAGTCTACAGGGTTAATTGCCCAAATGTTACGCAGGTAAACATTAACGCCCCAATCGATACCGACCTTTGTATCATCAAACGATCAAAAACATCAATAAATCATTTTTACATGAAATCCATCATCGTCACCGGCGCAGCCGGAAATATGGGACAGGCTGTTGTCAAGCGCTTCGCGCAGGACGGGCATAAAATCTACGCAGCGCTCGGGCTGGGTGAAAATTCCAAAATATTCAGCGAAAGCCCCCATGAAACAAACATACACCCGCAATTTCTCAACCTGACCGACGAGACCGTATCGGAAGGTTATGTGAAGGGCATCATCGCACAAGACCCCGAGGTCGACACAGCCGTGTGCATCGTAGGCGGGTGGCAACCCGGAACAATTGCCGAAACCACGATGTACGAACTGGACAAGATGATCAAACTCAACTTCGCCACAGCGTTCAACATCGTCAAACCCTTGCTTGAGTTTTTCGAGCGGAAAGGGCGCGGACAGTTTGTCTTCATCGGTGCACGCCCGGCCATCAACCCCGCTGAAGGCAAAAACCAGTTTGCCTATGCCCTCAGCAAATCGCTGTTGTTTCGCCTTGCGGAGATCATCAACGACCAGGGCAAATTCAAGGATATCCGGGCCAGCGTGGTTATACCCTCTCTGCTCGACACCCCCCAGAACCGCGCGGCGCTGCCCAACGCACCCGCCGGTGAATGGGTAACCCCTGAAGTTGCCGCCGAAACCATATCCTTTCTGCTCAGCGACACAGGCGAGAATATGCGCGAAACAGTGATAAAATTGTACAACAACGCTTAGAAACCGTCTGAAAACAAGCGTCTCACATGGAAGAATATCGTTCAATGCTGTTGCAAAGGCTGTCTAACGGGATCGAGTTGCTCAGCGCCCTGGTACTGTTGGTGGGTTTTGCGAAAGGGATGTGGGGGTTTCTGCTGCATGAATGGCGCGAAATAAGAACCAGTACGGAGGCAAGCCTGGAAGGCATTTCATCCCTTCGGCCGGTGGTGGGCAACTACATCCTCCTGGGGCTCGACTTCTACATCGTATCGGATATCCTGTCGTCAATGCTGCACCCCGAATGGCAGGAACTGATCAGCCTCGCCATTATCGGATTGCTGCGCACAACGATCGGCTATTTCCTGGGGCGTGAAATCGAGGCAAGGGGTTGATAGCAAACGTTTTAAAGTCTGCAGGTTACAGGATTGAATCAATAACAGCCCCGAAGCCAGGCCCCTAATGATTAAAATATCAGGTTATGGAAACAATCAAATTTATCGTCAACGTCTTCTATCTCTACCTGCTTGCAGGGGTGATTTTTGCTGCGCTGTTTATCTGGCGCGGTGCGGCAAAACTCGACGAATCAGCCAAAGGCATCTCCTGGAAAACCCGCGCCCTGCTCTTCCCCGCCGGCGCTGCGCTGTGGCCGGTCCTGCTCCGAAAATGGCTCCAAATATCCCGCGCCCACTCCACTGACGAATGACGATAATGACAAATGACGATACGATGACGAATGACGTAACGACGTAACCCATTTTCCTAACCTAACACTCCTGCCGATGACACCCTTCCTGAGAAAAGCACACCGGTACATCTGGTTTTCATTCGCCGTACTGCTTCCGGTGGGCTGGCTGGCGGCTGTATTGGCCATTCCCGATGCCGTATGGCAGCAACCTGTAAGGCCGGAAGAACCGGAACAACTCCCCCTGGAAGTCCGGTCGACACAATCCGGCGATTTTGTGATCAGCCTCCGGCAGGACAGCAGCGGAACACAGCGCCAGATCGAAATTCTTATCACCAGGCCCCTGACCAACCCAAACACCATGCTCCTGCTCGAAAAAGCAAACAACCGGGAGGATAAAACCTTGCTGGGATTGCTGGGCTCCAGGGGTATACATCGCTTTAACCTGGATAGTACAGCAGCCCGAAGCAACAACCTGACCCTTCGATTTGAGGACAACATCCAGGGGCGTCTGCTCCGGACGGTTGTACTGCACCCCTGAGCCATCCACATATTTTGCAAACCAAAACAGAAAACGCATTATGTCTGTCATCTACGATCCGATACACTGGACGCCCCACAAAAGGCTGTACGACCGCCTGATGCTCGCGTTTGTGGCCGGCTACCTGATCCTGTTCGGCGGGTTGCAACTGGTTTTTCACCCGCAGATCACGGCAGAAACGCTCACCATCCGCGCTACCGGCACCCTGGCATTCCTGATGCTGCACGTCATCCTGTGCATCGGTCCGTTGTGCAGACTCGACCGGCGCTTCCTGCCGTTGCTGTACAACCGCCGCCATCTGGGCGTAACCATGTTTATGGTTGCCCTCACGCACGGCGTATTCAACCTGGTACAATTCCACGCCCTGGGTAATGCCGATCCCCTGGTATCGCTCTTTACCTCCAACACGCAGTTCGGCTCGCTCGTCCGGTTCCCGTTCCAGTCGCTGGGCTTTTTCGCGCTGATCATGCTCTTCCTCATGGCGGCCACCAGCCATGATTTCTGGCTGAAAAACCTCACGCCGCCCGTCTGGAAAGCCCTGCACATGGGTGTGTACGTTGCCTATGCCATGCTTGTCATGCACGTCATGCTCGGCGTGATCCAACTGGAAAAATCGCCTGTACTCATCGGTCTGACAGGCGCCGGCGTGGTCGCCGTCCTGGGTTTGCACCTCGCGGCGGCCGTCAAACAGGCCCGAACAGACGGCGGGGCCCGGCGCTACGCGGCGAAAGGCATTCCCGACGGTTTTGTATATGCCTGCGACGTTGCCGATATTCCCGAAAACCGCGCTAAAATGCTGATCATCGGCGGCGAAAACATCGCATTGTTCAAGTACGACGACAAACTTTCAGCAATACACAACCTCTGCAAACACCAGAACGGTCCGCTCAGCGAAGGCAAGATCATCGACGGGTGTATCACCTGCCCCTGGCATGGCTACCAGTATTTGCCCGAAAACGGCCAATCGCCACCGCCATTTCACGAACAGGTATGCACCTACGACGTGCAGGTGGCGGGCACAAAAGTTTACGTCAATCCGACACCCTACCCGGAAGGAACAGCCCGTCCGCCGGCAAGGATCACCCTGGCAACGTTATAAACCGGACCATGCAAGACGATTCTGAATTTTACATCGGCTGGCAGGCTGAGGCGCCGGCGGGGTTTGCGCGGCGGGTCCGGCAATTCCTGTTCGCCCTTTGCCTGCTCGTGCCGGCCGTGGCAGCACTGATCGTGCTTTTCCAGAGCGGATTTGCCGGCAGCACCTTCGAATACGGCAAAAAAACCGAACTGTCAGGCCGGTATAGCCGGCATCCCTTCCCCTTTCTTACCGTTGAAAACGGCACAGACGCGAGCGGAAAACGCATCACCCAAAAAATTCTGCTGGTCGCTCCCGGTAAGTTCGGATTCACTACGGGTCCGGAGATGTCTGTTGAAGACGGATCTATGGTCACCGTAACCGGCTTTTTGATCTACCACGACGGGAAAACAGCCCTGGAAGTGCGCTCCATAAACAAACGGAACCAGGTCGCCGCCGAAGCCGTTCTCCGCTCTTCCGATCCCGGATCCGGTTCAGTCACCCTGCGCGGCGAGATCACCGACCCCAAATGCCTGCTCGGCGTGATGAAACCCGGTTTCGGAAAGCCACACCGCGATTGCGCAGCACGTTGTATTGCCGGCGGCATACCGCCCGTACTCAAAGTGGCCAATGCACAGGGAGAAACCGAATACTACCTGATCGCAGGCCCTGGCGGCGAAATGCTCAACGATCGCCTGCTTGAATTCGTCGGCGACGGCGTGCAACTTTGTGGGCGCATCGGACAGGAGAGCGACTGGCTGGTACTGTACACCGACCCCTCAACCATACAACGAATCCACCGCGAATCCCTGAATCCCGGCAACACTTGCAACTGAAAACACTATGAAAACGGTACGATTCCATATCCAGTCCCTTCCTCCCTACACCCCTGCAGGGACTGCGTTTTACCTTGCCGGCAATTTCAACGGCTGGCAACCTGCTGAAACGCCCTACCGGTTTGCACCCAACGGCGACGGGTCGTACAGTATTGATATTCAAACAGATCGCGATACGCTGGAGTACAAGATCACACGCGGCAACTGGTCGGCGGCAGAAGGCGACAGCATGGGAAACGAGCGCCCCAACCGCATTTCCAAAACCGGTGTACCCGACAGCGAGTACTGGATCAGTATCGAATCCTGGACCGATATGAAGGCAGCAGCGCAACAGCACAGATCGCCCGGCAACATACTCCTCCTGCACCCCGCATTATACATCCCCCAACTGGACCGCACGCGCCGCATCTGGGCCTGCCTTCCGCCTGATTACTGGACCTCCGGCAAACGATACCCCGTGGTGTATATGCAGGACGGGCAGAACCTGTTCGACAACCCCGATGCCGTTTACGGTTCCTGGGGAATCGACAAGGCCCTGAACCGGCTTTTTATGAGTCAGATGCAGGCCGCCGGAATGGAAACGCAACCCATATTCATCGGCATAGAAAACGGCGGCGAACACCGCATTGCAGAATATTCTCCCTGGCAACATCCCGAATACGGCGGCGGTGAAGGGGAAAAATACCTCGATTTCGTGTGCGACATCCTCAAGCCTTTTGCCGACGAACACCTGCGCACCCTGCCGGGACGCAACGACACCGGTATCATGGGCAGCAGCATGGGCGGACTGATCTCTTTGTATGCCGCCCTGGAGCGGCCCGACATTTTCGGTATGGCAGGCGTGTTCTCGCCCTCGCTGTGGTTCTCCAAAGATATTCTGCCCTACGTACAGAACCGAAAACCGGCCCTGCCCCTGAAAATACTGCTCATGGCCGGACAGCAGGAAAGTGAAACGATGGTCAGCGACCTGCTCGACCTCTATGAAACCCTGCTCGAAGCGGGACACGACGACCATTTGCTCCACTACGACCTGCATACCGACGGCGCACACGCAGAATGGTTCTGGGCGCGGGAGTTTGAGCACGCCCTGCGCTGGCTGTTCGGCAATATGCCGGGCCATACACACGGCGTTACCGGCGATTTCATCAAGTTCCGCCTCGACGAAAGCGCCAAGCAACTGGTGGTCAACGTAAACAGCCGCCTGCAACAGCCCTTGCTGGAGATACGCGACTATTGTCATTACCGGCAGTTTCACCACCCCCTGACGCACGACGACAATTTTATTCCCTATGCCGACTGGGAGGAATGCCTGTATTCGATACGCCTGTTGTCGGACGGCGATCTAGTTTTTTCCCGGCGGGTACACCTCAACCAGGTGGAAGCCGCTCAACCGGCCAAAGGCAAACGCCCTGGCGTCCGGAATATCTCATCTCCCAAACCTGAAACAGTTGTTGTATGAATAAAGGCGTCTGGTTTTTCGAAGAAGTAGATTTGTACGACATACTCTGTCCGTACAAATACAATGACCACCTGAAGTCGCACCCGTTGAGTTGTTACAACAAAACGGATTTCCTGTTTATGGAAGGCGACCCTGTTCGAGAAATATACCTGGTGGCGGAGGGCCGCGTCAAGATCGGCTTTTACGACAAGGAGGGCAACGAGCAGGTCATCGCCTTTCTGGGGCGCGGCGAAATACTCGGCGAAAAAGCCCTGTTTGGCGAAAACCGGCACAAGGAATTTGCACAGGCCGTCGCCGACCATACCCTGATATGCAAACTCCGGGTCGAAAAAGCGCAGGAACTGGCGCGCGATTACGTGCCGTTTTCCCTGACCCTCACCAAACGTTTCGGCGAACGGATGGGGCGGCTCGAACGCCGGCTCCAGATCCTGCTGTTCAAGGATGCCCGCCAGCGGCTGGTCGAGTTTGTGAAAGACCTCTGCCGCGACATCGGAACACCCTACCGTACAGGCGTAAAAATAACGCTGGAAATTACCCAAAGCGACATCGCGGCACTGATCGGCGCCTCGCGCAAAACCGTTTCGCTGCTCTTTACCGACCTCGAAGAGGCCGGAATGGTCAAGTTCTTCGGACGCAAGGAAATCTACGTGCCAAACCTGGAAGCCCTGGTGTAATGCCCCGCTTTTTTCAGAAATCATAATTCGCCTCGAACAGCCCGTCTTTGAACTCAACTGTCATGGTCGGGTCAATCGGGTGCCGGAAGGTAGCCAGGAAGGCGCCCCGTATTTTGGCGGCACAAAATACTTGTTTTTCGCTTTGTTACCCCCGTAACATCCCGGGCGTTCCGCTCCCCGCACCTTTGCCCTGTCAATAGAAAAACACAAAGCAATCATGACCAATTTTGATATCATCATCATCGGCACCGGCGCCGGCGGTGGAACGCTGGCTTACAAACTGGCCCCATCCGGCAAACGCATCCTTATCCTTGAGCGCGGCGACTTTCTGCCCAAAGAAAAGGAAAACTGGGACCCGCTGGCGGTCGCCCAGGGTCGCTACAAAACCACGGAAATGTGGCTCGACGGCGACGGAAAGGCATTTTCACCTTACCACCATTATTGGGTCGGCGGCAATACCAAGATGTACGGCGGTGCGCTGTTGCGCCTGCGGGAACGCGATTTCGAAGCCACAAGGCACTTCGACGGTCTGTCGCCCGAATGGCCGCTGAAGTACGCCGACTTCGCCCCCTGGTACGATATTGCCGAACATCTTTACGCCGTCCACGGCACGCGCGGTATCGACCCCACCGAGCCGCCGGCTACCAATGGCTACCCCTACCCTGCCCTGCCCTTCGAACCGCGTATGACCGAAGTCAGCCAGGCGATCGCTGCGCAAGGCTACCACCCCGCACCGATCCCGCTGGCCATTCGCCTGCCGCAGGATATGAACGGACGCCAGAGCGACCGCCTAAACATCGAACTGTACGACGGCTACCCGGACCCCACCGGCGCCAAGGGCGACAGCCACGTAGTGGGCATCCAGGGCGCCCTGCAACACCCGAATGTCACGATGCTGCGCAATCGCAAGGCCCTGAAAATCAATACGGATGCCAGCGGTCGCCGGGCGACAAGCGTTACTGTAGCCCATGAGGGCATGGAAGAAACATACCATGCCGACACAATCGTCGTGTCGTGCGGCGCCATCAACTCTGCAGCGCTGCTCCTGCGCTCGGCCGGCGAAAAACATCCCCACGGCCTGGCAAACAGCAGCGGTCAGGTGGGCCGCAACCTGATGATCCACAATAACGGCGTGGTATTGGCCTACTCTGCCAAACCAAATCCCTCCACGTTCCAGAAGGCGATTCTTATTCCCGATTTCTACCACGGCGCTCCCGACAGCCCGCACCCGCTTGGCGCGATCCAGAACATGGGCAAAGCCGACCCCCTGCTGCTTGCCGACGCGGTGGGCGACGACCTCGGAAAAGACGGGAAAGACGCGGCACACTTCGCCGGCCACATCGTCGATTTCTTTATCACGGCGGAAGACCTGCCGCTTGCCGGAAACCGCGTCGCAGTAGACAGGGAAGGCAATATTCAACTGCATTATGCCCAGAACAACCTCGAAGCCTACCGCCGCCTGCGGGAAAAACTTATCGGGATCATGGACGGCGTGGCGGAAAGTGAAGGCGTAGGCGGCACGACGAAGTACTACGGCTTCAAACTCGGCATCGGCGGTGTCAGCCACCAGAACGGCACCTGTCGCTTCGGCGCCGACCCTGCCACCTCGGTGCTCGACCTGAACTGCAAAGCCCACGACCTGGACAACCTCTACGTCGTGGATACCAGTTTTTTCCCGTCTTCCGGCGCCGTGAACCCTTCGCTGACGGCCATGGCCAACGCCTTGCGCGTAGGGGCACATCTTCTTTCACACTGATACAACAACACAGCTATGAAAACAATTTTTCAACGATACCTCTATCCGGCCGGGTCCGTTGTTTCAGGTATCCTTACCAGCCTGATCCTCATCAAAACCATGCGGCTGCCCTGCGCGTATCCTGTCAAGGGGAAACGCGGCGCCAATCCAAACGAGGTGTTCATCTTTTACGGGCTGCTGTTCTTTATTGCCGGCCCCGGTATACATCTCCAGGCCCAGAAAGCAACAGCGGTCACCGGCGTCAGCATTACTGTGGAAGACTTGGACCGGGAGGTGGCGTTCTTTACCGAGGTGCTCGATTTCAGACAGACCGGCCAGGAAAAATGGGAAGGGGCAGAAGTCTCCCGGCTTTTTGGATTGCAGGGGGAAAACACCTCGGTCCAAATGGTTACCCTTCAATTGGGTAACGAAACCATATGCCTGATGGATTTCGACGGCGCTCCCTCGCGCGCCATTCCGGCGGATACACGCAGCAACGACCTGTGGTTCCAGCACCTGGCTATTGTGGTCAGCGATATGGACGCCGCCTACAAAAGGCTCCTGGAAGCGAAGGTTGCACACGTCAGCACAGCGCCGCAGACGCTGCCGGAGTACCTGCCCAACGCCGCCGGGATCAAGGCATTCTATTTTCGCGATCCGGAAGGGCACAACCTCGAACTGATCTGGTTTCCGCCGGGTAAAGGAGATCCGAAGTGGCAGCAGGGGACTACCGTTTTTCAGGGCATCGACCACACCGCGATCGGCATCTCTGACACGGAAAAAAGCATGGCATTCTACCGGGATCAACTTGGTCTCGTTCATGGCGGTCATTCCGAAAATTACGGGACGGAACAGGAACACCTCAACCAGGTATTCGGCGCCCGGCTCGACATCAACGGGCTACATGCCGGCAGCGGTTTCGGGGTGGAGTTCCTGAATTACATCGCCCCGCCGGGCGGGCGGGCATATCCGCCGGACAGCCGCGCCGATGATCTCTGGCATTATCAAACAGAAATCAAGGTAGACGACCTGAACGGGCTGATGCAAAAACTTGATAAAGAGGGGCTTGCCAAAAAATCCTCTAATATTGTCGAGATCGGATCTTCAAGAATGTGTCTGTACCGGGACCCCGACGGCCACGCCGTTTTATTGCGGCAGGCCATGGAATAACCCGGATGTTTAACCATTTATGATCGTTTTCACAGGTATATTTGTACCGTGAAAACGATCTTTTTTTACTTAAAACCGAGCCTTGCCATATGAAAATCCTCGTCCCGCAACGCGATGAATTGTCCCCTGAACTGGCCCCTTACTTCGATGCACTTGAAAAGAGTTTCGGGTTTGTCCCTAAAATCGGGCTGGTGCTCGGATACTCGCCAAATGCCTTTGAAGCCTATTTGAATCTCGTGCAAAGCCATGCCCGCGGTACCTCCTTCACGGAGATCGAACGCGAGGTTATCCTGCTGGCTGTTTCCGAGTTCCACGGCAGCCCATACTGTCTATCCGCCCATACCACCTACGCCATTTCATACGGACTGAGCGAAACGGAAACCGTCGAAGCGCGCGCTACGACGATCGCTGACCCAAAGCTGCAATTCCTCGCGCATTTTGGGCGGGCCATCGCCGAAAACAGGGGAAAAGTATCGCGCCAGATGCTGGACGACTTTGAAGAATGGGGGTTCGATGCCCGTGCCCTGATAGAGGCCGTAGCACTGGTCATGGAGGCTACCTTTTCCAATTATGTGGCACTCCTGACAAAAATTCCGCTTGATTTTCCAAAAGTTCAGCCTGTGACAACCTGATTTTTTCGCAACTGTTACCTGCGTAACCTTGCAGCCCCGGCATCGCCCCGACCTTTGTGTGGTAAATTATTAAAAGTCATTTTCACCAAACACAAAGGAATCAGAACCATGAAAAAATTATTGTTTCTCCTCCTGCCCGCGCTGGCAATCCTCCATTCCTGCGCCAGCGCGCAGCAACCCGACCTCGGCAAAGTAGTCGACGGCTACCTGGTCAATGTCGACGAACAAGGCGTCATCCTTCAGGGCTACGACCCGGTTAGTCTCCGCCAGGGCGTCGAAACAAAGGGCGACGCGCAGTTCCAATCTACCTACAAAGGCGCGATCTACTACTTTGCTTCCGCCGAAAACAAGGCCGCATTCGACGCAAACCCGGCCACTTACGAACCCGAATACGGCGGATACTGCGCCTATGGCGTATCGGTCGGACGCCTCGCTCCCATCGAACTGTGGACTTACGACACCACCTACCAACACCGGAACATTTACCAACACAACCAGAAGGCCGTCAATGGCTGGAAAAAAGATGTGCCCGGCAACGATGCAAAAGCGAAAGAAGCGTGGACCAAATTCCAGCAGCAATTCGTGAAAAAAGGTTGATTGAAGTTTCAGGTCTGTAACAGAAGTCATCCCGAATTTTCCAGGCGAACACGACCTCCATGCCGTCGAATATAGGCTGTGTGTATGTACAACGGACTTCCAGATCCGTTGTAACGTGGTGGAGGCGCCGGACTTGGAAGTCCGGCATACATACCCTGTCTGGCAGATTGTTTAACGCAAATATCGCTACAGAAACCTGACCGCTACCAGGTCGGACATTTCACATAACCGACTGATCTGTAAATATTTGACTTCTCCAAAATCAATTGCAAAATTCGGGATGACTCCTGTTTAAACCCGGAACCCTCCCTTCCACCACACAAACATTTCCATCATGAAAAACATCTTTCTCGCCGCCATTCTGTTGGTGGCAGCCTCAGCCCATGCCCAGGTGATCGCAACCGCCAACCTCAGCCTCGAAGGCGCTCAAAAAGTCATGGAAGCCGCCGTAACGTACGCCACGGCCAACCAGGCGCCCGGTGGCAGCATCGCCATTGTCGACGCCGGCGGGCATCTGCTGCTGTTCGAACGCCTCGACGGCTCGTTCCCGGCATCCGCAACCGTGGCCATCGAAAAAGCCCGTACCGCTGCCTTGTTTAAATTTGAGAGCAAAAAACTCGAAGACGCCATCAACGGCGGACGCGATGCACTCATCACCGTCGGATACACCTTCCTTCAGGGCGGCGTACCCGTCTTGTACAACGGCCAGGTGGTCGGCGCCATCGGCGTAAGCGGCGCCAAAACCGCCGACCAGGACCGGGAAATCGCAACGGCAGGCGCCAGCGCGCCGTTGAATTGACACATGGGATACAGATAAGGTTGACATGTTTTTTAGGACAGGATTTACATGATTTACAAGCAAATAATATTCGACCCTGCAAATCTTGTCTTAATAAGATGTCAACCCGTTGCCCCCCTGCAGATCCTGCGGAAGTTAAACTGCAAATCCTGTCTTAATAACATGTCAACCCTGTAAATCCTGTCCTAAAAGCCTATTAATCATGTCTTCAAAACAACACGACATTTTTGCTATGAAAAAAATATTATTTCTCTTCTCCTGCCTGTCTACCTTCTTCCTCCATGCCCAGGAACATCGCGAACTGGCCGTCGGTCAGCCCGATGCCATCGCGGACTTGCGCACGCATGAAGGGGCCGGTGCAGTGCTGGCCGTCTGGAAATTCCGCGAGGCGGATATCGTCGAAACGGGATTCAAAGCCCCCGGGCCCGGCGCTACCGATCCGCTACCGCTGTATCCCACAGGTAAAAAAGTCACTACCCACGACATCGAACCCAAGGCCGGCGCCATCGATTTCGACGATTCCCGCTGGGAAACGGTTGATCCGACAAAAATGGAGACCCGCTTCGGCAGTGGACTGCTGTCGTTTGTCTGGTTCAGGCTTAACGTGACGGTCCCTGAAAAAATCGGCAATTTGGCTACGGCAGGCTCTACTGCGGTACTGGAGATCGTTGCAGATGATTACGCAGAGATCTGGATCAACGGCAAACTGAACAAGACGTTCGGCCAATCCGGCGGCGGTACAATCAGCGGCTGGAATGCCCGCAACCGGGTGTTCCTGACCGGTAACGCCAAGCCGGGGCAGCAATTCCAGATCGCCATTCTGGTAGCCAACGCACCGTTTGCCGATTTGCCAGGAAACTACGTCTGGTTTCGGTCGGCTACCCTTGATTTTTACAAAACCTATCCGAAAAACCCTGACTGGCAAAACGTCGGCCAATTGGTACAGATCGAACCGGCCTTTTCATCTGTTATCGCCCCCGATGCCCGCGTGGAAAAACTGGCCGACGGGTTTCAATTCACCGAAGGCCCTGTCTGGCACCCCGATGGTTTTCTGCTTTTCAGCGACCCGAACACAAATGTGATCTACCGATACGAACCACAGTCGCACAACGTTTCCATCTACATGACCAAAAGCGGTTACACGGGATTCGACATCGGCGATTACCACCAGCCCGGCTCCAACGGTTTGGCTATCGACGCCGAGGGCCGGCTCATCGTATGCCAGCATGGCAACCGCCGCGTAGTGCGCCACGAGAAAAAAGGGCCGGTGACTGTGCTGGCCGACAACTGGAACGGCAAAAGGCTGAATAGCCCGAACGATCTGGTGCTAAAATCCGACGGCACGGTTTATTTCACCGACCCGCCTTACGGTTTGCCCGAAAACTACAGCGACCCGAAAAAGGAAACGCCACACCAGGGTGTTTACCGCACCCAAAACGGCAGGACAGAATTGCTCAGCACCGACCTCGGCGGCCCGAACGGTATCGCCTTCAGCCCCGATGAAAAATTCCTGTATGTGGCTAACTGGGACATCCGTGACATCCACCACTCCAAAACGCTGTGGCGTTATGAGGTTACCCCAGACGGAAAACTGGCCAATGGCAAGGTCTTTTTCGATTTCAGTTTTACCGACGGCGACGAAGCCCTCGACGGGATAAAGGTGGATAATGCAGGCAACCTGTTCGTTTCCGCACCTGGCGGTGTTTGGGTACTGTCGCCTGATGCTCAGTACCTCGGCAAGATCACCGGACCCGAACGCCCGGCCAATATGGCCTGGGGCGACGCTGATGGCAAAACACTCTATCTGACCGCTCACACGGGCCTGTATAAAATCCGAACACTAAACGGCGGGAAAACAGCCGGACAGGCAGTTCGGTGATTTGTCATTTCTCACTTTTTCATCACGATTTAAAACCATAATACCTTCGACTGGGCATCGTTTCTGTTTAAGGCATGACTGGAACATGAATAACCTCCATTACATGTCTCGCACATTCGCAGGTTTACAACACTATTATGTATCAACAACCCAACAATCGCCTTGACAAGCAAACCTGCATTGTCACCGGCGCCAATTCAGGTATCGGTCGCGCAGTTGCCATGGCAATGGCCCGCGACGGCGCCAACGTGATCGTCAACTATGTTTTCGGCGACGAATCAGCCCGGCAGGTCGTGGACGAAATCACCCAGATGGGCGGCACTGCCCTGGCCATTAAAGCCGATGTCAGCAAGGAAGATCAGGTGATCGAAATGTTCCGGCAAGCCGTTGCCACCTTCGGCACGGTGGATATCCTGGTGAACAACGCCGGTCTCCAGCGCGACGCCAATTTTCATGAAATGAGCCTGAAAGACTGGCAGTTTGTGCTCGACGTTAACCTGACTGGCCAGTTTCTCTGCGCGCGTGAAGCCATACGCGAGTTCCTGCGCCGCGGACCGCGCCCCGACGTGTCTGTTGCCCTGGGCAAGATCATCTGCATGTCATCGGTTCACGAAGTCATTCCGTGGGCAGGGCACGTCAACTATGCAGCGTCCAAGGGCGGCGTAATGCTCATGATGAAGAGCCTGGCACAGGAATACGGCCCCATGAAAATACGGGTCAACAGCGTCGGGCCGGGCGCCATCAAAACCCCCATCAACCGCTCGGCCTGGGAGACTCCCGAAGCCGAAGCCAAACTCCTGCAATTAATCCCTTACAAACGCGTAGGCGAAACCTCCGATATCGGCGCAGTAGCGGTTTGGCTGGCCTCCGACGAGTCTGACTACATCCACGGCACTACGATATTTGTAGACGGCGGCATGACGCTGTATCCGGGTTTTACGGAGAACGGGTGACCCCCTGCTTCCGGTCGGCTTTCTCCATGCACCGGGCGACTTCGTGTTGTCCGGCGCACGGAGGGCTATTTGGAGGTTCATAGCCAGGGAGTTATCTTTGCAGAAAATAATTACCATGAGCATACAATCCGCTCCACCGCTGACCAACGTGCAAAAGGCCATTCACGGCGCTACAAAAGTGTGGGAAGAAAAAGGCTACACCGCCGAGCAACTCTTGAACGAGCCTTCCTGACCCAGTTGTCATTGGTACCGGAAGCGCGGCCACCGCCAAAGGGCTGCTGCCCCACCACCGCGCCGGTGGGCTTGTCGTTGACGCAATAGTTGCCTGCTGCGTGGCGCAGTTTTTCATGGCCAGCGCGAGCGCGGCGCGGTCGTTGGCGAATATGGAGCCCGTGAGTGCATAAGGCGAGGTCGCGTCGAGCAGTTCGAGCGTTTTCTCGTATTTTTGTCCTCGTACACATAAATGGTCAGCACCGGGCCGAATATCTCCTCACACATCGTTATGTACATCGGGTCCGACACTTCCAGCACGGTAGGCTCGATGAAGTAGCCTTTCGACTTGTCATAATTCCCACCGGAGATCACTTTTACCTTGTCCGATTTTTTTGCGGCAGCGATATAAGCGGAAATCTTGTCGAATGCCTTCTCGTCGATCACTGCGTTGATAAAATTGCTGAAATCTTCCGTCGTGCCCATCTTCATGCTTTTGAGGTCGGCGACAAGGTATTCCTTCACCTTTTTCCACAAACTTTTGGGCACGTACGCCCGGGAGGCGGCGGAGCATTTTTGCCCCTGAAACTCGAAAGCGCCGCGGCCAAGCCCCACTGCCACAGCCTTCGGATCGGCGGAGGCATGTACCATCACAAAGTCTTTGCCGCCTGCTTCACCGACAATACGGGGATAGGACTTGTATCGGGCTATGTTCTCGCCGATCGTTTTCCAGATGCGCTGGAACACCCCTGTACTGCCCGTGAAGTGTATCCCGGCAAAATCGGGGTGGTTGAAGATTACATCGCCGGCCGTGGGCCCATCGACATAGATCAGGTTGATGACACCGGGCGGCAAGCCTGCTTCTTCAAATATCTCCATAATCACGGAAGCGGAGTAGACCTGCGAATCAGCAGGCTTCCACACAGCTACGTTGCCGAGCATGGCAGGCGCCGAGGGCAGGTTGCCCGCGATGGCTGTGAAGTTGAACGGCGTAAGCGCGAACACAAAGCCCTCCAGCGGGCGCCAGTCCGTACGGTTCCAGACATTGCGGGTGCTGAGTGGCTGCTGCTTGTATATTTCCTGCATGAAATAGACATTATAACGCCAGAAGTCTGCAAGTTCACAGATACAGTCGATCTCCGCCTGAAATGCATTTTTACTTTGGCAGAGCATGGTCGCGGCGCTCATTTTGGCGCGGTAAGGGCCGGTAAGAGGTCGGCGGCGCGCGGAAAATGGCGACGCGCTCCTGTCAGGGCATGGCCTCCCAGGCCGGCCTGGCTTTGAGTGCGGCATGTATGGCCGCCTTCACGTGGCTGGCCTTGCCCTTGGCGTGGTGGCCGAGCGTATGCCGGAGTTCATGCGGCGGATGAATGGCTACCTTTTCTTTGGTGAACACATGTTCCCCACCGATGTACATGGGAATATCTTTCTTCTTCGACTTCGCTTCTGCCAGCGCTGCCTTCAGGGCTGCTTTTTCCGGGGAGCCCGGAGCGTAATTCCAAATCGGTTCGTTGACGGGATGCGGGACGGTAAATATGGCGTCTGTCATGGTGTAAATTAGGACTGGATTTGCGTGGTGAAAAAATCTGGTTAGCGGCAATATCATTCATCATTCATCTCTCATCATTCATCTCTCATCATTCATTTCATCTCTCATTTCATCATTATTTCAATCTCTTTCGATAAAAAGCCTCGGATCGCCGCCGCCCACAATGATTTCGCGAACGATGGTGCTGCTGATGTGCGAAAACTCCGGCTGGGCGATCAGAAAACCGTTTCGATCCTGTTGCCCACGATATGGTTGAGTTCGAGAGATTGTTTTTCGTAGTCAAAATCGGAGGCATTGCGCAGTCCGCGCAGCAAATATTGCGCACCGATGCGCAAACAGTAGTGCGCCGTCAGGTTTTCGAAAAATCGACCTCAACGTTTGGGTATTGCACAATACCCGCCGCAGCCATGTCAGGCGCTGCTCCAAGGAGAACAAATTTTTCTTGGTGGAGTTGACTCCAACAGCCACAATAATCTCGTCAAACAGAGGCAGGGCGCGTTTGATCAGATCGACATGGCCGATGGTGATGGGATCAAAAGAGCCGGAAATACGGCGATTTTCATAATATCCGCTTAAGTCAGCTGCGAAGTTGGGAAATTTTGCCCGATCCGGAAAAGCCGTTCGGGGCTTTATGAAAAAAAACGGGCGGCCCAGCATCTGGACCGCCCGCGAATTCTTTTAATCCGCTTGCCTTATTTGCCGCCTATGGGAACAGGATGCAGGCCGAAAGTACGGACTGGTTGGCATCGCCCAACACATAGCGGACTTCCGCGGGGCTGGTAATGCCCCAAACGGGAGTTGGAATGCCTCCTCCAATGTTCAATCCGGTGTCGGACGTGATCCATCAAAGCCCGGGATACCCGTCTTAACCTTTAAACTTGATGTAGTTCAAACCCGCCAGGGCATAAGCCTGGAGGCCATCGCCTTGAGAAACAGGTAGTGGCCGTTGACATTAAAATCCCAGACGGAATAGTCGTCGATACCGTCGAGATAGTAGTTGAAATCAGCGCCCGCGCGCCAGGGGCCGGAAATAGTGTAAATACCCCGTGCCTGGATCGCGATGCCGTTGTCTTCAATTTCGGTACCGTAACCGATGCCGGGGCCCAGCACCAGTTGTGCGCTAACGGTAAATTGAACGGCTGCCAGTAAAATCAAAGTGGCAAGAATGTGCTTGATTTCCTTAAAGTTACTGTTTTTGGTGAGTGGAAATTGTTGGTGAAAACGTTACTTTGATAATAGTCTTTTACTGGCGGGATGAGGCAACAAATGCACTGACAACACTTGTTTGTTGCGACAAAGGACAAAAATAACTTATCAAATGGACCCGCGTTTACCACCCAGATCACCAGGCATACTATGGCAAGAATGCGATCAGGCCTCGATACCGAGGTCGAAAAAGGACATGAGGATGGCAATACCCAGGCCAAAACAAACCGCCAAAACCAAAGCCATTTGTCCACCGGGTCGTTGAAATCGACATCCATGCCGTGCTTCAGCATCTGCGCTCGATGCGCTGGCTATCTGGTTCATGCTGCGCTTGCTGACCTTTTGTTTTTTTAAATACACTGTTCGGATTGTCACGCATTTTTTTCCGTCATGCCGGCGCGCATCTCCTGCTTTGAAACGGCAACGGACGCTTTGTTTGAATCGGAGCCAAAACGGTAAGGGCAAGGCAGGCAAGGATAAAGATTAATTCAGCTTTTTCATGTAGAATCGTTTTCGAGTGAAAATTATCGGGGCGAAAATAAGCGCAGGCTGATAACACCGATGCCCGGCAGGAGTTTTCTGCCGGGCATCGGTGTTAAATCAATTATATTGGGCAAAATCCTCTTCGGAAAACCCGTCTGATTCTGTCTTCGCTTTTCGGTTGCGCCACCACCGGGAATCCGACACCGGCGACGAGATCAGGTATGGCATGGATAACATGTACAGTATCCCGGCATTCAACCCGCGCCCGTCGGTTCCACCGTTTTTCAGGTTCGACTCTGCCGACATCCGGCACGATGGGACACTGCGCGGCTACCGGTTCGGCACTGCCGGCAAGCAGCAGCAGGAATGCGGACAATTTCAACAATGCAACAAGACGTTTTTTCATACCAAGGTCATTTTTAGCCCGGATAATACGGTTTCAGCATGAGGTAACAGATGGGACCTTGTCGGCTAAGCATGCAGCAAAGGATAAACCCCAGCGCTATTTTTTTATGCCGTTCATACTGCCCCGTATATGCCCTGGTAAAGGTAAGCAATACGAAGGGGAAGTATAACCGCAGCCAGCACCCAATGGGTGATCGGCGGATAAAATAGACGGTACGCATGACGCCCTGCCCCTCGTACCGGGTTTCCGGCGTGGTAAAATGGTAGACAACGTAATGCGCAACAGAAGCAGCGCCGAACAGCCCAAGGCAAGGTAAATGGGCCCGCCGGTGGTTTTCCACCGCTTGTTTTTGATAAAATAGAGCGCGAATAGCAGTATAACGGCCGTTACG
>JADJRC010000026.1 GCA_016712415.1 Lewinellaceae bacterium | reverse complement strand
CAATCCTCTTATGTCTGGATACGGGCTGGAAGTCGTACAACGCATCATACGTTGGGGCAAGATATTCAGGCTTTTCGCTGCCGACCAAATTTTTACAGCATAATTTTCAGCGGTTTTTCCTCCAGGAGTGTAAGCACATTGTTATTTCCGTATATGCTGATTTCCGACACATTTTCTTCCCGCAAGGGCACGATCACTACGCTGTCGCCCGGCGAAAGCGGGTGCCGGTCAAAAAGCCGGTGCAGCGCGGTTTTCAGGTCGCCCAGGCGCCTGGGCGCCATAAATGCCGCCGCATAAACGGAACGCTGCATGCGTTCACAACCGTTTCGGGCCAGTAGTTTTGCGGTTTTTCCGCGGAGCCGGTCGTTTTCGATGTCGTAACAAATGACGTAGTGCATATCGGATAAGGGTCTGGTTGATATTGACCCAGCGCAACACCATGCGCACGGTAAAAAACAACGCTATGCCTGCTACCGACAAGCCGGTCACCTCGCCCCAGCCGAATCCGTCCTGCGGCTCCGGGGCGGGCATCACGACTACCGGTGTGGCATAAGGCACGGGCGCCATCGGGCTGGCTGCCGGGTGCAGGTTTTTTGTTTTTACTTCGCGTTTCTGTGCAATTTCGCTCATTTCCGCCGCATCAAGGGGCTGCGGATGCCGCTCGTGTCTGCCGGTCATCACCCTTACCGTGTCGCCTTCCACGGTCCGGTAAAGCCAGTAGCGCACGCCGCCATGGCCGCTGCAGGCGCCGCTGCTGCGCGTGGGACTTTGGGAGTCGTCCATACAGATGCTGCCGATGCGGTAGGCGCCGCGGGGTACGCTCACCCGTTTTTTGCCCTGGCGGTCGCGGCGACTGACGGGTATTTCCCCGTCGCCGTCGCTGGTACGGTACTCGTTTTCGAGGACCGTTGTCGGATCAATACGGGGCGGTCCACCAGGGTAGTTTTCTCCCGTCCAGTCCTTCAAAAATACCGCCAGTTTTTGCGCGTCGAGGTCCACTTGTGCGCTTCTGCGCACCGTTCGTTGCCCGTAAGGCGCCTTTTCCTGTAAAAAGGCGAGCATGGCGTCGATCACGGCGCTCTTGCCTTCGCCGCTGAGCCACAGGCCGCGTTCCTGGTCGTCCGGCTCAAAAGCGGTGTCGTCGATGGCGCCGTTCAGGGCCAGCCCGACGGCCACCTCGTCGGCCCAGGGGCGCCAGGGCTCAATGGCGTCGAACACGAGGGTAGGGGCGCCGCCGTAGCGGTCGGCGTGCAGGATACCGGTGTAGGGGTCGAGGCCGCTTTTCAGCAAGGCCAGGTGTACAGACGTGTAGAGCATGCCGTACAGGTAATTGAGCAGTGCGTTGAAGGGATCGTAGGCCGGGCGTTTGCCGCGGCTTTCAAAGCCGAGGCGCCCGTCGAGGTAGCGAGCGATGGCCTGAAAATACAACCGTGATGCCGTGCCTTCCTGCCCGCGAAAACGTCCGGCGGTTTCATCCATGGCGCGGGCATCCCAGGGTTCGGGCGGCGTCCATTGGGCGAAACTGCGTTCCAGGGCGGCTATGACTTTGTCCTGCAGGGCTGCATCACCGGCAAATCCGGGTGGCGCCTGCGGCGTTTCGCCGAGCCGCTGCAACAGGGCGCGCTGCCGGCCGATCTTTTGGGCCAGTTGCGCGGCCACCCACGCATAACCTGCCCCCGAACGGGCAAACAGCGCCTGGTTTTTGCGGATGGAGGCGATGGATCCCGGTCGCCCGCTGCTGATCTGCCCGAGCGGGAAATGGGTGTTGGCGTTGATGATGAGCACGGGAATGTCGTTTTCCAGTGCCAACAGGGCGGCATCGGCGCTCAGGGAGGCGCCTTTGGTCAGCAGGATGGCGCTCACCTGCCGAATGGCGAAGGCGCGCGGCTCGCCCGTGCGCGTGCGCACGGAAAACATGCCGTCGCGGACGGCCAGAAAAGCGCCGAATGAATCGAGGTACAACTGCATGGGCCGGCTTTTCATGCCGGGCGACAAAAAACAGGCCATTACGATCATGCAGCAAAGCGCAAACGCCGCAAACATCCGCCGGTTGAACGTTTTGCCGGAAAAATCTGCCGTCTCCTTTGAAACAAATTTTTGCTTTTTGTGCATTTATTGAAGAATAGCGTACATTTACGCCGTTTCTTCATTCAAACAAATCATTAGTATGAGCAAAGTTTTTGAATCAATCAAAAAAGCCGTTGCCGACGCAGAGGCTGATGTACAGAAGTTTTACGGAGGCAACAACGCCGCCGGCGCACGTGTTCGCAAGGCCATGCAGGAACTGAAAGACCTCGCGCAAACCCTGCGTAAAGACGTCCTCGATACCAAAAACTCGAGAAAATCTTCCTAAACCGAAAAAATGAGATAATTGGGGTAATCGAGCCATCCCGGTGATGGTTTGATTATCCCAATTATCCTGATTACCCCTAAAATCCGCTATCCATCCCTTCCGTTTCCACCCGCGTGTTTTTGCGCCGGAACAGCGAAACGTCGAATTTGCCGAAGCGCCAGGAGAAATTGACCCGCACCAGTTGCGGATCGCGGCGGCGCCAGGATTCCTGAATAAAAAATTCCGATGCCGAGTACGAACCGTTTTTGCGCGAGCGGAAGATGTCCTGTACGTTGAGCGTAAGGGTCGCCTTGCGGTTCCACAGGTCTTTGCGCAGGGAAAAATCCACATACCATACCGGAATGGCGTACCCCTGCGCGGTGCTCGATGCGCCGCCACCCCAGCCGCCGTAACGACTGCCGCTGGAGAGCGCATACGCTGTGCGGCTCTGGTAGGAGCCCGACAGTTGGACGGTGAAGTTTTTCGGCAGTTTGACGCTCAGGTTTTCCTTGGCAAACCAGGTAAACTGCTCGGTGCGCAGGTCTGTTTCCACGTTGCGCGCATCCACGATGGAGTTGTAGAAATTGACGTTGGAGGTGAGTTCCACCTTGCTCCAAAAGGTGTTTTTCAGGGTGACTTCCAGTCCGTAGGCCGTGCTGGAGTTGGAATTTTCGTACGTCGACACGATGGCTTCGCGGCCCAGTATTTCGTTGAACTCTGAAAACTGGTAGCGCGTGATCAGGTCGGTAGCGCGCCGGTAGTAGAGGCTGGCGAGCAGGTTGTGGCCTTTGTTGAAGATATTCTGGTAGGTGAGTTCCACGGCGTTGGTGAACTCGGGCCTGAGTCCGGGGTTGCCGCGCGAGAACAGCAGCGAGTCGGAAAAATCGGGGTAGGGGATAAGTTGGAAAAAGCTGGGCCGGTTGATCCGGCGGGTATAACTGAGTTGCAGGTTGTCCTGCTCATCGATCTTATAGGTCAGGAATGCGCTGGGGAAAAGACTGAGCGGGTATTCGTTGGTAAAGGCAGTGTCGGTATCGATCAGGGTACCGGTGTACAGCGAACTTTCGGCGCGCAGGCCTACCTGGTAGCCCCATCTTTTGAACGACTGGCTGAAGTTGCCGTAGCCGGCATACACCTGGTCGTTGAATTTGTAGCGGTCGGCGAAGCCGGGTACCTGTACATAATCGCCGCTGTTTTCACTGTACTGAAAATTGCCGTTGCCGCTACGGAAATTGCGCACGGCGGCCCGCGCGCCGAGTTCCATTTTGACGCCCGAGCCAAGCGGATTCACGTAGTCGGTTTGCACCGTAACAAACTCGTTGGAGTTGTTACCGGTCTGTTTTTGCCTGTTTTCCAGCGGCGAATCGAGGTAAGTGGTGTTAAAAAAACCTTCGTTGTCCGATTTGCTGGCGTTGTAGTTGACGTCGGCGGTCCATTCCTTGCCTTCTTTCGGGAAAAGGTGTTTGTACAGTATTTGGCTGCCGTAGTTGCGAAAACTGCGGTCGCTGTCGGTCAGGCGCAGCGCCTGGCTTGTTGTGATGCCGCCGCTCCCGAGCGTATCGGTCCGTATGCCGACCATGTCATTGGAACCGAAGTTGCCGCCGTGTCCCGAGCCGCTGAGGGTCAGGGTGTTGCGGTTGTTTATAAACCAGTCGATGCCACCGCGCAGCATGGCGAAAAAGCCCTCGTTTTCCCCGTCGTTGGTCTGGTAAACATTGGTCCGCGGCGTACCGAACAGGTTCTGGCGGTCGGTGGCGCCGGTGCTGAGCGTGCGGCGCTGGTTGTAGTTGCCGCCGATAAAACCGTTGATTTTGCCTTCGCGGGCATTGATGTCGCCGCCGAGGTTGATGCGGCCGCGCATATCAACGCCGGTGCGCAGGTTGCCGTTATAGCCGATACGGCGGTCTTTTTTCAGGACGATGTTGACGATGCCTGCGTTGCCGCCCGAGGCGTCGTATTTGGCCGAAGGGTTGGTGATCACCTCGACGTTGTCGATGGCGTCTGCAGGGATCTGGTCGAGTGTGAGCGGGGTGGGGCGGCCGTCGACAAAAAGTTGGGGCGCGGCGTTGCGCAGGGTGAGGTTGCCGTCGAGGTCGACATTGAGCGAGGGAATGTTCTTCAGGGCATCTTCGGCGGTGCCGCCGGCAGCCACGCCGTCCTTGTCGACGCGGTATATCTTCTTGTCGAGGGCCAGGGTGACCTGGGAGGCATCGCTCGTGACGGTGACTTCCTGCAGGAGCCGCGAGGAGGCATCCAGTTCGATGTTGCCGAGGTCTTTGTCCACCGCGCCGGCCATGGCGCCCGGATTGCCGCCCGAGGGCGCGCTGCCGTCGGGCATTTTGATTTCAAAGGCGACTTTTCGCTCCTCAGTCGCATAGCCCATGTAGTTGATGATGAGGGTAAACTGGCCGCGAACGGGCAATCCTTCCAGACTGAAATCGCCATTTGCCTCGGTCAACTGGCCCGCGACGACCACCTCCTTCATCGAACGGCTGGTGCTGTCGTAGCGCATGCCCCGGAGTTGCACCGACGCATAACCCAGTCCCTTACCCGTCTCCTTGTCTACCACCTTGCCGTAAAACCGGCCGATATTGAATTGTGCGGCGTTGAACTGGCCGCGTCCGGCGCCCTGTGGAAACTGGGCGTGCAGCGCAAGCGGCAACATCACTGTAATGGCGAGGAGTAATCTGTGTAGCATTTTTCAGTTGCTGTAAAATGTGGGAAATGAATACGTACGCCGGACTTCCTAGTCCGGCGTCTTGTGCAACGCCTCAACGGACTTGGAAGTCCGTTGTACATTACTTCCGCCGCAACACCAGGCTGTCGGCAGGGTAATGCGCTTTGATGGAATCCATGGTCGACTGCACCCAGTCCAGCAACACATCTTTCTGTTCTGGGGTCAGAATAGCGTCGCGGTGTACCCAGGTGTAGGAGGCCAGCGGCATTTCGTCTTCCCTGACCATTTCGATGATCTCCTCCAGTTTGTGGTTTTGCACGGCGATACGGCGCGTGGTGAAGTTGGAAAAGTTTAGTTTGCGTTTACCTTCCCTGACATGGTTGTCGAGCCAGGCGGCTACGGGCTGCACATTGGCATACCAGGGATAAACCGTGTAATTGCTGTGGCAGTCGTAACACGAAGTTTTCAGGATGGCCTCTACGGATTCGGGCAGGGTGTATCTGGTGGCGAGGTGGCTGGTCTGGTCGTCAGACAGGTTGCGTTCCGGCCGAATGAACTGGGCCACGACGAAAAGGCCCAGGAGGACGTAGAGAGCGGGCTTAAGGTACTTTTTCAAAAGTGTTAAGTGTGTAAGTGTTAAGTGTTAAGTGTTAAGTGATAAGTGTTAAGTGTTGGGTTAGAAATCCATGTTGTCGCCTTCCATATCGCGGTCGCGCTTTTGCTCTTTGTTGCGGTTGATCCGGTAACTAAAGGTCAGGGTTGTCTGCCGTGCCCTCCATTGGAAATCACCTTCGGTGTAGAAGTCGGCGCCCTGCGATATTTGCCGCCAGCGGCGGGTGTTGAACACGTCGCGGACGCTGAAGGTCAGGGTGCCTTTTTTGTTCAAAACATCCATGCTGGCAGCGAGGTCGACGTGGTACATCGCTTTGGAACGCCCCTGCGTGGTATTGCGCGGGGCGCGGTAGTTGAAGGTAGTCTGTACGTCTACTTTTTTGAGCAGGGTAATTCGGGATGATACGCGACCAAACCAGGTGTAGGCGTCGGCATTGAACACCTGGCCTTCGAATTCCCCTTCGGTGATCGTGCGGAAGAAATTGAGGTTGCCGTTGATTTTCCAGAATTTGAATGGCTCGTAAGTGCCGGTAAATTCAAATCCGTAATTGTTGCGCGTTGCGAGGTTGGTCGGGCGGGTGATAGCAGAGGTGTCGGACAGTTGCTGACGTATGCGTTCGATAACGTCGGTGGTATACTGGTAGTAAACAGACGAAGACAGGGAGCCTTTTTCCCAGCGTTTCAGGTGGCCGATTTCGTAAGCATCCGTGTATTCGGGGTTGAGGTTGGGGTTGCCGCCCCAGTAGTTGCGGGCGTCGGTGTATTGCGGAAAACGGATTGAGTTCGCGAAACCCCGGCCTGCGAATGCGGCGGCTGTAACTGATTTGAAGGGCGTTTTCGTTGGGCAGGTCGTAGTTGAGGTGCGCGCTGGGGAAAAAGTTGAGGTAAAGCGGCCGGTCGTTGACCTCGTTGGTTTGCAGGAGTTCGGTCTTGACGTCGGCGAGTTCCACGCGCAGGCCCGTTTGCCAGGAAAAACGGTCGAACTTGTTGCCCACGATGCCGTAGGCGGCGTGGATGTTTTCGTCGTACAACACATTGTTGCTCAGGCCCGGAAGCGTTTGCCAGGCATTGTCTGCGAATTCCTCCACGATGAAATCGTTGCGCAGGCTGCGGATACCGCTGCGCAGGCCGGCCTCCCATTTGCCGTCTTTGCCGAAGGGCTGCACATAATCGAGTTGGAAAATGGTATTGCGCTCGCTTTCGTTGTTGTCGGAGCGTTGTTCCAGGTCGGGCTGGCCGGACAGTTCACCCGTAGCGGTAAAATACTGTTCCCGGAAATCGGATATCTCCCGTTCGGAATTGTCCTGGTAGCGGAAGTCGGCGCTCAGTTCGTGCCCTTCCCGCTCAAAGGTCTTTTTGTAGTTCAGCGAGTACTCCAGGTTGGGTTCTATCTCGCTCTCGTTGTCGCTGCGCCGGGTAATGCCGGTCGGGTTCGACAGGTCGTTCAGAAAATCGTTGTAGCGGATCAGGCTGTAGTTGTCCTGATTGCTGCGGCGCCAGGAAAACGAACTGGTGAGCGTGCTTTTGGGGCTGAAAAAGTAGTCGGCCCCGAAGCGCAGGTTGTTCGACCAGCCGCTGCGCCGGCGTTCGCCCCGGAGGTCGGTGATGAAAGTCGTGTCGCCGCTGTAAAATTCCTGGTACAGGCTGTTTTTACCGGGGCTGTTGCGGTAGCGCAGGCCGTAGTTGGTAAAAAAGTTGAAACGGTTGCGGCGCAGGTTGAGGTTGATCGAAGCGCCGTGTTCGTCGGGGATACCTCCGGTGAGGTCCACCGTACCGTTAATGCCTTGTTGGCGGTCTTTTTTCAGCACGATATTGATGATACCCGACATGCCCTCCGCCTCATACCGTGCGGACGGGTTGGTGATGACCTCCACGCGGTCGATCATGTTGGCAGGAAGTTGTTCGAGTCCGTTGGAGCCGAAACTGGTCAGCCCCGAGGGTTTTCCGTCGATCAGGATACGTACGTTCTCGCTGCCGCGCAGGCTGACGTTGCCCTCTACGTCCACGGTCACCGAAGGCACGTTGTCGAGCACATCGGCAGCCGAGCCGCCGCGATTGGCCAGGTCTTTACCGACGTTGAAGACCTTTTTATCGAGATCGAAATGCACCTGGCTTTTTTCGGCGCGCACCACCACTTCGTCGATCATCGTGGCGTCGGAATCGAGCGCGATAGAGCCGAGATCGGTTGCAGGGCCGTTTTGGGTCACCGTGATGTCGCCCTTGAAGGCACTGCGATAGGACAAAAACTGGGCCCTCAGGTAATATTTTCCCGGTTTGGCGTACAGTTCAAATGCGCCGGTTTCGTCGGTGATCGCGCCGGTGGTTGCCGTACTGTCGGGCAGGGAAAACAGGGTGACCGTCGCATAGGCGAGCGGTTGTTGTGTCGTGGCGTCGGTCAGGATGCCTTTCAGGATACCAGCGCCCGGTCCTCCGCCCGATTCCTGTATCTGGGCGACTGTCAGCAATGGCGCCAACAGGGCAATGGGAAGCAGGAAAACAGGGCGGAGGACTCGATTCATCATATTAAACAGTAGATTTTGTGTTCAACGCTGGTGTAATGGATGAATATGGCGCATGGTTCACGCAAAAGCCAAAAAACTGCATTGTGGTTTGGCGCAAAAGGCGTTGAAACGGGTCAAAGAAACGGTCTTTTTTATTGCCGGAAGGCGAGAGTAGATGAAAAGGGAAAATGTGGGGATGATCGGCCCGTGCGGGCGCCGGAAGGCGGATGCAGGCAGTATCGGCCTTTACATCGCCGGAATTCCCGGCATCGTCGCCAACCCCGCCTGGAGCCGGTCGGGTAGTCATATATTTGGCCGGCATCCACCGCTGCCTTTTACCGATATGAATCTGTTCGGCAACAATATCACCTCCGACCGGCTGACCCGCTGGCTGTTCATCCTTACCTTTTTTGGTATCTGGTATGCAGCGCCATTCATTCCTTTCGACAACGACAACAGCTGGCGGCAGCAGTTCTTTTTGAAAATACTGCCCGCTTCGCTGACCAATATCGCGTTGTTTTTTCTGAATACAGAATGGCTGGCGCCGCGGCTCCTGCGCAGGCGGGGTATTGTGGTTTACCTGGTATCGCTGCTTGGCGTGGCGGTGTTTTTTATTGTACTTCAGGGTGTTATGAAAAACTGGTTGCTGGCGCCCGACAGCAAGGGCGTGGTATTCCACGCCTACAAAGCGTTGTTCCCGGTGCTGTTCGTCGCGGCAGTGAGCACCGGTTATGCCCTGGTGTTGTACATGCTGGAAGGCGAAAAGGCCCGCGTGGAAGAGCGACAGGAGCGACTACAATCGGAATTGTCCTTCCTGCGCTCACAGATCAGCCCGCATTTTATTTTCAATATTCTCAACAGCATCGTGTATCTGATCCGGTCGGGATCGGCGAATGCCGAGCCGGTGACGATCAAACTCTCCGAGTTAATGCGTTATATGTTGTACGAAAGCAACGACGCACAAATTCTGCTCGAAAAGGAGATCAGTTACCTGAACAACTATATCGAACTGCAGAAAATCAGGTTTGAGGAAGATGTGGCGATACATGTACGCCTGCAAGGCGATCCTGTTGCGCACACCATTGAGCCCATGCTGATGATCCCGTTTGTGGAAAACGCCTTTAAACACGGCGTGGGACTGGTCGATCAACCAGTGATCGAAATCGACCTGCAACTCGACGAGCGGGAATTGCGCTTTAAGGTGCGGAATAAAATTGCACCGGGCGCACAAAATGACAAGGACAGCAGCTCGGGTATCGGGCTTCAAAATGTGCGCCGGCGACTTGAATTGTTGTATCCGGGGGCCCACAGGCTCGATATCGTGCAAAATGACACCTGGTTTGAGGTAGAGCTGTGGCTGAAACTGGGCCGACCGCACGGACAAACTGCTGCCGGTTTAGAATAATTTGCCGTATATTTCGTCAACTTCTGAATTGTCATCCCTGTTTATTCATGAAACTTCGCTGTATTGCCGTCGATGATGAAAGCATGGCACGCAAAATGCTGGAAGAAAACATCCGGCAGATTCCGTTTCTGGAATTGGTGCGCAGTTGCAAAAATGCTTTCGAGGCGATGGAGGCACTCCAGGCACACGAAGTGGATTTGATGTTTCTCGATATCCAGATGCCCGGCATGGCCGGCACGAAGTTCCTGCAAAGCCTCCGCGAAAAGCCGATGGCAATTCTGGTAACGGCTTATTCCAATTATGCCGTGGAAAGTTACGACCTTGACGTGATAGACTACCTGATGAAACCCGTCAGTCTGGAACGTTTTACAAAAGCGTCCTACAAAGCGTTGGACGAGCATAGAAAAAAACAAGCACTGCTTAATCCCGTTTCAGTACCGCCTTCACAATCGAACGCAATCGGAGACCATCCCGGTTTCTTTTTTGTAAACGTAGAATATTCGCTTGTGAAAATCGCTGTAAATGAAATTACGCACATCGAAGGCATGAAGGATTATGTCAAGATTTATCTGACATCCATGCGAAAGCCTGTCCTGACCAAGTCTACCCTGAAGGGTATCGAAGAAAAACTTCCCCTTCAGGGTTTTCTGCGTGTCCACAAGTCCTTTATCGTCAACCTGGCAAAAGTCGAATCCATACGAAGCCACCAGATCAAGATCGGCGACTTCGAGATTCCCGTTTCAGAAGGGAATATGGAAGACCTGCTGAAGTCTTTGAATCATTCCAGGTAGGGCGACATCCGACTTAAAGATCGGTACAGTTCCGTGTATTTTTCCGCTATTACGGCATTGGCGTAACGGGCTTCCACTTTTTTTCGTGCGGCATCCCGTAATGCATCGCCCGCATCCCGATTAAGTACCCACAAAACACCGTCGGCAAGCGCCTGGCTGTCGCCCTGCGGCGCGATATAGCCTTCCTGCAGGTGCTCCACCATCTCCGGAATACCGCCAGTATTGAACCCGGCGACGGGCGTGCCGCAGGCCAGCGATTCCATTACCGTATTGGGCAGGTTATCTTCGAGGGAGGGTATCACAAATACGTCTGCCGTACCGTAAATACGCACCAGGTCCGCCTGGTCCTGCACGAGACCCAGCGCATGGGCAGGGTAGGGGAGCGCCGCCAGCGATTCCGGTTCGGCCCTTCCCAATACGAGTATTTCTAACTGAAAATCAGGATGTTGCGCTTTTAAAAAACGCAGTGATTCGAGTAAAAACTGAAACCCTTTGCGCGTTTCCGACACCTTCATGGCGGCAAACAACAGCAATTTTGAACCGGGCGCAACGCCTTTTTCCAAACGGAATGCCGCACGCTCCGCTGCTGTAAGCGGCTTGAATACGGTTGTATCGATCGGGTTGGCAATGGCCGTGACAGGATAGTGCTGCAGCAGACTGCTCGATCGTGCAACGCCTGCGAGCCATTCACTGCACGTCACGAATTGAATATTTTTTGGAAAAAGTTTGTGTTTGCGCCGCCATATCCGGTTGGAAAGGTCGTGCGCTGCCGGGCGCCGCAGGTAGGGACATTCGCCGCAGGTCTGCCTGAAATGGTCGCACCCCCTGCTGTAGTGGCATCCGCCGGTAAAAGCCCACATGTCGTGGAGGGTCCAGACCAGCGGCTTGCCGGTTTCGGCCAGTTGCCGGATGTTATCGAGGGACAGAAAACCCTGGTTTATCCAGTGCAGGTGCAATACATCGGCCTCGCGTACAAGCGGATGTGTGGAGATATTGTTCCCGAAATTGGCCGGCGAAAAGGAAAAACGCACCGATTTGTCGCGCTCGTATGGCAGAAACGACAAGCGTTCGGCATAAAAAGGGAAGCGGCGGCCTAAGTCATTGCCGGTCAGCAGGTTAGCCCGGACGCCAGTTTCGTTCAGCGCCGCTTGCAGCCGCCGGCAGGCCACCCCCGCGCCACCGTGTTCGTATGTATTGAGCAGCAGAACATTCATCGTGCTTGAAAGAAAAAACCGTTATTTGCCCTTTGATTCGTTGTTGGGGTACCTTTCCCGTGCAGACGCTGCGCGTCAGACGGCGGTCTGATCGGTAATGGTCCGTAAACCCGTCTGACGCGCAGCGTCTGCACGGGAAAGGTACAACGAGATACCCGCTTGTGACAGCAGCCAAAAGTCCGGCATTTTGACGGAATTCAAAGGCTTTTTCAGAAATATGCGTTGCGAAGCACCCATTCTGTTTTTGGTTTTCAACCGTCCGGACCATACGCGACTGGCATTGGAGCGTATCCGCCAGGCACAGCCGTGCAGGCTGTATGTGCATTGCGACGGCGCGCGGGCGCAGGTGGCCGGCGAGCAGGAAAAAGTGGAGGCGGTCAGGGCAGTCGTACGGGCACTCACTTTGGAATGGGATGTGGAGGTGTTTACCCTGTACCGGGAGCAGAATGCCGGGCTTCGGGCGGGGGTATCCGGTGCGCTCGACTGGTTTTTCGGGGCGGAGCCGTATGGCATCGTGCTGGAAGACGATTGTGTGCCCGATCTTTCCTTTTTTCCGTTTTGCAGCGAGTTGCTGGAAAAATACCGCGACGACGAACAGATCATGCATATTGGCGGTTCCAATCTGGTGGAGGCTGTTACGGCCGACAAGCCGGCGAGTTATGTTTTTTCCCGGTTTTCTTTCGTTTGGGGCTGGGCGGGCTGGCGCAGGGCCTGGAAAAAGATGTCGGCGGACCTGGACGGTCTCGACGGCTTTGTACGCTCCGGCAGGATCAGCGACCTGGTAAAAGACCCCATGGCACAGGCTTACATGCTCGACAAGTTCAGGGCAACAAAAGCGCGGGAAAACAACTCCTGGGCGTACGCATGGTTTTACAGTATATTGATAAACAACGGATTATGCTTGGTTTCCTCCAGGAATCTCGTGCAAAACACGGGGGTAGGGGAGGCCGGGGCAACCAACACGACCGGGGCCAATCCCGCCGCGCGCCGCGCTGCCGGCCAGATGCTTTTTCCGCTGCTGCATCCGGTCGACCGCACGCCGGATCCGGATTTGGAACAACAGTTTTTTTACGTTTCCCAAAAAAGGCGACTGCGGCTGTACCTGTGGTATGTGCTGCACCGGCTTGGATTGCGTTGACGTTTTATTGAACGATTTTTGATAACACAGGTTTTTAAGTATCCAGGCCACAAGCGTTTCCAGGTCTGTACAATATCCGGCAATTATCATGAACTATATCATATACGACCTCGAAGCCACCTGCTGGGAAAACCTGCCACCCGGATATGTCCAGGAAACGATTGAAATCGGCGCTTTCAAGGTCAATCATTTCGGAGAGGTGCGTGGAAAATTCAACCGGTTTATCCGGCCTGTGGTGCATCCGACACTGTCGCCGTTTTGCCGCCAACTCACCACTATTGCCCAGGAGGATGTAAACCGGGCGCTTACTTTTCCGGATGTGATCCAGGAGTTCTGGGACTGGGGCAGGGTAGAGGAAGAAGAATACGTCCTCTGTTCCTGGGGCAATTTTGACCGCAAGATGTTTGCCAGCGACTGCCACCTGCACCGTATTGATCCGGCGTGGACGGAGCGGCACACCAACCTCAAAGAGCAATACCGGAGCATGAAACGCATGAAAAGCGGCATCGGACTGCGTAAAGCGGTCGAAAAGGAAGGTATTTTGTTTACCGGGCAGCACCACAGGGGCATCTCGGATGCGGAAAACCTGGTCAAGTTGTTCCTGAAATACCTGGGAAACTGGAGTCTGTAAGCGCTGTCGTCATGATGCATAAGGCGAGTCGTAGCCCAGAATACGCAGCATGGAATTGGCATCCTGCTCCTGGAATACTTCCCAGTCCGTAAACTCACCGTAGTAGTTTTTATCGATCAGCACGTGTTTGGGGGAGGGGAGGAGGCAGTGTTTCAGTCCTCCGTAGCCGCTGAGCGCTTCCTGATACGCGCCTGTGTGAAAGAAACCGAGGTAAAGCGGCTCGTCCTTTTTCTCATCATATCCGGGCAGGTAAACCTGGTTGATGTGTGCCTCGGAATTATAATAATCGGCATTGTCGCAACTGATGCCGCCGATGTTGACCTTCTGGTATTCCTTGTCCCAGTGGTTGATGGGCAGCAGGATAAACCGTTCCTTAATACCCCAGCTATCGGGCAGGGTGTTGATCAGTGAATTGTCGAGCATGTACCATTGTTCCGCGTCGTTTTGTTGCTTGGTGCCGATGACGGAGAAGATGGTGGCGCCGCTTTCGCCGACGGTAAATTTGCCGAATTCGGAGTAAATATCGGGTTCAGGCACCCCTTCGTCGTCGCAATATTCCTTGATCAGGCGTACGATCTCGTTGACCATGTAGGGGTAATCGTAGTCGAACCCCAGCGAGTTGCGGATGGGCATACCGCCGCCGATATTGAGGCAGGTGAGGGTAGGGCATATCTTGCGCAGTTCGCAATAGGTCTTGATGCCTTTTTTCAGTTCTGTCCAGTAGTACAGCGTATCCTTGATGCCGATATCTACTAAGAAATGCAGCATTTTGAGGTCGAATTTCGGGTTGGTGGCAATCTTTTCCTTGTAAAAAGGGATTACCTCGCTTTGGCGGATACCCAGGCGTGAGGTATAAAACTCGAAGTTGGGCTCCTCCTCGGTAGCCATGCGCAGGCCGATGTTGCACCTGGAAGTTTTGATCAGTTCATCGTAGAGTGCCAGTTCCTGCTCGTTGTCGCACACGGGAATGACATTCTGGAAGCCATCGTCGATCAGGTTGGCTATTTTCTGGACATAATCGCGGGGCTTGTATCCGTTGTTGATGATGGTCGTGCCCTTGTTGATTTTGCCGAGTTTGTACAGCCGGCCGATCAGGTCAATATCAAAACCGGAAGACGTTTCAAGTTGTGTACCGTTTTCCAGCACCTCGTTCAGCACGAAAGCGAAGTGCGAACTTTTGGTACAGTAGCAATACACGTATTTCCCGTTATAGCCATAGCGTTGTATGGCGTCGCGAAACAGTTTGCGGGCGGTCTGTATCTTTTCTCCGATTTTGGGCAGAAAGGTCAGTTTAAGGGGAGAGCCGTATTTCTTTATCAGTTCATAAACATCGATCTCATTGAATAACAATCGGTTATCCTTGAGGCTGAACCCGTCTTGAGGAAAGTCGAAAGTCTGTGCAACGAGGTCGTAGTAGGAATTTTTCATTAAAAACTGTCCGGTATCTGAAATGGATGTATGAGATTTTGTGGATAACGCGATGCAAATGTAGAAGATTACGCGAAACGAGACAGGGTATTGTATCGGAACGGCCTGCACACATGATAGAGTTATACGGGGTTAAGACGCTGCGCGTCTGCACGGGAGATACCCGTCTGACGCGAAGCGTCTGCACGGGAAAGTAAGCCGCACGGAGGAATGCAATCTACAGGTACCCGTACAGACGCTGCGCTTTAGACGGGGTTTACTTCCGCGTCAGACGGCTTGCGTCAGACGGGTGTTTGGGGAAGTGCAACTAAATGATTCGTCCGGAAATCTATTTCTTTGTTTCATTTAACATAATATAAATTATAGAAAATAATTTAGCGATTATTCTGCACTACATATTTGGATACCCGAAATTACCGCCTGTAGATCGGACAGGTGTTTACAACAGGACAAGGGAACATTGTTGCGTTGCGTATAATCAACTTGAATTGTCAAATGTCATCGTGAGTTTGTCCTGTTGTAAACACCTGTCCGATCTACAGGCGCTAGAGTCTACACTCACTGAGTGTAGACTCTAGCGCCGCACAAACCGAACCCGCTCCGCCCCTTCCAGCATTTCCATCGCAAAATCTGCCGATGTAAACCCTTCAAATTCAGCGAATTCCGCAGGCGTTAGCGCCGCTCGAAGGGCTTCCTGCAACGACTTTTTGGGACTTGTGGACTTAGCCATTGTAGCGAAATTCAGCACCCGCATCGGCTTGTCGTGCCAGTGTTGATTGTCCACAAGTGTAAAGGGAGGTATGTTATCCGGTACATTGGCGCCGGTCGCCTTGCGCAGTTGCTTCGAGTAATTCACCCCGTCAGAATCCAGCCCAAAATGCAGCACATCCGGCTTTTGGAAAAAATCCACAGTATTCACATTGCCTTCGAAAATGCAGAGCAACACCTGATCGGATATGCGCTCCATACGGGCGACCGGCAAGGCGGTATCTTCGTCCGGATTATCGGCATCGGTGAGTTTGCCGGCGTAACCCAGGATTTGCAGCCCGGGATAGCCCGAAACCAAATCTGATCTGAGCAGGAAGCCGCTCAGGGCGGGTACCGCCTCGGCAGCAAGATCATCCAACTTGTCCAAATTAATGTCAGCCGAAGTCGTACGACCAATACTGCAGGCGCCGTCCTTCAGGCAGCGCACCCAGGTAGGGTCAATATGGAAAAAGCGGATGCTCTCTCCGGGCAGCATATCCTCTTCCGGCACCAGGTAATGGAAAGGCACCTGCTCCAGCGTATGCCGGCGGCGCAACCATTCCTGTATCTTCGGTTTAATCTCGGCGTCCAGACCGTCGGTATGCGTCGTATTCCCCAACATCAAATAAGGCCGGGCATTTTGACTGGTTTGCTTGTCGGCCAATGACATGCGTTTTTTCCAGTTGTACAGTTGGAGGGAAAACTGCCGGTCTTCCAGGGCCATGAGCCGCCCAAGTTGCCAGGCCGCAGCGTAGCTGGCATCAAACATTCCGCTCGTTTTATCCATAACCAGCAAGGCATCGGCCGAAACAGCCGGCAATGTAAATCCCGGATTTGTCGTTCGTACGGACAACGGCCCGCGGTACCACGATACCGCTTTTTTCCCGATGCGGAACTGGTGCGGGAAGGCCAGCATCCCTTTTTCATGCCGGTCCGTTACTTTCTTCCGATTGGCATCATTAGCCGCGGCTGTAAAAATATCCCTGATCTCTGCGGCAGACAGCACACGCCGGAATATCTGGAGGTTTTTCAGGTTCCCGGTGAAAAGATTGGTGGTGTCGCTCGCGTTCACCTTGCCGATCCGGTACGGACTGTCCTTTGTGTACATTCTGCCGGGAGCGGGCTCGGTGTGAAAAAGTTGGCCGTCCTTGTAAAATCGGAACCCCCTACCCTCTTTCACCCATACCAGCCGGGTAAAAACATTGTCCGGTAAAATATTCGGCACGCTCCCGCTGTATTGCACCCCGTCTTCACCGGTTACCTCGTACCTGATGCCGTGATCGCCCGGAACATACCACAAACTCGGCTTGAATTTTCCGTTTTCTTCAAGACCTATAATAGACTGATTATCAGTAGTGTTAGAGCCTGGAACTTTTAATTCCAGGGCGATTGAAAACACGTTCGGATCGGGGAAGGGATCGAGTTGCGGGTTGTTGTCTGCATCAATGCCTGTATCCGGGACTTCTACGCTCAGGAAGGCGTTGCCGTTAAAAATACGGGACTTGTCTGTGGCCAAACTGGTACCTGTGGTGGCGACTGTAAAGCCATAAACGGAACGGTTGACAATTGGATTAGACGCCAGGTTGAGGTCCAGCACCTGGTCATTCAGGTACGGCTTGCTCAGGATGGAAGGCGCCCGGTTCAGGTGCTCCAGCATCCCGTAGAGGCTGAATTTTTGATCGATGCTTGAGAAGGACCACGACTTCAGACTGACCAGCCGAATCGTGCCGTCCGGCTGAGCCCCTATTCCATAGTTAAACTCGCCATTGTCCACAAAACGATTTTCCAGCGAAACGAGGTGTACGGTGCTAATAGCGTTGGCCTTTGGCAGCCGATTGCCAATGAGCACTGCGCGCTCCGGGCCGATGAGGTTTACCACTCCCCTGCTGCCGTTGACTTTTTTCGGAGCATTGGTGGATTCCCGGCGACTGTGGGCGGTAAATTCCATGTCGGCACGACTGGGCATTATTTTTTCCAACACGCTTTGTTTCACGTCGATAACGGAAATAGGCTGGTCGTCCGGGCCGTCGCCCAATTCGTGGAATGGGCCATTATCAGTAGGCCCGGTAGATTGAGCGGTACTCTTGAAATTTAAGGACGTTTTGAATTCGCCCAGCGTGATGGTCTTGACCTCAGGGTTTTCAACTTCATCAAACAGCAACAATGCCAGCCAGATACCGGCCCGGGCGCCATCCACGCTGCGCTCCCAGGGCAGTGTGCTGCGATTCAAAATGATATGAGGGAAACTTTTCGAGTGCTCCCCCTGACTGCCCGCCGGCGGATAAACGGAATGCACCGATCCGGGTTCCAGCACAAAGCGTTCTCCGAATACGGAAAACTTCCTTACTGTCGCGGCGAACGCTTTATTTACACTTTTCCCCGGCACTTTCAGCGTCTGCTGTACCGTGATTTCATAGTCTCCCGCATCCATGAGCGGTTCGTGAGACTGAAGCAGGTTGATATATTTTTTAGTTGCCATTTTTCTGTTGTTTGTCGTGGTCGCCAAGACGATTAATAACTGCCCGCAACCGGGTTCTCCGTGAAAGCAAATGCATTTTCTCCGCCCGTTTCAAAATCGGTAGCCGGATCGAAACCCAGCGAGCCAAGCAATTGATTGCGAAGCGCATTCGAGGACGGTACGGTTACTGCGGCGACCGCCGGGTTGGCTAAAACGAACCCCTCCCCTACTGCAAATGCGCCGGGGATCGTCAGCGTTTGAAACTCGAATTCATCCTGATCGAGGAATCCCATCTGGTCGGGATCGGCAGGTGGCTTGGCTTTTATCTTTACGCCTGATTGTAATCCTGTGATTAACAGTGGTTTATCGTCTTTGCCAGGCTTCAACTTGTTGCCCCAGAGGGCAGCCGGATACGATTTGGTGATGGGCTCGTAAGTGAATTCCTGTGTAAATGTATCGCTGCCCTTTTTGATCGTGACGGTATGTATCGTATCAAGGTCGTTGTTTGCGACACCCACCGTACCGATGCCAAAGGCTGTTTTTGCAACGGTCATGCTCGGTCCGGACACCTTTTTGGTCGGAATGGGCGAATCGGTGCTGAGCAGGAATTCCTTGGGATTGACGACCCAGATGGTATCGCTCCCCTGCGTAACTTCTTTCAACAGCCCGGAAGTGACCGATACTGTAGCCACATTTTTCGCCGGTAAAAAGGTCTTTTCAAACTCGTCGTAAGGAATGGGGTTGACCGTTTGCGACGCGCCACTGCCGAATTCGACGGTGAAATCCACAATGCCGAGGTCGATATAAGCGGTGCCTGAAAACTCCGGTCCCCAGATATGCAAATCTGCGCCGATGTCGAAAGAAACGGTGTGTTTCCCGAAGAACCAGAACGTGGACGACACGCCCAGGCTGAGATACATTCGGGCATCGTAGGAGAATGGTTTCCAGCCGATCAGGAAATCGGCGCCGATGATGAACCACGCTTTCAGGCCACCGGACCTGAACGTCGCCTCAAGCCGACCACCTGCCATAACAAAGGCAGGCGTCAGGGCAAAATACATCTCGCCTTTAATATTGATCTCACTGGTAATATTCCAGTTCAGCCCCAGTCTCGGTACCACCGGGTAATGCGAAGGCCGCTTGAATTGCGGGTGGTAACCGCCGATACTGACCACAAAATCGCCCTCGTATGCACTGCCTTTAAACCAGGTGAAGAAGGCAAATCCGCCCGTCAGGGTGCAATCTTTGGAGAGGATGTACGAGTTTTTGGTCAATTGTGCCTGCACACCGATGAAGCCCTCGTCCGGAGCAAAGGTCGCTTTGATGGCCAGTTCGACCTGGGCCAGCGGGGTTTTGACTGCTGCCTGACCCGGTACGGGCGCAGGTACCACCAGTTTGGAGAGCCCCAGCAGGTCGAGCCGGAACGAATCGCCAAATGTGGCGATAATCAACAGGAAGGAATCGAGTTGTTTAAAGGTGGTGAACCGCACCCCGATCGCCAGAAATATTTTCCCTGGGTTGATGGGGATGTAATTTCCCGTGGCCATTTCCGAAGCCACATCGGCGAAAGGTTTGTCGCCGACAGCGATGGCCACCAACGGGAAGGTGTTGACATTTTCTATGGCCGGTACCCTGACGGAACGGTTGAAACCGAAACCCGCCGCCAGACCCTCTACGAAGAAGAAGGCCGGACCGCCGATGGGGTATCCGAGGTAAGCGTAGAGGTAGAACGACGGCCCGTCTTTCGTCATCGCATAGGCGCCGACAGCCTTAAGCGTGATCTGTGAGGTTTTGATCAGCGCGGCGCCGAAGTATTCATCTATGGCCGGATTGCGCAGGAAAAATCCGCTGATGGAGACGGGGCCTGAAGCATACTCCAGTCCGAAACCCCGAAGCCCGAACTCCGGCGCGAAGTTGCTGAGCGGCGACCCCAGCGTCATTTCCTCCAGTATCAGGGTCAGCGGCCCGACGGCCACCGATGCATCCAGTCCGAAAATGAGTTTGGAATCTTTTAAGTTGACCCCTACCCTGTCGATGCTCAGCGGCCCCATCCGTTTGTTGACCGAAAACCACTTTCCTTCTGCAGGCGGTTTTGCCGGAGCAGGCGCCGGGGCGCCGGAGCTTGCCGGCGGAGCCTGCTCTGCCACGGGCAGCGACATGTATTGTTTCAATTGGCCGAAGGCCATCTTTAAAGCCAGGCTGACACCACCCGTCACATCAATCTCAGGCAATTTCGGCCTGGTATCCGGTATACTGAGGTTCAACTTCCTGATATCCGGCAAACTCAGGCGGGCTGTGGCATAGGTAAACATCACGGAATCCACGCCGATGCTTTGCCCGTTGAGCATTGGCCCGACAAGCGGCAGATCGGAAAAGGTCATGTCTGCACCTACAGACACACCGAACAGCACCGTGCCTTTGGCATTAGGGGTGTTTGATTTGGTGTAGGAAACGAAAGCCTCCTGAAGTGATACGGTGACGGACGGGATAACGCCGTTCGGGTCGTCCACAAAATGCTTCAACAGGTCGCTCAGGCTCAATTCCCCTGCTCCTCCCGGTTTCAGGCCCGCAAAGAAACTTTTTTCGGTGGCATCCTGGCTGAACGTAACGTCAAATTCAAGGTCACCCGCCACGACGAGGCCCTCGAAGGCTTTCGCCCAGGTGGCGCCGTTTTTCGTCATGCGAAGCAGTACGGAAATCGTTACATCCCTGGCGTCCGTTTCCAGCAATACATCAAAGCCGAAGGACAATTCTTTGCCCGACTCATAGGTAGCAGTCAGATCGGAAATGGAAGCGCCGTCGATACTGGCCGGCACATTGATGCTGCCAAATTTCGCCAGGCTGCTGATCAACGTACCGATGGGAATATTGCTTCCCTCGGGTCCGGATGTTTCAAAATTAGGGCCGTCGCGGCGCCTGTTGACGAGTGCAATAGCGCTTTCAGGTCCAGGTCAATACCGGCTGCTGTCAGGGTGCCAAAAAATGCTGCATTCGTAGAGGCCGGTCTGCCCGGCGCAGCAGCGGCGGCATGGTCTATTTCAAGTCCCAGGTTTGTCAAACCAAAATCTGAAATAATCATCAGCCCTTCCTGGCTGCCTGCCTGGAACGTGATGTGTTTTGTCTTCAGCGCCACGGTGAAACCAGCGGTATCGACGGTAAAGTCCGGTACACCGGCCGTAGAAAAACCACTCAGGAATTTTTGCGCGATTTCGGAGAGATTAAGACTCGATCCCTGAGCCAAGGTTCCGGTTATGGTCCATTCCTCGTCGTCGGCTGATTTATCCAGTGTAAAGTCGAACTGCGCGGCGCCTACTACCAGCGAACTGGTGGCCGTTCCGAATATTTTCCGGTTCGCGCTGACCAGCAGGTCTTCAAAGTTGAAATTCAGGCGGTTATTCGCAGTGGAGAGGAAGCCCGGCGCCAGTTCCCAATCGCTGCTCAGTTCGATGTCGAAGCGCAGGTTCTTGATGGTCTTGTCCTGCGGATTGGTTTTCTTTGCCGGGTCGAATTCCAGTGCCAGCGAATTGATCGTAACGCCCGGAATATCAATAATTTGAGATGGAATACCGCTGACAACTGCCGCATCCAGCACAGTATTCAACAATTCGCCCAGCGTAGGCAGCACGACCGTTTTATCCGGCTCGATCTGAAGCGTCCAAAAATCGGCGTTGGCGTTGGCGGTTTGTAACTGAAGCGGGATATGCGTTGTGCCTAAATGCAGACTTCCCCAGGCGGTCGCTTCCGCCGAGCGCGTTTCGCCGGGCGCCGGCACGGCGTTTTCCACGTCCATTTTGAAGCGCAGTCCGCCGATCTGTACCCCCGGCGCCAGTTGCCAGGCGCCGGAAGGGTCGCCATTGAAAAGGTACTGCAGGTCCAGTCCGATATGGGATACCGCACTGTTTGACGGGTCAAAATCTGCGCGCAACTCGTTAAACGCAATGCCCTGTATGGCGTCGACCAGCGACGCGGGCAATAGCGTTGCCAGGTTGCCGCCCTCGGTCAGGCTTGCGACCGCCGCCATACCCGGGAGTTGAACGGGCGCCTGGTCGGCGCCGATCAGGTGTATGCCATAAGTACTCCCCGCTTTTTTGAGGCCCATCACCACGTCCTGTGCCGGACTTGTAAGGTCGAGTGCCGGCAGGAATCCGTATTTCACCGTTACCCCTTTTGGGAAAACGATGTGCGCTTCCATGTCGAGTTGATCGGTTACCGGTTCCGAAAACACGATGCTGAAGTCGGTTTTGGGGAATTGCCCAATGCCGCCGCCCAGTAGAAACAGCAGGATATTCGACCTGCCCTGCAGGGTGATCTGGTTTGGTTGGGAAGTGTCGAGCAGGGGTAAATTGCCCGATTTTTCGATCTTAAAATTGCTCGCCGACAATATCCGGCTCAGGAAGTCTTTTACGTCAGCCAACCCGCTGAAGGTGTTGTTGACGATATTGAGTTCCGTGCCATCCCGATTGATCGCATCATCGAGTTTTTGGCGGAGTGTTTCTAATTTGGCCATAAGGCTGGTGTTCAAATGATTTATCGATAGAAAAGTGGTGGTTTATGGCACACTATCCTTTCCTTATAGTTTCATGATAAAAGCCAGTACGTAGAAGGGCGGCCGGTTTTCGTGGGCGGTGCCGCCGCCGGTTTTTGCAATAGTTATTCCTGTAGTATCAGATGTTGTATTGCTGGCAGATATGTCTGCTCCGGTAACCTCATTAATACTTTCGGCTGCTACCGGAAAACCATCCGAGCCAACATTCCTTGCTGAGGCTTTTATAAATAAGTCATCATGGCGGTGTTTATGCCCCGGGTCTGTTAATGTATGACCGTGTGAAGGAATTTGAGATTCAGTCAATGTCACCTGCTTCGAACCGCCTTTTTTTCCGAGTGTTGTGAGTCCTTCGCTGAGGTTGCCGGGGTCGCTGTATAAAGCATCTTTGATGTCATCGGGATCACCTGTTTTGTCCCCATTATTGTACCCAACGATAAAGCGCCCCCTCAGATCGGGCGTACCATTGCTGCCGTCGCAAAGCGCCCAGCCTCTTGGCGGTGTTTTTCCCGACCACATGATGATACCACGGCGCGGGATGACAAAACCCTCCATGTCATTGCCCCCGGCATCTTTACCGACTACTTTCAGGTTTCCTTCTTGTTCCATCAATTTGACTTTGCCGGTCCCTATTAATACACTATCGAGGGCTATGTCGCCCTTGGACTGGCCGCTACCAAGTTCTATTCCTTTCGCCTTGATGGTTCCATTCACATCCAGCGGAAATTCCACGCTTCCCCCGTTCCGCAGCACCAGGGTCTCTGACTGCACTCCGCCGTTCACATCGAGCGTGTCGACGGGTTCGGTATTGCCGATGCCCACTTTTGTACGCTGGATGAAAGCGCCGTCGTCCCTGTGGTCGGGGGTGGATTTTTCGTCGTCAAACTTCAGCGGCGACTTTTCAATAGGCAACACAAAACGCCCGTCCCAGAAGCCCGGGATGTTTTCGTACAGCAGGTAGAGGTTGGTAAAACCCGAAGGCATGGATGTTTTCAAGCCGTCGAGGTGCAGGTGGAAATATTCCCCTACCAGAATATCTATATCATCGAGCAGCGTAATGATCCACTGCGGATTGCTGCCCTGTAGTTCCGGGCGTATTTGCCAGTTCGTGCCCTGCAAGTCCTCAAAATGCAGGCTAACATCGATGGCGGCTGCGTTGTCGGGATCGCAAAGCGCCCAGGCGGCCTGTTCTTCGCTGGTATCGAAGGAGAGTATGAATTTGGTGGGGCGTTCACCGTCGCGGGCGCCGAGCCGGATCGTGCTGTTTTGCAGCAGGTTGCTGATTTGCAGCGTCAGGCTGTTGGCAGTTGTGCCATTGTTCAAAACGGTGCTGCTGCCTTCGAACGCTGCGATCAAGGGCAGTTCCTTTATGCCTCGGTTGCTGATGATTTGCAACCGTTCTTGGCGGTAGAGCGAGGCTTCGCGATCTAAATCAAGGTATGCAAGCCTCAAAGCCTCCAACTCGGCGACCTTGTTGGCAGGCAGGCCGGAGGACTCCAGGCCAGTTATCATTAAGGCGCCGAATTCTGTAATGGGATCTGCCGAACCTATGATATCAGGATTTGAGGTATTCGCCAAATAAGGTTGAAGCAGGTTTTGCTCCAGGAATGCCTCCACCCCGGTGGTTAATATTTGGTGGTTTCCATCGCTCAGGTAACCAATTTGGTACCGCAGTTCCATCCTGCTGCCCCGGCTGCCGCCGGAAATGCCGGCCTTCACATTATCGAGAATGAGCAGGAGGGTCTGCCCTGCGGGCAAGGTTAATGTTTCTTCCCCATAGTAAAGCAGGTACAAGGCAACCGTGCCGTCGTGGACGCCGTCATTATTGACTGAAATATTTTCCGCGTGCATACGCCAGTCATTCGTGCCGACAGCGATCCAGGAAAGAAAATCCTCGTCGAGGGTGCCGGGACGGAAGCGCAACTCGAAATGGTGGTTGTCTGAAGCGGGAATATGCCTTTTCCGCACACCCGTTGACTGAAAAGCAGGTCCTGATCCCCGTTGTTGGCGATGATCAGGTGGTGTGTCCGGCCCGGCGCCTGGTCGTTGAGGATATAGATGGCCTGTTGCCCCTCAGCATCGTAGAGGTTGAAGTCGATCGGGTTGGCTTTGGTAAATGCTCCCAATGCAGCATCAGGGAAGATGGAATGTATCTGCGGCATCTGATTTTCTTTAGTTGAAATGATTGAAAAAGACGCGGGTTGTCATCACTGGGTTGTTGTACTCAGTTTTAGCCACCCTTCTCTGATCCACATGCGGTCGTCCTCAAAAGCGACTGCGGTGGTCGGCTCTGTCAGGCTTTGCGCGCATTGCTGTAAAACCTCTTCCAGCAAAAACTCCATTCCGAAATCAGGTAGCGCCTGAGAAAAACGATTTTCTTTGGACTGTATCACGAATATGTCAGGCCGATCGGTGATGGCTTCGATCCAATTGATGTCGGTATCGCCAAGTTTGATCCATAGCCTGTCGCCCAGATTTCCGTTGGCAGCAAGGTTTTGGCGGAAAACCGACTTTTTCAGACTGGCGCCGGTTCCAACAATAGTTGAAATCTCTCCTTCCACGAGTTGAAACTGATCGTTCAACGCCAGCCGGTTGGCGCCGGGCAGTATCGTATAATCGTCGCCGGAAACGGGCTCCAGCCATTTTTTCTCCAGCAGTTCCTCGAAAATGACTTCGGCAAAGACCCGCTGAAAATCCCCCCGCCCGATAGTCTGGTATGTGAATACTTCCCGCCAGGAAGTCGTACTCGCGCGTTCGATCCAGCTCCAGTCGAAGCCTTCCTCTGTAGGCAGCAGGGATTTGATCTTGTTTGCGGGAGTGAGCAGCGGACTGGTGAGGAACGTAACGCCCAGGCGCTGCATGGCAGGCAGGTACTGATCCTGCGGCACGTTGATCTCTTTTACCGGGAGAATACCTGTGGTCACGTGCACTTTTCCGCGCGGATCGATGAGCATGGAGACGAATTGCGGTTCATCGTCGATGCTTTGGAAAAACGGGATTTGAGCATCATTCAGCATTTGAATATTTGCATGGGTAATGCTTGGCAGCGGCATTTGATTCAGCCTGAAATTCGGCTCGAGGTCGCCGTTTGCCTCCTCTTTCCAGTAGCCGACCAATCCGTCGTTGAACTGGTTGTGTTTGCCGATGCGGATGGGGAATTTCACTTTTGTAAAACCATCCCGGTTGCGCTCGGTATCCCCATCGCCGCGGTCGCGGTAAAAGGCGCTCCAGCCCTGATCGACGGCGGCGACGCCCTGCAACTCAAGGTTCAGGGAGGCCCGCACCAGGGCGATGGGCCGCCCCATGAGCAGCGAGAGCGCCTGCTGGCTTTCGAAGGTCTCCGGTTCGATGGTGCTCATGGCCGTATCCAGGCCGTCGAGGAACTGGGCAACGAATGTGGGTCCTCCGCTCCGCAGTTTTGCCACCATTTTGTTCAAATAGGGGTTTGAAATATCCGCAGCCTCCACAGGCGCCAAAGCGCCCGGCGCCGGATTCCAGCGGGCGAGCGTTGGGGCAAAGGTGTCTGCCTCTGCCTCTATGGAACCCAGCATGTTGCCCGTCGCATCGTACACCACGATACTGTCGTCGAGTTGATTGGTCAATATCCAGCCGCAAATCGGGGTAGTATCCGGGTGGTCGTTCATCTGCTGCGTGCCGTCGTTGGCGCTCAGCCAGCGGAAATGCAGGCGCGCGGGTTGGGCCAGTCTGGGCTGAAGCGGCACTGCAATTTTCGAGTCGGCGTTTAAGGTTGGTGTCGGACCCGAACCAAGCACCCGATCGAGTTTGCCGAGTGCGATATCCCGCTTCTGGCCGAATGTATCCACGAGTCGCAACTGATTGATGACCATTTCACCGGTGCGAATGGGGTTGAAATCGGTCAGCGGCTGTGGGGCCAGCCAGCTGCTGTTCGCGGCGAGGCGTGCTACTTCTTCAGTAAACGGCCGGTAGTCTTTAAAGCCGATGGGGTCGACAATCGGCAGTTGGAAGGTTTGCCTGAGTTGGATCATGGCGTCGTTAAAGCCGCTCAGTGCCTGCGAAAGCAGGTGCAGGTCAGCATCAGCGATTTTCAAAAACGCCTCCAGCGCCGTGGCCACCGGGTTGTCGACACCAATGATACCCAGATTACCAGCTATGAACTGGCCAAATGTTACAAGCGGGTTGCCGACAACAATGATACCCAGATCAACAGCCATGACCCGGCCAAATGTTATAAGTTTGGCGTGTAGTTTTTCGGGAGCGTCCAAAGCCTCTTTAGCAGGATGATTTGGATTCTTTTCCAAAAACGGTAGCAGGAGGTTTTCCCGCAGGTAAGCCTCGAGGCGACCGTTCAGATTTTTCTTTGCCTGCGGGGTGAGTAAACTTCGTCCGACGTAGATATTTGGATTACGGCCCTGGTAATCAGCCGTTACTTTACGGTTCGCCACCAGGTCCGTCGCATTCACTGGAAAATTGAAATTGGGTATCGGCCTTCTCGTCAGGAAATCCGCGTCATAATCCCGTTCTTCCAAATTAGTGCCCTGGCTGAGCGGTGCAAGCTCCACTTCCCAGTCGAGCCGGAAGGGATTCCAGGGTTGTCCGGTCCATGTGCTGCTACTGATTACATTCATCAAGCCGGCATTTCCATCAATCATTGCCTGGCCGCCTGAAATAACATTAAATGTGTTTGCTACCTGTACGACAGAGCATTCGAGGAGTCCATCCGACCGCAGTCGCCCGTCCTGGCCATGGCGCTCGGTGGGCTTCAAAACGGAGTCTCCCGGTGTATCGTTGGCCAGTAATACGACAGGCTCCTTAGGCTCCCAATAGCGCGGGCCGCCAATGCGTTTCAAAACAAAAAAATCGTCGCTACTGCCGGGGAGGGCTGCATTTGAGGTATTCAGGATCGTCAATCGAGTATACAGGTCGTTGACGGCGCGGGCCAAAACGGTGGCCAATGACTCAACGGTATCATCTGCGGAGCTGGCGGGTGGTGGCCCGTTAGCGATGTCATCCGGAGTCGCCAACATGAGTTTGCCCGTATCCCTATCCTTTATACGCAGCGGACCCATCACTTTGTCCTCAATGAAATAGCGCACTTCATCAATTTCCGGGTAGTCCACACGGGTATCCTCGGGCGGATAGGTGCTTACCATGTATTTGTACCAATCGGCAAACAGTTGCGTGCCGAGCGATTGCAGTTGAAAGGTGGCCTGGTCGTATTCGGCTTGCTGCCTGTTTGCATCGTTTAACAAGGTGGCTATATCGGCGGGTAAAACCGGCTTGTTGGCGGCTTTGCCCGCGTCAGCCGGCGCATCGGATGGAGATTCAACGGAGATGGTCCAGAGATAACCGCCCGCGAGGGAGTTGAAGCCGCTTTCGTGGCGCGATTCGTCGAATTTGGCATCGAGGTCGAGCACGCGGTTATCCAGTTTGTCGAGCAGGTAGAGCGCTTCGAGTTGTTCTTCTATGTTCAGGGCTTTATTGGAAGCGCCTTGCATGGTACCCTCCAGGGCTTTGGCGAGGTACACGGACAACGCTTCCGTGCCCGTGTTGCCCATAACGACGGATAAATTTTCGACTTCACCTTGCGGCAATGTGCCATTGATACCAGTTGTGTTCACTGCTATATGGGAGTAAAGCAATGTATGTTCCGGCCTTCCGGTAACCCCGGCGCCCGGTATCAGTATCCACCCGGCCCGCTCCTTGATGTGTTGTTCGAGGCCGGCGGCCGGGACATTTTTGACCAGGTTGTTGTAAAACTCATCTGCGGAATCACTGTACCACCCGATGATATCGTAACTCACCTGGTTGTTGTCTCCAATCTCCGGATCGTGAAACCCAAACACGCTGTGGCAGTTCGGATAAAACGCGGCGAAACTCGGCTCGCCGTACCCGACGGTGGTGAGCTTGGGATAACGGTCGGGGCTATCGTTGAGGGGGTATTTGTCGGCCTCCACCTTACGCCCCATATACCGGAAAGGCTGTTTCCCACTCTCCGGGTTGGTGACGGGCACCGGTACCGTAATGCTTTCCCGTCGGGCCATCCGGATCGGATCATTTTCAGGCAGCAACAGTATGTCTTTTTCTTCCGGGAAAAGGTAATCGCTCTCGATCACCCACGACTTGTCTGCTCCGAGCCCCTTTCGGGTCACCAGCCAGCGGTTTGGCACGACGGGGAACTCCGTTCTTCCGTCATCCAGGTGCCTGCCCCGGTTGAGGGCATCGGGCAGCGCCCAGTGCAAGTGCAATCCTTTTCGGAGGCGCAGGTTCTGATCTTGCAGCGGCTGGGAAACGATACTCTCGCTGAGGTTGGCCACATCGGCATTTACATCGCGGGTTCCGTTGAAGTAAGGGAGGCGGGAGAAGTCTGCGGAAGCCTCTGTTACCAATGTATCTTCCGACAGAAATAGGGCATCCGTCTGGATGGGTACCAGTAGTAGCGTTTTCATTGATAAGAAGGTGGGGCTTTAAAGTTTGCCTTAAATTACGAATCGCAACTTATAAATATTTTATCAGAACATACATAAGACAATTAAAAAAAAGAATATAATTTTGTTTTTATTAAAAAATCATACTACTTATATTGAAAAAAATATAAATTTATTGCCTCCGCTCCTCCCCCGTGCAGACGCTGACGCGTCTCTGTACGGAAACCCCGTCTGACGCGTCAGCGTCTGTACGGAAACCCCGTCTGACGCGTCAGCGTCTGTACGGGGGGGACAGTGAAGAACCATTCCCCGTACAGACGCTGGCGCGTCAGACGGGGGCATCAAGTCAACTTTTCTTCCGGAACCACCCGGTCAGCCCCGACATCATATCGTCGAAAGAGTCATAATCCTTGCGGAAACTGATACCAAATCCATACCGCGCCCGGCGCTGACTGCCGGCGATATCCGGCTCCGTCCGCTGGTACACTTTAAGGCGCCATTGCCGGTTTTCGGTCAGTTGAACCTCGACCGTGACATCCTCGCCGAGGAATCCGTCCTGTACCGTCGTACCCGGGCGTCCAAGCCCGAACTGAGAGCCAAACTGTATGGTAACCCGGTCGTTGGCAAATCCGCTGGTCAGCCGCACCTGCAATTCGCGTCCAATCTGGCTGATATTGTTCTGTCCGGGATCCAACAAGGCATTCTGGTACTCACTGTAAGCAATATCAAAGTCTATGCTCGACACAGCGCCGCCAAACCACTCTGCCGCCAGTCCTGTCAGGTAGTTCGACAACTGGTTGCTCAGCACCTGGGTCAGGGTATTGAACGCCGAGGTCAGGTAATCGGAATTCTGGATAAATCCGCCGCTGTTGGCCGGTAAAAACGACCCGACCACGACCAGGCCAAACACCTGGCGGTTGAGTTCGTTCTGATCCAGCCGTATCAGCCTTAATCTATTATCTGCCAGTGATTTAAGTTGGCTGGAAATATTTGGAAAATCCATGTCAAAGGTGATGTTCGGTCGCAACAGATCACCTTTCAAATGCATGGTTACCACCACTTTTGTGGCCTTGGTCGCTTCACCGGTGACGGACGGGATCAATTCCACCTCATCGCGCAGGAAATTGTAAAGAGAGGTATTGGTGGAATAGGTGGCGTCGAGACTGATTTGTGCGCCGTACGGATCGCCATACCAGTTCACGGTGCCGCCCTCCGTGACGGTAAAGGGCTTGTTGACCCAGTTGAGCAGGGTAAACAGGTATTCACCTCGTTTTATCCGGTAACTGCCGTACATCTTGAACTCCCCTTCCCTGTTCATGGTCAGCGTAATATCGCCCTCTCCCCTACCCTTGATGATGTCGCCTGCTTTTTCGTCAAAAATCAATTGGACTTCAGCGTCTTCGGTGACGGACAGGTTCATTTCCAGGTTAAGCCCTTTTACTTCATCCGCGTTAAAACTATTTGTTTTGCTTTTGGTGGTATCGCTTGTTGTTTTACTCTTAAAGGTGATAAAATTGGCTTTGGAAACGTCCGTAGCAGAACTGACCGGAATATACAGCCTGGTATCGCGACCTGTGGTGGCATCGATCAGAATGTTCGTTCGGCTGAACGACCCGCTGAAGGTGGCTTTGAATTTGCCGATTCCCTGACCGTAATACAGTTCGTTGTCTTCAGGCAAAGTATTGAGTATCATAAAGTTGGAGTTCACCGACTCGATGCTGCAATCGACCGACCAACTTTTAAAGTGGTCGTGGATAAGCCCGCCCTCTATTATTGCAATATTACCTGAAACATCCATGATGGTATCGCCGTCGGCCCAAATGCGGTATTCCGACAACTCGATTTTCTGGTTGCGCAGGTGGTACATCGTTTTCAGATAGTCCATCTGGAATTGCCCTTCCGGTATCCGCGCTTCGCCGTTCACTACAATTCTGTTGAATGTACCGCCAAGGGTCGCTTCTGCATTGAGCAATCCGGATGTTTTTGAAATACCGGGGACGAAGGTTTCCAGTACTACCAAAGGAAAGCCGTTTGTCAGCACCGAGGCGTAAAATTCGGTCGGTTTTACCTTGATATCCGGGTAGTTTGCGAGCGGCTGGGGATCCTTTCCGCCTGGTAACCAGCCGCCTGCGACGCGCATGGTCGGTTGTTCAATGCCTTTTTGGGTGACAAATCGCCATTCTACCGGCGCCTCCAGGTTGGCCATTTGCGCAAACCCGTAGAAACTGCCGTAGGTTTTTTCTTTCAGAAAGAGTTCCTCGACATCGATATTCGCTTCTATGCCCTGCAGCTGGTACAGGTCCAGTATAGTCAGGTCGATAGAGGCGATACGGCCGCGTATTTTCAGGGTGCTGTCGCGGACAAAACCGTTCAGGAAGTTCAGGTCAAAGTTGGCGGTTGACAGGCGCAGGCCGTGGTTGTTGTTGGCGCCGTCCAGGTTGATCCGCAGGTTATCGCTCATCAGGTCGAAGTTGCGCGGCTCAAAGAAGTCCTTGCCGAAACGGATATAGTTGTCTTCATCCATGTACCAGCGGCTCTTGAAAAGGGCAATTTCGGATGCGTTGAACCGTATCTGCCACAGGGAGTCAACGGTCGTGAGCACCCCGTCGAGGTTGATGTTTTCAACGATAGAGGTGGAGTCTTTGGCCTTCAGGGTAAAGCCCATCTCGGTTTCGGTCAGGTATCCCGACAGCCCGATGGGCGCCAGGCTGCGGCTGGACAAAACGGTTTGGGGTATGCTGAAGTCGTAATAGGAGGTATCGGGTTCACCGTGCCAGTACAGCCCAACATCGCGAAATTTGGTGCCGTCATAATCGATATACGGCGCCAGAACGATCAGTTGGGTGTAGCCCCTTTCCGCGTCCACCCGGGCACTGGCTTCTATATTGCGAAGGGTATCCAACTGGGGTATAAAAAGCCTTGTCAGTGCATGAGAATCCTTGATCCTGATATTCATGGAGAAGTTGTCGGTCAGCACCGAGGAGTCGGCAGGCGCCAATCCCAACTGTGCTGCAAAACCCGGGTGTTGTCTGCTGAACACCTGCATCAGGTTGGCCGGAAGCCTCGGCAGACTGAATTTTCCGATCATTTCTGCATCAGCGATATCCGAATTGATGCGGAAAATATGCGCGCCGTCGGGGTTGTAGTCGGAAATAAAGATAAGGGAATCGATCCGGTGGGTTGTTTCGTGGTCCTGCAGGATCATAAAGTTGCGCAGCAGTACCGTGCCGGTCAGGTCGTCGAGCGTCCGGGCGTGCAGGTTGATGCGTTCGATATCTCCCGAAAGAATCCAGTCCTCATCGAGCAGGTGAAGCGCGCCAAGATCCAGCCGGCGCAAATTGGCCTTGAAGTCGAACAGCGTGATGCTGTCTTTCATGTCGATGTCGCCCTTAAAGCCAAATTTGATATTGTCGTCGTCCAGCCCAAGGTCGCCGTGAAACACATAATTTTGAAACTGGCCTTTCAGACTGACATTCTGATAGTTGTACCCCCTGAAAAAGAACGTATCTACGCTGCCTTCGAGGATGGTATTCATGGTGCGCAGGGAAAGACCTTTGGAGGGTTCTTCAATTTTCACCCGGAAGGTCGTTTTGCCGAAATCGCGATTGCCGGTCCAGGTGGCGAGGTCGAACTCTTTCATGTACAGGTTACCGGCATAGGTTGCCTCGTCTTTTCCTTTGGAAAGGTCGAGTTCCATGTCGAGGTGCCCGGCGCCGATATCCGTGGTGATATTGCCGTAAAGGATGTGGATATTGCCAAAAATGACATCGTAATTGCCTTCATCGCCGATATTGCCCAGGCGATAAAAGTATTCCGGCGCCGAGAAACCGGGAATGATCCGGCTGATGGTGCGGAAGTCGGAATGGAGCGCCTCGAACTTAAAGCCCAGTTTCATCAGGTCTTTATTGCCGGCCAGTTCGTCGCCGATAAAGTTGCCCTTCATGTACGTGTTGGCGTCGATCTTGATATCCAGGTCGCGGCCGCGCAGTTTGTTGATCGTTCCGGTTACGGTTCCGGAAAGTTCTGCCAGTTCATCGCTGTTCTGCAGGAAGAACTTGTTGTTGGCCAGCCCTTCGCTGAAGTAATTGATATCGCCGATCAATACTTTTGAACCTTTGGCCAGCCTGAGTTCCATGCTGACGCTGTCGTTGAATTGCTTGTAAGCCTGGTAGCGGCTGTAGTGAAAAGCGATGGTATCGCCGAGGGAAGAAAAAGGCGTCTGTAGTTTTGCCCCGTACAAACCGGTCAGTTTATCCGATACAATCACTTTGTTTGCCTCCAGGTGGCTGAGTTCAAAGCCGCAGCGTTCTTTGGCTGAAAGGTTGCGAAGTGTTCCGGAGAACACGAGATCGTCGGTAAAAGCAACGCTGTCTGCCTGAAGGCTGATATCATGTACCCGGAGGTGGTTGTAGTCCATGACATCGGGCAGCGAAACGAAGTTCGGGGAGTTTCCGAATTTGTCCAGCAAGAACCGGCCCTCTGTCAGGGAGAACCGGCCGATAGCAAACTCGAATGGTTTCACGGGTTGTGCCAGGTCAATGGTGTCGATCGATGCAGAAATGGTCTTGGCCAGAGGCGGCGCCCGTTCCGGAAGGGGATGTGCGAGTCCGTCCACCACGGCAAAAGTGAAGCCGTTGAAGTCGGCAGAGCGGATATCCGCGATTTTTGACGGAATATCGAGATTGTTGACACGTATGGTGGCGGTGGATACCCTGAACAGCATTTTTTGCCCCGATTTCTGATCGTCTTTTAAAAATTCGACATCCCGAAGCCGGAGGTTTTGAATGCGAACGGAAAAGGGGCTGGGCTTTTTGGGCGGGGTGTTGGGCGGTTTGGAAAAATAATCGAGTAGAAACTGAAGATTATAGTCGTAGGCGCCAATGGGCCTGAGCATATTGAAACGCGCTTTCGTCAGACTTATCTCGTTGAATTCCAGTTTATTGCTTAACAGCGAAAAAATATTGGAGTTCAGGCCTGCCGTCAATTCGCCTGCGTACAGCAGCGTATCGCCTTTTAAATCTTCCACGTAAAAACCTTCCAGAACCAGGTTGTCGAAAAAACTGATGTTGACGCGCCGAATCTCGACCCGGGTGTGCAGTTCTTCCGAAAAGAAGGCAGTGGCCTTGCGTACCAGCCAGTTCTGTACTGCCGGCATTTGTAAAACCAGGTACAGGGTAATCAACAACAGCATGAATCCGAACACAATATTCTCAATGCGCCGCCAGATCGCTTTTGCAAGCGAAAAAGCGCGCTGAGCCGGCGTTTGCGGCAGCGAATGTTGCGGTTTGGGTTGTTGCTCTGCCATGGAGAAGAAAAACTCGGCAAATTAACGCCGAAATGAGGCGAATTGCCATGTCCAAAAGTGATTTTCAGTAATATTTAATTCGGCGCTACTTTTGCCCTCCGCATGACAGCCCAAACGATTCGAACCGACGTGTGTATCATTGGCGCCGGACCGGCAGGCGCAACTACATCCCTGTTCCTGGCCAGGCTCGGCATTCCCCACCTCGTTCTGGATGCTGCCGTTTTTCCCAGGGACAAGGTGTGCGGCGACGGCCTGGACCTGAAAGTCGTTCGGGTGCTCCGGCACCTTGATCCGGGTATCGTGCTGGAAGAACTTCCTGAAAATCCGTGGTTTATGCCTTGTTGGGGCACGCGGTTTGTCACACAAAACGGTCGAACCAGTGATTTTGTTCACCGCCCCGGTCCGGGAACCACACTCCCCCACCCCCTTTTCTGGACGGCAAAACGCCGGCACTTTGACGACTTCCTGGTAAAAAAGATCGATCCGCGTTTTGCCGATTTCCGGCAGGGGTGCGGTGTTGAACGGATCGAAAAAGCGGGCAGGGAATGGCACTTGCAGACCAGTACCGGCGAACATATCCGGTCAAAACTGCTGATCGGCGCCGACGGCGATCACTCGGCGGTACTCCGGCACCTTGGGGAACGGAAAATTGATCGCCGGCATTATGCAGGTACCTTAAGGCAGTATTGGCGTGGTGTCGCCGGCCTGGATCCGCAAAACCTTATTGAGGTCTATTTCCCTCCCGGCCTGCCGATGTCGTATTTCTATATTTTTCCACTGCCGAACGGCGAAGCCAATGTCGGGTATGGCATGGTGAGTGAGGTCGCAGCAAAACACGGCCACAAATTGCGCGACATTTTTAAGGCACTGATCGTTGCCGATCCGGTTATGGCGCCGCGGTTCAGAGACGCCGAACCGATGGAGGAGCCCCAGGGATGGGGCCTTCCGCTGGCGTCCCGGCGGCGGCGGGCTTTTGGCGACGGCTATTTGCTGGTGGGTGATGCGGCCTCGCTCGTATGCCCCACCAGCGGCGAAGGCATCGGCACGGGCATGGTTTCGGGATATATTGCAGCCCTGTTTGCACGGCGGGCCTTGGAAAAAAAGCAGTTCGATGCGGAACAGTTTAAAAACTATGATCGCGAGATATACCGCCGGTTGAACAGCGAGATACGGCTGTACAACATGATGATGCATATCGGACCCGGTATTTATGATTTTGGCCTGAACATGCTGGCGCCCAATCCGGTATTCAAGTGGTCGTTTTACCGAAGGGTGAACGGCTGGTTAAAAACCGCATACGAGCGGCCTTTCGAGGTGCATTACTAGCAGATTACTCTTCCACAAGAACCACTTTGATCGAATGTGTCGCATTTGCTGTTATCAGCCTTAATAAATAAGTACCGGTGGGAAGTTGTGGTACAATCGCCAGGGAATGGAGCCCGGCACTTTGGTATTCCTGCAGAATCTGTTTCGTTACTTTTCCCTGGATATTTGTCATTTCAAGGGATATTTCTCCGTATTCAGTTAGATCATATTCCAACTGAAACGAATGACGCGCCGGGTTGGGATAAAGGCGTAGCGGCGGTGTACGGGGCAGTTCGATCGCCTTGCTTGTTTTTCCCCATTCCAGTATCCTTATCCCGGCCCAGTTGCTGACGAACGGTATGACGGCCGTAATGTATACCAGGTATATGCGATTGCTGTCGAGCGTCATGCCCCAGGTACCCTGCTGGTCGTCGGTCGATCCGTAACTGCCGACCAGTTCGGGTGCTGTCGGGACAGCGACGTCGATTACACTCAATTCGCTTTGCGCAGACGATATAAAGACCAGTTGGCATTCGGCGTTATAATCGATCTGATTGGTATGTCCGGGACTTCCTACCCAGATATTGGAAGGGCTTTGGCATTCCCATGGGTTCCACCACGATACCTGGACAATATTGGCGGTATCGGCGATATCCAGCACCTCCATACCGCAGTAGTCTACTGCCACAAAGGCGGTGTTGCCATGTAGTGTTATATTATTGAAAGCCTGTTGTTTGTTGCTGAAAGCGGGATTGATATAGCGCCCCGTTTCAACGGGATTTGTCTTGTCGGCAACGTTAATTACACGCAGCCCGCCCGCATCGTAGCACAGGTAAACAATGTCGTCGCGAATTGCCAGGCCGCGCGCATTGGGCGCCTGTGCCGGCGCCGGATTGGGCGTTGGGAAGTCGGGGTCGGGTATATATTGTGATACGAACGCAATATCGTCCGGCTGGCTGACATCGAGAATAATCAACCCCTGCGACATGGCACAGAGATAGGCGTAATCGCCTTCAACAACCACCGAGGCGCTGCCCTTGTCCTGAATCCCGGATTTCCAGACATCTTCCACTACAGGGCTGGCAGCATTGGCGATATTCACCACGGCGAGGCCGGACTGTTGGCCGTTGTTTCCAAAAAAGTTGCCGAGTGCCAGGTACAGACGATCTGCCTTCCGGTAAATATTCATGACCTCCAGGTCTTCCAGTGCACTGACAGGGATTGTACTGGTCAGCGTCGGACTGGCGACATTGGTGATATCGTACACCTGTAGCCCGCTGCCTTTGGCCGCCAGGTAACAATACGAGCCATAAGGAATCGCTTTTTGTGGAACGGCGGGCAGTCCGATCTGTTTTTCTCCGATCAACTGCATGGAGAGGTTCTGTGCCTGCAAGGATATTGAAAGAACAAACAGCACAATAGCGGGCAAAATCTTCTGGAAATGTGTTTTCATAATCGATGACGTATGCAGCGCAAAAGCGGAATGCGCTTGATTATGGAATGGAATCCTATCCGATCACCTGACTCCTGCAAGCAGGTACAACACGGCCATACGGATGGCCACACCGTTTTCAACCTGTTGAAGGATAATACTGTGCCTGCTGTCGGCCACATCGGAAGTGATCTCCACACCGCGGTTGATGGGGCCGGGGTGCATGATCACAATTTCGCGGTCGAGTTCGTCGACCATCCGACGGGTGACCCCGAAGTACTGGTGGTATTCGCGCAGGCTGGGAAAATACCGGATGTCCTGGCGTTCAAGTTGAATTCGGAGCACATTGGCCACGTCGCACCAGCGGAGCGTATCGCGTATATCGTGCGAAACCTCCACCCCGAGTTGGGCGTAATATTTGGGGATCAGGGTTGGCGGACCGCAGACACGTACCCTGGCGCCCAGTTTGAGCAGGCAGAATACATTGCTCAGCGCAACCCGGCTGTGGAGGATATCGCCGATAATCGCCACTTTTTTGCCGGACACGTCGCCCAGTTTTTCTCGGATGGAAAACGCGTCGAGCAGGGCCTGGGTGGGATGCTCGTGGGTGCCGTCGCCGGCATTGATGATATTGGCCGGAATACGGGTCGACAGGTAGACACAGGCGCCGGGAGCGGGGTGCCGCATAACCACCATATCTACTTTCATGGAAAGGATATTGTTGACGGTATCGAGCAGGGTTTCGCCCTTGCTGACGCTGGAGGTGGAAGCGGCAAAGTTGACCGTATCGGCACTCAGGCGGCGTTCGGCGAGTTCGAAAGAAACGCGGGTACGGGTGCTGCTTTCGAAAAACAGGTTGGCCACGGTGATGTCGCGCAGCAGGGCACTTTGATGGGCCGGTTGATGACCTCCTTGAAATTGTCCGCCGTTTCGAAGATGAGCCGGATGTCGTCTTCGGTAATGTTCTTGATCCCGATGAGGTGGCGTGTGGAAAGCCGAGTCATTGTTTAGTGGGCCTGGAGGGGTTTTTAGCGTTTAGATGGGTTTTTTTTCAAAAAGTAATATTTCGTCGTCGCCGTGCAATTCATGCCAGCGCACCTTGACGTATGCCTCGTCGAGTGCGTCAACGCTGATGCCGACATAATCGGGTTGAATTGGGAGTTGCCGGTTGAAGCGCCGGTCGACGAGCACGAGCAATTCCACGGTATCCGGCCGGCCATAGTGCTGAAGCGCTGCCAGGGCCGCGGAAATCGTTCGGCCAGTGTACAATACATCGTCGATCAGCAACACTTTTTTTCCGGCAACCAGGAAATCGATCTCGTTGGGGTGCGGCGCCAGCGGGCCGTCGGGCATCCGGAAATCGTCGCGATAGAACGTGATGTCCATCCTGCCGTAATCGATGGAGGGGTTGTCGGTAAGCACTTTCAGTCGCTCGAAAATGCGGTTCGACAACTGCGTGCCCCTGGGCTGGATACCGATAATACAGGCATTGGAAAAATCGCCCCAGTCTTCCAGCAACTGATGGCACAGTCTTTCGATCGTCAGCGCGAAGCGTTCGCGGGTCAGGAGTATTTTTCCGGCTTGCATAAGATGGTGCGAAGATAAGCGCTCCCGCTACCCGCCTTCAAAAAGCGGGTCGTTTTTTTTGCGTCCCTGCGGCACGGCGCCACACTGTTACCGCCTGAAGGCCGATTCGTACACTTCCACCCATTCTTCCGCGCCGATGCGCTGCATCAATTGGGCGATGAGTTCGAAGGGTATATCGGCCGTTTTTTTGAACCGGATACAACTTTTGCCCATGTCCAGTTTGCTTTTGGCGTGTTTCGGATACTCGGAAACAAACCAGTCCAGCAATTCGGGCATGGCGTATAAACCCATGTGGTACAGGGCAATAAAGTTTTTTTGAGCCGCAATGCTCACGAATGGCAGGGGCAGTTTCGGGTCGCAGTGATATCCGGGTGGATACAGTTCGTGCGGCACGACATAACCGATCATGCCATAATTCATGCCCTCGCGGAAGCCGTCGGGGATATTTTCCACGATCGTTTCCCGGAGTTTTTCAAACGCCGCACGACGGTCTTCCGAAACGGCGGCAATGTATGCTGCAGGAGAGGAAACATTATACGTCATGGCAGCAAAGATCGAAAATCTACTTTAACAATCCTTTAAGTATTTGCATTTTAAACCCTGCTCCTTCCTTCCGGTCTATGCAAGTGTTTCCACCCGGCCGGAATTACGAATCCCTTTCAAACCGCTTTAATTTTTTCCACACACCAACACAAAAATTGATTTCAAAATGAAAAAGTCCATTCTCCTGCTGACCGCCCTTTTTCTCGGCGTGCTGGCCTTTAATGCCTGCAAAAAATCCGACGACACCAAGGTTAATGATGCCGACATCATGACTTCCGAAGACCTGGCTACCAACGAGGACTTCTCCGAAGAGATCGACTTTGCCGCCGATGTGGCCATTGAGGGCCGCGGTGGCGGCGGTACATGCCCTGTGGTTACACTTGCCCAGCCCTGGGGCAACTGGCCCAACACCATCACCATCGACTACGGCGCCGACGGCTGCGCCGGTCCGAACGGCGATCATATCCTGAAGGGAAAGATCATCATTGAGCAGAGCGCTGAAATGTTCACCGCCGGCGCCGTACGCAGCAAGACGTTCGAGAATTTCTTTATTGATGACGTACAGGTGGAAGGCGCCAAATCATGGACCAACAACGGCCTCGACGCATCGGGCAACTGGTCGTACACCAAAACCGCCACAAACATGAAACTGGACTATCCCGACGGCACTTCCACGACCTGGAACCACACGCATACCAGCACATTGATCCAGGGCGGCGGCACGCCCACGCACTGGGATAATATCTGGAGCACCACAGGCAGTTCCACAGGCGTCAACCGCAACGGAGTGGCCTATTCGTCCACAATCGTCGAACCGCTTGTCAAAAAGGCTACCTGTCGCTGGATATCTGAGGGTGTGATCGAGTTTACCCGCGACGACAAAACGGCATCGCTCAACTTCGGCGACGGGGGGTGCGACCGCTTCGGCACGCTCACCACAGCAAGCGGCGATGTCTTTACGATTCGCCTGCGCAGATAGTAAAGATTGGTTTTATTTTTTTAGACAGAATTAAATGTTGAAGTAGTCCGGGCAAATCCCGGGCTACTTTTTTTTCCTGGTTCACACCCCTTTCATACTCAACGCCACGCGTTTGCGGGAATAGTCAATTTCCAGTACCCGCACCATCACCTGCTGACCCAGCGATACCACTTCCATCGGATTGCGCACAAACTTGTCGGCCATCTGCGAAACATGCACCAGGCCGCTGTCTTTCACGCCGATATCCACAAAAGCGCCGAAATTGGTAATATTGGTTACGATGCCGGGCAGCACCATGCCCGGCGAGAGGTCGTCCAGGCTGTGTACATTGGCAAATTCAAAAGATTTGGCCGCGCCGCGTGGGTCCAGGCCCGGCTTTTCCAGTTCTTTCAGGATATCCTGCAATGTCGGCAGCCCCACATCGCCGCGGACGTATTTTCAGGTCGATTTTTGCTCGCTGAGCCTTGTCCTGCACCAGGTCGTGCACCTTGCAGCCCAGGTCGGTGGCCATTTCCGCCACCAGGTCGTAGCGTTCGGGGTGTACCGCCGTGTTGTCGAGCGGGTTTTGGGCTTCGCGGATGCGCAGGAAACCGGCACACTGTTCAAAGGCCTTGTCGCCGAGGCGCGGGACTTTCTTCAGGTCGTTGCGTTTTTTAAAGGGGCCGTTTTCGGCGCGGTACTGCACAATGTTTTGCGCCAGCACCGGTCCCAGGCCGGAGACATAGGTCAGCAGGTGTTTGCTGGCGGTATTGAGGTTGATGCCCACGGCGTTCACACAACTTTCCACCGTGCGGTCGAGACTGTCGCGCAGGAGGTTCTGGTTGACATCGTGCTGGTACTGCCCCACCCCGATGCTTTTGGGGTCGATCTTGACCAGTTCTGCCAGCGGATCCATGAGCCGGCGACCGATGCTGACAGCGCCGCGCACCGTGATATCCTGTGTCGGGAACTCCTCACGAGCCACTTCGGAGGCGCTGTAAATAGAGGCGCCGGCCTCGTTCACCTGGAACACCTCGACCGGCCGTTCAAATTTTATTTTGTGCAGAAAATCCATCGTTTCGCGCCCGGCGGTGCCGTTGCCCACCGATATGGCTTCGATGCCGAATTTATCCACCAGGTGTTCTATTTCCGACTGGCTTTCGAACACCTTGCGCTGCGGTTCGTGGGGGTAAATAGCCGTGTTGTGGAGCAGGTTGCCGCTGGCATCGAGACACACCACCTTGCAGCCCGTACGAAAGCCCGGATCGATACCCATGACGCGTTTTTCGCCCAGTGGAGACGACAACAGGAGCTGGCGCAGGTTTTCTGCAAATACCCGTATAGCTTCCAGGTCTGCCTTTTCCTTGCTGCTGTTGCGGAACTCCGTTTCGATGGAAGGCTGCAGGAGGCGTTTGTAGCCGTCCTTTACGGCAAGGCGTACCTGGCCGGCCGATTCGCCGGCCCCGAACACATACATGGCGTCGAGGTCCTGCACGGCGCGTTCTTCTTCGGGTGCTATGGCCACGCGCAGGAAGCCTTCATCCTCCCCGCGGCGCATGGCCAGCAGGCGGTGTGAAGGACAGTTTTTGAGCGGTTCGCTCCATTCGAAGTAGTCGAGATATTTCTTGCCTTCTTCTTCCTTTCCTTTTACAAGCCGAGAGGCGATGAGCGCGCCTTTTTCAAAATGACGCCTGACCTTGTCGCGTGCCTTTTTGTCTTCACTTACCCATTCGGCGATAATATCGCGGGCGCCCTGGAGCGCATCCTCCACGGCAGGCACCTGCTCGTTGAGGTAGGCTGCGGCGATGGTTTCAAGGCCATCCTTATCCTTTTGGGCAAAAATGCGTTTTGCCAGCGGCTCGAGTCCCTTTTCGATGGCCATGGTCGCGCGGGTCTTGCGTTTGGGCCGGTATGGCAGGTAGAGGTCTTCCAGTTCCGTCATGGTACCGGCAGATTCAATCGCCGCCCTGAGTTCCGGCGTGAGTTTGCCCTGTTCTTCGATGCTTTGCAGGATTACCTCCCGGCGTTTGTCGAGTTCCTGCATCTTGCGCCAGCCGTCGTGGATATCGGCGATCTGGACTTCGTCGAGCGAGCCGGTGGCCTCCTTGCGGTAGCGGGCGATAAAGGAATGGTGGCCCCCGATTCCAGCAGTTCGACGACGGCTTCGACCCGGCGGACGGGGATGTTGAGCGCTTGGGCTAAACGTGGTGCGTAGGACATAAGGGATGGTGAAGTGCTTTATCCGAATTTGGCGGCGGGCAAAGTTGGGAAATTTCAGGTTTTCAGACGGGAGTATTTGTGAAAATGTTGGCGGCGGGGATTGCGGGTATGGGGAGAATGTTTTATGTTTGGAGGGCAAATACTGCTTGATAGGGCGGGGTTGATACATATCGGGATAAACGCACCAACGAATAATCGGAATCCGTACTTCGTCTTTTGATTATTCGTTAGGGTGCGGAGTGTGTTAGTTGGGCACAACTAAAATCATAATTATCATAATATGAATTTCTACGATTCTGATGTTGCCATTTTCAAAGAAAACCTTCTGCTCTTTCAAAAAATTGGGATGGCCGAGAATGTGTTTTGGAATTAAAGGACGCGGACTATAACTGGCGCCAAATGGAATGGTTTGGATGGTATTTTGAGTTTAAGGCCAGGCGTTTGCTTCAAGATGTTGCAGATATACCCGGCGACAGGTATGGAAATGTTACTTTTGATCTCAAAAAAAACAAATAAATTGGGACCTTAAAGCATCTGCACAACAAAAAATTATATTAAACGACAAAGATGCGATGGATTTATCAATCGCAGGAACGGGGTATCATGGAGAAATCATTTCGCTTTTTGACGTAGAATACGATATAGACCGTTCTTTTCAAAATTGGCACACTGAACTAAAAGGGAGGTAAGTCAACCTATGAAAAGAACGTGAAAGCCGAACTGCAAAATCTAGGTCAAGGAAGGTGAAAGCCACATTAAGGCAAATCATCTTTGTTATTTTGAAAAATGGAGACTTAGAATCCCTTTCGATTATGAGGCAGGGGAGAAATTCAGATGGCTCACCTAGGAAAATCAAATATATGCTTGATTTAAACAAAATTCATCTTTACGAACACCATAAACTAATATTTTAATATGTTTTACAACGTCGACTGTGTTGAAGGAGCGAAAAAAACATTGCTTGATTCTTCTGTGGATCTAATTGTAACTGACCCTCCTTATGGCATTGAGGGTGATAAACTGCATAAAAACATTATAATCGTAATGAAGAATATGTCTTAGATGGATATGTTGAAATTCCACAAGAAAAGTATTATGACTTTACCTTACAATGGATAAAGAAGCCGAAAGGGTCTTAAAACCCGGAGGGCAATTTATATAGTTTCTGGATATGCCAATTTAATTCACATTTTAAATGCTCTCGCCCAAACGAAACTACAAGAAATAAACCATTTAATATAAAATATAATTTTGGAGTATATACTAAAATAAATATATCTCTTCTCATTACCACATACTGTATTATGTGAAACCAGGTTTCAAAACCAACCTTTAATACTAATTGCCGCTATTCTGATTCGGAAAATTAGATAATTCCAATGCATCTCTTTAAATTACCAAGATAGAGAAGATGTATGGATTATTAACAGGGAATACAAACCTGGCAAGTAAAAAATAAAAACGAGCTTCCCACTCATTTGCTTACTAAAATAATACAATATTCCAGCAACGAAGGTGATTTAGTTTGTGACTTTTTCTTAGGCAGTTTTTCGACAGCGAAAGTAGCAATTGGACTGAATAGAAAAGCTTGTGGCTTTGAGATAAGTCCAATTGCATTTAATTATCAGATAAAAGAACTTGGTGAGATAGAACCTGGATCATTATTAAAAACTTTACGAACCCCTCCGCTCAATAAATATGTTAATCAAGGGAAACCACTAAAAGATAAAGAAAAGAATGAAATAATTGAAAAATACTTGGATTTGAAAAAATCAGGTTTTTCTAAAAAGTTGATTATTGATAAGATTAGCCAGGAAACAGGACGAGGCCCATGGTCTTTAAATAAGATTATTACTAATGTTAATGCCTCCAATAGCACATCTGTAAACCAATCCAAACTCTTTGAATAAAAAAGTGCCCAACTAACGCTTCCTTGCCAACCGCTCACTAAACGCGGCGGTATGCAAAGAAGCAACCGTTATGTTTAAATCACAATAAGAACAAAAACAGTAATATTGCCAATCAAATAGAGACACAACTAACACAATGACAAGTAACAATCAGAGAGCGGCATTACAAAACCAGATTTGGAAAATAGCCAACGATGTGCGGGGGGCGGTAGATGGATGGGATTTCAAGCAGTTTGTATTAGGCACCCTTTTTTATCGCTTTATCAGTGAAAATTTTACCAACTACATTGAGGGCGATGATGAGGATGTAAATTATCCCAACTTGCCGGATACGGTTATCACACCGGAAATCAAAGATGATGCGATCAAGACCAAAGGCTATTTTATCTACCCCAGCCATCTTTTTGTGAATGTCGCCAAAAATGCGAATACCAATCCCGACCTCAACACGGATTTAAAGGCCATTTTCACCGCCATTGAAAGCTCCGCCAACGGCTACCCATCGGAAGAAGCCATCAAAGGATTGTTTGCGGATTTTGATACGACCAGCACCCGCTTAGGCAATACGGTTGAGAACAAAAACGGCCGACTGGCAGCGGTACTGAAAGGCGTGGAAGGGCTAAATTTTGGGAATTTTGAAGACAACCAAATTGACCTTTTCGGGGACGCATACGAGTTTTTGATTTCCAACTATGCCAAGAATGCAGGGAAATCAGGTGGGGAGTTTTTTACTCCTCAACATGTGTCTAAACTCATTGCGCAGTTGGCGCTGCACGGTCAAAAAACAATCAACAAAATATACGACCCTGCGGCGGGTTCGGGTTCTTTGTTGCTGCAAGCCAAAAAACACTTTGACAGCCACATTATCGAAGAAGGCTTTTTTGGGCAGGAAATCAACCATACGACCTACAATCTGGCCCGGATGAACATGTTCCTGCACAATGTCAACTACGATAAATTTCATATTGCCCTGGGGAATACCCTCATCCACCCGCAGTTGCGGGATGAAAAACCCTTTGATGCGATTGTTTCCAATCCACCCTACTCCGTCAATTGGATTGGCGACGATGACCCTACTCTTATCAACGATGACCGCTTTGCACCTGCTGGCGTGTTGGCGCCCAAATCCAAAGCCGACTTTGCCTTTGTGCTCCACGCCCTGAAGCATCTCTCCGGCAAGGGCAGGGCAGCCTTAGTCTGTTTTCCGGGCATCTTTTACCGGGGCAGAGCAGAGCAGAAGATTAGAAAATACTTGGTGGACAGCAACTATGTGGAGACCGTGATTTCCTTAGCTCCTAACCTGTTCTACGGCACAACAATATCGGTGAATATCCTCGTGCTTTCCAAACACAAGACCGATACCAAAATCCAGTTCATAGATGCCAGCGGCGAAGGTTTCTTCAAGAAAGAGACCAACAACAACGTGCTGACGGATGCGCATATCGAGCGGATTATGGAACTATTCGATAGCAAAGCAGCCATAGCCCATGTCGCCACCTCCATTGACAACACCAAAATCGCCGAAAATGACTACAACCTCTCCGTAGCAGCTTACGTAGAAGCCAAAGACAACCGTGAAGTGATTGATATTGCCAAGTTGAACAAAGAAGTTGCGGCTACGGTACGTAAAATAGACGGACTGCGGGCAGATATTGATAACATTATAAAAGAGATTGAGGCATGAATTATATGGATAAATTGTTGGCGGGGGTTGATGGAGTGGAAGACGTTGAGTGAAGTTTCCACAATCAAAACAGGTCAATCTGTAAGCAAAGAAATGATTTCAGCTAATCCTGGCAAATATCCTGTAATTAATAGTGGACGTGAACCGCTTGGTTTTATTGATGAATGGAATACTGAAAAT
>JADJRC010000025.1 GCA_016712415.1 Lewinellaceae bacterium | reverse complement strand
GTAATACTGCTTTTCGGATCAGCAGTATGGTCTGATGGGGTGGAGCGCTATACTTCTTGAAAATTTGACGTGGCTGTATCAGGATCAGAGGCACCATGTGACCACAAACGATGCAGAAGTACCTTTTTCTCAGTTTTTTCCAGCTCCATTGAAGCAATATCACTGATAACTGACAGAAGAGCAGCCGAAAAAAAACTAGGAACACGAAACTAGCACAGTTGCTCACGTCAAAGAAACCCCGCAAGTAGAGATTTCCCCGCTGTCTGGAGAAGGTGCCATCTCTTGCCCCAGAGCAGGCGGTGGAAGTGTGGGTATTTCAGCCATTTTTGGTGTTGCTATTACGAACGGACGTCTTACTCCAGGAAGTTGTTGGAGCGTCTCACTCGGGGTGAGACGCTCCGTAGAAAAAATTAAATCAGTTTCATCGCATCCAGCGCATCGGCTACTTCCTTAACTGCGGCCGCAGACTTCTGGAGCAATTCCTGTTCGTCTTTCTTCAGGCGCAGTTTCACGATCTCCTGGCACGCCTTTGCGGCCCAGTTTGACCGGTGCGCCGACGAAAATCTTTCAGTTTGTATTGACCGTTCAGTCGGACGCAGCAGGGATAGATGCGCTTGTCGTCTTTTATGATCGAAATAGCCATTTGGGCAGCAGGCTGCGCCTGGGGGCATACCAGGCGGAAGTACCCATCAGGTTGACGAGTTCGCCGCCGCCGAATTTGGTGCGCTCGATGATGGCATCGAGTTTTTCCTTTTTGAGCATCTCCGTCACGGGGATGCCGCTCACGGTGGTGTAGCGGGGCAGCGGCACCATGGTATCGCCGTGTCCGCCCATGAGCATGGCCTGGATATCTTTTGGCGACACATGGAGCGCTTCGGCGAGGAAGGCGCGGTAGCGCGCGGTGTCGAGTACGCCGGCCATGCCGAGTACGCGTTTGTCGCTCAGTCCGGAGGCTTTCCAGCAGGCATAAGTCATCACGTCCAGCGGGTTGGATACCACGATGATGATCGGATTCGGCGTGTATTTCAGGATGTTTGCGTGACGGACACCACGATTTTGGCGTTCGTGGAGATCAGGTCGTCGCGGCTCATGCCCGGTTTGCGGGAATGCCGGCGGTGATGACGACAATGTCCGGATTGGCCGTGAGGGCGTAATCATCGCCGCCGGTCACACGCGTGGAATAACCGTCCACCGGCGCCTGCTGCCACATGTCGAGGGCTTGCCCTTGGCCCATATTTCCCTGAATGTCAATCAGTAAACTTCATTGACGATGTCTGCGTGAGCGAGTACGTTCGCACAGGTAGCGCCTACGTTTCCGGCGCCGACCACGGTAATTTTACTCATTCGTTAAGGCTTGGTTTAAAAGTGACAATTGCAGTAATGCGGGGCAAAATTAGGGAAAAATGTTGCCATACAGGGACAATAGCATACTTTAGAATTGTTCAAAAGGGGAAATTTTGACGGAAAGATCAAAACGGCAACTCCACCATCTCCACTTCCACGGAGTACCCGGAAAAATTGCCGTAGCCATCCTGTACGTTGTTGTACACGGCATCGGGATCGCTCAGGGGCAGCGTGCTGCCCTGCCGGGCGATGGAAAGGTGGTAGCGGTAGAATTCTTCAGACAAGGTGCGCCATTCCACGTAGATGCGGCGCGGTTTTTCGTGCTTGGCAGGGTCGTACGGGATTTTTGCATCCAGGTACAAGGTGCGGTGGTCTTCGCTCCAGAACTTGTCGCTGATCAATACGACGGGTTCCGACAGGTCGTACAGCAGTGAAAGGGTGCGGCCGTCGGCAGAGTAGTTGGTGGGCAGTCCCTCGTAGGTATAGTCCGTAACCCATTCGCCGCCAACATTTTGCAACACGTCCACATCGTGTTTGAGCGAAAAGGCGAAAAACGGATTTTTTTCAGGTAACTGCTCCAGGTGCAGTTCCAGTGGAACATTGAGCAGGCGCCTCCCGTCGCTGAGGATGGTCTCGCTGATGTCGGCCGGCTTGATCTGTACCGGCGCGACAGGGTAGTGGGGCGGCACGGCACTCGTGGCATAGATCGTCTTCATGCCGTCGACCCGCGCTGTGATAGAAAACGCAACGCCCGGCTCCGCCAGGTCGCGGCTTTCCCAGTACAACTGGCCGTCGTCGGAAGTCGCAGCGTACAATTTATCGATAAAAGCGCCTTCTTTGGCCAGTGTCAGGTCCACTTTTTCCGGAATAACCGGATCGCCGGAATCATAAACCGGCTGGCTGAGCGACACTTTTACCTTGAATGTTTCGCCGGGGGTAAAATGACAAACGGCCACGATCCGGGTTTCTTCTTCGGGTATGTCGATCGTCACCTCCCGGGCGCATTGCACCAGGAAAATGAATGCGATCAGGATGAATCTCGGAAGGTATGACAGGCGGTGTTTCAATGTCGCTCGTTTCAAAGCGTAAAGGTGGGGATTTTTCCGCCAATCATCAATATTCCTGCATAGCGGATTACAGTTTTATTTCATACCGAAATGCCGGAAGTATGGGCAGCAGGGTATATTGTATGGCCTTGCCTTTTTCGCCGCTGCGCCCGTCGAGGTAGAGGTAAAAGGGGTTGTAGCGGTTGTAGGCGTTGTACACTCCGAGTTGGAAGCCGTGCCGGACACGCCCCGAAGTGAACCGCGCATTGAAAGCCACGTCGAGGCGGTGGTATGCCGGCAGCCGGTAGCCGTTCACTTCGGTAAACACATATACCTCTCGTTTGAGGTCGTTGCCGGGCGACTGGTGGGTGTATTTCACCCCGGCCAGCGTAATGGGGTTGCCGGTGGCATAGGCCCACACGAGGTCGGCGCTCAGCCAGGAGGCGATGCGCTGGTGCAGGCTGATCTTCAGATCGTGCAGTCGGTCATACCGAAAGGGAAAGGTCTCGCCGGAATTGATGTCAGGAAAGCGGCGATCCGTCTTGGATAGGGTATAAGCAATTGATCCTGTGGTACTTCCAAAGGATTTCTCGATGGAGAGTTCGGCGCCGTAACTGCGCCCTTCTCCCGTGGCGACCCGGTCTTCCCAGCCGCTGGCGTCTTCGGCGCCGCCGGTCACCAGCGCGTCGTTGGAAGTCAGGAAAGTGAGCACCCGGTCGAGGCGTTTGTAATAGCCCTCCACCTGCCAGCCCCATTTGCGGTGTTGTTTGCCGATGCCGAGCGAGAGTTGCCACACCTGTTCCGGCGGCACTTTCGGTGTGGAAGGCACCCAGAGTTCGAAGGGCAGGCTGATGTTGAAGGAACCGATCTGGTGCAGGTACTGGGTGTTGCGGTGGTAGCCGACCCACTGCGTCCAGCCGCGCGGACCGCTGCGCAGCACCCGAAAACGCGGCAGCAGGGCCCGGTAACCGGTATTCCTGATCTGGAAGGTTGAGCCGTTCACCCCCATTTCGACGCGCCAGTTTTTGGACGGTCTGATCTCCATGTCGAAATAGGCCTCCGCCTCGTCGGCGCCGAGTTGTTCGTTGTTGTCGAGGATATTGGCCAGCGAATCGATGGCGGTCGGCGACTGACCCGGCTGCAAAAAGTTGACGGAAATGGCGCCGGGACGGAAGTCGTGCAGGGTGTACGAAAGGCCCCAGCGGACCGTCGCCTGATCGGTGGGATAATAGGTGAAGTCGGTTTTGCCCGACCAGTCACGGATAAACGTCTGGTAGAGTAGTCCGTAATCGGCCAGCGTGCCTGTTTTCCCGTTGGCGTACAGGAAGGTCGAATTGAAGGCCAGTTGGCTCTGGTAGTAAAACTGGCTGTATCGAATCGTGGTGTTGGAAAACAGGTTTTTACTCACCACGTGATTCCAGCGCAGCGCGGCGATGTTGTTGCCCCAGTTGGAGTTGAGGGTATAGCGGTCGGTTTGAAGACCCGCATCGTCGGTGTAGCGCTGGTCAAACTGGTTCTGGAAAAGGTCGCCGCCGTAATAATAACTGAAATACAAGCGGTCGCGGTCGGATAACACGTAGTTCAGTTTTACATTCAGGTCGTAAAAGCGGTAGCCGGCGTTGTCGCCTGAAAAGGTGATCAGGTTGCCTCTTTTGCTGAAAAAGTCGATCCAGGGCTCGAAATACGTGGTGCGGCCCGCCACGAGGAAGGCGCTGCGGTCGCGGCGCAGCGGACCTTCGACCGACAGCGAGGAGGCGAAAAGGCCGACCGAGGCATTGGCGTGGTATTGCCGGAAATCGCCGTCGCGGGTCCGGATATCGACTACCGAAGAGGCGCGGCCCCCGTATCGCGCCGGAAAGTCGCCCTTCCACATCCGCGCATGGCTCACCATGTCGGGGTTGAAGATAGAGAACAGGCCGAGGGCGTGGCTGGGGTTGTACACCGGCACATCGTCGAGCAGGATTAGGTTCTGGTCGGCATTGCCGCCACGCACGTGCATGCCGCCCACGCCGTCGACGCCCGTTTGTATGCCGGGCTGCAGGGCCGCCATGCGCATCAGGTCGGCTTCGCCGCCGGGCATGGGCAGGGCGTTCAGGCTGTTCAGGGAAAGGTTGTTTTGTGTTTCCACGCTGTGCAGCCTGCTGTCGGAAGCGGGGAGCGCGGAGATCACCACCTCGGGCAATTCGCTGTTCGCGCGCATTTTGATGGTGGCAAAACGGTCGGAGGTAAGCAGCAGGTTGATGTTTTCGTTGCGGTAGCCGATAAACGACACGACAATTTTATGCTCGCCGTCGTCCAGTTTAAGGCTGAAAAAGCCGAACTCGTTGCTGACCGTGCCGACGCCCTTGTCAGAGGCGGAGCGAATGCCGGCGCCGATCAGGCGTTCCCCTGTTTCAATATCCTGGATATAGCCGCTGAGGGTGTATTTGAGCGCTTTTCTGAAAAAGATCACCTGGTCGCCGTCGATCTTGTACGACACTTTTGCGCAGGCGCTGATCTGATCGAGCAGGGCAGGGAGCGACGCGCCCCGTGCCTGAATGGTGACGGGGCTGCACCGGCTGAAAAACCGGTCGTTGAAGGCAATATTGACCTTGGTTTGCAGGCTGAGTTTGACCAGCGCTTCGGCGGGCGGACAGGCGTTGCACTCGAAGTCGATTGCTGCGGGCACTTGTGCCGCAGCGCAGACTGCGAGGAAGCAGCAGATAACAAAAAAAAACGCCTTAACCCGAATCACCATGTTTTGAAAACGAAGGTGCAAGTTAAGGCGCTTGCGCTGCATTTCAGCGCAAAAGCATCAGTTTGGCTTTACTGACAGGTTCCGCCGGTGAGTAAATATACTCCCGGTTCCGGTGTGGTGATCCGGAATTGGTAGGTTAAGGCGAGGTTTTCCAGCACTTTTTCGATAGGCCGGTTGGTCAATGGTGACGTGTACTCGCATTGGCTTATTCCGGTATTCTGGAGTGTAATTTTTACCTTATAGTATTGTTGAAGGTCGGCGATGACCTCGGCAAGCGGTGTTTTTACGAATTCAAGTCCGCCGCTCTGCCAGGCCAGTTCGTTGAGGTTGGTGCTGTTGTGTACCAATAATTGGCGGGTACTACGGTTGTAGGTGGCTTTTTGCCGGGCGGTCAGCACGGCGCTCCGGGCGGAGGCGGGCAGGTTGCTGCGCACTGTTGCTTCCGGGGTGAAACGCACCTTTCCGGAGCGCACAAACACGTCGGTGCTGAGTTGGTCATCGGCCACCCGAACGCCGAACCGGGTACCCAGCACTTCCACGCGGTCGCCATTGGGCATATCCACTTCAAAGGGCTGATCCGGATTATGGGCTACTTCGAAGTAGGCTTCTCCGCTAAGGGTCACCGCTCGTTTTGAGCCGGAAAACGCTTCGGGATATTCCAGTTTGCCGGAGTGGCGCAACCAGACCTTCGAACCGTCGGGCAGGAGGAACAGGCGTTTATCCTGATCCGCCACCTGAACACTGACCATCTGGACGGGCGCATTGGACTGGCGATATACCCAAACGGCAGAAAGAACAAGGGCCAGCGCTGCCGCCCAGCGGAGCAGTTGGCGGCCGAGGGGGACCACTTTGGAGCGGGGCTGTTCATCCTTTCTTATGGCGGACTGCACTTGCCGGAAAGCGGCGTCGAGATCGGGTGAAAATGTCTTGCTGTATCCGGCGCTTTTTTGCCACACATCCTCCAGTTCAGTGGCGAACTGTCTGTTTTCGGCCGATTGGCCGAGCCATTGTTGGAGCACGGCGGACTCTTCCGGGGTGATCGCTCCGGTGAACCGTTTGTGCAATAGCAGGATGTAGTTGTCGTTCGCTTGCATTGGTTTTGGTTTTTCGCGGGCATTTTGAGTAGTCGTATTAAAGACAATGAAAGGATGGGAACCCCCTACGCTCCCCACCACCATTTTAGCAGCCAAATGACAACCGGCGACAAATCGCGGTATTCCAGTAAGGCCTGACGGAGTAGTTTCATCGCTTTAGTGATCTGGTTTTCAATGGTTTTTACGGAAATGTCGAGTTTTTCGGCAATTTCCCGGTGCGAGAGGTTTTCGAAGCGGCTGAGGGAAAATACCAGTCGGCATTTTTCCGGAAGGGCCTCGATAGCACGGTGCAACGCAGCTTCGAGCGATTCCTGCGCCGCCTGCTCCCTGATGTCGTGTTCGGAAGTGTCGGCGGTATGGCGGAGTTCGCCGGGTTCGTCGAAAGACATCCGCCTGCTGGCTTTGATATGGTTCAGGGCTTTGTTGATGGCGGCGCGACGGAGATAGGCGCGCAGGGAAGTGTGGATATCTAGTTCGCCGCGCTTGCGCCACAGTTCTACAAACACTTCCTGCGCGAGGTCCTGGCAAAGCGCCTCGTCCGGAACAATGCGGTACACATCGCCCAGCAACAGGGAATAATGGCGGTCGAAGATACTGCGCAAGGCAGTTTCGTCGCCGTCGCGCAGGGCGTCGAGCCATTGTTGATCTGATGTGTCAGTAAGGGAGGATTCCATATCGCCGTCGCTCAAAAGTCCGAAAATTTTTATTTTGAAAAGGCGCAATTTTTTATACCTGAAAATTATATTTATGTATAAAATCTAAAATACGCAAGATATAGTTTTGTGATAATGGATAGATCGTCTCGGATGCCGCTTGCCTGGCAGCAGCCGCCGAAAATAATTTTCTGCGACGGCGTAGGGGTTTTGAGCAACGGCATTGTCCTTATCTCACAAATACGACCGAACTAATACATACTACTACTGCTACATGGATACGAAAACGATATTACCCGTACTGGAAACCAACCCGGTTTTTGCCGTACTGACCCCGGAAGAACGTATGATGTTGCAGCGCGCTGCCACAATCAATGTTTTTACCCGTCATCAGGTACTGTACAAGCCCGGACAACCGTCAAATAAAGTATTTTTTCTGCTCAAGGGCGTTGTGAAAATAGCGGTACACGCGGAGAAAAAAGACATCATCAAGTACGTGGTTCGCGGAGGAAACCTGTTCGGTGAATCATGCCTGACAGGAGATACCCAGCGGCGTGATTTTGCGTATGCCATGGACGACCAGGTGGAAGCGCTTGAATTTGATGCACAAACATTGCTGACCCTTATGCGCAGCAATTTTGCATTTGCACAGTCGCTTTTGCATTTTTTGGGCGAACGCCTGCGCTACACCGAGATCCAACTGGAAAATGTGGTGTTGAAGGACTCCAAAAGCCGCATACTCGAATATTTACACCAGATGGGCATCGAGCAGGGACGCAGGATCGGGTTCGAAACGCTGGTTAAACACAATATGACGCACCAGGATATCGCCGACCTTACCGGTACCAGCCGGCAAATGGTGACTGCAGTGCTCAATCAACTGAAACGCTCCAACGTGCTGTATTTCAATCGCAAGAAAATCCTTCTCCGCGATTTGAACGCGTTGCCGATAGCGGTGTGACAGGGAGGAATCGCCATTTCGTCCATGACGAAACGGCCCGCAACTTTGGTTAACAGTTTTGCTTCATACGATAGAATGGGTTTTGTTCAAGCGGTGTGCAATGGCACGCCGCTTTTTTTTGGTGCCGAATGGGCTGTTTTTTTTCAGTTTGTGAAAAAGTCCGCACATTGTTTCGTGGAATACCTCATTTTTGTGAAAATATTGAAGCGAATACTGTTGCGCGAAATATTTTTGGACAAGTAAATACACGATTTATGAAACTTCGTTACTCCGTTATTGCCTTTCTGCTGGCAGGCAACCTGTTTGCCCAAACAGACCCGGTCTTGCCCCGTTTTATGACCTTTGAAGAGCAGGCTTTGCTCAAGCAGTTGCCGGTTCCCGGCGAATTTCCTCAAACAGGTTTGGTCGACCCGCCCCCCACACCGGTACGCGCCATGGCCGAATGGGAAGAATTGCAGGCCCTGCTGATCTCCTGGCGCACATATCCGGCCATCCTGACCGAAATCGTGCGCGCCGCCAGGGAGGAGTGCCGGGTGATCATTTGCTGCGACAACCAGAGCACCGTGATCAGCGCTACCAACGCCCTTACTGCCGCCGGGGTGAACCTTTCCTCCAACGTGGAATTTCTGATAGCGCCCAACAATTCGATCTGGATACGCGATTACGGCCCTAATTGTGTGTATGCAAACGATGTGGACTCGCTTTATCTCGTGGACTGGATATACAACCGGCCGTCGCGGCCAAAGGATGATACCATCTCCACCACCATAGCTCCGTACCTCAACGTTCCGCTGTATGCCACGACATCCGCTCCGGCAGACCTGGTGAACACCGGCGGCAATTTTATGTCGGACGGCCTGGGTACGGCCTTCGCGTCCAAACTCATCCTTTCCGAAAACGAGGCCGGCAACCCTTACGGCGTATCTGCAAAAAATGAAGTGCAGATCAACCAGGTCTTGTCTGAATACATGGGTATCGAGCGCTACATCAAGATGAAGGAATTGCCCTACGATGCCATACACCATATCGATATGCACATGAAACTGCTGGACGAAGAGACCCTGCTCGTGGGTCAGTACCCACCGGGTGTTGCCGACGGTCCGCAGATTGAGGCCAACCTTGCCTTTGTGCTGGATAATTACCAGTCTGTTTTCGGCACCCCGTTTAAGGTTATCCGGGTTCCCATGCCGCCGGAAAACGGACAGTATCCCAATACCAACGGCGACTACCGTACGTACGCCAACGCCGTGTTTGTCAACAAAACCGTCATCGTGCCCTTTTACGAGGAGCAATTCGACACTACGGCGCAGCGGATATGGGAATCCGCGCTGCCGGGGTATCATATCGTGGGCATCAACTGCAACGCTATCATTCCCAGTCTTGGCGCTATCCACTGCATCACCAAGGAAATCGGTGTGTCGGACCCCCTGCAGATCGTTCACCAGGAATTGCCCTGCATGGACAATGTGCAATGGCCGGACGGCTACCCGGTATGGGCCAATATTGCACACCGCAGCGGGGTAGAATCCGCCAGTATCCATTATGCCACCGATCCGGCAGGGCCCTGGCAGAGTGTCGATATGCCTGTTTACCTGGCGGACGATACTTCCTGGACCCACAAGGGTTTTATTCCGCTTCAAGCGGCCAACTCGACGGTGTATTATTATATCGAAGCAAAAGCGACAAGCGGCAAAACCATCACGCGCCCCTTGCCTGCACCGGAAGGCTGGTGGAGTTTTTGTGTACAGGAAAGTGTCGGCACGGAGAACACAGCCGTAGCCGAACTGCTCGATATTTATCCCAACCCGGCATCGGCCATTACGGTCATTCCTGTTTCTGCCACGGCGAAAACGACCGGGCGTATCAGTATGTATAATGCGCTGGGTCAACTGGCGGCATCTGTATATCAGGGCGAAATTCCGGCCGGGCATACCAACTATTTCATCGATGCCTCCGGGTTTGTTCCGGGCGCCTATTTTGTACAGTTACAGACAGGCGAGCAATCGCTGCTGAAAAAACTGGTCATTCGGTAGAGGGGGCAAGAAAAAGGGGTTCCCGCAGATTTTCGCAGAAAATGTCAGCAGATTCACGCAGAAAGACTAAATCTGCGGCGATCTGCGAAGTTTTTCTGCGAAAATCTGCGGGAACCCCATTTTCTTGAAACGCCGCCTACCGGACCGGGTTTTTCAGGTCTCCGTTCAATATCTTGTAATCGATCCTGCCTTTGTTGGCCTTCAGGTGTTCGGCGATGGCGATAGCGCGAAATATCCGGCTTTCCGAATTTTTTACATTGCCCGCGACATAGAGCAGGGTACGGATTTTTCCGGGACTGAGCGCGTGGAATAAGGTGTTGGCCTGCTCGTCCTGTGCCAATACTTCAGCGAGTTCTTCCGGCATGGGAAGGCCGTATGTGCTGGTGTCTTTGCGCAGGCTGACGTTTACTTTTGCGCCGTGTTTCAGGCCCAGTTGTGTGCAGTTTTTTTTATTGACGGTGACCAAGAACGACCCGTCGCCGCGGGGGAGCAGCGCGCACTGGTATTCGACCTTTTCGTTCAGGGTGCATACCATACGGCGGTCTTCACTTCCCGGGATGAGGGCTTCGGCCACCCATTGCGGCACGCCGATATGGCTGCCCCAGAGTTTGTTGGTGGACTCTTCCAGTACAGCGGTGAATTGGAATGGTTCTTCTGTTGCCATGACGGCAAAGTTACTCCGGGAATTGCCAGACTCAAAGGATATCGACGTAGATATCCGCACGGTCTACCTTGTCGGGCAGCGGCCCGAAATGGCCGAGTTTCAGTTCCGCCATACGGCGGCCGGCCATGGCACATTCGAGCAGTTTTTTGCCGTCGAGCCGGGCGGTGAGGTATCCCGACCAGAAAGCATCGCCGGCGCCGGTGGTATCTTTCACCTCAACAGGGCGGGCGGGCAGGAAATGGCGTTGGTTGTTGTCACCCACCCAGCAGCCTTCGGCGCCGAGGGTAAAGCACACCTCGGTAGCGCCCATTTTCAGGAAATGATCGATCACGGTATCCGGCTTTGGCGATTCGTCTTCATAAAGCCGGCCCCAATCGACATCGCTGACTTTCACGAGGGTTCCCAGGCGGCAAAGTTCCGACAGCAGGCGCTGGGCCTCCCGGCGTTCGGGCCATATCTTTTCGGCGTAATTGGCATCGATGCTGAGCTGGCAGCCCGCGCGTTTCGCTTTTTCGGCGGCCTCCATGATAACATGCTGTGCGGGGTTTTTACTCAGCGCAAAACAGGTCGTGTGCAATATCGAAATATCATCAAAGCGGCTGAACGGAAATTGCCGGATAGACAACATGGCGTCGGCGCCGCGGTATGGCTGAAAGTTGGATACGGCAGCAGAACGGGTCACCAGAATCAGGGTAGTCGGTTCGTCGACCTGGACAACATAGGATACATCCACGCCGAGGCGGGATACATAATTGCGAAGAATAGACCCCATGTCGTCGTTGCCCACGCTGGCAGCCAGCATGGTGCTGTTGCCCAGTCGGGCCATATTCATACACAGGTTGGCGGGGCTGCCACCCGGAACACGTTTGAAAAGCGTGGCTTCATCAAGGGTTTGGACAAATTCGGCAGTCATGAAATCCACCAGCAGTTCCCCACAGGAAAGAATGTCAACAGGTCTTCGCATTGCTAAGATAAACGATCGTTAAAAACGTGGAAGGGCAGGGGTTAGGTGCGATACATTGCTGACATACAGGCACTTATCTTACTATATCCCATTCTTTACACTTCTATTTCGGCGCAATGATACGGCAAAAAAGTCAACTGCCTATACTACAATCGAGTTGTTTCAATATACCGCACCAACGAGCGTTTGGCTACCGGTAGCAGCGTTTCCTCTACCGGGTATGCGAGATTGGTCTCGATGGTGTACACCGCAGGTGTCTGGAGGGTTTTGTTGTGCCGCATCAGATCGGCTTTGATGCTTTCGTAAGTGTTGGTGAAGTTGCGCTCCCAATTGCTGACATGCTGGGAGCGCAGTGCCCTGAACCTGTCATTGGACCGTTCGATAATACTCAGCCGGTACTGATAGACGTGAATGGACTGAAAATAACCGTCGCAGAGATAAAAATAGCCTTCGTCGGTATCCAGGGGCAGAATACCAACGGGTGTAATGGTCATGTTGTTCTCCACATAATCGTACAGGTCGGTACCGCCGGATATCGTCGCTTTCATTTGCTGGGACGCGTAATAGGTGATCTGTTCTATTTCCGCCATCAGTTCGTCGTCGGCGATCATTTCCTCATAAATCAGTTCGAGTTTCTGGAGTTGTATGCCGGTAAGTCGCCTTGGAAAACGGTTTTGCATCAACCGCTTGTTCTTTTTAAAGTTGACCAGGTTATTGTAGTGAAAAATGATGTCTGCCAATTCAGGGTACAGTTTTTTTCCGTCAAAACAGCTGTTAACCCTCTGGATATAGGCCAGTACCATGTACTTCTTGGATTCGAAATCGATGTTGCCCTCGATAAACCATGTTTCCGATAATGTGCTCATAGGTGTAAAGACTTATTTGATACACAAATGGGTAAATAAGTAAGTGTTGCCAGAGCAAAAATGTCGAAAGCAAATGAATGCGCCAAATTTTGCCACCTGATTTTTGTCTGTTTCTACGAGCATACCGGGGATTTTCTCACCGGGCCGAAACGGTTCTTTTTTCACCAGTTTTTGCCGCCGGCAGAAAATGCGCTCACCCTGAAACGGGGCTGCCAAACCCGATCCGGACAACCGGCGAAACGGCAGGAAAGTCCATTTTGAATAGCCATTTTGTCGGCATGACAGTGCCATCGTGACAAACAGTGTGACAGTTGCCTGCAAAAATGGCAGATATGTTTGCATGGCACGAAGTCTGATAGTGCGTCTCCGTGCGCAAGCCCTGTCTGGCAACAGGAAATTCTGTTTTGCGACCATAAAATTAGTTTCACCAAAATAAAAATAATTTCTGACGTATGAAACCAATCGCAGACCGCGTAATCATCAAACCGGCGCCGGCTGATGAAAAAACGAAAGGCGGGATCATTATCCCCGACACTGCCAAAGAAAAGCCGCAACGCGGTGAAGTTATCGCCGTGGGTCCCGGCAAAGACGGCAATCTGATGACCGTTCAAATCGGCGACATCGTACTCTACGGTAAATACTCCGGCCAGGAGATCAATTTTGAAGGTCAGGATTACCTGATCATGCGCGAAGAAGATATCCTGGTGATTATCTGATTTATTGTTGCATTGTTAGATTGCTGTATCCTGGCTGGCGAAATGTGTTGAACAATCCAGCAATATAACAATCCAGCAATCCAGCAATGTAATCATCCCTCGTAAAGCCTGTCAAATAACCAGTTTAACACATCAAATTTCAAGATATGTCTGCTAAACAAATCAGCTTTAATAGCGATGCCCGCGAAAAACTCAAGGACGGCATCGACGCACTGGCGAATGCCGTGAAAGTAACCCTCGGCCCCAAAGGCCGGAACGTAGTTATCCAGAAATCCTTCGGCGCTCCGGCCATCACCAAAGACGGTGTGACGGTGGCCAAAGAAGTGGAACTGGATGATCCGGTAGCCAACATGGGCGCCCAGATGGTAAAAGAGGTAGCCAGCAAAACCGCTGACGCTGCCGGCGACGGTACCACAACGGCCACCGTACTCGCCCAGGCAATGGTAACCGCCGGTCTGAAAAACGTAGCCGCCGGCTCCAACCCGATGGATCTCAAACGCGGTATCGACAAAGCCGTGAAAGTCGTCGTGGAAAATCTCAAGAAGCAAACGGAAACCATTGGCGACGATTTCGACAAAATCCAGCAAGTGGCGGCTATCTCTGCCAACAACGACGAAGAAATCGGCAAACTGATTGCCAGCGCCATGAAACGCGTTTCCAAAGACGGTGTCATCACCGTAGAGGAAGCCAAAGGCACCGAAACCTATATGGATGTCGTGGAAGGTATGCAATTCGACCGCGGCTACCTCAGCCCTTACTTTATCACCGACGCTGAAAAGATGATCGCAGACTACGAAAATCCGTACCTGCTCATCACCGATAAAAAAATCAGCAACATGCAGGACCTCGTACCGGTGTTGGAAAAAAGCCTGCAAACCGGTCGCCCGCTGCTGATCATCGCGGAAGACGTGGACAGCCAGGCCCTTGGCGTGCTGGTGGTCAACCGCCTCCGCGCCGGCCTGAAAGTAGTTGCTGTTAAAGCCCCTGGTTTCGGCGACCGTCGCAAAGCCATGCTGGAAGACATCGCCGTCCTCACCGGCGCAACCGTCATCAGCGAAGAGCAAGGCTACAAACTGGAAAACGCCGGCCTCGAACACCTGGGCTCCTGCGAGCGCGTTACCGTCGACAAAGACAACACGACTGTCGTAGGCGGCAAGGGCAAATCCGACGATATCAAAGCCCGCGTGAACCAGATCAAACAACAGATCGATGCCACGACCAGCGATTACGACCGGGAGAAACTCCAGGAACGCCTCGCCAAATTGTCGGGCGGTGTGGCTGTGCTCTATGTAGGCGCTGCAACGGAAGTCGAAATGAAAGAGAAAAAAAGACCGCGTCGACGACGCGCTGCACGCAACACGCGCAGCCATCGAAGAAGGCATCGTTGCCGGCGGCGGTGTTGCCCTCGTGCGCACCCTCGACAGCCTGAAAGATCTCAAAGGCGAAAACGAAGATGAAAACTACGGTATCGCTATCGTGCGCAAATCCCTCGAAGCGCCTATCCGTATCATCTCTGAAAATGCCGGAGTCGACGGTTCGGTGGTGTTCCATAAAGTCGCCGACAATAAAAATGCTTTTGGCTACAACGCCCGCCACGATCGCTACGAAGACCTGAAAAAGGCGGGTATCATCGACCCGACGAAAGTTACCCGTATCGCACTGGAAAATGCCGCTTCGATCGCCGGCCTTGTGCTGACCACCGAATGCGTCATCAATGAAAAACCGGAGAAGAAAGAATCCGGCCACGGCCACCCGGGCATGGGTGGCGGCATGGACATGATGTAATTCCGGTTTGCCACCGTACAGAACTTTTAGTAAGAATGATGAAAGGCGCTGCCGCGAGGCGCGCCTTTCTTTTTGATGGCAATGAACAACCTGAATTAATATTATATCAATAAATAATAATTTTTAAAACTCTATATACTAAACAGAACCGCCTCATCCCTAATTATTTAACGTAAAACCGGCGTACTCTTTTAATAGTACAGGGTATATTTGCATGCCAAGCCGGCGGTAAACTGCTTCAATGTATCTGTAATCCCGTTGCAGCAGCGCTTTAGGTTTGTTGTTCAATTCTAATCAGTTTCACCGCTTCTCGTATGTTAATCTCCTTACGCACTGCCTTCACTGGCGTGGGTATGATTCTCGCAGCATTCCGCGTTTCAGCTTTCTGCCCCCGCCTCCTTTTCCTGTCTGCCGCCTTCCTTTGCCTGTACCTCACTCAGTCAGATATCGGGTAATTATGCCATCTGTTCCGGCGACAATTCCACTGATCTTTCGGTAGAAACCGACAGTGATTCCGTCGACGTCGAATTTGTTTTTTTCGACTCCCCGCAATCCGGTACCGACATGTACAACGGCGGCGACTTGCTGGGCACGGTGGAAGCCGGCCAGTTTGCCGGCGCCGGGCCTTTTGTCGCTACCCTGAACAATGCGGTTTTTCCGGCGGTCGCTGCTACGGATACGTTTTACGTCTACGCCCGACTGCTGCTCAGCGACCCCGACCTGAATGACCCGGCCTGCCGGCCATTTGTCGAAATACGCATCATAGTGTATCCCCTGCCGCTTGCCAACGCCGGTAATGACGTCGCCATCTGTCCCGGCGGCAGTGCGCTGTTGTCTGCCTCGGGCGGCACAGATTGCCAATGGGCGCCCGTAACCGGGCTGGGCGACCCGAATAATTGCAGCACCACGGCTGCTCCGGCAGTCACCACAGGTTATTTTGTTACGGTGACAAACGCGTTCGGCTGCACCGCCACAGACGGCGTTATCGTAAGCATTCACGAACCGGTCGGTGTGGTTTGCAACGACAACCTGTACCTCAGTATCGGTCCGAACGGTTCTTCCCTGATCACGCCCGATATGATTTTGGAGGGAGTAGACGACGGTCTGGATGTATACAGCGTGGCTATTTTCACCCTCACAGGGCAACCGGCGAACAACCCGCTTACCTGTGCGCAGGTCGGACAAACCTTCAAGGTGAAAGTCACGGATACCTGCAACGGCAGTTTTTGCTGGAGCACGATCCATATCGAAGACAAAATCCCGCCGGTGATCCCCTGCAAGGACCTGACCGTGACCTGTGCCGTAGAAAACTTTTCGCCCGGCTACTTCGCCGACTCGCTTGGCATAGCAGCCGGCCGGCCCGCAGCGAGCGACAACTGTATCCTCAGTTCGCTGGAATTTGTCGATACCTGGCAGACTGTGATCTGCGGCGACAGCATCAACGGCAAGAAGGACATCGCCGCTTACCTGATCCGCGAATGGACGGCAAAGGATGCCTACAACAATATGTCGACCTGTTTGCAGTATATCTACCTGCAACGCAGGCATATCGACGCGCTTGTTCTGCCGCAGGATACCGTTGTGGCGTGCGATAACCCGCTGACTGGTCCGGCGAATACAGGGGCGCCTTATTTTTCCGATTACGGGCGGCATTTTTCGCTATACCCGAACAACAGTTCCTGCGATATCAGCATTGCCTACAACGACGAGATCATCCCCGTCTGTGCCGGCACCTACAAAATTCACCGCAGTTGGACTATTGTTGACTGGTGCTATCCGGGCGGAATATTTACCCCGGGTATCAACCCGATCTACCACACGCAGATCATCAAGGTTTCCGACGAGCAGGGGCCTGTTTTCGCTTGTCCTGCCGACCTGACTGTCAGCACGGAGCCATTCAACTGCTGTGCCATTGCCGATTTGCCGGATGTCGTGCTCAGCGACAACTGCTCGGGGCTGAAAAATATCGAAGCCAGGGTGACGGCTTATGACCAATACACCGGTAATCCGATCGGGACCTATATCGTCAACGGAACGCTGGACGATTTTACCGGAAACAATTACTGGATACCAGATACGCTCGGTGCATTGAGTCTGACCGCCTGCCTGCCACAAGGCGTACACCTGGTCACCTATATTGCCACCGATGGCTGCGACAACAGCGCTACCTGTGCATTTCAACTGACGGTTGCAGATATCACGCCACCCCTGGCCGCCTGCGAATCGCATACCCAGGTAGCCCTCGGCGCCGACGGCATGGCGCTCATCGACGCTTCTACGTTCGACGACGGGTCGTACGATAATTGCACCGACGTGCACTTTAAAGTGCGGCGCATGGTGGTCAACGACTGTCAGCCAAACGACACGCTGTACGATCAGGTTAAACTCTGCTGCTCGGATATTGGCGACACCGTGACCGTGGTGTTCCGGGTATACGACAGCCCGCCGCCGCCCGGCGAAATACCCCTCGATTTCGACCTCCAGAATTTCAACGAGTGTATGGTTCAGGTGCTGGTGGAAGACAAGATCAAGCCTTCCTGCATCGCGCCGGACAATGTGACCGTTTCCTGTGAGAACTTCGATCCTACCCTGGAAACCTATGGTTTTGCCATGTCGACCGACAACTGCTGCCTGGATACAATCACTGAATCGTTGAATTACAACCTTTTTGATACAGTGTGCAACAGGGGTACAATCATCCGGACTTTCAGCGCCAAAGACTGCTCGGGCCTGGTCAATCCGTGTATCCAGCGGATATATGTGGAATACAAGCAGGATTACTGGATCAAATTTCCCGACGACAAGATCGTGCAGGTATGCGACGGTTCGGCAAACTTCGGGGAGCCCATCTTTTTCGGGGAAAACTGCGAACTGCTGGGCGTCTCCTATGAAGATGTGATTTTTACGGTGGTCACAGATGCCTGCTACAAGATCGAACGCACCTGGAACATCATCAACTGGTGTACCTACGACCCCAACAAGCCCTGTATATTCGTCCCGAACCCGGATATTGCGCTGGAGCGACCCTTTATCCTGCCCGGGCCGATCGTCTCGCCGCCCGGCACCCAGGGGCCCTGGTCTTCCACCGTGATCAAGGTGCTGCCCACCGACCCGGAACCTACCGATTACAGTATTTTCTGGAACCCCGACGCCAACTGCTACCAATACAAGCAGATCATCATCGTGGAAGACACCAAAGACCCTGTTATCGCCGATTGTCCGGCGACAAAACCCGAATTCTGCGACCTTACCAACAACGATCCGCAACTCTGGAACGAATCGAACTGGCTCGATCCGGTCACCAACAGCCACGACCTCTGTGAAGGGCCGGTCGACCTGACGATCACCGCAACCGATCTGTGTACCGGCGCCGATTTGCATTTCCGTTACCTGTTGCTGCTTGATCTTGACAACGACGGCATCACGGAAACCGTGGTCAACAGCAATGACCCGCAGCCGGGTGGTATTGTGCTGTTCAATAATGCCAATACGCCGAATTTTTCGGGCGGTACGCCCCGGCTGTTTGACGCGCGCGCCGTGCCTGCCGACCAAAAATGGCGGTTCGGCCTGCAAACTACCCAAACCGGCATGAATGTAAACGCGGTCGTGCGCTGGAATACCCTGGCCAACCCTGCACAATTCGCAACACCGGAACTGCCATACGGCACGCACCGGATCAAATGGATCGTGGAAGACGGCTGCGGCAACGAGGCCTTTTGTGAATACCCGTTTACCGTCAAGGACTGCAAGGCGCCGACGGTGGTGTGTTTCAATGGCTTGAGTGTCAATATTATGCCAACACAGATGGTACAACTTTGGGCGACTGATTTTCTTCAATACGCACAGGACAACTGCACGCCGCCCACGTCGACCATTACCGGCCCGAATTTGCTGAAGTTTGCGGTGCGCAAGGCAGGCGCCGGTACGGGGTTCCCCGTCGACGCGGCCGGAAACCCGGTTACCAATGTGGTGTTTTCCTGTGCCGAACTGGGAATGCAAGCCGTTGAACTGTGGGCGCAGGACCTGGCCGGCAATGCCGACTACTGCCAGACCTTCGTCGAGGTGGGCGACAACAATAATAATTGTGTTCCGGGTGGCATGGCGTCTGTCGCGGGCACACTCAAAACGGAACTGCAGGATGGCGTGGAAGACGCAGTGGTGCACGTGCAATCCGGCGCCTTCAGCGGATTTGACCTCACCGACGACCAAGGCCAGTTCCTGCTCCCCAACGCAGTACCCTTTGCTGCCGACTATACCCTGACGCCGGTCAAGGAAGACAACCCGCTGAACGGCGTGTCTACCTTCGACCTGGTGCTCATCTCCAAGCACATCCTCGGCTTGCAGCCGCTGACCAACCCGTACAAAATGATCGCAGCAGACGCCAACAAATCGAATTCCATTACGACATTCGACATCGTGGAACTGCGCAAACTCATACTCGGGATTTACCCCGAATTGCCGAACAACAGTTCGTGGCGGTTTGTAGACAAAAGTTACACGTTCCCGCAACCGCTGAATCCCTTCGGCGACGCCTTCCCGGAGACCATTACCAACAATAACCTCCTGGCTCAGCCGAACGATTTTGTTGCAGTGAAAGTCGGCGACGTGAACGATACGGCAATTCCGAACGGACTGATGGACGCAGCGGACAGGGCTGCAGGTACACTGCTGTTTGATGTACAGGACAGGGCCGTGCAGGCCGGCGATTATATCGAGGTGACCTTTACCGCCGCCACACCTGTTCAGGGCTTCCAGTTTACCCTGAACCTCGACGGACTTGAAGTGGCGGAAATTGAGGAGAACGATCAGGTCAACCGCAGCAATTTCGGGGTGTTCAACGATGCCTTAACCGTATCTATCGATGGCGCACAGGCATTTACGGTGCGTTTTCACGCGACCCGGATGGGGAAACTCAGCGACATGATGGCTTTGTCTGGTCGCATCACCCGCGCTGAGGCGTACAGAAGCGGCGAAACCGCGACAGCCAGCGACGTGGCGCTCCGGTTCCACGACGATGCGGGCAGCAGCATTGAAGCGGTGGGATTCGAGTTGTTCCAGAACCGGCCCAATCCGTTCGATACGCACACCATGATCGGGTTTTACCTTCCGGAAACGTCGGGCGTGGTGCTGACCGTTTACGACGCCACGGGCAATGCGCTGTGGTCGGCGAGCGGCAGGTATGAGAAGGGATACCATACGGAAATGCTCAACAGCGCATGGCTGAATGCGAGCGGCGATGTTCTGTTTTACAGCGTGGAGAGCATTTTCGGAAAGGCGACGAAGAGGATGAGCCGGGCGAGGTAGGCGTCTTGGTATGGATGATAGGCAAAATCAGTGGCATTGAAAATACAGGTTAAAATCAGATATGGCAACTATTCTTGCTTTATCTTTATTGCCTTTAATTTGATGTACTGAGGAATACATTATTGACTGTCCACTTTAGGCATATTTTATTTTTATGTATACTGTTTATCATTGCTCACCAACCGATTTAGTCATGACAGAAAACTTTCGATCTTTTTCAACCGCCCCTGCCGGACACCTGCCGCCCAACCGCCGGAATCTTCCGAAATTGACGGAAATGTTACCCCCCCCCCCTTCGATTTGCGATAATCAGGGCCGGACTTTCATTTCTTTTCCTGTTAGCCATCCGGTTTTCCGCACAATCCCAGGAGACATGCAATTGCAGCGGCACCGGCACCAGTTACAGCGTCACCGGCAGTTTTGTACTGTTGTCGCAAAGCGGGCTGCCTTCCGGATCAGTCAGCAATACCTGTCTCAGCGTTAACGGAACCCTGGCAGTAGATGCTGCTGCCGGCAACTACCTTATGGAGAACATGGAAATCATCATGCACCCCGGCTCGCGAATCAGGGTCATGAATGGCAGCAATCTGGAGATCAGGGGAAGCCATATTCACGGCTGCACCGCTATGTGGGCGGGGATTTACCTGGATCAAAACAGCGCCTTGATCTTTACCGGGAATACGATTGAAGATGCAGAATTTGCGCTCAGCCTGCCTGCAGGCGTATTCGGAGGTACTGGAACGACGATCTATCTGACGGGCAACACCTTTGCCAAAAACTTCATCGGCATCGGCCAATTTGCCGCTAACCCGTTTGTCAGCCTTCCCAGCCCCTTCACGGCGTTTCATTCCAACGAATTTCATTGCGAAAACCTGACGCTGTTGCCTGCGTATACCGGACAGCCGACGACGCCCGGCAACATATCGGCAGCAGGGGTTGAATTGCGTTTTTTGTCCGGCGTCGTCATCGGCGACGGCAACACGTCGCACGCGAACAAATTTCACCACATGGCCAACGGCATTATCCTGGAGGGCGTAACGGCGACCGTAAACAGTTGCAAAATTTACGATATTGGAGCCGGTTCGGGCTACTCGTTGTTGAAAGGCTACGGTATACACGCCAAGGCCAGCGACCTCGACCTGAAAGGGTGGGGGTACAGCACCCAAAACCCGACATTCCGGAACGTTCCGACAGGTGTTTACTCCAATATAAACAACCTGACTGCGAGCGATGTCACCATGGTCGGCGTGCAAACGGGATTCCGGGTAGAGACCGGCTTCGAGCGCAAAATATCGATATTCGACAACTACATATTCTGCGACAATATCGGCATCGACCTGTGGCAAAATCAACAGGCGTTGTCATTGAATGTCAAGAACAACCACATTTACGTGGATGAACTGGAACCTTATGATTTGTCGAAGGGAACAGGTATAGCGGTGAATGACGACCCGCAGGTTCTTTCCAGCGGGATAAAAAATATACACCTCAATTACATAGAAGCGTACGGGGCAAATTTCGGGATAAGCGTCAATTCCGCTTCAGGGTACAACCTCTGGACAAACGGTGCGTATTTTCAGGACGCGAGCGCCAAAAACGGCATACGGGTAGATAACGGTGCGGACTGCTTATTGTCCTGCAATACGGCATTGGGCCTGAGCGGAGGAAACCTCGACGCGAATACCGGTTTCCGGATCAATGCCACCACCGGGACCGTCTATGCCTGTAATTATGTCAATAACATGCGTACGGGACTCCGGTTTACGGGAGTATGTTCATCATCACCCGGTCAAAACACGGAGGTGAGAGGCAATACGATGTTCGGGAACAGCCGCGGTTTCTGGATGGGGCCGGATGCCGTTTTCGGATCGCCCGGCAACCCCAACGTGCAATTGCACCAGGGAAACAATTGGGGCGGAACGTTCGGCGATGTGACGGCTATTCATGAGGGACTCTTTGACCAAATTTCTTATTCTCTTTTTGAGGTACACTCAACACAATTACCTTATTATCCAGTTGGGTTTGTAACGCCGAATTTTCCCAATTCCCTCTGGTTTTATACAAGTAGTGGCACCCCTGCCACCTGCGACACCCTTTGTCCCCTTTCCGCTCCGGACGAGGTAACACACGACACCATCGGCGATTTCGGGCTCGACATTGCCCGGGATTCGCTGGAGTTCGCCGCGTTTTACGCCCCCGTCATGAAACGCGATTTGAAACGCCTGCTCTATCGCATACTCGACGATACACCGGCCTTGTTGAACCAGTCGGCGGATTTGCAACAGTTCTATACCTCGGAAAGCACGTCGCTGACCGGCCTGTTTACGGAAATCGACAAATCGACGGAACAACTGCTGCGTGCAGATACCCCGGTGGTGCAACACCTAGTCGCCCTGTACGACGGCATTCTGGCCGCGAAACAACTGCTGGATTCATTGGCGGAGCAATCGGCCGGTTCACCCACGTTTACAACCGTTCAGCAGGATATGGGGGCAAAAAGACCGCTGCAATTGCTGATCGATTCCCTGTGGAATGTAGCGGACAGCCTGCTGGCGGAATTGTCGGCCGCGCGCGACTCCCTGTCGGATGAAGCGCTCGTGGCCAACGCCGCCATTTCGACTTCCGAAATATTCGATGAAAACGAGCAGGCTGTCAATGCGGTTTACCTGAACAGCGTACTCAAAGGCCGGAACACGCTTTCCGGTACCGAACAGGCAATACTGGAAGAGATTGCCGAACAGTGCCCGGCCCTGGGCGGCAATGCCGTGTACGAAGCGCGCAGCCTGCTCGCCTTCGACGGCGTACTGCGGTATTACGACGACGACGGCATTTGTGAAGAAGCGGAACAGCGGGGCAACGCGACCCGGAGCGGGATTTCCGGAAGTGCAATTCCTTTCACTGTATTTCCCAACCCCGCCAATGAATTCGTGCAGGTCAGGCGGACGGATGGAGTATCGGAAGCCTGGCAGTTGCAGGTTACGGATGCCTTCGGGCGAACCCTTGCGCTCGAAAATATCGAAGCCGGGGATGCCTTGCGGGTCGGACCGAAAGCGGGCGCCGCTCCGCTGTAAAACTGGTTATTTCCCGTTAAAAAATTGATCGATCACCTGGGTGTTGTCTTCTTCGCAGACAGCACCCCTTTCCATTATTTGCCATGAACCGCTTTTATATACTGTTTACGCCTCTTTTTTTCCTTCCGGGTGTATTGCTGACCGCTCAAACACCCCTCGCCGCTCCCAAACACGATTACATCTGGTTAATGGGATACCAGAGTTATAGCGGCAACGACTGGTTCGGCGGTACAAGAATCGATTTTAATACCATTCCGCCCACCATTACCCGGGAAGACCGGTATATGGATTTAGAGATTACCAATGCAGTGGTTTGTGATCCCGCAGGCGACCTGCTGTTTTATTCCAATGGAGACTATATCTCCAGTTTTCAGAATGATACGATGGAAAACGGGTTGAAGTTAAACCCGGACAACTCGGCCATTCAAACGCGTTTGTATCAGGGTGTTCTGGCGTTGCCTTTGCCGGAAAATGATCATTTGTATTATCTGATCCATGAAATGCGCACCTATGCTCCTACCCCGTATTCGTATCACCACATATATTATTGCTTGTACACCATCGTCGACATGTCTCAAAACGGCGGCCTGGGCAAGGTGATCGAGAAAAACCGGGTGTTGGTCAAAGACACGTTGTGTTACGGCAAACTCACGGCCACACGCCATGCCAACGGACGCGACTGGTGGATATTAGTTCCGAAATTCGACCGGTCGGCTTTTTTTCGTTACCTGCTCACGCCTTCGGGCATCGATACCTTTCCGCCACAGACTTTGGGAGAGAATTTGATCTCCAATGGAGGTCAGGCAGTGTTTTCGCCGGATGGCTCTAAATATGTTCGAATGAATTGCCCCGGAATAAACATTGGATCATATCTGGATATTTTTGATTTTGATCGCTGCGAAGGTTTATTAAGCAATTATCAGAGAATATTTAAACTGGGAATTCCAAGTACCGGTGTTTCGATATCTCCCAATTCAAGATATTTGTACCTGACCAATACGACGAGCGTATTTCAGTATGATCTGGAAGCCTCCGATCTGGAATCCAGCGAAACCCTTGTTGCTGAATACGACGGATTCCAATCTCCGTTGCCCACAAACTTTTTTAAGGCGCAATTAGCCCCCGACGGCAAAATCTACATTTGCAGCAACTCGTCGACGGACAAGCTGCACGTGATCGAAGAGCCGGATCTGCCGGGGGATTCGTGCCGGGTGCGGCAGCACGCGATCAACCTGCCCACGCTCAACCTCGGCACGGTACCCAACCATCCCAACTACCGCCTCGGCCCGCTCGACGGCACGGCGTGCGATACGCTGGGGCTGGACAACGTGCCGGTGGCTCATTTTGTTTATGAGGCAGATAGTCTTGTGGTCAATACGTTCAAATTCAGGGATTTGTCGTACTACGAACCGGCAACCTGGGTCTGGGATTTCGGCGATGGCACAGGGAGTACGCAGCGGTGCCCGGCGCACACGTACCCGGCGCCTGGCGCCTGGCAGGTGTGTCTGAGCGTGAGCAACGCCAACGGGTCGGATACGCAATGCAGGACGGTAGAGATTACGGTGCCGGTGCTGGAGCCGGCATTTATGCCAAAAGCGCAGGTGATGCCGTCGCCATTCCGCGACCGTTTGCAGGTAATGTTGTGGTCAGAAGCAAAGTCCGGGCTGCATTTCCGTCTGCATGATCAGGCAGGCAGGCAGATAGCGGATCGGACGCTTTCCGGGGAGAATGACGAAGTGGCCACAGCCGGGTTACCGCCGGGGATGTATTTCTGGACGGTTTCGGACGGGGATGTGGTGCTGGACAGCGGAAAGTGCGTCAAGGTGGAAAGGTGAGCGAGGCTGTGTCAAAAGCCAGACGCCCTCATCCTGTCAACACACACCTGTCTCACTCCTTCACAAAATCCATTGACACGGAATTCATGCAGTAGCGCAGCCCTGTAGGCTCGGGGCCGTCGTCGAAGACGTGTCCGAGGTGTCCTCCGCAGCGGGCGCATTCTACCTCCACACGTGTCATGCCGTAGCTGCGGTCTTCAATCTCGGTGACGTATTCGGGTTTGATCGGCTGATAGAAAGACGGCCAGCCTGTCCCGGATTCAAATTTGGTCTCAGAACTGAACAACGGAAGTCCGCAACCGGCGCACACGTAGGTGCCTTTTTCGTGGTTGTTCCACAGGTCGCCCGAAAAAGCGCGCTCTGTGCCTTCGTTGCGCAGCACGGTGTATTCCAAGTCGGTAAGTTGCGCCTTCCATTCCGCGTCGGTTTTGGTGATTTTGACCAGTTTCCCGTTGTCGAATTGTGGCGGCACGATGGTGTCGGCAGTAAGGGAAGCGGCGGTGTCGTGATGTTCGGGCGCCGGTTTTTGCGTGGCGTTACAGGCCAGCAGTACCAGCAAAACAGAAAAGTATTTCATGGTATTGGAAACATTAAAACGTGAACGAAAGCGACCCTATCGCCGGCGCCTCGGTTGGTTCCACTCTTCCCGTTCGGCAAACTGCACGATTTTTTTCATGAAGTTGACCATGGACAGGAAAACGAGAAAGCCGATGGTCACCACGATATAAATCCATCGATAGGTGCCTGCATCCCGCAGTGCAATCCCGGAAAACATCCAGGCGATAAGTCCCGTACAAAACGCCAAACCGATATAACTGTACATAGAACGCCCCCAATACTTCATGAAACTGTCGGCGCGCAGACTCATCAGGCTGTTCAGCATGGCAAACAGCAGCATGAATGCCGTAGCGATCGACCACGCAAAAAGCGGGTCGACGGGGTATATATTGGTCACTGTAAGCAACCAGCCTCCAAACATCAGCACCACGGCGCCAGCCAGAATCACTACGGCCTGCGCGACGGGATTTTCCAGTTTTGTATAAAAAGAGTCGGACATGTTATCTGATCATAACGCCTTTTCGGTTGAGAAAAGGAATTTCGGTGAAATGCATGGCGTCGAGGCTGCCGGGTACAAAAACGTATTTTTTGTCGTAGAGGTAATCGTTGTAGGAAAAACTGACCCAGTACTCGCTGGCCAGTGCCAGCACGTCTTTTTGAACAGGCTCCACCTTGACCACTTCCAGGGGGCCGATCTTTTCCCAGAAATACCGCAGCGTCGTCGTCTGGCGCTGCTCGCCGTCGATCAGGCCGTAGCCCCGCGAATTGATGAGTACCGAATGGATCGGCTCATCTTTGAGGTTGAGCAAATAGGCATCCCAAAATTCCTCATGGTCTTCTTCGTGCTCCAGGCGGGGTACGATCGCGATGGCGAGGTCTTCGACTTTCAGGATGGGAATGTCTTTTTTCATGGTCTATTGATTTGACAAGGCGTCGCTCCATTCCGGTGCAGGATCAACAACCTTACATTCGAATACGTCGGCAAAATGGCGTTTTATTTTTGTTTTCACCTCGTTCATATCGACGGTTCTGCCCAACTCCAACTCCATTGAGGTGACCGTTTTGTCCGCATCGCTTATCCCGCAAGGTACGATGTACCGGAAGTATTCGAGCGGCGTATTTACATTGAGCGCCCAGCCGTGCAGGGTGACCCAGCGGCTCAGGTGAACGCCTATGGCGCAGACCTTTCGCTGTGGCCCGCCGCCTGCGCCGCCAATCCATACGCCGGTATAGTCTTTTATCCGGTAGGTGTCGAGCCCGTATTCGGCCAGGGTGCGGATGACGACCTCTTCCACATTGCGGACATAGCGGTGTACATCGTTGAAAAAACACTCGAGATCGAGGATGGGGTAGCCGACAATTTGCCCGGGACCGTGAAAAGTGATGTCGCCGCCGCGGTTGATCGGGAAATACTGAATGCCGCGCGCCTGAAGTTCAGCCTCCGAAAGCAGGAGGTTATCGGTTGATCCGCTTTTGCCCAGGGTATAAACAGGCGGGTGCTCCACCAGGATCAGGCTGTGTTCCTGCGGGTAGGTTCCGGGTGGCAGATCCCTGTTGTTCAACTTGTTATCCACCAAACCCCGGTGCAGGGCTGTCTGAAAATCCCAGGCACGCTGGTACTCCATCAGACCCAAATCCAGGAACCGGACCGTTTGCATAAGCGGTAAACAAAATTAAGCGGGGCATGTTTCCGGCAAAGGTCGGAAAAGAAAATTCGGAATCTGCTGACGAAAATCATCCATTGTCCATACAGGGGGTAGAATGAAATCCTACCTTTGTGTCCCGTAACAGTTTCAAGCATACTATGACGAAATACATATTTGTTACGGGCGGTGTCACTTCTTCGCTCGGAAAAGGCATTCTTTGTGCCTCCCTGGCGAAACTCCTCCAGGCCCGCGGTTTTTCCGTAACCATCCAAAAGTTCGATCCCTACATCAACGTCGACCCCGGTACCCTCAACCCGTATGAGCACGGAGAGTGCTACGTAACGGACGACGGCGCCGAGACGGACCTCGACCTGGCCACTACGAGCGTTTTTTGAACACCCCCACCTCCCGTGCCAACAACGTCACCACCGGCGCTGTCTACCAGACGGTAATCAACAAGGAACGGGCGGGCGACTACCTCGGCAAAACGGTGCAGGTGATCCCGCACATTACCGACGAGATCAAGCGCCGGATGCTGCTGCTCGGGCAAACCGGCCAGTACGACCTGGTTATCACGGAACTGGGCGGTACGGTGGGCGACATCGAATCGCTGCCCTATATGGAGTCGGTGCGGCAACTGCGCTGGGAACTGGGGCGCGACAACTGCCTGGTCATTCACCTGACCCTGGTGCCCTATCTGAACGCAGCCAAGGAACTTAAAACGAAACCCACCCAGCACTCCGTAAAAGAGTTGCTGAGTCTTGGCGTTCAGCCCGATGTACTGGCCTGCCGCACCGAGCATCCGCTCAGCACCGACATCCGCCGCAAACTGGCACAGTTCTGCAACGTAGAAACCAGCGCCGTCATCGAAGCCCTCGACGCCGAGAGTATTTACGACGTCCCGCTCATGCTCCTGAGGGAACGACTTGATGCCGTGGTGATTTCCAAACTGCACCTGCGCGACACCAAAGAGCCCAATCTGAACTCCTGGAAAACGTTTTTGGGTAAACTCAAGAATCCCCTCAGTGAAGTAAAGATCGGCCTGGTGGGCAAGTACAACGAACTGCAGGATGCCTATAAATCCATACACGAGGCGTTTGTGCACGCGGGCGCGATCAACGAGTGCAAGGTGCGTGTAGTGCCCATACACGCCGAAGACCTGGAGGGCAGTTACAAAGATGTGGGCAAGACGCTGAAGGACCTGAACGGTATTCTGGTCGCTCCGGGGTTCGGCGAACGGGGCATTGAAGGCAAGTTGTCGGCCATTCGTTTTGCACGGGAGAACGATATACCGTTTTTCGGCATTTGCCTGGGCATGCAAACTGCCTGCGTCGAGTTTGCCCGCAATGTGCTGTCCCTTGCCGACGCTTCCTCAACGGAAGTGAATCCAGGCACGCCGCATCCCGTCATCGACATGATGAGCGAGCAGAAAAAAATCACCAAAAAAGGCGGCACCATGCGCCTGGGCGCCTATCCCTGCGAGGTAAAGAAAAAAACAAAAGCCCACGCCGCGTATGGGAGCGTCTTGATCAACGAACGCCACCGGCACCGCTGGGAGTTCAACAATGCCTATCTGGACCAGTTTGAAAAAGCGGGTATGACGGCTACCGGTATCAACCCCGAATCGAATCTCGTGGAGATTATGGAACTGAAAAGCCACAAGTGGTTTGTAGGGGTGCAGTTCCATCCGGAATTAAAAAGCACGGTCGAAAACCCGCATCCCCTGTTTGTTGCTTTTGTGAAGGCCTGCATGGGGTAGGATTTACTCCCGTCGGAGCGCTTCGACGGGGTCGAGGCGCGCCGCTTTTACAGCCGGGTAGGTGCCGAACAGGATACCGATCAGTACAGCAACCGTACATATTATAAAAAAGGTATTCCAGGTAAGCACAGCGCTGAACGGTACATCGGCAAAAAGGCGGATAACAGGTATGGCAGCCATGGCAAAACCCGCGCCGAACACCAGTCCGATCATACTGCCAAACGCGGATACCGTGATGGACTCGGCGAGGAACAGGCGGCGAATATCGGCCTTCTTGGCGCCTACCGCCTTGCGCAGCCCGATTTCTGCCGTGCGTTCGTTGACGGAGATCAGCAGCACGTTCATCACGCCGACGCCGCCTACAACTACGGAAATGCCGATGATCAGCCCCATGATGATGCGAAAAATGAGAAAGCCCTTGGCGGTTTCGCCGACCCAGAAATCCTGACTCATTACCTGGAAATCAACGTGGTTTTCGCCGAATTCGCTTTTCAGCCAGGCGTTTATCTGCTCTTTGATCTTCGGCACATCTTCCGTTTGGGCAGCCTCCATCAACAGGCGTGGCGGACCGCGGTGCAAGTCGTCCATCGTGAACAGTGAGATGGGGATATAGGCCGTTGGCGGGGCGTTGTCTCTTTTGCCTTTGGCTACGCCCACAATGCGCAGGGTATGGCCGAAAACCGCAAAGGTTTTTCCCGGTACCCGGCTCAGGTCGTCTGACCCGGCAATGAGTTTGGCCAGTTGTGTATTGACTACCGTTTCCGGCTCGCGCCCGGTAAAGGCGGTGGGCGAGAACAACTTTCCGTTCGTGAGAATAGTGTCGCCCCAGGGTGTTTCTGCGACGCCCTTTATCATGGCGCCTATGGTCGAGTCGTTCTCCGTGAGGCGGATTTCACGGTTAAAACTGTTGTCCATGTTGGCGCGTTTCACGCCGATAGTATTTGCACGGAGCCGTGTGTAGCGGTCATAATCGATTACCTGGAAGGAGTCCTTCCTGACCGACAGGTTGTTGATGACTTTGTCGGTTTGTGTTTCAACCACAATGGCATTGAAACTGGTATTGTTCGAAATCTGCTCGCGGGCGAATTTTTCCAGGCCGTCGATCAGGGAAAAGGTGGCCACCAGGGCGGCAACGCCGATTACGATGCCGAGCACCGAAAAGAAAGTGTGAAAGAGGTTGGCCCGGATGTTCTGGAAGGCCAGGCCGAAGGACTGAAGGGTGTTTCGCAGCATAATTTTTCGATTGTTCTGCGAATAAAGGCTGGATTTTCACTTTGCAAGATTGTTTTCGATGAAATGGGGCACGGCATTGATGGGGGAGGGGGTGTTCCCGACAACGCTGTTTCCTTGACCTTGACAAATGCCCCGCTGTTCCCTTGTCATGTTTGTAAACACCCGTCCGCATCACAGGCGGGCAACGCCGCAACTACCTCTCCGTAGATCGGACAGGTGTTTACAAACATGACAAACCCACGTTGACTTGTGAAAATTCATGTTGCCTTGCCGGAGGGCCGGTAGCCAAACACCCTCTACTTCATCAACTCAATCACCTGCACCGACATAGGAGGCACGTCAATCTGGCGAATATCTGTAATCACCTTGTCGTCCAAAATGTTTTTTCCCTTGCTAAATGCGCCAAGGCACTCGTCAAAACGCCGGGTTTGCAAGGTCTGACTTTTATCGCTCTGACTCATGACGATCATAACCGTTTTACTGTCATCGTGCCTGAAGTATACATATACGCCGTCTTTGGGCAGGTATTGGGTATGCTTTCCCGTTTGGAGGGCGGTGCAGGTTTTTCGATAATGCGCCAGTTTTTTGGTAAAATCAAACGCCTCGTTTTCCTGACCCGTTCTGCCGGTAGCCGTGAATTTATTTTCCCTGTCGCCGGGCCAGCCCCCGGGGAAATCGCGTCGCACCTCTGCGTCCGACGGGTTTTTAAAGTTTTTCATCAGAATTTCCGTACCGTAGTACAGTTGCGGGACACCCCGCGCGGTCAGCAGGAAAACTATACCCTGTTTGAATTTTCGCATATCCTCGCCCACCATCGAAAAGAACCGGTTTTGGTCGTGGTTGTCCAGAAAAGTCATGTTCAGGCCGGCGTCTTCGTACACGATGTCCTGCGCCAGCATGGTGCATAACTTGTTGAACCCGCTCCCCCAGTCGAATTTCTCATTCAGGGCGGCATTGATGGCATTGTAAAAAACGAAATCGTTGGGCGAGGGGCAGGTGCTCTTGAAGGGGAGATAGAGGTTGTTGCGGACAAAAAAGGCCTGGCTGACGGCTGTGTTTACTGCATTTTCGGCTGTGATGAACATTCGGGGGTATTCTTCCAGCAGGGCGTTGTTGCATCGGTTCATGAATTCCAGGTCATTGTACTGGTACGTATCAACCCGCCAGCCGTCGATACCGAAGAATTCGACGGTCCAGAGCGCGTGCTGAATAAGATAGTTGGCCACAAAGGGATTGTGTTGGTTCAGGTCGGGCAAAAAAGGCACAAACCAGCCGTTTTGCTGTACGTTGAAATCACTCTTGTTGCCGTGGTCCAGGTCGAACACCGACTCGTCGCGGTACGAGGTATTGGTGTAAGTATCCCACTGGTGCAGCCAGTTTTTCATGGGCAGGTCGCGCAGAATCCAGTGGTTGATGCCCACGTGGTTGTACACGGCATCCTGAATAATCTTCAGACCCCTGGCATGGGCAGCGTCGATCAGGCTTTTGTAGGCTGCGTTGCCGCCCAGGCGCCGGTCGACGGCATAGTGGTCCGTAAAACCGTATCCGTGGTACGCCGAACGCATCGCGCCGCCTTCGTCGGTCTGCGGCTGGTCGTTTTCGACGACCGGGTTGAGCCATAGCGCCGTCGCGCCCAGGTCGGTGATATAATCCAGGTGGTTCTCAATGCCCAACAGGTCGCCGCCGTGTCGCAAAAACGGATTGTTCCGGTCGGATGCCGGGTCGGCCATATCGGCATACTTGTCGTTGGAGGTGTCGCCGTTGGAAAAGCGATCGGGCAGAACCAGGTAAATAAAATCACCGGCATTGACCTCCTGCGGGTGTTTGTCCCGCACTTTCAATTCGTAGGAACGGGTGGTCCGGACCGTCTCGTTGACGACTGTCTTTTTCTTTTTTACGGGAACCGGCTTGCTCAGTTCGATCTCGAAGACGCCGGCTTTGGTCTCCGGCGCTATATACAGGTCGACAAACAGATAATTGGCGTTTTCGACTTCATACACCTGCCGGACGCTGATGCCGGGATAGGATATCTTCAATGAGGAGCCTTTGAGGTCTTTGCCGTAGATCAGCAATTGAAGTTCCGGGTTTTTCATGCCCACATACCAGTTGGTCGGGTCGATACGCTGGATGGCAGGCGCCTGGGCGAATCCTTCAACGAAGAGAAAGCAGAGTGCGAGCAGGAAGGTTGATGTTTTTCTCACGTTTAAATTTTTTCCGTTTACGATTTGTGCCGGTTCGGCGGTGTACGGACAAATGTAACAAAGGCGTTTGAGTAGAAAAAGGTGAAAGCATTTTCCTATCAAGGTGCGGCAACAAGGAATACAAATAAAACACGGCAGTTATGGTCCGGGAAGAGGAACAGGCACTGGAATGCTCATGGGGTATTAACCAGCGGTATGCACGAAAAAGTACTCATCCCGGCGCCGGTTTAACAACTTATGGAACAATCCTTGTATCTATGTACCCTGATTTCTTCATTCATTAACTTTAATTGCTATGCAAAAACCGCTTATCCTTGCGCTGTTGGTATCCCTGATGGCATTCGGTTGCTCCAAATCCGACGACAACCTGAAAACAACTAACTGGATCGTATCATACTATCAGATTGGCGCTGATCAGAAGGACGACACGGCACTGTTCAACAACTACTCGTTTGAATTGAACGACAACAACGAGTGGATCATCCATTTCCCCGACGGCAGTTCGGCCACCGGAAAATGGGCTGTTGACGCCAATACTTCAATCGCAACTTTCGCGATCCAAAATCCTGTTGCTCTGGCAAATAATATTATCGGCGACTGGACGATCATCGAACAATCCGATGTTACCTTGAAGCTGACCGGGCGACTCAGCACGGATCCGCTGGTCAGCAGCCAGTCGCTGCTGTATTTCGAGAAACAGTAAAGGAAGCCGTTACAACGGCAAAACAAAAAGCCCGTTTTTTCCTGTTGTTGGAAAAACGGGCTTTGCTTTTGAAGGAAGCAGGCTTATGCGCCGAGGTATGTTTTCAGCAGTTTGCTGCGGCTTGTTGCGCGCAGTTTGTTGATGGCCTTGTCCTTGATCTGGCGCACGCGCTCGCGGGTCAAACCGAACTTGTCGCCGATGTCTTCCAGCGACATGGGATGCTCAACGCCGATGCCGAAGTACAGTTTAATCACGTCGCACTGGCGATCGGTCAGGGTGCCGAGCGAGCGTTCGATTTCGCGGCGCAGCGAATCGGCATAGTCAAGGTGTGTGTCGGTGCCGGGCATGGAGTTGTTTTCCAACACGTCGAGCAGGGAGTTGTCTTCTCCCTCTACAAAAGGGGCGTCCATCGATACGTGGCGGGCGGCAACGCCGAGGGTGGTTTCTACCTCATCGGTTGTAATCTCGAGCAGTTCGGCGAGTTCTTCCGGACTGGGTTCGCGTTCGAAGGTCTGTTCGAGTTCGGAGAAAGCCTTGTTGATCTTGTTGAGCGAGCCGACTTTGTTCAGCGGCAGGCGCACAATACGGCTCTGCTCGGCCAGTGCCTGGAGGATGCTTTGGCGAATCCACCAAACGGCATAGGAAATGAATTTGAAGCCGCGCGTTTCGTCGAAACGCTGGGCTGCCTTGATCAGGCCAAGGTTGCCCTCATTGATGAGGTCGGAGAGGCTAAGTCCCTGGTTTTGATATTGTTTCGCCACGGATACTACGAAGCGAAGGTTGGCTTTTGTGAGTTTTTCAAGGGCGATCTGGTCGCCTTGCTTGATCCGTTTGGCTAAATCAACTTCTTCTTCCGGGGTGAGGAGGTCCACCTTACCAATTTCCTGTAGATACTTCTCGAGCGACTGGCTCTCCCGGTTGGTAATGGACTTCGTAATTTTTAGTTGCCTCATTGTGTGCTGCTATGTTGAATTTTTTCGGCTGCAAAGGTACAATTTTCCGCTTGCCGATATCAAGTTTTTTACGGTTAGACGCAGAATATTGCGGGAAGTTTCAAAAATTTCAGGTAAGTGCCTGATTAAACGGCATAAATTAAATTTTGTTTCGGTGGGGTGAGTATCCGCAAACGGCGAATAATATTTTTCGGACAGGCTTTTGATGCGTTATTTCCCTTCGATCAGGCGCATGACGCGATCCAGCGCCGCTTCACCGTTCACGGCGAGATGGGGCGCTACCCCGATTCGGTCGAGCCTGTTGCCTTCCGGCGTGTAATAGTCGCCGTTGGGAATGACGGCCGTGAAACCGTTTTTTACGGGGTAACTTTCCGCACTCAGCATGGCGCCGGCGGTGGATTCTCCGACCACGGTTGCCCTGCCGTAATGTTTCAGGTTCCACGTGAGCGGCTCGCAAGCGCTGGCGGTGCGACGATCCGTCAAAATAAACGCTTTCCCGGTGAACTGCTGCGGCCCCGGTGTCGCTTTCAATACAACGTATCCGGCGGAATCGAGCGTTGAGGTGAAGGCGGCGACGTCGGCTTTCGTAAAGGCGGGCATGGAGGCCAGTTCGACCGCCGTGGGCGGCGCCGGATGCCAGTTGAACCACTTTTGGGTGAGGTATACGCCCGTGGCGGTTTCCCCGGCGGTCAGATACCGGGCGAGTGTCATGCCGCCTTCCAACGAGCCGCCGCCGTTGCCGCGCAGGTCGACGATCAGGTTGCGGTAATCTTTCCGCATGACAATGCGCATCAGGCTGTCCATTTCTTCCGCGGTGCACCGGAATGATTTAACGCGCAGGACGACGGTTTCCGGAGATTTTTCTTCGAGCCATGCCTGCCCGGACAGGGAGGCGAACCGCTTGCTCATTTGCGCTTTTCCGGCCTTGGGGTTTTCTGTGCGGTAGAAGTAAGCGTGGGTGAACGGCAACTTTTGCGCATGGATGAAAAATGCCGAGATGAGGTCGAAATCATCCTGCGCCTTTTTTCCGCTTTTTCATCTTTTGGCAAAGCGCTTCCATGATTTTGTCTCCAGCACGCGGCGGTCGTATATGTTTTGGCGGTACTGCTCCATCAGGGCGTCAACGACGGCGGGATAGTCGTCGGCCGGTGCGCTCCCGGAGGTTCGTGTGCCGTCCACGACGCCGACCTGTTTGCCCGACGCGTTGGTCAGCGACCCGGAAAGGTGGCTGCCGCTAAAACGGCCCGCGATCTTTATTCTGGAGCCCATCGGCATGGACAATACGCCGGAGAATGTTTCGCCCTCGGTGCGGCCGTTTTCGATCCGGCACAGGGCGCCGGTGCGCAGCATGGGTTTTCGGGTAAACCAGCGTCCCATGGTGGCCTTGAAGCCGCCGACCAGGTTTTTTACTCCCCTGCGATGAGATGCGGCGCTAAAACTGCTGTCCGTTTCGACCCTGAATTCTAGTGTCGTGCGCATTTCACCGTATTCAAAATGGCGGATGTTGACCAACCACTTGCCGCCGTTTTCGACCTGGGCGGCGAGTGGAAAAAAACCGGATACGAGGAAACTGGTGGCGGCGATAAGGAAAAATTTAAGCAGACTCATGGTTGAATTATTTTGGTGAACCGAAAATCGATGCGGCAAAGGTGGAACGCGCGGTGGCAACCCCGCAAGCGCGGCTGCCCGAGATGCTGTTTTTCCGCGCTGAAACGCGGTATGCGGGGAATGGAAAATGCGCGAAGTACGGTTTCGGATACCTGAAATACTGCTGCTGCCGTCGGCGGTAGACAGCGTTGGAATATCCGGAGGAGAATTAAAGGGAAAACCTATTTTTGCCCGAACACAATTTTATCGAACCCGATGCAGACTTCCACAGCGCAGAACGACAGCATACCCCTGAGTTTTCGGCTGACCAGAGGCTGGGCGTGGTTGGCCTACACCCTGGTCGGCGTGCTGCTCTATCAACTGATTACCCTGCAACGGCCGGGATTCGGCGAATTCAGAAGGCTGCTGGAAGGCAGGATATGGGAATACTTCAAATTCCTGTTCGGCTACTACTTTTTGTTCGAGCTCATCTCGGTGTTCATCTTCCTGCGCATCGTGCGGTGGGCTGCGGCGCGTTTCGGCATGTCGACGTTGCGCCCCGACCTGAAAAGCCTGCTCCGGTACGAATTGCGCTTTCTGCCCGTGATAATGGGTTCCATCCTCGTTTTCGGGCCCGTCACCAACGGCGTACGGTATCTGGCCGTTTTTTACCCGGATTACAGTTGGGCGGCGTATTTCCCGGAGTATTTTTTTACCGCCCGAATGTTCGTCAATTACGCCCTGCCTTTTCTGATTTTTGGTTATGTGTTTCTGAATGTCAGCCTTTTTCTTGACTACAACGACTGGCAGAAAGCCCATTTGGAGCGCCTTGCGCCTCCGGGCAGCAACGATTTTCTGAAAACGCTGCCGGCCCGCGACGAGCAGGGAGAAACCGTCCTCGATATAAGCGAGGTGCTGTGGTTCGAGGTTGAGGAAAAAAATTACCGGGCCTTTACACGCGGCAAGACTTTCGACATTCGCAAGACCCTCGGCGAACTGGAAGCCGAACTCGACCCGGCTGCGTTTTTTCGCATCAACCGCTCGGTGATCGTCAACCTGCATTTTTTCAAAAATTACTCCTTCTGGGAACACGACAAGTACATCGTGCGGCTCAACGACGACAAGACGGAATTTGTGATCCAGCGCGCAAGGCTGAAAGAACTCCGCCGGCGGATAGGGGTAGAAAATTCTTGCACTTCATGCTCTATTGCCCGCTTTTTCCTTTGGCTTCGGCGATCAGGTCGGGAAAAAAAAGATTGAAGTCTGTGGAAAAAAGATCGAGGTTTTCAAAGAAACAGGTGGAGAGTTCCGGCACGTCGAGGCGACCGGCGAGGCGCCGGTTGAACTGGCCAAGTACCCACTCCAGCCCGGTTCGGCTAAAGTATCCGTGCAAAAAACGCCCTTTCAGCATGTGCGGCAGGCGTTCCTGCAATACCTGCGGCATGTCCTCAGCCCTTTTTTCCAGCCTTTGATAGGTTTTTTCTGCAAACACCTCAAATGTCTCCGGCGCATAAGTCTCCCAGTTCAGGGCCAGCAGGTGATCGTACAACACATCCGTTACCGGCGACGCATAACGCCCGGCAAAAGACCGGATGCGCTCCTTGCTCTGCGCCGTTGCCGGATGGTTGTCGGTGAAACTGTCGATGGCCCGGTGCAACAAAATACCCCGCTGTACCCTTTCCGGATACGCCTTCCAGGCGCTGCCTTTTACATCGTCGCCGATAAAATTACCCAACAACAGGTCTTCGTCATCAAAGGAAAGGAAACAATGGGCGAGGTGGTTCATGTTTGGTTGTTGTCGTTATTCATCGTTCATGGAATGGATAACAGAAGGGAAGATACAAGGTTACTTTTTTTGCGGGAATAAAACGCCGCCAAAATTTCACCGGTGGTTTTCCTACCTTTGCGCCCGTTTTTTCGGGACATCGCCCACTGTCAGCCGGCAATCGGCCAAATTGACGAATGACGAAATGACGAATAACGAAACAACCAATTAACGAAACCCACAATATTAATGGCTCTTCAATGCGGTATCGTTGGCCTGCCCAACGTTGGAAAATCCACTCTTTTTAATGCCCTGACCAGCGGGAAGGCCCTGGCTGCCAACTATCCTTTCGCTACCAAAGATCCGAATGTCGGCGTCATCACGGTGCCCGATGCGCGGCTGGACAAGTTGTCGGAACTGGTCAACCCGCAACGCATCGTGCCCACGACGGTGGAGATTGTCGACATCGCCGGATTGATCAAGGGGGCGAGCCAGGGTGAAGGGCTGGGCAACCAGTTTCTGGCCAACATCCGGGAAGTAGATGCCATCGTGCATGTGGTGCGTTGTTTCGACGACGACAATGTGGTACACGTGGACGGCTCCGTCAATCCTGTGCGCGACAAGGAAATCATCGATCTTGAGCTGGGACTTAAGGACCTTGAAACAGTGGAAAAAAGGCTGGAAAAAGTGATCCGGGCCGCCAAGGCGGGCAGCAAGGACGATCTGAAAGCCCTCGACATACTGAACCGGGTAAAAGCCCACCTGGAAAGCGGACGGCCATCCCGCGAACTGCTCGCCGATCTGGACGATGACGGCAAGACGCTTGTGATGCGCGACCTCTCGCTGCTGACCTCCAAACCCACGCTCTACGTCTGCAACGTAGACGAGGGCTCGATGGAATCGGGTAATGCCCATACCAGGGCTTTTGCCGCATCAGTAGCGGGCGAAAATGTCGAGGTTATCGCGATTTGCGCCGGTATTGAGGCACAGATTGCCGATATGGAAACCCTGGAAGAACGCGCGGAGTTTCTCGAAATGATGGGACCCAGCGAACCGGGTAAAAACAAGCTCATCCGCGCCTGCTACACCCTGCTCAACCTCATCACCTATTTCACCGCCGGCGAAAAAGAGGTGCGCGCCTGGACGGTCCGCAACGGCGCCAAGGCCCCGGAAGCCGCGGGCGTCATCCACTCCGATTTTGAAAAAGGGTTTATCCGGGCAGAGGTCATCAAATACAACGATTTTGTCCACTTCGGCTCGGAAGCCAAAGTAAAAGAAGCCGGAAAAATGGCCGTCGAAGGCAAGGAATACGTCGTGACCGACGGCGATATCATGCACTTCCGGTTTAATGTGTAGTTTTTTGAGGTTTCAGAAAATGGCTGTTTCTACTATCATATTCGACCTCGGAGGCGTACTCATCGACTGGAACCCGGAGTATGTGTATCAGCACGTTATCCCGGACCCGGAGCGCCGCCGCTTTTTCTTTGAAAACATTTGCACCCACGACTGGAATGTGGAGCAGGACGCCGGCCGGCCGCTGGCGGCGGCCACCGAATTGCTGGTCGGCGAGTATCCGGAATGGGAATCCGAGATACGGGACTACTATGGCCGCTGGGAAGAAATGCTTGGCGGGCCTATCCACGACACTGTATCGGTGTTGCAGGAGTTACGCGACCGCAAGGCGCAGCGCCTGCTGGCCCTGACCAACTGGAGTGCTGAAACATTCCCCGTTGCCTTGTCCAAATACGACTTCCTGCACTGGTTCGAAGGCATTGTGGTTTCGGGAGACGAAAAAACACGCAAGCCTTTTGCAGATATTTACCAAACGCTTTTGCGGCGGTATGAGGTGGACGCGTCGAAGGCTGTTTTTATCGACGACAGCCTAAAAAATATTGAAGGCGCGGCTGCGGTTGGGATCAATGGAATTCATTTTCAGAACGCGGATCAATTGCGCAAAAACCTGCTCGAACTGGGCCTGCTTGGCTGATTTGCCGCCGCCGTTTGTCAGCCGCTGCCTGCATCCCATCGAAAAAAGTTTTGTCTCGCCAATAATTCCGGGTGTTTTGAAGTTAAACGGTGCTGTACAACGCCTTTATCTTATTTTGCTGCTTATGAAAACACTGCAAAACTTTTTCCTCTTTTGTTCGGGGGTAGATTTTTCCGTCCTGGAGAAATGCCCGACCGACCGGAATAAATACATGGGCATCGGCGCCACGGTCTTTTTTACCGGTGTGCTTGCTTTTTTTTCCTCGGGCTATGCCTTGTTTACGGTTTTTGAATCCTTCTGGGCCGCCACTGCCTTTGGCCTGGTGTGGGGACTCATGATCTTCAACCTCGACCGTTACATCGTCATGAGCATGAAAAGTTACGGGAAATGGTGGCGCGACTGGCTGGTGGCTGTGCCGCGTATGGCCCTGGCGGTGTTGCTGGCGCTGGTTATTTCCAAGCCGCTGGAGATGAAGATATTTGAAAAAGAAATCCAGGCTGAACTGGTGACCATGGAACAGGAGGTGTACAAGCAGCAGGAGGATCGTGTAAAAACGCGTTTTCAGGCACAAATCGACGAACAACGCGCACAAATTGCGGCCTTGAAAGCTGAAATAGTCGAAAAAACGGCATCCCGCGACCGGTTAACACTCCAGGCGGTACAGGAAGCCGACGGCACCGGCGGCTCGGGTCAAAAAAACCTGGGACCGATTTACAAGGCTAAAAAGGCCGAAGCCGATAAAGCACAGACGGAACTCGAGGCCTTGCTCGCTTCTGCGCTGCCTGCCATACAGGGAAAGGAAGCGGCTATTCAGGCGCTGGAAACAAACGTGCAGGCCGAAATTACGGGACTCCAGCGCTCGCGTTACGACGGTATGGCGGCCCGTATGGAAGCCCTGGGCCGGCTGACGGCCAACAGTGAAGCCATCCTTTGGGCCAGCCTGTTCATCACGCTGTTGTTCATCGCTATCGAGACCGCCCCGATCATGGTAAAACTGATCTCTTACCGCAGTCCGTACGACTACCTGCTGCACGAACACGAACATGTGTTCGAGATGGCCAACCTGGAAAAAACAACGCTGTTGTCAAACACCGTCCGGAACAAGTTGAAATTCGAGACAGAAACCGGCGCACACCTCGTTATGGCGCGCATCTCTGCAGAAAAGGCCCTGATCGACCATAAACTGAAAGAAAAACTGGAAACGCTCAAGAGTCGACCCTACGACTGGAAAGTGGGCAATGTGGCCGGAGAGTTATAGCAGATGGTTCAGCGGTTTTGAGGCGAAAACCGCAATATTTTTCCATAACCCTTCTTCCCGCCTTCCGAACTGATGTACATCCGTCCCCGGCGGTCGAAACAAATGCCTTCGGGTTGCCTGAACACATCGGAGGACAACCATTCCACCTGTGCGATTTTACCGTCAGGCTGCAGCACGGCTATTGCCTTTCCCACCGACGCAATGATATAGAGGTTGCCGTCAATCGGGCAGAAAGCCAGACCGGACGGTCCGAACGCATCAGATTTTTGGTCGGTGGAGAAAAAATCGTTCAGTTTTTGAGAAAAACCGGACACCGGTTTTTTTAACCGACCTATTTCAGCGAGATGGAGTGTAATAACCGGCGTTTCACTCAGCCGTTTGCCGGAGAGATCGAACGCATAAATAACCCTTTCCCCTTTTATGGCCGGGTTTTTACCGTCTTTTCCCTTACAGGCCAGCAGCAGGCGATTGTTGGCAACGTCAAAAGCAAGCCCCTCCACATCATTGCTTTTTTTCAGGCCGGTCGGGTATGTTTCCACTTTCCCGGAATCGGGCATGATCCGCGATAAGACACCGTTGCTTTTTACCGCGTAGATGTCGCCACCGGCTGCTTCCACACCTTCGTAATCGCCGGTCTCTCCAAAATGAAAGGTCGAATTGATAACCCCCGTTTCGGGATCAATATAATAAATGAGGCCTTCTTCATCATTGACCGCCAACAAATGGCGCTCATCGGATGACATGCTCAGTCCGGAAATCTCCCTCAGCTGTTGCGGCATGACAAATACCGTGTCGGGTTTGTCGAGTTGATAGGGCAGGGTAGTGGCCGGCGCTTCGCCGGCGGGCGTTTTGCCCGTACAGCCCGACAGGTGCAAAAGCAGGAGCAGGATGGCCGGCAGCGCACTGGTATAAGGCAAAAAACACAACCGGAGTGGCGCAGACATCGTTAGTTGTTATCCCGGTGAAAAAAGGACAACAGATCGCCCATTGTTTCTTTCAAATCCTTGCGGTTGACCACCAGGTCGACAAATCCGTTTTCCAGCAAAAATTCAGCGGTCTGGAATCCTTCCGGAAGGTCGCGTTTGATGGTTTCGCGGATCACCCGCGGTCCGGCAAAGCCGATGAGCGCACCCGTCTCGGCAATATTGACATCGCCCAGCATAGCGAACGAGGCCGTGACGCCACCCGTTGTCGGGTCGGTCATGAGCGAGAAATAAGGCAGTCCGGCCCTGGCCAGGAGGGTAAGTTTGGCGCTTGTTTTGGCCATCTGCATCAGCGAAAACGCGCTTTCCATCATGCGTGCGCCGCCGGATTTGGAGATAATCAGCAGTCCGGTCTTTGTCTCCAGAGCCCGGTCTATGGCGAGCGATATTTTTTCTCCGACGACAGAACCCATGGAGCCGCCGATGAATTTGAAGTCCATTGCGGCGATAACCAGCGGGTATCCATTCACCTTGCCTTCCCCGACCGCGATGGCGTCGCGGAGGCCGGACTTTTTCATGGTATCCTCAAGCCGCTTGTCGTAAGGCTTCAGGTCGGTAAACTTCAGGAAGTCGATAGAGATCAGGTTGTCGAACAGCGTGGTGTATTCATGGCCGTCGAACAACAGGTCGAAGTATTCCTCCGAGCCAATGGCTGTGTGGTAGTCACACTTGGGACATTTATAGAAATTCTCACGGAGTTCCCGTGTCGTACTGGCCTGCTTGCAGTTTTTGCATTGAAACCAGATGCCTTCCGGCACATCTTTTTTCGACTTGGTGGCGGTGGATATACCTTCCCGCAGTCGTTTGTACCAACTCATAGGCTGCTTTTGATTGATTCAGGTCGCATTGATCGGGAGTGCAAAGATAGCGCGCCTGCTGAAATTCAATCCCAAAAAGTATTTTGAACGCAAATAGATTGCAATATGACGTGTTTACCTTTGCCGGCATGGATGTAAAAATGTTCCTCACCCTGCTCCGCAAAGAAATTGTGCTCGAATTCCGCCAGCGTTATGCGATCAGCGGCATCGTGCTGTATGTATTCAGTATGATATTCGTGGTGTACGTGGCCAGTATCCGGGTATTGCCGCCGGTGTGGAACATCCTGTTCTGGCTGATCGTGCTTTTTGCCTCGATCAATGCCGTTGTTAAAAGTTTTGTCCAGGAAAGCGGCGCGCGGCAGTTGTATTATTACCAGATTGCTGACCCGTCGATGCTGTTGCTGGCAAAAATCGTTTATAATACCCTGTTGTTGTTTGTGTTAAGCGGATTGGCCTATGGCGCTTACAGCGTTGTGGCGGGCAATCCGGTAAAAGACCCGGGCCTTTTCTGGCTGGTGCTGGTGCTGGGCAGCCTTGGCTTTTCCATCGCCTTTACCTTCATCGCCTCCATAGCAGCCCGGGCAAACAACAGCGCTACCCTGATGGCCATCCTGAGTTTTCCGGTGGTGCTGCCCATCCTGCTGACGCTCATCCGGCTCTCGCAAATTGCCCTGCGCCTGATTCAGGATACTTCCTATAAAAAAGATATTATCAACCTGTTGGCTATCGATGCCATCCTGGTTGCCCTGACTTTTGTCCTGTTTCCCTTCGTTTGGAAGGATTAAGCCCATCCTGCCATGAAAGAACAATACCAAACCGAGACCCTCATTGTCGGCGCAGGCCCTGCCGGGCTGGCCGTTGCGGGCAGGCTTTCAAAAATGGGGCTGCCCTTCCTGGTACTGGAAAAAGGCGACCGGATCGGCGCTTCCTGGCACGATCACTACGAACGCCTGCATCTGCACACGGTAAAGGAACACTCCGACCTGCCGCACGACAGCATGCCGGAGCATTACCCGGTCTACGTTCCCCGCCTCGATTTGATCGCGTATTGGGAGGATTATGTTCGCAAAATGAACATTTCGCCGCTTTTCGGGCAAAATGTTTCAAAAATCAGGCGTGAAAACGGCGGCTGGATCACCGAAACGGACAGCGGTGTTTTCCAGTCTGCACAAGTTGTGGTCGCCACAGGTTACAACAGGGTGCCCAACTTCCCCACATGGCCGGGACAGGAAGATTTCCGGGGGACGTTCATCCACAGCAGGGACTACCGCAGCGCCCGGCCGTTTGCCGGACAGAAAGTACTGATCGTCGGCATCGGCAATACCGGCGCCGAACTGGCGCTCGATCTGCACGAACACGGCGCGACACCTTATATATCGGTGCGCAGTCCGGTCAATTTTATCCGCCGCGATATTGGCGGCAGGCCTGCGCAACGGACGGCCATTATACTCGGCAAACTGCCCGATGCTGCTTACGATTTTATCGCGCGGCTGGTGCAACGGCTGACGGTGGGCGATATGAGCCCTTACGGTCTGCCGAAATCGCCCTATGCCCCTTCGGAACAGTTGCGCCGCTTCGGCAAGGTGCCCGTTATCGACATCGGCACCATCGACCTCATCAAGCAGGGTCATGTGAAGATCATGCCTGATATTCAACGTTTTAATGAAGAATCGGTGGCCTTCGTCGATGGCCGAACCGAAGTCTTCGACGCTGTGATCGCCTGCACGGGCTACCACGCGCGGGTCGAGGATTTTGTGGAAAACGGCGACCGCTTGCTCAGCGACTGGGGTTATCCACGCAGCCTGTGGTTCGACGATCCGGCCTTCGAAGGGCTGTATTTTTGCGGGTTTTCCATTCCCCTGAGCGGGATATTGCGGAACATCAAGATGGATTCAGCGGCGATTGCGGAGCGGATTGGCCGCAGGGCCGGAATCCCTACAAATGCAACAGCCGCGTCGAATAGGCCACAGGGTTGATCACTTCCTTCGCCCGCGCTTTCCCCGGTAAAAACTGCCAGGGCGTCACCTGCCGGGTCCAGTCGAAGTCGTGTTTTTCAAGGTAACGCTTGCGGTATTCCTGGGGCGTGCAGGAGCGGTATTTCTTGAACAGCCGGTTGAAGTTGGCCACATTGTTGAACCCAGACCGGAAGCTGATGCGATTGATGGTATCGTCCGTATCGAGCAGCAACTGGCAGGCGTGGCCGATCCGCACGTCGATCAGGAACTGCGTGAAACTCCGGAAGGCGTACTTGTGGAAGAAATGACTGAACGCCGAATCGCTCATGTTGACCTGCGCCGCCACGTTGCCGATCTTCAGGTCCTGGTCGGTAAAATGCTTCAGAATATAGCCGTAGGCTACCTGTATGCGGTTGTTTTCCGGACGCGCAGATTGGGGCAGGAACCCTTCGCTGGCCAGAAATTCCGATTCTGTGGTTTCCGAAAGCAGATCGAGCAATTGTAAAAACGCAATGATATTGGTAAAGCCCTTGTCTTCCGTCAGGCCCACCATGATGCGCATGGCCTCCTCGAATGACTTTCCGTAAAACTTGATGCCCCTGCTGGAGTCTTTCAGCAGTTTCCGGATTTTCATCAACCGCTCTTTTTGAAAAAACTGCCCGCTGAACAGGTCCATGGCAAACTGTATCGTGATCACGCGATAGGGTTGTCCGCTTTTCTGGAGTTGCTCGTCTCCATCCCATTTGTGATACAGATAGGGCCCGATCAGCACCAGGTCGTAATCGGTGTAGCGTTCGGTGGAATCGCCCACGATGCGCGTGCCCGATATGCCGGCCACGAGGTTGAGTTCGTATTCCGGATGATTGTGAATCGGGTAGTCGAAGCCGTTGCTGACGGAATCGAGCACAACGAAAACGTCACGCGCCTTCAGTGGTGTGATTTCACGGTAAATATTCATTTCAGAATTTCATTTTGTGAACCGGCAGCCGGGCCAATTTTTGCCGGTAAGTTTTTCATGTCAGGACAAAAAAACGACAAGTTTATGATTCGCTCATAAAAGTATTATCCTTTTGCATAATTGTATCAATTTGAGGGCCGGGCAATTGCGATATTTGTCAAAATGAATCACAATCGGATGGCTATGAGTCCAGATTTTACCAGTCAGTTGTTAAAAAATCGCCCGGGTATTGCGCCTGTTTTTTTTCGGGGCATCGCGCTGCTGTTATTGTTTTTGGCAGCACAAAATGCAGATGCCCAGGGTTTTATAGTATCCGGGACGGTTGTTTCCGCAGAGGAAAACCAGCCGCTGATCGGCGTGAGTGTTCGGGAAAAAGGCGAGCGCAACGGCACCACAACCGATGCAGGCGGAGCCTTCCGCCTCGAAGTGACCTCATCGGATGCCGTCCTGCAGTTCAGTTATATCGGCTTCGGCACGCTGGAAGTGCCCGTAGCAGGCCAGGCTGCGCTTGCGATCGTACTCGACGCCAACGCCAACATGCTGCAGGACGTGGTGGTGACCGGGTACAAAAAGGAAATCCGAAGCGACATTTCCTCCTCCATCGCCTCGATCAAATCACGCGATATTGAAAAACTCGTTGTATCGGGGCTCGACCAGGCATTGCAGGGCCAGGCGGCAGGCGTGATGGTCACGCAGGTTACGGGTTCGCCGGGCGACGACATCGCGGTGCGCATCCGGGGAGCGGGAACGCTGGGCAACAACAATCCGCTGTTCGTCATCGACGGCGTGCCGACGACCGGCAACATCAATATGTTTTCTCCCGGCGACATAGAGTCCATCGAGGTGCTGAAGGATGGCGCTGCGGCGGCGATCTACGGCGCACGGGCCGCCAACGGCGTGGTGTTGATCACGACCAAACGCGGCAAACCGGGCAAGCCGGTGTTTTCTTTCGACGCGTACAGCGGCATACAGCAGGCGGTCAACCTGCCTGAATTGCTCAATGCAGCGGAATACCTAGAGGTTCGCAACGAGGCAATCGTCAACGCCAACGCACTGCGCAACCCCGCCAACCAGTTGCCCACCTACGATCCTGCCATACTCGATACGCTGCCCGACAACAACTGGCTCGACAAGGTGTTCGGCCTTGCGCCCATACAGCACTATTCCCTGTCTGCCATGGGCGGCAGCGAAAACAGCAGTTTTTATATTTCGGGCGAATACCAGACGCAGGACGGGGTGTTCAAGGGACAGGCATTCGACAAATACCAGGTGCGTTTCAACGGGGAAATCGGCAACAAACGCTTCCGGGTGGGCAATAACCTCTCTTTTTCCCACACTTACCGCAAGGTGATCGGCGCTTCGGGCGACGGCTACGGCCAGGGCAATGAGTTGAGCGGCATCCGCTACGCACTCATTGCAGCCCCTGTTTTTCCGGAAAAATACGCAGACGGCACCTACGTGAAGGTCAGCTCGGAACTCGGCGACCCGACGCTGTTCGGCGACGGCAATGCCAACCCGGTCGTATTTGTCAACAACACCGACTGGACGATCCGTCGCTACCGCGTGTTCGGGAATGTATTTGCCGAGTACACGGTGCTGGAAGGACTGCGGCTGCGCAGCACGCTCGGCGGTGATTTTCAGTTCGAGCGCGAAAAACTCTTTAAGGAACGGCTGTCGGCTGCTATTTACGACCCAACGTCACTCAACGAGGGCCGGGTGTTCAACCAAACGCTTGTCTGGAACAATACGGCCGATTTCCAGCGCACTTTCGGCAACCACCGCGTGTCGGCGCTGCTCGGCATGGAGGCCATCCAGAATCATACCGATTACCTCGGCGCTTCGGCAAACAATTTCCGCAGCACCGACCCGTTGTTCCGCTATATCGATGCCAGCAACCCCGAAGCGCTCGAGAACCTCGGCGTTTCCGGTATCGCCACGGAATGGGCGCTGCTGTCGTATTTCGCGCAGGCGGGTTATTCGTTCAAGGGACGTTATGTGTTGAGCGCAGCCGTGCGCCGCGACGGTTCCTCCCGTTTCGGGCCCAACAACCGCTGGGGTGTTTTTCCCTCTGTTTCTGCTGCCTGGAACGTGTCGAACGAGCGCTTTTTTGAACCGGTGAAATTTATTTCCACCCTGAAAATCCGCGCCAGTTGGGGACAACTCGGCAACCAGGAGATCGGCATCTATCCTTTCAGTTCGCTGGTGAGTACGGGCGACCGCGTGTATATTTTCGGCGACAAGATCGTAACCGGCTCCACCATCCTCGAAACCGGCAACAGCAATATCCGCTGGGAAACGAGTACCCAGACCAACCTCGGGCTCGACGTGAGCTTCTGGCAGGACCGCCTGTCGTTGTCGGCCGACCTGTTCCGAAAAAAGACCGATGACATCCTCGTGCGTGTGCCCGCACCACAGGCCGGCGGCGCCCAGCGGCCACCGTTCGTCAATGCCGCTTCCGTGGAAAACAAGGGCGTGGAACTGGGACTGATCTACAAGAACAGGATAGAAAAATTCAACTACTACGTCGGCGCCAATATTTCCGCCGTGCGCAACAAGGTGCTGTCTATCGCCGACAGCGAACCCATTCTGGGCGGTTTCGGTTTGTCAGACGGTCCGTTGACCAAAACAGAGCCGGGTTACCCGGTCGGGTCCTTCTTCCTGTATGAAATGGACGGCATTTTCCAGACACAGGACGAGATCGACGCCAGTCCTTTCCAGACACAGTACACCCGCCCCGGCGACGTGAAATTTGCCGACCTCAACGGCGACAACAAGATTGACGACAAGGATCGCAAGCATATCGGCAACCCCTTTCCGGATTTTACCTATGGGGTGAATATGGGGTTCAACTGGAATAATTTCGACTTTTCCGCGCTGGTGCAGGGGGTGCAGGGCAACGACGTGTATTTTCTGTACGGCAATTTCGCCTATGAAACACAATTGCGCGGCTTCAATTCCTATAAGGATGCGCTCAACCGCTGGACGCCATCGAACACGAACACCAATATTCCAAAACTGAGCGTAGACGACCGCAACGGCAACCGCCGCGCATCGACCCGCTTCCTGGACGACGGTTCCTACCTGCGCATCCGCAATATCACGCTGGGCTACAATTTCGCACAACTGCTCAGGTGGAAGGATGTTTCAGGGTTCCGCCTGTATGTGACGGCGCAAAATGCGTTCACTTTTACCAAATACCCCGGCCTCGACCCGGAAATTCAGGCCAATTCCAATGACACCCGCGGACTGGGGCTTTCGTCGGACCTCGCCGTGGGTATCGACTGGGGTACCGTTCCGGCGCCACGGACATTCATCGCTGGACTCAAACTGGACTTTTAAAAGTGCTATACCGACATCCGTTTCCGGTCAGTCCTGTCAATTTATAAATATCGAATCGCCATGAAATTTTTCAAACATATACTGTTTTTGCCGGCTGTCCTGCTCGCTTCCTGCACCGGTATCCTCGACAAGGAACCGATCGCAACGCTTGACGCCGGTTCGTATTTCCAAACAGAAGACGACGCCGTTCAGGCGATAAATGCCGCTTACGGGCCTTTGCTGCTCAATAACGACAACAAGAATTTCTACTGGGGCTTTTCCGAACTTACTTCGGATGAGGCCATCACCGGTGGAGACGGCTCGCGGCCGGGTCTGACGGAAATGGACGCGTTTACCTACACGCCGCGGACGGAGGAGCTCAACGATTTCTGGAAACTGCAGTACACCGGCATCACCCAATGCAACCTCGTGCTCGACCACATTGCCGACATCGACATGAACGAATCTACCCGTAACCGCGTGACCGGCGAGGCGTTATTCCTGCGCAGTTATTACTATTTCCTGCTGACCCAGGTGTTCGGCGACGTGCCCCTGTTCACCAGTGTTGCGCCGCCCGACCAGTTGAAGGTACCCCGTACATCGAAAGCGACCGTCTATGCGCAGATTGAGTCGGACTGCGAGCGTGCCGCCGGGTTGCTGCCTGTTCAGTATGGCGCCGGCGAGGTTGGCAGGGTGACCAGGGGCGCTGCGTATGCCCTGGCGGCCAAAGCGTATTTGTATGAAAAAAACTGGAGCAAGGTGCTCGAATACACGGCCAAAGTGAAGGGCCTGGGTATCTACGCACTGATGACCGACTACGAAGATAATTTCCGGAAAAATACCCAGAATAACGCGGAGTCCGTGTGGGAGATTCAGCATGCCAACCTGGAACTCGGCGTCGGTAACTTCCTCAACCAATGGTGGGCCTCCAAAAAGTTCGAGGGCTACGGCTTTGCCGAGGTCACGCCCGAATTCGTGAACGCCTTCGAGCCGGACGATCCGCGCCGCAAGTTCACCGTAGCCATGAACAACGAAGACTATTTCGGGGTGGTGTACAAGCCCTCCTTTTCCGCGACCGGCTTCGGCGTCAAAAAATACCTGCAACCCAAGGCCGAGGTGACCCAGAAAGCCGACGGCGACATCAACTACACCGCCATCCGCTACGCGGAGGTGCTGCTCTGGGAGGCCGAGGCGCTTACTGAACTGAACAGGGTGGCTGAAGCACAGGCTCCGCTGGAGCAGGTGCGCGCCCGCGCCCGCGCGCAGGCCGCCGACCCCGCCACCGCGCTGCCCCCGGTGGTTACCAATCATCAACAGGCCATGCGCGACGCCGTGCGCCACGAGCGCCGCGTTGAACTCGGCTTTGAATTGCACCGCTTTTTCGACCTCGTACGCTGGGGCGTTGCCGCTCAGGTGCTGCCGGGTTTCCAGGCGGGCAAACACGAAGTGTTCCCGCTGCCGCAGACCGAGATCGACCTGAATTCCGCGCTGATACAGAATCCGGAGTATTGAACGGTTCTGGATTTTGTAGTGGCCATACGAATGGAAACATGGCGCTGTCCGGATCGGATGGCGCACTAAAGGGAATTTGAAACGGAATACGGACGATTCCCCGTTTCGCAAAATACCATTCCGGAAAGTACTACTATTTTACATTATAGTACCATTCCTGCTTTTCTTACTGTATTATGTTTGCTTTCCTGCCGGCATTTCAGGCAGGGTGATATCATGCACAAATCTGCTGTTTTTCCTTTCCTTCTGTTTTTATTTTTTACCCGCTTATTGTGTGCCCAGACGGGTCAGATTGCGGTACCCCGCATCGAACTCATGCCCAACCTGCCCGGGCCGTACAACGTACGCGACTGGCGGCAGGTAGCGTTGCGCTATGATTCTTTCGTTTACGATATGCAAAAAACGGGGCAGTACCTGCCCCTGGTCTCGCTCGGCGCTTCCGGGGTGAACTATCCGCAGAACCCCGTATTTCGCCTGCACACATACGTCGGCACCAATTCACCGCTCGGCAACGAGGCCGTCAATGTACTGCCCTCGCTGGTGGGCGCCACACTGGTCGGGGCAGATAAAAGCGACCAGTACGGCCAGAACTGGCTGCTGATGAGCCAAGATTTCTTCAATAAAGCCAACGGGGAGAACATTTACCTGAACAACGCCGGTGCAAGCAGCGGTGGCGACTGGTGGTACGACCTGATGCCCAACGTATTTTTTTACCAGTTGTATGACCTCTACCCGAATATGGACGGTGAGGCAGACCAGCAGTTTATAAGCATCGCCGACCGGTTCCTTGACGCTGTGCGCGCAATGGGCGGCAGCGATGCTCCCTGGGAGCCCGCATATATGAACTACCGGGCCTGGAAATTCAAGACAATGGAGCCTAACGTCAACGGCGTGAAGGAGCCCGAGGCGGCAGGCGCCTTTGCCTGGGTATTGTACAATGCTTACAGGCAGACCGGCAATCCCGACTACCTCAAGGGCGCCGAGTGGTCGATCGAATTTCTGAACAACTGGACTTCAAATCCTTCCTACGAACTGCAATTACCCTACGGGACATACACGGCAGCTAAAATGAACGCTGAACTCGGCACGGCTTACGACGTGGAAAAAATGCTCAACTGGTCGTTCGACCGCGGCGATTTGCGCGGCTGGGGCACTATTGTCGGTACCTGGGGCGGTTTCGACGTGTCGGGACTGGTCGGCGAGGCCAACGATACGGGCAACGACTATGCCTTTCAGTTGAACGGTGTGCAGCAGGCGGCAGCGCTGGCGCCGATGGTGCGTTACGACAAGCGCTTTGCGCGTGCTATCGGAAAATGGATGCTCAACCTGGCGAATGCCACACGGCTTTATTACCCCGGCTTCCTGCCTGCCAGTCTGCAAGACGCCTCCGCATGGTCGTCGTCCAACGATCCGCAACAGGTGATCGGCTATGAAGCGCTGCGTGAAAAGTGGCAAAACCAGTCGCCCTTTTCAACCGGCGATGCTGTTCAGGGGGGCTGGGCAGCCACGAACCTCGCACTTTACGGCAGTTCATCTATCGGTTACCTGGGCAGCATGGTGGAAAAAACCAATGTGGACAAAATACTGAAACTCGATCTGCTCAAGACCGATTTTTTCGGCGGCGACGCGTATCCGACCTTCCTGCTGTTCAATCCGCACAGCACCGTCAAGGTGGTGCAACTGGACGCCGGTGCAGGGCCGGTCGACGTGTATGATGCCCTCACCGAAACATTTATGCTGCAGGATGTTTCCGGTGTTGTCGACCTGGCCATTCCCGCCAATCAGGCGATTTTGGTGTCGCTTGCCCCGGCCGGCGGCACAATCGCCTACGACAAAAACCGGATGCTCATAAACGGCGTTGTGGTCGATTTCGATCAACATGCGCAGCCCTATTCCCGCGCGCCGCGGATCAAAGCGCTTGCCGCTTCAATGAATCCGCTGGAAATCGGCGACTCGACAAGCGTTTTCGCCACCGTAGACGATGCCGATTCCGGACAGATCACCTACACGTGGAGCGTGAGTGCCGGCGCCATTTCAGGAACGGGCGAAATGGTCAGTTTTATCGCGCCGGCTACTACCGCCAATGCGGAAATACAACTCATCGTTGCCGACCCGGAAGGCAACAGCGACACGGCAAAACTCCTGGTGTCGGTTGTCCCGGAGATCAACGATGCACCGCAAATCATTGACATACAGAAAAGTGTGGGATATGTTGCTCCCAACGGGGTAATGCAACTCAATTGCCTGGCGAGCGATGCCAACGACGATCCGCTCACCTACGAATGGTCGGGCTCCGCGGGCATCTTCAGCGGCAACGGCAGCGTCGTGGATTGGACGGCGCCTGCACTGGAAGGGGTCTACCAACTCGCCGTAAAAGTAACCGACGACGAGGGCCTGTCCGTGCAGACCGGTATCTCCGTTCTGGTAAAAGACTTCAGTACCACACCGGGAAACCTGATCGCACATTATCCCTTCAGCGGCAATGCCGACGATGTGAGCGGCAATGCCTTGCACGGCCAGCCGAATGGCGCCATCCTGGCGCCCGGATTGGGTGCTGCACCGCAGAGCGCCTACTATTTCAATGGCGGCAGTCAGCACATTGCGGTAGCCAACCATGCGCTGCTCAATTTTCAGGATGCGATCACAGTCAGTTGCTGGTTCAAAGCCGCCGCCCTGCCCGAAAAGGAGACGTTTCTGCTCTCCCACGGCAGTTGGCAGAACCGCTGGAAATTATCCGTCACCCCGGAAAAACACCTGCGGTGGACAGTAAACTCCCTGAACGGCATAGCCGATCTCGACGCAGAGGCCATCCTGCAAACCGACAGTTTTTATCATGTCACGGCGACTTACGACGGCAGCCTGCTCGCGCTGTACCTCAACGGCGCCCTGCACAGTTACAAGGCTTTATCCGGGAAAATACGCACCACCACGCTGCCTTTCCTGATGGGGCAAATGCTGCCCGACAACGCCGATTACAACTTCAAGGGAGTGCTGGATGAAGTAAGCATATACGATTATGCCCTCGATCCCGGCGCCGTTGAGGTACTGTACCAGCAGGGACTAACACCTGCCAACGAACCAGTGTTGCCGGAAAAAGCGGCCTTTACGCTGCTGCCCAATCCCGCCCGCGACCGGATTGCGCTCCGTTTTCCGGAGAATAGCGGGGATGAGATGATGATCCGGGTATGCGACCTGACGGGGCGTCTGCTGCTGGAGCGATCGGGCAGGGTAGGGGCGTCCCTTGAAATTGACCTGGGCGGCTGGGCGCCGGGGTATTATGTGATATCGGTTCGATCAGACAGGGCTGTGGCCGTGAAGCGTTTTGTGAAGGGTTGACAAAGCCGTATCAAACCTTGTAAACCGCCCCTTTGCCCGATTAACGAAAAGAAGCACCTGGAAACGACATATTCGACAACCAGTCATTTTTCAACATAAATCAATCTGACGCATGAAACAGTACATACAACCATTCCTGCTACTTGCCTTGTGGCTTTTGGCAGCCGCGGGCCTGAATGCCCAGACTCCTGTAGCGAGTTACGCTTTCTCCGGAAACGCGAAAGACCAATCGTCTTTTGCCAACAACGCAACAGTCAACGGCGCTACGCTGACACAGGACCGCTTCGGCTGGTCGAACAGCGCAATCGCCTTCGACGGAATACAGGGAGCGGTGCGGGCCAACAACGCTGCACAACTCAATTCGGCGAGTACCACGATCAGTTTCTGGGTTAAGCCGAACGAATTTCCGGCACAGGGAGAGGCATATCTGCTCTCCTTCGGCGGCTGGCAGGAACGCTGGAAAATTTCGCTACCTTCACACGGCAAGCCGGTATTTACCACACACGCCAACGGCGCCTGCTGCAGCGACATGGATTCCGGCACGCCGCTGACCCTCGATGCCTGGACGCACGTGGTCATGGTGCATGACGGCGCCAAAGACCTTATCTATTTCAACGGCGTGAAAGTCAACGAAAAGGGCGTGACCGGCGCACTGGATGCGACAACCCACCCGTTGGGTATCGGTTATGACCCGATCGACAAGGCCAATTATTTCAATGGCGCCCTCGACGAGGTGCAGATTTTTGATATGGCCCTCAACGATGCCCAGATTGCCGCATTGTACACTGCCCAAAGCACAACCCCTGTGGTAGCACAGGGCAAAGTCGCCTCCTATGCTTTTAAGGGTAACGGCGCCGACGATACCGGTTTTGGCAATCATGCCGATATCAGCAGTGCATCTCCGGCGACCGACCGCTTCGGCTACGGCAATAGTGCCCTGTCGTTCAACGGCACATCCAGCGAGGTCAGTGCGTCGAATGCCGCGCAACTCAACTCGGGCACCACAACGGTCAGTTTTTGGGTAAAAATCAACACCCTGCCCGCCAATGGGGAAGCCTTTCTGCTGTCGTACGGCGGCTGGCAGGAGCGCTGGAAAATTTCCCTGCCTACCCACGGGAAGCCGGTATGGACCACCAACCACACCAATGGAATCTCGGATATGGACTCCGGCGACGGCAATGAACTGCCCGTAGGCGTCTGGAAACACGTGGTGATGGTTCACGACGGTGCAAAAGACAAAATATTTATCGACGGCGCCCTGAAAGCCCAGAAGGACGTTGCAGGCACGCTGAATCCGACCACGAAGCCGCTGGGTATCGGTTACAACCCGATCGATGGCGGCAACTGGTTCGATGGCGCGCTCGATGAGGTTCAGATGTACAACTACGCACTTTCCGACGCGGATGTGGGCAATCTGTACACGGCTCAGGCAACCTTTCCCGGTACACCGGCCGATTTGGTGGCATCGTACAAGTTGAACGGCAACGGCAGGGACAACACGCAATTCGGCAACGACGCTGTTCCCGGCGGCGCCTCCACTGCGGTTGCCAACCGGCACGGCTGGGGCTCCAACGCGCTGAACGGCTATGCCACGGCCGCCAATTCGGTAGCCCTGCAGTCGGATTATACCACCATCAGTTTCTGGGTAAACCCCAGCACCTTCCCCGGTACCGGCGAGGCATTCCTGCTGTCGAACGGCGGCTGGCAGGAGCGCTGGAAGGTTTCACTGCCCTCCCATGGCAAACCCGTATTCACCACTCATGCCAACGGCGCCTGCTGCAGCGATATGGATGCCGGTACGCCGCTTGCGCTCAATACCTGGACGCACGTCGTCATGGTCCACGACGGCACGAACGACATCATCTATTTTAATGGCGTTAAAGTGAACGAAAAAGCCGTAACCGGCGCGCTGGACAAAACAAAACACCCGCTCGGCATCGGCTACGACCCCATTGACAACGGCAGTTTCTTTGACGGCAGTCTCGACGATGTGGAGATTTACAACCGCGCATTGTCGGCCGTCGAAGTGGCGGCGCTGTACAACGATCAGAACACGACACCGGTCGTCGGCGGACCGCTGGTCGCATACTATCCTTTCTCCGGCGACGGCGCCGACGTAACAGCCTACAACAACAATGCGACAGGCGTGCGGATCGGCGCCGACCGCTTCGGCAAGGCCAACAAGGCTGCAGCTGTCGACGGCATCAGTACGGAAGTAAAAGCGGCCAACTCTCCGCAACTTAATTCTGCAAAAACCACGGTCAGTTTCTGGGTCAAAGTCAACGCCTTGCCTGCCAACGGCGAATACTACCTGCTCTCCTTCGGTGGCTGGCAGGAGCGCTGGAAGATTTCCCTGCCGCAGCACGGCAAACCGGTGTGGACAACCAATAACACCAGCGGCATTTCAGATATGGATTCCGGCGACGGCAACGAATTGCCCGTCGGTGTCTGGAAACACGTGGCAATGGTGCACGACGGCACCTTTGACAAGATTTTCATCGATGGCGTAAAGGTGGCCGAAAAAAGCGTGGCGGGCGACCTTAACAGCACAACAAAGCCCCTCGGCATCGGCTACAATGCCGTCGACGGTGGCAACTGGCTCGACGGGCTGATCGACGAAGTGCAAATTTTCAATACCGCACTCCTCGATTCGGACGTCACCTTGCTGTACACCTCCTCAAGTCAACCGCCAACCAGTACCGATACCGAAGCGCCTTGTGCGCCGCTCAACCTGGCCGGCGACGTCAAGTTTACCAATGTGCAACTCACGTGGCTGCCGGCAACCGACAACGTCGCCGTGATCGCCTACAACGTATACCAGGATGGTAAACTGATCGCTTCGACGCCCAACACCGGCTTCTATGTGACGGGCCTGACCCCGCTGACCGACTACGTATTCGGTGTAACGGCAATAGATGCGGAAGGCAACGAGTCGCTGATGACCACGCTCAAGGTGACCTCTGGTCCGGATGAAACACCCGATACCACACCGCCCACAGCGCCCGGTAACCTGACAGGTACGGCAGCAGCCAACTCGATATTGATATCCTGGGATCCGTCGACCGACGACACACAGGTGGTCGGGTATGTCATCCTGGTCGACGGCGTCGTATTCGACACCGTACCGGCTTCCACACTTTCCGTTTTTGTCGGTGGTCTCGACCCGCTGACGCTGTACACTTTTGAGGTATATGCATTCGACCTGGCCGGCAACAATTCGACCATTTCTGAGATCACGCTGAGCACCTCGGAACCCGTCGATACGGGCGAACCGGGTCTTGTGGCGCACTATCCCTTCGACGGCAATGCCAACGACGCCACCCCCTACCAGAACCACGGTGTGATCGGCGGCAACCCGGTGTTTGAAGTGCCGACCCACCCCAACGGCGGCGGGCAGAATATCAAATTTGACGGCATGCAGGATTCCGTACTGGTGCCCAATGCCGTGCAACTGATCTCTGATTATACAACCATTGCTTTCTGGATTCGTGTCGACGACCAGAACCTGCAGGATGCGGAAGCCTATGTGATCGACTTCGGCCACTGGAACCAGCGCTGTAAAATATCGCTGCCGCAACACCTGAAAATCGTGTGGACGACCAACAGCAACAATGCGCAATTCATGAACTTTATTTCAGATATGGACAGTGGCGACGGCAACGAGATGGTCAAAACCTTCTGGTGGTACGTCACCATGGTACACGATGGCGCGAACGACATCATCTATGTCAACGGACAGCAGGCGAATATCAAGCCCGTGCTGGGCAAACTCAACACGACGGCCCGTCCGCTGTGCTTTGGAAACAACCCCATCGAGGGCGGCCAGTACTTTAACGGTGCGCTCGATAACGTGAAAATCTACAACAAGGCCCTGACGAGCGGAGAGATCGGACAACTGTACAACACCGGCACTACAGGCATCAACGACCTGTTCGGCAACGATCTGCGCGGCATCGTACTGGGCATTTCGCCCAATCCGGCGACCGATATACTGACGGTGCAACACGCCTTTCCACACAACCAGTCCCTCCAGGTACGCGTGTTTGACGTTCAGGGGCGGCAGGTCGGCGATCTGCGTTACGGGAAGAATGAAATTCCGGCAGGTCAGTTTTCGCTCGACGTAAGCCAGTACAACCGGGGCATGTACACGCTCAATTTTGTGTTTGGCGGTAAAAATCTCGGCTCGATGCAGTTCAGCAAGCAGTAACCTCCCGCAGATTTTGACGAAAAAGATAACACGGGGTATTCACACGGGCAGCCTTCCATTTCGGAAGGCTGTTCCGTGTAATCTTTTGTGTATCGAGGCTGGCAGGATCACGGGCTATGAACACCTCAATGTGTCATCATGGCTGCATCAACTAAGCGAATCATAGTAAAAAGGGTATGACAAATCGATTTTCTGAAAATCCAATCCTTACGACCAAAGATATCAAACCCAGTCAACCCGGGCTGGTAGTGGAATGCGTGCTGAACCCGGGTGTTTTTCGCTTTGAGGGCAAAACCTGGTTGTTGTTGCGTGTCGCGGAGCGTCCGGCCCAAAAGCCGGGCATGGTATCTTTTCCGGTGTTGCGCGAAGGCGGGCGTATGGAAATCCTTGAATTCGCAAAGGATGACCCCGATCTCGATCTTTCCGACGCGCGCATGGTCAGCTATAAAAAACAGACCTACCTCTCGACGATATCACACCTGCGGCTGATGTGCAGCGACGATGGCGTGCATTTTTACGAACCCGACCATATTCCTGCCAAACTGTACGGCCACGGCAATCTGGAAACCTACGGCATTGAAGACGGCCGTGTGAGCCTGATCGATGGCGAGTATATTCTGACCTATACACAGGTTTCGGAAAACGGCGTAGGCGTGGGCATGATGCGTACACGCGACTGGCGCCATTTTACCCGGGAAGGCATGATCCTGTCACCTCACAACAAGGACTGCGCCCTCTTCGAGGAAAAGATCGGCGGCAAATACGTCTGTCTGCACCGGCCTTCCGGCATTGCACTGGGCGGCAATTTTATCTGGATCGCCTCCTCGCCCGACCTCCTGCATTGGGGCGGCCACCACTGCATCCTGCGTACAAGGGAAAACTGCTGGGACTCCGCCCGCGTGGGCGCCGGCGCCGCTCCGATCAAAACGAAGGAGGGCTGGCTGGAAATATACCACGGCGCAGATGAACAGCACCGCTACAGCCTCGGCGCAGTTTTACTCGACCTGAACGATCCGACCAGGGTGCTCGCGCGCTCGCGCGAACCCATCATGGAACCCTCGGCAGCCTACGAATTGACCGGTTTTTTCGGCAACGTGGTTTTTACCAATGGCCACCTGGTGGACGGCGATAAAATCACCCTGTATTACGGCGCCTCCGATGAGGTCATTTGTGGCGCCACTATGTCCATCGAAAGCATCTTATCCGATATCTTAACTACAACCTGAACCATGTTTCAAAAACTGGCGAAAGAAATCAACTTTTTCAACGCGAATCCCCTGGGGATGCGGATTTTGCTGTTGACCAACCTCATCTATGCGCTGGTAATGCCGATTGTGGAGCTGTTCATCGGCGCCTATATCATGCGCAATTCGTCGGACATCAGCCTGGTGGTCATTTTCCAGCTGGCCGTGTACACGGGTATTCCGCTGACTTTCATGTTCAACGGTTTCCTGCTGAACCACGTACCGATCGCCCGGCTGTACTCGCTGGGCATGTTGCTGAGCGGGGTGTCGATGTATGCGATGATGTCGCTGGACAACCTGGACACGATGGGCGTCTTCTTCGCGGGGCTGATCATGGGCCTCTCGTACGGATTTTTCTGGGCCAATCGCGATTTTCTGGCGCTCAACACCACGAACGACGGCAACCGGAACTACTACTACGGGATCGAAACGTTTTTTTATACGATCACCGGTATTGTTGTTCCACTGGCTGCCGGGGCGTTTATCGCGTCCACAGAATTGAACGGCTGGTTTGGAGGCAACGTCAACGTGGCCTATTACGGACTCACGACGGGTGTTTTTGCACTGTCTGTTTTTGCTTCCGTACTGGTGCACCGCGGAAAGTTCCAGAACCCGATAAGGGCGCCGTTTCTGTTTTTGAAATTTGACCAACTCTGGAACAAAATGCTCGCCCTTTCCGCGCTGAAGGGCGTTGCCCAGGGCTATATTGTTACTGCTCCGACTATGCTGATTATGAGCCTGGTGGGCAAGGAGGGCGCGCTGGGCCTGATACAGGGTATCGCGGCATTTCTGTCGGCGATCCTGCTCTACGTGCTGGGCCGCACTTCAGCGCCCAGGCACCGCCTGCTGATCTACGGTATCGGTTGTGCGCTGTTCGTTTTGGGCGCTTTGTTCAATGCCGGCATGTATTCCGCATTGGGCGTTATACTGTTCGTGCTGTGTCTGCTGTTTGCCCGCCCCTTGCTCGACATTGCGTATTTCCCCGTACAGTTGAAGGTGATCGACGTGGTGGCGGAGAAGGAAAAACGCAATGCGTTTGCCTATATTTTCAACCACGAACTGGGCCTGTACCTGGGCCGCCTGTTCGGCTGCGGGCTATTCATCGTGCTGGCGCGGTATGTGAGTGAATACGCCGCCCTGCGCTACGCGCTGCTGGTAATCGCCCTGGTGCATTTCCTGGGCTGGTTCATGATGCGCAACATCGTGAAAGACCTGGATAAACCCTGAACGACCCGATGATGCAATAATCTTGTCACCGTCCCCGGTGCTACCATTCCCGACTCAATTATGATACGACCATACATCCTGCTAATACCCGTCCTGCTGCTGTGCGCCTGCTCCCGCAAGGTGTCTTTTACCCCGTCGGCAATTCCAGTAGTGCAGCGGCCAATACCACGCGTGGAAAAAATGCCCAACCACCCAAGGCCTTATGCTTTCAAGGACTGGAGGCAGGCGACGCTCGATTTTGACCGCCTGGTATTCGACCCGGGGCAAAAAGGCGATTTCTGGCCATTGATCTGGTTCGACAAGACAGGGCGCAACTTTCCCGACAGCACCTTTGGACTGTACACCGCCATGGGCGACGTGCGCATGGGGTCTGGCATCAACAACGGCGAAAACCACGAGGCGCTCGGCGCCCTTGGTGCGGTGCTTGGCGCCTCGCTGGCGGGCATCGACAAAAGCAGGCAGGATAACCGGAATTATGTGCGCATGCTGCGCAACTACTTCAACCGGGACAACGGCTGGAATGTCGTCATGAACTTCACCAACAAAGGCGCACATATCGGCGGCGGCTACGGCAACGATTTCTGGTACGAGGTACACAACAACGTGTTGTTTTACAGCGTCGCCGACCTGTACCCGGACGAGCGGGATTTCAGCAGGATCCAGCGCAGCATCGCGGAGCAGTTTTACCGGTCCGACTCGGTTATGGGCAACAGTTACAGCTATTCATTTTTCGATTTCAAAAACATGAAGGGCGAGCGAAGCCACATTCCCACGCAAGAGGACGTGGCCGGCGGTTATGCTTTCATCCTGTATGCTGCCTGGGTGAAATTCGGCGATGAAAAGTACCTGCGCGCCGCCCGAAATGCCCTGACGGTGCTGTACAACCAGAAAGAAAACCGCTTTTACGAGGCCATGATGCCTGTTGCCGCCTACGTCGCGGCACGTATGAATGTGGAGGCCGGTACCGACTTCGACATTCAGCGCTTTCTCGACTGGACTTTCGACGGTACGGCGGTCGGACGGGAAGGCTGGGGAGTGCTGGCCGACAACTGGGGCGGTTACGATGTCAGCGGACTGGCGGGCAGCACGGTGCACAACGGCGGCTACGGATTCCTGATGAATACTTTCGACCTCATGATGCCCATGTCGGCACTGGTTCGTTACGACCAGCGATATGCCCGCGCGGTGGGCAAATGGGCGCTCAATGCCACCAATGCCGCTCGCTTTTGTTACCCCGGCAACATGCCCGATTCACTGCAGGCCATCCCGCAGCACAAAAGTGTTACAAAAAACGTGATTGCCTACGAAGGAATCATCAAGGAATCCGTGTATCCGGAATTCAAGGGCATCACCCCGTTCGCGCAGGGCGATGGCCCGTTGTGGGTACAGGGCAATCCCCCGCAGAGTATGTTTTCGGTGTATGGAAGCGGGCACGTCGGGTTTTTCGGCGGCACCGTCCGGCAGACAAACGTGCCGGAAATACTTCGTATCGACTGCAATGCCACCGATTTTTACAAAAAAAACGCAGCATACCCGACCTGCCTGTTTTTCAATCCTTATGACGTGGAGAAAACGGTGGAAACCGACCTTGGCGCCAAAAATACAGACGTGTACGATGCCGTGTCCCGCACCTTCCTGGAGCGCAATGTCAGCGGCCGCTTCCGCTTTTCCCTGCCCGCCGATGCGGCGCGGGTGCTCGTGCTCATTCCCGCGGGGAAACAATACACCATAGAAAACGGAACGCTGAAGGCAGGTGGAACAGTAGTGGATTACCGCTACATGGCAAAAACAAGGTAAATACCCGCCACTGCATACGCTTTAAACTGCCCTGCCTGAGCGCATGCGAATTATTAAGGCGACCCTTGCGTCTTCAGAGCCGGCACATCGGCAGGATAAAGATATTGACACCCTCAATCTGTTCCTGCAGATTGAGGTGAAAATAATGCCTGCAGTTGGTGCGGATTAGGTTATCTTTACTTATCTGCTACGCAGAAGGCAGCACTCTCTGCAATACCATGATGGATTCGGGGTGTTGACAAATACCTATATGAAGTTATATATCAAGTATATGGTCAGTTTGCGGTGCAAAATGATGGTCAAAGAGGAGTTGATAAAATTGGGTCTTCATTATGTACTGATCGACCTCGGAATTGTAGAGATTCTGGAGGATGTTACTGCGGAGCAGCGGGAACAACTCCGGGTAAATCTCCTCCATTCTGGACTCGAATTGCTGGACGACAAAAAGGCTATCCTTATTGACAAGATAAAAAGTGTGATCATCGAGATGATTCACTATGCGGATGAATTGCCCGACGTAAACTACTCAGAATATATCAGCCAAAAACTGGGCTACGATTACACCTATCTGGCCAATGTATTTTCCGGAGGTCAAGGGTGTCACCATACAACAATTTATTATCACCCATAAAATTGAAAGGGCAAAGGAATTGCTCCTGTATGACGAACTGAATCTTACGGAAATATCTTATAAACTGCACTACAGCAGCGTAGCGCATTTGTCCAACCAGTTCAAAAAAATTACGGGTCTTTCCCCTTCTTTTTACAAACAGTTGAAGCAAAGACGCAACGCGAACCTTGAAAATGTTTAAGTGGAATAGCCGGGACTTGACCCAAATCGGGCGTTTATCCGACGCCAAAATCCGGGAGACCTCCACTATTTGCCTGCTTTTTAAGACTTCTTGCTTCCGCTTGTCTTGGTGTCGGATTTGGGAATGAAAGCGTCGAGCGAAGTCTGTTTGACATCCCCGGTTTTACTTTCAGACTTGTAGGCCGACAGAATCTTTCCTTTGCCGGATGATTTATCGGCGGGCGCCTTTTTGTGGTTTTTGGTTCCTTTATCTTTGCTCATGGTGTTGAATTTTAGTTTTTAATTTTTGTAACTGGTTAGCAATTACAGGCCCGATACTCTGGGATACCGCCAGATAAAACGGTATAGAGTTCATTGAAAGGATTGAATTGAAGTTTGCGGACAGTAGAAACAAAGGATTGAATACGGGTATATATTTCTGCGCCGTATTCGGTGCGGAAACATCCACTGACTTTCATTTTTGTTTTAGTTGGCCGAATATCCCTTTCTGCCTGATTATTGGTAAAAGGCACCTTAGTATGGAAAGCAAAAGCAAGAACAGCGCCTTGATGTTTGCTTAGGCGGTCAAAGAGATTTCTGCCTTTTGTTTTCTTTGGTTTTCCACGTGGGCGATGAATAGGTGGCGGTTCCTGCCGGTCAGCAAATTGAAGAATTTTTTTGTACCGGGAGAGTATTTGCCCATGTTTTGCAGGCGACAACTTACCTTTTCCATGGTCTGTTTGGTGGTACAAATCGAGCAAAAACGCATGGAATTGAACAGCCCATTTACTACCATTTTCTATCAGGGCATTTAACTCTCGTAGTAGATGCGATCCACAAACAGCATGTTTGCAAGCGGAAAAATTGAAGTAGGTTGCCCAACAATCATGTACTGCCCAGTTCAAGAAATCGGGTAAAATAGAAAGGTGTTTTTCGTGTGCTTCCTTACCGCGTTGGCGGTGAACAAACAAATAAGTAAAGCGCTCGTTGCTGGCCACATGTTCCCAGTATCGCTCTTTACCGACATAAAAACCGGTCTCATCATAGTGCACCACCTCACTTTGAAGCACTTGAGTCTTGATATAGGTCTGGTCCGCTTCCAATTGCGCGTACGCAAATTCATTCTGATTTTGGAGCGTTCCTTCGTTCAAGGTTACACCGTACAGGTCTTTGAAAATCAATTGTACTTTGTTACGGGGGATGCTGTAGGCATTATTGAACAAAACGCTCATGGTTTGTAAACGAAGTCCGTATTGTGTGGGAGCCGAAACCTGGGCAGAAAACTTCCCTTGATTCTCGTAGTGGCAACCACAACATACCCAGTCTAAAACACGATGTTCTGTCACTTCCAGCCGGGGTGGTGGTATGTCAAAAACCTGTCGACGGCCCCGAATAACCAATGGTTCCTGGAAATGGACTTTGCCACAATGGGCACAAACAGAAGACTTATGTTCAACAATATGATCCGCATGACCTACCATCTTCAGAGTACCGCCATCATGCCCCTTTTTACCTCCGACCTTTCCTCCTTTGGAACGTGGAAATGCCGGACCCTTACGATACATATCTGATGATGGTGGACGACTTGAGTTGCGGCTGTTCTGATTGATCTGTGACTCCAATTCTTTCACCCGAAGCATCAAGCGCTCCATTGAAACCACCAAATCTTTAATCATCTGATGGCAACCTTCTATGTCTTGCGGTAGGCCCATTTAGAGATGTAAAGTTAAACTTTTCTTGATTCCGTTCTAATACGGTAAATTCTTGCTAACCAGTTACAATTTTTTTCTGTCCAACGGAATGATACCGGCCATTTCGCCGATAACATTGACCAGATCGGACCCTGTAGGGATCACAATTTTTGCGTTTTGGCCAAGGGAGGCTTCAAGTGCCTCCAGTTTTCGAAGCAACTGGGCGTTGCCGACGAAGTATTTATCGGCGGCTTCGTTTACCAGTTTGATGGCTTCGGCTTCTCCCTCGGCATGTAGTATTTTTGATTGTTTATAACCTTCAGCCTCTTTGATCTTTGCGCGTTTGACGCCATCGGCAACCGTCTCCGCAGCAGTAGCGGAATCTATGGCTGCTATTTTTTCATTTTCGGACTTTACGACCTTGTTCATGGTTTCCTGTACGTCTTTTGGCGGGTCGATTTCCTTCAATTCTGTGCGTACGATTTCGATGCCCCAGTTTTGGGTTTCCAGGTGCAGTGTCTTGTATAGTTCGGCATTGATCTTGCCGCGTTCGCTGTTCGCTGATTTCAGGGTAAGCGTGCCGATAATATTCCGCAGGGTAGTACGCGCCAGGTTGACAATCTGTAGCTTGTAGTTGTTCACGTTGTAGATCGAGCTCTTAACGCTTTCCTCATCGGACTTCACCTTAAAGTACACCTGTGCATCGACCCTCGCATTGAGGTTGTCGTTGGTAATGATCTCCTGTGGCTCGGCATCCACCATTTGTTCCGTTACATTGACCAGGTATATCCTGTCGATTACGGGTATGATCCAGTGGAAAACCCGGATGGGCAAAGTAATAGTACTTGCCAAGCCGCTCCACGAGGCCTCTTTGGGTGGGACGTATGATTTTTTATCCCAATGAGAAAAATCAATACGATCGGTATAATCAGATAGGTGTAGATCATTGGTCGGTGTCGGGTGTTACCCGAAAATGCTTATTATTTATTACTTAAAGCAATAGAATCAATAACAGGATAATGATGATGATCGCGCCGACAGAAAGGTAAACGCCGCCACCGCTGATTGCTTTAAGTTCCTGTTTGATGGAGCGGACTTCTTTGCGCAGTTTTCTCTTTTCGGATGAACGCAAATTGACTTATCCATCGCGTTGATTTCATCCAGCCTTGTAGTAAGAGCATTGGCACGGGCTAGTTCGGGGGCACGGTAACATGTCGTAGAAACGGGTGTCGTTTCTATAGATGCTCTCAATTGTATTGGAATGAGAGCCGACAACAAAAATACTGTCATGATGCACAGCGTTAATTTTTCATTTCGATATTATTTTAGTGATTGGTAACGGCTATGGATTTAAAAAGGTATTTCAGGCTGGGTCATTCAGACGTTATGGAAACAGCGGGTTTTGAGAATTTCCAGGTGAACAAAGATGCATGCTTTGGTTTCCGGATGTGTTACACAATTCCGGAGAAGAATTGCATCTATCACACATTCCGGGGAATCTGCGTCCGGTATGTAACAGATGAAGCGGGCACACGGGCCCGCTTCAAATTCACTATATAATATGAAATTACTACCTTATTCAGTGAAAATATCCGGATCTGTTGGGCCTGCCGGATCAAAACCGGGCGGGGCAAACACGCTCTAAATGTCGGGTGCTAAAATCGTGCGCCGACTGGTCATCGGATGACCGGGGCGACTACTTGACTGGAATGATATCGATCGTAACACACCGGTTATAAAAGCGCTCTTCCGGGTATTTATTTTCAAACGGCGATAAGGTTTCGTTTTCGCCGAATCCTGCCACTTCAAATGTAACATCATATCTGCCTGCTTTCGACAGGCTGTTTTGCATGATGTAGCATACCTCGTTGGCCCTGGCTAATGACAATGTCTGATTATTGGATTCATCGCCTATAATATCGGTAAAGCCACGAATAATAACCTTCCCATCCCGCGGTATTTTCGGTGTGACGATATCGGTAAGGTATTTTTCATAAATATCAATGGTCCTCGATTCATTGAATCCAAAAATGACGCTGAAACGCATTCCTTCTGCATCTTTTAGGGGCGTCCAAAGTACCATGTGCATGGACGACTCTTTTACTACCGTCCGACCGCTTTTCGTTTGACCCACCATTCTTACCTTGTAATCACCTTTCGGCCGGGCTCCCAGGATGGATTTTCCCGGCAAACTCACCTGCTCCTGTGTATAGGGGGCCAAAGTGTTGCATGTTGCCTTTTTCATCTTTGATTTGCAAGGACCAGAACTCAAATGATTCTTCTGCGCCATCTACCTTGAAGGAGACGTAACTATCGGGTGGCGCTTCCTGTACGGTAATGATTTCTACCGGCTTCAGCCGGGCATCAGGGCCGCTCTGGTACTCCATCAGCAAAGCCGGCGAGTTGCTTTCAATGGACACCCGGCGATCTTCCTCCCGAAGCAGGTCAAGTTCAAGCGTGCCACCTGGCTGTTCCGAGGCCATTTTCGGCTTCTCCCGACCCTCGACCCATATCATTGAACCATCAATTTGAAATATGTCAACCAGGTATTTTTTTATGGATTGTGCCATTTCCAAACCATCTTCGATGCCCTGATCTGAGGACCCGACTAACGTAATGGAGGCCGAAGGATTTTTCTGCATTCGGTCGCCGAGGATATTCAGCACATTATAATAGACGGCCATTCCCCGTTTTGAACGGCTGCTGAGATGATTGGATGCGAAGGCTTCCGATTGATTTTCCTTGAAATCGTTCACCTGATCCCGCCGGAGTAACACATAACCAAACGGTATCTGCGTTGAACCCTGATTGAAAAACACGTAGTTCAGCACGGGAACGTTTCCCTGACGCGCCGTTCAACAGGAATATTCTTGGGGAGTTCAGCGAAAACCGGATATCCGGCAACGGCGCCACAACCAGCCTGGGGTACTTTTTTGCGGCCATAGCCGAACTTAATACCGTAGCCGATCTTGAAGGTTGAGAGGCTTCAGGTCTCAACGGAACGCGGAGCCTGGCCAAAAGCCGGCTGATAGGACGCGAAGGGCGATATTACGGATTTTGACACTCTGGTCTGTGACAGAAAGGGAATATCGTATCCGATGCCGAATTGTGCGGAGACCAGTGTTTGATGGATGTTGCTAAAATTGCCCTTGAGATGCTTATCCTCTATCTGGTTGGGGAAATCGGGGTCAACGCCTTGTTTATATGTAAATAATTTGTTCGTGTTATAGGCAAAACGGGGCCGGCGTACAAGTAGAAGCCGGACTTGAAAGGAGTCAGGCGCAGACTCGGCTCTACAGAAATATAATTCAGGTTGGTGAATATCTCGGCCGGGCAGTTGCAGGAAGCAATGGTCTTTCTGAACATGCCTTTTCTGTTGTCGTATCCTGCCTCAAGCATGATACCCCACCAGGCATTTGGCCGTTGGTATTCCAAATGGGAAGCGAGGTAGAGCCCTGCGCCGTCGCCAGAATTAAATATAACGGGTGCGGTAAATGCCGCATTCAATTGTTGTGTGGAACCGCGATGGAAGTTGAAATTTTCACCGGCTGTTATACCAAACCACCAAACGGGTTTGGTAAACCTGAGGTTCTTGTGCCTGAGGTCAGACGGAATGCCCGCTAAAATAAAAGTACATAAAAACACATATAAAATGGCAAAGAAGATGGGATTCCTTATTTCATATAATTTTATTTTCTCATTATGATTGTATCTCAATTTGTTTACTTT
>JADJRC010000024.1 GCA_016712415.1 Lewinellaceae bacterium | reverse complement strand
TTGAGCATGGAAGACGTTGCCGAGGCCATGAACTGGACATACGCCTACACCCGAAAACGAAAACACCTGTGTAAAGAGCACCTGGTCAATGCCGTAAAAGCAGACACCAGGTACGCCGAACTGCGCGCATAACCACATCAACACCTACCGATGGACAAACTGGATCTTTTTGAAAAAGTGGAGGACTACCTCAGGAATCGCCTTCCGCCCGAAGCGCACCGCGCGTTTGAAGCCGAGATGGCACAAAATCCCGAACTCGCGGAAGAAGTAGCGCTCCACCGCACCCTGATGGACGCGACGGGTGAAAAGGACGTCATGGATTTGCGAGAACTGATGGAGCGTGCCTATGCGCAGCAATTTGCCGGTAAAGGGTTGGAAAAAACGGATTTGGGATCATCAGGGGGAGCCGTTTCGCCCGCAAGCGGCATGACCGTTTCCTACAGGCGCATTTACCAATGGGCCGCCGCCGCTTCTGTGCTGCTGGTCGCCGCCGCCGGTATCTGGTGGGCCACAAAGGAAAACCCGGCCGCTCCGGTAGCCAGCACCCCGGAACCGGTCATCAACGATACATCCACCGTGCCCCTGCCCGGACAAAAACCGGGAATCGCCGGAACAAGCGAAGCGGAAACTGCCGCCCCCAGGCCGACGCAACCCGATCCACAGCGGCGCTATATGGCTATGGCAAATGACTATTACCGATCGCCCGAGTTTTCCAACATCCGGAAAGGCGAGGGGGTAAATACCGACTCGCTACCTCCGCTGGAAAGGGCAAAACGCGCTTTCACTGACCACCGGTACCAACAGGTGGTGCTATTGCTCCAACAGCCGGACCCCGCAGTTCTGCAGCAGGCTACCTACCTCCGCGGCCACGCCTTTTTCAACCTGAAAAACTACGGCGCTGCCGCCCGCGATTTTCGCACCCTCATGGAGCAGGAAAGCATGGAGGCCGACGACGCAACCTGGTACCTCCTGCTCAGCACTCTTGCCCAAAAAGGCGCCAAAGACAGTAGTTTTCAAATGCAGTTGAAGAAGATAATGGACGACGACGGGCATCCTTTTCATGCCAAAGCAAAAGAACTGAACGCAGCGTTGCAGTAAGAATAAAACCCGGCCTCCGGCGGGATTTTACCGAATCGGGTCCATATCGCCTACCCCGACAAAACCCGCCCAATAAAACGGGTGTGCTTTATCATGGTGGAGCCGGATATATCCGCGTTTGGCATAACCCAGGGCCAGATTTTTGGGCTGACCTGTTAACATATTGGTGTAAAAATCTACCATTAAATCCCTGGACGATGCATCATTGACACTCCAAAGCGTAGTCACAATGCTTTTGGCGCCGGCATAGGCAAAAGCCCGCGCAAGGCTGATTACGCCTTCGCCCCGTTGCAGCGCGCCGGTACCTGTTTCACAGGCGGACAATACCACGAGCTCGGCTTTCAGCGCAAGGGCATACATATCTTTTACGTACAGCGAGTCGCCGCCGTGTGTCCCTGCAAATACCAGGTAAGAAAAATCGCCCTCGCGGTTGTCTGCCACGCCATGCGTGGAAAGGTGCAGGATACGCGCCGTTTTTGCTTCGGCATAAAAACGCGCCTTGTCTGCCCGGGCGCCGTAATACGCCCGGCCTTTCATCATACCGGCAATGCGATATACTTCTGCCCCCGAAAACCGCAGGGTATCGAGGGTGTTGCGCAGGGTCGATTCGGTTTTCGCCGATTCTTCCGCGAGCCGCAGTTCGCCGTCAAAATAAAACGGCGCAAATCCCATAAACGGCACGGCTGCCGGAGGCTCATGTTTTTTATCGCGCATCTCGCGCAGTAAAGTAGCCGAGTAGGCATAACTCACATGGTACAGGTTGCCGAAATATGGATACAGGTGAAATCGGTTTTTATGGGCTACCGGCCCTGTGAGCAGTGCCTCGAACGGGATATACCCCATCACCCCGTCCGGGACGACCACCACAACGGAATCGAGCATTCCAGCCACCGGCCCGATCAGTTTTTGGTACAGGATACCCGCAGATTCGATGTATGCATTTGTTGCAGACAAACGCAGGGCATCGGTCTTGTTTTTAGCGGTATGGTACCCAAAGAGGCCGGTTTGCAACTGTGCGACCTGGTCATCAAGCGAAAAGTCCCTGGGAAGGCGCTTCAGAAAACAGGTATCGCGTTTTATTATGAAGGCATACATGCTGCTGTCGCCGACAAAATATTCGAGCAGGGTCTGGCCGGGAAGCAATACCGCCTGTTGAATATCCGCCGGCGATGCCATAGAGACCCCGTAACGAAAACGGTAGTATTCTGCAAATGGCCCGGTGCGCAGATCGCGCTGAAAGGCCTCGAATTCACCTTGTTGTGCAAACAATCTTTCCCGGGCTTTGATAAAATCGGGATGACCCGGGGACACCCCTTTTCCGGGGTAGTTTTTTAATACTATTTCTGTCTCTGCAATCGCCCGTTTCAATGCCCGTTCCCTGTTCAGAACACTGTCGGGAATGCCTTCAAATTTTGTTGCACCGGAAGCGTGCACCCCTTCAAGCAGCGTGAGCGACCTGCTCTGTTCAGCCAGTGCAAATGCCTGGTCAAACCACCGGCGTTCCTGCGGCTTGTTGTGGTACATGCCGACGGCTGCCCTGATTCCGCCATTCCAAATGGTACGGAATTGATACGAGATCGTGGCCTTAGACTCGCTTTCCAGCAGGGTATTGCGAAAGTGGCGGATTGCTGCGGCAGCTTCGTTGTATTGCTGCAGGGATGCGTTCAAATAATCCTCACTGCCACTGTTTCGATACTGCAAATAATACAATTCACCTTTATAGCCCAGCGATTCGAGCACCTGGGGCGGGGATAACACTTCATCATAGCGACCTGTTTTAAATCCACAGGCCAGCAGCGCACTGTCGACAAGTCCCTGTGCCGCAGAAAAATTTGACTGCCCGGCCCTGCACTGCGCTTTTAATAAATACACGGATGCCGTTTCTGCGTACAGGCCGGCAGGGATTTTTTGTTTTTGAAGCACCAGTGCCGAATCAAGATACCGCAGCGCCGTTTGAAATTCCTTTTTTGCAAGATAACACTCCCCCACCCCCATGTAAGAACGGGCAACATCAAGATCATTGCGTTTGTCGCTTTTCCGAAATGGCAGGGAACGGAGCTCGAAGTCCAGGGACTTGTCGACAAGGCCTTTTTTCCTGTAAATGATGCCCAGGTTGTGGTACGGACGGGCTAAAGCCGGCGAATCTGAAGCGGGAAGTGATTCAAGTGCCTCCAAAAAGCACCTTTCCGCATTATCCAGGTCTTCCTTGCCCAGGTAGGCATCGCCGAGGTTGTTCCAATATTTTCCTTTATGCGGCGCCAGGTCTTTGGCTTTTTCCAGGTACCTGATAGCCAGGGTGTATTCGCCCAGGTCGCCGTGCGAGTTGCCGACGTTGTTGAAAATTCGATACAGCAGGGGATACGGCTCATAACGGCCCTCTATTTCGGCAAGCGCCTTGTCCTGTGCCGTAAAATTGTCCAATGCCTTCCTGTACAGGTCGAGCGCCCTGGCCGGGAAACCCATATCGTCGTAACAGCCGCCAAGGTTGACATACAATGGCGCCAGGTAATTGCTTTCCTGGCCGCCGATCTGGAGGTAGATACGCTCCGCCTCCAAAAATGCCGCGACGGCTGTGCTGAATTGAGCGCTTTGTTTCCAGTAATAATATCCGATGTATTGATGCGCACGCGCTGCGGAGGCCGAGACCTTCCTGCCGTTGTGCTCCAGCAGGCTCAACGCCTTTCGGAACAGAGAAAGGGTACCGGAGTCGGGTCCGGCGCCCAATTGGCGGGCGCCCGTCACTAAAAAGGCTTCGGCGAGTAAGGTCTCCTTTCGGGTGGCCCCGGATTCAAAGTAATCCAGGGCATTTTGCAGTTGTATGGCGTTTCCGCGGACCAGCATAATGGCATGGTACATTTCCGGCAAATTTCCACCTGCCGATGCCAGGGCGGAGTCGAGTGCAGCATTCGCCGCTGTACTGCGGGCCAGCATTTTATACGAGCGGCCGGTGGCCAGCCATACGCGAGCCTTTAGCGAATCGGGCGCAGCAGGCCAGGATGACAGTTGGGCGCCTGCTGTTTTTGCTTCCCGGAGCGCTGCCACGAAATGCCCCTCATCGACCAGCCGTTCGGCTTGGGCCACGTGTTCCAAAATCGCAGCAGGCTGCTGGGCAGGCAGGCGCTTGGGCAACAGAATCGTTACCCAAACGCCTATCGCAACCCCAAACCACGCAATTTCTTTGCGCATAACCGTACAATCTATTTGTCGCCGCCGGGCGCTGATCCGGCCTTCATCGATGACGCTACCAGCGCCCTGATAGAGGCCATTTCTTTTTCCAGGGCATCAATCCGCGCTTCCTGGCTTTCAATTTTCGCCTGCTGGGCATCAATGATCGCCTGCTGTTCCTGAATAGCCTTGATGGCAACAACGGAAAAGCCCGCGTAGTTGAGCATGAGTTTTTCTTCGCCGTCGTCGTTTGGCGAACGTATGGCCAGTTCGGGAAAGAGGTCTTCTACATTCTGCGCCAGAAAGCCAATGTTTTTCTGCTTTTCCGGATCATAGGTAAAATTATAGGAATACGTTCCCAGTGCGAGCACTTTAGGCAGCGATTGTTGCAGCGGTTGTATGTTTTCTTTCCAACGGGAATCGGAGGGCGGGCTGTAATTACCTGTCGTGGAAAACGTGCCGACTGTTGTACCGTTGTAGACCAGGTTGAGTACGTTGCTGCCGTTGTTCACGTCGAGGCGCCAGTTGTTACCTAGCGGGTTCTGGATTTGCAAATATTCATTCGTACCGATTTTTCCGTCAAAATAACCCGCCCAGTCTTCGGAGGCATTGTCAACCGTTGCGAAAAGGGCGAAATCCGGCTCGTTGAAGTTGTTGGAACGGTCGCGGGCCCTGGCATAAATGCCGATGTTTTGTCCCGTATTTTCCGAGTTGGAACCGACATCCGTAAACACGCCAAAATTCCGGTCCGAATTGTAGGCAAAAAAGACACCGGCCCTGGTATCGTTGGCCCCCTGCCGGGCTTCAATGATGATTCCGTCATTTTCATTGCTTCCGTCGCGAACGTCAATTTTCATTCCCCTGTTCAGTCCGGCGCCGCTGATGTCGAAATACGCGCCGTATTTATCTTCGTTCGGGGTGTCGTAGCGCAGTTCCAGTTTGGAATCGGGAAATGGACAAATGCCGATACCGATCCGTTCCGGAACCGTTTGTCCACAGGGCTCGAATCCGTTTCCGCTCACCGTTGCGGGGGCCCAGCCGTTGTTCCACACGAGCGACTGCCCGTTGGTAGCGCCCATTTGGCCTAGTTTAAGTGCGGAAATAGCGCCGTTTGCAATATCGTTTGTCGTGATCGAATTATCGATAATTTCAGCCGAACCGACTGCATTGGCTGCAATTACAGGATTGGGATAGGCGCCTGTAAGATCGCCGCCGGCGGCGTCGCCGATTTCCACGTCGTTGTTCGGGTCGGTATCGCCGGTATTCTGGATCGAGAAGTTGGGCGAGGCGCCGGAAATACCGATGCCCGGCCCCGGAGTCAAGGTGACGCTGTTGATACCGGCATTGTCGTCGCCGGGGGCCCAGGCGCCGTTGTTGTATTTGAGCACCTTGCCGTTGACGGCGCCCATATCGTCGATCTTGATTGCCGTTACGGCCTTGTCGGCCAGTTTACCCGTTGTGATGGCGCCGTTTTTTACCGTTGGATTCGGGTACGCACCAGCCAGGTCGCCGCCTGCAGCGTCGCCGATCTCCACGTCATTGGCAGGATCAATGTCGCCCGTATTCTGGATCGTAAAGTTGGGAGAAGCGCCGGAAATGCCGATACCCGGTCCCTGCGTGAGCGATACGCTGCCCACACCGCTGTCGTCGCCGGGCCCCCAGGCGCCGTTGATGTACTTGAGTACTTTTCCATTGACGGCGCCCATATCATCGATCTTGTCCGACGTTACCGCCTTGCTCGCCAGTTTATCCGACGTAACAGCGCCGGTACGTATTGCAGGATCGGGATAGGTACCGTCGAGATCGCCGCCGGCATCATCGCCGGTTTCGATATCGTTGGCCGGGTTGGTGTCGCCGGTATTGGTCAAAGTGATCGTGTTACCCGTTTCATTTATACCCAGGCCATTGCCGACAGCAATCGTCACACCCACCGATCCGGAGGTATTCGAGTTGATGATCGCATTGGTAGCCGTACCTGCGGAGACGCTGAGGCTGCCTTCGTTGGAAGGGTTTGCGTCGGCATCGTTGACATTGTCCGTGTTATCTGCAAAATCCGCAGGGATACCGGGCAGGGTGCTCCAGCTTTGCAGTTCGTTGGTCGGATCGGCGTCGGCATCGTTCACATTGTCCGTGTTATCTGCAAAATCCGCCGGTATGCCGGGCAGGGTACTCCAGCTTTGCAGCTCATTGGTTGGGTCATTGTCCGTGTCCGGCGGCAGCGCTACGGGCGACCAGGTTGTGCCATCCCAATGCAGCACCATACCCGTCGCAGCCGACATCTGATCGATTTTTGCCCCTGTGACGGCGCCATCGGCCAATTTTGGGGTAGTTACGGCATCATCCGCAATTGCCGGGTCGGGATAGGCGCCGGTGAGGTCGCCACCCGCCGGCCCGGCGAGCGTGGCATCTGCACTTTTTTGGGCGAACAGGGCGTATGGTACACTCACCAGTTGCGAAGCGCCAATCGGGTCGTACACACCGGGGGTTCCCGATTCAAGTGACAGGACCAGGAATTTTGCCGAAGCGCCCCAGTCGACAGCACCAAACGTGCCCTGCCCCGGCGTGCCCTGGCCGATAATCAGGTTGGCAAGGCCAAAGTCATTGGTCGCCACCTCGTGCGTTTCCAGGTATTCGACGGTACCTGTTTCCGATCCGGCCCTGATCTGAACCTGGATTTTCACGGAGGCGCCCGCAATGGGCATTTTATCCGCCCCGCGGATAATACACTGATAATTAATTCCTTGCGGTGCACTTTGCGACCGTAGGCCGGTAAGACAGATCAACAGGAACAGTACCGAAAAGAGTAATGGCTTTTTCATGCGGCGAGGTTTTAATATGAAAAAATGTTTTAAAATAAAAGTGCGGGGCAAACCTTCATTGCGTACGCACGAAAGGAATCGATATCAACCTGTCATCGCCGGACCTTCGGAGCGTGAGCAGGTAATAACCTGAAGGCAAATCACTGAAATCCAGTTCATTCAGCGTGGCGGCCCTGACGGTTATGGCAGGGGAGCATATCCGCCCGGTCAGGTCGAGCACCTGTGCATCCATCTCCGGGACATAGACCGGATCAAAACTGAGGTAAAGCCTTCCGGTAGTCGGATTGGGATACAGGGTTGCCGTAAACGGCTCAGCGCCTTCCGGGCCAAAAGTGCTGACCGAGATACACTCCTCAGGCTGGTGAAAGCCTTGCGTGACGGTTTTTCCGGCTGATGCGGACTCGAGGGTCAGGATCGCCGGTTCGCCAACGGTGTATTCAATGGTCCAGTCCTGGTATTGGGCGCTATTGCCCGCCGCGCCGACCACGGCGCGGCAGATATCGCCCGATTGGCAATATGCAGGAAAAGAGGAAAGGAGCCAGCAAAACATGCCGGCAGTAAAGAGTACTTTCATAAGGCGGGATTGTTGGTTTTTTTGTGAATTGATCTGGTCAAAAATATTGTACTTTCATGATGGACTGGAATTAAATCGCAATAAAAAAATAATTTACCCATGTTTAAGAGCGTGTTTAAATTTCAGTGCCGGAGCGAAAGCGAGCAAATTTTGTTTCAGGCAAGGCAAAATTTGCAGCCATAGCCGGGCGCCTATGGCGTCCCGACTTTAGTCGGGATAACGAAGCATGAAATAAAATTGGCCGCTTGCAGCCCGGTGACTGAAATTTAAACACGCTCTAACTTCGGTATCACGGTAAGAATTTGAAAGGGTACATATTTTTGAAATCCCCGAAAATTGATTCGTAACGACCTCGGAGAGGTCAAATATTGGTAGAAATGCCCGCGTTCGATAAGCTCCGACCTCGGAGAGGCGAGGCGAGAACAAACCAATATGCGACCTCTCCGAGGTCGTAACCTCCCATAACACGCCGGTTTTCTACCAATATTTGACCTCTCCGAGGTCATTTTGCCCGTTTTTCTCTCGCTTCCTGTTTGTTGAAAAAAATGTGTACCCTTTCTAAAGTAAGAAAATACAATTCTTTAAAAAAAACTTGAAAAGCAGGGTAACAAACGGGCATTGACTGGAATAGACAGGAAAGTCTCACTGTAAACTTCGACACACATGAAACATTTCCTGTTGCCTGCCCTGCTCTGCCTTGCCTTTACCGCAACCGCCCAGATGGACGAAGAAGACGCCTGGGCGTGGGGCCTCAAAGGCGGTTACGCCTACTCGACCCTGGAAGATGCCGTCAATACAGTATTGCCCCTGCCGCTGAGGGCAGTTGAGCGGCCACACACCGACGAATTGTGGCAGAACGGCTACACAGCCAGTTTTTTCCTGCACAAACGCCTGGAAAAAAGGCCTTTCGTGTTCCAACTCGAAGGGTTTGTCAACAAACTCGGCGGCAGACTGAAGACCAACATTCCCGCCGATTCTTTCCACGTCGACAACCACTTCAGGTACACCTATGCCGGTATAACCCCCTTTATCAACTGGCATCCCGCCCTGCCCGCCGATGCCCTCGACGCACAAGGCAAATTCTTCACCGGGTTCCACATGGGTGTCGAACTCAACTACAGTTTTGTCGTCAAGGAAGAAATCACCTATGTAAGCCACCAGCCGGAATTCGAGCCCGGTACAATGCGGCGTATGAAAGATGAACTGGAAGCCAAATCGCATTTCAACCTGCTGGTCGGCATCGGGTACGAATACTTCTGGGAGAAGTCAAACTTCGGTATCTGCTTCGATACTCGCTTCAGTTACGGGCTTGGCGACGCCATAAAGACAAACGAATCCACCCTATATCAGGAAACCGATGTGCGCAGCCAGGCGTGGCTGATCACGCTGGGCTTTTTCGCCCCGTTCAGCCGATAACCTTTTTCCTTCCACCAATCCGGAATAACAATGAAAAAATCAATCTGCCTGACCGCGGCGATCTGGCTCGTCGCCTGCTCCGCATATAGCCAGTCCACACTTCCCGGAGGCGTTTCCGGACTGAAAATGTGGTTATCTGCTGAGCGTACCCCCGGCAACATCGTTTGCTGGACCAACCGGCTCAACGGCAACGAATGCCTGTTCAGCCAGTCTGGAGCCACGCTCCCCGCCGGAAGGATCAACTACAACAGTTCGATCAATCTCGATGGCTCGACTGCCCCCTTCAGCATTCCCCTGTATGACCTCGATCTGAGCAAAACAACCATTTTTACCGTGTATCAACCCGCTGACACTTCCGGCGAAAAATGCATCTGGGTTTTCACCGGCGACAGCGACGAGCGCCTCGTGCAGACCGACCGCCGCGTCGTCGATGTCAGAAGCGGTCGCGACATTCCACTCGCCGCACCGCGCTCCGGCGCTGCCGTGCTGAGCACTTTTCTGCAATACCGCCAAAAAGACAGCATCCTGCCCGCTGCCCAGGCGTTCCGGTTCGGCCAAACACCCGGCTCCCTTCTCTCCGGTGTACAGCCGTTCCGTGGAAAGATTTCCGAAATGATCGTGTATGACCGCGTACTGACCGGACAGGAAAAACAACGCGTTGAAAGTTATCTGGCGCTGAAGTACGGCATTTCGCTTTCCCAGGACTATCAAGCCACCGATTACCTCGACGCGAAGGGCGAAACCATTTGGGACGCCAAAAAGGCGGGTGTCTTCACCCGCAACATAACCGGTTTCGGACGCGACGATCGCTCCGGCCTGGCGCAAAAACAGTCGTCCAGCGGCAACACACCCGGTCTGCTCGCTATTGGCGCCGGGCAAATGGCCCGGCACAATGACGACAACAGGGCGCTGCTCCCCGAGCAATGCTTCGTGATCTGGGCCGACAACGGCATGGACCTGGAAGCCGGACAAAAGCCCCCCGGACAACCCGCCATGCTGATGCGCCGCTGGAAAGCGCAAATCACCGGCGCCGCGCAGGGCATCAGCACAAGCGTGGACTTCGATACGAAGCAATCGGAAAATCAGCCTTCCCTGGCCGAAACCTGGTGGCTCTGTATGGACCGGAGCGGGACGGGACAATTCCCGCCAGGCGAAACGGCGTACTACCGCATGGACAGTATTACGGCCAAGGGAACGGCCATTTTCCGAGGGGTAATATGGCGCAGCGACCACTCTGAACTACACCTGTTTACGTTTGGTATCGGCCCCAGGATGATGTCGAAAGTCTGGATCACACCCCCTGTATGCACCCCTGAAACGGCCGGCATCCTGCACGTCGGCGTGGAAGGCGGACGTCCGCCCTACCACTTTACCCTTACGCAGGCCGAATCGGGTTTTGCGAAGCAATGGGACCAACCGGGCAACTCGGTAACGGACATCGCAGGCATATCGGCCGGCAACTATACGCTGGTCATCGTCGATGCGGATAAAACGCGGTTTGAGGAGCAGTTTTTCGTCGCCGGCGCCGACGCGCCCGTACCGCAACTGGCGACACAGTTTGAACTGAAAGCCGGTGAAACGCTGCACCTCGACGCCTCGGAAGGCATGCCGGAAGGGCTTATCTATCAATGGATGGGTCCGGACGGGCGAACTGAATATTCACCGGAGATCGGCATTTCGGAACCCGGCACTTACCGGCTGTTGATCGACCGCGACGGCTGCGTGGCACAGCAGGACATCCGGGTGCTCCGTTTTGCGCCCGACAATTTCAAAATGTTGTCCCTGGCGCCCAACCCTGTGGCGAGCGGAGCGCCGTTTCAGGTGACCATCGGGCTTTACCGCAACGCGCGGGTGGATATGGACATTGTCGACGCGGAAGGCAAAGTGTTGCTGCAACGCCGCTTTGAGGGCAATAATTTTTATCGTTTTACCGAAAGCCTGCACGCGCCGCCCGGTGCCTACGTATTGCGATTCCGTTCGGAAGATTCCGTCCGGCCACTCATGCTGATCGTGCATTGACAATCGGAGGAACAGTCACTTCCGGATCACCTTTTCATCAGGTCAACTTTCCAAGTCATGAAAAACATCCTTTTTCCCATAGCACTCGTCGTATCCGCATTGTTGCTGGGCGGTGCAGGTATCAACCATTTTATCCCCGAAACCACTTTTCCGAATTTATTCACACCGTCAGATACCCCCCTGAAACAACCTGAGTTTCGCAAAACGACCACAAAACAATTCGGCGGCAAGCTGGTGGTCACCTATACTGCCGATATCGCCTCCGGCGCCATCGGCATCGACGCCGCTTCACCTGTCGACGACCCGTACGACAACGTGTTCCATTTTATGCTGGACGAGGCGCCCGCCGCTTCCGACAAGGTGTGGCTCTGTTACGACCTGAACGGCGTCAATGACCACACTGCTGTGGCGCGCAGCATCAATACCCGCCAATCGGTCGGGGGGCAACTTGTCGCAACCGCCGATGCGTGGTCGCAGCAGCAGGAATGCATCGACGGCGCCTGGCTGAAGCGGGGCGACAACGTGGTTCGTTTTTCCCTGCCGGAAAACGCCGAATACCACTACGCGGTGAAAGACCTGCGCATTGTCGTGGAAAAAACGGCTGGTCATGCCGCCATTCCGGTGAAAAAAGACCTCGTCGTCAATCAGGCATCGACGCGTCATTTTGGCGACAAAGCCTGTCTGAAAGGCTTTATTTCCGGCGTCAGCGCTGAAAAGGTGCAGTTGTTTGTCGGAAACACCGCAGTAGCAGTCGTTTCCGGCGAATTTGAATACGTGGTTGAACAGCCCGGTCAGTCGGCAGCCCCCTGGTATGTCGACCTGCGCGCCGTTTTTCCCGATGGTACGGAAATCCGCAAATCCGTGGTGTTCGACACCGATGCGGGTTCGGGTCTGTTTTCCCCGGCCGCCGCACGCGGACTGGTTGAAACCGCGCAGTTTCTGCCGAACGACTGCGGCAGCCTCGAAGCATTCGGCGTCAGCCTCGAATTGCCGGAAGGGGCCGTAAAAAGCCCGATGGCCGTTTCCGTTACAGCCCTGCGCGACGTCGATTTGCCCGCGCTGGAGCCCGACATGGTGAACGTAACCCTGGGGCACAAGGGGTTCCGCTTTTTGCCCGATGGATTCCACTTTGAAAAAAACGTGCACCTGGGCATGCCCTACGACCCGGCGCTGATTCCCGGCGGGTATACGGAAAAAGACATCCGGACCTATTATTTCGATGAAAACGACCGCCGCTGGAAAATGACGCCGTTCGACAGCGTAAGCGGCGCACTCGTCATATCATCCACCAACCACTTCACCGATTACATCAACGGCATCATCAAGGTGCCCGAATCGCCGCAAACCCAGGGCTACAAACCCACCGGGATCAAGGACCTGAAAGTATCGGATGTCTCGACCGGCATCGTACCCATTGCGCCACCCTCGGCCAACAACATGGGCACGGCCAACCTGAGTTTTCCGCTCAAGTTGCCCGCAGGCCGGCATGGTATGCAGCCCCAACTCGCCATACAGTACAACAGTGAGGGCGGCAATGGCTGGCTGGGGTTGGGATGGGATCTTTCGGTGCCTTCTATCAGCATAGACACCCGCTGGGACATCCCCCAATACCACCCTGATTTCCAAAGTGAGACCTATAGCCTGGGAGGCAGTATGCTTTCTCCCAATGCGCACCGCAATGACTGGACGCCACGCCAGGGACCAATAATGCAGTTTTATCCTCGCATCGAACAACAGTACGACAAAATATTGCGACACGGCACGTCTCCCAAAAACTATTATTGGGAAGTCATTCAAAAGGATGGCACCCGAAACTATTACGGCGGCACTGTTGCCGGCCCGGACGACACAGCCGTACTAAAAGACAATGCGGGCAACATTGCACAATGGTTCCTGCGCGAAGTACGCGACCCCAATGACAACTACGTGCGGTATTCCTATACTACTGTGAATGACCCCGGTGTGCCGGGCTCCGGAGAACCCGGCAGGCAAGTTTATCTTAAGGAAATCCGTTACACAGGCAACGGGAATAGTGACGGTAAATACAAAATAACCTTTACCCGTGATCGGGAACTAAACGATCCCAAACGCCCCGACGTGCAAATCAACTGCCGTTTGGGCTTCAAACAAGTCACGGCAGACTTGTTGCGCAATATCGAAATCTACTTCGCCGACAAACTGGTACGTAGTTACGAACTGCTTTATGAAGAAGGTGCTTTCCGTAAAACCCGTTTATCGCTTGTTAAAGAGAATGACCAGAACAATGCGGAATTCTATAACCATTCCTTCGACTACTACGACGAAGTTCGGAACACGGCAGGGCACTATGTCCCCTATCAGCCCTCCCGTCCCTGGATGGTACCCAATGACGGGCTGGATGGCGGACTACTAAACCCGTTTCCGGGATTTGAGGATGACATCACTCCGATTGGAGGTTCAACCTCCTTCAATTACAATGTCAATGGCACAATATCTTTTGGTATTGGCCCGACCAATGATAAACTATTGACGGTCAACGGGCACTACGGCTACACCAAGGTAAAAAACGACGGGAAAGTTAGTTTAATCGATATGACCGGCGACGGTTTGCTCGATAAAGTATTCTGCGCGGGGGGCGTAATGTACTATGAGAAAAACCTGGGTGGCACTGTCGAAGCCTTTGCCAATCGCAGAAAAATTCTGAATATAGACGAGTTCAGCCATTCGGAAACTACCACCCATAACTACGGATTCGGGGCTGATTTTTTTGCGCACATTAGTTGGGACAAGTCAAAGTCTAAAACCACCACCTCTGTTTATTTAGGCGATTTCAATGGAGACAGGCTAATGGATATTGTGCGCAACCACGACGTTTGGTTCAACCACCTCAATGGGGACGGCGATCCGGAATTTAGCACCAACAGTGCCGACACGCCCAACCCCATCATCGCCGGTACGGCAATAGATACGGCAGTTTTGGCCTTTGACCCGGCAGAACAGGCAATCCTGATCGAAGAGAATCCGCTGCATGACGTGGTACGCATGTGGAAACCGCCTTATGCCGGCACCATCACGATCAATGCGCCGGTAAAACTGCTGGAAGATTTGTCGCCGGGTGCCGCCCAATACCTGCAAAAAGACGGCGTGCGGTTCACCATTGAACATTCCGTAAATGGTCAACTATGGGAACAGACCGCTGATATATCCAGCCAAAATGTGGTTTTTACGCCCATCGGCCCCGGCCTGAATGGAAATACCATAACAGTAGACACCAGCGATCAGATTTACTTCCGGGTACAGTCGCGCTTCGACGGCGCCTATGACCAGGTACTGTGGAACCCGGAGATCATCTACACTTCCATTGCCTTGCCGACGATCCCCAACGAAACAGATGCTCAGGCCCGTCTCATCCACCGGTACAAGGCATCGGAAGATTTTGTACTGGGTCTGGGACAAAAAATCAACATGGAATATCAGGGGACTTTGCACATCGAATGCGTCCTTCAGAAGCCGGTGACATCTGACAGCATCACAGTGCAGGTGTTCAAAACGGACAGCACTTTTGCCGACACTGTATTTTTCCTTCAGCAAGGCTATGCCTGGAACGAGACTGCTACGATGCAGCAATTCTCTTTTAACGGAAATGTCGAGCGTCGCGAACAGATTCACGCCTATGTGAAATCGGCGACCAATGTGGATTGGACAAAGGTAGACCTGAAGGTAAAATTCCACTATATGAATGCCGTGGACACGGCAAACAATACCGTTGTGTCAAACAGTGAACCCCTGATGGAATTTAATCCGACACCCGGTTACACTATGTTCAATTACCTGATGAAAAAAGGGGAAGTGTTTGTCGCGCAGGATTCGGGTATTTTAAAGATTACACCTGACATTGTTGTCCCGATATTTCTGCAAACGGGATGGGATAAACCCGCTATGGGTTTTGATTTGACCCTCTCCATCAAGGGTGTAAACAAATTGTACGCCATCAAAACTTTTCCTGTTTTTGGCGACTCTATTCCTATTGTGCTTGACCCCTCCATTCAGGCTTTTATCCCTGCTAATGAACCGGTCTGGGTGGAATATCATATTGCCCGCAGGGGTATGGCTGATACCATAGCGCGGGATTGGCTCGGCGCAAACGCCTCCTTTAAGGGACAGGACATAAGCGCCTCCCCGGGCATTTTCACCACCTTGTCAGAAAGCGAATTTATTTTCGGCAGCATGCCGAGGGGTTGGGGGCAATTTGCCTACTACGGAAATGGCGCTCTGGGGCAAATGCCTATCAAACGAGCTTTGCTCAAACTCAACGACAAACTCAAAAATCCCCCGTCCAAGCAAGATATGCAGTCGGTAGACCACCCCGATGAATTAACGGTGACGTATGAACCTGCCAAGGACACCTTTATCATGATGTTCCCGGACGCGAAAAGGAACCGCTGGCTGGGCTTCGACGAATCGGTATGGGTTGCGCCAGACATCATGAGCAGTTCGCGCATGGGTGACGATGACGTCAGGCTGGTGTTCGTGCCACCAGTGGGCAGCAGCAACCTCCAGGCGCCGCGACTGGTGAGTGTTTCCACCACCAAAAGCCTCTCCGGTGGCACCGGTGTTGGCGTGGGAGGTTTTAGTGCGGGCTATTCCGGCAGCGAATCGAACACTACATCCAACACGAGGATAAACGTCCTGGACATCAAAGGCACCGGGTATCCGAGCATCATCGGGCCGGATTACCTCCAATTGAGTACGGTGCGTGGCGGCTGGGCCGCAGACAAGATTTACCATGGTATGGGCAACCACGAGTCCCGGAGTGCGTCCTCCGGCCACTCGGCAAGCGCCGGCTATACAGGATCTATTGGTAAAAATACCGATACGCCCAGCAAAGGTGCTCCGCGCCTTTCCATCGGAAGTGTGTCGCTCACCCAAAGTACGGGGGTCGCTTCCCAAAGCGCAACTGTCTCTGCTTCCGCTTCCGTAGGAATAAGTGGGGAGTACAATACCACCAACGATGTCATAGCGCATACATGGCTGGATATTAACGGCGATGGAATGGTAGACAAACTATATGAAGATGGCGACGTGCAATTGAACCTGGGCTATCGATTCACAGATAAGGAAAAATGGAACTACGAATTCATCCGAGAAGGGGAAAGCAAGGAATTCGGTGCAGGTGTAAGTGCAGGCGTAGGGATAACTGGTCCATACAGCATTTTCAGTTTCAGTTTTTCCGGTGGCGTCAATGTGAGCAAATCGGAAAGCCGGACCCAAAGGGCACTGCAAGACGTCAACGGGGACGGACTGATCGACATTGTCGAGATCGGTAGCCCGATGCGGGTACGGTTCAACACAGGCAACGGTTTCACACAGGCATACGACTGGAGTGGATTGAATGAACTGGACAAGAATAAATCCGTGGGTGAAGCCGCAAATGCCTCATTTACTGCCTGCGTTTTTATTCCGTTATGGGTTATTACCTTGAAGTTTTGCATGACCCCCGGCGGCTCTATCGGCCATGGCATGGCCACAGAAATGCAACAACTGATGGACATAGACGGCGACGGCTATCCTGATGTGCTTCGGTCGTCTACAGACGGGGAATTAAGTGTCCAATCTTCCACTATCGGCCGCACCAACCTGTTGAAAACCGTTAAGCGCCCAATGGGTTCTTCCTTTACCATGGAGTACGAACGCGTCGGCAATACCTACGATATGCCCAATAGCAAATGGGTCATGGCCGGCTTAACCCTGGACGATGGGCTTCATGGCGACGGACCTGATTCGGTCAAAACAACTTTTACGTACAAAAAACCTCAGTACGACCGCCGCGAACGCGACTTCTACGGATTCGAAACCGTTACGACCCGACAACTGGACACCGACAACAACGACAATGTATACCGTACAATCACGCAGACCTATAAAAACGACAATTATTACGAAAAAGGCCTGCTCATCAGCGAGATCATGTACGACCAGGACGGCAAACCTTTTACCGAAACCGTCAACACTTACGAATTGCGCGACGCAACTACCGGCGGCTCCTTCGATCCATTCAGCCTTGACGGACGCGGGTTCCCCGCGCTCACCGAAACGAAAAAACTGTTTTACGAAGGCGATACGGCCGCAGGCCTGAGCAACCGCATTGCATACACTTACGATAATACGGGCAACGTCGTTCAATATACCGACTATGGCGACGGCACTCCGGAAGACGTACTGACGGCAAAAATTGAATACCACACCCTCGCCGCACCCTACATCCTCTCGATGCCCAAATCCATCGAAGTGCTGGACTTCGGCGGCGACCGCCTGCGCTACCGCGAAGCCGCCATCGACGGCAAGGGCAATGTCACGCAGATACGTCAGTACCTCGATCCTGACAATGCCGCCGTGTACGACATGGTATATGAAGCGAACGGCAACCTCCAAAAACTCACCCGCCCGGCAAATGCCAACGGGGAAAGACTGTTCTACGAATACACCTATGACCCGGAAGTACAGACGTATGTCACCAACGTAAAAGACGCTTACGGGTACGAATCGCAAAGCGCCTACGATTACGCCTTCGGACAGGTCGTAGAAAGCATTGACATGAACAAACAACGCATCGTGTATTCGCTCGATGCCAAGGGACGTATCGATACCGTCGTCGGGCCTTATGAACTGGCCAAGGGACTGCCCTTTACCATCGTCAACTCCTACAACCCCGACGCGCCGGTGCCTTATGCCACGACCAAACACTTCGACCCGGCCAACAACGGCGAGATCGTGACGATCACGTTCATGGACGGCCTGCAACGACCCGTTCAGGTGAAAAAAACGGGTTCCCTGTTTGTGGATAAAAACCAGCCCGACCAGCCGGTGATGATCGTTTCCGGGCGTGTGATCTTCGACGCTTTCGGGCGGACAGTGAAAAACTACTACCCCGTCACGGAAAACATCGGCGGAGGGAACATTACCTTCAAAACAGACCTGGACGGAGTACCGCCAACCATCACCGACTACGATGTGCTCGACCGCAAAACCGCGGTGACCCTGCCGGATGGCGCGAAAACGACCAGCATTTACAGCATCGACAAAGACAACAGCGGCTATACCTGTTTCAAAACAACGGAAACCGACCCGCTGAACAGCAAAAAGGAAACGTACATAGACATCCGCAACCGCACCCGGGCAGTGAAAGACGAAGGACCAAACGGCGACATCTGGACAGATTTCCGTTACAACCTCCTGTCCGAACTGCTTCGTGTGACCGACAACGGGAGTAACGTTACGGAATACACCTACGACCAACTCGGCCGCCGGCTCAGCGTCAAACACCCCGACGCCGGACGGACGGAATTTGAATACGACCTCGTCGGAAATCTGATCGCCAAAACCACGCCCAATACCCGCGCCGACAACCAGTCGATCCGCTACACCTACGATTTCGAGCGGCTTGTACAGATCGATTACCCGAAAAACTACCAGAACATGGTGCGCTATACCTACGGTAAACCCGGCGACAAACACCACCGCGCCGGCCGGGTATGGCTCCAGGAAGACGCCAGCGGCGGGCAGGAATACTTTTTCGGCCCCCTGGGCGAGGTGGTGAAAAACATCCGTACCGTACTGGTGAGCAACCTCCGCCTCATCACCTACGTGTCCGAATCCCGCTACGACACCTGGAACCGCATCGACACCATGATCTATCCCGACGGTGAAGTCGTGAAATACCGCTACAACAAAGCCGGCAAACTGTCGGGTATAAACAGCAGCCGTTCGGGCATCAACACGGAATTCGTCGGACGACTCGGCTACGACAAATTCGAGCAGCGTACCTTCCTGCGCTACGGCAACGGCACGGAAACCGTTTACACCTACGAAGACGACCGCCGCCGACTCCAAACCATGACCGTGACCAACGCCGACGGCCGCACGTTCATGGACAACCGCTACGAATACGACGCCGTGGGCAACATCCTGTCGCTGAACAACATCGCACCGATCAAGGACGGCGAAATGGGCGGCCCCGCTTCGTACACCTACAAATACGACGAACTGTACCGGCTCACAGAAGCCTCCGGAAACTGGACCGGCCCGTACAGCAAGGAAAGTTTTACCCTGGACATGCAGTATGACGACCTGCACAACATCCGGAAAAAGACGCAAAATCACCTCCGCGACGGCCTCACACAAACTCCCACATCCTACACCCAGGCGTATGATTACGACCAGAACCGGCCGCATGTGCCGCTAAAGATCGGCAACCTGAACTACCAGTTCGACGCCAACGGCAACATGACGGGCTGGACGGAAGACATCACCAACCGCAACCGGTTCATCCGCTGGGATGAGGAAAACCGCATCCGCGACATCTGGGAAGACGGTTATGTGAGCCAGTACACCTACGACGCCGGCGGCGAGCGCATCGTGAAAAGCCACGGCGGCATGAGTATCGCCTACACCGACGGCGCCCCGGCGGGCATGGTGAACCACCGCGACAACTTCACCACCTACCCCAGTGCGTACACCGTGGGCAGGGCCAAGCAACTGACCAAGCACTACTACATCGAAAGCCAGCGCTTCCTCAGCAAAATCGCCGCGGGCGACCTGAAGTTTCTGGCCACGGATCAGATCGACTCATCCTATATCACGGCCGGCAATATCAATTACCAGGGAAAAATGAAACTGCTCGCACAGGCAGCCGTCCTCGGCAATCCGGCGCCGCCCACACCGGATAATCCGCCGCATCCGCTTTTGCCGGCCGACGAAGCGGTATACCAGGAGGGCAAACCCAATCAATACTGGTACAACAAGCCGCTGGAAACCAACGACAACGTCAAAGCCGGCTTCAACCTGGTACCCGGCAGCGAACAGAGTTACGAGGCCAACATGTACTACTACCACCCCGACCACCTCGGCAGCACAGGGTATGTCACGGCTTTCAACGGCAAACTCCGCCAGCACGTGGAATACCTGCCTTTCGGCGAAACCTTTGTAGAAGAACACCTCAACTCCGACCCCGCCCAGCCCTATCTCTACAACGCCAAGGAATACGACGCCGAAACGCGCCTCTACTACTACGGCGCCCGCTACTACGACCCGAAACTGTCGATCTGGGTGAGTGTGGATCCTTTGGCGGAGAAGTATCCGGGGTGGAGTCCGTATAACTATACGATGTTGAATCCGGTGAAGTATGTGGATCCGGATGGGAGGGAAATCTTTAGTGCAATTGTCGAAGGGACAGTGGCCTTTGGTCTTGAAGTAGGATTTGATTTTGCAGGGAGCCTGTTGTCGGGCAAGGATGTTTCTACCGCATTTCAAGGGATAAACTGGGGTAATGCACTCTATGAGGGAGGAAAAGCGGCAGTTGTGTCAGCCGTACTTCCTGGAGCATCAACTACATCAAAAGTTGGCAAACTCCTTAATTCGCCCATTGGAAAGTTAGGGCTTGATTTTATTGGAAATACATTAAAAGAAATCAATTCAGATGATAATTATGATGAATCTGGAAATTTAAAAATATCAGACGTACTACTCAACAGCAGCATTTCATCCGGAGTTTCTGCATGGATGGGTAGTGGGAGGTCTGGTAGTGGAAAAAAAATTGAAGCGGTTAAAAACAATGTTCAATCTGCATTAAAAAAACTTGGGCGCAGTGAAACTGTTAAGCAAGCCGAGAATGCGACGAAACGACTTATAGGAACAGTAACATCAGGAGCAAAGCAATTATTAAAGCATATAGGAAATGAGGCAGGAGAAAAAGGTGGGACAAATCTTCTCGAAGGAGTGATAAAAGCAAGAATAATGCCTCCAAATGAAAGCAAGAATTAAAAAAATAGTAATTTTTAAGTCACCCCTCGTCAGCGCGAGGCTGAAAAGTCCCCTACTGAGCGTCTCACTGGCAGTGAGACGCTCAGTAAATCCCCCTCGCTGAACCAACCAACAAATGTTCCACAACCAACCACTCCACACCATGAAAAACGCACTGATCCGCTCAGTGGTCGTCGGGGCAGCGCTTTGCCTCGGCGCCACATTAAAAGCCCAGGACAACAAGGCCTACGCCGCAGCGCCAACCGACCATACCGAAATATCAAAAAACACAGGGACAAACCCCTCGTCTGCCAGGCGGCTGGAAACCGTTGCCACCCGGGTCATCGCCAACGCCGGGCGGTATTACCGGGACCAGGGTTTATCCGGGAAATTCATCGCCATCGATTGGGATTACCAGTTGATCGACGCCAATGAAACCGCCATTTATGCCCTGCCATCCGGCAAGGTCGGCGTGTATTCCGGCCTTGCTGATAGGACTGCTACCGACGACCAACTCGCCTACCTCGTAGGGCACGCCATCGGGCATGTACTTTCCGGGCACCGGCCCAGGCGCCGCGAGCGCAACGCACCCGCCGGTGCGCCCGGTGGCGCCCGCGCGTGGGCCTGCCTGGAAAATTTCAACACTGCGCCGGCGCAAAATTATCGGGATGCCGACGAGGCAGAGGCCGACCGGCTTGCCCTGGTCTTTATGCGCGCGGCGGGCTACGATGTTCAGGAAAGCCTCCGGTTTTGGGATCAACTGAAAGTGGCAAAACAAGGCGATTCCGGCCCTTGCTCCGAACGCAAAAAAGACCTGCAAACCATGATACCGGGTATAGTGGCAGCCGTCAGCCCGGGCGAGCAGGAGGCGGTTCCGGCTATCTCACGCGACACTGCCGTACAGAATACACCCGCGATCTCAATCCCGCTCACACCGCAATCTGTGCCGGGAAAAGGCAATTATGTTTTCATCATGGCAGACGTGTTGCCGGTATCCGGGTTCCGGCAGGAGCAAATAGCCCCGCTCGAAACACTCGGTACGGTGTATACCGACGAGATATCCCTCGACGGGCGCCCTTACCTGCGCATCCTGCTCGGCGGCATTACCGATGCGGAAGACGCGCGGAAAAAACAGGCCGCCGCAAGGGAACTGGGCTTCAAAAAAGCAGATGTGGTGGAATACCGGAACGGGAAAAGGGTCAGATCGGGCGGGTGAAGGTTCCTTTCCTCGCGGCGTAGCTCATTGTCCGCAGATTCACCAGACAACGCTACGTGAAGTGAATCGGGCGCGGATTGACTTCGGAAAAAACAGGGGGAAAAAGGTTTTCCCAAAAAACCCCCCCCCCCCCCCCGCCCCCCCCCCCCCCTCCCCCCCCGGCCCCCCCCCCCCCCAAAAACCCCCCCCGGCCGCCCCCCGGGGGGTTTGGGGGCCCAGCCCCCAAAAAAAACCCCCCCGGGAAAAAAAAAAAAGGGGCGGGGGGGGGGGGGGGGGGGGCGAAACGGAAAAGGGGGGGGCGGGGGGGTGGTGGTGCCGGGTGGGTTTTCCCCCCCGGGGGAAAAAACTCCCCCCCCCCCGCGGAGCCCCCCCGCCCCCCCGCGGCCCCCCAAGCAACCCCCCCCCCCCAAAAAAAAAAAAAAAAGCAAAAACCCCCCCGGCCCCCCCCCAAAAACCCCAAAACCCCCCCCCGGGGGCCCCCCCCCCCCCACCCCCCCCCGAAAAATTTTGCGGGTCCCTTTTTGGGGGAAAAGGGGGGCCTTTTTTTAGGGGGTTTTAACCCCCCCCCCACACCCCCGCCCCCAAAAACCCCCCCCCCCCCCCCCCCGCGGCGGCGGGCCGGGGGGGGGGCCCCCCTTTGGTGGTGGTCTTTGCGGGTCGTTGAAAAAATACTCCCCCTATGCGGGGGGGGGGGGGGGAAGGGCGGGAAAGCTCCCCCTCCCCCTTTCCAAAGAGCCCCCGGGGGGGGGTCCCTTTTTTTTTCCCCTTGGGCGGGGGGGGGGGGGGAGGGGGGGGGGGGGGGGGGGGGGGGGGGGCGGGGTGGGCAAAAAAAAGGGGGGGTAATCGGGGGGGGGGGGGGGGGGGGGGTATGTTTGGTTTTTTTTGGGTATGCGGGGGGGGGGGGGGCCCCGGGGGGTATTTCTTCGGGGGAAAGGGGTGCGGGGTGGGGGGGGGGGGCTTGCAGGTACGCAAAGGGCGTTACGCAAAATTGCGTAACGCCCTGATAATCAACGTGGAGGATAACGGAGTCGAACCGATGACCTCTTGCATGCCATGCAAGCGCTCTAGCCAGCTGAGCTAATCCCCCTTTTACTTGAAGCGGGTGCAAAGATACACGTCCTGGGATTCTGCAAAACACTTTGGGTGAATTTTTACCAGAATTTCCGGGATTACAACTGCAAGCGCTTTTTCAGTTCGACGGCTTTGTCGTAAAAGGCATGTCCCTGTTTCGACCCAATCCTGTTCAGGATGCTGCTCAACGCCGTTTTTTTCAGCAGGCATGCGGTGCAGCAGGGTCAATGCCAGGGCCCATTCGGCGCGTTCGGCGAGGACCTTGTCTTTCGCGCCGGCCAATTGACGGAAGTACGATGTTGCTTCCGCATAGCGCCCGCGCTGGTAGAGGGAATGTGCCAGCAACTCTTTGTTTTTCAGCACGTTCAGGTCGTTTTTCTTAGAACGGCTGAGCAGTTTTTCCACATCGGAATATTTGCCGGATTTGTAACTGTCCAGGGCTTCCCCGTAACCGGAAGGGTCTGCCGGGCTGCCGGACTGCTGTTGCATAAAATCCGCTTCGCGGTAGTAGGTATCGGCGAGGGCCTCGAAATCAACTGCGGGCTGCTGGTTGTCGGGTGTCGGCCTGGCGGGTTGGGGTGTGGCTGTCTCCGTTAAATCGCGGCTGTCTGTTCCCGTACCGGAACCCGGCGGGCGTTGGGCCGGGCGAGGCGTTTTTTTAGATGGCGATTTAACCTGCGGGGCCGGTTGGGGCGCATTGGCGATCGGCGGCGGACCGCCAATATCCGTCTGCGGCTGCAGGAGCCACCAGCCGAATACGCCCAATATCAGTGTTGCCGCAACGCCAACTGCCCACCAGCGGCGTACAAAGGTCACCCGCATAGGAGCCTGCGGCGCCAGGTCGCGCTCCCAGGTGTTCATTTTGGACAACAGGTCGCGCTCGACGAGCCATTCCTGGCCCTGCCGTTCGATGCGGTGCTGCTGCACCTCTGCCGCCAGTTCGGGATTGGCAGCCATGTCCGCCTCGAAAGCAGCGGCGTCCGAAGGGGGCATTTTCCCCCGAAGGTAGGCCTCAATCTTGTCGAAAAGGTGTTCGTCGCGGATCATGTTAAAGGAGGTTGCGGGTTTACGGGTTGCGGGTTGAAGTTGGTGCGGTTAAACTGACTTGGTTTTTATAACGGGTGTTTTTCCAGGTACTCCCGGAGTTTCATCCGGCAGCGGTATGCCTCTTTTTTGGCCACATCGGCGCCGGAATAGCCCATTTGCTGCGCAATTTCTTCCATGGCGTATTCCAACTGGTACAACCGGAGCAATTCCCGGCAGCGATCGCCAATCTGCCCCATCGCATTTGCCAATAGTTCGCGGTGCTCGACGCGGAGCGTTTCGGCTTCGGGGCTTTCCACTTCACCGTCGTACTGCGCCGGAGAAAGCTCCTGAAAACGCCCCTGTTGTCGCCGTATGGTCACCCAGCGCCATTTGGCGATGGCCACAAAATAGGTCTTCAAGGCACTTTTACCCTCAAATCGTCCTTCCCGCAGGTTGCGGTCGAACAGCACCAGCGCCTCCTGAAACATATCCTGGGCATCGCTGCGGTTGCCGCCATTGTCCAGCACAAAACGATGGACCGTCTCGCGCAGGCCCGGCAGCAGGTACAGGTGGCGGAGGGCGTTTTCACGCGCCTGCCCGCCGCCAATAATGGCCGCCAGCAATGTTTCGTCGGTCCAGTTGGTGTTTATGCTCATTAGTGCAGGTAAAAGTAAAAAGGTAACCAGTCCGAAGGGGATAATGTTGAAAAAACGGCAAGTCTGCCCGTGATTTTGGGAAAGGTATCACCTGGACCATTGAAGAATTGAACGGACAGGAGAAGTATGATTTGCCAGTTTGGTAAGGGTTTCTTAACGTTTGACACCCATTAAAGGATGTTTTTGTTAGCATTTTCCTAAAAAACAAAGCCCTTGGTTACTTATCGGCGAGCGACTACACAAAGAAGCACAAATCAATCGAAAATCATCACGCACAAAATTTAAAGTCATGAAAAAATTGTTTTTGCTTCCGCTTTGCCTCCTCCTCGCCAACCTGCTGAACGCTCAGTTGAGTGGCATCGGTATCCGTCCGGGCGTCAGTCTTTCCACTTATAAACTGACGAAGGAATACAACGATATATACGATGCGGCATTGCGCCCCGGCGCCAGTCTGGCCGCCTTCGTAGAGATCAACCTCGGCAATCGCTTTACCCTGCAGCCTGAAATCGCCTTCACCCAACGCGGCGCCAACCTCAGCAGTGAAAGCAGCATTTACTGGGACGGCCCCGACTTCGGCTACCCCGCTGATTACAAGGTGGTCGATTACCGCAAAAAAGAAACGCTCAACTATATCGACATCCCGCTGATGGTGGAGAAAAACTTCGGCGGCGGCAACATCGGCGCCTATGTCGCACTCGGGCCCGCCCTTTCCTTCGGCCTCAACGGCAAAGGCAGGGAAGAGACCACCGTAGAGTTTCCGGCAACCGACGGCGCCGTCGACAACCAGACGGATCGCTCGGAATACCAGATCGAAATGGGGTCGGGTCGCTACGACAACTACAAGAGCTTCGACCTGAGCCTCAACGCCGGCGCCGGATTGATCTTCCTGCTGGAAAACGGAGAGATCGGCCTCGACCTGCGCTATACCCACGGACTGAAGAACCTGAACGTCGACGGATTGAAAAACCGCAACTTCCTCATCGGGGTGTCATACATGCACTATATCGGCCAATAAGGCATCAACAGGTCGTTTTTTGACAGATTTGCAGGATCGACAGGATCAACATCATAAATAATATTCATAATATCCCGTCGATCCTGTTAATCCTGTTAATCCTGTCAAATCCCGTCGATCCTGTTAATCCTGTTAATCCTGTCAAATCCCGTCGATCCTGTTAATCCTGTTAATCCTGTCAAATCCCGTCGATCCTATTAATCCTGTCAAATCCCGTCGATCCTATTAATCCTGTCAAATCCCGTCGATCCTGTTAATCCTGTCAAATCCTGTCATCCTGTCAATTCTGCCAATCCTTTCGATCCTGTCGACCCTGTCAAATCCCGTCGATCCTGTCAATTCTGCCAATCCTTTCGATCCTGTCGACCCTGTCAAATCCCGTCGATCCTGTTAATCCAGTCATCCAGAAAACCCCTGTCGATCACGCAAATCTTGTCAAAAGACAACCTGTCCGCTCACACAAAAACAAACCTGTCATGAACTGTCCGAATTGCGGCCACGCAACGCCACCAACCAGTGTGGCGCGATGCGGCCACTGCAACTATAAACTTCCGGAAAGCCCGAAACCGAAGGCAGCCAAACTTCAAACAACCGTTTCCTGCTGGAACTGCCACCACCCGAATGCTGCCGAGGCCGAACGCTGCGAACACTGCAACGCTAAAATACAGGCCTCACCCCATCACAAATTGTCAAAATCCACCAATACACACCCTAAAACCCGCCAACCTTCAAACATCGCAAGCCATGACGAATAAAGCATTCAACCCGCTCTTTGTGTCGGCACTCGACATCCTGACCGGTGCGCTGGGGGTGTTCATCATTCTGAACTTCCTGCATACGCGCCTGTCCGGTGTGCCGCCGGTGCCCGTCGCCCCGCCCGGGAAGGGCGGACTGGAGCAAAAGAAAGAGGCCGAAAAAAAGCAGGCCGTCGCCAGACCAAGACCTGTCGAGCCTGGCGCCTGGTGGCGCAAGCCGCAGCCGGCAACGCCACAAAACAACGACCCGGTGGTACAAAGCAAACCACAAAACCCGGACAGCCAGCCACAAAACCGGTGCCGCCCTCACCGCCACAGGATCCGGTTGCCGTCGACCTCCTCAAACAAACCAAGGGAGCGGTGGTGATCCTGCTGCAACAGACGGACCAGGCCAAGGCATCCGTGGAGTTCATGCTGCGCCAGGGCAACCGCAGCTGGAAACCCACCCGCGCCAGCAAGTACCAGAACAACGAATTCCAGTACGAAAAGAACCTGACCTATTTCTACCAGAACGAAATACAGCCAGGCATGTATGAAGTACTGGTCCGGGTAAAAAAGGGACAACGCGGCGGCGGCTCAAAACCGTTCAGCCTGTATGGAAAAATGATCCCGCCCGGACAAAAAACGCAGACCTATTCCTTCGGCAACTTCACGGTCTCCGGAAGCGATTGGGTACCTGCGGGCTATTTCAGGATCAACGCCGCCAACCTGGAATACCAGTCCAGACTACCTGCGGCCGTCAAGCCCGAAAACAACCCGGCATCGACCGATCCCCAGCCGGCAAGTCAGCCGGCGCCGCAACCCGTGAGAAAACCTTCGGGCGGCAGATCGGGAAAATGGGGATAAAGGGTTCGTCATTCTTCATTTCGTCATTCACACAAAAAAAACTACAATCATGTTTTCCAATAAAAATCTGCAAATCATCGCCGGTACCGGCATCGCCTGTTTGATCACTGCTGTCGCTGCCTTTGGCTATTACAACACGGCGCCGGGGTCGTCCCTGGAAACCTTCTTTTTCGCCATGGGCGGAAAACTGCCTTCCGGCTTAATTCAGGCGGCCACATTCGCCGCATTCTTCATTTGTGTTTTCGGCGTGCAAGCCTTGCACCAACGCATCCAATCGGAAGAAAGCGCCTACATGGCGAAACTGTTGCCGGAAACCGAACAATATGTGCTTTACCCGAGGATGTAAACCGCATCAAACTGGAGGTCATTGAAACCGAGCGCCGCACCGGTCCGCGTATGCTGACCGACCTGATCAAGCAGGCCACGACAAAATTTCGCGCCGAGAGTTCTACCGGAGAAACCCTTGCCATGGTGGAAACAATCAGCGAGATGCAGCGCAAAACCTTTGAAAAGGAATTCTGGCTGATCAGTACCTGTCAGACCCTGATTCCGGCACTGGGATTTCTGGGTACCGTCCTCGGTATGGCAGCCGCTATCCTGAGCATGGGGCAAGCACAACCGGTGGCAGTGGCCACTATTCAGCCAGGCACTGCGACCACGACTACTGCCGCTGCAACGCCTCCGATCCCGTCGGTTACCTCAACTGACATCCAGGCTTTGATCGATTCGATGGGAACGGCGTTTTTTACCACCATACTGGCTATTGTTCTCGGTATCATCGTCAGTATCATGGTGAAGAGACTGGAAACGCGCGCCGAAGATTTTCAGACCAATATGAAGCGCTATGTGGTGGAGCATTTGGTGAACAGGATTCACCGGTAGGAGAAAATATGTAACAGATCTGTAAATATTTGACTTCTCCAAAATCAATTGCAAAATTTGGGATGGCTCATGTCTAAACGCAAAAAAGGCGACACCCGAAACCGGGCGTCGCCTTTTATATTTTCAGGAACAAAGGGGCTAATCAAGCCTCCGTGTCGTCCTTTTTCTCTTCTTCGGAAGCCTCGTCGGCCGGTGTTTCAGGCGTTTCGTCTGCCACTACATCAGCAGCATCGGCCACCGTCTCTTCTACAACATCGGCTTCTACTACTTCAGCAACCGCTTCAGCAACGGGCATTCCCATAGCCGCCAGTGTTTCCTCCACCTGTTCCGCTGCAGTCTCCACTGTCGGTTCGTCAGCCACTACATCAACTGCTGTTTCTTCCACAACGGGCATCTCTTCAGCAGGTGCTTCGGCCACTGCGACCGGTGCTGCTACTGCCGACTTCCGGCCACCGCGACGCGTCTTTTTCGCCTGGCGAACCTTGCCTGCATTGGGCTTGTAGGTATCGTTGAAATCAACGAATTCGATCATGGCTGTTTCAGCGCCGTCGCCGCGACGAAATCCAAGTTTAATGACGCGCACATATCCGCCCGGACGGTCGCCGATTTTTTCAGCAACAGTGCTGAACAGTTCGTTGACAGCCTCCTTGTTTTGGAGGTAACTGAATACAACCCGGCGGGAGTGGGTCGTGTTGTCTTTCGACTTCGTCACGAGTGGCTCCACATAACGGCGAAGCGCTTTGGCTTTTGCCAGTGTGGTGGTGATGCGTTTGTGCTCGATCAGCGAGATCGCCATGTTCGCCAGAAGGGCGCGGCCGTGCGACGCAGTGCGTCCGAGGTTGTTAATTTTGTCTCCGTGTCTCATGTTACGGGTACCTGTTGTTTAGGTGGCGGCACCGGGGCAAATATTCGAATGATGAATGATGAATGATGAATTATTCATCATTGGTTCTTCATCTTGAATACTGCTCAACGGTTACCACGCTTTTGAAAATGATGCTTGATCAACAACGAATCATGCATGGAATATAAATGGCTGAATCGCACAAGGCACTCATCATTTATCATTCATAATTCATCATTAAAAAAATTATTCTTCGTCCAGTTTGTATTTGGCCAGGTCCATGCCGAACGTCAGGCCTTTATCCTGGAGCAGTTCCTCAATTTCAACCAGCGATTTCTTGCCGAAGTTGCGGAATTTGAGGAGTTCATGCGTATCGTATTTCACCAGTTCGGCGAGGGTGTTGATCTTGGCGGCCTTGAGGCAGTTGTATGCGCGAACGCTGAGGTCGAGGTCTTCCAAAGAAGTCTTCAACAGTTTGCGCATGTGCAGGATGTGTTCATCCACCACATTCTCTTCGCGGCTGGCCGGCGTATCGAAAGTGATATTGTCGTCGGTGATCAGCATCAGGTGCTGGATCAGGATGCGGCTGGCCTCGCGGATAGCCTCTTCCGGATGGATCGTACCGTCCGTTTTAACGTCGATGGTCAGTTTTTCGTAGTCGGTACGTTGACCAACACGGGTGTTTTCGACTTTATAAGCCACATTTTTGATCGGCGTATAGATGGCATCGATCGGAATAACACCGATAGCGGCATCTTTGGGGGCGCCGTCGTCGGCGGGCTGGTAGCCGCGGCCTTTGGTGATCGTCAGTTCGAGTTCAAGATTGACAGAAGGCTCCATGCGGCAAAGCAGGAGTTCCGGGTTCATCACCTTGAACACATTGTTGAACTCTTCGATCATACCGGCGCGGAATTCTTCCCGTCCGCTGATGGTCAGGTAGATTTTTTCCAGCGTATTCTTCTCGTCGGGAACGGCAGGCTTCAGGCGTACCTGTTTCATATTGAGCACGATATCCACCACGTCTTCGACCACCCCGCGGATGGTTGCAAACTCATGGTCGACACCGCCGATACGAACGGCGCTGATGGCATAGCCTTCGAGGGATGAAAGGAGAACACGGCGAAGCGAGTTACCCACTGTTTGTCCGAAACCGGGCTCCAGGGGTTTGAACTCGAATGTGCCTTCAAAATCAGTTGCTTTCTGCAACAGGATTTTATCGGGCTTCTGGAAATTGAGAATACTCATATTGTAGAACGCTCCTAATTTGAAAAGGATGGGAAATCAATGTTTTTGAGGGCGGAAGGAAAGACCGGGATTGAAACGCTTAAACGCGAAAATGGTTGACACTCCATTTCGAGCGTCAACCTTTTCGTTCTGTATATCTTATTTCGAGTATAACTCGACGATCAACTGTTCATTTATTCTCTCCGGTATCTGGTCGCGTTGCGGATATGCCAGGAACTTGCCCTGCATACTGTCCGGGTTCCATTCGAGCCATCCAAACTGCCGTACGTTGTTCGTTTTGGAACCGGCATGCATGGTGACCATTTCAAGACCTTTGGATTTGCCACGCACAGCGATGACGTCGCCCGGTTTGAGGGAATAGGAAGGAATATTTACGATGGAGCCGTTGACCGTGATGTGGCGGTGTCCTACCAACTGACGGGCGCCACGACGGGTCGGGGAAATGCCGAGCCGGTACACCGTGTTATCCAGGCGAGCCTCCAGCAATTGAAGCAGAATCTCACCGGTAACGCCATGGCGACGGGTAGCGCTGTTGAACGTCTTGCGGAACTGACGCTCCAGCACACCATAAGTGTACTTAGCCTTCTGTTTCTCCGTCAACTGCAGCGAATAGTTCGAGGCCTGTTTCTTTTTACGCGTCAGGCCGTGCTGGCCGGGCGGGTATTTACGGCGCTCAAAGTATTTATCCACCCCGAAGATGGGTTCGCCGAACGAGCGTGCTTTCTTGGTAGTTGGTCCTGTATAACGAGCCATTGTATTGGAATATGATCAATGAGTAATGTTGGTTGAAGAACAGCCTGCTCTTAAACCCTGCGGCGTTTGGGAGGGCGGCATCCGTTGTGGGGCATCGGCGTAACGTCGTTGATGACCATTACCTTGATACCGGACTGGTCGATGGCGCGAATTGCTGCCTCGCGGCCAGAGCCGGGTCCTTTTACAAAGACCTCCGCAGTACGAATACCTGCATCGAACGCCGTTTTGGCAGCGTCATTGGCAGCTACCTGGGCAGCATAGGGCGTGTTCTTTTTGGAACCGCGAAATCCTGCCTTGCCGGCAGATGCCCACGATACTACTTCACCCTGCTTGTTCGTGATGGAGATAATAATGTTGTTGAAGCTCGCCTGGATGAAAACGATTCCTTCCGGCGTGATTTTCACTTTGCGCTTGACAACTTTTTTTGCAGCTCCTTTTGCCATTTATGATAAAGTTTGGAGTTCGCAGTTCGTAGTCCGGAGTATGAAATGGGCAGTGTATTGTACCCTGCACCAACATCAGGCTCCAGGCCTCAAACTTCAAACTAATTTTATTTCGTTGCTTTTTTCTTGTTGGCAACCGTTTTACGTTTGCCTTTACGGGTACGGGCGTTGGTACGGGTGCGCTGTCCGCGAAGGGGAAGCCCTTTACGGTGGCGCAGGCCGCGATAACATCCAATATCCATGAGGCGCTTGATATTCATCTGCACCTCCGAGCGGAGCTGACCTTCTGTCTTGTACTCCTCTGCGATAATCATGGAGATAGACTTGATGTTGTCGTCCGTCCAGTTTTCGACTTTGGTATTTTCTTCGATACCCGCCTTCTCCAGGATGGCTTTCGACGTAGAAGGACCGATACCATAGATATAGGTCAGGCCAATAACCCCTCTTTTATTCCGGGGAAGATCTACACCAGCAATACGTGCCATAGTATGAATATTAAGTTTGGATGTTATCCTTGACGTTGTTTGAACTTCGGGTTTTTCTTGTTGATCACATAGAGTTTGCCTTTGCGGCGCACAATTTTGCAATCAACGGAACGCTTTTTGATGGACGGTCTGACTTTCATGACAGTTCGTATTATTCAGTTTGCAAAAATTCAATCTAATGCGTTGATTTTCAGGGCTATTTGTATCGATAAATTATTCTTCCACGTGTCAGGTCATACGGCGACATCTCCACAGACACCTTATCTCCAGGCAAAATCCGGATATAGTGCATCCGCATTTTTCCGGAAATTGTAGCCAGAATAACGTGTCCGTTTTCCAGACGAACCTTGAAGTTAGCGTTGGATAAAGCCTCCGATACTTCGCCGTCTTGTTTAATTATATCGTCTTTTGCCATAAAAAGCGCTTGTGAATTTCGGGGTGCAAAGGTCTAACTTTTTAGGGAAACTTCCTGCAAAGAATTGTTATTTTTTACTGAATCCAAAACAAACTCATGTGTCGACAAGATATCAGCCTTCCCTTTTTTGACCGCAACCGAGTGTTCGTAGTGTGCGCTGGGCTTCCGGTCTTTCGTATGGATGGTCCATCCATCGCTGTCCTGATACACCTCCCGCACACCCAGGTTGATCATCGGCTCTATGGCAATCACCAGTCCTTCCATCATTAAAGGGCCTTTGCCGCGTTTGCCGTAGTTGGGCACTTCCGGGTCTTCGTGTAAGGAGCGCCCGACGCCGTGCCCTACCAGATCACGCACTACGCCGTAAGCATGCTGGCGTTCGCAGTAGTCCTGGATGGCAAACGAAATATCGCCGATCCGTTTGCCGTGTACCGCCTGTTCAATTCCCTTATATAAGGAAGTGTACGTCACACGCAGCAGGTCCATCGTCATTTCATCTACCCCTGCAAAAGCGAACGTAAAAGCAGCATCGCCGAAATAGCCTTCCAGTTCGACGCCGCAATCCACCGATACGACATCGGTTTCCTTGAATTCGCGGTCGCCCGGTATGCCGTGTACCACAATATCGTTGTACGACACACAAAGCGAGCTGGGAAAAGGATTATGTTCGGGACCGTAGCCTTTAAAAGCAGGGCGTCCTTTATGGTCGCGGATAAATTCTTCTGCGGCCTTGTCGATAACTTTTCCTGTAACACCAGGCTTCAGCATGCTACCGACCAATCCCAACGTTTTTGATACCAACAGGTTAGCTTCGCGGATCAACTCGATCTCGTCGTTTGTCTTGTGGAAGATTCGTTTGCCTTCCTGTCCGCTCGCAAAAAGTCCTGTCATTTTATTGCGGTTGGCCTATCTGAACGCCCGATGAAGCGCGTCCCTGTATCCGACCGGATTTAATCAGGCCATCGTATTTCTGCGTGAGCAGGTAACTTTCAATGACCTGGAGTGTATCGAGGGCAACACCAACCATGATAAGCAGGGTAGTACCGCCAAAGAAAAGTGCAAATTGTTGGTTGACGCCCAATGTGGCTGCAATAGAGGGCAAAATACCGATCAGGCCGAGGAATACGGCGCCCGGGAGCGTGATCCGCGTCATGATATTGTCGATATATTCCGACGTGGCTTCTCCGGGTTTCACGCCCGGGATAAAGGCGTTGCTGCGTTTCAGGTATTCGGCGTAGTTGGTCGGGTTGATCATCAGTGCCGTATATACATAGGTGAAGATCACGATCAGCAGGAAAAACGCGATGTTATAGCCCATCGAGTAGATGTCGCTGAACATGTGTACGCGGCCGGTATCTACCTGGCTGCCCGATACGTATTGAATTACTGTTGCCGGCAGGAACATCAGTGCCTGCGCAAAGATGATCGGCATAACGCCGGCAGAGTTTACTTTCAGCGGCAGGTAATCGCGGGCGCCGGCAGTCGGCAGGGAAGTCCCGGATCGCCCGACCATTCGCTTGGCAAACTGTATGGGAATTCTGCGTACGCCCTGTATCACCAGTATCGTCGCCAGGACGATGACAAAGAAAAATGCGAGTTCAAGCAGGAACAGCAAGGGCCGGTTGTCGCCAAACAGGTTTTGGAATTCGAACACAAAAGCCTGGGGAAGCCGGGCGATAATGCCCGCCTGGATGATCAGCGAGACACCGTTGCCGATGCCCTTGTCGGTGATGCGTTCGCCAAGCCACATACAGAATATCGTTCCGGCAGTCAGGATGATGATATTGGTAAACCAGAAAAGGCTGTCGGGTATTTCGGGCGAAACGGCTCCGGGGATGCTGCGAATAAGTTGAAGGTAGCCGCCGCCCTGAACCAGGGTGATCGCCACGGTAAGGATACGGGTGATCTGGTTGAGGCGTTTGCGGCCGCTTTCGCCTTCTTTGGTTTGCAGGCGCTGGAAATAGGGCACAGCAAAGCCGAGCAGCTGAACAATAATAGAAGCCGTGATATACGGCATTACGCCAAGGGCGAAAATAGCCGCGTTGTCGAATGCACCGCCTGTAAAAATATTGATCAGGCCGAGCAGGTCGTTTGCATTGCGATTCTGCGCACTTTTTTCAAGGGCGGCAGGTACCACACCCGGAAGCACTACGAACGTACCCACGCGATAAATAAGCAACAGCGCAAGCGTGAACAGGATGCGCTGGCGGAGTTCCTTAATGCTCCAGATATTTTTGATAACCGTAAACAGTTTCATTTACGAAGTAGAATTTAAACGAGTTCAACGCTTCCGCCGGCTGCTTCCACAGCAGATTTGGCAGAGGCCGAAATAGCGTGTACTTTGATGCTCACTTTCGAAGTCAGTTTGCCGTTGCCCAGCACCTTGATCTTTTCGCTGGCTTTTGCCACACCTGCGGCAACCAGCGCTTCGACATCCAGCGTATTGTTACCGGTTTTCTTCACCAGTTCTTCCAGTTTGCCCAGGTTGAGCGGAATGTACTCAACGCGGTTGATGTTTTGGAAACCGCGCTTGGGCAGGCGGCGCTGCATAGGCGTTTGGCCACCTTCAAAGTGGCGCTTTTCTTTCGAACCGCTGCGCGCCTTGTCGCCTTTGTGGCCCCGTGTGGACGTTCCGCCGCGACCCGAACCTGTGCCGCGACCAATGCGCTTCCGCGTTTTTACAGAACCTTGTGCCGGACGAAGATTAGAGAGTTCCATCGTTGTTCTTATTCGATATGAAAACCTGCTGGAATGTATTGCCGACAGGTTTTTGGTTGAATTTCAATTTTGAATTTCAGGTTCAGGCGTTTTCAACCTGAACGAGGTGTTGTACCACCCGCAGCATGCCCTGAATCTGGGGCGTTGCGGCGTGTTCGACCGTCTGGTTTACCTTGCGGAAACCCAACGCGACCAGCGTTGCTTTCTGACGTTTGGTTTTGTCGATGGGGCTTTTTACCAGCGTAATTTTTACCTTGCTCATTGCAATATCGGGTTTTAGCCGTTGAAGAGTTTTTCCAGCGAAATACCGCGTTGGCGGGCTACTTCCACCGGACTGCGCAGGCTGGCCAGGGCAGCGAGTGTGGCTTTGACCACGTTGTGCGGGTTGGAAGATCCCTGCGATTTTGCCAATACGTCGTGAACGCCTGCCATTTCAAGCACAGCGCGCATAGCGCCACCGGCAATTACACCTGTACCGGGAGCAGCCGGCTTGATCAACACGCGACCGGCGTCGAACTTGCCGTGCGCCTCGTGCGGGATCGTGCCGTGGAGGATCGGAACCTTGATGAGGTTCTTTTCTGCATCATTGACCGCTTTGGCAATTGCTTCCGACACCTCGCGTGCTTTACCGAGGCCCTGGCCAACCTGGCCCTTGCCGTCGCCGACAACGACTACAGCAGCGAAGCTGAACGTACGGCCGCCTTTGGTAACTTTCGCCACGCGATTGAGCGACACGAGTTTTTCCTTGAGACCCGACTCATCGGAGGTGCGGTTATCTCTATCTCTTTCTTGCTTAGCCATTTTGTTTTATGTGCTAATGTGAGAATTGTAATCAAAATTAAAACTGCAAACCTGCTTCGCGAATGCCGTCGGCAAGGGCTTTTACCCGGCCGTGATAGCGGTATCCGCCGCGGTCAAAAACGATATTTTGAATACCGGCGGCTTTTGCTTTTTCAGCGATCATCTTGCCCACCTCTGCTGCCCGTTCGGTTTTATTGCCCGACGTGAGGCCCAGGGAGCCTGCGGCGGCAATTGTGTGTCCTTTCGTGTCGTCGATCAGCTGGCAATAAATCTCTTTATTGGAGCGGTAGACGCTAAGACGCGGGCGTTCTGTTGTTCCGTTCACCTTCTTGCGAATACGCAGGTGAATGCGACGGCGGCTTTGCTGTGTTGATAGTTTCATTGTATGGTGTATCAATTTAGGCGATCCCGATTTCCGACCGGAAAAGCATTGATGTTTTATTATTTCTTGGAACCGGCGGTTTTGCCTGCTTTGCGGCGGATTTGCTCACCCTTGAACATGATACCCTTTCCTTTGTAAGGCTCGGGTTTGCGGAACGAGCGAATTTTTGCGCATACCTGACCAATCAGTTCCTTGTCGATACCTTCGAGGCGGATGAGTGGCGGCGAACCTTTTTCCATGGCCGTCGTCAACTTGATTTCCGGCGGTATGGCAAACATAACCGGGTGGGAAAAACCGATCGTGAGCGTCAGGATATTACCCTGGTTTTCAACGCGATAACCTACACCGATCACCTCCATTTCCTTGGTGTACCCCTCGTTCACACCGACAACCATGTTGTTGATCAGTGCGCGGTAAAGGCCATGCAGCGATTTGTGGCGTTTCTGCTCGGTGGGGCGGGCTACCGTGAGGGTGCCGTCTTCAATTTTGACCTGGATATCCGGGTCAATCTTTTGAGAAAGCGAACCTTTCGGGCCTTTAACCGTAACCGTGTTATCCGAGGCTATCGAAATTTCGACTTTTCCGGGGATGCTTATCGGCAATTTACCAATGCGTGACATATCGCAAATGAGTTCTTAAGTTCAGAATGCTTGGTTGATCAGGAAATGTAGCAGAGCAATTCTCCGCCTACATTCATTTCACGGGCTTTTTTATCGGTCATAACCCCTCTGGAGGTAGACACGATCATCGTGCCCAGGCCGTTAAAAACACGCGGGATGTCCGTCGCTCCGGAGAACTTGCGCAATCCCGGGCGGCTTACACGCACGAGTTCACGAATCACCGGCTTTTTAGTGGTCGGATCATATTTCAGGGCGATCTTGATCAGCCCCTGCTTGTTCTCGGGCGTTTTCTCCTCGAACGCGTATTTGAGTATATAACCCTGATCGTACAGAATTTCCGTAAGCGCCTTTTTAAGTTTGGACGACGGAATTTCGACGATACGATGACCAGCCATCTGCGCGTTGCGGATGCGGGTCAAATAGTCTGCTATCGGGTCAGTAACGTGCATTTTATCAATAATTGATAATTTATTATTGTTGATTGTCCGAACCTGCGACCACTGCTATAGTGGCAATAGGTACGAACAATGAAGTCAGCTTACCAGGATGCCTTGGTGATACCCGGTATTTTGCCGTACAAAGCCATTTCGCGGAACTTCACACGGCAGATTCCGAATTTACGCATGTAGCCTTTCGGGCGACCGGTCAGCAGGCAACGGTTGTGCAGGCGGATCGGGTTGGAATTGCGCGGCAGTTTGTCGAGGGCATCGTAATCACCCTGTTCTTTGAGTGCTTTGCGCAGGGAGGCATATTTGGCCACCAGGCGCTGGCGCTTTCTCTCACGGGCTATGACGGATTTTTTTGCCATTTCTCTTTATCGAGTTGATAATGATTGACGTTGTTTATCGCTTTACGAACGGCATACCGATTTCTTTCAGCAGTGCGAATGCCTCGGCGTCCGTTTGGGCAGACGTCACGAAAGTGATATCCATACCCAGTATTTTCGACACCTTGTCGATGTCAATTTCAGGGAATACGATCTGTTCTGTCACACCGATCGTGTAGTTGCCGCGTCCGTCGAATGATTTGTCATTCACGCCGCGGAAGTCGCGTACACGTGGAAGGGTGATGGAGATCAGTCGGTCGAGGAACTCGTACATGCGCTCGCCGCGCAGCGTTACCCGCACACCGATGGGCATGCCTTCCCGAAGTTTAAAGTTCGATACGGAAGTGCGCGCTTTGGTCGGCACAGCCTTCTGACCCGCAATGGTGGTCATTTCAACTACGGCGTTATCGACCAGTTTCTTATCGCCGGTCGCATCACCCACACCCTGATTGATGCAGATTTTGGACAGGCGCGGCACTTGCATGACAGAGGTGTAGTTGAATTGCTCCATGAGAGCAGGCACAACTTCTTTCTGATATTTTGTTTTAAGACGCGGTACGTATTTCATCACTTAATGATGTTTCCCGTTTTTTTAGAATAGCGAACACTTTCGCCGTTTTCGTTGCGACGGCCGACACGAGTGGCTTCGCCGGTTTTGGGATCAACTACAGCCAGGTTAGACAAGTGGATGGTGGCCTCCATTTCCTGGATACCGCCCTCTTCGTTCTGTGTGGCTTTGACGTGTTTTTTCACGATATTGACGCCTTCCACGATTGCGCGGTTTTTGCCCGGCAGCACTTGTAGCACCTGTCCGGTCTTGCCCTTATCGTCGCCGGCGAGCACCATCACCTGGTCACCCTTGCGGATGTGGAGTTTTGGTGCGAAGCGTTTTACTTTATGTTTGACAGCCATTTTGAAAAATGTGCTAAATTCTGATTTCGGTTGAATTAAAGGACTTCAGGGGCCAGCGAAACGATACGCATATAGTTGTTATCGCGCAGTTCGCGGGCTACCGGGCCGAAGATGCGCGTTCCGCGCGGTTCGTCGGCAGCATTCAGCAGCACCACGGCATTGTCGTCGAAACGGATATAAGAACCGTCGCGGCGGCGGATTTCCTTGCGTGTGCGAACGATAACGGCTTTGGAAACGGTGCCTTTTTTGATACCGCCCGGCGATGCGTCTTTTACCGTAACCACGATCGTGTCGCCGATGCCGGCGTAACGTTGACGGGTATGGCCCAGTACCCGAATACAGAGTACTTCTTTCGCGCCGGAATTATCGGCCACATTCAAACGGGATTCTTGCTGAATCATGACTTTAATTTATTGAAACTGGAAATTGAAAAGTTTCTGATTTCCAATGATTTACTTCGCTCTTTCAATGATTTCGATCAGGCGCCAGCGTTTGTTTTTGCTCAGCGGGCGGGTCTCCATGATGCGTACCACATCACCGATGTTGCACGTGTTTTCTTCGTCGTGCGCGAAAAATTTCTTGGAACGCTTTACGAATTTGCCATAAAGCGGGTGCATCAGACGGCGCTCTACCTTCACAGCGATGGTCTTATCCATTTTATTGGAAACCACTACGCCGGTCTTCTGCTTTCTAAGATTTCTTACTACAGTTTCCATTGCAACATTTATTTTTGACGGCGGCGACGAGCGCGCAGTTTGGAACGAGTTTCCAGTGCTTCGGGCGACGATGCAGCAAGTTCGCGCTTGCGGCCTTCCGTAAGGATGCGCGCGATATTGCGACGCATTTCGCGCAATTCCATCGGATTGCCGAGGCCTTTTACGGTATGATCGAACTTCATTTGCTGATATTCCTGCTCCAAGCCGCTCAGTTGGGCTTGCAGATCAGCGTCGGTCATGTTAGCAACGTCCAGATTCTCCTTTGCCATTGTTTTTTATTGTTTATCAGAGATGCACAGGGTAAAAACTGTCCATCCGTTTATTTTTTATCCTTCGTAATCGTAACGAGTGACGGATTTGCACAATACCGGAAGTTTCTGGGCTGCGAGGCGAAGCGACTCGTGTGCAAGTTCCTCCGATACACCTTCGATCTCGAACAGAATGCGACCGGGTTGAACTTCGCAAACGTAGTGGTCCACCGCACCTTTACCCTTACCCATACGCACTTCGGCGGGCTTGGAGGTCAGGGGTTTGTCGGGGAAAATACGTATCCAGACTTTGCCCTCACGTTTCATATTGCGGGTAAGCGCGATACGAGCCGATTCGATCTGGCGGCTGGTAATCCGGCTGAATTCCATCGTTTTCAACGCAAAAGATCCGAAAGAGATCGAGCTGCCTTTATAGGCCAAGCCCCTGTTGCGGCCTTTGTGTTGCTTGCGATATTTTTGACGTTTTGGCTGTAGCATCGTATGTACAAATTAAAAGCCTGTCTATCAATGTTTTGTATTTAGCAATCCGTCTGATATTAAAAACGGGCTGCAAAGGTACGGCGCATCGGGAGATTTTTATAAAGCAAAATCAAATGCACCGTTAATGAATTGGTTGTTTTATCTGCGTCCGCCGCCGCCGCCGCCGCGGTTGCCACCGCCGCCGCTGCCGCCACGGTTACCACCGCCGCCGCCACGGTTGCCGCCGCCACCACCACCCCGGCGATCGCCGCCACCGCCATCACGGCGGTCTCTGCGTTCGCCGCCGCCGTCACGGCGGTCTCTGCGTTCGCCACCGCCTTCGCGGCGCTCACCGCCTTCGCGACGGTCACGGCGGTCGCCGCCGGTACCTTCTGCCGCGGCAAATGGCGTCAGTTCGCGTTTTTGAAGCACTTCGCCCTTGAACAGCCAAACCTTGATGCCGATTTTACCGTACACCGTCTGGGCTTCCACCCAGGCGTAGTCGATATCGGCGCGAAAAGTATGCAGCGGGGTACGTCCCTCTTTATATTCCTCGGTACGGGCGATCTCGGCGCCGCCAAGGCGGCCGCTCACCCGGATTTTGATGCCTTCCGCACCGGCACGCATGGTGCCCTGAATAGCGCCTTTAACGGCGCGGCGGAAATTGATACGGGCTTCAATCTGCTTGGCAACCTGTTCGCCGACGATATTGGCATCGAGTTCAGGTTTGCGGATTTCAAAGATGTTGATTTGCACCTCTTTGTCCGTCAGCACTTTGAGTTCTTCCTTGATCAGATCCACCTCTTTACCGCCTTTACCGATGATGATACCGGGGCGGCTGGTGTGGATGGTAACGGTTACCCGGCGCATCGTGCGTTCGATAACAATACGGCTGATGCCGTTTTGCACCGGTTTGTTACGGTCGCGCGGGTCTGCAGTAGCCGTTTTCGGGCGGCGTGCGCGGAGGTAGTTGCGAATTTTTTCGTCTTCCACCACTTTGAGACCGTAGTCTTTGTCGGCATACCAGTTGGAGTCCCAACCGCGGATGATGCCCAGGCGATTACCAATCGGATTTGCTTTTTGACCCATTTATATTGACTGTATGAGCCTGCACGAGGCAGACAAGTGATTGCTGATGAGTGTTTTATTCGGGTTTTGCGGCTTCTTCTTCCAGCGCGACGCGGTTAGCGACCACGATAGTGACGTGGTTGCGGCGTTTGCGCACGCGGTATGCACGACCCTGGGGCGCCGGGAGAAAGCGGTAGATGATACTACCCGGATCGACAAAGGCTGTTTTGATATACAGTTCGTAGTCGTCGGCAGCGCCAACCTGATCTGACTTTTGCTCCCAGTTATTCACTGCTGACAGCACGAGTTTTTCAAGCCATACTGCCGCTTCTTTGTTGGTGTATTTCAGAATGCCCAGGGCATCCACCACTTTGCGACCGCGAATGTTGTCCACCACAAGGCGCATTTTGCGCGGCGACATCGGACAATTTCTCAGTTTAGCTACTGCTTCCATTGTTGTTTAAAATTGATGCTGGTTTTTTCAACACCGGCCTTTCGGACCGGCATATCAGGAATCCAGTTTATTTTTTGTTACCGGCGTGGCCGCGGAAGTTGCGCGTCGGAGAAAACTCCCCGAGTTTGTGGCCCACCATATTTTCGGTTACGAATACGGGTACAAAGGTTTTACCGTTGTGCACAGCGATGGTTTCACCCACCATATCGGGGATGATCATCGAAGAACGACTCCAGGTTTTGATGACCTGTTTGCGGTTGCTTTGTTTTGCTTTTTGCACCTTTTCCACCAAAGAATGGTGAACGTAAGGGCCTTTTTTTAGTGAACGCGGCATCTCTTTATAGATAGGTTACTGAGTGCTGAGTTAAAGGTTGCGTTTAAACGCCGCCTGTCAATTCGATTTTTTGCGATTGATGATGAGCGCATTGGAGGCTTTGGTACGGCTGCGGGTTTTGGCGCCTTTTGCCGGGAAGCCTTTGCGGTCGCGCGGGTGGCCACCGGAAGCGCGTCCCTCGCCGCCACCCATCGGGTGATCCACGGGGTTCATCACAACCGGACGGGTACGCGGTCTCCAGCCTTTCCAGCGATTGCGGCCGGCTTTGCCCATGATCTCCAGGCTATGGTCCGGATTGCTCACGATACCGATCGTTGCACGGCAGGTGAGCAGGATGCGCCGGGTTTCGCCGGAAGGCATTTTCAGCACAGCGTAGCGATCTTCACGGCCCATCATCAGGGCGCTGTTGCCTGCACTGCGTACCAGAACACCGCCCTGGCCGGGGTGCAACTCTACGTTGTGCACATACGCGCCCAGGGGCACTTCCGCGAGGTACAGGCAGTTGCCGGTTTCAGGAGCCGAGCCACGGCCGGACACCACTGTTTGGCCTACTTCGATGCCTTTAGGCGCCAGGATGTAGCGCTTTTCGCCATCGGCGTATTGTACCAGTGCGATGTATGCGCTGCGGTTCGGATCGTATTGAACCGATTGAATGGTTGCTTCGCCCGCCTTGTCGCGTTTAAAGTCAATAATACGGTACCGGCGCTTGTGACCACCACCGCGGTTGCGCATGGTACGGTGGCCGTCGCTGTTGCGTCCGCCGGTGCTGCCCAGCGTTACAAGCAGCGATTTTTCGGGTTTTGCTCCTTTCGTGAGCTCATCCCTCGAAACGGCGACCCGGTAGCGTTGTCCCGGTGTGATCGGATTGAATTTTTTAAGTGCCATATCTACTCAGTTGCGAGTACTGTGATGTGGTTGAATATCAGTTTATTCTTCGCCTCCGAAAAGGTCGATCGTTTCGCCCGGCGTGAGGGTCACGTAGGCCTTTTTGTACGACGATTTCGTGCCGCGAATAACGGCTGTTTTGGTGCTGCGTGATTTGGGTTTTCCGGGCATAACTGCCGTGTTGACGCTATCGACCGAGACGTTGAACATCTTTTCCACTGCATTGCGGATTTCGATCTTGTTGGCCTCCTTATGCACCACGAACGCATAAGTATTGCGCTTATCGGCGAGTTTGGTCGCTTTTTCCGTGATGACCGGCTTGATCAGAATTTGCTTAGTCATGACTTTTTAAGTTTAAGCGCAGTTTTCTGTTATTTTCGCAATAGCGCTTTCGGCAATGACCAACGCGCCGGCGTTCATAATTTGATACGTATTCAAATCAGCCGCCGGAGCAATACCTGCCTTGGCAATATTGCGGCACGAGAGGTACAGGTTCTGGTCGTAGGCGCTCAGCACGGTCAGCGGCTTCTTGTCGGCCACGCGAAGTGCGGCAAGGATTTCCTGGAAACGGCTCGTTTTCGGAGCGTCGAAGGAAAAATCCTCCACAACAATGATGCTGTCGGTTTTCGCTTTGACAGACAACGCGCTGCGGCGGGCCAGACGACGCACCTTGGCGTTGACCTGGATATCGTAATTGCGCGGGCGCGGACCGAATACACGGCCACCGCCGCGATACAACGGGTTGTTGATATCGCCTTTACGGGAACCGCCGGTGCCCTTCTGTTTGTGCAATTTGCGGGTGGAGCCGCTCATTTCGCTGCGCTCTTTCGACTTGTGAGTGCCCTGGCGCTGTGCGGCGAGGTAACGCTTCACGTCGAGCCATACACTGTGCTCGTGCGGTTCGATACCGAACACGTCTTCCGGCAGTTCGATCGTTCTGCCTGTTGCTTCGCCTTTGATGTTATAGACCGATACTTTCATTTCCGAAGAAATTAAATGGTCAAGAAATTATTTTTCTATCGTTACATATGCACCCTTGTGGCCGGGAATAGCACCTTTGATAAGGATGATATTCTGCTCAGGGAACACTTTTACAATTTGGAGCCGGCGCACTTTTACCTGGGCGCTGCCCATGTGGCCTCCCATGCGCATACCCTTCATTACCTTGGCGGCAAAAGAGGAGTTACCCAGCGAACCGGGTGCGCGCAAGCGGTTGTGCTGACCGTGGGTTTGCTGCATGACACCGCCGAAGCCGTGCCGCTTGACAACCCCCTGGAAGCCCTTGCCTTTTGAAGTACCGGTGACCACAACTTTGTCGCCTTCCTGAAAAACATCGGCGACGGTAACTTCTTCGCCGAGATCTTTAGAGAGTTGCATGTCGCGGAATTCCTGCACTTTATGAAGAGGTTCTTCCAAACCGGCTTTCTTGAAGTGACCCATCAATGCTTTTGGTGTGTTTTTTTCCTTGCGGTCACCAAATGCCAGCTGGATCGCCGAGTAGCCGTCGTTTTCTTGCGTAAGCACTTGAGTGACTACGCACGGACCTGCTTCCACGATCGTTACCGCGACGTTTTTGCCGAGGTTGTCGTAGATACTGGTCATACCGATTTTTTTGCCAATCAGACCGTTCACAGTGTCGTTAATTTTTATGGTTGAACGATTGGTTGAATGTTTCGTTTTTTCCAAAACGGTTTTCCAGTTGGGCGAACGCGCGAAAAGCGACCTTCCGTTGAACGGAACCGCTTTCGACCGCATCAGTTATCCGAAAAAATCGGGACACTTTGATTACCGCCGGAAACCGCAGACTTGATTCCTAAGAGTACGATCAGGTGAGCTTGACCTGAATGTCAACGCCGCTCGGAAGCTCCAACTTGGAGAGCGCGTCCACCGTCTTCTGTGTCGGTGTGTAAATTTCAATCAAGCGCTTGTGGGTGCGCAACTGGAACTGCTCACGAGCTTTCTTATTCACGTGCGGCGAGCGCAGCACAGTGAAGATTTCTTTCTCGGTCGGCAGCGGAATCGGGCCAGTTACTACAGCACCACTCGCACGTACGGTCTTCACGATCTTTTCCGTGGACTTATCCACCAGATTGTAGTCGTATGACCGGAGTTTGATGCGAATTTTTTGATTCATTACCCTGAAAGGAATTTAAATTTCAATTTTCACCTTTTGAAAACAGCAAAACCGAACATGATTCTGCCCCGTTTTTCAAAAGCGCCCGCAAAGGTAAGAATACCGCACCTGAAAAACCAAGCAGGTTTTAAAATTTTCTAAAAAAAGTTTGGGCGGCATTTTTTCAAACATTCCATTTTCGGAAAAGTGGCCGCATATCGGAAAGTTCGAGGCCCCGTTGACTACTTTTGCCGCCTGTATTGTATGAAATCTACCGCCTTCATTCTGCTTCTCCTTTTTCGGCTTACCGATACCGGCGCCCAGACTACCATAGTTAAAGGCGCGCCCAACCAGATTTTTGACCTGGCTTGCAGCCAATGCTCCCTTGTCGTGGACGACGTTGCCCTGTGGAAAGGGATCAAAGTGCTGCCCTACCACAAAACCAAGTCGGGAATGGTCAACCTGCTGCACTGGAAGTATTACGACACGATCCTGAAGTCGAATGTCGTCACCGCGCACGAATTACCCTGGGAGGCCTGCACCCAATTGATCGATTCTATCGGGACGACAGACACTGTTTCGCTGCAGATCAACCTTGTCTGGACCGACAGCATGGCCCAAACCCAGCGTATTTACCTGTTGCTCGGCGGGCTGCAGAAGCGTGAATTGGGAAAACTGCCGCTCGAAAGTGAATTCGGCGCAGACGCCATTGCCGCCAGGCACTTCGCGGCCATCGTACAAATCAGGTACCCGGAAGACAAAAATGAAACCTACGAGAGCATTTCAGGCGAAATCGCGCTCACGGCATTCGATCCGAAAACAGGTAGCATAAGCGGCTCTTTTGAATTTTCCGCCAATTGTATAGGCATAGTAAAGCACGGACTGTTCCGGAACGGCCAGTTTGAAAAAAAATAGCCCTGTCCTGATCTATATTATGTAGCCCAGAAACAAGCCGGCCATGATGGTAAGGGTGCAGGATAGCCACAGCCAATTGTAGCCGTTGTCTGCAGCGCCGGGTCTGCCAAGCGTCGAAGTGGCCATCTGTTTCAGGAAAGGATAGTCGGGATTGGAGAGCAGCACCCGTACCAGGGAAAAGCGCATACGGAACTCATTAGCCAATGCCGGGTTGCGGGAAAGTTGTCTCTCGAAGACAAGTTGTTCTTCCGGGCTGAGGCTGCCGTGAAGATATGGGTCAATCAATCTGAAATAACTCATGAACGGTTGGCGGAAAAATCGGTGATTGGTATGGATTATGAAGAAAGGCATTTCACTCCTGAAAGAGTAATAACGGAAACATCTTCAATGTTCACATTCCGTTTGCCGGCAAATATACTTTCAGGCCCTGGGAGCAATTATACGGGAAGAGGCAAATGTAACTACTGGATGGCCAAATATATTGTTTGATCCGGTTCTTTGATCATAAAAAAATACGGAGTGGTCAATAATTGGCCTGAACCGGCATTTTTACCTGACCAACCGAACGCAAATAACATCTCTGCTCACTCCGCACCGAAAGCGGCATAATAACGGGCGCCCAGGGTAACGCCCTCCCGGCCGATGCGTTCCAGCCCCCAGCGTCCTTTTTCCGTATATACAGGCGCGGCCTGCACGCCGGTATGCAAGGCTTCGTACTGATCGTAGTCAATCGCCTGCCTGTCTGCCAGTTTCCTGAATATCCCAAAGCGACGTACCACCCCACTCCATTCCTTTTGGACCACCGCTTCGAATACTTTTGCCTTCGAGCCGCTTCCATAGGCGACAAAGCCCAGTCGCTTGCCGGTCAGGTTGTTGCCTTCCGAAAGATCGCTTTCCAGGGAGCTCATCAGTGCCAGGAATATGGAAGCCGTGTACAGGTTGCCGGTATCCTGACTGGCACGCTGGGCTTTTTCCAGCTTTGCTGCAACAAACCGGCGATATGGCCGCGATTCACTGACGCACTTCAGGAATGCCGCATTCGCTTTTTCAAACGCCCTGCGCTCATCGAATTGCCCGGGCGCCGGCGCAGTGACGCCAATATGCTTCTGGTCGGCGTCCCAGACTCCTTTGGCTATCCGTTCGCGGATAAACTGCTCGATGTACATGCGCTTTGCGTGAAAAGCATAAGGCAGGTGAAAGATCATCCGCGCCCAGCGATCCGAGATCGCAGGATATTGTCCGGGCCGGAACACTTTTTCCGCCACAGCACGGCGGCTGAAATCTTCCAATGCCTCGATCATGCGGTTCTGGTAACAAAGGTTGGAAAACTGCCCGTCGAATACCGGCGTTTCCGTAAACCGCTCCCGGCGCGGCTTGTAAAAATCGTGGACACTTTCCATCGCAACGCCAAACAGTCGCCGCACGACCAGCAGCCGCGGGTTCCACCGCACCAGCATGGCCACTGCGCCCGCGCCCTGGGTGTACTCGCCCGGCGAGTTGAGTTCGTACTTGGCAATATCGCTGGCAACCACGATACCAATGCGACTGCGGTCGGCTGCCACCCAGTCGAGCGTATTTTGCAGGGCATCCGTAGCGCCGATACAGGCGAAGGTCATGTCCAGTACATCGCAGTGGCGAAAACAATCCGCGCCGTGGCGTTCGGCATACCGTTGGGTCAGCATTTCCACCGCATAGGTACCGGTGGGCTTGGCCATGTCGAGTGCGCTTTCTGTGCCGAGGTAAATCCGGCCGATATCGCGGGGGTTGAGGTTGTTTCGCCCGATCAGTTCGGCGACTGCTTCAGCAGCCATGGTAGCCGCGTCTTCATGAACATCGCAAACGGACATTTTGATCAGTCCAAGTCCCTGTGAAAGTTTTTCGCAGGGAATATTGCGTTTTTCCGCCAGTGTCCGAATATCCAGGTAAAGTTTGGGGCTATAAAAAGCCATGTCGTCGATGCCGATGGGAAGTAAAGCCATGTTGGTTTCCAGCCGTTTGATACGAGTGTTGAAAATGAATTGTTCGCTTCCGCCTTGCTGCAACAGCAAAGCAGGACCCAACAGTGTGGCGAACCGCAGGGAAAGACTACAATGAATGATGTGTGGTTAGGGAAAACGCGCTACAGGGCAGCAGCGCAGTAAACAGCGGGCGAAGATATATGTTTACCCGAACATCCAAACAGACAAACCTGACAAAGCGTGCCGGTTTTGAAATGCTCCTGCACGACGCATGCGCCTTATGCGGTATTGGCATAAATAACTGATTATAAATTACTTATAAAATAACACAAAAAATTTTACAAAAAAAAGTATTCAATAATTTGTTTTTAAAAACAACTTGTTTATTTTTGTATCGCGTTTAAAACAAAATACACACAGCAATTAAACGAGTTGGATATGAAACTCGAAGTATACGAAAGCAAACAGGGCACCAGGGTTGTGACGGCATCCAACCTGCACGCAGTGCTCAAACTTCCTGTCCGTCAATACGGCGCACAAGTCCGCAGGTGGTTGCGCGACGCTTACGAATTCCACGACGGCATACGCCGCCCTCAGCCCTACCGCGACTTTGCCAAACGCGCTCGCCCGGGCGAGCCCATCGAGGATTTTTACCTTACGCTCGAGCTCGCCAAGCTCATTGCCTTGCGCACCACAAGCAAGGAAAAACTAAAATACGCCCGGCTGCTCGATGCGGTAGCCCATAATGGCCAGATGAACCTGTTTCAACAGGCTGCCTGACCCAGGCGTATTATAAAAACAACAAAGGCGCCGGCTGTACAACAGTCCGGCGTTTTTTTATTGTTGCAATTAAACCAACCCGCCTTATTTTCGTCCTAGTGTTAAAGTTCGACAGTTTGCAGGTATCAGCGACGAAAAAACCCGTGTCAGATGAACAGATATTGGAACTGCTGCGCTCCGACAACACGTTTGAGCGCGGGTTCCGGTTGCTGATGTCCCAATACCGGGAGCGATTGTACTGGCATATCCGCCGGCTAGTGCTGGTACATGAAGACGCCGACGATGTCCTGCAAAACACGTTCATTAAAATTTACCGCGGCATCCTGCAATTTGAAGGCAAATCCAAACTGTATACCTGGCTGTACCGGATTGCGACCAACGAATCGATCACGTATTTGCAAGGCAAGGCACGACACGCATCTGCTTCCCTCGACGACGAAACGGTACTGCAGACCAACCGCCTGCAGGCTGATGAATGGTTTGACGGCGACGAGGTGCAGGTAAAACTGCAACAGTCCATTGCCCGACTGCCTGATAAACAGCGACTTGTATTCAACTTGCGGTACTTTGACGAAATGCCGTATGAAGAAATGGCGGTATTGCTCGACACTTCGGTGGGGGCACTGAAAGCCTCCTTCCACCATGCCGTGAAAAAAATAGAAGCCGTCTTCAAAGAAACCGACCATTAAACCTGCAACAACACAAGCGACATGAAACAAGAATCGCTACAAGAGGAACTAAAGGGCTTGTCACCCAAACTGCACGACCTGAAACAGCAGAACGACGGGATGCGTGTACCGGAAGGTTATTTCGATGCGTTGGAAGATTCCGTCCTGACCAGGCTCGACACAATGGGCACGCGACGCCAGACCATTGCCGGGTCCGTGAAAAGAAACGGGATACGGGCATGGCTGTTCCGGCCGCAGGTCATTGCCGCTTTGGCGGCGCTGTTCGTCGTTGTCCTTACAGCCAAGCGGTTTTTCGCTCCGACGCCGGCGGCAGTACAACCGGTTGTCGTGCATACGCAGCCATCCGAAGAAGAATTGATCGAAGCCTACATCCTGCAAAATATCAGTGATTTTGAGGTAGACCAGTTGGCAGCGGTTGCGAAGGATCGGGAGGCAGAAGTTGTTGCACCACCCGTTACCCCCTTGCAAACACCTGGACTGGAAGGCTTGTCGCCCGAAGCGATCGAACTGTTGCTCCGCGAAATGAGCGATGAAGAACTTGAAAGCATACTGTAACAACAAAACATTGTCTCCGAACTCTCTCCTACTATGAAGCGCCATATTATCACCGTTATCCTGCTCACGGCCGCTTTTTTTCAAACGGCACAGGCTCAAAAGGACGTGAGCGAGCGACTGAAAGCCATCCGCGCCGAGGTGTATACCCGGGTGCTGAACCTCACATCTGAAGAAGCGCAAAACTTCTGGCCCATTTTTAACGAGTACGTGGAATCGAAAGAAACCCCTGCAAAAACAGCTCAAGCCGGAAGGTCAGATCGACGGTATGAGCGACACCGAAGTGGAAGAATACGTAAAGAAATACTTCGAGGTGCGCCAAAAGGAATTTGACCTGGAAAAAGAGCTGGTACAGAAACTCCGCAAGGTGCTGCCCATCCGGAAAATCGCCAAGCTGCCCAGGGCAGAACGGGAGTTTCGCGAGACGTTGCTCAAGCGGCTCCAGGAATTCCGGGAGCGCAGGCAGGAGCGCCGGAACGGGAAAAACTAATCTTTTTCAGCCTGCAAAGGGCCCGTCGAATTTGGGCTTCCAGGTCTCTGCGATGGCATAAGCCCGGAATTTGGCATTGTCCGCGTTCGAACCTTCAAACAACTCATCCACCGTGGATTGAAAAAGCGCCAGCCAGCGGTCGAAATGGGCAGCCTTCAGGGGGTGTCTGGCGTGCAGGTCGAAGTGTTTTTGTATCGGGTTGCCCCCGATAGGCGTCGGCATTGCCCAGCAACAGAAAATCCCAGAAGGCATACGCATGACCGGCAGGTGCGCCGACCAGTTTACTTTGGCTATATCGTTGAAGATATACCCGATCACATCGTCGCGCTGAACCTTTTCGTAAAAAGTATTGATCAGTTGTTTGACGTCTTCAGAAGTGGAAATGTCCGGTTTCATTGTTCAGGCGTTAAAAATCGCAGGTTCTGCCATACTGGTTAAGCCACTGTTCCTTTTCCCGGTAATCGGGCATATACTGCTCTACCAAAGCCCAAAAACGATCGGAATGGTTGAGTTCCACGAGGTGTGCAAGTTCGTGTAAAATAACATAGTCCTGCACATCCGGCGGTGCAAAAAGCAGTCGTGTAGACAGATTGATATTGCCGTTGTGCGAGCAGCTGCCCCAGTTAGAGTGGTTGTATTTCAGAAAAATTCCCTTTATCGTCCGGTTGAACGTGCTGCGGTTGACCTGTAGCACACGTTGCTCTATTTCGGGTTTAAAATCGCCGGCGACGATACGGGAAAGCAGGGTTTTGATGGCCTTTACCTTGTTGGCCGTTGTAGAGCGGTCGCTCAGTCGCAGGGCAATCGTGTTGCCGATGAGTTTTCCGGTATGCGAGCCCCGCCCTTCTTCCACGATATCGAGGATATACCGGCGTTGTCCCACCTCGAGCAAATCGCCGCTGTTGTAGGCTTTGGGGAGGAACGGCGCGAGCAGGGTCGCCCGTTTGGCGGCCCATTTTGCCACGTGGCGCTCCAGTTCTTTCAGGTGGTCGTGCACATCCTGAGCCGACAGGTTTAGCGGAAGTCGCATACCGATCCGTTTACCCGTCACACTGTACCTGTGGCCGTTGCGGTGTTCCATCACCACTTCGACCGGCAACTGCATGTCGTTTACGGTAATGGTGGCGCTGTATTTTTGTTGTTTGCGAGGCATAGCGGGCAATACGATTGATTAGCGGGGGCAGAGGCCTGTTCACGCATGCCGCTGCGCGAAATCGCGCATCAGGTCGATCAGGGCCTGAACGCTGGCTTTGGGCAGCGCATTGTACGTGCTGGCGCGAAAACCGCCCACGGAACGGTGCCCCTTCAGACCGCTCATGCCGTTGGCTTCTGTCTCTTTCAGGAAGTCCTTCTCCAATGCGGCGTATTTTTCTTCCATCACAAAACAGATGTTCATCAGGGAGCGGTCCTCCTTTGCCACAGTGCCCTTGAAGAGCGGATTGCGGTCGATCTCATCGTACAGGATAGCCGCCTTTGCCCTGTTGCGGCGCTGCATGCCTTTCAGTCCTCCGTTTTTCCTGATCCACCGCAGGGTCAGCATGCTGACATAGATGGGAAATACCGGAGGCGTATTATACAGGGAGTTTTCCTTGATAAAGGTGCGGTAATCGAGCATGCTGGGTATGCTGCGTTGCACGGTACCAAGCATGTCTTCCCGAACGATCACGACCGTTGTACCGGCCGGGCCGAGGTTTTTCTGCGCCCCTGCGTAAATGAGTCCGAACGGATGAGGATCGAAAGGGCGGCTCAGAAAATCGGACGACATATCGCAAACAAGCGGCACCTGGGTTTTGGGGAATTTGTGCTGCTGTGTACCGTAAATGGTGTTGTTGCTCGTGATATGGAAATATTTGGCGTGTTTGGGCACCTTGTATTCTTTTGGAATAAAGGAATAATTCTGGTCCTTGGAGGAAGCGACGATCTCCACATTGCCGAACAGTTTTGCCTCCTTGATGGCCTTGTTGGCCCATACGCCCGTTTCGAGGTAGGCGGCGGTTTCGCCTTCGTTCAGCAGGTTGAAGGGCGCCATGTAGAACTGCGTGCTTGCGCCGCCGGTCAGCCACAGGACATGGTAATCGTCGGGCAGTCCTATGATTTCGCGCATGAGCGCGTTGGCTTCCTCGATAATAGCGGTGAATTCGGGGCCGCGGTGCGACAGTTCGAGCAGGCTAAGGCCCATGCCCTGGTAATTAACAGCGGCTTTGCCGGCTTCCTTGAGTACCGAAGCCGGCAGGATGGCCGGTCCGGCGGAGAAATTGTGTTGTTTCATGTATGGTAGTATGCGCTTGAGTAGTCAGGAAAGGGGAATGTGCGGTGCAAAAGTAGGGGATGTATGTTCAAAACTGAAAAGGCTTTATTTTTGGCGTCAACAAATCACTCTGCATATTGCTTTCTAAATGAAAAATATCCTTTCGAAACAACAGGCAGCGATTCTTGCGGCCTTGCTGATTGTATTGATCGCGGCCATTCCCGTTGGTTTCAAAACCTGGTTCGTAGCGGAAAGCGGCAACATGAAAATCATGCCGGGCATAGGTCCCCTGGTGGCGCTGGGTCTTGTGATGCGCTGGCGCTGGGGCTTTCCCCTTGGCAAAAGTGTTATCCGTTATCAGTATGGGGTTTGTTGTTGTGCTTTTCCTTATCAATGCCGACTACAGGCCCGGGTACCTGTTATTGCTGCTGCTGAACGGGCTCCTGCTGTTACTCCTGTTTACGCACGACCTGAATGCAAACCCCTCGAAGGCTATGCCATAACCTGGCATAGTCCTCCTGAATTCATCCTCCCCCGCTTCTTTCAGCATCATGTGCAGAGATGACAGTCGTCATCCCCGGCTTATTACCGCCTTGCCCAACTTTGGCCTGGATTTAATTTATTCACCAAATAACAAGGACACATGATTAAAGAAGTAGCGGGCGATATTATGCTTTCAAAAGCCGGTGCGATTGCGCACGGCGTGGCGCCAAACGATCATTTCGACAGCGGCCTGGCATTGAGCCTTCGGGAGGCGTTTCCATCCATGTACAAGGATTTCCGGCATTACTGCCATCAATACAACCCCAAACCGGGAGGCGCATGGATTTGGAGCGGCGTAGAACACCGTATTATAAACCTGTTCACCCAGGAAGCTCCTAAAACGAACAATTCACATCCGGGCAGGGCATCGATCAGCAACGTCAGCCATGCCCTGAAGGAACTGACCAGGGTCATAGAAGCGGAGGGTCTCAGCAGTGTGGCCATTCCACGGCTGGCTACCGGAGTGGGCGGACTGAATTGGGAGGATGTAAAACCCGTAATATACCAGTACCTGGATCCGCTTCCGATCCCGGTGTATGTGTATACCAATTTCACCAAGGGTTTGGAGGCCGCAGAATAGGATGGGCAGGGTGGTACCGCCGGGTGGTACCGCGTCCGCGCCGGCGATACCCCCCCGTTGCCGATGCGCACCCCACAGGGAGGATCCGGCTGAAGCCGGCGGTACCCCGCGTTACCAGATGCGCACCCGTATGAACTTGCCGAAGCCTTCCTGGATTTTCGACCGGAGTGCATGAAAAGCGCCTTCGATATCGTACGCCCAACTTTGAAGATGGGTCAGGGAAACGATCAGGTCGGGCTTTGAAGGGTCGTTTTCTCCATTTTTAATACGATGCAGCGTGGCGGTTAATGCCGGAATTTCAGTGTCCTTCAGCGCCTCAAGTTCCTGTTGCAGTGCTTCAATGGCCTTTTGCTGATCGTCCCGGCAATTCATCAGCAGCCACCTCAGCAATTGGTGGTAAAAGTCAATTTCTCCGGAAATCAGGGCGATCTTTGAATCCAGCGGCCGGTTAACGGCATATCGCTCAACCGGCATCTGGCTGGCCGATTGTATCCTTTGAATTGTTCCCATGGCGGTGATATTAACGTTTGTTTATGCGATTTTTCAAAGGTCTGCGTTCAAGGAGAAAATGTCAATGATCCTGGCACGAAAAGGCACTGATATCGGTCATTTTTGCATATGTTTAACAATGGTTTATTTTAACCCAAATCTCGACAATGCACTACGTATCCGCCGAAGAGGCGCTTAAGGTTATCCAATCCGGCAACCGCGTTTTTTGTACACGGCAGCGCCTGCACGCCCGTGTACATGATGCACCAACTGGCCCGGCAGGCCGAGCGGTTAAAAAATGTAGAGTTGATTTCCATCAGTTTGTATGGCGACCTGGAAATAGATAAGCCGGAGTACCAATCTGCCTTTCATTTCAATTCGCTGTTTGTTTCGGGAAGCATTCGAAAGGCTGTCGGAGAAGGTCGCGGCGATTACGTACCCGTGTTTTTGAGTGAAATACCCGAATTGTTCAAACGGAACATCCTGCCCCTTGATGTGGCGATTGTACAGGTGTCGGAACCCGATCGCCACGGGTTTTGCTCGCTGGGCACCTCGGTCGATATTGCGCGGTCGGCGGTCAATACCGCCCGGCATGTGATTGCGCAGGTAAACCCGCAGGTACCGCGCACCCACGGCGACGGCATGATCCACCAGGACAGCTTCCACGCGATGGTCTTTCAGGATGTCCCGCTCCACGAGGCGCATTTTAGCGATAATGCCGGGGCAGCCGAACAGGAGATCGGGCGCCTGATAGCCGGCCTGATCGAAGACCGCAGTACCCTGCAACTGGGCATCGGCTCCATTCCGGATGCTGTGCTGCGTTGCCTGCACGGGCACAAAGACCTCGGTGTGCATACGGAAATGTTTTCCGACGGCATCATCGATCTGGTTGAAAAGGGTGTGATCAATAACCGGTATAAATCGGTACACCCCAACAAAACCGTGACAGCCTTTGCACTGGGCACACGGCGGCTGTATGATTTTGTCGACGATAATCCATCTTTTGTTTTTCTCGACATCGACTACGTCAACGAACCGCATATTATTCGCCGCAATGCAAAGGTGATTGCCATCAACAGCGCCATTGAAGTGGATGTTACAGGCCAGGTCTGCGCCGACTCGATCGGGTGTTATCAGTATTCGGGTGTGGGAGGTCAGATGGACTTCATCCGCGGCGCAGCCCTTTCTGAAGGTGGGAAACCCATTATCGCGATCACTTCGCGCACCGCAAAAGGTATCCCGCGTATCGTGCCCCTGCTCAAGCCAGGAGCGGGTGTGGTGACCACACGGGCACATGCGCATTATATCGTTACAGAATACGGCGTGGCTTATTTGTTCGGGAAGAACCTCCGGCAACGGGCCAAAGCGCTGATTAATATCGCGCATCCCGACGACCGGGAAATGCTGGAAAAATCCTGCTTTGAGCGTTTTCACAACTTTTCCGACGTGTAAACAGGCATTTCGGGAATACCGTGAACAGCAGTTGTTCGTGCAGAAAATATTGCCTGAATAACGACTGCAAGCCATCTCACAGGAAACATTTCCCGGTGTATTCCGTTAGGGAGAAACTGTGTAGTTTTGACGCGTGCAGCACGGAATGACTGGTTTTACTACTAAATCAGGAGGTTGTGCCTGCTTTTTAACGTCAAATCATACATCTATTTTCCAAAACACAACGATTATGAACTACAGCGTAAAACTGATGCTCTTTTTCCTGTTAAGCCTGTCCACGGTCTCCTGCGTGAGCAAGAAAAATTTACCTCCCTGCAAACACAGCTGGATACGGCAAACAAAGACCTGGGGAAATGCGGGGAAAACCTGAATGAACAAATCAACCGCCTCCGGGCTTGTGAAAACGACAAGGAAGGCCTCAAGGGTGAGATCCGGAATGCCCAGAACACCCTTCAACTGCGGGAGGAACAAATCAGGGACCTCAAAGAGCAAATTGCCGACATCAAGGCCCAGCGCGACAAACAGCTCAGCCAGGTAGGCGAGCTAACCGTGTTGTCGCAATCCGCCAGCGACAACATCAAGGAAACCCTGTCGCAACTGGAGAAAAAGGACAAATACATCCATCTGCTGCAGGCTGCCAAAACCAAGGCTGATTCCATTAACCTCGCGCTGGCGGTCAACCTGAAAGGGGTTCTCAGCGATGGCATCGAAGACAAGGATGTAGAAGTAAAAGTGGATAAAACGGTGGTGTTCATCAACCTCTCCGACAAAATGCTCTACCAGAGCGGCAGTTCGAACCTCACGCCCAGGGCAAACGAGGTGCTGGGAAAAATTGCCAGGATCATAGAGTCGAGGCCCGAACTGGAAGTGATGGTGGAAGGCTATACCGACAATGTTCCGATCAAGAACGCCTGCATGGAAGACAACTGGGACCTGAGTGTAAAGCGGTCCACCTCGGTAGTAAGGGCCTTGCAGAAGAACTACAACATCAATCCGAACCGCCTGATCGCTGCCGGCAGGGGCGAATACAACACACTTGCAAGCAACGATACCGAATCTGGCCGCGCCACCAACCGCCGCACCCGGATCATTATTCTGCCCAAACTGGATCAATTCTACGATCTGCTGAATCCGAATATGGCGCCGAAGTAAACAGGAGTCATCCCGAATTTTGCAATTGATTTTAGAGAAGTCAAATATTTACAGATCAGTCGATTATGTAAAATATCCGACCTGGTAGCGGTTAGGTTTCTGTAGCGATATTTGCGTTAAACAACCTGCCAGACAGGGTATGTACGCCGGACTTCCAAGTCCGGCGCCTCCACCACGTTTCAACGGACTTGGAAGTCCGTTGTACATACACACAGCCTATATCCGACGTTATGGAGGTCGTGTTCGCCTGGAAAATTCGGGATGACTCCTGTATACCTACGGAAACGGTATTGAAAAACGCCTTGTATGGAGTGAGTATCCGGTAGTGACAAAATAAACCAGCCCTCCTTTTTTGCTGAACATGCACAAAGGGAGGGCTCTTTTTTTCACTCCAAAGGCCGGTTGAACTCCTTGTGGTAGATCCGGAGCAGCAGGATAAACAGGGAGATCAGGATCGGGCCGAAGATAAACCCGATAAATCCGAACAGTTTCAGTCCCACGATGACGCCGAAAAGCGTGATAAGCGGGTGCGTATGCCCGATCTTTTTGAGCAGCCACATTCTGGCAAGGTTATCGACCGAGCCAACGACGAAAAAGCCGTACAGGAAGATCACGAGCGCCTTAAACTCTGCCCCTTCGGCCAACAGGATGAGCGAAAGCGGCACATAGGCCAGGGCAACCCCGAAAACAGGCATCATTCCGGCCAAAAAGGTAATGCCAAACCACAGCCAGGGGTCTTGTATTCCCGCCAGCCAGTATATCAGCAAGCCGGCCAGACCCTGTACAACACCCATGAGTGGAATACCAAGGGCATTGGAGTACACCATATTGTTCAGGTGTTTTCGCACGTAGTCGACGTTTTCGTCCCGGAGCGGCAGCCAGTTAAAAAACGAGTGTTCCATCCGCTCTGCCTCTGCCAGCATAAACCACAGGATGAGGAAAGCCATGAGCAGGATGCCAAGCCCGCTAAGGGTTGCTCCGACCACATCCTGTATCTGTACAACGCCCCACTGGCTCAGGCTTCTGATGTTTTCCGGCGTCAGGAGCGTGATACTGTACTGGCTTTCCACCTTATGGATGATATCCATGGCGTTGTGCAACAGGTTGTCGGAATTGCCGAGCAGCAATTTCAGGCGGTTTTGCAGCATACCGAATACCCAGTTCAGCGGAAGCAAAACAGCCACCAGGGATAGCAGCATCAAGATGGTCGCAGCCAGTTTGCGTGGCCAACCCCAGCGTCCGGTGAGGAAAAACATCCCGCCGCGCAGCAGAACGTACAGGGTGTAGGCGCCGAGCAGGGCCGGCAGAAAAAAGAGGAGGTTCCAGAACAATATGCCGAAAAGGGCTGCTATGAGAACAAGCAGCAGCGATTGCCTGATGTAGATACCGGGTATGCTTTTCATTTTGGAGAATAAGCCGCAAATATACGCATCGTTCAGGGCAGGCACCAGCATTTTCCGGAGGGAAGCAGCGGCGGCAGGGAAAGTGCCGCCTGTTTCCCCGATTTCCCGAAATTATACACATCCTTGTACCGCAAGGTATCGCCCTGTGCGCTTATGGCTGACAGGTCGTATCGAATGACGACCCGGGTACCCAGCGGAGCGTAGTAATAGACCCGCCAGGCATCGCCTTCCCGCGTGCCGATACAGCCGTTTGATGCCGGTCTGCCCAGCGTAGAAGGGTTGGTGGTGGGGTGGATCATCTGGCCGTAACGATGGCCGTTTATCTCCGGCTCGATCCAGGGTATCAGGGGCATCATTGTTGTCTTTCCGTCGTCTCTCCTCGTGAATTTAAACTGCTTGCCCGTCACCGGGTCGTAAAAAACGGGGTCGCGGTTGACGCGGACGATACTTCCTTCACCCGTATGTGTACGCAGGTCGACAGTGCCGCCGGCCATAACGAGAAATTTGCGCATGTTTTTACCGACCCGTACCGGAAAGGAGTACAGGGTACTGTCGCCTTCCTTTATGCGGAGTTCGAACGCCGGGATATTGATATCCAGGCTCGTGTTGTTCATTTTTTCCAGCAGGGCCGCTGCATACTTTACGCCGGGCAGGTAAAGGGTATCGCCGGCCCTGAGTACGGTCATTTTACGCTGATCCGGCACAAAATGGCCGCGCTCCATGCAACGGTAATAGTCCGTATTTTCCAGTGAATCGAGTATCCAGGCATTGGCGCGCACCATCAGGTATTCGCTCAGGGGATAAGGCGTGGTGGAGTCGTAGCGCGTCACCAGACTGTCCATATAGCGAAAATAGCCCTCCACAGGTATGTCGCGGGGAATCATTATGGCTGCAAGCGGCGGCTCGCCGGATGGAATGGTATCGGGTGCGGGTACAGGTTCCGGTGTTTGCTGCACAGCCCCGGTGTCGCCTCCGGAGGAGATTTTCCAGATCAGCAGGGAAATACCGGCGAGCAGGGCGGTAGCCAGAAGAATGATTCTTGCGGTTGATTTTGACATAAATATTGAAGGAAGGGGAAATGATTTTCTTGTGATCGTTACAAAATTAACAAGCCCATGCCAGAGATTACCCGACGAAGGTCAAACGGGTGTAAAATTGTGGTTATCCTGACGGCTGATGCAAGTCATTTTTTTGCCTGATCCGGTTTGCCGTTTATTCGCTTCGGAATCCATACTTTTGACTGTTTTATGGATTGGTTTGAATCATTGAGCCTTGCGCTTACGCCCTTTTTTGCAGGCCTGCTGGTGGCAGGTGGCGTCGGACTTATCATAGGTCTGGAGCGCGAATTCAACACCCACAACGATCCCGCACACCTTGGCGGCATTCGTACCTTTACACTTGTATCCGTGCTGGGTTACGCAAGCGGGTTTATTTCGGAAAAAGCCGGCGACCTGTTGCTGGTGGCAGCCTTGTCGGGATTTTTTTTGCTGGTGGCGGTAGCCTACTATATCCAAACGAAAAGCGGGAAGTCGGGACTTACAACCGAACTGGCACTGCTCCTTACCTTCCTGCTGGGCATATTTGTCTCCCGGGGATTTATCCGCGAATCCATGGCGATCGTCGTGGTCATCACGGTAGTCTTGTCGCTTAAGGCGCAGCTGCATGGTTTCATCAGCAAGATTACCACGGAGGAGTTGTTTGCCTTTATCAAATTTATCGTGTTTGCCCTGCTGGTGCTGCCGCTGCTGCCCGACGAGCCTTTTGGCCCGGAAGGCATTCTCAATGCGCGCGATATCGGCTGGATCGTTATGCTGGTGCTGACGATCAATTTTGCCGGTTATCTGCTCCTGAAGTTCAGCAGCAAGCAAAAAGGCATCCTGCTTACCGCCTTTGTCGGCGGATTGTTTTCATCAACCATGGTCGCCTGGGTGTTTTCGTCGCGCAGCCGCGAAAAGCCTGAACTGTCGCCGGCATATGGCGCAGGGATTGTACTGGCCTCTTCCGTGATGTTTGTTCGTGTATTTCTGGTCACGTCGATGTTTGCCTATCCCGTTGCCATAGCGCTGTTACTGCCGCTCCTGCTCATGCTGGCGGTAAGTCTGTTCCCCAGCTGGCAGCAACTTCGCCGGCCGGGAGAGCAGTCGCCGGGCCCCGACCTGACAGCCACCAACCCGCTGGATATAAAAAACGCCTTGTTTTTTGCCCTTTTGTATATCGCCGTGGCATTGCTGATGTACGGGACGCGCCATTGGCTGGGCAATACCTTCGCCTATTTGTCCGGCGCAATTGCCGGCATTGCCGACATTGATGCAATCACCATCTCTACGGCCCGCTGGGCCTCTTCGGGAAGGGGTAATACCGCCGATGCGGCCAACATTATCCTGCTGGCCGTGATGTCGAACTCTCTTTTCAAGTTATCCGTCAGTCTGGTTGCAGGCACAGCCGGGGTGCGCAAACCTGTACTGGCCGGATTCGGGATGGTGCTGCTTATCGGCAGTATCTATCTGTTGCTGCACAGGTAACATGAATCATCTGAATGGCTCCTGTTAGACCGTCTGAACTGTTATTATTCCTTTTCCGTGCTTTTGATATGCGCCTCGGGGTTCTTGAAAAAATCGATCATCCAGGCCCTGATCTCGTTGGTTGTCATATAATCGGACGGCAGAACGGCAAGTAACTGGGGCTTGTAGTGGTTCAGCCCTTCAACGGCTTTTTTCAACCCTGTTTTTGCCTCGGCGGGACCGGAAATCACAATACTTTCCGTTTCAGGGTCTATTAAGGATATGATCTTCTCGAAATATTGCTGTTCGGAACGTTTGTCCTGCTCCAGGGTACGCCTGTCTTTGGGCGAATATTGCGGCCCCCAGGGCGTCTTGGATCGGGTGCCGCCTTTGACGGCGTGGTGTTCCACTTCCGACATCAGGTGTTGGGTGCTGGCTTGCCAGTTTTCGTCGATGGTCAGGATATAGGCTTCTTTAAAATCAAGCCAGATACCGGTATTAATTTTACGCATGATATTTTAATTTTTGGTGAGCAGAAAAATCGGGCAGACATTGCGGGACTACCATTTTCGGAGCAATGTGGGCAATATACTTAAAAAAACGGGAACAAGCAACCACATCCTGCCCAGCATCAGGTTATAATCGTTCAGCAGGTCGCGGAATGTCTTTTTAGCAAACCAATAGCCGAATCCAAATTCGAAGAACAGGGTCATCGCAACCCAGGTGAAGCCGCATACCACCGCGTCCGAGCTGTTTTCCAGTTGCAGGTTATCTTTAATGGCCAGACTGTAAAGCAGGATCAACAAGATCAGGGTCAGCGTCGAAACCTGGTGTGCAGGCAACTCCCCGAGGCGTTTCCTGAGCACCATTTCCCTGAAGGCTCCGTTGAACACCCCGAGTACAGGCATGGGCAGCCAGAACAGCATGTATTTGTCCATAGAATTGCATTGTTAACCACTGTGTTCAGCAGGGCGCCGTCCTACCTGTTTCCCCTGGTTTTGCCCGATTTGTTCGAGGGTTTTGAAGGGGCGGCGTCTTTTTTTGCGGGTTGTTTCGGCGCCGGCCGGGTACTTGGCGCCGGTTCGCGTTTAGGTTCGCTGCGTTTGGTCTCGTCCCATTTGTTCCGGTGATAATCTTTCGCCTCTTCTATGGGTCGCTGTTTGATGACCTTTTCGGGGGGCTTTTCCGTTTGCGGGCGTTCGGGCTTTTGCTGCGGCTCCCGTTTCGGGTCCTGAGGCTTTTGTTCCGGCACACGGGCGGGCCGGGGCTGGACCGGTTCTTTAGCCGGCGCCCAGGTGCGTTCTTTCCGGACGGCGTTCTCCTCGCGCTGTATTTCTGCCTTCACCAGTTCCCGGCCACTCGTCAATTCGGGATACTTTCGGGTGTTTTTATCGAGAAAATCCTGCGGCGACATCGTTCTTTTGGGATTGGCGGCATTGTATGTCTGCCGGGCCTCTTCAAACCTGCCGTATTCCTGAAGCCGGCCGGAAAGGTTCTTTTTGTCCTGCAGCCATTCGTCGGAAATAACCGTTCTGTTGCGGTCGCGCCATTCGCCGACACCCATAGTGATGGAGGTGCCCGAACGGCGGTGTCCATAATAATGGTTGACAAAGTGGGTCGACAACTTGTTGTATTTGTAGTGGTGGCGCGGGTGGTAGAAGTACCAGTCCATAAAATGCCACGACGGCAAATAGACGATCACGATATTTTGATGGTAGTAATAGAACCCCCAATCGTACCAGTATGGATACGGTCGCCAGCACGGGGCGGGATACCACCAGGGATATCCAAACCACCACGGATAGTAATAGTCGTAGTAGTGCGTCGTCCTCCGCGTTTCATAAGAATCGTACAGGTCGTCGTAAGGATAATCTTCCGAATCATAGCCGTATGCAGAGGTGTATTCTTTCGAGGCCGCAGCCATTTCCTGCTGTGCCTGCGGGTCGTTTTCGATTTCCTTTTTCCAGTCTTCGAGTTCCTGCGCATGCGCGCGTGCGACGGCCAGGTGCAGCGAGTCGGTCTGCCGGATCACCGACGCCGGATCGTCGCGGTAGGCGTCGCCCACCATGACGGTGAAGCGCAAATCCTGATTGAGCAGGTCGAGCACTTCCGGAAGTCCTGTCAACTGGCGGAAAGCCGCCTGTGCCGGGGCGGGATATCCCGCGATCAGGTCGTCCAGCGTTCTGCGGGCCGTCTGGTCGAGGTCGTCTATTTTCTGCAGGGTTCTTGCCTGGTTTTGTGACACCTCGAAGGCGTCGTCGCGCATATCTTCAGGCAACTGCGTCAGCAATTGTTTGACCGCTGCGGTCGATTTTTCGGTCGCAAGTTTTCCGGTGAGTCCGGGGTACCGCGACAGTTCGTAAAATACCTCCTGTGTATTCCTGGGAAAGTCTTCGATCAGGGTGCGGTATGCGGCGGCTGTTTTTTCCCGCACGCTGTTCATTTTGACCAGCACCTCCGGGTATTTACACGCCTCCAGAATAGCGAGGCGCGTATCTTCGGGGTATAGCGCCAGCGCTTCCACCGTTTTTTTGTTTTCTTCCGCAAGTTCGCGCAGCAGCGCCTTATCGGTCTGGCCAAATGCCCTCTGGGCGCCAAAAAACAATAGCAGCCCGGCAATCACTTGAAAAACGTATTTCATGATTATGCAAATCAGTTTGTGAAAAAAGGAAGGCGCAGGCGTTTTCACCTGCAAAAATCGGTACAGGAAGGAAACAATGCCGTGACCCCGGTCACGGCTGCTACTGAGCCTCGTCAGGTATTCGGACGGCGATTCTTTGAAAAGTGCAATAATCCGTAAACAGTACCACTAATAAGGTAAAGCGCACTACACAGGCGGGTACTGCAGGGTTGAACTTTGCAGTAAACATAAACTTTCCACATCATGACGAAACATCATCAAATACTCATTATAGGCGGTGGCAACGCGGGCCTGTCTGCAGCATCCCAACTGCTGCATAAAGACCGCCATCTGGACATTGCCATCATAGAGCCTTCCGAGAAGCATTATTACCAGCCGGCCTGGACGCTTGTGGGGGCCGGCGAATTCGAGATCAACGATACCGAACGGCTGGAAGCTGACTATATCCCAAAAGGTACCACCTGGATAAAAGATGCCGTTGCGGCGTTTGAGCCGGAACAAAACAGCGTGACCTGCCTCAGTGGCGACAAATACACGTACGATATATTACTGACGGTACCGGGTATTCAGATTGACTGGGACAAAGTCAAGGGCCTGAAAGAAACCCTGGGCAAAAACAAGGTCACCAGCAACTACTCCTTCGACATTGCGCCCTATACCTGGGAACTGATCAGAAATTTTAAAGGAGGCGTGGCAGTGTTTACCAACCCAAGCACCCCCATCAAATGCGGCGGCGCGCCGCACAAGATCATGTACCTGGCCTGCGACTACTGGCGCAAAAAGGCATACTCGACAAATGCGAGGTGCATTACATTTCCGGCGGCAGCATGATATTCGGAGTGAAGGAGTACGCCAAAACGCTGGAGGCCGTTGTAGCCAAAAACAATATCCACACCCATTTCTCCTCGAATGTAACGCAGGTAGACGGCTCGAAAGGCACGGTATATTATGAAGCAAAAGACGCCGACGGCAAGATAGCGCAACATACCATGCAGTTCGACATGTGCCACGTCGTCCCTCCGCAAAGTGCGCCCGACTTTATCAAAAAGAGCCCGCTGGCCGACCCGTCCAACCCGCTTGGCTGGGTAGAAGTCGACAAATTTACTTTCCGGCACACGCGTTTTCCGAATATATTTTCCTGCGGCGACGTAAGCAATGCCCCGGCATCCAAAACCGGCGCAGCGATCCGCAAGCAGGTGCCGGTAGTGGTGGAACATATACTGGCGACCATTCGGAACACCACGAGCAATGCAACATACGACGGCTATTCTGCCTGCCCCATCCCGACGGAATACGGCAAACTGATGCTGGCGGAATTCGATTACGCCAACAAGCCCAAAATGACATTCCCCTTCGACCAGGCCGTACCGCGCCGGACGATGTGGGTACTCAAGAAATACATCCTTCCGTGGTTGTACTGGAACCGCATCCTCAGCGGGCGGGCCTGACAAACAGGTATATGTGGAAAGTAGTCGTGCGGGTTGTGTAACAATGGTTACCAACCCGCACTTTTTTTTGACCTAGTTTTGCGTCTGCGTGTAACGCGTTCGCCCATGACGGTCAAAGTACCCACATACAGTATTTGCAATCTCCGCGGTGTGCATCATTGCATGACCGAGTTTACGGCTTACCGGATACGTGACTTCATGGTAAGCCATGATTCGCTGGTATTTCCGCATCGGCACAATTTCTTTCAGATCGTACTTTTCACGACGGGAGGCGGCAGTCATTCCATTGATTTTCAGCAGTATAATATCATACCCGGTCAATTGTACTGCATGAAACCCGGACAAATGCACAGCTGGTCGTTTACGCCCGAAACGGAAGGCTACATTGTCAATTTCAACGAGACATTTATTACAACGGCCTGCCACAATCCCGATTTCCTGGATGATTTTCCGATGTTCGGCACCTTGCGGAATCCGGAGCAACTCAGCCCTGAAGCACGTCTTCAAATTGAGTTGCACCTGTCGGCCATGTTCCATGAATACGACACCTACCGGGGGGAATTCCAGGCCGACCTGATGCGGGCCATGCTCGTTCAACTGCTGATTTTTATTGCGCGCAGCATCGAAGACCCTGCTGTAGCCGGCATTTCGAAGCACAACCTGGCCCTGCTGCGCGACTTTCAAAAACTCATCGACCAACATTACCGGAACCTGCGCCTGCCCAAAGCATACGCCGATATGCTGTTCATCACACCCAACCACCTCAATGCCGTGTGCAATGCGGTGACGGGAAAATCGGCAGGCGAACTCATCCGCGACCGGGTGCTGCTGGAAGCAAAAAGAATGCTGGCGCAAAAACAGCCCAGCATCGCCGAGATCGGATATGCCCTGGATTTTAAGGACAATGCCTATTTCAGCCGTTTTTTTAAAAAATATACCAGCCTCACACCGGAGGAATTCCGGAAGAGCAGGGGTAACTTCACATCCGAAATGCCAGTCCAACACTGACCATGAAAAAAAATACCCGTCGTCGCGAATTCCTGAAAAACACCCTGCTGACAGGCCTCGGGGCCAGCATCGTTCCGATAAAAGCAGTCATCCCGCAGCCGCCCGCAGCCACTTCCACTGACGCGGCTACTGCTGCGGACACTGACACTGCTACTGACCGTTCCGGCACCCTCACTTTCCTGCAAACCACCGATATTCACTGCCAGATACATCCCCACGACGAGTTGTTCTGGGAAAACGAACAGATGGTTTTCCGCAAAACAGCCGGCTATGCACAGCTCGCCGGCCTTTTTGAAATGGTGCGCGCGCAAAACCCCAACACGTTTATCGTCGACACCGGCGATATGTTTCAGGGCAGCGAACTGTCGGTAAAAACAACGGGAAAGGCTATCGTTCCCATTTTGAACGCGTTGAGTTACGACCTCTATTTGCCCGGCAACTGGGAGGTGGTCTACTACAAAAAAGCGATGCAGACCCTGCTCGGTGCGCTCCATGCGCCAAAGGTATGCGCCAACATGTACCACGACCTTGGAGACGGCCAGCGCGGCGACCTGATCTTCCCCCCCTACTACACCTGGTCGCGGCTCGGCGTAAAAATCGGCTTCATCGGCATGACCGACCACCTGGTGCCGAAACGGCAATCACCGAATTACTCCAAGGGTATTATTTACACCAAACCGGAAGAAAGTCTGGCGCCCTGGGTACAGGTATTGCGCGAACAGGAACAGTGCGATTTTATCATCATACTCGCCCACCTAGGGCTGTCGCAACAGATACACCTCGCCAACCAGCCCGCCTGCGAAGGGGTGGACTATATTTTCGGCGGCGACACGCACGAGCGCGTACGCGAGCCGATCATTTGTCAGTACGCCAAGGTGGTGGAGCCCGGCGCTTTCGGTTCATTTGTCGGCCGCCTCGACCTGGAGGTAACCGACGGCAAAATTACTGGTGAGCGGTATGAACTGCTGGAAGTGGACGCCGACGCCTACACGCCGCAACCTGAGGTGCAACAACTGATCGACCAGATCGAGGCGCCGTTTACCGATGCCATCAACAAGGTGCATGGATACAGTACCGTCCCGTTGTATCGCTATTTCGTCGTGGAAAACACGATGGACACCCTTATACTGGATGCCTTATGGTGGCGTATCGGCACCGAAATCGTGCTGTCCAACGGGTTCAGGTTCTGCCCGCCGCGCAACCTCGGTCCCGACGGAAGGGTCGCCATCACGGAAGGCTATATCTTCGATATGCTGCCGGTGGACTCCACGGTGCGTACCGCCAAAGCGAGCGGAAAACAACTATACGACTGGCTGGAAAAAGAGTTGAACAATGTGTTTGCCAAAGACGCTTCCAAACGTTTCGGGGGCTGGGTGGTCAAGTTCAAGGGAATGGAGATCGAGTTCAACGCCTTTGGCGAACAGGGGCAGCGGCTCAAAAAGGTGACCGTCGGCGGGCAGCCGCTCCATCCGGATCGTATTTATTCCATTTGCGCCTGCGAGCGCGAAGGCGACCCGGTTGATATGCTTTGCCGGATACCCGACGTAATGGAAGGGAAAAACACAGCCTTTACCCTCCACCAGGTCATGCGCGATTACCTTGCCGCCAATTCACCGGTGACGCCTGTTCCGCATGGCTATGCCAAAGTGCTCGATGCCCCGCAAACGCTCCTGACCCAGGTGAGCGGCGTGCCGTACACTTTCAGGTAATGCCCTCCAAAGCAGTTGTGTAACAACCGTTACCATCCCTTCCGAAAGTTTCCCTCAATTTTGCGGCGAAACAACTCGAACAATGCACATAATCGGCAAATACAGTCTTTTTTTCAGCATATTTTTACTGCTCACGGCCTCCATCAGGCTACATGCACAAACCCAAAACCTTTCTTCTGATACAGACAGTTTTTCACTTCAGCGGATTTTCAGGGATGGAAAACTGAGTGGAAATATCCGGCAGTTCAACATGTTCACGGACAATGCGCCCGGCCTGTCGGACTATTTTGCCGTGGCAATCGGCGCATCCATGCGGTATGAAACCAACCAATGGAAGGGCGTACAGATGGTCATGGGCGGCGGCTTTGTGAAAGATATTGCATCGAGCGATTTTACCCAACCCGATCCGGTCACCGGCGCATTTGAGCGCTACGATGCCGGATTGTACGAACTGCGCGAACTCGACAACAAGGGTTTTCTGCCCCGGCTCGAAGAACTGCATCTTCAATACCGTTGGAAACGCAACAGGCTGATCCTCGGCAAACAAATCCTGAAAACGCCGCTTGCCAACCCGCAGGACGGCAGGATGAACCCTTCCATGTTCGACGGCTTGTATGGCTATTTAGAACCATCCGGAAAGATTCACCTGGAAGGCGGGTGGCTCTGGAATGCTGCGCCGCGTTCGACCAGCCAATGGCTGGGAACAGCGGAAAGCATGGGCATCTATCCGCAGGGCCTGACGGAACAGGGGTTGAAAAGCGATTATCACGGCAACATCAGCAGTGCCGGGCTGTTTGTATTGAACCTGGGCTTCAGCACTCCGGTGCTTGGGAAGATGGCTTTTTGGGACTACTATATAGAAAACGTACTCCACACCGCATTTTTTCAATGGGAAAAGTCATTCGGGCCGGCTCACGCCGCCGGAGCGCCGGCCCTGCATGCAGGGCTGATGGTTATACGCCAGGACGCCGTGGCATCCGGCGGCAACGCCGATCCATTGAAAACCTATGTTGCGCCGGGGTCTAAAAGTTGGGTAGTCAGCAGTTATGCCGCATGGTCGAAGGAGGCGGTCCGCTTTCAATTGAATACGACGCGTATCACTGCCGACGGGCGGTTTCTGTTTCCGCGTGAATGGGGCCGCGATCCGCTTTTCACCTTCCTGCCGAGGGAACGAAACGAAGGACTTGGCGATGTATGGGCTTTTTCCGGACAATTCACGTGGCGCCCGCGCAACAGTCCTTTTTCGGGACAATTCGGGATGGGGCACTACCGCCTGCCCGATGTAAAAAACTACCGGCTCAATAAATATGGATTACCTTCGTACAATCAATTGAACATGGACCTGAAGTACAGGTTCGGCGGGCGACTGGAAGGTCTGGAAAGCCAGGTACTGATCGCCTGGAAAAAGAACGCCGGAGACCTGTACAACAACGAGCGTTACCGCATCAACAAGGTAGACATGATCAATTACAACCTCGTATTTAACTATCGGTTTTAGACACATGACAGGAGAAACCGCACTGTTGCGCCGACTTGCTGCAGAAAACGAAACCAAAGTGCTGCCTCCGGGGCAAGTTCTGGTTGATTTTCATCACTATATTCGCAATATACCCGTAGTCGTGCGCGGCCATGTAAAAGTGGTGGGCGAAGACGATGAGGGCAACGAAATCCTGTTGTACTACCTGAAGCCCGGCGACAGTTGTGTGATGTCGATTCTGGGCGCCATGAATGGCACTTCTTCAAAAATCAAGGCCGTTACCGTCGATGAAACCGAGATTATGTTCATTCGTCCGGAACGGGCGGCTACCCTGATCAGGGAGCATCCCGGGTGGGCAGAATATATTTTCAGGCTTTACCAGGCGCGTTTTGAGGAGTTACTGCAAGCGGTGACAAACGTCAATTTCAAGAAACTGGACGACCGGATCATGGACCTTCTGGAAGAAAAAGCGCGCCTTTTCGGTACGCGTACCCTTACGGTGACCCACCAGGAAATCGCCGGGGAGATCGGCAGTCCGCGGGAAGCCATTTCCAGGGTACTGAAAAAACTCGAACGGGAAGGCGCGGTAAAGTTAGGCCGCGGGAAGATCGAACTGGTGTAGAAGGAGGCGTAGGGGGCTTGATAACTTATTTTGGGCTTGTGTATCATGTGTTACAGACAGCCGGTCCGGGAAGGGTGCACCTTTGCACCTAACTTAACTGAAACAACAAAATAAATGGAAATTCTAGGTTACCTCCTGTCTGTGATAATCGGCGTTTCGCTTGGATTGATTGGTGGGGGAGGGTCAATTCTAACCGTACCGGTACTCGTTTACGTCATGGGCGTCAGCCCTGTGCTCTCCACGGCATATTCTTTATTCATCGTCGGACTGACTGCCCTGGTGGGTTCCTTCAATTACGGCAGGAAAGGCCTTCTGGACTACAAAACAGCGTTGATCTTTGGCATACCGAGCATCGTCACTGTTTATGCCACCCGAAAATTTCTGGTACCCGCCATACCCGATCCGGTATTCCACCTCGGTTCTTTCGAGGTGGGCAAAAACCTGTTCATCATGCTGCTGTTTGCCGTGCTGATGGTGGCGGCGTCGATTTCCATGATACGCGACAAACGCAATGGCGACGAGGGGAAATCCGGGGAAAAGAAGTATAACTACCCCTTGATTTTTGCGGAAGGCATCGTGGTCGGGCTGCTCACCGGACTGGTGGGCGCCGGCGGGGGCTTCCTGATTATTCCGGCGCTTGTGCTGCTCGCGGGGCTGCCGATGAAAGAAGCCGTCGGTACCTCGCTGCTCATCATTGCCGCCAAGTCGCTGCTCGGATTTTTGGGCGACATAGGACACCAGGAAATAGAGTGGCGTTTTCTGTTGATCTTCTCAACCTTTGCCGTCGCCGGTATTTTTGTAGGCACTGCGCTGGCCAAACGCATCAGCGGCGAGAAACTGAAACCGGCATTCGGGTGGTTTGTGCTCGTAATGGGCATTTATATCATCGCCAAGGAGATTTTCTTCCAATAAAACATTTTCTTTGTAACACTTGTCACCGTGCCGGAAGGGGGCTTATCCCGATCTTTGCACCGTTATAAAAACAATGCTAAAAATTCAAAAACAATGAAAGTCGAACAAATCTATACCGGCTGCCTGGCACAGGGAGCGTACTATATCGAAAGTGAAGGTGAAGCAGTCGTAATCGATCCGCTGCGCGAGGTGTCGCCATACCTGGAACGCGCCGGCAAAAGCGGCGCCAGGATCAAATATGTTTTCGAGACGCACTTCCACGCCGATTTTGTGAGCGGGCACCTGGACCTGAGTAAAAAAACCGGCGCACCGATCGTGTACGGTCCGAATGCCAACCCCTCCTTCGAAGCGCATATCGCCAAAGACGGAGAAGAATTCAAGGTAGGTAAACTGACTTTCCGCGTGCTGCACACGCCGGGTCACACTATGGAAAGCACCTGCTACCTGCTGATCGACGAAAACGGCAAGCCGTACGCCCCTGTTTTCCGGCGACACGCTGTTTATCGGCGATGTGGGCCGACCCGACCTGGCCCAGAAAGCGGCGCACATGACCCAGGAACAACTCGCCGAGACGCTTTTCGACTCGCTGCGCAACAAGGTTATGGTACTGCCCGACGATGTGATCGTATACCCGGCGCACGGAGCAGGCTCCGCATGCGGCAAGAACATGTCGAAAGAAACTTTTGACAGCCTCGGCCACCAGAAGCAAACCAACTACGCCCTGCGCGCCAACATGACCAGGGCGGAGTTTGTAAAAGAGGTGACAACCGGCCTGCTGCCGCCGCCCGCATACTTCCCCCTGAACGTCGCCCTCAATAAAGAAGGCTACGACAGCATCGATGACGTGTTGAAACGCGGCACACACGCCCTGCCTCCCCGTGAATTCGAGGTGGCGGCCAATGAAACCGGCGCCCTGGTGCTCGACACCCGGGAAGCCCAGACCTTCGCCAAAGGTTTTGTGCCCAACTCGATCAATATCGGTATCGACGGCAGTTTTGCCCCCTGGGTGGGCGCACTGATCCCCGACGTGAAGCAGGAACTGCTGATCGTGGCCGATCCCGGCCGCGAAGCGGAAGTAGTGACCCGGCTTGCACGTGTGGGTTATGACAACTGCCTGGGTTACCTCGCCGGTGGTTTTGAAGCCTGGAAAAATGCAGGCATGGAGGTAGACACCATCCGGTCTATCGACGCCGATGAACTGGCCGCCATCGTACAAAAAAACCCGAAAGCCAAAGTGTTCGACGTACGCAAGAACAGCGAATACGCATCTGAACACATTGCCAACGCGGTAAATACGCCGCTGGATTTTATCAATGAATCCATGCTGGCCATACCCAGGGAGGAACAGGCTTTCGTCCACTGTGCAGGTGGATACCGCTCCCTGATCTTTGCTTCGGTGCTGCGCGCACGCGGATACGACAACCTGGTGGAAGTCAAAGGCGGATTCAAAGCGATCAAGGACAGCGGCAAGTTCGAGGTAACGGATTACGTCTGCCCGACGACGCTTAAATAATATGCCTGAACGGGTGCCTCGCAAGGACAATTTTTTGCATCACAAAGGATGAAAACGCTTTTTCATCCCCAACCAACACATATCATGGCTTTTACGTCTTTTTTAAAAAATATCTTCGGCAGTGAAACGGAATCTGCCGAAAACACACCTTCCAATGGCAGCGGAGCGCGTTTTGAGCACCAGTCCGGGCGCCAGTTCCGCAAGGAATTTGAATCCACACCGGGAGCGGTCCTGCTGGACGTACGCACGTCGGCAGAGTTCAAATCGGGCACCATCCGCGGCGCCGTCAACCTGGATATCATGTCGCCGGCGTTCCAGCGCAATATCGCGCAGATGGACAAGTCCAAAACCTACTTCGTCTTTTGCCGAAGCGGCAACCGAAGCGGACAAGCCTGCAAAATCATGCACAAGGCGGGTTTCGACGTGCGCAACCTCACGGGCGGCATCGGCGAATGGTAAACCCGAAAATCAATAGTCAGCGAAAAACAAAAATCTCTTCAATATTATGCTTGAAATGATCAGTCAGCCCTGGCCCTGGTATGTTGCCGGGGTACTCATCGGGCTTACCGTTCCCCTCCTTTTGATCCTCGGGAACAAACACTTCGGTATTTCGTCCAGCCTGCGCCACGTGTGTGCAGCCTGTATTCCCGCCAACATCAATTTTTTCAAATACAACTGGAAACGGGAGGTTTGGAATCTCTTTTTTGTAGGCGGCATTTTTATCGGAGCACTCATTGCCAGCGCCTGGTTCGCCAGTCCGGAACCGGTACAGGTGGCCCCCCAACTGGCCACTGAATTGTCGGGGTACGGCATCACGCATTACGACGGACTGGTGCCCGCCGATCTGTTCAACTGGGCGGACCTGGCCACCGCCCGCGGGTTGGTGCTGATGGTACTCGGCGGTTTTCTGGTTGGCTTCGGCACCCGGTACGCGGGCGGCTGTACCTCCGGGCACGCCATCATGGGATTGTCCAACCTTCAGTTGCCGTCGCTCATCGCCACCATGTCTTTCATGGTCGGCGGATTTATCATGGCCAATTTGATCCTGCCTTATATCCTCGCACTTTAAGCGAAAAGTACAGACAGGAGGCGCTCCCTAACAAAGGACTTTCAAGACATTACACTAATGGAAAAAACATATCAAATACCGGCCCCGGCGGAGGTCGTGGAAAAAAATACCGACTTTGAGGTTCGCTCGCTCGATGCCATGTGCATCAACGATTCCGAATTGGAACAACCCTGGTGGTTCAACCTGAAATATGCTGCCGCCGGAATTCTTTTCGGCTTCGTGCTGGTAAAGGCCGAGGTTATTTCATGGTTTCGCATCCAGGAGATGTTCCGCCTGCAATCGTTCCATATGTACGGCATTATCGGGACGGCAGTTGTGGTAGGCGCCATATCGGTATGGCTCATCAAGCGATTCCAGGTCAGGACGATATACGGGGAAACCATCGACTTTCATCCAAAAAAATTCAACAAGGGTAATGTGATCGGCGGTCTGATTTTCGGACTGGGCTGGGCGATGACAGGCGCGTGTCCGGGACCATTGTTTGCCCAGATCGGGACAGGCGCTTCGGTGATCATCGTTACCCTGCTGAGCGCTATCGCCGGCACCTGGGTGTATGGTTATTTCCGGGAGCGCCTGCCGAGTTAAGACAGGATTTGAAGGTGTTTTTGACAGGATTTGAAGGTGTTTTTTGACAGGATTTACAGGATTTACAGGATTTAAAGGTGTTTTGACAGGATTTACAGGATTTACAGATTTGCAAGTGTTTTGACAGGATTTGCAGGTGTTGAAGGTGTTTTGACAGGATTTCCAGGTGTAGGGGTCTTACAGACCATCAAGGGATATAGATATATTCCTGTATAT
>JADJRC010000023.1 GCA_016712415.1 Lewinellaceae bacterium | reverse complement strand
ACAAACTATGCCAGGTTCAAGGCGCTGCATTTCCGCGACACCGCAGCGGCAAAAACCTGGTTCGATAAACAGGCGTTTGAAAATTGCCTGATCCTGATCAAAGGCTCAAGGGGGATACGGCTGGAAGATTTGCTTGGACAGGACATTTAAAGAAGACGCGGGTATTTATTGTTTATTGAAAAAACAAGGAGAATTTATGGAAAAACAGTACTCGAACGACGATATCACGGTTGTCTGGAAACCGGACGTATGCATCCATTCCACGCTTTGCTGGCGCGGACTGCTGGAAGTGTTCAACCCGCGCAATCGCCCCTGGATCGATATGGACGGCGCCGATACGGCGGCTATCATGGCGCAGGTGGATAAGTGCCCGTCCGGGGCATTGAGTTGGTACCGCAATGGCGAAAAGGCCGTGGAGCCCGGTCAGGTAGATGTCGAAACCATTGTGGAAGCCTCACCCAACGGGCCGCTTATGGTATACGGCAACATCCGGGTAAAACACGCCGACGGCGCCGAAACAGTCAAACATAAAGTGACGGCCTTTTGCCGCTGTGGCCAGTCACAGAATAAACCCTATTGCGACGGATCGCATAAAAAAGCGGGTTTTTCCGATTGATGCTGCCGGTGTAAAACCCGATTCAATATGCCTGAAAAGCGGAGAGCCGCCCCTTAAACGGAGCGGCTCTCGCCATTTTTCCCTGTAAAACAAGGATTTACCTGCTTACCACTATTTTGCGGACGACCAGTTGGTTGTCCACGAGTATAGTCATTTTGTACAAACCACCCGGCAGGGTAGAGAGGTCGAAATCGACACGTTTGGGTGTCGACGACGACTGCTGTTGAACCAGCCGGCCCGTCATGTCGTGTACGGTGAGTTGCACGTCGCTATCCAGCGGGCGCGAGAAGATGACTGAAAGTTGTCCGCTGGTCGGGTTGGGTACGATCAGCAGTCCCGATGCCCATCCCGGCTCGTTGGTGCCTGTAACGCTTTTCACCGTGAACGATTCGCTGGCTGCCATACAACCGGCGCTGTCCGTAACGATTACCTGGTAATTACCCATGCCGAGTCCCGTGAGGTCTTCGTCGAGCGAGAATGGCGTGCCGTTCAGCGTCCACTGGAAGGAATAAGGCGCCAGGCTGCCGCTGACGTTGATATCGATGCTGCCGATGTTCTGGTTGTCGATATCGTCGACGATGGCGCCGAGGCTGACGACCAGCGGGCTCAGGATTGTCACCTCAAAGGAACAGGAGCCTGTGTTACCGTTGGCATCGGTGTATGAGAACGTATTGGTCGTGATACCGCCGGGGAACGTGGAGCCGCTGGGCAGGCCCGAAGGCATGGCAAACGATCCGCCGATACCCAGGCAGTTATCCATGGCTACAGGCGCCGGGTATTCCACGATATTGTCGCCAAAGCAGCGCACTACATTATCCGGACAGTCAAGGTTGGGCGCGAGGTCGTCGACGATTGTCACGACGACCGTTTCAACGGTCTGGTTGCCGGCGCCGTCAATGGCGGTCACCACCACGTCGTGCGGGCCCAGTTGGGCGCAGTTAAAGGTCGACGGAACAAAAGTAACCGAGCCGACGCCGCAGTTGTCGGTCACGTTCAGGCCGAGCGACTGGACGCTGAGTGTGACGTTGCCGGTATTGCCCAGCGGAGCCGTGATGGGATCCGTTGCAATGACCGGCGCCTGCATATCGACCGCAGCAATAGCTACCGGGAGTTGAGCCGTGCAACCGTTGCCATCTGTCGCGGTAGCGGTATAAGTACCTGGCGCGAGGTTAGTCGCGGTTGGGCCGGTCTGTCCGTTATCCCAGGCGATCATGAAAGAGCCCGTGCCGCCCATTGCCGATACCGTGGCAGAGCCGTTGGTCTCGTTGGAGCACATGGTATTGACTTGATTGCTGAGGGACAGTGTGATCGACGCGGGATCGGAAACATTGACCGATCCGGATATGACGCAGCCGAAGATATCGGTTACCGTCACCATATAATTTCCGGCAGACAGGCCTGCTTCCACCGAATCAGTGCCCATAGAGCTCCATTCGTACATGAACGGACCGTTTCCGCCGGTCAGTTCCACCGTAATGGAGGCATCGGAAGCGCTGTTGCAGGTAGGCGGCACCACACTGAATCCAAGCGATATGCCGCAACTGCCCGGAAGCACCTCTACGGATGAAACGGCGGTACAGTTGTTAGCATCTGTGATCGTTACGGTGTACAGTCCGGGAATCAGGTTTTCGATGCTTGCGGTTGTTTCATCGTTGCTCCACAGGTATGTGTACGGACCTGTGCCGCCTGTCGGGCTGGCGCTTGCGGTTCCGTCTTCGGCGCCATTGGTAGATTCCGGCGTGGAAGTAGTATTCGGGACGATTGCTGTGGGCTCAGTAAGCGTTGCGGTCGCTGTTGCGCTGCACTGCTCTCCGTCGGTAATGGTCACCGTGTAGGTGCCGGCGCCCAGGCCGGTGATGGCGGGCGTGACGGCGTCGTTGCTCCACAGATACGTGTAGGAGCCATTACCGCCGCCGGCTGTTGCATCGACACTTCCGGTTTCATCGCCAAAGCACAGGATATTCGTGGCGGATGCGATATTGGCGGAGACGGCGGGGTTCTGTACGACGGTTGCGGTGGCAGTACTGGTACAACCGTTTTGTGTATTGGTAATCAGCACACTGTACGTTCCCGGTGCATCTGCGGAGAGTATTGGGATCTCGGCTGTCGAGACGGTAGAGTTATCCGGCAGGGTCCATTCATGTGTCAGGAGTGCTGCCGGGCCATTGCTGGAGGCAGTAATCGAAACTGCCGCCACATTGCAGTTGAGCGTACCTGGTACAGCCAGGGTTGCTCCAGGGGCTGCATTGTCCTGATCGACGGTTGCCGAAGCGGTACTGGAGCAGCCGTTGCTGCCTGTAACAGTCAGGTTGTAGGTGCCTGCTACGGTTGCTACGGGATTGGCCAGGCTGGACGAAAAGCCATTCGGGCCTGTCCATGCGTATACCGGGCTCTGGCCTTGCGTTACGCTGTTCAGTTGTACGGTTATGTCGTTGCAGGTAATGGCTCCGCCGGTGGCTTCAGCACCCGGGAGTACCACATCGCTGACAACCGTCGCAATAGCGGCGTTGGTACAGCCCGAGACGGCATCCGTAACGGTTACGGTATAGCTGCCGGCGACATTTACTACCGGATTCTGCAGGCTGGAGGTATAGCCGTTCGGCCCGCTCCACGCGAAGCTCGGGTTGTTGCCGTTGGTCGTTACCTGCAGGGTAACATTGGGCACGACACAGGAGAATGTGCCGCCGCTGGCGCTCGCCGAGGGCGGTAGCTGGATGGATGTCACTTTGGCATTGTTGCCGGCCGTGCAACCGTTTATTTCATTTGTTACCGTAAGGCGGTAGGTTCCGGGAGCGTTGACGGTGGGCGTCAGGGTGTTCCCGCCGGCTACGATATTGCCGCCGATGAGCGTCGTCCACTGGTAAGTGTACTGGCTTCCTACCGAGCCCGAGCCCTGTAGCTGTATCAACGGCTCATCGCAGTTGAGCACACGGTCGGGGCCTGCGTCGGCCAGAGGTGGTGTTGTATTGCCGATGACGGTCACTTTCGCCGTATCCTCGCAGGTGACGCCGCCACCGCCGAAATTGGTAACGATGAAGGAGTACTCTCCCGGGACTGTAGCAATTGCCGTATCGGCGGTACTGATCACAGTACCCGAAGGATTCAGCCACCGGTAAAAGATCGTGTTTCCTGTGGATGACCCCGTACTGGTCAGCAGCACAGACGTTTTTTTGCAAGTCAGGGTATCTTCCACCTGTGCGGCTGCGGTAGCCAGCACTTTGAACAGCGTAAAGCTCAGGGTACTGTCGCATCCGTTATCTGCCGGGAGGATCTCCAGGTAGACGCCCGCTTCGCAATACTCAAATCCGTTGACGTAGAAACACTCCTCTTTGCACAGCCATTTCGGGGGCAGGTTTTTGAATTTGCGCGGCAGTGCCTTGATCTTCTGACGCACGATACTGTCGCAGCCCAGAAACGAAGGGAAGGGCTGTGAGGTGAGAATGAACGTTCCGGGGGTCAGGATAGCCTGGTTTTGAGATTCAGGCCATATATAGGGCAGTTCTTCGAAGCAAAGTTCCAGGTCCGGCAGTTGTGTAATACCCAACGGCGCATTTACGATGGGGATACAGGTAGTGAGCGGGGTGTCGCAGCCATTGATAGCCGTTACACAAACCGACCCGCCGACAGTGCCGAATTGAATATCAACTGTGGTGCCGCTGGAACCCAGTTGGGCTACATTGGATCCGCCGTTGATTTTAGAACCCGAAGGGGCCGACCATATATAGTTGGTTGCGTATTGTACCGGCGGAATGGAGTAGGAAGTAGTCGCTTTGGGACATACCTCCGTAAGTCCCTGGATAGGCTCCAGCACGCCCAGTTGTGGCGCGACGGGTAAGCCCAGAAAAGCTTCCAGCGAATAAGAACAGTCGCCGATTGACTGGCCATCAATGACCAGATAATAGGTCTGACCGACAATAAGGTTTTGGACGAATATATAGGGATTTCCGGGAAGGAGCTGTTCGCAGGCCAGCGCTTTCAGCGGCGGGTTGGAACAACCTGTAAGTACGGCATATTCCAGACTCACGCCATTGTTAAAGCAGTCATCATTGGTTTTGACAACCCAGTTGATGGACGGCGAACCGGCAATAAACCGGTACCAGCGCGGGCTTTCCAGCGTGAGCGGCGGTACCCCGGCAATGCAGCTTTCAACAATTATAGGCTGCGGAAGCACTGCACCCAACTTGTCATCGAAGAAAGACAAATCGCAGCTCAGGCATGCCGATGCGCAACTTGGCGAACCCACCACCCCGGGCGGGCAGTTCAATGAAGATTGCGCAGACAGCCTTACGCCGCTACAGAGCATTAGAAAAAGAAATGTGATTAGAGATAGTCTCATAACTCGGTAATTTTAGATGTGAATTAGATGTATTGGATTAATCAGACTCTGTATTGCTACCTGACGCTGCTGCGGCGGTATAAAATCAAGGGAGAAAATCACGGCAATGGATGTTCAAAAGTAGGCGGAGTTAAACTGTACACAAAAAAATGCATTGCATATGCAAGTTTCGCGACAGTTTTTCCCCTTCCCGCAGCGTGGCGCAAGGGGTTCAGAATTGAATAACCGAAAAAGGCAGCGTGTAAAGTTAGGCCCTGATTCAAAATAAACCATCAGCAGGGCATGATTTATTTAGCCGCCCAGCCAGGTTTTGAACGCTACCACTCTTTCCCTGCTTACAAAAGCGTTTTCCGGAGGAGCGGGCCGTGTTTCGAGTTTCAGGCGACCATTCAGGTGCGGGTGAATCCGGAGGATGGCATCGAGGCGTACCACCATTCCGCGGTTGATGCGGAAAAAATGACGCGGGTCGAGCAGGCGCTCGAGGTCTTCCAGCGTGTTGTCTACAAAATATTTTTTACCGCCGAAAGTAAAGGCTTGCGTCAATCCGTCCGAGGAGCGAAAAAAGGCGATGTCGCCGGCAGCCAGGAAGCTGAGTTGCTGCCCGGTTTTGACCAGAAAACGGTCTTTGTAGTTTTCTTTTTTAAAATAGGCCGACAGCGCGTCGAGGTTGAAGGCTGCGGGGTTGGCGCGTTGGCTTTCGATGCGTTTCAGCGCGCGTTTCAATTCTTCCGGATCTACCGGTTTCAGGAGGTAATCGACGGCGTTTACTTTGAAGGCCTGAACGGCGTATTGATCGAAGGCCGTTGTGAAAACCACCGGAGCCGTTACCTCCACCTGCCTGAATATGTCGAAACTCAGTCCGTCGGCGATCTGGATATCCATAAATACCAGGTCGGGCGCCGGAAAAGTACGAATCCACCTGACGGCGCTTTCTACCGTATCCAGCGTGTCGATGATCTGGAAAGCCGGGTTGTGCGCCATCAGGAGTTTGGTCAGTTGCCGGGCTGCCGGGATTTCGTCTTCGATAAGCAGGATCTTCATTGATTGGGAAGTTCGACCATGGGCAATGCTACGGTAAAGTATTGTTGGGAAGCGATGACCTCCACTTCGCGATTGGCGATCAGCCGGTACCGGTCTTTAATGTTCTGCAGGCCGATACCGGTAGAATCCATTACCTGGTTTTTGCGCTGCAGGTTGTTGCGCACCACCAGGTGGCCGTTTTCGGCAAATACATCGACCTGGAGCGGTTTTTCAGTGGAAATGATGTTGTGTTTGATGGCGTTTTCAAATAAAAGTTGCAGGGTCAGCGGGACGATTGCAGCGTTTTGCCTTTGGTCAAGTCCCCTGATATCTACCCTCAGGTTGTCGCCAAACCGCTCGTGCAAAAGGAAAATATAGGAATGCAGGAACTCCAGTTCTTCGCGGAGCGGGATCATTTTGGTGTCGCGGCTTTCCAGCACATACCGGTAAACCTTGCTCAGTTGCTGCACAAAATGAACGGCCTTATCCGCGTCTTCGGGTATGAGATAGATCAGGGTGTTGAGGCTGTTGAACAGAAAGTGGGGGTTTACCTGGTTGCGCAGGCCTTCCAGTTGCGACTCTATATTCTGGCGCTGAAGCTCCACTTTTTCGGCTACGGTGCGCTCGAGCTGGATGTAAAAAGAAAGCGCTTCGTAAATGGCGATGACCAGCGCCGACACCACCAGCGAAATAAGGAACTCGACAATTGGATCGGGTTTGTGGTTATGGGCGTTTTTCAGGACTTCAAACAGGCTGTCGAGGGTTTTATTGATCACAAAAAACAATACCAGAAAAGCCAGAATCATCCAGAACAGGCGTTTGCGAATATCCCCGAATGCCGGGAAACGCAGTTTGGTTTCGTAATAAGACCAACGCATGCCGAGCCAGAAACAGCCCGTGTATACCAATGACATAGGGATGCAAGCCAGGAAATAAGGCCAGTCGCCTGCTTCCAACGCATCGCTGAACAACAACAGCGATATCACCACGCTGGCCAGGGGTATACCAATGGCCATCAACAGGCGGTCGTCAAAACCGGCAACATCGCGGAAGCATTTTTTTGTCATGGCAAACAGGTGGACAGGGTGACCAAAGATATGGAAACAGGGGGAATATCGTGTGGAGGATCGGGTTTCAGGTGGCGCGGGATAAAGTTTCCCGCAGATTGGCGCAGAAAAATTTCGCAGATCGACGCAGATCATATTTTAATTTCTGCGTGAATCTGCGCGTTTTTTCTGCGCCAATCTGCGGGAAATACCCATTATCAAAATGTTCATTTCTGCGTGAATCTGCGCGTTTTTTCTGCGCCAATCTGCGGGAAATACCCATTATCAAAATGTTCATTTCTGCGTGAATCTGCGCGTTTTTTCTGCGCCAATCTGGTGCGCCACGAGGCGTGCGTTAAATATACAACCTATGTGGATGCAAGAACCACACGAGCCAAGATGCCGATCAGCTTGAAGGAGGTGCGATTGATCTGGAGGAAACGAAAGATCAAGAGTCCACTAACGCGAGTGATAAGCTCGCACTAGTTAGGCCCCGTTACGCTGATGGTAGTGGTCAATCTGCCAGATTGGATGAAACCTGCTACTCCATTGGAAGCATCGGCAAAGAGCACAATGGGGACTACCCGGGGTAGTATAGTGTTGCGTGTTGCTCGAAGGTTGCGCATGAACGTGGGAGGCCCTAACGATAGTCTGTCCAGGCTAGTCGAGGGAATCGGAGATGCCCATAGTAGTGATGATCCCCGGAAAGGTAAAAGCGGGAGTAGCGAAGGGGCATTGCTATGAATAAAACTTACAAAAATGGAAGACCAGTCAAAATTGAGAAATAAGTATCATCAGAAAGACGGAGCAGAACAACAACTCGCCTTATTCAGCAAGAAGAAGGGAGAGATGAGTGATGCGGAAAGGGTATTTTCGTTACAATGTAAGTTATATCAAAAAGCCAAACAGGAGAAGCGGTATAGGTTTTATGTGCTATACGATAAGTTGTTCCAAAAACACATGCTGCGAGAGGCTTGGGCGTCTGTCAAAGCGAACCAAGGCACACCGGGAATAGACGGGGTCAGCATAAGCGATGTGGAGCATCAAGGCGTAACGGACTACCTGTCGGCACTAGGGGAAGAACTGAGGACGAAGCGCTACCGAACGCAAGCAGTAAAGCGGGTAATGATCCCGAAAGCGAACGGCGGCGAGCGTCCGCTGGGGATACCAACGGTTAAAGACCGGATAGTACAGAGCGCATGTAAATTACTACTCGAACCCATATTTGAAGCGGACTTTGAAGAGAGTTCGTATGGTTTTCGGCCAGAACGCAGTTCAGCGGATGCCTTGGGAGCGATCAAGGGATATCTAAAAGAAGGGAAGAGCGAGGTATTGGATGCAGATTTGAGTAAATACTTTGACACTATCCCCCACGATAAACTGCTGATAGGTTTAAAAGAGCGGATCAGTGATCGGAGGATATTGGACTTAATCCATCAATGGCTGAAAGCGCCGATATACGAAGATGGAGAGTTTAAAGGGGGCAAGAAGAAAAACAGTAGGAACGCCACAGGGTGGAGTGATCTCTCCCTTACTGGCCAATATCTACCTGAACTTATTAGATCGGATCGTGAACCATCCAATGAGTATGTTTAGTCAAAATGGGATCAAGATAGTACGGTATGCAGATGACTTTGTGATGATGGGCAAGCAGATCGGGACACAAATAAAGGATCAACTCAAGAGTCTGCTAAGTCGAATGGGTCTATGCCTGAATGAGGAAAAAACTCGGACTGTGGAAGCAAAACGAGAGAGTTTTGACTTTTTAGGATTCACCATCCGGTACGACAAGGATTTAAGGGATAGTAACAAACGGTACTGGAACATCATCCCAAGTCGGAAATCGGAACAAAAGATCCGAGACAAGATCAAAACCTATCTTGATGCACATGGTCATCACACTGGTCAACAAGTAAGCGAAGACCTGAACAAACTGCTGCGAGGGTGGCTTAACTACTTTGACATCAAAGGGGTGAGTTATCCAGCAGTAAGCAAAAGACGGTTACGGCACTACCTGCAAGAGAAAATGAACCGATACTATAACCGCAAGAGCCAAAGGAAGTGTAGGCTATATGGACAAAAGGCCTTTGAGGCATTAGTCGAAAAGTATGGACTAATAGACCCGACGAAATACACTTCTGGCGGAGTTCGCCTGTGAAAGCCGATGAAGAAGTTCATAGGAAAGCCGTATGCGGGAAAACCGCACGTACGGATTGACGAGGGGGAGAAGCAGCGCCGCTTCTACTCTACCGGGAAATACCCATTATCAAAATGTTCATTTCTGCGTGAATCTGCGCGTTTTTTCTGCGCCAATCTGCGGGAAATACCCATTATCAAAATGTTCATTTCTGCGTGAATCAGCGCGTTTTTTCTGCGCCAATCTGCGGGAAACACCCATTACTAAAACTCAATGCGGTACAAAATATCCGGGAAGAAACCGATCTGGTCGATCCGACCCACATTGCCCCGCACCTCGTTGTACTGCATGGCAAAGATATTGGCGTTATTGGTCACGTTCTGGAAGTCGAGGAAGAAGGTTTGCGACAGTTTTCGCTTCGCGCTGTTGATCCGAATGCCGAGTTTCACATCCCAGCGGAAATAATCGTCGAGGCGCAGGCTGAATGCCTGGTCGTCGTACAGCACCTCCTCACCGGCAGCCTGACTGGCGGCAAGATTGACGGGGGTATAGGGCCGGCCGCCTGCGGTGGTCAGTTTGGTGTCGAGGGTAAAGAAGCGGCGACCGGTGCTGCCGATCTGAAATTCCTTGCCGGCCAGCACATTCAGTACATACCCGCCGTCGAATGCCGTGCTGCGCTCCACGCCGTCGGAACCCTTGTATTTCGAGTCGAAAACGCTCAGGGTGACCAGCCCGTAATACCCCTTGCTGAAAAACTTTTCCACGGTCAGTTCGGCGCCGATATTGGTGCCTGTGCCTTTGTTTACGAGGTTGTATTTTTCGGGAAAGATAAAGTCGGCGCCCGCGTTGAGCAGGGAGAAACTGGTGGGTAGCGATTCCACGGGCACGTCGGACAGCGATTGATAGTAGCCTTCCGCCTTGATGCGCCAGTTGGCGGCCGGTTTGAAATCGTAGCCGAGTACGAAGTGCTGGTTGCGGGTAAAGCCAAGGTCTTTATTGGTTTCGATGAAGGAGCCGTCGGGCTGGCGTTCGCGCAGCAGGAATACCGGCAACGCTTGCGTCTGGTGGTGGATGCCGTAACCGAAACTCAGCATGTGTTTGGGTGCGAACTGCCAGTTGACGGCTGCCCGCGGTTCAACGGCCAGGTCCTCGGTTTTGGCAAAATAGAGCGCGTGCAGGCCTGCATTGAGCGTCACATTTTCCGTCAGGCGGTATTGAGCCTGTGCATAGGCTTCCGACTGGTGGAACCAACCATCGAAATCGCGCTGGGTGAACCAGTCGGGTTTGTTGTCGTCGTCGAGGTCTTCCGTGTTGTCGCGGGTGTCGACACGCGTATCGAGTTGCTGCTGTTGCACCAGAATCCCGGTTCTCAGGGTAAACCGGTTGCTGATCTTCAGGTTGTAGTACGACGACAGGCGGTAGACCGTATTGGCATCCTTCACGTCCCATATCCGGAAAGGTGCGCCGTTGTCGATCAGCAGATCGTCGGCAGTGTACTGGTTGCCCGAGTACGAGGTGGAGACCACGGTGCGCAGGTAAGACCGGTCGTTGAGCAGGATATTGTGTTTCAGTCCAAGTACCCCGAATTTGGAGATGTTGTAGGCGTTTTCGTTGGGATTGGCAAACAGGTCGGTCGTGTCGAGTTCTGCGCCGATAAAGTCGATGGCGCTGTAGGCGCCGATACCGAACAGGGAAAACTTGCCCGCCCTGGTGTTGCCGAGGTCGACATTGAACGTCAGGTCCTTGTAACGCGGCGTGGCGTCGGTGCCGATATTCAGGCCGGCGGCGTCGGCGAGTTCGGCAAAGGAATGGCGGTAGGCGACTACAAACGAGCCGTCGTGCTTCCTGTTCAGCGGGCCTTCGGCTACCGCTTCCATTCCGGAAAATGCGCCCAGTTGGCCCGTAAATTCCATCCGTTCCTTGTTGCCGGTGCGCAGGTTGATGTCGAATACGCCGGCCAGGGCATTGCCGTATTCGGCAGGGAAAGCCCCGGTGAGGAAGTCCGAATTGGCGATCAGGTTGGGATTGAGCGCCGACACGGGGCCGCCCGTTGTGCCGAGCGTACTGAAGTGGTTCGGGTTGGGGATGGGCACCCCTTCGAGACGCCACAGCACGCCGGTGGGCGAGTTGCCGCGGATGACGATGTCGTTGCGCGCGTCGTTGTTGGCCGCCACACCCGCAAAATTGGCGACGAGTTTGGCCACGTCATTGCGGCCGCCGGAATAGCGCCGCACTTCTTCGGTGTTGAACTGCCGGGCGGAGATCGTCGCCAGGTCATTCACCGGCTTGTCCTTGTCGGCTTTTGCGGTGATCACCACCTCGTTCATTCTGGAGAAGGATTCTTCCAGCCGGATATCCAGTTGCACATCCTTGCCTGCCGTGACGAGGATGTTCGGAACGGTTTGGGGTTCGTAACCGATGTAGGTGACCCGCAGCGTCTGCCGACCCACAGCGATGTTTTTCAATACAAACACGCCATTGGCATCTGTAATGGCGCCCGTGTTGCCGTCTGCGCCGGCTTCCGGCGCCGTCCGTATAAGTTGGACGGTAGCGCCGATGAGCGGCGATTCCGATTGTTTGTCGAGCACCACACCGCGCAGGGTAGAGATTTGAGCAGAAAGTACGAGGGGAAACAGGAGCAGGGTAAGGAACAGGAAGGCAAGATTGGATTTCATTGTCTTATTTTTTCAGTGAAACATTTTTTCGATGGATTAACGGTGCAAACATGGCGGCATGCGCCATTTCAGAAAAGGCAAAAACTGTGAATTGCACGAAGAAGGGGGGTGAGCGGGAAAAACCGGCAGGTGAACTGCACGGGAAAAACCGGCGTCTGGTTGGATTTGCCGGCCTTTGGTAAAAAAAGGACGGGTTGAAAAATCCGGATCGGCGCAGGCCTCGTATATGAAATTCACAGGCTGCGACGAAGGCTTATCCGGATGAACACAGGCAAAATGCCAGCCATGATGCCGCGGCCTGAAGGTTCAACAATCTTCTTCTTTTATCAAAAAAAGCAACTATGTCTACCATTTTCAAACATGCCTTGTGCCGGCTACCGGTCGTGCTCGCGTTGTTTTTCGGTGTATGCAGTGCGACTTTGCACGCTTCCAGTCACCGGGAGGCGCCGCTGATCGCCAACGACCCCCTGGCCGACAACACGGACCTCTATGCCTTCCGCAGTCCCGACGACCCCAACACGATCACCATCATTGCCAATTACATCCCGGCGGAACTGCCCTACGGCGGACCGAACTACAATACGTTCGGGGAGAACATCCGCTATGAAATTCATATTGACAACGATGCCACCAAGCCGGGCGACGAGATCGTCTACCGCTTTACGTTTAAAAGGGTGAACGAAGACCCCACCACTTTTTTTAACATTCGCCTGGGCAAACAAAACCTGAAAACGACGTACACCCTCGAACGCAGCATCGACGGCGGAGCGAACGTTCCAGACCGTGCTGCAAAACGGTATCGTACCGCCGCCCAACATCGGTCCGCGCTCGATCGAATCCGGCGCTGGCCTCAACACCTCCTATGAAAGCCTGATCGCCTCCTCTATCATGATGAGTACGACCGGCGAGCGGGTGTTCTGCGGCCCTGCCGACGATCCCTTTTTTGTCGACCTGGGCGGTATTTTCGACCTCGGCGATGCGCCGCGCCAAAACGGCGATTCCCGCGACGGACTTGGCCGTTACAACGTGCATACCATTGCTATTCAGGTGCCTGTCGCCACCCTGCGCAAGGCAGGCGCGCCCGCTACGCCAACCAGTATTCTCGACTCAGACTATGTGATCGGCGTTTGGGCTTCGGCAAGCCGCCAGATGATGCGTACGCTGCAGAGCGATGGCAGCGCACCCGTAGATGCCGGCGCCTGGGTACAGGTATCGCGCCTCGGCATGCCGCTCACCAATGAAGCGGTTATCCCGATTGGCAACAAGGATTTCTGGAACCGCCTGACGCCTTACGACGAGTTGAACGACAATACCCTCGACGGCTATTTCTACAATCCCGAACTGGCGCTTTATATGGACGACGATCTCTTCGGCAGCGCCGTGCCGGCTTTCGCGGCCCTGCGCATCCAGCGCAACGCGCTGCAGGCTTTTGATTTCGGCAACGGTCAGGATGGCCTGTACGCCCTGAAAGGCAGCCCGGCAGTAGCCGGCACGGCGCTCGACGATGCCGTTTTCGGTACGTTGCTCCTGCCCGGACCCGGCAAGCCGCGTTCCGTCGACCTCTGGCCTATTTTCCACACCGGAGTGCCCAATTTTCCGCCGTACCAACTGGCCACAGGCAAAAACGGCAATCCGCTGGCGGCAGGCAAACCCTTTATCAACAATTTCCTGCCCAATGGCGGCGATATGCTGCGCCTGAACATGGCCGTGCCGGCAACGGACAGACAGGACCCTAATTTCAGTCCCCTGGGTATCATTCAGGCGGCGGCGGCTTGGGCTGACCGACCCGGCGTACAACTCCGGCACGGCGGTGCAGTTTATCCCCAATATGGACGGCTTTCCCAACGGCCGCCGGCTGGAAGATGACGTTACCGTAATCGAACTTCAGGCAGTAGCCGGCGCAGCGCTGGCGGCCATCGGTCTGTGGTACGACGACTACACCGTCGGAAGTCCGAACCCCGTAACGCAGGACCTGATCGATGTACTGACCTATCGCACGGGCGTCGATCGGAACGATAAACCTTTCAAAACATCTTTCCCGTATGTGGCATCGCCCTGGAGCGGGTCGGAAGTGGGCAATTAATGCCTGCGCCGGAAATGAAAAACAACCATCTAAAAAAATTAACAATGACACGCAACCATATCCTTCATACATGGCATCCTGCGCATTTGCAGCGCTGACAGCGACGGCGGCGCTCGCCTCCAGCCACCGCGAGGCGCCGATGATCGCCGACGACCCCCTGGCCGACAACGTAGACCTCTACGCATTCCGAAGTCCTGATGCGTCGAATACCATCACGATTATCGCCACTTACGTGCCCCTGCAATTGCCACAGGGTGGCCCAAATTATTACTCTTTCGGCGAGAATATCCGCTACGAGGTACATATAGACAACGACGCGACCAAACCGGGCGATGAGATCGTGTACCGCTTTACGTTCAACCGGACCAATGAAGACCCTTCGACTTTTTTCAATATCCGGCTGGGAAAGCAGAACCTCAAAACGACCTATAAGCTCGAACGCAGCATCGACGGCGGGGCGAATTTCCAATGGTGATCGTCAAAACGGCTTCGTGCCGCCTCCGAATATCGGGCAGCGCTCCATTGAAACGGGCGCCGGACTGGACACTACCATGCCAGCGCTGATGGCGCAGCACCTACGCACCACCAGCAGCGGAGAACGCGTCTTTTGCGGCACCACCGATGATCCGTTTTTTGTCGACCTCGGCGGTATTTTCGACCTTGGCGATGCGCCCCGGCAGAACGGCACGCCCCGCGACGGCCTGGCCTGCTTCAACGTCAGCGCCATCGCTATCCAGGTGCCCATCGCCACCCTGCTGAAAACTGGCGCGCCGGCTACACCGACAACCATCCTCGACCCGGACTACGTGATTGGCGTGTGGGCATCGGCCAGCCGCCAGCAGATCCGTACCTTGTCGCCCTTACGGTCGCGCCGATTACAGCGGCGATTGGGTGCAGGTGTCCCGTTTGGGCATGCCCCTGACCAACGAAGCGGTTATTCCGGTCGGACAGAAAGACTACTGGAACGCCCTGACGCCATACGACGAAATCACCGACACCGCACTTGACGGCTATTTCTACAACCCCGAACTGGCGCTTTACATGGACGATGATCTCTTTGGAGGTGCTGTTCCGGCGTTTTCGCCGCTGCGCATCCAGCGCAACGCGCTCCAGGCCTTCGATTTCGGCAACGGAAAAGACGGGCTGTACGCCCTGAAGGGCAGCCCGGCAGTAGCAGGCACGGCGCTTGATGATGCCGTTTTCGGCACGCTGCTCCTGCCCGGACCCGGTCAGCCGCGTTCGGTCGATCTGTGGCCCATATTTCACACCGGTGTGCCCAATTTCCCGCCGTACCAACTGGCGACGGGCAAAAACGGCAACCCGCTGGCGGCAGGCAAGCCCTTTATCAACAACTTCCTGCCCAATGGCGGCGATATGCTGCGCCTGAACATGGCCGTGCCGGCGACGAGCAGGCAGGATCCCGCGTTCAGCACGCTGGGAATCGTGCAGGCTGCCGTGCTCGGGCTGACCGATCCGGCTTACAACCAAAGCACCGCAATTCAGTTTATCCCGAATATGGACGGCTTTCCCAACGGTCGCCGACTGGAAGACGACGTAACCCGCATCGAGTTGCAGGCGGTTGGCGGCGTGGCGTTGGCTGCTATCGGACTGTGGTACGACGATTACACGGCCGGCAGCCCCAACCCTGTTACCCAGGATCTGCTTGATGTGCTGACCTTTACAACCGGTGTGGAAAGCAACGATGTGGCCTTTACGGCATCATTCCCGTATCTCGCCATGCCGCAAAGCGGTACGGGCGCCTGTGGCGGTTCGATCGTCACGTCTACCAGCGATGTATTTCAGGGCGGTAACGGTATAGGCCTGAGCCAGAAACCGGTATTGATGAAAAACTATCCCAATCCGTTCTCTACCCAAACCACGTTCGAGTTCAAGGTAAACCTGCCCACCAATATATCTGTTCGGGTATTCGACATGCAGGGCAAATATGTGGCTACGGCGTACAGCGGATTCCAGCAGGCGGGTACGTTTACCTACACCTGGAATACAGGCGACCTGCGTCCGGGGTTTTACATCGCCAACCTGTACGATGGCAACGGCAGTCTGCTCCAGAGCGGCAAGTTGGTGAAACCTGAATAAGCCGGGGCTTAAAGGTTGAAATTTTAGCCTGATTTTCAAATACTTAGACCTATAAGGTTTGCCAAACCTTATAGGTCTTTGTCGTGGAGGCTCCATGTCCAACCTTGTACCCCGGAATGGCATTCCGGGCCCCCAACCTTGTACCCCGGAATGGCATTCCGGGCCCCACCTTGTACCCCGGAATGGTATTCCGGGCCCCCTCTTGTACCCCGGAATGGCATTCCGGGCTCCTCCTGTACCCCGGAATGGCATTCCGGGCCCCCACCTTGTACCCCGGAATGGTATTCCGGCCCCACCTGTACCCGGAATGGCATTCCGGAACCAACCTTGTACCCCGGAATGGTATTCCGGGCCCACACCTTGTACCCCGGAATGGTATTCCGGAACCAACCTTGTACCCCGGAATGGTATTCCGGGACCCAGAATGCCATTCCGATGCGCGGAATACCATTCCGCGATACAGAGTGCGGTCCCCCCGAAAACTAATCGAAGGCGGCTACAGCCGATCAGTTGGAAACCTTTCCTCCTTCCTGCCGGGCCTTCACCCGGTCAAGCCGGTATTCATTTCTCAGAATAAACATATCCGTACCGTCGAAGCGCACCTCCTTGCTCACCACGATATGCTCCGGGTCGGCGTCGAAGGTGATACGGAAGAGGCAGGGTTTGTTTTCGTTGCCGTCGCGGCCATTTTTGGTCATGACAAAACGGAAGGTTCCTTTACCGGTGTCGAAGTTTTTTTCAACGATGGCCCATTGTCCCGATGCGCGCACGACAGCGCCGTCGAAGCGAAAATCATACTGCTGGTTGTACGTTTTTCCCCATTCATTCAGGATAAAGTCCAGCACGAGTCTGTTTTTGGCCAGGTGGCAGTTGGCTACCAGCGGCATCGATACATTTTTGTCGCTGGTATAGTCGCGGTACATCAGTTCGCCGGAATAGACGCCGGCGAGGGTTTTCATTTCTTCAGCCCGGATGGCGTTGGTTTCCTGACCGGAAAGCAGTACGGGAAACAGAAGCAGGGTGTAAACGAGTGTTTGAAAGTTGAGCATTGCCAAATTTTTTTTGTGAACGTTTCGGCAAATGTGGCCCACCCCGGCGCCGGTACCCGGCTCAAATCATGTTGGGGGTGGCTCAGATTATTGATTTGAGACCTGTTTGTTTTTTTGAGCCTTCATAAAATCGGATGGCGAGCAGCCCGCGTGTTTAGAAAAGGCCCGGTTGAACGTGGCCTTGCTGTTGAACCCACATTCGTAGGCGATGCCCAGAATGGACAAGTGTGCATGCTTCGGGTCGACAACCATTAGTTTGACGGCTTCCACACGATAGGCATTCACAAATTCATTGAAATTTTGCCCAAATCCGGTGTTGATAGCGCGCGACAAGAGGCCGGGCGACAGGTGCAGGTGTGCAGCCATTTCCGAGAGCGTGAGTTCGGGTTGCAGGTAGGGCTTGTCATTTTGCATGTGCGCCGACAGCATTTTTTGTAAAACCAGCAGGGATTCCGGTTCATTCCGGGGTATTGAATGTTCGTCGGCGGGGTTTTGCTCCGGCTCAAACTGCAAGGGAACGATGTGTTGCGGCAATGCCCCGTAACCGGCGATACTCAGGTAATAGATCACTACGCCCAGGAGGAGGTAACTGTACCAGTCCTGGATATAGGTCAGCGTGCGGCCGGTAAGGAGTTCAAAAAGATCAAAAAACAGCCAGGCCAGCAGCACGATGGCTACGGCGGTTAAAAAATACCGCAGCCACAGGAACTGCTTGTTGCCGGTTTCGGAGAAATTGGCGTTCAGGTACTGGCGGTAGCGCTGGTAGGTTCTTTGGGTCAGGATAAAATAGCCGCCGAGCGAAAGGTAAGCGAGCACCTGAAGGGTAGTCCTCCCGGGCTCGGGCGGCCAATCGGCCAACCGGCCTTTTGTACCGAAATGATCTGGATACGGATATCCGTTGATCCCGTGGGCTATGACCACATCGGCGAAAAAAATGACGGCCTGCATCAACAGTATGGCTGCTGCCGGTGTAAAATGCAGGTAATCTGCCCTGCGGAGGCGAAAATCCCGGTTTGTCAGGCTGCGGAAATAAAAATACATCAACGGGCCAATGGCGAACCAATGGGAAAAGGGGAAATAGAACATGAAGGTGGAATACGCGTCGTGCGAATCGTACCACCCTGCAAACCCCAGCATCCAGGTCGATATTCTAAGGGTAAATACCAGCAGCAGCAAGGCAAGCAAGCGGTCGGCCAGGCTGTCTTCCCGCACACTTCTGAGCCACAGGATTGCAGCAAACACGATGCCCTGGATAAACGCCGGCAGCAGCAGGGCACTGTATATATTGAAGTCGAAAGGCATTTGTCCCTTGTTCGGTGAGGACAAATATGGATCAATCCGGACAATGGCGCAGTGAAAAGACTGGATAAAACTTTCCGGGGATACCCAACCACTCCGGGGCCGGGTGCGTGTATGATGTATCACCGATTTTAAACACAAAAACTACACGCACCAATGAAGCATCTTAAAGTTTATTTGCTCGCTACACTCCTCCTGAGTACCCTCTGGTTTGCCTGCCGCGACCAGGATCCTCTTGGCGGCTTCACTCCTGAGGTCGACGTGGTATTTGCCGGAAGGATACTTGATGAAGACAACCAACCACTGGAAGGCGCCCGGGTTCAGGCCGGCGCTCAAATTGCGCTGACCGACGCCAATGGCGTATTCAGGCTCGGAAAGGAGCGCCTGCCGGCCAACGACGCCAAAATAACCGTATCCAGGATCGGGTATTTCAACTTCTCCCGCGCCTATTTTGCCAAAAACGGTACAACACTGAACGTAACGATTCAGTTGCTCCGAAAGGAACTCGTGGGCTCGTTTAACGGAAATGCAGGCGGTACGGTACAGGTGCCGGGCGGCGTCACCCTGGTATTTCCCGCAGGTGCTGTGGCCGGCTCCGGCGCCGTAAATGTATTTGCGCGCTACATAGATCCCGTCTCACCCGATTTGTCGATGCACATGCCCGGCGACCTGCGCGGCATCAGTGCAGGCGGAGCGGAGCAGACACTGGCCACGTTTGGTATGCTGGCTGTGGAACTGAATAATGCTGCCGGTCAGGAGGTCCAGATTGCCAACGGTCAGGAAGTGGAGATCAGCATGCCGATTGCGGCCGGGCAATTGTCGGTCGCGCCCGCAGAGATACCGCTCTGGTATTATGATCTGGTCAAAGCCCGCTGGATGGAAGAAGGCAAAGCGCAAAAAACCGGAAACCAGTATGTCGGTAAAGTCAGGCACTTCTCGTTCTGGAACTGCGACGCGGGTTTTCCGCTCATACAACTGCAAGGCAGTGTTTTTTTAGAAGACCTCGACCATCCTGCGATTAATGTAACGGTTAAACTCACCATTCTGTCGAACGGTTGGAGCAGTTACGGATGGGTGTCCGATGATGGCTGGTTCGGCGGGACTGTGCCGCTCAACGAAGCAATGCTGATGGAGGTGAGAATGCCGACAGCCTGCGGCCCGGAAGTGTTTTATTCCCAAACGATCGGTCCGTTTACCGACGACGTGACACTGCCCGACGTAATCATCAGCAACGCCACACCGCAGTTGGTAACCATAAGCGGCCGGGTGGTAGACTGCAACAACAGTCCGGTGGCCAACAGTTACGCCAAAATACAGGTGGGCGACTGGGTTCAGATCGTTTTTGCCGACCAGGGTGGCGAGTTTTCCATTCCATTTCAGAACTGCATCGGCATTACCGACGACGTTTTGCTGACCTGCTTCGATGTGGTCAACCTGAATTCCAGTCAGGCCCAGGTCGTTCCGTTGGCCAACAACACCGTCGATCTCGGCGACATTCCGGCATGCCAGGCGCTCGACTTTTACGTACAATATACGCTGGATGGCCAGACGTTCCTGATCAGCGATCCTTCAGGGGAATATTTGCCTCCGTTAACCTACCTGACAAGCCAGGATAGTTTCCAAAATAACACAGGAATCATCATATTATTTGAAAACAACGCGCAGACAGGCACATTCCCCCTTCAATCGATTTTTGTAAACGGCCTTGAAGCGAGTGGTGCGCAGGCGGCCAATATTACGACCAATGTTACGGCATACGGCAATGTGGGTGAGCCGATCATCGGCAACTTCAACGGCAATTTCCAGACAAGCAATGGCAACAACCACGCTGTCAACGGCTTGTACCGGGTGCTCCGAAGTCAGTAAGGCTCATGTTTTTCACCAGTTATATTTTGACACGGATCGCCTGACATGATCCGTCCGGCAGCAGGCCGGGTAGATGTGGAGGGCGGTCCTCCAATGCAACATGGGTCATCCCGGCTATCCGGGAATGACCCATGTCTTTTATCAGAATGCTGAAATGTTCAGCATGTACAGCAGATAGAAACGGCAGTTATTTCAAACTGTCGCCTGTATACGTTACAAATCAGAGGGCAACGTGTTTGAATCCGGTAGCCGTCAGGTCTTTGTGGAGACCTTTGAGGTACTGATCGACCGTTTCGCCGGCGCCTTTTACATACTTCTGGCTGAGCAGGGTGCTCTCCTGGAAGAATTTGTTGAGGCGGCCGAGGGCGATTTTTTCGAGCATGTCCTCTGCTTTTCCTTCGTTGCGGGCGAGTTCTTTGCCGATCTCGATCTCTTTTTCGATGATCTTCGGATCGACGTCGTCTTTGCCTACGGAAACCGGGTTCATGGCTGCGATTTGCATAGCCAGGTTGCGGCCTGCATCCTCCTGGCCGGTCATATTGAGGGCCACCAGTACGGAGCGTTTGTTGTTGGAGTGGTTGTAGGTGAGCACCAGTGCGCCTTCGATGCGCTCGTAACGGCCGAGGTCGATCTTTTCGCCGATGATACCGTTTTGCTCGCCCACTTTTTCGCGGATGGTCACGGCGCCTTCATAAGGCAGATCGAGCAGTTCTTCCAGTGTAGCGGGGAAATTCGCCAGGGCGATCTCTCCCATTTTGGTTGTCATTGCAACGAAGTTGTCATTGCGGGCGACAAAGTCGGTTTCGCAGTTCAGGGCGACAATTATGCCGCGGGTCTGGTCTGCATTGGTGATGGCCACAACTACGCCTTCCTTAGCCTCACGGTCTTCGCGTTTGGCTGCCTTGGCGATGCCTTTTTTGCGAAGCCAGTCCTGGGCGCCTTCATAGTCGCCGTTGGATTCTTCAAGGGCTTTTTTGCAGTCCATCATGCCGGCTCCGGTCATTTCGCGGAGCTTTTGAATATCTGAAGCAGAAACTTTTACCATTGGGTTGAGTATTTTTATTGTTGCGTTTTACGCGTCGGCGCCTTCTTTTTCTTCGCTCTTCATGGCCTTGCGCTCTTCCAGTCCTTCGCGGATAGCATCAGCCAGGTAGTTGGTGATAAACGAGATGGCCTTGGACGCGTCGTCGTTGCTCGGAACGGGGAAGTCGACAAGTGTCGGATCAGAGTTGGTATCCACCATGCCGAAGGTTTTTACGTGCAGTTTGCGCGATTCGGCCAGGGCGAGGTGCTCGTGGTGAATGTCGACAATAAACACAGCCGAAGGCAAACGGTTCAGTTGTTCGATACCGCCGAGTTGCTTCGACATTTTGGCGTGCTCGCGGCTCAGCGTGAGGCGCTCCTTCTTGGTGATGCTGGTCAGCGTGGTATCGGCGAGGATACGCTCGATGCTTTGCATTTTCTTCACCGATTTGCGGATGGTCATGAAGTTGGTCATCATACCGCCCAGCCAGCGTTCGGTAACGAAAGGCATACCTACGCTTTCTGCGGCTTTCTGCACGATGTCGCGGGCCTGTTTTTTGGTGGCGACAAACATGATTTTTTTGCCGCTTTTAGCCATGGCTTTCATGGCGATGGCGGCGCGCTCCAGACACTCGGCGGTGCGGTTCAGGTCGATGATGTGGATGCCCTTATGCTCCATGAAGATATAGGGCGTCATCTTCGGATTCCACTTTTTGCGCAGGTGGCCAAAGTGGCAACCGGCATCGAGCAATTCTTTATAGGTGGGCTTTTGCATTGTTCAAAAGCAATTTTATGTGTGAGAAGATTAGCGTTTGGAGAACTGGAAGCGCTTGCGTGCTTTGGGTTGACCGTATTTTTTGCGTTCAACGGCGCGGCTGTCGCGCGTGAGGAACTTGCGGGCTTTCAGCGGCTTGCGGAACTCTTCGTTGAGTTTCACCAGCGCGCGGCTCACGCCCATACGCACTGCTTCGGCCTGGCCTTTGTAGCCGCCGCCGCGTACGTTTACCTTGAGGTCGTAGATGTTTTCAGCGCCAACTACGGCAAAAGGATCTACTACGTTGTGCTGAACGTGGATTTGGGGAAAGTATTCGCGATAATCTTTGCCGTTTATCGTCACTTTTCCCTCGCCTTTCATCAGATAGACCCGGGCGACGGCTGTTTTGCGGCGCCCTATGGCATTTATCATTTCCATGCTATTTCAGAATTGCAGTTAATAATGATGAATGATAAATGTTGAATGATGAATCATGCGACTCATCATTCAACATTCAGAATGTAATGGGTTCCGGTTTCTGGCCGATGTGCGGGTGCTCCGAACCGGCGTAAACAAACAGTTTTTTGATCATGGCGCGACCCAGTTTGGTTTTGGGAAGCATGCCTTTCACCGCGCGCTCGATAATGCGCTCGGGAAATTTGGTCAGCATATCTTCGGCAATAACCACTTTGAGGCCGCCGGGGTGGAGCGAGTAGTCTTTATACTCTTTTTGCTCCCATTTTTTGCCGGTAAAACGAATTTTGGCGGCGTTGATCACGATGACATAGTCGCCCGTGTCTGCATGCGGGGTGTAGGTCGGCTTGTTCTTGCCGCGTAATGTGGCGGCAATGTGGGCGCAAAGACGGCCGGTCACCTGGTTCTCGGCGTCGACGATGTACCACTTGCGTTCCGCCTTTTCCGCACTGACGGATTCCGTCCGATAGCTCAGCGTATTCATTTATAAGTGTTGTTGTTAATTTATTGAACTGATGCGGTTACAGCGACTTCCGGACACTGAAAAAATAAGCGAAAAACCGGTATCCGGCCGGACTGTTTACTACCCTTTTTTCAAAGAGGCCGCAAATGTAGTGCGGCGGGATTGTTTGTGCAAGGAATCGTCGAAATTTTTACAGTAAATTTTTGATAACTCATTGAAAATGAGTGAAAATTTTGCCCAAATATTATTTTTTGAGCCCTCTGCGGACAAAGGAGGCGGCGCCTGTTTTTCCAGATGCCGTTATTTGGAGGAAGAAAAGAGCATTAGAACTCCAGTACAAACCGGGCGCCTTCTCCCGGCGCCGAACTCACGCGGATGTCGCCGCCGTGCATTTGCATGATCTGCTTCGAAATGCTCAGCCCGACGCCGGTACCCGTGTCTTTTGTGGTGAAAAAGGGGATGAATATTTCTTCCAGCAGTTCGGGTTGTATGCCGGGACCGTTGTCTTCCACCTCTATGAAGGGATGCCCCTTGCTGTCGGCGCCGGCGCGCAGCGTAATGCGCGGATGCCGGGAAGGGTCGATGTTGCGCAGTGATTCGCGGGCATTTTTAACCAGGTTAAGCATGATCATTTCCAGCTGGGCGGCATCGGCATACAATTCCAGCCCTTCAGGTATAACAAAGGCTTCCGTTTTGATTTTCAGGTCCTTGTGTTCGGCAGAGACCAGCGAAACCACCCTGTCGAGCAGTTTTTTGGCGGGGAATTGCTGAAGTTTGGGGTTTGGGGTCGAGGTAAAGGACCGGTAGGCTTCTACAAAATTGACCAGCCCGGTACTGCGGGCAGCCACCACCTCCAGCGCTTCGGCAAGGTCGATGGTGGCAGCATTTTTTTCCAGGTCGTACTCGACGATATCCTGGGCGGTTTCCACCAGCGATACAATGGGCGTCACCGAGTTCATGATCTCGTGGCGCAGCACCCGGGTGAGGTTGCGCCAGGCATCGAGTTCCTTGCGCTGGAGTTCGGGGTGTATGTTCTGCAGGGTGAGGAGCCGCACCGCCCGGCCCTGCAGGTTGATGCTGACGCCCTGCACAGACAACTGGCGACCGACCTCGGGCTGATACAGCACCTTCCCCCTGGCGCTCAGGCCCTGTACGAACTGGACCAGGGCGCTGTGCCTTTCGGGCAGGTCGTTCAGGTGGTGCAGCCGGTACACGCCGAGCAACTGGAAGGCGGCATTGTTGGAGATCAGCACGTTCATCTGTGCATCGAAGGCCAGCAGGCCCGTGCTGAGGTGCTGCACAATCGTATTCATAAACAGCAGGTTGGCCTCCTTTTCGGCGCGTGTCTGGCGAAAAGCCTCCAGCACTTCGTTGAACTGGCGGTTGACGTCGGCAAAGGAGTCGCCCTTTTCTTTTGCCGAAGAAAAACGGATGGCAAAGTCGGAATACCGCACACTCTCAAAAATCGGGCGAGGCGGCGGTTGGTATCATTCACATAATAGAACAGGTTGAAAATCAGGATAATAGTTGCGCCCGACAACAACAGGGTGAGCCAGTATTGGGGGGTGTCGCCCGTCGACACCATTACCGCTGCGATGATCAGGGCAACCAGGAGGATGACACGCAGGGCTAAATTGGCGGAGAAAGAGCGTACGAAAAGCATGGCCGGATGTCGTGGGTCTTGAGTTGTGAATCGGGGCGTCAGCCGCTACAGGTTGTATTTTTCGAGTCTCCGGTACAGGGAGGCGCGGGTCAGCCCGAGCTCCTGCGCTGCTTCGGTGATATTGCCGTGGTATTTCTGCAGGGCCTTCATGATTAGTTGCTTTTCCATATCGTCGAGGTTCATGGTCGGGAAATCGCCGCCTTGCTCCTCCATGCCGGGCTGCCGGAAAAAGAAATCCTCGGGTTGCAGTTTTTCACCTTTCGACATGATCACGGCGCGTTCGACGGCATGCTGGAGTTCGCGGACGTTGCCGGGCCAGGGGTAGCGGTGCATTTCCTTGAGCAGGGCGGCGCTGAGGCCGCTGACGGGGCGGTTGTATTTATGGCTGAACTGCTGCAGGAAGCGCGTGGCGAGGGGCTCTATATCGTCGATGCGCTCGCGCAGCGGCGGCAGGTGTATCTCGATGGTGTTGATCCGGTAGAGCAGGTCCTGTCGGAATGTTCGGTTGTTGACGGCTTCGAAGAGGTTCTGATTGGTGGCGGCGATAACGCGCACATTTACGGGCCGCACGCGGTTGGAGCCGACACGGGTGATGGTGCGGTTCTGCAAGACGGTCAGGAGTTTGGCTTGCTGCCCCAGCGACAGGTTGCCGATCTCGTCGAGAAAAATGGTGCCGCCGTCGGCGGCTTCAAACCGGCCCGGGCGGTCGTCGCGGGCGTCGGTGAAAGCGCCTTTGACGTGGCCGAACAGCTCGCTTTCAAACAGACTTTCGGTCAGCGCGCCGAGGTCGACCTTGACAAAATTCTCCTGCGCGCGTTTCGACTGGGCGTGTATGGCCTGCGCCACGAGGTCCTTTCCGGTACCGTTTTCGCCCAGAAGAAGCACGTTGGCGTCCGTTTCGGCAATGCGGTGCACGGTTTCGAATATCTGCTCCATGGCCTGGCTGCGGAACACGATTTCCGGCAGGTCGCGCGTTTCGGCGATATTCCGGCCCACCTGTTTGGACTTGAGCTGATCGGCTTCATCCTGGCTGCTGCGGAGTTTCAGGGCAGAATGCAGGGTGGCCAGCAGTTTGTCGTTGTCCCAGGGTTTCAGCACGAAATCGGTAGCGCCGTTCTTGATCGCCTTTACGGCCAGTTCAACGTCGCCGTAAGCCGTAATCAGCACGACGACGGCGGAGGGGTCAAGTTCGAGGATTTTTTCCAGCCACTCAAAACCTTCCTGACCGGTATTTTTGGCGCTGCGCCCGAAATTCATGTCGAGCAGTATGACCGCATACCGCTTTTCCTTGAAAAACGCAGGAATATCCGCCGGCTCGCGTGTAGTGTCCACTTCTGCGAAATGCCGTTTCAGGAACAACTTGGCAGCGCTCAACACACCTGGGTTGTCGTCGACGATAAGGATATTGGCTTGTTTCATTTCCATGGTGTACGCCGGGTTGTATACCGAAACTCCCTGTTCCGGTACTTGGTGCCTTTCCAGCCGAAACTGAATTCCGGCGTACATGCCGCAAAGACAATGCCCGGGGCTAAGGGTCTGCAAATCAACTGATTTTTTTTGGATCAAGTGTTCGTTTTCGGACACCTGCGTTCGCAAGTGAACGATTAGATGAAAAACAAATTGATATGAAAAACCTGATTTCCAGTCGATTATAAATTTGGCACGGGGTTCACTATTTTGGTAATTAAGTTTGATTTGGTTGCTGTCATGCCGGGCCGCGGTTTTCCGCTCAACGGAGACCGGAAAACCGCCCCGCATGCAGCCGAAAACAGTAGCGAAAATCCTTAAGTCCCCGAAACCTTGAAACCTTACGCTAAAGTAAATGGACAGAGCAATTAAAAAGAAAAAATGGACGCCGCAGCGAATCGCCATCGGGATCGGCATCCTTGCTTTTGTAGCCTTTTCCGTGTACAGCCTGATGCTGGCCGGCCGCCAGAGCAGCCTGAACGTGGACCGGGAGAAAATTACGATTTCCAAAGTGGAAAAAGGCGTTTTCGACGAGTTTATCGTAGTGACCGGCGTCGTACAGCCCCTGAAAACGTACCAACTCGACGCCATTGAAGGGGGCTATGTGGCCCAAAAACTGCTGGACGGCGGGGCCTCGGTCAAAAAAGGCGACCTGATCCTGAAACTCGAAAATCAGCGGCTGATGCTCGATTTCGTGAACCGGGAAACAGAAATGTACGACCTCATCAATAACCTGGAAAATACCCGGTTGCGGCTGCGTCAGGACAAGTTTGCCCTGAAAAAAACGCTTTCGGAACTCGATTACCTGATCCAGCAGGCCAAAGACGACCACGACCGCAACGCAAAACTCTTTGCGGACAATGTAATCAGCCAGCAGGAGTTTACCCGCACGAGAATTGCCTACGAGCGCCTGCAGCAACAACGCGACATCGAAATCGAAAACCAGAAATTTCAGGAAGAGAACAGCATAACCCAGATCAAGCAACTCGAAGGAACCCTTGACCGTACCCGTCTCAACCTGTCGATGATGAAACAAAACCTCGAAAACCTGTCGGTTCGGGCGCCTGTATCCGGATTGCTTTCCCGGGTCGATGTGGAAATCGGAGCCAGCATTGCCGCCGGCCAGAATATCGGCCAGATCGACGACCTTAACGGGTTCAAAATGCGGGTAGAGGTGGATGAACATTACATCTCGCGCATCTTTCCCGGATTAGAAGGGTCTTTTGAGTTCAACGGCAAATCGCAGCAACTCAGCGTCAGCAAGGTGTATCCCGAAGTGCGCAATGGCCGCTTTGAGGTCGACATGGCTTTCGCCCAGTCGGTACCCGATGGCATCCGGCGCGGACAATCGGTTCCGGTACGGCTTCAGCTGGGCAAACCGGCCGAAGCGGTGCTGCTCTCTACCGGCGGCTTCTTCAGCGATACGGGCGGCAACTGGGTGTACGTGCTGAATGAATCGGGCTCCAGGGCTGAAAAGCGCAACATATCGCTCGGGCGAAAAAACCCGCAGTATTTCGAGGTGTTGAGCGGACTGGAACCGGGCGAAATGGTGGTCACGAGTTCGTACGAGAATTTTGGCGACAAGGACGTATTAAACTTGCAGTAAGGTAGCCGGGCATAAATGGTCGCGGCGATAAATAAACGGATGCCACGGGTTGCTGACCTGCAACGCACAACTAAAAACACACTGAAACTTTTTCAACAATATGATAAAGACGACGAACCTGCATAAGTTATTCACCACCGACGAGGTGGAAACCACGGCGCTCAACGGCATCAACCTGGAAATCCAGGCCGGCGAATTTGTCGCCATAATGGGGCCTTCCGGCTGCGGCAAATCCACGCTGCTCAATATCATCGGCCTGCTCGACAACCCTTCCGAAGGTGAGTATCACTTCTTTGGCACCGAAGTCGCCAAAATGACCGAACGCAACCGCGCCAACCTGCGCAAAGGCAATATCGGTTTTGTGTTCCAGTCGTTCAACCTGATCGACGAACTGACCGTTTACGAAAATGTGGAATTGCCGCTGCTCTACCTGAAAACGCCGGCCGGCGAACGCAAAAAGAAGGTGGAAGAACAACTCGAGCGCATGAACATCATGCACCGCCGCAACCACTTTCCACAGCAACTTTCCGGCGGCCAGCAGCAGCGGGTCGCTATTGCCAGGGCCGTGGTCGCCAACCCGAAGGTGATCCTCGCCGACGAACCGACGGGTAACCTCGACTCGACCAACGGGCTCGAGGTCATGAACCTGCTTACACAACTCAACCAGGGCGGTACCACGATCATTATGGTAACCCACTCGCCGCACGACGCGGGATTTGCACACCGTATCGTCAACCTGTTCGACGGCAAAGTGGTGACGGAGAATTTCCACGTATAAAACCGGGGCAACAACGGAGCATTTTTCCCAAGGGAAACAAAAACAAAAACTACCACACAGAAAAGCAGCCGGCCAGTTTGCCGGCAATATTAACTAACCTTCTGATTGTCAGCCGTTTTTATCCGAAAAGGCATGGCAAATTGCGGCGGCTCTTTTCTGCGTACCAAAACCACAAACGCTATGCTCGAACTTAAAGACGTTGAACGGTATTACCAGAACGGCTCTCTGAAAACGTACGTACTCCGTTACATAAACGCCCACATCGCAGAGGGGGAGTTTGTCAGTATCATGGGGCCCTCCGGTTCGGGAAAAAGCACCCTCCTGCATGTGCTCGGTATGCTCGACGAGCCTACCTCGGGTGAATACTGGTTCCTGGGAGAAGCGGTGCATAAATTTAACGAGCGCCGCCGAACCGAACTCTACCAGCAATACATCGGCTTTGTATTTCAGGCCTACCACCTGATCGACGACCTGACGGTTTACGAAAACCTCGAAACACCGCTGTTGTACAAAAAAGTACCCTCCGCCGAGCGCAAAAGCCGGATTGCCGACCTGCTGGACCGGTTCAATATCGTGGCCAAAAAAGACCTCTTTCCCAACCAGCTCTCCGGCGGCCAGCAACAACGCGTCGGGGTGGCCAGGGCCCTGATCGGACGCCCCAAACTCATTCTTGCCGACGAACCCACGGGCAACCTCCAAAGCCCTCAGGCAAAGGAAATTATGGAAATCTTCCAGAAACTCAACGACGAAGACGGCGTGACGATCATTCAGGTCACGCACTCCGAAGAGAATGCCCGGTATGGCAACCGTATCCTGCACCTGAAAGACGGCCGCGTGGAAAACGAGGAAATGGTCAAGCGGACTACAACTGTTTAGCCCCGGGGTCTCAGGTGACCGGGGGGGCACACGAGTTCACTCCGAATTTTGCAATTGATTTCGGAAAAGTCAAATATTTTCAGATCAGACGATAATCAGTACGCCTGACTTTCAGGTCCGGCGCCTCACACGGCGCTTCAACGGACCTGGTGGTCGGGCGTACTGATTTGATGCACTTTTCATCTTTGTCTCCTGTATTATGCACCACAACGCATAAGTCGGCCTACCTTCGGGAGAATTCCCTGCATTGCGAATGTGGCAAACTTTTTGACCTAGCCAATACTGCCAAAAGCCGCATGTTGCGGTGCCGTGTACAGGTTAGTCATCAAACACGGCATATCTTTAATCTATTATCGGCTAATAATGAAAACAGTCTTTTCTCTTCTGATCCTTGCCTTATCATTTACGGCATCAGGACAAGTCCCTTTTAAATGGGATATCAGTGGCGCTCTGGGTATTACTTCTTACCAGGGCGACCTGGACGCATTCAGGGTCAACGCCGGTTTTCGGGAAATCAAATATGCCGCATCGCTCTCCCTGCGCCGCAACGTGAGTAATTTTTATGCCTTGCGCCTCAATGCCATGGCCGGAAGGATTGCCGGCGACGATCGCAATTTTGCCGAGCCCGAATGGCGGATACGCCGGGGTATCGCCTTTGAAAGTACCCTCATCGAACTGTCCGTGCTCAATGAGTTCTATCCTTTCGGGATGTACCCCAAAAAAGGGAAGCCTTCTCGGGGACGGAGTATCATTGCGCCATATGGCCTCGTCGGTTTCGGATGGGCTCACAGCAACCCAAAGGTCAACTGGAACGACGCCAACGGCAACGAAGAGATTGACCCCGACAAGGCTGCTCTCGATAAAAAGGCCAAAACAAACAAACTGCATATCGTGATCCCGATAGGTTTCGGTGTGCGGTTCCGGCTGAAAGACCACAGCACTTTCATGCTGGAAGCGGCCCTGCGGCCTACTTTCTCCGATTACCTCGACGGAATCAGCCTCGCCGGCAATCCGGACAAAAACGACTGGTTTTTCACCGCCCAGATCGGGGTGAACTATCCTTTCGGCAAAAACAAAGCGAGGAATAAGGATATCGCCAGGACGGAAAAGGCTGAAAAAGCAGAAAAAGCGGAAGCCATCGAAAGGGCAAAGGTCGCCCAGCAAAAAGAACAAGCTCCCAAAGAACAACCCCAAAACGAGCATACGGCCTCGATACCAAGTGATATTGACAAAGATGGCGTCCCGGATATCGACGACGAATGCCCTGCCGTGCCCGGTTTAAAGAGCCTGAAAGGTTGCCCTGACAAAGATAAGGACGGCATCGCCGATAACGACGACGAATGCCCCGACCAACCCGGAACGCCAGATAACAAGGGCTGCCCGGTCGTGGACACGGATCATGACGGTGTGCCGGACAACAAGGACCTTTGTCCTGACAAAGCCGGTCCCGGCGTACTCGGCGGCTGCCCGGATACCGATGCCGACGGCATCGCCGACAAGGATGATGAATGTCCCGATCTGCCCGGAACGGCCGCCCGGAACGGCTGCCCAAGCCTTCCGCCGCCCGATAAGGCCGTATATTTCAAAAATGCACAGTCCGACTGGTTCCGCACCTCCGATGAAACGATGGAGGAAATAGCGATGATTCTGAAAAACGACCCGAGCCTGAAAGCCCGGATATCAGGCCATTCGGATGATACGAGCGAGAGTGCAACCAGCGGCTTGTCGGACCTGCGCGCCAAAAAAGTGTACGATTACCTCGTGTCGGAGGGCATCGCTGCATCCCGGCTCGAATACGCAGGCTACGGCTCCAGTCGCCCGGTCGATACCAAACTGCTGTCCGACGATCCGCAACTGAACCACCAATTGCAGCGCCGTGTGGAGGTGCGCTTTTACCGGCGCTGACCGGATCGCATTGCGGCGTGCGCTTTCGCACAATCCTGTTCGGATTCGTACAGATTTGGGAACCTGCCACGATTCCAACTTTCTGATAATCAGTTTAAAGCAATTTAGGCACGGACTGTGGAGGTACAATAGCGGTCGTCATCCCTACCTGGTGACCGGCATAAGCTATGATACTCAACGACGTAAAGGTTGCATTCCGCAACATGCGGAAATTCAGGTTTTTCTCGGCGCTCAACATCATCGGTCTCGCGCTGAGCATGAGCGTTTCGCTGATCATTATCACTGTTATCCGAAACCAGTATGGATACGACAAGTTCCATCCCGCTCCGGAGCGGACCTTCAGGGTAATAACCGAAGCGCTGCGCAAGGAAGGCGGCTCGGAGAAATACGCCTCGTCGCCATTCCCTGTCGGTACGACCATAGCGCGGGATTTTGCTGTGGCAGAGGAGGTCGTTGCCCTGAGTTTCGGCCCAGGGGGCGATGCCCTGCTCGACGACGGGCGCACCCTGCCGATCAGTAGTTATTATGCTGACGGCGCCTTTTTCAAAGTATTCGGATTTCACCTGGAGGCTGGCAACGAAGCCGATGCGCTGAGCGAGCCGTTTTCCATTATTCTGACAAAAGAAACGGCAACACGATTTTTCGGCAGCCAGGACCCGTTGAATAAGACGCTGGATATCAATGGCTACGGCAAATTTAAAGTGACCGGCGTTTTGCAAAAAGTCGATCAGAAAACGCACCTGGACTTTCAGGCGCTTACCGCTTCCTCCACCATGGTGTCGTTGGAAAGGCAACAGGCGCCGGAGGATCAGGAAAGCCTGGTCAGGGAAAACTGGACAAATTATTACCGCACCTACAATTATGTACTCCTCAACCCCGGTAAAACGAAAGCCGACCTGGAAACGGCGCTTGCTGAAATCTCCGATACCCGGTATAAAGGGCTGTCGCTCGAAAGCCGCGACGAAGGGTACCGTTTTCTGGCACAAAACCTTGCTGATATAACACCCGCCGACATGATTCTGAGCCAGACCATGGAAAATTCGATGCCGGTATTTGTCATCTGGGGTCTGATCGGATTTGTTATTCTGCTCACCGTTTTTCCCTGCCTCAACTACGCCAACCTGACTATTGCCCGCGCACTCGTCCGGGCAAAGGAGGTCGGGATCAGGAAGGTGATGGGCGCCAGACGCGGCGAACTGATCCGCCAGTTTCTGACGGAAGCTGTACTGACGGCCTTTTTGGCGCTCGTGCTGGCCTGGTTCCTGCGCATCCCGCTCCTGCGCCTGATGGACGGCATTGTCCCCGACGCTGATGCCAGTTTGTACAACCCCTTTCTGGAAGACTGGAAAACATACCTCATGTTTGCAGGTTTCACCCTGATTGTCGGCCTTGGCGCTGGTTGGGTGCCGGCGTTTTACCTGTCGCGTTTTCGCCCCGATGCCGCCTTGCGCGACCTGTCGCGGTTGAAACTATTCGCCCGGCTAAACCTTCGCAAAGCCATGATCGTCATGCAGTTTGCCATATCGATGATCTTCCTGATCGTGGTGGCGACCGTATGGAAACAACTGGATTTTGCGATGCTGGCCAATTACGGTTTCGACAAGGAGCATATCGTCAACATCCGCCTGGGGGCAGTCGATCCTGAAGCCCTCGCCGCCGAGATTGCACGCGACCACCGCGTGGTACAGGTATCGGCCTCGTCGCATACCATAGGAACCTGGGAGGACTGGTCTGTCGATGTCCGCCGGAACCGTGCCGACGACCCCTCGCCGATGCGCAATTTCTTTATAGACCAGCATTATATTGCCAACCACGGGCTGACCCTGATCGCCGGAAGTGATTTCCCTGCCGACCTTAATCCCGACAGGCAGCAGTTTGTAATCCTGAATGAAAAGGCACTGGAAAAATTTAACCTCGGTGGCCCCAAAGATGCCATCGGCCAGACGCTCTGGCTCGATGATACCACCGAAGTGGCCGTTCTGGGCGTGTTGAAAAACTTCAATTTCCGGCCCCTGACCTATGAGATCGGTCCTTTGCTCATGTTGTATGCCCCGCGCCATTTTACCCAGCTCGACGTTCGGCTCACTCCCGGCGATCCCGCCGGCGCCATCGCTTCGATGGAAGGGATATGGAAAAAATTCGACCCCATTCATCCGATGCGCTATGCCTTCCTGGATCAGAAGATGCGCGATTGCTACCAGGAAATGCGCAACATTGCCGGGATGCTGGGCTTTTTTGCCTTACTGGCCATCTCCATTGCCTGTCTGGGGCTGCTCGGCATCGTTACGTTCAGCGTCGAGACGCGCTCAAAGGAGATCAGCATTCGCAAGGTGATCGGCGCTTCGGTGACAGACCTGACGCTGCTGCTGTCGCGCAATTTCCTGGTGTTGCTGGGCCTCGCTATGGCAATCGCTGTCCCGACAGGGTACTTCCTGTCCAATCTTTTGCTCCAGACATTTGCCTACCGTATAACAGTCGGTTTTGGCATAGTGGGAGGCTGTGTGTTGTCGCTGTTAGCACTGGCACTGGCTGCCGTCGGGTGGCAAACGATACGCGCTGCGCTGAACAATCCGGTGGAAAACCTGAGAAGCGAATAGAGCCCGTCAATCGGTTGGTTGTCCCGGATTATCGCGGTAGTCCAGGGCGGGCTTTCTGTCGCCGAGCAGCGGTTCGTACCTGAACCCGGCGCCGCGTGCCTGCTGAAACTCCAAAGTGGCAGTCTGAAGCAATGCCGGGTCTGTAAGCAGGTCGATACCGGTCAGGGTAAGCGTCTTGGCCGCGACCAGCATACCTTTTACACCGATGTCCATACCGCCGCATGCCACCGCCTGCCAGCTGTGTGCCGGGGTGCCCGGTACCCAGGTGCCGGTGCGCAGGCCTACCGTGGGCACTACCCAGCTCACGTCGGCCACGTCTGTTGACCCGCCGGAGCGGTCACCCGTTCGGAAAGGCTCGACCTGACCGGCTTCCGCGATTTCTGATTTGCTGTTGCCGAAGGATTCGCGCAGTTTTTTCGCAAATTCGAGGTCGGCCTGGCTGTACGATACGCCGCCGACCCGGCTCAGGTTTTGGTGCATGGCTTTTGCCAGCGTAATATTGGGCAGCAGGTTGTACACGCCGCCGATGATCTCGTAATCCATTTTCGTTTCGGTGCCTGTCGCTGCACCGTCGGCACATTTGACGACACGTTCGAACAGGGTTTTTACCGTTTCCGGGTTCGGATGCCGCACGTAATAGTACACCTCCGCGAAGTCGGGCACCACGTTCGGCGCTTTTCCGCCATCGGTAATGATATAATGTATCCTGGCGTCGGAGGAAATGTGTTCGCGCATCATGTTTACCATATAGTTCATGGATTCCACGCCATCGAGTGCGGAACGGCCGCGCTCGGGGGTGCCGGAAGCATGGGCCGAGATGCCGTGAAAGCGAAACTTGGCAGACAGGTTGGCCAGTGAAGTGGCGGCGTTTGCGCTGTTTTTATCAGATGGATGCCAGTGCAGCACGACATCGGTGCCTTCAAACAATCCGGCACGTACCATGTACACCTTCCCCGAACCGCCTTCTTCGGCGGGTGTGCCGTACAGTTTTAGCGTACCCGGAATCTTGTTTTTAGTCATCAGGTTTTTCAGCGCAATGGCGGCCGCTACGGAGGCAGTACCAAAAAGATGATGCCCGCAGCCATGCCCTGCCTCGGTACCGGCTCTCGGATTTTTGACGGGATCAGCCTGCTGCGAGAGGCCGGGAAGGGCGTCGAATTCAGCCAGAATGCCGATCACGGGCTTGCCGGCGCCGAAGGTGGCAACAAATGCAGTGGGTATTTCCGCCACCCCGGCTTCAACCCTGAACCCGTCAGCCGTCAGCGTCTGTTGCAACAGGGCGGAACTTTTTGCTCCTTGTATCCCAACTCTGCAAAATCCCAGATTTGAAGCGCTATTTTTTTATAGTGGTCATATTGACCATCCCGATTCAGGAGCGCATCGCTTTTAAGAGGGTCGGCAGACTGGGAGCGGATTCCGGCGGGAAAAACGGACAGACAAAAGGTCAGGATGGGCAGTGCGGAAAGAAATTTCATAAACAACGTTCTAAGTTTGATTTGATTGAATTGCGGATTATGGAACAAAATGCCGAAGCAAATATCGCTGTTGTCACGTATATTTTCCAACCCTTCGTTTAGTGTCCGATAACGAACGCCCGCGTCCGGTTTTGAGCGTTTTTTTAAATTTTTTCAAGTACATAGTGCTGATTATCAGATTGTTATTACTGTGGCATTGTACTTGAAAATTTCTATCAGATCATTCACGCGACCACACTGTCAACCATGCACATCAAACTGGCCCTTCGCAATCTCTCCAAGAACAAACTGTATTCGTTTATCAATATCCTTGGCCTTGCCGTCGGCATTGCGGCCTGCCTGTTGATCTTCCGGCTGGTGTACTATGAATTGAGTTTTAATACCCAACACCGGAATTATGACCGCATCGCCAGGATCGTTACGGAAACCCGCGACGGTATTTACGGCGAGCGGTTTACGCCGGGTATCCCTATCCCTGCGATGGATGCCATGCAAACTGCGGTACCCCAGTTCGAGCAATTTGCCAGAATCAAGGAGGTATGGCCTACGATTGCGGTGCCCGATGCCGCAGGCGGCACCGCAATGCGCAAGTTTAACACCGACGAAGAGCACGAGATCGGGGTGTTTGTAGAATCCGCATTTTTCAGGATTTTCGACTGGCAATGGCTGGCCGGCGACCCCGAAACGGCACTGAATGAACCCTATTCCGTTGTGTTGAACCGGCGTATGGCGGAAAAATGCTTCGATACCTGGGACAAGGCACTGGGCAAAACGGTGCTGATGGACAACGCCCTGCTGCTCTCCGTACGCGGGGTGGTGGAAAATGCCCCGGACAACTCCGATTTCCCATTTCATGTGATGATTTCCTACGAAACGGTGCGGCAAAATGCCAAACAGTACTATTATGACAACGATTGGGGAAGCACCAGTAGCAATAACCAGGCATTCGCTTTGCTCGGCGATGCCGGCCAAATGAAAGCGGCCGGCGAAGCGCTCGCCAAAGTCGGAAAGTCGGAATACCACAAAGATGGAAAGCCGGGCCGGGAAAAATTTCACCTGCTTCAACCCTTGTCCGAACTGCATTACAATGACCGGTTGGGCACCTCGGGGTCGCATGTCATCAGCAAGAGCCGCCTGTGGGTGCTCTCGCTGGTGGGCCTGCTGGTGCTGGTCATGGCGTGCTTCAACTTTATCAACCTGGCCACGGCACTCGCGACGCGACGCTCCAGAGAGGTTGGTGTGCGCAAGTCGCTGGGCGGCAGCAGGGGACAACTGATTCGTCAGTTTATGGGTGAAACGACCCTGGTTGTCGTGTTGGCCGTGTTGCTCGGCGCCGGGCTGGCCTATATACTGGCCCCTCAGTTGCGCCATATATCTGACGTGCCCGATGCGCTGCCTTTCCTCGGCAACCCGGTTGTATGGGTATTCATGGCCGTTGTAGTGGTAGTGGTCAGCCTTTTGTCCGGCTTTTACCCGGCGCTGATACTGGCGGGTTTCAACCCGGTCAGGGCATTGAAAAACGAATTGTCTTCGAGATCCATGGGCAACACCGTGCTGCGCAAATCGCTGGTGGTGCTCCAGTTTGTCATTGCCCAGGCGCTTATCATCGGCACGCTGGTCACGGTAAGCCAACTGGACTATATCCGCAATATGGACCTCGGTTTCCAGCCCAACCTGGTGTACACGGTCGGCATCAGTTGCGACAGCGTCAGCGGTCCGCGCTTTGATGCCTTTAAACAGCGGCTGCTCCAACTGTCGGGGGTAGAGTCCGTGAGTTACGGCAGCGACAACCCTTCCTCGGGCAATACCTGGTCGAGCAATTTTGCACTGGGCCGCGGCAGCGAGGATGCGCCGGTACACACCTCGCTTAAATTCTGCGACGCCGATTATTTCAAAACGTACGGGTTGCGCCTGAAGACAGGCCGGATATTCCAGCCGGGCGACACGCTGGGCGAAGTGATCGTCAACGAGACCATGCTCCGCAAACTGGGAATCCACGACGCCAATGAAGTGCTGGGCAAACCCTTGCGCCTGGGCGGCCGGCAATGGCACGAAGTGGTTGGCGTGGTAGAGGATTTTAACTCCCACTCCCTGCACAACGAACTGGAGCCCATCACCATGGGCAGCCGGAAGGCATTTTACAATGTTGTCGGCTTGAAGATACGGCCGGAACAAATGGCAGCCACAACGGCCTCCATCCAGCAACTGTTCGACGCCACTTTCCCGGAACAGGTATTCGACGGACAGTTCTACGACGAATCAATCGCCGAATTTTACCGCGATGAAAACCGTTTCGCACTGACCTGTAAAGGTTTTGCCCTGCTGGCTATCCTGATCTCCTGCCTCGGCTTGTTCGGCCTGGCCTCGCTGATGGCCGTGCAGAAAACGAAGGAAATCGGTATTCGGAAAGTGCTCGGCGCGTCTGTCGGCTCGGTGGTTAGCCTGTTGAGCCGCGATTTTCTGCTGCTGGTGCTGATCGCTTTTGCTATAGCAGTGCCGCTGGCCTGGTGGGGCATGAACCGCTGGCTGCAGGATTTTGAATACCGCGTCGGTATCGGCTGGCAATTGTTTGCCCTTACGGGTTTACTGGCGCTCCTGATCGCCTTTGCGACCGTCAGTATCCAGGCCGTCAGGGCCGGGCTGGCGAATCCGGTCAAAAGCCTGCGGTCGGAGTAGGGGGGGCGCCGTATCAGGGTTTGTATTTTCCCGCTTTTTTCAGTGCTTCGGCCAGTGCTTCAGGTTGACTGGTACCGATGAGCAGTTTGCTCTTGTCCGTGAATTCAAGTTGCAGGCCCATGTCGCCTGAAATATTGAAAGCCCTTTTGTTACCGAAAATACGGTATCCCCAGCCGCCGTACTCAAGCACAGGCCTGTATTTCCGGATTACCGTGCGGGTTGTTTTTCCGAAAAAAAGACCTTTTCCGGCACAGGTGCTCGATTCATTTTGTTGTGAAGTTAAACAGGATTTCACCACACTGCCTTTCCTCGTTGGCCGGGCTGAAGACAAATGAGCGAGCAGCGCGTAAGGCGCTGTTTACCAGGGATGTGTCAGCAGTTGTTGAACCCTTCTCCCGGTATTCCGCGCTGACCACGTGACCGGTGCTGTCGACGCAGAGCCAGGCCACGACCAGGCCCGTATTCCCGCTGGTATCGACGGGGAACTTTCTCGACAAGATCTTTCGTCCGCCCAGTGTAGCGGTCTTGCCCGCGGTCTGCGCAACAGCAGGCGGTGCCGCCGAAGCAGGGGCGCCCGTTTGGGACAACGTTGTTTCCGGACGGGAAAGGAACATCCCGAGCATGCATAATACAGGCAGGGGTAAATGCGGGAAATTGTTGAAAAGGAAAGTGGTCATCGGGAACTATTTAAGTTTGGTAGACAAAGTTACACGTCAGGCCTCATTTTTACAACCCCGATTATGTCCTAAAATCATTGCCTTTAATGACCGGTGTCATCCGGCGTCGTTTCAGGGCGCCCGACTTTTGTCGCATTGTTAAAGAAAATACCTTGCGATATGAAATTCGAGTTCAACCTTAACATGACGGAGATCATTCTCTCTTACCTTATGATGATGGGTGTAATATTTATCGGGCTCTTTTCAGGAATGAACTGGCTGTGCTTCTTTGCCCTGCCTCTGTTCCTGCGCGGCTTGATGGGATGGTGCCCGCTCAAGACCCTGCTGACAAAAAATACAGCGGCATAATTCCGCTAACGGATTAACATTTATCCGATGTGGCTACCCCGTCTTTCCAATGGGGTAGCCGCTTTTTTCAGGGTGCCTGATGTCGGGAAATGTCAAAATTCCGGTAACATGGTTTTGATCAAAACAATACCTTTGCCGCCGTGAAACAGATCATCAGCCTTTTCCTGGTTTGCTGCATCATAGGGCAGGCCTCTGTGCGAACCCTTTGGGTCGTGCACTACCAGTGGAATCGCGCTGCTTACCTGGCACATTGCGAAAACAGGAACAAACCTAAACTGCACTGCGACGGCAAATGTTACCTCATGAAGCGGATGCAGGCAAAAACAGACGATAGTCCGAACGAACCACAGCTGCCTGAATCGTTCCGCCAGTTAAAAGATATTCAACTGTATATCATTGAAGCCCCCGGTTTTTTACTGAACCCGGTCATAACACGGGCTGAAACGGCATTCCCTTTGTTCCTGTGCTCCATCGCCGAGCCGCCTATCCGTCGTTTGTTCAGGCCGCCCGCCGCCTGACCCTGTTTTGCTTTTAACAACAGGTTTTTTTCTTCAAACTTTTTATCATGAGAACACTGTTCATTGCAGTGGCGATGCTGGCATTTGTGCCCGCAGCGCCGGCCTGCGACGTTTGCGGGTGTTCGATCGGCGGAAATTACTTTGGTATTCTACCGCAATTCCACAGGCATTTTGTGGGCCTGCGCTGGTCGGAGCAGTCGTTTCAGTCTGCACACAGCCTGAGCGCTGCGCTGGACGGACGCTATGATTCGGAAGAATTTGTACGAAGTATCGACGTGCTGGGGCGTTTTTACGTGCTTCCAAGGCTGCAACTCCTGGTGCTGGCGCCCTATCGAACATTCCGTCGCATAGAAGGCGATCTGGAAACCCGCACAGCCGGTCCGGGCGATGTATCCGTAATGGCCAATTATGTATTGCTGGACACGGGCGACAGCCTGCGCCGGAAATGGCAGCATACGCTGACCTTCGGCGGCGGCGTAAAACTGCCTGCAGGCCGGTCGGGCCTGAAAGATGCTGAAGGCAAATTGCTCCACCCGAATCTTCAGCCCGGCTCGGGCACCACCGATTTTATGCTTGGCGCGACGTACACGCTGCGGCGCGGCGCCTGGGGTTTTACCGGCGATGTGCTCGGCCGGCTGAACACCAAAAACCATCAGCAAGCCTACCGGTTCGGCAACCGGGTGAGCGGTTCCGCAAAGTTTTTTTACTGGAAAAACATCGGCAAAATCGCGCTGCTGCCGAATACCGGTGTTTTTGTCGATGCTGCACAATCCAATAGCGGCGATTCCAACCTCACACAAGGCACCGGAGGCGCCATATCGCTGGCCACGTTTGGACTGGATGTGTACACCGGCCGGTTTTCCGCCGGTTTTACCTTTCAACAACCCTTCAGCCAACACCTTGGCAATGGCCAGGTGCGCAGCGGCGCGCGCTGGATGGCCACGGTAAATTATCTTTTCTGACAACAACAATTTTCTAACACTTCAAATTTTATAACACAATGAATATCAAACATTTGCTCCTGGTTGCTTCGCTCTCTACCCTTTTTCTCGGACAGAATGCCTGCAAAGACGGTGGTACGAGCAGTGAGGATACCAATGCACCTGTACTGACCATTACCAGCCCTGCGGCAGATGAAGCCTTTCTCGGGGAAGTACATATTGAACTGAACGTCACCGACGAAAGCCTGCACGAAATGTCTGTTAAAGTCACCAAAGACGCTGATGGCTCGGTTGTCTTTGAAGACGCCCCTGAAGTGCACGACGAGACGGACTTCGATTTCCACCATCATTTCACTCCGGCAGGCATATCGGGCGTGACAGCGATGACCCTTACCGTGACGGTGGAAGACCACAGCGCCAATATCACTACAAAAACGGTGAAGTTTACGGCGCAATAGTTCTAAACAGAGGGGGTTGGAGGGTTTGGAGCGTTTACAGCGCGTCAGACTAAACCCTCTGACCCCTCTAAATTCTATAAGCCCTTGTCAACTATTTTTTTGACCTTTGCCGTCGCAAGTACTCCCCCTGTTTTTTAAGGCGACAAATGACTTTTCGATGAATAATCTCAAATACAAGAGGCTTTTGCTGAAACTCTCCGGCGAAAGCCTGATGGGCAAACAAAAGTTCGGCATTATGGCCGATATGCTCCAACATTACGCTTACCAGATCAAGGAGTTGCACGATATGGGCGCCGAGATTGCGGTAGTGATCGGAGGCGGCAATATTTTCAGGGGGATACAGGCGGATGGTTCCGGCATCGAACCTGTAACGGGCGATTATATGGGCATGCTGGCCACCGTGATCAACGGCCTCGCCCTGCAAAGCGCCCTCGAAAACCTGGGCATACAGACCCGGCTGATGACCGCCCTGCGCATGGAAAACGTGGCCGAACCTTACATCCGCCGCCGCGCCATCCGGCACCTGGAGAAAAACCGCGTCGTTATTTGCGCTGCCGGTACCGGCAACCCCTACTTCACCACCGACAGCGCGGCTGCCTTGCGCGCCAACGAGATCGGCGCCGATGTGATCCTCAAGGGAACCCGCGTCGACGGTATCTACACTGCCGATCCGGAAAAGGACCCGATGGCGGTTAAATTCGATAAACTGACCTTTGCAAAGGTCATCAGCCTGGGCCTCGAAGTAATGGACATGACGGCCTTTACCCTGTGCCAGGAAAATAACATGCCCATTATTGTGTTTGATATCAACCGTCCCGACAATCTCCGCCGAATTGTATTGGGTGAGGAAGTGGGTACGCTTGTAGAAGGCTGACAAGCCCCGGGTATCTGAAACCCTTTTGATATGCATCAGAAGTCACTTTCAGTGTTTCGCGACATCTCGTTCAACCCGAACCACATTGAGGAGTATCTCCCGATGCAGGCGTTGCACACCATGGTGTTCGACCGCTTTTGTGAGGATGGCTGGTGCTATTGGGCCGACCTGATCTTTCGCCGCAACTACTGGGAATGGCGCGGACAGCCCTGTAGGGTGGTGTTGCTTCGCATCAGGCTTAAGGATTTTACATTCAGCAAGAGCCAGCGCAAGTGCCTGCGCCGCAACGACGACCTGAGCGTATCGCGGCGCGCCATTCAGATTTCCACTGCCCATGAAGCGCTGTTCGAGCGCCATGCCGTGCGTTTTGCGCACAACCGCCCCATGAGCATTTACGGGTTCTTCAGTTTTTTCAGCAGCATTATGCCCTGCTTTGGCGTGCAGTTCGACGTGTACAAACAGAAAAAACTGCTTGCCACCAGTTTTTTCCACATGGGCAAACGCAGCATGGCAGGCAACTACTGTATCCACGAACCTGCGGAGGCACAGCGCAGCCTGGGCACTTTTACCATGCTGAAGGAGATCGAATTCGCCATTGAAACGGGCCGGGAGTTTTATTACCCCGGTTTTGTCTACGACCTGCCCAGCGAATTCGATTATAAATTGAATTTCAACAACCTGGAATACTTCGATTGGTGGGGCAACTGGTATCCGATCGAGCGACTGCCCGTGCGCAACTGGCGCGATGAATGGACTGTCGGCCAGCCTTTGGGCGACTTCCGGAATGAGCAACAGGATAAGCCTTGATGCCCGGCATGCAATAGCCTGGGCAACAAATTCACCCTCCCCACTTTTGTAATACGCCCGTTACCTGCACCGCCATTTCCCGTGAAACGTCCAGATGGGTCACGAAGCGGATCGTTTGAGGCCCGAAAGCACTCGCTTTTATGCCGTTTTTGGAGAGGAACTCCAGGAATGTTGCCGGCGTGAGCGGTGGCAGAAGATCAAATATGACAATATTGGTCTGGACCGGGCGTATGTTGGCGGCATAGGGCAGACCGGCCAAAGCGGAAGCCAGCATTCGCGCGTGGGCGTGGTCGTCGCGCAGGCGTTCCACATGATGGTCGAGCGCGTATATGCCCGCCGCTGCGAGGTATCCGGCCTGTCGCATGCCGCCGCCCATCACCTTGCGCACCCGGCGTGCCTCTGCGATAAACGACCGGCTGCCGGTCAGCACGGAGCCGACCGGCGCGCCCAGCCCTTTGGAAAGACATAGCGAGATGCTGTCCGCTTCGGCGCCGATACTTTCTGGACTGTCGCCTGTCTCCACCAGCGCGTTAAACAGCCGCGCCCCGTCGAGGTGCAGGGCAAGGCCGTGTTTGCGGCAAACAGCCCTGATCGAGCGTATGGTCTCCAGTGTGTAAATGCTGCCACCGCCTTTGTTGCAGGTGTTCTCGATCACGACCAGGCTGCTCTTCGGCAACCAGTCGAAGCGCGGCCTGACAGCAGCCTCCACCATTTTAGCGTCGAGGATACCATTCTCACCCTTCAGCAGATTGACCGCAATACCCGAATGAAACGCGTATCCACCCACTTCATACTGGTAAATATGGCTCATCTCATCGCAGATGACCTCGTCGAGCGGGCGGGTATGCACCTTCAGCGCAATTTGGTTGGTCATGGTGCCGGACGGGCAAAACAAAGCGGCCTCATGGCCGAACACAGCGGCGCATTTTTCTTCCAGCGCATTCACGGTTGGGTCTTCCCGGAAAACATCGTCGCCTACCTCGGCGGCCCACATCGCGCGCAGCATACCAGGGGTAGGGCGGGTTACGGTGTCGGAAATAAGATTGATGACCATTGTTGGATTGTTGTATTGTTGTATTGTTGCATTGCTACATTGTTGAACTGATGCAATGTAGCAATAAAGCAATGTAGCAATAAAGCAATGCAGCAGTGAAAAAAATGCGCTTAATCGACAGGTGAAGCCATAAGTATCATACTTTTGATTGATTGAAGCGCCATAATACTGTCTGAAACAGACTATCTAAACCGTACAACCATGGAAACCGCCCGCCCATCCATCCTCATGGATGAGGTTCGGAACGCGTTTGAACGCATCCGCGACCTGCCTTTCTCTATCTATGCCAGCGATAAAGACGGTACTTTCCTGTTTGCCAACGAGCAGGCGATGGAGTTTTTCGGGGTGGATCCGAACAAACCATTGAAGGAATACAATATCCGATCCTATTACGACGACGAAAAGGAGCGCGATGCGGTATTGCGGCAGTTGCAACTCACCAGGCCGGGCGCCTGGCGCAGCGACCTGACGGTGCGCCTGCGCATACACGACGATCACCGGAAAATCCGCTTCGTTACCCGGCCGTTTTTTGACGGGCAGGGCGGACTTTGCGCCTTGCTTTGCATCGCCAGCAGCATGACCGAGATCGAGTGGTTCGCCGAATTTGAGGAAATGATTCAGGCGGGGTTTTTCGAGGTGGACCGGCAACTCCTTATTACCGACTGCAACCACAATTTTGCCGATATGCTCAAATACGGTTCGGTCGCCGAATTAAAAGGCAAAGCGCTCGGCAGTTTGTTCTGGGAAGAAGAAAAAGCCGGCGACCTTTTGGAACGTATCACCGCACACCCGCACCTCGAAGACCTGCAATTCAAACTGCGGCGCAAAGACGGCGCCATGGTGATCGTGAAGATGAACTGTATCGGTATCGCGGGCGAAACGGGCGATATCTCCCGGATCAAGGGAACTGTCAGCGATGTGACCTTTGAGATCATCCAGAACGACCTTCCGGTGGGCCTCTTTCTGGTCAGCACAAACGCCGGTGGCGAAGAGATCATCTCCCGTGCCAGCCCGGTATTTGCCCATATCCACGGTTACGACAGCGTCAATGAAATACTGGCCAAACCCATACGCGACTTCCACAGCAATCCCGGCGGTTACGATTCCTTTAAAAACGAACTGGACAAAGCGGCCCGCGACAACCAGCCCCTGCTCGATTATTATATGGAAATACAGGACCGGCACGGGAAAACACGCAATGTGGTGGTCAATGTCCGCTATGTCGCCGATGAAAAACGTGACCTCCGGGTCGGCGCCGTGTACGACGTGACCGACCACGTACGCGGGCATATGCGCACCCTGGAGGCCGATTTCAGTTCCGTACTCCATACCTATATCGCCACCATCAACGGGCTGCGCGATACGCTGGGCATGCTGGTTAAAGCGCATGGTCACGACCTCCTGAAGGACGCCACGCACATCGACCGGCTGAAGGCTGCCTCGGAGATGGACCGCCACAAAAAACGCCTGGAATCCTACCTGCCGGAACTGAAAAAAACGCTCGAAGAACGCCGGATTGACGACCCTCAACTCGCACGCCTGGAGAAATTCTGGCGCGCCCTGACCGCCGGCGATATATCGGCAGACAAGGAAAAGGACAACGCCGCCTGGAGCCGCCGCAACCTGATCGAGATCAGGAAATGCATCGAAGCGCTGAAAGGCCGGAACCTGCCCCGCGAACTCCTGCGCAGCATGCGAACGGAAACGGATGAACTGTTGCGGCTCACCAGCATGATCTCCCTGTCGATCTCTGTGGATGAACTGAACGAGCGTATCCCCGACTTCTACTACTTCCGGGATTACCTTCGCCGCGGCGAAATGGTGCAGCAGGAGGTGAAAACGCACAATATTATTCCCATTCTTTCCGACGCTGTCCGTTACCTGGAGGAATTTGCCGCAGTCAACCGGGTATCCATCACGCAGCAGTTCAACCTGCGGGAGCAAATCCACGTCAACTGCCATAAAGCCTCGCTCAACCGGGCCTTTCACAACCTGTTGCACAACGCCATCAAGTACAGCTGGCGCAAGGGGCAGGAACGGCAACCCTGGGTGACGATACAGGTGGAAAAAAGGCAAAATGAAGTGGAAATTGCGATTGAAAACTGGGGGGTTGCCATTCGCCGCGAAGAACTGGAAAAAGGCCTGATCTTCCAGTTCGGGAAACGCGGGCGCGAATCAGAAGACCGCGGCCGTTCGGGTACAGGCATCGGGCTGTACGATGCTTTCGATATAATTACCAAGATCGGCGGAACCTTGCGGCTTACCTCCGAGCCGACCTTTGGCAACCTGCCCGATATGTACTCCAACCCCTTTATTACAAGGGCTGTCGTAACCTTACCAACCGCTACGGAACAATGATTAAACTACTCTGGATAGACGACAATCTCGACCATGACCTGACGGAAAAGCGCATGGCGCTGTATATGGAAGACGACATTGATCCGCATTTCGCCCGCGATGCAACGGAAGCCTACCTGCGCCTGCGTGAAGAACACTTCGACGTGGTCATCGTCGACCTGCGCCTGCCGCCGGGTCCCGACGACATGTGGAATGAACACCGGGAAAACGGCATTCAGAAATTCGGTTATGTCCTGCTCAGTTACGTGCTGAGCCAGATACGCAACGATTTCCGACACCTGTCCGATACGCACTTCGGAGTATTCACTATCGAAGCGCAGGAGGAAAACCCCGAACTGTTCCTGGCGCCGATCAGTTTGCCCGAACAGAATTTCAAAATGAAAACCCACGCCTACTACGAAAATGCATTCGTTGACTTTATCCGCAATGTGCACAAGTCATGGCAATAATCCTTCTGTTCAACGACCCCGACCGGTTTCTCGGCGATGAATGGCTTGCCTCGGCAGTAAGCATAGCCATCACCTATATCGTGTTTATCATGGGCGTGCCGGCCCTGATCTTTCAGACCTTCATTCCCGATGCGCTGCGCAATATTTATAACGAAAAACTGGGCGTGCGCGGATCGCGGTTCCTGTTGCTCCAGATCATCCTGATCCTGTTTCTGTTCCTGCAAAGCAACCACCTGATATACGACCTGGAGCACCAATATGATATGCCCGAATGGTTCGTTACCCTCTTTGTCATCGGTATAATCGCCGCCATCCTTTACCTGGGCTACCGCTACCTCCTGCACAACTTCTACTCCACCCGCAACATCGAACAGCAACTCTCCGAGAAAATTGCCGACGACGCCATCCACTATTTTGCCGAGCACAAAAAACTCGGTAAGAAAGACCTGGAAGACCTGGGCCTGCTGGCCCGCGAATTGCCGGCCGGCCGGGTGAAAAATATTTTTCTCGAGCAGTGCGAGCGCCTGGTAGAGTACCTGCTGAACGTGCCCAACAAAGACAGGGATACCAAATTAATCGGGGAAATACTCGAAAATGCCGTCTGCCTGAGCGCCACTTACGACGGCGCCCAGGTCAATAACGAGAACATGCGCAAGGTGCTCGATATCCTGATCCTTACCTACAGCCATACCCACCGCAACGGCATGCGCGAAGCGAGCACCTCGTACCTCAATACCACAATCGGCAACTGTATGAAGGAAATCGGTATAAAAGCCATGCTGAAAAATGACCTTCCATCGGTCATGGACGCCGTGGAAAAGCTCTCCGCTATCGAATCTACCTCCCGCGAAATGTTTGTACTGGGCAACGAAGCGCTCCAGCACGGACACGTGCAGACGACCGTCGCCGTGGTCCGTAAACTGGGCGGAAAGGTCAGGCACAATACCGCGCCCGGCGATACGCTCAGCTACGACGACAAGCGCACGTATTATTTCTGGCTGGGCCTGGTTGCCAAAATTTATCAGCTGCGCGGCTCGGCGCAAAACTTCGCAGAGCGGCAGTTGCAAAACGTGGTCCTTCGTTTTGGCGACCACCGGGACGAGGTACATGCGTTGTTTGAAGAAACGCGCAGGCATTTTTACCACCTGGCAGATTTCGCCACCATCGACGCCGTGCGCGAGCTCGAGGAGGTGCTGTTTCCCGAATGACTCAGTTGCGGATCTTCCGCTCCGCGCCCTCGAAGAAAAAACTGTAACTCCGGAATATCGGGCCGAATACGCGGTCCTGAACAGAGAGAAAATCGTTCTGGTCCACTTCGGCAAAGTACCGGTTGATGTGCTCCCTGCCATCGCGCGACTCTATCGTCTCGGCGGGCCAAAACCGCACCTGTTTCTCTTTGCCGTCGGTTTTCCTGACGGTTACGACAGCAAACGGCACCAGCGCCCTGACGGAATCCCGAAGCGGGTTTTTATTTTCAAACCCCTCCGCACCCAGTTTTTCAAATTGTAAAATATAGGCTTCCGGCACGCCTTTGCGCTGCGGCTGGCTGATTGCTGTTGTAGTGCTGAAAAACGGCTTTATTTCGTATTGGGCTTCCGCTACTTTTTCCAGGCGGAAAGATGCGCTCTTCATTTGGGGGTATTCTACCGCGACCGACTCTATCTCTTCCGGTTTTTCGTTGAAGATATTCCGGTCGGTCCAGTAGTCGTCGCCCAGGCGGTACCTGAGCCGGAGTTGACCCACAAACGAAGGGATATGCATGATATAGGGCTGATCGGCCTCTTCCATAATCATGAAGGTGCCGAGTTCGTCGGGGGTCACGCCGCCGACGTAGTATGCCTTGATCTTTTTACCGGCCTTGTCGTAGATTTCTACCTTGATGCCCTCGGTAGCAAGGCTCTTGATCATGTTCTTTTCGGCGGCTTCTGCCGGAACATACCAGACATTGAGTTTGGACACCGTTTCCATCAGGGCGCCGATCGCATTGTCGCGCGCGCGCTTGTCTCCGTTGTAGGCCCAGTAGCCGTCCTTGCGTTCGAGCGTGGCCGTGTTCCCCTTTCGGTCGGCGAGAAAAACCTTGTAAATATCGCCCGTATTGGGCACCGCAAACGCCATATCCCATGAATTGCGGGTTCCGGATTCGCTTTTTTTGTTCAGGGCGTACCAGGCAGCGCCACCCATCAGCACAAACAGGGTCGCCAACAACAGGGTTCTTTTCATAACTAGAATGTTTTACCCCCTCCCAACCCGCGCCGGCAGGCGGGGTCATCAACCGGGGAATGTTCAGGTATAAGGTACATGAAAGCCGGAAAGGCGCACACAGGAAGGGAAAAAGGCAACAGGGATGAAATTACTTTGGCTGCAAATGAACGACTTTTTTTGCAAAAAAAAGTCTGCCCCGCATTGCGCGGAGCAGACACATCAAAACAAAACGAAAAACCAACTTTTACTTTATGCTTATTCATTGGCGCGGGCCTTGAGCCTGACGTTCATATCTCTTTCTTTTCCATCTCTTACCACCGTCAGCTGCACCGAATCGCCTATTTTAAAACGACCGATTTGCTCAATCAGTTCCGAGACGTTTGTCACGTTTTTGCCATTTATTTTGGTCACGATATCCTTTTCCCGGATGCCGGAGTTTTCCGCCGATCCGTTGGGCATAATTTTTATCACGGCAACACCCTGCCGGTAATCGACGCCCAGTTGGTTGGCCAGGTAGGTATCCATCGGGGCGATATCCACGCCGAGGTAGGGGCGGCGGTATTCGCCGTATTTGATCAGGTCGTCGGCGATGCGTTTCACCAGGTTGACCGGTATGGCAAAGGAGTAACCGGCAAATACGCCGTTCGGCGTGGCGATGGCGGAATTGATGCCGATCAGTTTGCCGTTCACGTCGACCAGGGCGCCTCCGGAATTGCCGGGGTTGACGGCGGCGTCGGTCTGGATAAACGACTCGATGGCTCGTCCGCTCTTGATGATGTTGATGTCGCGACCCTTGGCGCTGATGATACCGGCGGTGACGGTAGAGGTCAGGTCAAACGGGTTGCCTACGGCAAGCGCCCATTCGCCTACCCGGACATCGTCGGAGTTGCCGATTTCGATAAAAGGCAGTTCTTTGGCGTCAATCTTGATGACGGCCATATCGGTACTTTCGTCGCGTCCGACCAGGCGGGCGCTGAACTCGCGGTTGTCGTGGAGGGTCACCTCAAATTCATCGGCGAACTCCACCACGTGGTTGTTGGTGAGGATGTAACCGTCGTCGGTGTAGATCACACCGGAGCCTGTGCCCGAGCGCGGCTGCTGCTGATACCCGAAACTGCGCCCGAAAAAATACTCGAACGGATCGGTGTAGCGCTGCTGCTGCTGGCGTTGCAAGGCCATTTGGCGGCTTTCGGAAGCCTTGATGTGCACGACGGCCGGCATGGATCGTTCGGCGGCCTTGGTGAAGTCGAACGGTACCGGAGTGCCGCCATAGTTCACCTGCCGTACGACGGGCGTAACGGCAGTATTGGCCTGCCGGGCGGGTTCAAGCATTTTTGCTGCGCCAAACGCTACCACCCCGCCCATGGCGCCGGCAAGAAGGGTTGACCAGAATTTATTCATGTATGCTCGCATTTAATGGTTTTATGTTTGCCTAACTTTGTTTGCACGGAGCGAAGTAAAAACGCTTTGCCTGCGTATTTGCTGCCGTTTCTCCGGGTTTTAACGTCGTATTAACCAACTACGAGTTCCGGTTCAAGTTCACATTTTAAAAGGGATAAACGACAAGGTTTCCAAGCTTGTTTTACCCCTGTTGCCATTGCCCGACCAACTTTAATATTCGACCGACAAACACCACTGATGAAGCGCCTTTTGGAAGAACCGCATGGACTGGAAAAACTGCTGCAACCGGAAACTGTCCTGGAAAGCAGTCTTCTGGCGTTGGCGGAATTCCGGCACGGCCTGCTCTGGGGCGAACCCCGCTTCGGCCATCCGGAAGGCAAGGTCGCGCTGCACGTCAGGGAAGTGCTCGACAATATCGACCTGATCCCGGGACTGCCCGGATTCCAGCGCCATCAACTTCGATTGATCGCTTTTGCGCACGATACATTCAAATACGCCGAAGACCGATCTCGCCCCCGCGACTGGCAAAAACACCACGGCCGACTGGCCCGGCGCTTCATGGAATCATATACGAGCGACGAGGCCATTCTGGATGTTATCGAAACGCACGACGACGCCTACTATGCCTGGCTGGCCGGCCGGCACGGCGAACAGGCGCCTTCTGAAAAATTCAAATCGCTCGACATGTTGTTGTCCAGGATGGACTACTGCATGCAACTGTATTATCTCTTTTTCAAGTGCGACACACAGACGGGCGACAACACACAGGCGCCCCTCAAGTGGTTCGAACGGGAGGTGGCCTCAATTGAGGTAATACCTATTCGGGAGTTAATTTGATCGACGCACGATGAACGAAATATTCTGGATAATTCCCCTGATTCTCCTGGTTGTTGCAGCCGGTATATATTTTACATCAAGCCTGCCGATATTTCTGCGTAAAAGAACTTTTACCACCCATTTTCCGTTTTGCCCGCTGTATTTTTGCGCCCCGTCATGACAAGCGCTGCCACCACCGTCTACCGTCCACCGTCTACCGTCCACCGTTAACAAATGAAAAAACGATACCTCGTTACCGCTGCCTTGCCTTATGCCAATGGCCCGCTGCACATCGGCCACCTGGCCGGCGCCTATTTGCCCGCCGATATCTACGTCCGCTACCTGCGGCTGATGGGCAGGGACGTGGTGTTCGTTTGCGGCTCCGACGAGCACGGTGCAGCCATCACGGTAAAAGCGCGCAAGGAAGGCACCACGCCGCAGGCGATCGTCGACAAATACCACGCGATACTCCGGGATACCTTTGAAAAAATCGGTATTTCGTTTGATATCTACCACCGCACCTCCGCGCCGATCCACCACGCCACTTCGCAGGATTTTTTCCGAAAACTGAACAACAACGGCGAGTTTATCGAAGAAACGACGGAGCAGTACTACGACGAAACAGCCGGACAGTTTCTCGCCGACCGCTATATCGTCGGCACCTGCCCTGTTTGTGCCAACCCGGAAGCCTACGGCGACCAGTGCGAGCGCTGCGGCTCCACACTTAGCCCTACCGACCTGATCGAACCCAAATCCATGCTGAGCGGCTCGGTGCCGGTGAAACGCCCGACCAAACACTGGTTTCTCCGTCTCGACAAACACGAGGCCTGGCTGCGCGAATGGATCAACACCGGCAAGGTCGACGGCAAGCAATTGCACCATCCGGCCGACTGGAAAAACCATGTGCTCGGGCAGTGCAATTCCTGGCTCGACCAGGGCCTGCAACCCCGGGCCATGACCCGCGACCTGGAGTGGGGGGTCGATGTCCCCCCCGAAATTCCGGGCTCGGAAGGCAAAAAACTGTACGTCTGGCTCGATGCGCCCATCGGATATATCTCTGCTACCAAACAATGGGCGCAGGACCACGGCAAAAACTGGGAACTGTACTGGAAAAACCCGGATACCCGGCTGGTATACTTTATCGGCAAGGACAATATTGTGTTCCACTGCCTCATTTTTCCGGCTATCCTGAAGGCGCACGGCGATTTTATCCTGCCCGTGAACGTACCCGCCAACCAGTTTCTCAACCTGGAAGGCCGCAAGTTGTCTACCTCCAAAAACTGGGCGGTGTGGGTGCACGAATACTGCGCGGAGTTTGCCGGCCAGGAAGATGCGTTGCGCTACAATATGGTAAAAAGATGCCGGAGCAGAGCGACAGCGAGTTTACCTGGAAGGGTTTTCAGGAAACCAACAACAACGAACTGGTGAACAACCTCGCCAATTTTGTCAACCGGGTGCTGGTGCTGTCGCACAAATATTACGGCGGTATCGTGCCTTCCGTGAACCCGGACCTGCCCGTCAAAAGCGGCTGGGAGGCCGACAAGGCCGGTCAGTACAACGAAGAACTGGCAACACTGCACAAAAAACTCGAGGAAATGAACACGCATATCGAGCACTTCAACTTTCGCGAAGCGCTGCGTGTGGTCATGGAAATTTCCGGCGCCGGCAACGCCCTGCTGCAATTCAACGAACCCTGGAAAATGGAAAAAACCGACCCCGATACCGTTCGGGTGGTCATGAACCTGTCGCTCCAGTTTGTCGCCGTGCTGTCCGTCGCCATCCGGCCGTTTTTGCCGTTTTCCGCAACCCGCCTGCGCAACATGCTCGGGCTGCCGGCCCTGCGCGACAACGGCGAATTGCTCGATATCCTCAACGAACTGGTGGAGGGCAACCCCATCGTGCAGCCCAACCACGCCCTGGGCCAGGCAGAGCACCTGTTCAGCCGTATCCCGGACGAGGTAATCCAGAAACAAATAGACAAACTCAACGCTACCGACCTGGCCAACCAGGCCGCAACCCGGGAAGCCCAACCGGCAACCATCAACTACAAACCCGTGAAAGAAACGATTCAATACGACGATTTTTCCAAACTGGATATCCGTACCGGCACCATCCTGACCGCCGAGAAAGTGGAAAAATCCAAAAAACTGCTGAAACTCAGCGTCGACCTGGGCTTCGAAACGCGCACCATACTTTCCGGTATTGCCGAGCACTACAGTCCCGAAGAGGTGGTCGGCCGGCAGGTAATCGTATTAGCCAACCTCGCACCAAGGGTAATGATGGGTTCCGAATCGGCAGGCATGATCCTGATGGCTGAAGACGCTGACGGCAAACTCAGCTTTGTAAGTCCTGCTGCCGATTGGCCGAACGGCATGGGCGTTAGCTAGTGCGGCATGTGTACAACGGACTTCCAAGTCCGTTGCAGCGTCGCACGAGCGCCGGACCTGTAAGTACGGCGTACCTCTCGTCGCTCATTATTCGTCGGTAACGCTCCCGGTACAGGCACTAGCGGTACACGCTGTCGGTTTTTCGCATATTGAGCGAAAAGGCCTGCATCACTTCCAGCAATCGAAGGGGCGCCAGTATGTTGCGCTTATGGTCGGTCGTTTGCTGCTGTGGTTCCATATATCCTTTCAGGTGTTGCACCCGCAGGGCATCCATCGGCCGGAAGGCCATGGACCAGTCTTTGAACAGGCGTTTTGATACCGGCGCCATATGCAGCACCTTGTGCTCGCGGTGTCGCCCGTCATGCACGATATGCTGGAAGTACAGATCCCGCACGGCGTCTTCCTCGCCTTCGAGCAACTGGATAAAACTGCCGAAACCATAGAGAAGCAGGCCCGTTATTTTTTTTGGGGCATTGTTAAGCCGACACTCCCGCAGCAGCTGGATCAGGTCTTCGTCGGAAAAATGTGCGTTGGCCCTGGATCGGTATATGAGATGAAAAACGGGCATCGGATATTTTTTGCGTGTCACCGAAAAGTACACCGTTTTTTTGATTTTCCTATTGTTTGGGTCTGTTTTCATTGCTGATGGCCTGGAGCAATCCTTTTTCCGGCTTGTCGCCCCGGAGTTGCCAGAACATGATGCCGCCGAGGCCCTGATCCCGGGCGTACCTCGTTTTCAGGGCCACGGAAACGGCGTCGTCGAACGTGGCAAACAGTTTTTGTTCGGCGCTGTAGGCGTACGGCGCTCCTGCAATGCTGTCCCGGTAAAATACAAAGCCCTTTTCGGCGCTGATCGTTTTTTCAAAGGCGTCGTACGGCACGAACTGTTTGAACTTCCCCGACTGGTAAAGACCATGGTTGATGTCGGCCACCTGCTCCCAGGTGCGCGCATAGAAGGCCGCGCCGATGACGATCTTTTGTTTCGGCACGCCCAGTTTTACCAGGTATCGCACGCCAAAATTGGCGGAAACCTCCTGCCCCGGACTCGAATACAGCGGCGTATGGTGGCCGGTGACGGTGCTGTAGCCGCTTACAAGGTCGTAACTCATCAGGTTTACCCGGTCGAGCAGGGGCATCACGGCTCCCCATTCGATGGACCGGTCAAAAAATGTGGCGAACCCGCCCGCAGCAAAACTGATCTCGTAATGCTGGCCCAGCACATGGCGCAACGCCTGTACCAAAAGTGTGAAATTGCGCCGGTCGTCCGGCATGTACGGGTGTTCGGGATACCCTTCGATGGCCGGGTATTCCCAGTCGAGGTCGATGCCGTCGGCGCGGTATTCTTTCAGCAGTCGGGCGACGGAAGCGGCAAAATCCGCGCGGCCCTTTTCCGTGGAAAACACCTCTGAACACATTTTGCAGCCGCCCCAGCCGCCGAGCGAAAGTTGTACTTTCAGGTGCGGGTATTGCTGTTTGAGGGCGACCAGTTTGCGGATGATGAGGCTGTCGTTGGCGTCGTCAACAGCCAGTTCATTTCCCCTGAGGTGGCAAAAACTGTAGATCACATGCGTCAGTTGCGCCCATTTGTATTCATGCAGGTCGGTACCCGGCCCGGCGTAGTAGGCGATGACGGAGAGAGGCGCCTTTTCCCGGACGGGCGATCGCAGCACGCTGCAGGCCTGGAGCAGTACCAGGATAAGCAGAGCGGACAACAAGGGTGTTTTCATCATTAATATGCCGGCGATTTCATTTTTCAAATTTCATTTGGATGTTCAAAGCGCAATACGGATACCCCTATTGAAAAGTGCCTGAAGGCTCTTCGGGGAACGCCTCAGAAATGCACCCACCCCTGCGCCTGCAAGGGGTGCAGGTTTCCGCCTTTTGTATTCAGTTTGATGCCGTCTTTGGCTTCCAGTATTTCACCGGCAATATAGATATCGGGCAAAAACTTCACCTTGTCCACATCCTCGGGGCGGATGGTGAACAGCAGTTCGTAGTCCTCCCCGCCGTTGAGCGCGCAGGTGATCGGGTCGAGTTTGAACTTGAGCGCGAGCAATTGTGTGTCGGGGTGTATGGGCACGCCGCTTTCCTCGATCAGCGCACCGGTATTGCTTTGTTTGCAGATGTGAAATATTTCAGAAGCCAATCCGTCTGAAATATCGATCATGGCCGTCGGTTTTAGGTCGATCTTGCGGAACGTTTCGATCATGTCGCGCCGCGCTTCGGGTTTGAGTTGGCGGCCCACCACATATTTCTGGTCTTCGAAGTCGGGCTGCACGCCGGGGTGTTCCTGCCAGATGCGTTTTTCCCGCTCCAGGAGTTGCAGGCCCAGATAGGCAGCGCCCAGGTCGCCGGTGATGCAAATAAGATCGCCGGGCCGCGCGCCGGAGCGGTAGGCGAGCAACTCTTTTTCGCACTGCCCAATGGCTGTGATGCTGATCGTCAGCCCTTTGGGTGAAGAGGCCGTGTCGCCGCCGACGAGGTCTACCCCATACGCCTCGCAGGCCGCGCGGATGCCTTCATACAGTTCTTCCAGTGCTTCCACCGAGAACCGGTTGGAAATGGCGATGGAAACCGTGATCTGTTTGGGGAAGGCATTCATGGCATAGATGTCCGACAGGTTGCACACCACGGCTTTGTAGCCGAGGTGCCGGAGGGGGACGTACGCGAGGTCAAAATGAATGCCTTCGACCAGCATATCGGTGCTGACCACGGTGCAAAACGGGCCGTTGTCGATCACCGCCGCGTCGTCGCCCACGCCCTGGAGCGTAGAGGGCTGCCGGATGGGGAATGATTGGGTCAGGTGTTCGATCAGGCCGAATTCGCCGAGGGTATTTACGTCAGTGGGCATAATTTTAAAGTGGTTGCGGGTTAAGGGGGTTGAGGGTTGCGGAGGTTGCGGGTTGCGCATTTTTCCCAAATTAGTGGAAAGGAACGGTAGGCTTGAGTCGTCCTTGTCTGCACCTGTATATGATGTTGGGCGCCTTACTCCCCCTCCAACGCCTTCAACCGCTTCTCCAGTTCCAGCACTTTTTTCTGCAAATCGGGCAGTTGTTTGAACACCACGTGGGAGCGGATAAAATCCTTGTAGCCGATGGCGGGACTGCCGAACAGGGCTGTATTGGGTTTGGTCACGTTGGAACTCAGGCCGCTTTGCGCCTGGATGCGGGTGCCGTCGGCGATCGTGAGGTGGCCGGCGAAGCCGACCTGCCCGCCGATCTGGCAGTTTTCACCGATGCGGGTGCTGCCCGCTACACCGGCTTGTGCCGCCAGAGCAGTGTTTTTGCCCACTTCGGCATTGTGGGCGATGTGGATCAGGTTGTCGAGTTTGGCGCCCTGCCGGATCACTGTGCTGCCGATGGCGGCGCGGTCGACACAGGTGCAGGCGCCGATCTCCACATTGTTTTCCAGGATGACGTTGCCGACCTGCGGCACTTTTTTCCACGAATTGTCGTCCTGCGGTGCAAAGCCGAAGCCGTCGGCGCCAATCACTGCGTTGGCGTGTATGGTACAGTTGTCGCCAACCACGCAGTCGAAGTGAATCCGGACGCCCGGAAACAGCAGGCAGTTGTCGCCGATGTGCACGTTGCGGCCGATGAACACCTGCGGATAAATGATACAGTTGTTGCCGATCACGGCGCCCTCCTCGATGACGGAGTAGGTACCGATGGTGGTGCCTACGCCCACCTTGGCGCTGGCGTGGACAGATACTTCGCCGGATGCTTCGGCGCCGTTCGAGTGGTTCACCTTGTCGACCAGTTGGAGCAGGTAAGCGAGGCTGTCGCGCACATTTTCCACCTTGACAAGGGTCGGTTTGACCGGATGAGCGGGCTGGAAGGTTTTGCCTACCAGCAGTACCGAGGCCTTCGTTTTGTAGATAAAAGGCTCGTATTTGGAGTTGTCCAGAAATGCAAAATCGCCTTCACCTGCCTCTTCAATCCGGGCGGCGCGACTGACAATGACATCCGGGTCGCCTTCGAGCGAGCCGTTCAGGAGTTGAGCGAGTTGGGCGGCAGTGAATTTCATGCCGGAATATATGGGCAAATCTGTGAGACGAATACGGTTTGGGGGAATTTGGCAAAGGTAATAATTAATCTTAAAGGTCAATTTTCATCCAGACCGGGCAGTGGTCGGAGTGCATGACCGAGGTGAGTTGCCGGGCATCGGCAATTTTTTCCTTCAGGTTGTCGGTAACCGACTGGTAGTCAATGCGCCAGCCCTTGTTGTTGCCGCGGGCGCCGGCGCGGAAACTCCACCAGCTGTATTCCACCAGGTCCGGGTTTTTGTACCGGAAAGCGTCGGTGAAGCCGCTGTCGAACCATTTGCCGAGCCAGGCACGCTCTTCGGGCAGAAAACCGCTGCTGTTTTTATTCCCTTTCGGGTCGTGAATATCTATTTCCCGATGGGCAATATTGTAGTCGCCGACGATGATCAGGTTGGGGCGCTCGCGTTTTAACGCCTCTACCCACTGGTAAAAATCGTCCAGGAATTCCATTTTAAATGCCTGCCGCTCTTCACCCGTCGTGCCCGAGGGGAAATAACAGTTGAGCAGGCTCCAGTCGCCGAAATCGGTGCGCAGGATACGCCCTTCCCGGTCGTAGCGGTCGATGCCGCAGCCCACAACAATTTGGTCCGGCGCTTTTCTGGAGAAAGTAGCCACGCCGCTGTATCCTTTTTCGGCAGAATGCCAGCAATGCGTAGCCCATGGCCTCCAGTTCGAGAATCGGCACGTCGGAAGGCAGGGCCTTGGTTTCCTGAAGACAAACGATGTCGGGTTTTTCCTGTGCCATCCATTCCCAGAAACTTTTGCTGATGGCCGATCGGATGCCGTTTACGTTGTATGAAATGATGTCGAGCATATCAGTTTTGAGTGCGTTCGGGTTTTTCGGCAGCATTATTCCATGTTGCCCGCGTGAAACGAAGCATGTTGCTCCAATGTTTGCCGGAGGCGGTACTTATTACAATTTTCAAAACAGGTTCGGGGTGCCTGACTAAAAATGCCGGTGTTGCCCAAAAGGTAAAATCGGCGTGTTCGACCTGGAGCCCGGTGGTCGGATACGGACGCGCCGATGTTTTATGCTTCCCAATTTGGTTGAAAAACCGCACAAAAGCGTCGATTTTACTTTGTTTTTCAGCGCGACCGGGCGTCTGGTACATCCACGCGCAGGAAAACCGGCCCCGGAAATGGTCAAAGGTATCGGAATTCCCGATTTCGCTGCACCCGCCGGGCAGGCCGTAATAAAAATCGCCGGACACATCCTGCCAGTCCCCGTATGCGCCGGGCGCCAGTATTGAAAATCCCGTGAGCGTATCCGCAATGCCCAAAATGCCGGGTTCGACTGCCGCCGCTGCCGTGTAACTGTTGCAAAAATGCAGGGCAAAACCGAATGCTTGACCCGGATAAACGATACCCGTCGTGTCGGGAACACAGGAGCCGGGAGGCAGGGCCAGCGGTGTAACCTGCACCTCTACAGGCCTGAACCAGGTAGGCCCGCAGGATCGCTGGATCATGCACATGCCGATACCGATGATCGACAGCATAAACAATGTTCCTGAAATAAATATACGTTGCAACATGAATTGACTTGTAATTAATGGATTCTACACGCCCAAAAATACCCGTTTTCCATACTTTTGCCCCCCAACGCCAGATATTATACTTCAAACTAAACAAACATGTCCAGAGTTCTCATTATCGGCGCGGGGGGGGTAGGCCGCGTAGTTGCTTATAAATGCGCCCAGCACCGCGACGTATTCGGCGAGATCATGCTTGCCAGCCGCACCAAAAAGAAGTGCGACGCCATCGCCGACGCCATTCACAAGGCTTACGGCGGGAAAAAGATCAAAACCGCAAGGGTCGATGCCGATGTGATACCGCAAACCGTCGCGCTGATCCACAAGTTCAAGCCTGATCTCGTGATCAACGTCGCCCTGCCGTACCAGGACCTTCCCATCATGGATGCCTGCCTCGAAACGGGGGTGAACTACATGGATACGGCGAATTACGAGCCAAAGGAAGTGGCCAAGTTTGAATATTCCTGGCAATGGGCATACCAGGACCGCTACAAAAAGAAGGGCATTCTGGCCCTGCTGGGCTGCGGTTTCGACCCCGGGGTGACAAGTGTATTCACCGCCTACGCCGCCAAACACTACTTCGACGAAATACACGAACTCGACATCGTGGATGCCAACGCCGGCAGCCACGGCAAGGCGTTTGCCACCAACTTTAACCCGGAGATCAACATCCGCGAGGTGACGCAGAAAGGCAAATACTGGCAGGACGGGCAATGGATCGAAACCGAGCCGCACGAAATATGGAAAGACATTGACTACCCGGAAATAGGACCCAAACGGTCGTACCCCATCTACCACGAGGAACTCGAAAGTCTCGTCAAAAACTTCCCTACGCTGCGCCGCGCCCGCTTTTGGATGACCTTCAGCGAAGCATACCTGACGCACCTGCGCGTCATCCAGAACATCGGCATGGCGGGTATCGAGCCCATCCGCTACAAAGGCGTGGATATTGTGCCGCTCCAGTTTCTCAAAGCCGTTTTGCCGGCGCCGGAAGAACTCGGCACCAATTACACCGGCTTTACCAGCATCGGCTGCCGCATCAAAGGTGTGAAAGACGGCAAACCGCGCACCTACTACGTGTGGAATAATTGCAGTCACCAGGCCGCATATAAAGAGACCGGCACCCAGGCGGTGAGCTACACCACCGGCGTGCCCGCCATGATCGGCGCGCGCATGATCCTCGAAGGCAAATGGAGCGGCAAAGGCGTGTTCAACGTGGAAGAGTTCAACCCCGATCCGTTTATGGCGCGGCTGAACATGGATGGGTTGCAGTGGCATGAGCAGGTAGATGGTGAGTTGGGGATGGATTGAGTGGTAAGTGGTAAGTGATAAGTGGTAAGTGTTTAGTGATAAGTGATAAGTGTTGAGTTGGTGGGGTTGGGGGTTATGTTGGCTGATTCTGGGCCGCCAGAATGCTATGGGAATGCCTGAAAATGCAGCCAGTAACGTATTTATCGCTGTATTTCAAACTGTTATTACCTGTGCCTGTTAAACAGTGGTAAGTCGAAACAGTATGTCTGCCGGACGCCACTACAGGCAAAGTTTAGAACATGTTAAATTTATTGGTATCGCCCCCACAACACTAAACACTTATCACTTTATCACTAAACACACCCCAACACTTATCACTTTATCACCCACTTTATCACTAATCACTAAACACTAAACACTTATCACTTATCACTTATCACTTATCACTTATCACTTATCACTTAACACAAAACACTTATCACTAAACACTTATCACTTATCACTAAACACTTACCACTTACCACTTACCACTTACCACTTACCTATGCGCATCCTACTTGTTGAAGACGAAGAATCTATCCGCGACGCCGTCAAACTGAACCTCGAACTCGAGGGTTACGAGGTCGTCGCCACCGGCAACGGCAAAAAAGCCATGGAATATATCGGCGGGCAGCATTTCGACCTGCTCCTGCTCGATGTCATGCTGCCTGATGTGGACGGTTTTTCCATCACCGAGCAGGTGCGCCTGACCAATAACGAAACGCCGATCCTCATCCTGACGGCCAAGGATATGGCGCAAGACCGCATCACCGGACTGAAAAAAGGCGCCGACGATTACCTGACCAAGCCGTTTAACCTCGAAGAACTGCTCCTGCGTGTCAGCAACCTGTTGCGCCGGAGCCAGCGCATAAAAGGCGAATCGCTGGAGGTGTTCGAGTTTGGCAACAACAAGGTCAACTTTGAGACCTTCGAGGCGACTACGTACCGCAACGAACAGCAGATGCTGACCAAAAAAGAGGCCATGCTGCTAAAATTGCTCGTCGAGCGAAAAAATGAAGTGGTCAGCCGAAACCAGATTCTGCAGGCCGTATGGGGTTACGACGTGTTCCCCAGCACCCGCACAATCGACAATTTTATCCTCGCTTTCCGCAAATACTTTGAAGAGGACCCGAAAAATCCACGTTATTTTCACTCGATCAGGGGAGTGGGGTATAAATTTACCATGTAAATCTATTCATCAGATGGCTTCAAACCATCTGATGAATGCAGCCCCGCCAATCCATACATTATGTGGCTCATTAAACAACTCCTCATCCTTCCCATCCGCCTCTACCAGTACACGCTGTCGCCGTTGCTGGGGGCCAGCAAATGCCGCTACCGGCCGACCTGCTCGTCGTACGCCATCGAAGCCATTGAGGAATGGGGGGTGTTCAAGGGTACCTACCTTGCGGTGAAACGCATCCTGCGTTGTCACCCCTGGAGCAATCACCCCATGCACGATCCGGTGCCGAAAAAGACAGAGGCGTGATTGACTGTACCGCGGACCTCCAGGTCCGTTTTCCGTGCGGCGTTTCGACGGATTTGGAAATCCGTCGTACAATTGCCGGCACTGTACTGCGGACCTCCGGTCCGTTTTCTGTGCGGCGTTTCGACGGATTTGGAAATCCGTCGTACAATTGCCTGAACAATCTATCTGAAAATGCAACAATCCAGCAATCCAACACCACGCATAGCCGTCATCGGCGCCGGTTGTTCCGGACTGGCCGCCGTCAAAATACTGGCCGAAAACGGTCTGACGAACCTGGTGTGTTTTGAAAAAAGCGACCGAGTCGGCGGCAACTGGGTCTATACCGCTTCAGAGAGTCATAGCAGTGTGTGTGAGACAACGCATATCATCAGCAGCAAATGGCTGTCGCATTACAGCGACTTTCCCATGCCTGCCGATTACCCCGATTACCCCAGTCACCGGCAGGTACTGGCATACTTTGAAGACTATGCCCGGCAGTTTGACCTGAATCGGTACATCCGTTTCCAGACCGAAGTAACACGCGCCGAAAAGACCGACGACGAGCGTTGGCATCTTCATCTTGGCGACGACACGACAGAGGTGTTCGACTTTCTGCTCGTTGCCAACGGTCACCATTCGGTACCCCGCCATCCCGCGTGGAAAGAGCAGTTTGCAGGCCGCTACCTGCACTCCCACAGTTTTAAGCACAACCGCGATTTTGCAGGCAAACGGGTGTTGGTGGTGGGCGCAGGCAATAGCGGCTGCGATTGCGCCGTGGAGTCCAGTCGTGTCGCCGAACGCGTGGACATCAGTGTGCGGTCACCGCAATACATTGTGCCCAAGTTTTTCCTCGGCAAAGCCACGGATACTTTTGCCGCTTCGATGCTGTGGCTGCCGCGCAAGGTGCAGGATTGGCTGCACACCCTCAGCATCCGGATTCAGGTGGGCCGATACCGCTACTACGGACTGCCCGAACCGGATTTTCCGCCTACCCGCTCGCACCCGACGGTCAACTCAGAAATGCTGGAAAAAATCCGGCACGGTAAAGTACACCCACGGCCGGGCATCAGCAGGGTAGCGGGCAATACTGTGCATTTCAGCGATGGAAGCGCTTCCGAATACGATGTGGTGATCGCTGCAACCGGTTATAAAATGCGGTTCCCGTTTTTTGATAAAAGCCTCATCGACTGGGAAGATGCGACCAACGTACCGTTGTACCTGCGGGTCTTTCATCCGGAACACCCGTCGCTGTTTTTTATCGGTTTGATACAGCCTCAGGGCAGTGTGTGGCCACTTTCCGAGGCGCAGGCGCGGGTCGTGGCGCGGTTGATCAAGGGACAACTCTCCTTGCCGGCCAAATGGTCTGCACTGGCCTATGCCGAGGGCGACGCGGTCGAACGGGAATTTTTGAAGAGTCCCCGGCATGCCGTTGAGGTGCACTACCTGCCCTACTTACATAAACTGAAAAAACTCAATTAGTTTTAACTTTTCGGCCGGATATATGGAAGAAAAGCGACTGCTCAGGATAACCGGAAGGGTGCAGGAAACACCCGAAGCGTACACCTTCACGCTTGAGCCCGCCGACGGTCGACCCTACGATTACCGTCCGGGGCAATATCTTTCCCTGATCTTTGACCGGAATGGCCGGGAGGAACGTCGCGCCTACTCGTTCAGCACCTGTCCCGGCGTCGATGACCTGCCGGCCATTACGGTAAAACGCGTGGTCAACGGTGAGTATTCCAACCGCTTGATCAAACGCGCCGAACCTGGCGACACCCTGCCGGCGACTCCGGCCAACGGCCGTTTTCTCCTGCCGGAAAGACCGGTAGATACGCTTGTTTACCTGGCTGCAGGCAGCGGCATCACCCCGGTAATGGGACATTTGAAATGCCTGTTAGCGGCGAAAAAGACAGGCACAAAGGCAAAGGCCCCGAAAATCCTGCTCCTGTACGCCAGCCGCGACAGCCGGAGCACCATTTTTAAGGCGCAAATTGACCGCTGGATCGCCGAATTTCCCGGGCGGTTTGAGTGCACCTATTTTTTCAGCCGGGAAAAGGATGTCGCCCATGCCCTGTTCCGGCATCTGAACAACGGATTGTTCGAGCAGCAGTTGCTCCGGTATTTTGGCGCCGCCGTTACCGCACGCCATAAAAAAAGCACCCTGTTCTACCTCTGCGCACCCACCGCCCTGATGCGCATGGCTACCATGACGCTGCGCGTGCTCGATTTCCCCGACGACAGTATTATCAAAGAAACCTTCGTCCCCGACAAAAACCTGCCCTCGCGGGTCATCAACCCGAATGTTACGCACACCATCGTCGCTACGGGCAACAATGAACGTATTGAATTCCAGACATTTGAAGATGAAACAATCCTCGGCGCCGCGCTAAGACTGGGCATTGCGCTGCCGTACTCCTAGTGGCAGTAGGCAGTGGCAGTAGGCAGTAGGCAGTGGCAGTAGGCAGTGGCAGTTGGAATGGCAGTTGGCAGGGGAGTCGGCCCCAGGGCAGACGCATCGACCTCGGAGAGGTCTAATATTGGTAGGGCAGGTTAATCCCCCACACACACGACCTCGGAGAGGTCGAACATGGGCGTAATTTGTTAAATATTTGACCTCTCCGAGGTCGTATGGTCAGGGGAACCACATAATTCTACCAACAGTAGACCTCTCCGAGGTCATTCAAGATTTTGATGCGTCTGCCCCTCGGGCCGACTCCCCTGCCAACTGTCTCTGTCTACTTCCACTTCAAGCTCCCCACCAGCCGGTCGATATCCTGTTTCATAAAATCGATAACGGGCGCCAGGGAGTCGGGGCGGGTTTGGGTGTTGAAATACAAGGCGCCGCGGAAGAAATTCCGGGTCGAGTCGGTGAGAAAAAACTGGTAGGAAGATGCGGCGGCGCCTTCCACGTTGAACACCACGCCGTACACGCGATCTTCGGGGCGATTTACCCGTGTCTCATCGATATAGGTCGCTTTGACGTTGTGTTTGTTGGTCATGGCGAAAGCATCGGCCACCAGTTCGTCAAAGTCTTTCCGGCTGTTGACCGGGTAATAACTGCAATAGATTTTGGCGTTCAATTTCGGTACGCTCAGGTTGAACCAGCACTCATCTTTCGGTTTTTCGTCAAAAAAGGCGGTATCCTGCTCAATTTGGGCGTATGCCGGCATGTCAAACGTAAAATGGCAGTAACTGGCGTCGAAAGGCACGTATGTTTTTACCGGGTACAACACCCGGGGATAGGCGCGCGGCTTGGGCACGGGGGTGTAGCCCTCGCAGGAAACCAGCAGCAGGCAGCAGGCGATAAATAGTAGCGGTAGGCAGCGGGCAGTGGGCACAATGATGCATTTTGATGAAAACATACGGCAATAACAAATGGTTGCGGCTGCTTGTAATGTCATTCAGACCCCAGGCTTTGAAAACCTTGGAGGTCTCGAAGTATCGGCAGCATTCAATACCCGGCAAAGTTCAACCAAAATTCCGAACCCGCAACTATTTACCTACTGCCCCTGCCCACTGCCTACTGCCACTGCCCACTGCCTACTGCCACTGCCCACTGCCTACTGCCACTGCCACTGCCTACTGCCCCTGCCCACTGCCCACTGCCCACTATCTGCTGTTCCACTCATTCAACCGTTTTTCGTACCGGCTGCGGTTGACGGGCCAGGCGGATTTGTCGAGCGAGCCCTCCAGACCTTCGTCCGGGCCTTTCAGCAGGGCGGGGAAGAAGTCGAGCCCTGTAACGGCCTCCGCTTTATCGATCGGGCAGGCGTAGTCCATGACCGACATGGTGCTCAGTTCGTTCGGAATGATAAAGGCGATCGCCTTGTGGGGTTCGGGGGCATACAGCACTTTGTAATAGGCTGCCGGCACGGTCACTTTGCTGAACCCGATGTGTCCGAGGGGTGTTTCCGTCAGTACAGGCCCGGTGGCACGGGTATTTGTATTTGCGCGCCCAGTCGCGGGTGTTTTCTTCGAGTTCGCGCCAGATGCCGCCGTTGAAGGCCCTGACCTGTGGGCTCATATTGCTCATCAGAAACGTTTCGTCGATCGCCGCGTCGTTGAAAGCCATATCTGCCGCGGGGCAGAGGTGGCCCTTGTCGTAGCCGCTGCCGCTGTAATCGCGTGGTGTTGCGCTTTCGGTACGCACATCGGGGTCGGGTCGGAACGAATTGGGGCGCTCCGCCCAGTTTTCGTTCAGATGGTCGCGGGTGAGTTCGTAGGCGACCCATTCGGCTTGTTCGTGGTCTTCGTCGTAGGAAAGGGCGTAGTACGTATGGCGGACCACTTCGCCTGTTGTGGAAGCGGGCAGGATATTTTCCGGCACCTGGGATATCTGTGCAGGGGTTTGGGAGCCACCACCCGCCGCCGGTAATTCGGTTTGCGGACCAGCCGGGTCTGCCGTTTTTTTGCCGCCAAACTGATTAAACAGCCAGAAAGCGGCCCCTGCGAGCAGGACAAACAGGCCTGTTTTGAAAATAAAACCACCGGAATCGGATGAGTTGTTGCGCCTTGCCATGAGTGAGTCGGGCTGGGGGTAAAATGATTTGTTGGGGCAAATATAAACTTTTTGTTTTTGTTTTGACGCATATCCTAATAATGGATAATTTTTATGGTTTTCAAGACCCTGCCTGCCTGCTGAATACTCAAGAAATAAACTCCGCTGGAAATACCGGGGGTTAGCGTAAGTACAGAGATTGAGTTGCGAATATTTCCCGACATCACCAGACTCCCTACAGCATTGAAAAGATGCCATTCGGCAGGAATTTGTTTTTCCGGTAAGAAACAGCGCAGAATCAGGTGGTCGTAGAATGGATTTGGGAAAACATCAGCCGAAAAATTTTCAATGGGATAAGGAGCCAAGGGCTCCGCTTCGCGAATGATAATTTCATCAATACCAACTTCAAGTAACCCCTGGCCTAAGCCGGTCGTCGTATCCCGGGCTTCAAATACGATATTCCAAATGCCTTCTTTTGTAATTGCCGGCAATGGAATTGCCCCGGAGGATGTCCAAAATAATACATTTGCGTTTGATTCCCAGACCTTTTTCTTTATTCCGGTTTGGGTGTTTTCCAGACTGACGAAGAACTGTGAACTGGTATCCGAAATTGTTAGCCAGTATTGAAATTGGAGCACCGGATATTTGAAGTTCTGCAAGTCAACCGGTGGGGACGTCAGACTGACGGTTCCACCAGTAACGTCGAACCAAATATCCCCATAAGATATGCGGTGATCTGTGAGAAAACAGGTATCTCCAAGATCGTTGGAAATATCTGTATTCGGGGCAGGAATAAAGGACTGATATTTTTGGAGCTTTCCTCGTTCCCAGAACCCTCCATTGGCATCTCCACCACTGATCCAGCCAAAATTAAAATAAAAATCATCATAATAACCCCGATCTAACATTAATGGATGCAATTGAACGGGGTCAATGATCACGTTTTTCAGCGGCATTCTTCCCCAGGTTGAAGGGAACAGGTCAAAGGTGTCGGCATACACAATCGGTATTTTTGCCCAGCCTTTGGCATCTGTTCGGCAGATGAATTGAAAGATTTCGTTCCTAACGACGAACTCCATCCCTGATAGTGGTTGATGGTCTTCTGCTTTCAGTAACAATAACGACACCTCTTCTCCGGGCTCTGACAGTGGGGTTAATTCAATATTTAGCATCGTAACCTCACCGTTTTTAAGTTGTACAGTTTGCAACCCGGGGCGGTAATCTTCATGGTAAATCAGGACTCTGAATTTCCCGGAGAGGGCTTGCCCTGTCTGGTAGTTGCCTTGTGTGGATGTCACAGGCATATCTGCCTGGTCGCCTTGAAGAATATATACCACAGCGCCGACTACCGGTTTTTTTGTCCTGGCGTCTTTGACGCTGCCTTCCAGGTAGCAGGCGCGAACATAGGTTGGGGTAAAAACAAACAATCCGTTTTCGATATCACTTACAAGAATATTTCCGGATTTCAGGTAAGGATAGTTGCCCCACGAGCCGTTAAATCCGTTTCCACTTAAGGGGCTCGTATCAAATTGTCCTACTTGAACAATATTTTCAGGGCGATTTAAATCTAGCATCATCACACCGTCTCTGTACCAGGATACAAATGCATAGTTATCCAGGATAAATGCATTATGAGGTATTGAGCCACTGAGTCCTTTGGGACGGAAACGACTAGTCTGGCGAACGTCGTCAAGATTGCTCAAATCCCAAACTGAAACGAAACCATTAGACACCTCATCGGCAACAAGTAAATGATTTCGGGCCTTCATCAATCTATGTATTGTGGGGAAACTTACCAGGTGTCTCAAATGTAGAAAGTACAATCGGATTCAACTTGTTATGCATATCAACTACCGCAACAAATCCTGAAAATATATGCGCTGCAAACAAAGTGTCATTATCGGCGTAGCCGTCATGGATACCTCCCAAAATTTGATAAAACCCCATAAAGTCCGGTGAAAAGGGGGCTGGCAGGAGACTAAACACCCAAGAGTGCGAGCTGCCGCCGTCATTAAGGTACAATACGGCAGCCGCAGTGTCAATATGCAAGGTGTGACCATACGTATTATATCCTCCGGCTTTTGCAATTTCTTTTTTGGGATAATGGTCAGGGTTTGTTGACGGGAGTTGAGACAGATCGTAAACAACAAGCCCCGCACCTGATTCAGAACTGACAAAGGCAAATTGTTGAAATGTTCTGACCTCTTTCCCCCAATCCGAAGCCATAGGCAGGCTGATTATCAATATAGGTGTATCTGGCTTTGTTACATCGACAATATGCAGGTTTTGCCTGCCTGCAACAAGTGCAAATTCATGGCCATTCTGTTCATATCCCCACACCCCGGCTATCGGTTCGGCAGGAAACTGAAAATTCGAGCGGAGCGTAAAATTTGCATTTTGACCATTGACCACATCTATGGCAGCCAATAACAGCAATAGCTCAAGGATAAAAGTTTTCATTAATACAAAACTAATTCGATAATGCTACAGGAACAGGTATAATTAGTGAACGCGTCTTGTAATTGTATGAATTGGGTGATTCTGAGTGCCAAACGATGTAGAAGGTATCCATGGCCCTTATTTTTTTAGTATCTTTTTCAAGTTGGAGACTTGCAAAATTCTTTTTCCGCTTTACCTTTGCACCCGCTTTTGAAAAATGGCGCGATAGCTCAGCCGGTTAGAGCGTATGATTCATAATCATAAGGTCGGGAGTTCAAGTCTCCCTCGCGCTACAAACTTGAGTAGGCTGCCTGGCAACAATCTTGTCAGGCAGCCTTTTTTTACCGCTTCACAAACGGCATCCCCATCCCCCCCGACACGCTGAAATAATACAACCCCGCCGGCAGATCGCCGATCTGGAAAGGCAGAACATTCAGCCCGTCGCCCAGCTCTGCACCCGCTTCCAGGATCAGTCGCCCGTCGGCGCCGATGATGCGGCACACCAGGGGCATTTCCCGCGCAGCCCGGTATTCCGCATACAGCATTTCACCCGCCGGATTGGGATACAGCGTCAGCAGGCCCTCGCCGACGGCGCGTTCGAGCAGTACGATGCCGGAATAACCCGCCGATCCATCCAGATCGTTGGTTTTCAGCCGATAAAAAGAGCGGGCGAACGGCTGCGGGTCGTCCAGCGCATAGTGTTTTTCCGGCGCCGGGGTGGTCTGCGGCGCGGCGCGGCCGATTTCGCGCCACTGCCCTTGCCCGTCGGGCGAACGCTCTATGGAGAAATAGTCCACGTCTTTTTCCGAGGCGGTCACCCACCGGAGCGTATTGCGGTCCTGCTCCGCGCTGCCGGTGAACGACAGCAGTTCGACCGGCAAGGCAACCAGGCCGAACACAGCGCCCATTTCGGAAAAGCCCGGCGACTGGTATTCCAGGTAAAAAATGCCGGAACCGCCGATGTCGGTGGCCGTCACGTCGGTGATCAGCGTCGTGCCGTTGGCAGCGTTGTTGTTGGGCGTACAGTCTTCCACGGCGCCGTCGTAGTGCGAGATGTTGAGGTCTTCGGCGCTGTTGCCGGGCAGGTTGGCCGCCGCCTTGAGGCTGTTGAGTTCGGCGTCGGTGTAGAACAGCCTGACGTCCTTGGCGCCGCCCTGGTTCTGCGACGACGAAAAGGTGTAGTACCGCTGCATGTATTTCACGCCGTTCGGGGCCGTTTGCACGCTGGTGTACCGGTTGGCCTTTACGGTCACGGTGCCGAGGTTGGCGCTGCTCCTGACGGCTGCCACGGGCAGGCCGATGTTGAAATTATTGGGCTTGTTGTAAATATTGAACCACTTGTCGGGAGCAGCCGCGCCATTGACGAGGGTCTGGGTATAACTGGGACAGGAAGTGCCCGGGTTGGGCAGCGAAAGCGTCTCGTACACTTCAACACAAAAGGTGCCGGTGGAGGCGCTCCAGCCGTCCACCTGGATGTAATAGACCGATCCCGGCGTCAGTCCGCTGTAATAGGCCACCGATGCAAAGCCGCTGCCCAGGGCGCCGCCGTCTTCATTGGCCACCAGGAGTTGGTTGATGTTGGTGGGGTTGTCGCTGTTGTACAGGGCCATCTGGGTATCGTTCAGGGAGCCCAGCGGCGATATATCGGAAGTAATCTTGACTGATCCGGACGACGGCGCCGTGAACTTGAACCAAACGGTGTTGCTGATGCTGGTGCCCCAGTAGCCGCCGTTGCCTGTGGTGGGGTTGAACTCGCCGGGGAATGTCGTTGCGCCGGTATTGCTGAAAGCGTTCACGCCCGGGCAGGGCTGGTCGACGGTCAGTTCGATAGCGCCCGAGGGTTCGTCGTTTTCCAGAACGGTGGTAAAGGTAGCGGGGCCGACCCAGCTGCTGTTGCCGGGGCCGCCGCCGCAGTTTGCGCGCACGTACCATTCGTACGTGGTAGAAGAGTCGAGGCCCGTCAGGGTATAGGGTTTATTGCTGACGGACACGGTCATGCCGGCGCCCAGGGTAAAACCCGGCGCACCGTATTGAATTTCCACTGCGTGGCGTTACCGTTTTCCGTCCAGTCGAGGTCGATTGACATGGCTGTGGCATTGCCGGCATCCAGGCCGTCGGGTTCCGGGCAGGGCGAGGTGCCCGTCTCGAAGATCACTCCTGTGGCGTACGGCGATGAATTAGCGCCGCAAACAGCCTGTATTTGCACCTCGTACAAGGTGGAGGGCGACAGGCCTGTCAGCGTATACGGGTTGCTGACGCCGCCGATCGTCGTCCAGGAAAAGGAGCCGGATACCCTGTATTGAAGGTTATAGGCGCTTGCGCCGCCGATACTGTTCCAGCCGATAATGGCCGATGCATTGGTGATGCCCGTCACGGTCAGGGCCGTCGGCGCCGTGCAGGAGGGTGCGGGGCAGGAAGCCGCCAGGCAGCCTGCCGACGTTACGGCATCGCGAATGGCATCTCCCGGCTGCGGGCCGAAGCCGTTGGCGAAGTTGATGCCGATGCCGAGCAGGTGGCAGTAGCTCATTATCGTACCGCCGTTGGTCGGGGTGGGGCCGGGGTCGCAGCCGCCCTCGGTCGGATAACCCGCCGTCGGGCCGCAATCGTCGATCGCTCCGCCCACCCAGCCGCACCAGTGCGTATGCGGGGAGACGAGGTTGTGCCCCATTTCGTGGGTCACCACGTTGATCGTCCAGGAATAGGTAGGATAAGCCTGGTAGGAACTGCTGATGTTGCTGAAAGCGTAATTAAATCCCGAACACAACACGTCGAGGTATGCGATACCGCCCAGGCCGCCGCCACCCAGTCCCACGAGGTGGGCGAGGTCGCCGTCGAAACTGGTTCGGTACGCCACAAAATCGTCGAGCGCTGCGCCGCTGGAAGCGGTGGAATAGTTGTCTGGCGCCGTCCAGACATAGATTTGGGAAATTTTGGTAGAGATCGTTTCATTGGTGTAAATGGTCGAAACGACGTTGTAAAGCCGGTCACATAATTGACCGTATTGGCCACAGAGCCTTTGTTTTGGAACAGTTCGTAGTCGCACTCAAAAAATACCCGCACACACCCGCTGACAGCCACTTTTTGCTGTTGCGGGATTTTAATGCCCGGTTTTTCCCCGGTTTCGCGGTAAGCGCACTCAAAACCGGGGTTTTCGGGAAGGTCCATGTCGCTGTACAACACATAGTCCAGCCGGTTGCCGGGAATGTCGAGCCGCCCCAGGTTCAGGTTGCCCCAAAGGGGATGAGACACGACGCCGATGACCTCGCCTTCAAAAAAGCTCACGGCGACCAGCGACTCCGGTTCACCTGCGATGATGCCGCGGTAATAAGCCCCCGGGGCGTAATAGAAAGGCTCGTGCGCGCTGGTGCGCACCGAAAACCCGTCGGTAAGCACAGGCGCCTGGTACAATTCCAGCCGGAGCGTATCGCCTTGCCAGGGCAGGTTCAGGCTGATCGCCTCGGGGCGTTCGCCGACGAGACGGTGCAGTTTTGCCTCGTCGAGGCGCAGAAACGTTGAATTTTGGCCCAGTTTGCTCTCCTGGTCGGCCTTCGGGTCGACTGCAGGCGAAAAAATGTCGCGGGAAAGGAAGCCGGCGCCCTGAAGGTGCAATTCCTGTACATGGGCGGGTACGGGTTTGAGGTTCTGCGCCGACGCTGTCAAAGGAAGAAAAAAGAGCAGCAGCGGCAGCAGGGATAAGCGGAAAGAAGGCATCATTGGAAGTAAAAATGAAAAGCGGTGACAAGGAAGGATTAAAAAGCACGCAAAAATAGCAAATCAATGATTTGTTGTTTACCCAAATGGTCTTAACGATGCGCTGAAATTAGCAATACCATGATACTGGCTGCGGTGTCATTCTTTTTCTCGCTCCCAAAGGCAACCCCTGTATGCCACCCGCGCTCCTGCTTGGCGGGCGACCGGTCCCGTTCACCCTTTTTTTGCCGCGAAAACATATTGTTATCTTCCCGTTCAGTAATTCTGTCCATAAATTAACACAGGAAAAAGGCGCTTGATGGCGCTTGCGGCCTAACTTTATCACACGGCCCCGCCTTCGTATTGTCCGGGAAAGCGCTTGCCGGGCGCCCGTTTTCACCTAATCTGTTCACAAAACTATCTTCACCCAATGAAAAGGAAACGATTCCTGCCGATGGGGCATAATATGCCCACCCCGCACCCCACACCCCACACCCCACCCCCCACAAAGGTGGTGCGTAAAATTACTGCTAATCATACAGATGTGTTTAAATTTTGCGCTACAAAATGTTAATGCGCAGTGCGACTGCGTATTATACGGATTGTCTGCTACGATAGATGCCACAGCGGTTTTACCCTTCTGCGATGAATTAGGTGTTGATGTTACCTTGTCCAATTTCGAGACCGATGAATGCGAAGCAGACATTCTGCTGCGAATTTCTTTTGGTACCTACAGTGAAAGTTTCGACCCGATGGCGGGAATCAATTATCTTGGCGATCTTACCCTTTTATCGGAGGACACCTGGATTGAAGGCGGGCAAAGATTCTTCCGAAGGTTCAGTTTCCTTGTGAATGATATTCCACCCGCAGAATCTATACAGGAGAAGTTGCGTTTTTCATTTACCCCGGCAGGCACAAACCCGCTTGACCCTGTTTTTATTGTTCATGTCGAAGCATTGCCTCAGAATCCGGAGTGTATCTCAACCGTGTATAATCCGGAAGAACACATTGTTGATGAAAATACGTTCGAAATTGCAATGAATCTGCTCGAGCCTCCAATCACCGGTACGGTAACAAACCTGATCGTTGAAAATCGCTTGCTTCCCAATTCCTCGACAAATTCACAGGTTGAAAGAAAAACGATTCACGGATTGCTGGAGGTGGATGCCGATTATTCTTTTGATGGTTTGGGAGGGTCAGAGCTTAACCGGCCCAAACTTTACCTGGGGCCGGGAGCGCATATTTTGGTCAAATCCGGCTTCATCCTGACCCTGACCAACGCAGACATCTTTACCTGCGATCAGTTGGCGCAAGGCATCACCCTAGAACCCGGCGCCTCCCTGATTGCCGATGGTTGCGTAATTTCCGATTCCCGATTTGCTATCGACGCGCAGGCCGGTTCGGCGATATCCATCATCAATACCGATTTTGCAGACAACTATATCGGGGTCAGGCTCAACATGACGGATGCCCCGAATCGGGTAATCATTAATGCTTTTGAGAATAACAATTTTTTTACCGATGATGGCCTGAAAACGCCGTTTGACGGTATGCAGGAACAGGTAGAAACCCGCGGTTATTGTGGCATATGGCTCAATAATTACCGGAATTTCAATGTATTTGGCGACCAAAACCCGAATGCCGCCGATGGAAACCATTTCTTCAGCCTTGCCAACGGCATAATTGGATATAATGCTATTGGCAATCTGGGGAACCTCACTTTTGAAGATATGAACTCTGCAGATGCCCCGGTAAAGTACCTGTACGAAGGATTTGGCATTCGCCTGATGAGTAAAGGCACCAGTTGGTTCAACCTGAATGAAATCTGGTCAGTCATGACTTTTGACGATTGCAAAACAGGCATTTACGCTGAAAATTACGCCCTGAATATCGAAAACACGGTTATGGATAATGTGGATATTGGAATTGATGTGTTAAAAAGCAAAATCAGGGATATTGTGATCGACGGTAATACGATCACAGCCCGGCAATACGGCATTCGTTCCTTTTTGAATGAGCCCTTGCACCCGATCAGTGCGATCAAAAATAATACGGTTACAATAACCGAAGGCCTGACGCCACAAAACAACCTGACCACCGGCATCGGAATGGAAGAAATCGGTCTGGGATTTAAACCAATGCCCGGACAGACGCTACCGGTATCGTCAAGCATGGACGGCTGGGAAGTCAGCGGGAATGACATCACCATGAAAGAAGGAGGCCGCGGCATCCTTTACCGGAACGGTTTTTTGGGTACCGTGCAGGCCAACGCAATCCTCAATGAATCGGAGCCCGATGATTTTACCGGCATCCGTACGGAAGGCAGCGCCTTCATCGGTATCACCGCCAACACCGTCGATCAAATGACCGCTGCAGGGCTTGGTACGGCAACCGCCATATACAGCAGCGGCGGATTTTCCAATACCTTCCAGTGCAACTGCATGGATCATACCAACGTAGGCATGCAGTTTTTCGATATGGCCGATTTTCAGGATGCCGTGAGGGGCAACAACCTCAACACCCACTGTACCGGCTTGCAACTCGGCGTAGATGGCGTGGGCGGCGTGTATATCGGCGACCAAAACCACACCGGCAACCTCTGGGACCTGAACGCGATAAGCGGAAGTTGCCTCGGAGGAAGGAATTGGGGAGGAGGACCTCAAATAATCGGATTTTCAGAATTTCAGGTCAACGGTACCGCCAACGCGTCGTTGGACCCCGATGTGTTCCCGGGTTCAGACTGGTTTATCGACCTGAACGGAACCACATTTGACGGTTGCGGTTCCTGTACCTTCCCTCCCCAGATACCTCCCCGCGTCACGGAAGGCGAGGTGCCTACCAAACTGGATGAGGCCATCGCACGGGATTCGCTGGATTCGGGAGTGTTTCCCAATGAAATGGCCTGGAAAGGCAAATTCCGATTGTATCGAAAAATACTGCGTCAACCGGATATCGAAAGCTACGCGACGGAATACGCCACCTTCGTATCGGCCAACGACAACCTCTCCTCCGGCAAACTGGCCGTGATCGCGGAAGGGAAATACGACCTGTTCGATTTGAGCGCTGCCGAAGATTCCATCCTCGAAAGTTACCGCATCGCCTGGCGGGAGGGTATGGAAGCCCTTCGCATCCTCGACAGCCTCACCCAGGCTGGCGCGTCGGTGAATCAGGGTCAGTACGACGACAAAGTAGAGTACAGCGCGGACATGCACGAGCAATACCAGACATACCGCGACAGTCTGTTGAACAGGCGCGCCCAGAATATCTCAGCTCTGCTGACGCTCAATTCGGCCGTATCGGCAAGCATTACTCCGGACATCAATCAGCGAACGGTCAACGGACTGGCGCTCAACCTGCTGCTGAGCGATACGCTGGCTACCGGCGCGCTGGCCTCGCTCGAATCCATCGCGGCGCAGTGCCCGCTGGAGGGCGGAGATGCGGTGTACGAAGCGCGGGCCATAGTATCCTATTTTACGGGGCAAGACTATAGTGATGCCGGCATCTGTGAAGATGCCCAAAGGCAACAACGCCCCGGCACATCGGGCAAGGCATCTTCAGTTTCCTCATTTGTGGTATTCCCCAATCCGACAAAAGGGAAAATTCACTGGAATTATACCCACGACGAGCCACTGACCCTGCACGTATTCAACACCCTGGGTCAACTGGTCATGGAAGCGAACGGTGTGAATGGATCGGCAAACCTCGAAAAACTGCGCGGAGGTTTGTATGCCCTGCAATTCATCACTTCGGACGGTGATGTGATTTCCACTCAAAAAGTACAAATCGTTCAACACTGATGGTTTCACCTTTCACAGGCTGTGCAGCCCCGGACGCTGCATGGCCTGTGTATTAATTTGTCAATGCTATGCCAAGATTATTCTTCTTACTCATGATTGTAATGCATACTGGTGTCAGAATATACGCACAACAAGAAGATAATATCTGGATATTTGGTTACGACTACAATCCCGGAGACGGATTGGCGGAAGGGGTTTATTTTACTTTTGGCGATTCGTTGGAAGTGTCATATCACCAACGCCCCATGTCGATACTTAAGTCGAGCGCTTCGATATGTGATACGGCGGGCAATCTGTTGATATACAGCAACGGTTGTTATGTGGAAACGGCAGATGGCACGGAGGTGGAAAACAGCGAGGGATTGAATCCTGGAGCCTTGTATAATAATTGTGAGGATAATGATGGATACAATATCTCCCAAAATATGATAATCCTGACTGATCCCAAACAGGGTTTCGTATACCATCTATTTCATCTCCCATCAGATATTCCGCCGGGAACAAGTGGGTTGACATATGCTGTAATGCATTCCAAATTTAACATGGAAGCGAATAATAGTAATGGTACAACGATACTTAAAAATCAAATAATTATTTCAGACACAATCCATAACGATGGCATCCATGCCGTACGTCACGCCAACGGCCGGGACTGGTGGATCATAAGTGCCAAGCAGTTCAGCAACAGATATTTTTTACTTCATTTGTCGCCTACCGGTGTGGAGGTGAAAGAACAGGAATTGGGAGAACCAACCACGAGTTATGCCCAGGGTCAGATCGTTTTTTCCCCCGACGGGACGAAATTAGCCCGTTTCAATGCGCGCGACGACCTTCGTATCTTCGATTTTGATCGTTGTAGCGGAGAGTTGTCCGCCCCGGTGTACATCCCCATGCAAAATGCGGCGGACATAGAGATTTTTTCAGGCATGGCGTGGTCGGCTGACAGCCGGTTTATTTGTGCAGCAGAAAACGCGCGCCTGCTGCAATTCGACACCTGGGCGCCGGACATAGCCGGGAGTA
>JADJRC010000022.1 GCA_016712415.1 Lewinellaceae bacterium | reverse complement strand
ATCCACCAGCAACAGTTGTTCCACGGATTTGTCAATCCCGGCAAACAGGCCGACTGGCGCAGTGCTTTCCGAGGAGTAAATTGCTGTAAATCTGCGGATTGATTCAGTAATACCGGTACATCGTCTAGTTTTCGGTAAAGCAGGCGTTTCAAAATCTGCTTCATATTGGGAGCATACCGAGAGGTAATTCCAGCGAATCCGGCGATATCGAGTCCGAAATCCCTGATGGTGTCATTTGATCGGGGGCCGAAGAGGACAGACCGGGTCGCAGGTAAAGGGTGTGCCATTGCCAAGATAAAACCATGGAAAACTGGGAAACCCCAAGAAAAACCGGTGCGCATGAAATACGTATAGTTGCAGGTATATTCAGAGCCTGTCGAGGCATTTATCCTAAAACTTGTATTTGCCCCGATATTCCCTCCGCTTTCGCCCGCAACGGCGTTGCAGACCAGGAAACAATCCGTGCCGTTGTCCAATTGAATACCACTTTTGGCTATCGCATCGCCAAGAGCCACATCATTATCCCTGATATTGTATCCTGCAACAGCATTGGCCGTGATCCCGAAATTCGCACCGTAGGCCTGGATTACATTGGCTGTGATATTCCTGATCGTATTGGGCACAATGTTCGGGTCTTCATTCACGGCTATCCCGATACCTTTAACGGATCGAAAGGTGCCAGTTCGTCCACATGGATGTGATTGTTTTCACATCCAAAGACAGGCTTGCTGATTTTGCCACAGGTCGATGCCTATATGGTCGCAATAAATATGGTTATCAAAATTGATATTTTCGTTCGAAACCGGTCTCTACCCGAAACCCCGTTTGTACACCGATCATAGTGATGTCGTTCGCAGTAAGATTCGAGATATTGGCGTCACGCCCGTCGGAACGTTGAGGAATGCCGGATCCTGTGTACTAAGCCCCCAGCCTGTCAGGTCGAGATCACCGGCTTTTGCGTGTATGCCGTAACCTTTCAGCAGCGTATACCCCACGCCTGCTCCAATATCGCGAACTTTACAACTGTTTATAGTCGTCGTACCACCTTCAGGATAATGCCGTTGGCCATATGGTGGAACTCGTTCGCATTCGACGTATTGCCGTCGCCAATGACGACACCGGACAAAAAGCGCAGTTCGACACCCGCAGCAGATATATCGCCTGGCGTTGTCGGCTGTCCTGTATATGGAGGAAGTAGCGTCAGGTTTTCGCAGTGAAATTCATTGGAATGAAACGCCGTAAAAGGACTTGGCAGGCTAAAGAACGCATTTGCTGTGAACTGCCCTATACCGATAAAGTTTTTTACAACACGGCAAGCGTCCCGTTAATGGAGAGGCAGGTATTGCCAACTGCTCCGGAAGGCAACCCGCTTTGTGACAGCAGAACAAAACTGCCAGTGATATTATAATTGATGCCTGTTCCTTCGCAATTGCAGGCTTCCTGAGCTCTGGCGTAATCCATAGAGAAAATCACCATTAGAAGAAGGAAACAGTATCTACCTGTTACTGTGCGGGGGCGCGCGAAAATCTTAATACCTGAAAACATTAAACTAAAACACACACCGGCGTCGGAAAAATTTTCAAACGTGGAGGTTTGGAAGCTTGGATTGCTTTTTTCATGGCTAAATAATTTAATATTTGTGGAGAAATAAAATTCAAACCCTCTAAAAGACAGTACCACACAAAGCATATTCAAAACTACTCGGATAAAGATAGGCGAAGGATATTATGGGTAATAAATTTTAACAATATCAGAGTTGCCGTTCTAATAGACCCTTCCGTTCAGTACGCCACTTTAATGCATTTCCCGATGTCTATCACCATTTCGCCCTCAGAAACCGTCCACCAGTACATTCCAGGCGGTAGCCCGGCCGTGGCCACCTCGCCGAACCCGCCGGACAGCATGCGCTCCGCTATCAGCCTGCCCGTTTGGTCGAATAGTTAAAACAGGGGGCTTTGCCCCGTGCCGGCTTCCAGCGTTACACGCAGGAAATCCCGGAATGCCATTCCGGGGTGACCGTCTGTTCCCGGAATGCCATTCCGGTGCAAGGGGTGACAGTTTGGAATGCCTGAAAACGTTGGTTAAAGATAAGCAGCTCCACAAGTGGCAGTGCTGGTTGTAAATTTTAATAATATTGAAGATTTTGAGGAAATTATTTTTTGGTTGCAACCTGAATGGAGTTGCCGTTTTGATCTTTCCGTCAAAATTTCCCCTTTTGAACAATTCTAAAGTATGCTATTGTCCCTGTATGGCAACATTTTTCCCTAATTTTGCCCCGCATTACTGCAATTGTCACTTTTAAACCAAGCCTTAACGAATGAGTAAAATTACCGTGGTCGGCGCCGGAAAAGTAGGCGCTACCTGTGCGAACGTACTCGCTCACGCAGACATCGTCAATGAAGTTGTACTGATTGACATTCAGGGAAATATGGCCAAGGGCAAAGCCCTCGACATGTGGCAGCAGGCGCCGGTGGACGGTTATTCCACGCGTGTGACCGGCGGCGATGATTACGCCCTCACGGCCAATTCGGACATTGTCGTCATCACCGCCGGCATTCCCCGCAAACCGGGCATGAGCCGCGACGACCTGATCTCCACGAACGCCAAAATCGTGGTGTCCGTCACGCAAAATATCCTGAAATACACCAAGAATCCGATCATTATCGTCGTATCCAACCCACTCGACGTGATGACTTATGCCTGCTGGAAAGCCTCCGGACTGAGCGACAAACGCGTATTCGGCATGGCCGGTGTGCTCGACACCGCCCGCTACCGCGCCTTCTCGCTGAAGCGCTCCAGCGTCAGCCAAAAGATATCCAGGCCATGCTCATGGGCGGACACGGCGATACCATGGTGCCGCTGCCCCGTACACCACCGTTAGCGGCATTCCCGTGACGGAACTGATCAAAAAGGAACAACTCGACGCCATCATCGAACGCACCAAGTTCGGCGGCGGCGAACTCGTCAACCTGATGGGTACTTCCGCCTGGTATGCCCCCGGCGCAGCCGCTGCCCAAATGGCTATTTCGATCATAAAAGACGACAAGCGCATCTATCCCTGCTGCGTCCGACTGAACGGTCAATACAAACTGAAAGACATTTTCGTCGGCGCACCGGTCAAACTGGGCCGCAAAGGCGTGCAGGAGATCGTGAAACTGCGCCTGAAGAAAGACGAACAGGAATTGCTCCAGAAGTCTGCGGCCGCAGTTAAGGAAGTAGCCGATGCGCTGGATGCGATGAAACTGATTTAATTTTTCTACGGAGCGTCTCACTCGGAGTGAGACGCTCCGTAATAGCAACACCAAAATGGCTGAAATACCCACACTTCCACCGCCTGCCTTCTGGGGCAAGATGGTGACTGTAGACAGCGGGGAATCACTTGCAAAAATTTCGGACGAGCAACCGGTGTTGCTCGTGTTCCTGCGTTTTTTCGGCTGCTCTTTCTGTCGCGAAGCCATCAGTGATATTGCCCGTCGACGGAAAAAACTGGAGAAAAAGGGCTTCGCATTGTGTTTGTACACATGGCGCCCGATCCCGATACGGCCGTCAAATTTTTCAAGAAGTATAAGGTCTACCCCATCGACCATATTGCCGATCCGGAAAAGCAGTACTACCAGGCATTCGGTCTCGGGCGCGGCACACCGCAGCAACTTTTCGGCCTTATGAACTGGATCCGCGGCTTCCAGGCTGCCGTGATCGAAGGCCACGGCGCTACCTACCACAATGAAGACCTCGGCGACGGCTTCCAGATGCCCGGTGTGTTTGTACTGTACCAGGGCAAGATCATCAACTCCTTTATTCATCGCTACCCGCACGACCGGCCGGATTATGAAGAAATCTGCCAGTTGTAAAGTGGGGGTTCCCGCGGATTGCCGCTTGTAGAACGGGGTTCCCGCTGATTTTCGCAGATAGGGCCCTGTACATCAAGCGTTGATCTGCGTATTTTTTCTGCGGTAATCAGCGGGAAAACCCTCTATCGCACCAAGGTCACATCCCCTTTCACTTTGGCGCTGGTCCCGTCAGACAGCAGCAACTCGGCGTGCCAGACAAATACCGCCGGATCAAGCATTTTTCCCTTTCCATAGCCATCCCACCCCAGTTCAGGGACGCCGGGTGCAAAATGTTGCCGCACAAAAACCAGTTCTCCCCAGCGGTTGTAAATTTCCAGATTGCGTATTTCCGATACCACGCCGTCGGCTGAAAACAGGGTGAAGTAAGCGTTTATCCCTGTCGATCCGGGCTGGAACACATTTGGAGCGTACCAGTTTTTAGGAACCGGCGTCACATAAACCCAGACAGATGCCTCCAACTGGCAGCCGTTAATATCCAGGATTTCAAGGGTATACAAGGTGTTTTCAACCGGCTGTACCGTAAGGATGAGCCCGTTGTCGTTGAGCAGATTGGAGTTGCCGTACCAGGATATGACATCCGGCTGTGCATCGGTTTGCCCTTCCAGTTCAACCGATTCGCCGGCAACAATGGTTTTATCAACGCCCAGGTCGAGGGTTGGCTGAACGGTCGCCAATATTTCAAACTCCTGTATCTCGCAATTGGCTGTCACAGAATAGGTTCCCGGTTGACAGTACTGCTGGCCGCCGTATGTTACACAAGGCTGCGCGCACGTCAATGTGCCCACAACGCCCAGTTGTACCGTCGGTACGGATAAATCCTCGGCAATCTGGAATTCCTGTATCTCGCAATTGGCTGTCACAGAATAGGTTCCCGGTTGGCAGTACTGCTGGCCGCCGTATGTCACACAAGGCTGCGCGCACGTCAATGTGCCCACCACGCCCAGTTGTACCGTCGGTACGGATAAATCCTCGGCAATCTGGAATTCCTGTATCTCGCAGTTCCCGGTCACAGAATAGGTTCCCGGTTGGCAGTACTGCTGGCCGCCGTATGTTACGCAAGGCTGCCCACACGTCAATGTGCCTACCGTTTGACAATCTCTTGGACTGCTGCTACTCCCCGTCAATTGCCCACAACGCCCAGTTGTACCGTCGGTACGGATAAATCCTCGGCAATCTGGAATTCCTGTATCTCGCAATTCCCGGTCACAGAATAGGTTCCCGGTTGGCAGTACTGCTGGCCGTAATGTCACGCAAGGCTGCCCACACGTCAATGTGCCCACAACGCCCAGTTGTACCGTCGGTACGGATAAATCCTCGGCAATCTGGAACTCCTGTATCTCGCAGTTCCCGGTCACAGAATAGGTTCCCGGTTGACAGTACTGCTGGCCGCCGTATGTTACGCAAGGCTGCCCACACGTCAATGTGCCCACAACGCCCAGTTGTACCGTCGGTACGGATAAATCCTCGGCAATCTGGAATTCCTGTATCTCGCAATTCCCTGTCACAGAATAGGTTCCCGGTTGGCAGTACAGCTGACCGCCGTATGTCACGCAAGGCTGCGCGCACGTCAATGTACCCACCACGCCCAGTTGTACCGTCGGTACGGACAAATCCTCGGCAATCTGGAATTCCTGTATCTCGCAGTTCCCGGTCACAGAATAGGTTCCCGGTTGACAGTATTCCTGGCCGTTAAATGTCACGCAAGGCTGCGCACACGTCAAAGTATCCACAACGCCCAGTTGTACCGTCGGTACGGACAAATCCTCGGCAATCTGAAATTCCTGTATCTCGCAATTCCCGGTCACAGAATAGGTTCCCGGTTGGCAGTACTGCTGGCCGCCGTATGTTACACAAGGCTGCGCGCACGTCAATGTGCCCACAACGCCCAGTTGTACCGTCGGTATGGATAAATCCTCGGCAATCTGGAATTCCTGTATCTCGCAGTTCCCGGTCACAGAATAGGTTCCCGGTTGACAGTACTGCTGGCCGTTAAATGTCACGCAGGGCTGCCCACACGTCAATGTGCCCACCACGCCCAGTTGTACCGTCGGTATGGATAAATCCTCGGCAATCTGGAATTCCTGTATCTCGCAATTCCCGGTCACAGAATAGGTTCCCGGTTGACAGTACTGCTGACCGCCGTATGTTACACAAGGCTGCCCACACGTCAATGTGCCCACCACGCCAAGATCGACAACCGAAGGCGGCTGCACGGTGATAAATCGGGAAACCAGGGAGTCGCATCCGAGCCAGGACACCAGCACTGTAAAATATAAACCACTGGAAGTAGGGCAAACCAGGTCGCCAGCCAACATTATACAGTCGCCCTCACAAACAGTGACAGGAGGCAGGTTATGGGGAGGTATTGGCGGCAAAACCGTAACCGTCACATTATCAACCACGGTAATCTGGGGAGAAGTTCCTCCGGAACTCCAATTATAAGAGAAAAGCGGGCTGGACGACGAATTGCCTCCAAGAACTACATCCGTCCCATAACAAATCGTCTGGTCACTCCCTGCAGAAATATTGGGCGCGAAGAAATCGTCTACCAGGATCAGGTACTGCGTCAGACAATTCGTTTGAGACACCAGGTAATTACCCGGCTGGCAGTAAATTTGCCCGTTGAAGAAATAACAGGGATTATTGCAATTCAGTATACCGTATTCATAATCCACATCGTGATGCACCTCTACATTTTTAAACGTATATCCGGGAGTGCAGGCAATCCCGGCACAAGTGCAAAATGCATTGGTATCCACTACAGCCGTATCGCCCGGCAACGGAATATGCTCCCAGTATATTGATACCGTGCCCATAAGTACCGTATCAATACCCAGCAGGCTGCTATCCACCTGAACCGTAATGGTTTTTACATTGATACTGTCGCTCAGGAAATTCATAAAGGGCGGAATTACCCAGTGTAACACGACCGAATCCTTGGCAGGGGCAGGGCACACCTCCTCCGGCGGCGGGCAATAAATGCCGTTACCGCCTATCGGCGGGTCTGAGGTGATGGTGCATACCGGGTCAATAAGGGTATACACGGCGATGTCTGCCGGGCACAAGTCATCCGGTCCGTCGATATACCCATCTATGCAATCGCAGGTGGCCGCGCCGGGCGACGCCGTGCCGATACCGCTGACGACATGGGTCTGGAACTTGCACTCCGCACCATAGAAGCCGTCAATAACCAAATAGTAAACCTCCCCCGGTGTCAGTCCGCCGACATTCATGCTGGTCGTATTCCCGTCTGCTGCGGAGACAAACGCCAGGGGTGTCATGGTATCACAGTCGCCCGACAACAGGAAAAAGCCCAATTCATCACCGGTCTGGCAGTCAAACACCTGAAAATCGATGGCAATCGAATCCTCACAAGGTGCAAACCGCAACCAGCCGTTGTTTTCAAAATCCGGCAGGGGCGATGTCAGGTAGGCCGGCTGGTCCGCAAGCAAACCCGCGGTGGAACTGCAATATCCGTCCAGGAAATTTCCGCACAGCAGGGGCGCCTCGTGGCAGCTGTCGCCGGGCGCTGCCGGGAGGTTGAAATTAGTACAGTCTGGTGGCAGGAAGCAGGCGGCAGCGCCGGCGACGGGCTGGCTGCAGGCGGCGGTATTCACCTCAAAACTATAAGGTACGCCGCAGGCAATGGGCGCAGATACAAAAACGCCGTTCTGCAGAAGCCCCTGGTCTCCCGTCACAACACTGCCCACCGAAGGCGTAATATTGAAAGATACCGTATAGTCACTTCCATTTTGCTGGATAGACGGTGCAGAAACTACAGGCGGCGGTATTTTTGTTACCACAAGTTTATTGGTAACACAGCCCGTTTGCGACAGGTTATACTCTCCGGGATCGCAATAAACCACACCGTTATAGGTTTTGCAGGGCTGAACACAATCCAGTTGTAGCGGGATTTTATTCACCGCTGAAACAAGATCCACCGCGATTTCCGCTTCAAACTGTTTACTGAAATTGCTACAGCCGCAAAACCCGTCAATCGTCCCGGTTGGCGTGGCCACTGTCAGTATATCTGCATTTATGGTTGCACTGAGTAATGTGTCAACACCGGCAAACGTGCTATCGACCCAAACTGTTATCTGCTCTCCAGTGCTGTTTCCTATCGCATGTACAAAGGGTGGTAACGTCCAGTTGACCACCATTGAATCGAGCAATTGGCAAGCGCCGAACGGCGGGGCGCAACTGTTAAATATACCCCCAGCCTGTAATCAGGCATCCTGTGCCCGATATGTCCTTGATACTGAAGGTGTAGGTACCTCCGGTACAAATCGCCGTTCCTGGTGCAGTGATTTCCGGTTGGCAGCTGGTTTCAATGTAGACCGGGACCGCGACATTATTGCCGTCTGCAACTTCGACGTGAAATTCGCAGGCATCAAAATCAAGCCCGTCAACGACGAGGTAAATCGGCTGTCCGGGATACAAATTGGGAAAGGTCAGTTGGCCGCTCTTGTCTTCTTTGATCGTGACACAGCTCCCCAATTGCTCGAAATAATTGCAGTCGTAACCGTGCAAAGCCGCAAACTCAAGGCCGTGACCGTGTTCACAGTTGCTAACCGTCAGGTTGAGCGTGATATTATCCTCACAGGCGCTGAATTCGTACAGGTTCGGATTATCCACCGGAAAACAGAAATCGTTCTGGCCCGAAATACCGGGTTGCAACTGGTCCAGCCAGCCAAATCCACTGAAGGTACACAAGGTCGAAATGGTTGCGCCGTCCAAAGTATTGAGGCAGTAACTGGGCGCCGATTGGCAGGGCCGGTAGGTATAAGTAGCCGAATCCGACGAAATGGTGATCGGCGGTATGGTACCGCTTAAGCACCCGATACCATCCAGGCAGGTGGGACAGATTTCTCCGCAGTTAGACACTGAGGCGGAGACCGAAACAACTCCATTGGTTACAGGTTGGTTAAACTGTATCGTAATCGTCAATGCATTGGGGTCGTCGCTCACAATCTGTACTCCCGGCGGCAGGTTCCAATCTAACGAAATACAATCATTCGTAGCGAGGCTGGTCGGCCAGGAGACGCTGCAGCCACCCGATCCGCCTCCACCCAGGCAGGTAGGAAGGTGCGCGGTAAGTTGCGCGGGACCGCAGGTCAGCGTATCAAATTCAATATAGCCGTCCTGCCCCTGTTGGTTGCTCCCGCTTGCAGGATCATCCATATCCAGGCCATAATTTACCGTAATATGAAAATCGCATACATCGCCGGCATAACCGTCAATCATGACCAGGTATTCCGTATTCGGCACGGTAGGCGCGTTCAGGTGAAGGGGAAGCCCCGCGCCGCCGACCTGCCCGGGGTCGCACGCGATCAGATTACCTGTACAGGAATCATACAGCGCGATCTGTATGCCATTGCCATTGAGACAATTGTATGGCTCTACCACCATATCCAGTTCCCAGGAGCAGGCAAAAACCCTGAAGTATTGCGGGATTTCCTGCGTGCCGCAAAAATCAGGCAAAATAGTCGGGAAGGATGTCGCTACAGTGGACCCCCAGTATTGGTCGATAAAATAGCCGCAAAACAGGGGCGCTGCGTTACAGTCGTTCGAAGGCATGCATTGGGAGGACACCTTTTGTACTGCACAAACAAGCAGCAGCAGAGCAAGCAGTTGGTTTTTCATACGGAGACAATTTTACAACCAGACTCATAACCCGGCTGCTTCGCTGCCGGGGGCGAGAAAAATTTGACACGATGGCATGTGAAGGCTTGTCGTTACCTTAGCGCCTGTAATGGGATCAATTTTACGACATTTTCGCATATTTCCGGTGCATTTTGCCTGCATTGCATGGATGCTTAGTGCTTGCGGCGATCGTATTATCCTCCAGCCGACAGACGATGCTGCCGAACAGTACGCTTATTTCCCGCTGGAAACCGGCAAGTACGTGGTGTACAGCGTGGATAGTATTGTGTACGATTTTGCCGCAGGCGGCATTGTGCGCGATTCCTCCCGAACCTATGTAAAGGAAGTCATCGGCGATACCGTGCGCGATCAGACGGGCGACCTGCTCTATACTATCGAACGTTTTGAACGCAGCAGCGATACCGAACCCTGGATATTGACCAGTATCGGCACGGCATCCAGAAGCGCCGGTCAGGCTATCCGGACGGAAAACAACCTGCGTTTTCTTAAACTTGTTTTTCCGATGGACCGCCGCAGCGAATGGGACGGCAATATCTGGATCGATCAAAACCGCGAAATCGAAATCGCCGGCGAACGCATCAGGCCTTTTACCAACTGGCACTATGAGGTTGACTCCATCGACATACCTGCACATATCGACGCCTTTGTCTTCGACTCCACCCTGCTCGTGACCGAGGCCGACGATATCAATATCATCGAACGACGCTATTCCCGGGTACGATACGCCAAAAACATCGGCGTGGTGTGGCGCGAACAATGGATACTCGACTCGCAATACTGCAACCAGGTCCCGCCACCTGCCGACTGCGAAACAAAACCCTGGGAAGAAAAAGCGGAAAAAGGGTATATTCTCCGACAAAGCATACTGGAATTCAATTAATTATGCCCGAAATCAATTACGTCACCATCGGCTATACCAAAAAAACCCACGGTATCGGCGGCGAACTGAAACTGATCATAGAAGAGCGGTATCTCGAAGATTTTCTGAAAAATGAACGCATCTTCATCGACGTCAAAGGCGCCAAAGTCCCGTACTTCGTCGACAATATTCGAGGCAAAGGGGAAATGATCCTGAAACTCGAAGACGTCGACAGCCGGGAGGCCGCTTACATGCTCCAGTCGCGCGAAGTATCGCTGCGCGAGCAGGATCTTGTACCCGATCGCGAACGGGAACTCGACGTGGAAGAAGAAACGCTTGAATACGGTCACCTGGAAGGCTTCCTGCTGGTGGACAAGACGGCGGGCGAGGTAGGCAGGATCGACGAAGTGCTCGACATGCCGCAGCAGGAAATGGCGTTCCTGCAGTACCGAAACCGCGAGGTGCTGATCCCGTTGAACGAGCAGTTTATCACCGCCATCGACGAGCGCGCCAAAAAGGTGTTCACCGACCTGCCGGAAGGATTGCTTGACGTTTGATTACCAATAGGGGTTACGCGGCAACTTCACTACCCGGTAGCCTGCGCTTTTCAGTTCGTCCAGACAAGCCGCGCCGGGCTCCTCTTTGAGGATGATTACGGCAAGCAGTTGCGGACTGGTCAACCCGAGAAAACTCAGCAGGTTCAGCAGTCCCGTCATGATGCTGATCTCCAGTTTTGCCATGGAAAACGCCGCGACCGGTATCTCGTCTGCGCCGTTTTTGTGGTAAATATTGATGCCTTTGAAGGCGACATAAGGGTAATTCAGGCCCAGCGCCACTTTTTCCATTTCCCGTTCCGATACTTTATATACGTAATTGCCGACCTCTTCGTAGGTATGCCGTTTTATTTCCCGGCCAAACAGTTTAAACACTCCCAGGGCATTGACGGCCCCGAGGATATTTCTGAAAAATGCCTGAAAGAAATTGGTAAAAACGTAGTGATCGACCGGTTCGAGCAGCACCACGCCTTTCCGGGCTACACGAAGCATCTCGTAAAGGGCCTTCATCGGGCGCGGAAAATGGTGATACGATTCTTTGCAAAGCACAAAATCACAACTGTTGTCGCCGAAAGAAAGCGCCTCCGCATTTTCGCGGCTGTAGGCCGAAATAAAGCCCATTTCCAAACCTTCGCGCAGCAGTGCGTCGGATATATCCGTTGCCAGCGCCTTTGCGCCTTTCGACGCGAGATAATGCGCATCGCCGCCATAACGCCCGTCGCCGACAGTCACCCAGGCTGCGCCGGGAAAAGCCGTCAGCAGCGGATCGGACACACCGTTGCGCTGTTGCGCCTGCACGTACCCGATGGTGCCTTCCCGGAACCAGTTCTGCGCGATCTGCTCGCGGTCGCCGCCTTTGCTGTATTTAAAAAAATGTTGTTCGTGCAGTGCGTAACTCTTCTCGAAATCGTCGTTTTGCGTCATCCCTGAAAGATTTTCGCTGCGAAGGTATTTCAACTGAGCGGAGTGGCCAAATCCCTGCGCCAGACAGGTTGTCTGTCGTGGCAGGATGAGTCCTCATTTGTCGCTGCGATACCGCCATGTCAGCCAGACCGTCGCCAGACCAGCAACCGGCAAACCAAAGTCCTCCCGTATCCCGAGATTCAGTGCGGCAGACGAACCGACAAGCGCCCATAACAATGGAGTGATCAACAGGTGAAAGGGCGGCCGTTTCTCCGTCCAGAGTAACAGGCCGAAAGTAAAAATGGTCGTGGGGCAAGGCAATCCGAAGGTCGGTGAAGCGGGATATCTGTGGCCGAGCGCATGGCCGAGTAGAGGATAAACAACAAGTGCGTAGCACAGCATTGCAGCGCCCGCCCATCCCTTCAGGTCGCTTGAATACCTGAATTTCAATGCATTGCGATAAAGACCTGTAAACAGAAACAAGGCGCCCTGAAAAACGAAGAGACCGCCGAAGAGATATGCCGCTTTGTTGATCCCGGAAAAAAATCCCCAATGATAGACAATGCCCATCCATAGCCACAAGATGGCCAGCATGCCGGATATTATCTTGTCCGAATTGGATATTTTCAAAAATGACAAGGCAATAATTATTCCTGCAAGTACCATCAGGATGATCTGTGCCGGAAATACCTGAAGGTTGTATTCCCGGAATACCTGCATGAATTGTTCGAGCGTAAAAGGAAGTTCCATTATCTGAACGGCTGAAGTTTGATATAACTTTTCCCGAAAAGATGTGCCCGCCTCAACCATTTATTCCATAACGTGGCTCATGCCCTGCAATGATTTTTCGCGGGTGTAAGACAGGGAGGGTCGTTCCGACCCAATGATATTATGATTTTTTTAACAAATGTTTACCGTTTTCATGAAACTAATTCCCCGAAACGATTCGTTTCCATAGCGATACTCCTTTCATTGAACCAAAAAAAATCTCCCTATGCATTACCATGCCGAAAGAAATGAGCGGCGCAGCCGCCGCAACGCTTTGGTGCTGGCTATCGCACTCCACCTCGGTCTTGCCGCCGCCCTGTACCTGTCCACCACCGACGATGCCGGTGTTCAGGCAGGAAAAGCCCAAACGGTAAAAACAGAAAAGCCGGTCGCCAAACCGGGCGCCCGGGCCGTCAAAAGGCCTTAAAGGCCGCTCTGCATACCGGTTTGAAAACTGAAAAATGCCGCGTTCTATCCCACAGAACGCGGCGTTTTTCATTTACTTCTGCACCACGGTAGTGGCGCGATCGTACACCAGGCAAGTGAATATGCCAAGCGGGTTGGCGGAACCACGCACATTACTCTTGATCGGCGAGGGTTGTGCAAAGGGATTGATATTGCCGAAAATAGCAAGTTGCACACTCTCGTAGTAATCGTAGTAGTCTTTGGTGATATGGCATACGGTGTTGTATATCGTATCACCCACAGAAAGTTCATACCCCGTTCCGAACGCCAGTTTGGTACTGGTCAGGATGCGATCGTCGGCCAGGAAGTCCTGCTCGGGCACGCTGTCGAGCGAATTGTAATTGAGCAGGCGACGGTAGTAGTTGTGCGTTGCCGGGTCGTCGGTCAGGTAGGTCAGTACCCGTGCGAGCGTATCGATATCCGGACTGAATTCCACCACGGCGCTGTCAATCGGGATCAGGGGAAGCATGATCGTGCTGCCTGTTATGTTGCCGCCGTTGTCCGGCAGTGTGATGTTCAGCGTATAGTTGACGCCCGGTGTGGCCGGCACAAAATTCAACCCCGTATAATTGAATATTTTCAGCGGACTGGCGTCAAAGGAGAAATTGTTGTAGAGGGTATCCGTTTGTCCGTCGTAGCTGATGGTTACCACGGCATCCTGGAACAAAACATTTTGAAAAAAACTGGAGTCCAGTCCAAACGGGTCAAAAAAACCATAGCTGCGGGTGAGCAGCAGCCGGAACGGTTTTCCCGGCTCCAGGTAACATTCCACAACCGGCTGACTGTCGTATTCCGGCAGGTTGATGTCGACCTCCTTCGAAAGATTGCAGGCGGTAATAAATGCCACGACCACAAAAGGAAGGATATAGTTTAAAACGCTGTTTTCATATCTGGCAAGGATTATTGTCAATGATGAGGAATGAGGAATGAGGAATGAGGAATGAGGAATGATTAAAATTTAAAATTCCACGTAATACTCGGCAGGATAGGGAAGAGCGACACTTGTTTGGCGTAAATGCGTGTGGGTGCGTCGCCGACGGGTGTTTCCACCGAGTCGAAGTCGATATAGATAAAGTAGGGGTTGCGGCGGTCGGTTACGTTGTAGATGCTCAGGGTCAGGTCGTTTTCGGTATGGCGGCCCCACCATTTCCATACTACCCCCAGGTCGGCACGCATGTACGCCGGATAGCGGTAGGTATTGCGGTCGCCGTAGATGGGTACCAAGGGCTGCAATTGCCCGCCTGGAATATCCTGAAAACTGAATCGTCCGCCCGGCAGCCAGGCCGTGTAGCCGGAGGTGTACACCCAGGTTGCGGTGACCGACAAGCGGCGGCTGAGTTCCCACAGCGCAACAACACTCAGGTTGTGCCGCGTATCAAAGCGCGGGGGGAAGTTGGCGCCGCCGTTGATGTCGGGGAAATTGCCGCGCCGGGTCCAGGCCAGCGTATAGCCGATCCAGCCGGTGAGTTTGCCGTCTTTTTTCTCGATCTCGATTTCAAAGGGACTGAAAGCATAGCCCCGGCCAGTGGTCAGTTCGCCTTCGAGCGCGTCGTTGCCGAACAGTTCGGCGCCGTCCTTGAAGTCCAGTTGGTTCTGCAGCCACTTGTACCACGCTTCCCAGGTGACGAGTACTTTTCCGCCAATGAGATACGAGGTACCCAGCGCCACCTGGTCGCTCACCTCCGGCTTCACCCCTTCCGTACTCGGGTACCAGATATCGGTGGGCAACGACAGTCCGCTGCTGGCGAGCAGGTGCACGTATTGGTTCATACGCGTGTAGGAGCCTTTTAACGACCATTTATCGGTCACGGCAAAATTGGCGGCCACGCGGGGCTCAAAATTAAAATAGGTCGCAGGGTTGTTTCGCCAGGCCGAAAAACGACCGCCGTAACTGAGTTTGAACCGGTCGGTAACGGCCCATTCGTCGTTGGCATACAGGCCGAATTCCGTGCCGTCGAATTTTTGGCCCGCCTCGAAACTCACCTCGCCGTCGTCGCTGCCCGCTTTCAGGCGACCGACGACAAAGTCGTGGTAGGTGGCATTTCCGCCAAAGCGCACAGTGTGCTTGTTGGAGGGCTGGTAATAAAAATCCACCTTCAGGTTGGCATCCTTGACATTAGAGCCGAGGTTGAAGTAGAAGCCCTGCAGTTGGTTTTGGATGCGGTAGCGGTAATCGGAAAACGTAATGGTAGTATTGGAAAAAAGTTTTGGGCCGAATACGTGGTTCCAGCGCGCAGTGCCGGTAGTATTGCCCCAGTCGAACTTGAAATCAAAGGTTTCGTCCTTGAATGTAAACACATCGCGGCCGAAGTAACCGCTCAGGTACAGCCGGTCTTTTTCTGACAAGGTGAAATTCACTTTTGTATTGAGGTCGTAGAAATAGTAATCGGGGATGGGGTCATAATCGGGTTTACCCGCATTGGCGTTATTGATGCCGCGGGTGATCAGGTCGGCGTAGGTGCGCCTGCCGCTCACGATGAACGACGATTTATCCTTCTGGATCGGCCCTTCGAGCGTCAGGCGGCTGGCGATGAGCCCCAAACCACCCGCACCGCTGAATTGCTGGTTGTTGCCCTCCTTCATCCGCACGTCGATCACCGACGACAGGCGGCCCCCGTATTGAGCCGGGAACCCGCCTTTATAGACCTTGACATCCTTCACGGCATCGGAATTAAAGGTGCTGAAAAAGCCGAACAGGTGGTTGGCGTTGTACACCACAGCCTCGTCGAGCACGATCAGGTTCTGGTCGGAACCGCCGCCGCGGACAAAAATGCCCGTAGTGCCTTCCGAGCCTGCTGTGATGCCCGGTTTGAGTTGCAGTATCTTGATAATATCGACCTCGCCGAACAGGGCCGGCAGCAGTTTTGCTTCCTTGGTGCTGATGGTCGTCACCGACATCTCCGTGCTTTTCATCTTCTCTTCCAGCGAATTGGCTTTGATCACCACTTCTTCGAGCAGGGCGTCGGCGGTGCGGAGCGAGACGTCCAGTTTGATCCGCCCCTCGGGTTTGACCTTCCTGAATGACGTTTCAAAACCGATATAACTGAAGCGCAGGGTTACCGAATCACTGCCTTGCGGCAGGCTGAGGGAATAGAAGCCGTATTCGTTGCTCACGTTACCTTTGCCGAGTCCGACGGCCTCCACCGTCGCACCGATCAGGGTTTCGCCGTTGGCGGCGTCGCGCAGGGTGCCGGTTACCGTTGCGGTGTTCTGGGCCGACAGGCAAAAAGTGCCGGCCAGGAAGAAAAGGAGGAAGATGTTTTTCATGTGTGTTTGTTCAGTAACGATTTGGGTCAGATTCGGGTTGGGGAACAGGGTAAAGGAAATTTTGTTCTGCAAACATCTTGGTTAATACGCCTGCTTGAAACATAATTCGACAAAATGAATATCCGCCTCGATTCGATTCGCCGCTTCATGGAAGAAACCGCTCTCCACAATTGGCGTTTATTTGGAAAATGACATAACGAACAGGGGGAAACCAAATTTTCGGGATGCCGGCGATTTTCAACGAAAGGGTGGAATTGTTCATCGAACGGGCGCCTGACGCTCCGATTTCACTACCCGGTAAGGCGCGGTATCTCTCATCCGGTAGTACCCTCCCGGCATATCCCTGAACGCCACCGGCGGTATCATTAAAAAAGTCACCATACTATCAGGTGCAAGGCGCCCGGCCAGACTGTCCGGATTCGCACTGATGGCCAGTACCCGCACCGAATCGGGCGATTCGAGTGCCGACATTTGCCATATCTCGAAGGGCAGACCCCAATACATCATCAGCGTCTTGAGGTTGGTTTCTTTTTCGTCGACGACAAGCTTGCGGCCATCCATACCCTTTGCTTTGTCGAGCAGACCATGTACGTATGCCAGCCGTGCAGTATAGTTGTGGCCGGTTGACCAGATGCCGCCGATCCGGATGAACAGCAGGATCAGGAATAAAACGGGTATCCAGCGTTGCAGGCCCGGGTAGTGGCCGGATGACTTGAAGTTATCAGACCACTTGTGCATCAGACCGGGAAAAATACCCGGCAGTATATCCCACACCAGGGGCACGATCAAAAATACCGCCAGCGCCTGGTAATGGCTCTCCTGGATGTACCAGCGGTCGTCGTCGAGGAAGCGCTGCATGATGAGCAGACAGTACAGCAGCACAAATGCCGGCGTCAGGGCGGCCAGCCAATAGCGTTTTTTTGCCAGGTAAAAAACCGTGACCAGTACCAGAAGCGGGATCAACAGGACTAGGTTGTCGTCGAGGTGCGCCGTAAAATCGCGCAGGCTTTGCGAATGAAGCAGGCGCTGCGGCGACAGGTTGAACTCGCGCACATACTGCCCCGTCATGCCCCTGTCGTAAAAATTGGGCTGCCGGAATATATATTTCGAGGAGAAAACGAGGGCGAAAAACGACGCGAGGGCGAGGAGCGGGGTCGATATTGCGTCATTGTTGTCATTCGTCGTTGCGGTTAGCCAAAGGCGGAGCCAGCAGAATGCCAGTGGAAAAAACACCAGCGGATGGTAGTAAATGACCGTGACCGACAACACCGCGATCCACACATACTCCCGGGCAGTAAAACGCCTTTTGCCTACACCCTTGAGCCAAATACTCCACAAGACGAACATCAGCGAGATGGCCTGGAGCAGTTCATTTTGCATCCAGAAAAATGAATCGCTGACGAACAGCACATTGAACAACAGGATAGCCAGCGCGGCCTTCCCGTCCTTCAGTCCATGCAGGCAAATGCTGAATAACACCCAGTGAAACAGCACGATAGATACCGAATAAAGCATCAGCACGACCTGCAAGGGCGCGCCCGTCCATACGCCTGCGAGCGGCAGCAACTGCACCATTGCCGCACCGAATCGCTCCACCATGATTGCCGGTCTGCCCGTGGCGATAAACAGATAACTTTGAAACGCCGCGTCCAGGATGAGCGTGCGCTCCTGCCAGCACCACAAAGCCATGATACAGAGCACCGCAAACACGGCGTGTCCCGCCACCCTTATCCCGGTTTTATCCATGTACATCAAAATATGTATTTTGCGGTCAAAAGTAACAGCATCCAACCTTCATTTCTTCATTCACCTATCCATTCATTCCTTGGATTACTGGAAATATATCCTGCGCGCCAACCCTGAAACCGCCGACATGCTCGTGGCTTACCTCGCCGACGAGCCTTTCGATACCTTCGAGGAATCGGAAGATGGTGTGAATGCCTATTTGCCTGCTCATGCGGCGCAGGACCAAACGGAGGTGCAACTGGCCGGTCTACAGCAACAGTTTGAGTTTACCTGGGAAAAAACCTTTATCCCCGGCCAGAACTGGAACAAAATCTGGGAGAGCAATTTCCCGCCGGTGATTGTCGGCAGTTTCTGCGCCGTACGCGCCGATTTCCACGAACCGGCACAGGGTGTGGAACATGAACTGCTTATCAACCCCAAGATGGCCTTCGGTACCGGCCACCACGAAACCACCTGGCAGTGCATTGCCGCCATGGAACACCTCCCGCTTCAGGGCGCCAAAGTGCTCGACTACGGTTGCGGAACGGGCGTATTGGCTATTCTGGCCGCCAAACTCGGCGCCGCCGAAGTGGAAGCCGTGGATATTGAAGAGGAATCGCGCCGCAATACCGCAGAAAACTGTACGGCAAACGGCGTATCCAACGTCACGGTCCGCTGCGGCACACTGGCTGATGTGCAGGGTCGCGATTTCGACGGTATTCTGGCCAATATCAACCGCAACGTGATACTCGACTCCCTGCCCGCCCTTTATGGCATGCTCCGTCCCGGCGGCTGGCTGCTGGTCTCCGGCATTCTCCATCAGGACGAACCAATTGTCTCGGAAAATGCCGCCGCAGCCGGATTTGAAAAAAGGAACAGGACGGAAAAGGGGAATTGGCTTTGTATAGCGTTTTGGAGAATGATGAATGATGAATGGAGAATGATGAATGATGAATGATGACAATATCCCAACACCATTTCCCTGATTTTGGCGTTAAAAGATCACCAAAACGCGCGAACCCCAATCCAGATGCGTTTATATTTTTTGTTTTTTCCCATCCATAATTTTGTTGTTTCGATGATGAAACATTTGTATTCCAGCCTTATCCTTCGGTTTTGCACCTTCTTCCTTGCCGCTTGTTTGTTGCCCGCTGCCTCGTCGGCACAGGCGCCCGGCACTTCAAAGTTTCCCGACAACCCCAACGAGTTTGTGGACAAGTTGGGCGAGTTCATGACCGCCTCCAAGCGCCCGGACATGGAGGAGGCGTTTTCCGTATTCAAGAAAAAATACAAGGCCGGCCAGTTTACCGAGCCCGACGTCCAGCGTATTGTCAAAGTGTCGAATATGCTGGCCGAACAGAAGTTGTCGGCCTTTCCCTATTTCAAGGACTATATCAACGCCGTTTCTGCGGCCAAAAGCGACCCCGACACCGCGCTGTTCAGCCGGTGGCACGGGCTTGCCGAGCAATCTATCAGCAGCATCGACAAGGGGCGTACCAAACCGATCCGGCAGTTTCTCGAATTCTCGGTAGACTTTCTGGAGCACCGCGCCCTGAAAACGGGAGAGGGCGGTTCCGTGACCTGGCGTGTAAAGGGCGGCAAATTCGCCTTCGAGTTTATCAATAACCAACCCCAGCTGCGCTGCGAAAAAACCGACCTCATCGGTGTGCGCAAGCAGGACTCGATCGCCGTGACCGGAACGACGGGCATTTACCTGCCTTATGAGAATACCTGGCGCGGCCAGGGCGGCAGGGTTTCATGGGGCGAAACGGGTCTTGATTCCACGGTCTACGCCGAACTTACCAATTACAAGGTAGAGGCGGTCAAACCCTTGTTTCAGTGCGACACCGCCTACCTCTACTACCCGCTCTATTTCCCCGGCAGGAAGGTAGTCGGAAGACTCGAACACAATATTGTGGTAGACAGCAAGGGCTCTTCCCAGTACCCGCGTTTTGAATCTTTCGACAAGCAGTTGAAGATCACCAAGATCGGCGAAGGCATTGAATACCTCGGTGGCTTCAGGCTTTCCGGCAGTTCGCTCTACGGCTACGGTTCGGGCAACGAGCCGGCTCAGGTGACCGTGTACAATAAAAAACGCCAGAAGGCCTTCTACGGCACCGGGCCGCTCTTCATCATCAAACGGGAACAAAACATCGTAGCCGAAGGGGTAAACGCCAAGTTGTACATGGAACAGGACAGCCTTTTCCACCCGGCAGCCGACTTTCGCCTTGATATCCCGACGCAGGTGATCAGCCTTACCCGCGGCGACAAAGGTTCGGAGCGCAATCCTTTTTTCTCGTCGTTTTACAACATGAACCTCAATACCGACCGCATCGCGTGGCACCTCAACCAGGACTCGCTTGAGATCGGCGCACGGGCAGGTACCGCAAAAGGCGTGGAACAAAAGGTTTCGTTCGAAAGCAGCAACCACTTTGACATGGGTGTGTACAACCGGATGCAGTATATCGCCAGTCAGAACCCTATTTCAACCCTGTATGTGACCTGGCTGGAAAGCGACCAGGACAAGGAAGACAACGGCCGGATTGTGTCGGACAACACTTTCGCACAGCGCATGAACCCCAAGTTCGACTACTCCAGTATCCAGACCCTGCTGGCTGAAATGGTAAGGGACGGCTTTATCAATTATTACTTTGACCGGCATGAGATCGAACTGCGCGACAAACTCATCCACTACGCTTTGGCCAGTCAGGGCAAACGCGACTACGACGGTATCAACATTGAGTCCAAAAGTTCGACGGCCAACGCACAGCTCAACCTGAAAACCAAAGAAACCCTCGTGCACGACGTCAATAAAATCGAACTCAGCAGCCGCCAAAAGGTGGCGCTGGTGCCGAAAAGCAATCAGTTTACCCTGCTGAAAAACCGCGACATGCGCTTCGGCGGCCGCTTGTTCGCCGGTCTGGTTTTGTTTGAGGGCACCGACATGATGTTCGATTACGAAAAATTCCAGGTGGGTTTTGACTCCGTCAGGCACATGGACTTTTACCTTCCGACAGGTGAACTGGATAAAAACGGTCAGCCGATCGCCAATGCCATGAACTCGACCGTAGAACTTGTTTCAGGCGTATTGCTGGTGGATGCTCCGAACAACAAATCGGGTAAGGAAGACCTGGCCATGTTCCCCTCGCTGCAGGCAAAAAAACACTCCTTCGTATTCTATGACGCGCCTTTTATTCAGAAAGGCGTGTACACCCGCGATTCCTTTTATTTCAAACTTGACCCCTTCTCCTTCAATGGTCTGGACAGCTACACCAAAGATCAACTGAAGTTCAGGGGGAAATGTATCCCGCCACTATTTTCGAACCCTTCAAGGAAACCATCGTCGTGCGCGATGAAGATAAATCTTTCGGTTTCGTGCACAAAACTCCGCCGGCAGGCTACCCCACCTATTCCAAAAAAGGCAACTACACGGGCGAACTCGACCTCAGCAACAAAGGCTTCCTCGGAAAAGGAAAACTCGAATACCTCACTGCCGATATCGAATCGGAAGACCTTGTTTTCCGTCCCCGGCAGACGACAGGTACCGCCAAAAAGTTCTTCATGGAAGAAGACCGGAAAGGCGCCGTAAAGGTACCCCAGGCCAAGGGTGAAAACGTTTCGGTGAACTGGCTGCCGTTCAAAGACTCCATGTATGTGGAGAGTATGGCAAAAAACTTTGAGCTGTTCAAAGCCGCCGGGTATTCGCACAAGGGAACGCTTATTCTGACCCCCTCCGGCTTGAAAGGTCGCGGCGTATTTGAATGGACGGAGGGCAAACTGACATCCAAACTGATCTCCTACGGCCCCTTCCAGGCCAGCGCCGATACGGCAGACCTGGAGATCAAGTCGCTGGACGGAACCGGTATTGCTTTCGACTCCAGGAACATCGACGGCGAACTCGATTTCGATGCCCAGAACGGCGCCTTTAAAGCCAACTCCGAAAGCGCCAACACCACCCTTCCCCTCGACCAGTACCGCACCTCGATGAACGAGTTCACCTGGGACATGCGTAAAAAGACCATTGAATTCGAATCGGACCCCAACAAGCCGGGCAACTTCGTTTCGATCGCTCCGGACCAGGATACCCTGTCGTTTACCGGCCAGACGGCGTTTTACGACATGAAAACCAACTACCTGAACATCGGCGGGGTTAAAGTCATCAAATCCGCCGACGCGTATGTTTACCCGGATACAACCGACATCATCATCGAGCCGGGCGGAAAAATGAAGCAACTGGAAAATGCGCGCATTGTAGCCGACACAGTGAACAAGTACCACACGATTAACCGGGCTACTGTGGACATTTTGGGCAAAAAACTCTACAAAGCCACCGGCTTTTACGAGTACAATATATTCGGTTACAACCAGGAAGTGTTTTTCAACAATATCATCGGCGAGCGGCGGGGCGGCGGCACCATGTCGACCAAAAACGTACTCACCTCTGCCAGCGGCGATATTGCGCCTGAAGACAGCTTCCACATGGACGTCCGCACCCTGTTTAAAGGGAAAATAATTCTGAAAGCCAATCAGCGCAACCTGCGCTTCGAGGGTTATGCCAAAATAGAAGCCGATAAACTGCCCAACAAGCACTGGTTCAGTATCTATTCAGAGGTAGACCGCACCGACCCCATCATCCGGATCGTCAATGCCAAAAACGAAGAGGGCGACCCGCTCGTTACCGGCTTTTACCTTTCCAGAGAGTTTGGCGAAATGTATCCGCGCATCCTGTTGCCCGCTTATGCGCGTGTCGACAGGGCCATTCTGAACTGTACGGGGGTGTTCAAGTACGACGCCAAAAACGACCGGTTCACCTACGGCGACTCCTCCAAGGTGGCCGGCATTACCATGCGCGGCCCCAAAATGACGTTCGACAACCGTGTGGGTACGGTTCAGGGCGAGGGCTTGCTCAATATCGGGTCCGGCCTGAAGTATATGAAAGTGACCGCCGCCGGTCGGGTAAAATCCGATTACAACAAGCCCGACTCGGTGTTTCACACCGTCACCGGCGAGTTTATGAGCGGCATCGAAATGACGATTCCCAAATCGCTGATCGATATCATGGTCAACGATATCCGGGCTTCAAGTTTCGACGCCCAGCCTGCCATTTACAACACCAATCCGACCTTTTACCAACCGGCTGTCAGCGAACTGATCAGCGATGAAAAAGACCGTCAGGAGGCCATGGCCAACCTGCAGAACAACCTGGTCGTGCTGCCGAAAAAGGATAACAAGTACCTGTTTGTATTGGGCAGGCACCCGGTCATCTGGAACGATGAATACCAGTCTTTCCTGAGTCTGGAAGACAAGAACCCGGTGGTGGCCATCAACGGCGAGCCGTTCGGCAAAACCCTGACGGTGTACGTGGAATACAAAATGCCCGGCAACGAGGACGACCGTTTCTATATCTACATCAAACCTTCAGCCGACCTGTGGTACTTTTTCGGGTATCAGGCGGGCGCGATGAACGTTGTGTCGAGCAGCACCCGCTTCAACGATGCGATGGTAGGGTTGAAATCGAAAGAAACCCAGATCAAAATGCCCGACGGCGAAACGTACGAGATCGTGCCTGCGAACCCTTCACTGGCCGACGCTTTTGTCAACCGGGTAAAAGCGGGCAGAAAGAAGGAATAATGCCGGTTTTCCTGTTAAAGAATTGAAAAAGAAAAAAACAAATAAGGAATGTTGCAGCCGTGCCCCCCACTTTTGTTCTGCAATCATGCCGTTTTAACTATTTCGCTTACATGAATAAAATCCTCGCGCTCTTACCGCTGTTGCTCCTGCTGACGGCTTTTAAACCCGCTGCACCGCCTCAAACAACCGGCCCCGACATTCCCGCAGAGGTCCAGACGCTGCTTGATAAATACGGTTGCGCCGCTTGCCATGCCATGAACCGCAAACTGGTCGGACCGATGTGGACGGATATCGCAGCAAAGAAATATTCCGCCAAACGCATCGCCCAGCTGGTGGCCAAGCCCGAACCCTCGAACTGGCCCGGTTATGTACCGATGCTGGCCCAGAAGGTAGCCAAGGCAGATATGAACAAAATCGCCGACTGGCTGACAAAACTGAAATAAAAATGGCCTGCAGGAAATCCTGCCGGCCATGCATAGTTTGTATCGTTTTGTTGATACCGGGTTTATACGTCGCGTTTCCCGGGGGTCACAAAAAATTCAGTTGATGCCGCAAGGCAGAGCTGAAAAGCAGGTATACCTTCCGCTTGTCCGACAACCTGAAACGCTCTTGTGCCACACGCTGGGCAGGAGCGTTTCTGATTTTCTTGAACAGGTGGGTGTAGTACTTGTATGCGAGATATACGCCAAAGCGGGAGCCGTCGGGCAGGCGCCGGATACCGTCGAGGGCCGCGTCGAAGTCCGCTTTGATGTCCGACTCGATGTTGCGTTTGTCTTCGTTGGTAAACCGGCTGAAATCCACTCCGGGAAAATATATCCGGCCCCTTTCGTCAAAATCACTTTTGATATCGCGCAGGAAGTTGATCTTTTGAAATGCGGCGCCGAGACTCCGCGCAGGTGCCTTGAGTTGTTCATAACGGTCTGTGTCGCCCTCACAGAAGACCCGGAGGCACATCAGCCCCACCACCTCTGCCGAGCCGTAGATATAGGCGTCGTAGCTGCCGTTGTCATAGGTTGCGTTGGTGAGGTCCATTTCCATACTGCACAGAAAAGCCTCGATCAGATCATTACCGATGCCGTACCGGTGTACGACTTGCTGGAAAGAATGCAACACTGGATTCAGGCTGATACCCTCGTCAATAGCCCGGTAGGTATCCTCGCGGAACCGTTTTAGCAGCGCTTCTTTCGGATATTCGTGAAAAGTGTCCACGATTTCGTCGGCAAAACGGACAAATCCGTAAATGCCGCAGATGGGCGCGCGAAAACGCTTGTGGAACAACCGGATACCCATCGAAAATGAAGTGGAATATCGTCTGGTGATCAGGCTGCTGCACTCAAAGCAGGTATTGTGAAAAAGTTGGAGATGGTCCATGCTTCAAATTGATGTATAATCTTAAAACCGTTTTGCAATTTCCCCGGCAACCACCTGCCCGCTGATCAGCGAAGGCGGCACACCGGGGCCGGGGACGGTAAGTTGGCCGGTATAATACAGGTTATCTACATGGCGGTTTTTGAGTTTGGGCTTCAGAAATGCCGTCTGGAGCAATGTATTGGCCAATCCGTAGGCATTGCCTTTGAAGGCATGGTAGTCCGATACAAAGTCTGCATGGGCGTAGGAGCGGCACCAGGTCACGTGTTCCCGGATTTGTTGGCCGGTCAGGCGTTCGAGCCGCTCCATGGTCATATCGTAATACCGCTTTCTGATCTCCGGCGTGTCGGCCAGTCCGGGCGCCACAGGAATCAGTAAAAAGAGGTTTTCACAACCCGGAGGCGCTACGGACGGATCGGTTTTGGAGGGTGCGCTGACATAAAAAAGCGGTTTTTCCGGCCAAGCCGGGGTTTCGTATATCTCCCGCGCATGGCGTCCAAAATCCTCGTCGAAAAACAGGTTATGGTGTTCCAGGCGGTCGAGCCGCTTGTTCACACCGATGTAATACAAAAGGCAGGAAGGCGCCATTGTCCTGCTGTCCCAGTATTTTTCAGAGTAGTTGCGCACACGCTCATCGAGCAGGCTGGTATCGATATGGTGGTAGTCGGCAGCGCCAACCACGACATCTGCGGGGTACTCCGTTCCCTGGTGGGTGATGACGGTCGTCGCACGCCCGTTCGGCACATAAATTTGCCTGACTTCGCTATTCATCTCAAAGGCAACGCCCAACTCCCGGGCCAGCGAAACCATGCCCTCCACAATCCTGAACATGCCGCCCATCGGGTACCAGGTTCCCAGGGACATGTCTGCGTAGTTCATCAGGCTGTACAAGGCCGGGGTCTTCTGAGGCGTGGCGCCCAGAAATAATACCGGAAACTCCAGGAGCCGGATCAACTTGTCGTTCCGGAAATAACTGCGGACATGTTTAGACATCGATGTAAACATATCCAGGCGAAACATACTGCCCAGCACGCGCCAGTCTGCAAACTCAAGGATACTGTCGCTCGGTTTGTGCACGAATTCGCGCATTCCGACCCTGTATTTATACCCCGCCTCGGCAAGAAACTTTTGCAGTCGGGGGCCACTCCCCGGCTCTATTTGTTCGAAAAGCGACTCCAGGGCTTTCATATCGGCAGGAATGTCCACCCGGTCGTGCTCCCCGAACCACACCACATACGAGGGATCGAGCCGTTTTAAATCGTAATAATCGGAGACCTTTTTCCCGAAACGGGCAAAAAACTGTTCAAAAACATCGGGCATCCAGTACCAGGACGGTCCCATATCGAAGACGAAACCTTCCGCTTCAAATTTTCGCGCCCGGCCACCCGGAACGCTGTTTTTTTCCAATACCGTCACATCATAACCACCGGCCGCCAGGTTGCAGGCAGCAGACAATCCGGCAAATCCGGAACCGATAACAACTATTTTTTTGGACATGGTCTGAAACGAAGCACAAAACGCGTTGTAAGGATATTTTGTTTAAGTTAGATAGTCAAAATATTAAACAAAATTAAGTTGATCCGGTCGCCGCGAAAAACAAAAACGCTAAAACCTTGTAAATGACGTTTTAACGAAGTTGTACCTTCGCCCATTCTTTCGCAGCACTATGGATATTTATACCCGCAAATCATATTGGAAATGGTATCTGGCCACCGCCGGTGTGCTGATCATTATTATTTCGTTGCTCTACACACGATACCTTGCCGAACGCCTGATGGAGCGGGAAAATCAGCAGGCGGAACAATTTGCGGAGGCGATGCGCATGCTTGCCAAAATGCGCACAGATACGCTCGCCAATTACTGCGACCTCACCCTGCACCTGAAAATTATCGAACAAAATACCACCATTCCTGTAATACTGCTCAACGAAAGCGGCGACATTGAACAATACCGCAATATCGACGACCGCAACCTGGAAGAAATGGATCTCGATGACGTACAGAAAGCGCTCGACCGGATGATTCTGCAAGACACCGGGGTGATCGAGATCGTTTTCCCTCCTGATATACATAAAACGCTGATTTACACCCACTCCAGTCTGATTAAATGGCTGAACTGGTATCCTGCGTTGCAGTTGTTTCTCATTGCTGCTTTCATCGCTTTCGGATACATTGGATTCAGCATGGCGCGCAGGGCCGAGCAAAACCAGGTCTGGCTGGGCATGGCCAAGGAAACCGCCCACCAACTGGGCACCCCGATCACCGCCATACTCGGCTGGGTGGAAACACTCAAAGCGGTGAATGAGGACAACCCGACCAACCAGGAGATGCTCGATGAATTGCGTGCCGACGTCACGCGGCTTGAACTGGTGGCCGACCGCTTTTCCAAGATCGGTTCCCAGCCCGAACTCAGTGTCACCAATTTCTACGATCAACTGGAGAAAAATCGGGAATACATGCAGCGCCGCGCGCCGCGCCGGGTGGAATTCGAGTTTCCCCAGCCTCGCGAACATGCGCCGCTGCTCGTGAGCGTCAATGCTCCGCTGCTCGACTGGGTTATGGAAAACCTGCTGCGCAATGCCATCGACTCCATGGAAGAAGGCAAAGGAAAGATTACGGCAAAGGTGTACGAAGAAGGACCTTATGTGTGCCTGGATATCAGCGATACGGGCAAGGGCATTCCTGCCGGACGGTATAAAACCGTGTTCAAACCCGGCTTTTCCACCAAAACGCGCGGTTGGGGACTGGGACTTTCACTCTCCAAACGCATCATTGAGCAGTACCACCGGGGCAAGATTTTGTAAAACAGTCCGAAGTGGGCAAAGGCACCACGTTTACCGTCAAACTGATGAAAGCGAAATAGTCCGTGGCTTAACATCCGATAAAAAACGGATTAAAACTCGCTTAATTAACTGTCTCCGCAACCGATACGGCTTCTTGTGCGGCTAACTTTGTATGCCGCTGTGTCAACCGGCGCCTCAAATAATGCCTGATATGGCTTTCCTGAAAAACCGAGTCCCACCCTTTTTCTTCTTTTTCGCAACAGGCGAGAAAACCCCGGCGTGTTTTTCACCGGAAGGCGCTTCTTTGACAGAAGAGGCTACCGGGCAACCCGTTATGATTCATTTCATCATTAAACCATACACAAAATGCCTAAAGAACTTTTTCCCCGACCCGGCATATGGAGCCTTCTCTGGTTCCTGTCTGTCATCGCCCTGGCTTTCGGTTGCAACAACGAACAGGTGTTCGATCTGCCTCCCCAGGTTGAACTTGTTCCCGATTTTGAAACGAACCCTCCGGAGGTACGCAACATCTTTGTGACCAAACTGGAAAAGCCGTCGAATCTCGGCAATTTCCTTTTTGAGGCAGAGATGGCGCCCGATTCCCTGCTCGGCAGGGCTTTTGCGATCAATCTCAACGACACCACGCTCGTGTTGCGCGACGACGGCAAGGGCGGCGACCGCAAAGCCGGCGACAATGTTTTTTCCATCGTACTGAAGGAAGATGAAAACAACTTGCGCCGGGCCCTGATCGAACAACGCAGCACTGTTTACACAAAAAAACAGATTATCCAGTTCATCAATCGTTCCGGAACGGTGATCAATACCGATAATATTTCCCTTTTCGACACCTCGGATTTGCGATTTGACCAACGTTTCATTCTCCCTCCCGAGCTGTTTTTACGCCTGAGACCATTCGATCCGGCCCTCAGAAACCACTCGCTGATGATCACTGATGTCGGTGTGGTGGAAGACCCCACGCGCACCTTCAATCCCTGTACGGGGGCCGGCAACCCTTCCGGCGCCTGGACGTTCGGTACCCTGATGCGCGAAATGGCTTCGACGGCCCCTGCTACGCCCGCTACCGATGCGGAGGTATCCGCCTTTGTGCTGCGCTGGCTGAGTACCTGGATGGCCAACCAAACCGTAAACGGAGAATCGATACCGGCCAGGGTAACCATAAACAACCAGATCATCCAGCCCTGGCTGAACAAAAGCGCAGCCAATGGCGCCCCGGCAGGCCAACTGGACATGCGGTTTGCACCGTTCAAACTGCTGTCTATTGTCAACCGCCTGGATTTGCGCAGCAGCTCGGGCTACGGTTTTTCCAAGGCCAACAATGCCGGTGAAGGGCGCTTTGTTTTCTGTGCCCTTACACCCAACTGCACGGCCCTCCAGTTCACCGTCATATTCGAATACGGCATCAACAAACGCAAATGTGCCGACATAAAAGCCTACGCCCAGGCATGGTACGACCTGAAAGGCATGGCGATCGGCTCTCCCGCCTACAACACGGCCCTGCAGGCTATTACCGACCAGTTTACCCGCTGTGGCACGAACCCCTCAAAAGTCAATCAAAGTTCGCTCAATCAGTTGCGCACCAACGAGATAGCGCTGGCCGGCCCATGGGAACTTCGGGAGTTCAACCTGGGCGGCGCGCCCGGTGCGCTGCAACCCACCACCGTCAAACAGGAACCTGCCGTTGTGTACAATGCCAAAACAGCCAACCCGGATGTGTTGCGGCTCGCCGCCTGGGCAAATTCGACGCCGCCTTCGGCTACCGTACCGCTGACGTTTATGGGGCAGCCGTTCCTCGGCGCCAAGGCGCATACCCTGTTTCCACCTGTCGGTGTGCCTACAGGTGCGCCCATCAATCACCCGCACCACTGGAACGGTACCGGACCGGTAGCCTCTCCGGCGTTTATCAACGATGACAACAAGCGCCACGTGTTTTCACTGAACACCTGCAGCGGCTGCCACGGCGGTGAAACACAAACGGGATTTACCCACGTGTCGCCTGCCAACTTCGGCGCACCGGCCCCGCTCTCGCGCTTCCTGACCGGAGACCCCGCGCGGATCGACGGGCTCTTCCAGGTGACCGATGCCGCCAACCGGCCGCTCGGCGGCGCACCTGCTGTTCGCGGCTTTGCCGATCTGAACCGCAGGGCCGACGACCTCGAAGACCTGGTGAACAAACCCTGTATCCCGGTTTTCACCTCCAAGGTATTTGCCCTGGCCGAAATACTCCGATTCAGGCCGGTTGCGATGACGCACTGACAAGGACTTTACAGGTTTGTCACTGTAACTTATGGCGTCAGTAAACAATTGGGTAAAGAACAACCACCCCTGAGAAAATCAGAGGGGTGGTTGTCTCTTTTGACATCTTTTTTACTTATTTTTGTAATGAAATATAACAACACCATTCAAATGGTCGCTAACGTTTCCGATTTTGCAGATATCAGATTGAGAATTCGCCACCGGAGTACTCTCCTGCTGGATGACAATGGTATGGGTGATGACGAATTCTTCGCTTTTTGCGCTGAAAATCCTAATTTGCGTATCGAACGAAACGCTGACGGAAAGATTACGGTTATGCCTCCTACAACAAGCGAAACCGGTAGGTACAATTCCAAAATTCACATCGATATTGGTATCTGGAATAAAAAAACCAAATTGGGAGAGACCTTTGATTCATCAACCGGTTTCAAACTCCCTAATGGAGCGGAACGCTCTCCTGATACTGCGTGGATTAGTAAGGAACGATGGAAAGCAGTGCCTATGAAGTTAAAACGAAGATTCGCCCCTATTGCACCTGATTTTGTGCTTGAGCTCCGATCAGAGGAGCAAAGTTTGACCGGGCTCCGCCAAAAAATGGATGAATACATGAACTGTGGCTGCCGACTTGGATGGCTGGTAGATCCACAGAACCGCTGTACCTATGTTTATACTCCCGATGGTGATACCCAGACCGTCCTTTTTGAAGATACTTTATCCGGCGGGTTAGTAATGCCTGGACTGGAGATGCAAATGGCGGAAGTGCTTGGAATTTGAAGAGCAGACATTATCCATGCGACAGGTCTGCATCGGATAGTCTCGATGTAGGAGGAAGTGACCTGCCCTTCTTTTAAAAGACTTATAATTGAAAATGGATATACCAAAAAATCTTTACAAATACGAACCCTTCACAGAGTTGACTCTTAGTAACCTCAAAAGACAATCGCTCTATTTTTCAAGCCCCAAAAATTTCAATGACCCGTATGACTGTGCAATAACGGCTGAAATACAAGAATTATCCAACGAGCAATTGGAAATTCTAAAGGGATACTTTCTTAATAGAGAAGAAACTCCAGCTGCGATGAAAGAGGAATTAGCGCGTTTGAACAATCAGAAACTTAGAGAAAAACTAAATAGAATTGTATCTAATGTGATAGATACCGAAAAGAATAACTTCATATCTGAGTGTGGGATTACTTGTTTTTCAGAAAGCAAAGACGACCTTTTGATGTGGTCCCACTACGGGGGAAGATACAAAGGGTTTTGCTTAGAATTTAATACCCAATACGAACCATTTACCAAGGCGAAAAAAGTAGAATATTTGGAGCATATGCCCAAAATTAATCCGTTGCCATTTATAATGAATGAAATTGATAATCAATTCTTTAGCCTGTTCTGTTCAAAATCCAAGTCATGGGCATATGAGAAAGAATGGAGAATATTTCATAAGCAAGCCGGCACACTATACACATACCTTCCCGAAGCGCTTACTGCCATTTATTTTGGCCCAGATATTGAGCAAGAATGTCTTGAAATAATCGCACTTATTATAGGAGGGCAAAACCCCAGTGTCGAATTATATAGAGGAACAAGGAGCAATGAACTTTTTAAAGTAAAGTTTGAAAAGGTGAATTACACCCCCTACATAGTGGCTAAAAAATTAGGCTTAAGATACCCCCTTTGCACCGGTGCCATTGAACTCACAGCGGCACATTCCCATGCTTCCGTCTCGGCCGATGCACCACCTTGTGCTCCAGCATCGCAAATGCCTTGATGAGTTTGCGCCGGGTTTCGCGGGGGTGGATGACTTCATCGATAAACCCGCGTGCGGCAGCCCGGTAAGGGTTGGCGAATGTGTCGGCATACTCGCGTTCTTTTTCGGCGAGTTTTGCCGCAGGGTCGTCGGCAGCATCGATTTCTTTTTTAAATATGATCTCCGAAGCCCCCTTGGCGCCCATAACGGCGATCTCGGCAGAGGGCCAGGCAAAGTTCATGTCGGCGCCGATGTGTTTGGAGTTCATCACGTCATAAGCGCCGCCATAGGCTTTGCGGGTAATGACGGTGATACGCGGCACGGTGGCTTCGCTGAAAGCGTACAGCAGTTTTGCGCCGTTGGTGATGATGGCGTTCCACTCCTGGTCGGTGCCGGGCAGGAAACCGGGCACGTCTTCCAGCACCAGCAGCGGGATGTTGAAGCAGTCGCAAAAGCGCACGAAGCGGGCGGCTTTTTTGGAGGAATTGACGTCGAGCACGCCAGCCAGGTTTACGGGTTGATTGGCTACGATGCCGATGCTGCGGCCTGCCAGGCGGGCAAATCCGACGACGATGTTCTCTGCGTAGTTTTCGTGTATTTCAAAAAAGGAATCTGCATCGGCAATACCGGCAATGACATCCTTGATATCGTAGGGCTGGTTGGCATTTTCAGGCACGATTGTGCTCAGCTCGTCGCGGAACTCCTCACCGATGGTATAGGGCAACAAAGGCGCCTTGTCTTCACAGTTCTGCGGCATATACGACAGCAAGCGCTTGATCTTGTCGATGCAATCCACGTCGTTGGCCGCCACCAGGTGGGTCACGCCGGATTTGGTGGCGTGGGTGCCGGCGCCGCCGAGTTCTTCGGAGGTAACTTCTTCATTTGTAACGGTTTTTACCACGTTCGGGCCGGTCACGAACATATAGGAACTGCCTTCCACCATGAGGATAAAATCGGTCATGGCCGGGCTGTACACCGCCCCGCCTGCGCACGGGCCGAGTATGGCAGATATCTGCGGAATCACGCCGCTGGCCTGCACATTGCGGTAAAAAATATCGGCGTACCCGCCCAGCGAGTTCACACCTTCCTGTATGCGCGCGCCACCGGAGTCGTTGAGCCCGACCAGCGGCGCGCCGTTTTTCATGGCCAGGTCCATTACCTTGCAAATCTTCTCTGCGTGCGTCTCCGACAGGGAGCCGCCGAATACCGTAAAATCCTGGGCAAACACATACACCAACCGGCCGCCGACCGTGCCGTAGCCGGTCACCACACCATCGCCGAGGTATTGTTGCTCCGCCATGCCGAAGTCGGTGCTTCGGTGGGTAACCAGGGCGCCGATCTCCTCAAAGGAATCTTCGTCGAGCAGGAAATGCACGCGTTCGCGGGCCGTGAGTTTGCCTTTTTTGTGCTGCGCATCAATGCGCTGCTGGCCGCCGCCGAGTTTGGCCTCGGCCAGTTTGGATTGAAGGATGTGTAATTTATTATCCATGTAATGCTTTTATGGTCATTTCCGGTGGAAGGGTAGATACTCGCGGGATTTTTATTTCCCGCAGATTTCCGCAGAAAAAATCGCAGATTTTCGCAGAATTGAGATGGTTAATCCGCGCAAATCAGCGTATTTTTTCTGCGGAAATCTGCGGGAAACAGCACACTTACTTGCGCAACACCACACCCTTTCCCACACTCCTGCCCGTCCACCCGAACAACAGCTTATCGAGCCACAAGATAAAGTCTGTGACCACAACCAGCGCCGGCTCTTTTGTCGATGCGGGCCGCATCTTGAGTCCGCCATCGGTATCCGCCGTCACGTTGCGGGCATTTTTCTTGAAAATACTTTGTGCAATCCCTGTCCAGTACACTTCCAGCAGGCCGACCAGGTGCCGGCTAAGTCCCTGAAATTCAACGATTTCAAATCCCGCTTCGGCGGCCCATTTTTTAAAATCTGCCGAGCCGATCAGGTACTCGTGACCGAAAGCGTAGGCGCCCTGTGATATGGCGTATTCCCGACTGCTTTCGCTGCGTGTGAATTGCCAGATGCGGTTCACCGGATCGTAGGTAATGGGAAACTCCCGGCTGGGGAAGGTCATGATCGCGATACCGCCCGGCTTCATCACCCGGTACATTTCGCGGATCATCAGGTCCGGTTTCCCCACGTGTTCGATCACCTCGCAACTGACCAAGAGATCAAAGGTATTATCGGCATAGGTCAGCGCCAGGACGTCGTTCGTTTCGTAGTGGAGGTTCATCACGCCTTTGTTCAGGTGGCGCGCATGCACGAGGTCCTCTTCATTCACGTCGCAGCCGGTCAGTTCCGAGCAATAGGCGGCGACCATGCGGTCGTAATCGCCCTCGCCGGTACCGAGGTTCAGGCCTTTGACGGCGGAAGGTAGTCGATTCTTATCGCCGAAGTATCGCTGCAAGCGCTTGCGGACAAACAGGTAGCGGTTGCGGAAGGTTGGGAATAAAAATTTGAAATTCAATGTTTTATAGTTTGGCGGTTGTCGTTTGAAGCGATGCGCGCCTCAAACGACAACCATCTTATTTAATTTGCCCCAAAGCGGCACGGAATTGTTGCGCCCTTTGGGGATCGCCTACCGATTCATATATCTGGGCGGACAATTCATATGCCTGCCTGAAGTTGGGTGCTGCCTTGATGGCCGACATCAGGTTGTTGAGTGCGGTCTGGTTATCGCCCTGGCTTCGGGCGATCAGGGCGAGGTAGTACCAGGCTGCGGGATTGGAAGCGTCGCGGCGGATAGAGTATTCAAACTGCTCTTTCGCCTTCGCCGTTTCGTCCTTGTAAAGCCAGTACATACCGATCAGGTTGTTGGCCTGGGAATCGTCGGGACTGATCGCCAGCGCCTTTTCGGCTGCGGCCTTACCCAGTTCGAGGCTGTCAACATTGAGGTAGACCTGCCCCAGCGCCGACCACGCGGCATCGTTATCCGGCACATTGGCTACTTCGGCCTTCAGCTTTTCAATCGCGGTTGGCCAGTCGCCGACCTTGGCCGCCGCCATACCGAGGGAGCAGTTTTTGCCGGTATCTTTCAGCACAGCCAGTATCGGCGCGCCTCCAGCCTTTACGACGTGTACGGCGTTGGCCGGCGGCCATTTACCCTTTTGCAGCGTGGCGCCGTCGAGGAAACGCGTCGGGTACAAGGCATAATCCCAGGCGTCGTCGCAGCGCTTCTCCCATTTGATGTATTTCAGTTTGACCTTATCCCCGTATTTGGCCGTCAGTTCTTTGGCCGAGTAATACATATTGGTGGCGATCACGACTTGCTCCGGCATATCCTGTTTCAGAATACCCTGTTGCTCCATCCACTCGATGCCCTGTCGCACGCTTACGCCCCAGTAATCTGTCTCGAATTTGCCGTAGGCGCCTTTTGTACCACCTTCAACCGGATTGAAATAGACATAGGGAAATTTCGGATTGGCAGCAATGAAGGCGCCTGCATCGGCCAGCAGCAGACCGACAACACCGTAAACAGCCCATTGAACATATTTTTTTCCTGAAAAGGCATTGGCCAGTTCATTCCAGAACAAGGCTGCTGCAACGCAGAGGGGCGGATAGGCAAAAGTCAGGTGGCGCCAGCCGTCGTGGATGACCGAGTTTTTATAAATCACGTAAAAAACGGGGAAAACAGCGGCAAACAGCGTCAGCATCACCCACAAGGGATTGTAACGCCCGAGCAGCCGGAACAACCAGAGCAGGCTGCCCGCAAAACCCGCCAGGGCGGCCAGCGGGATGGTGTAGAGCATCCATTTGACCGGATAGTGCCAGGGCGTTTTGTCCGACATGATGTTCAAGCCTTCGTACAATACGCGAATCCTTACTTCCAGAACGGAGAATTTTGACAGCGCAACAAACGGGTTGTCCAGGGGCTTTTGCAGGGCAAAGGGCCAGAAAAACAGGGCCAGTGCATAGCCGGCAACCGCCGTACCAACGACAACCAGGGTGTATTTCTTCAGAGCGGCGAGGTTGGAAAAAGCCGACAGGCCGCCGTTTTTGAGCAAAAAATGCAGCCCTGCAAACAGGAACAGCATGGCAAAAGGCAGCAGACCGCCTGCGCGTATTCCAAGTGCCATTGCCAGCCCGGCAACGAGCCCCGCAATATTCCAGCGGCGCGGCGCGGGCATGCGTTCCAGCACGGCTGCCATATTGTAAATGGCCATCATATACCCCGCTGCAAACGGAATATCCTTCGGATTCATCATGGAGTCGCCGACGAAACGCGGCGACAACAACATCATAACTAAGGTCAGGATACCCGCCCGCCAGCCGGCGAACAGGCTGGCGAACAATCCCGCACAGAGTATGGCTACCCATCCCAAAATGGCACTCGAGGCATGCCGGACGTTGTGGTAGGCCAACTGTTCGGGGTTATAGCCCAGCATTTTATTGGCAAAACCCGTCGCAACCTCGAAAAACCCGCCGTAGAGGTGCATGTTGCCGTCCGGGATAAACAAGGCAGCAGTGTCCTTTCCAAAACTGCTGTAATAACTGACCAGTTTTTGCGAATAGTCTACCTGGAACTTGTCGTCGGCGTTGATGCCGGAGCCAAAGGACAACGCCACCAGCACAACGAGGCCCAGTGCCGCAATACCAAGGAATACTTTGCGCAGGAGCGGGTCTGAATCTGTGGTCGCGGCAGGACGCGTCAGGTAGTCTTTGGGAGGCGCAGGAGGAGCCTGTGTCGCGGCCTGTTTGTTGCGCGATGCGTTATTATCTTTTGATCGGGGGTTATGTTTGCCGGATTTTGCCATTGCTACGGTTGATGGTTTGGCGGTAGCGCGCTACCTGTTTTTAAAAACCGGCGCAAAATAAGCAGGGTTTCTCAATGACGGGCCGAATAGTACCATACCATTACAGCAGCCAGCAAAAGAAGCAGGATAATCAGCGCTATGGCGCCGATCTGCAAAAAGCGTATCCCGCGCCGGCGAGGCCTGCGGCTGTGCTCGAGGCGGTGCTCGAGTTTCTGCCATACCTGCTCGGACGGGCGTTCGTGTAGTTTGGATTCGTTTTCTTTAAAAAAATCGAACAGATCAGGCATGTGGTGTGCAATTTACGTCCTTCGGTTCAATAACCTTTGGCTTTAAGCAGGTTTCTGAGTTTTTCTTTGGCCAGAATTAACTGGGATTTACTGGTGTTAATGCTGATGCCCAGCATATCGGCGATTTCCTGGTGTTTGAATCCTTCGAGTACATACAGGTTGAAAACAGTGCGGTAGCCGTTCGGGAGCTGGTCGAGCAGTTCGAGAATTTCGCGGGCCGAAAGTTCGGCCTCTACGCTGAAACTGTCGGCTTGTTCGTAGTTCAATTTCGCATCGTCGCCGGGGAACACGAGCGGCTGGCTTTTGCGGAGCATCATCAACGCTTCATTGACGACGATGCGCCGCATCCAACCTTCAAAACTGCCCGCACCCGAAAAACTTTCAATTTGTGAAAATACTTTGTACAAACCACTCACCAACGCCTCTTCCGCGTCTTCGCGCGAGCGCAGGTAACGCCGGCACACGGCGAACAACAACGGTGAATAGCGGTCGTAGAGCTGCTTTTGGGCTGCCGGGTCTTGCGCCGCAAGGCGTTGGAGGAATTGTGCTTCGGTCACGCGGTCAAAGATGAGGAGTTAAGATCGTTTTTTATAAAGATGCAAGTAGTGAGGGATTTGGCGGGTAATGTTACCCCCGTAAACTTTTGCGCGAAATGCCGGGGCAACCTTTGCAACGTATTAAGTTCATCGGCACAGAATGGTCGTTCGTCGAGACACAGCAAAAACCAATATACTTTACATAACAAAGTACCTTTGTTTAACTGTATATTTGCAATATAATTTTTAAAAAAAAGACGCGGCAGCCGCACGCAAAATTTTAACACGTTAGACTGCAACGCCACGGCCAACACAGCTGTCTATATCAAGGCAACCAAATCAGTGACATTTCACATTTTTCCCACATGCGCCCCCCTTTGGGTGCCGTTCATTTTTTTTCTTTAATCCGCCTGCCTTTCTACAAATAAAACATTTGGTTATGTTTATGAAAACAAAAACTATCCACCACAAAGCGCTGGTTTTCAGTTGCATTTTCTTCCTGCTTAATCTGTTTGCAACAGCGCAAACACTCTCGGTATTCGATTATCTGGGCGCAACAGAGGGCGCTCAAATGACCATCGAACTGGATCTGACGGAACTGATTAACAGTAAAAATACGAACCAGTATTTTCCGGCATCCCTTACCACTCCCGACGGCGCCATGATGAAACTGGAGGTCCGGCCACGCGGAAAATTCCGGCGCAGGACCTGCGATATTCCGCCGATCAAACTAAAATTTCCGAAGAAGGAGCTGCGCAAGGCACAACTCGACACCCTGAATGAAATAAAACTGGTCGTGCCCTGCTTCGATTCACCGCGGGGAGAAGACCTGCTCCTGCGCGAGTACGTCGCCTACCGGATGTTCGAACGGCTCAGCCCGATGAGCGTACGGGCACGGCTGGTAAAGATTGCCTTCCGGGACAAACACGTGGAGCAGGTTCGCGAGCCGGTATACTGCTTGCTGGTCGAGCATGAAGAACAGGTTGCAGCCAGACTCAAGGGCAATATCAACAACTATTTTGAACTGCCGGCCGACAGTCTGCAAACAAATCAGGCAGCCATCACTTCACTTTTTCAATTCATGATCGGCAATACGGACTGGGGTGTCGCCGACGGCCGCAACCTGTACATGCTGAAACAACCCGGCGATGACAAAGTACAAATTATTCCCTTTGATTTTGACTTTGCCGGACTGGTCAACGCCCCCTATGCGGTGCCCAATTCGGATAGCGGATTAAAAAAGGTGCAGGACCGGTACCTGATGGCGCATGGTTTGCCGGAGGGCGCGCTCCAGGAAGCATACCAGACCATGCTCAACGCCCACGACGACCTGATTCAGTTGTGCAATGGCGCTTACCTGCCCAAAAATTCGGCTAAAAGTCTGACCAAATACGTGGAAGATTTTTTCACCCTGATGCGGGACAAGCCGATCAGCCGGTTGAGGCCAAAGGGCGACCTTCGATAACAAAGAATCGCGCCGTCGGCATAAACGTCTATTTTTGCCCCATGGAACTTGTCGACAACAAATATCAACTGACAGGCGGCATCGACCCGCTGGAACTTTGCAAAACTTACGGAACCCCGCTTTACGTATACGACTCCTCTGTGATGGAACGCCAGTACCGGCGCATCACAGAGGCGTTTCAATATCCGGATATCAAGATTCACTATGCCTGCAAGGCCCTGACCAACCTGACAGTAATGAAACTGTTTCGGAAATGGGGCGCCGGACTGGACTGTGTTTCCATCCAGGAAGTACAACAGGGCATTCTCGCCGGCTACAAACCTGAGGACATCCTCTACACCCCCAATTTTGCCGGAATGGATGAATATGACGAGGCCGTGCGGCTTGGCGTCAAGATCAACATCGACGCTATTCCCATGCTCGAAAACTGGGGGCTCCATCATAAACATATCCCCGTTTGCCTGCGCATCAACCCGCACCTGATGGCCGGCGGCCATGAGAATATCAGCGTAGGGCATATCGACTCCAAGTTCGGGATCAGCATACACCAGTTGCCGCATGTACTGCGCGTCGTGGAAAGCCAGGGACTGCTGATCGAAGGCCTGCACATGCACACCGGCTCCGACATTCTCGACGTCGACGTTTTTATCCGCGGCGCAGATATTTTGTTCGAGGCCGCCCGAAAATTCTCCAACCTGCAATATATCGACCTGGGCAGCGGCTTTAAAGTGCCCTACAAACCCGATGATATCGAAACGGATGTGGAAGAACTGGGTGAAAAACTCAGTGAACGCTTTACCAGCTTTTGCCGGGAATACGGCCGCAGCCTCACCCTGATGTTCGAGCCGGGAAAATTTCTGGTCAGCGAATCGGGCTACCTGTTTGCCAAATGCACCCTGGTCAAACAAACCACTTCCACGGTGTTTATCGGGCTCGATACCGGACTCAACCACCTGATACGTCCCATGTTTTACGGCTCCTATCACAAAATCGTCAATGTAACGGAGCCGACCTTCAAACCCCGAATCTATACCGTGGTGGGCAACATCTGTGAAACGGACACCTTCGGTGTCGACCGCCGTATCGCCGAAGCGGTGGAGGGCGACATTATCGGGTTCTACAACGCCGGCGCTTACGGATGGATGATGGCTTCCAACTACAACTCCCGACCACGGCCGGCGGAGGTGCTTATCCATAACGGCAAGGCCCACCTGATCCGGCGCAGGGAAACGGTGGAAGACCTCACCCGAAACCAGATACAGATAGACATTTAGCGGTACCTCTAACGGTACCGCCAACGGTACCGCCGGCTTCAGCCGGCGCTTACGTTGGCGCCGGCTGAAGCCGGCGGTACCATTGGCGTTGGCGCCGGCTGAAGCCGGCGGTACCATTGGCAAAGAACCTTTTACAACCCACAGAAAGGGCAAAATAAAAAAAGGATGTTAATCGTTTGGAGAGGCCAAAACATTTATACATTTGGCCGTCTGTAAAACTAAATTCATCATCCAAATCTAACTTTCTGTGTTATGCTAAAACGTGCACTTACCCTCGCTTCACTGGCGCTGTTTTTTGCAGGCTTGAACTCATGCGCCAAAACCGCCGACGAAACCACCAGCCAGGAACTTTCCCAGGACATTCAGGATAAAATTCTGGCTTTGGGATTTAGTCCGCAAAACGCACGCGCTGCCGACGACGGTTACGTCGTGGAAGGCGATATTTACCTTACCCGTGAAGACCTTGACCGGCAACTGGAATACCAATTGCTCCGTGTCGGGGATGAAGAGCAGTACCGCACGACCAACCTCGTCACCGGTTTACCCCGCAACATCACGGTATGGATAAACTCAGGTAATGGCGGCAACAAACTACCGACGTCTTATATCGCTGCACTCGACGAAGCGATTGCGCGGTTTAATGCAGAAAACCTGCAGATCACTTTCTCCAGGATAAACTCGAACAGCGCCCAGATCGACGTAACCAAAGGTACAGGCAACTACCTCGCCTCAGCCGGCTTCCCGACCAGCGGCGGCGCTCCCTATGGGTCGATCAAGGTAAATCCACACGCCATTGGAAACCATCCGCAAAGCACCGTCGCTTCGATCCTGGCGCATGAAATGGGCCACTGCATCGGCTTCCGCCATACGGATTATATGAACCGCTCCTATAGTTGTGGTGGTCAGGCCGTCAATGAAGGCGCGGCAAATGTAGGCGCCATCCTTATCCCCGGCACGCCAAGCGGCCCGGACCCAAACTCCTGGATGCTTTCCTGCATCGGCGCAGGTCAGAACCGGCCATTCAACAACAACGACAAAACTGCGCTGAACTACCTGTATTAATTGGTTCGCGCACCTCTGTGTTATTTGCCGCAGGCTGCCGGAGTTTCACCGGCAGCCTGTTTTGTTGGTGGGCACGCGGGAGCGCACGTATTGTAAGACCGCCATGTTACAGGATTCACATGGTCGACAGAAGGTTTTCTGACAGGACTTACAGGTCTTTCCTTTTTTCAGACAGGATTTACAGGTCTTTTGAAAGCAGGGTGCTCTTAACTATCCTGTATATCATGTAAATCCTGTCTGAAACGAGAAAACCTGTCCAATTCTACTCAAAAGGCAACCGCACCCCGCTGCTATTTGTCGACAAGTACCTTTCCCGAAAAAAACAACCCGCCCTCCTTGCCTGACCACGTATGGATACACGCCGGGAGAGCGTCCGGACAAAGGCACCGCCAGCAGGGTATCGTTCATGGGTATTTCTGCCAATTGCCTGCCCAATTCATCGTACAGCACAAACCGGGTGTCCTCGTCGATACTCTGTGCAATAATATGGAGTATGCCGCGCCCTGAAACGGGATTGGGAAAAACCAGGTACTCCCCCGTACCCGCAAAGTACAATACCGCCGTATCGCTTGAGATCAGGCCGCCATTATCCGCCTCCAGTACTGCCCGGTACAGGTTGATGCCCGACAAAGGTTCGGTATCCACAGCCGAAAAAAACAACTGTCCCGCAGGCTGGTTCCAATGCCCGAATTCGGAAAAAACGCCTCCAGACAGTTTTTCCAGGCGTACGCTGCGTATCGAATGGGTGCTGCCCAGCAGGCAGGAAACGTCCACGGCATTGTCTGCGTTCAGGTTGGCCAGCAGATTGCGAAAATAACAGGCCACCCCCTGCGCAGCGATATCGGGCGCACCGCTGCGCAGTCCGGAAAAACCGGCGCCCGCAACAGGCGTTACCGCAAAATTCGGAAAAGGAAATGCCGCTTTATCCAGGATAAGCTGGGTATCGGCCGTCGTCAGCAATGGCTCCAGGTAGCGGTCGCCCAGTCCCCATACCCGGTAGGCACTCCCCGGCCCCGCCGCATTCCAGAACAACAACAAGGAATCGGTACAGTTGAAGCCTACGCGCAGGCGCAGCACTGGCGCGAGCAGAAAAGTATCGCCGGGAAAAAACTGTCCGGCAACCTGCATGCGCATTTGTGTGAGCGCAAAAGTATCGGGCGGCGTCCAGCGGTAGTACCCGGCAGACAGTGATACTGCGGAATCAACGGGCGTCCACGCCGTATCGCCCGTAAAACGGTACGCCAAAATGCCGTTTCCTGCCCCCCATGTACTTTCCCAATGCAAAACCGCCGCCTCGCCCGATACCGGAGTATTGCTGCGCATCGGAAAAACCCAATGAAAAGAGTCCGCCTGACGCCATTCAAAGGCAATCGAAAAGGGCTGTGCGGCGCCGACGATGCGCCTTCCAAACACGCGAATCTTGTATATGCCCGGCTCGGGAAAGTCGAGGGTGATCTGCTCGACATTGTTCAGCGAATCCACGCCGCGTATGGCGCCTTTTTGGAGCGAGTCGGTGAGTGGATAGATGTTCAGCACCCAGGGCAGCCATACCGACTGGCCGTCAGGGCCCAACAGACTGAGGTCGAGGTCGTTGGTTAATGCCCGCGCAGCGCCGGCAGAGGCAGGCGGATCGTCCCAGGCCAGCGTGATCTTCAATTCGGCTTGTCCGGGCGGGACGACAATTTCCTGCCACAGCTCCTGTGACAAGGCAATCTGGGCGGTGAAAAGGCGGTTTTCATCCACTGTTTTTGCCGCGCGCAGCGCATTCATGTTGCCGAAGCCCGAAGTATAATCAGGGCCGGGCGCTTCCACATCGTCGGCGCTGTTGACCAGAATGGCACGCACCTGCGATGCCGGCGGCAGGTTGCCGCCATGTCTTTCGGCAAATGCCTGTTGCAGCACCGCTGCCGTTCCCGACACCAGCGCCGCCGAGCCGGAGGAACCATCGGGACCAAAGGCCACCAGGTCGGGTTTGATCCTGCCGTCGTAAGCGGGACCACGCGAGCTGTAGGGCACCACCCTGCCGAACGAATCCACCGCGCCGGCAAGCAACACATTTTTGGCCATCTTGAAACTGCCGGTGAGGTTGGCGAAACCCGGGATGTTCCGGTACACCCCCATCGGAGCGCCTTCTTCCCCTGAATTACCCGCAGAAAAGACATGCAGCAAAGCCGGGCGACTGCGCACACTTTGATCGTAGGCCATGGCGTCGGCGCCATAATAATTCTCGATACCGACACCGTAGGAATGGTTCTGCACGGAAACATCCAGCGCGGCGTAATCCGATTCGTTGTCGGGCAACAGCGCGACAAAGTCGGAAGAGGCCAGCCGGCCTCCCCAGGCGGCGCCCTGCCCTGCCAGGTTGGAAGTCCCGGCCCCGGCGATCAGGGTGGCCATGACAGATGCGTGAATGGTGGTTTCCTGCGCAGCCCTGTGCAGGGGCGCCACCCTGCCGCGCAGGTCCACATCGGTGGAGTCAAACCGTTTTTCCATGACCGATATCGTTCGGCTTGCGCCATTCCAGTCGGGGTAAACGGCATGGAGGGCTTGAATACTGTTTGTAAAAAGATTGTGGCCGGGCACAGGCAGTTCTTCCCTGACCGATGCCCGGCCACGGTCGACATACTGTACTTCGTCCATCGGAAGCAGGCGTTCGGTGAGCACATCCCGGGTAGTCTCCAGCACAACGATGCCACCCGGATCGTAGCGGCGCAGTATGGACAAAGGCCAGTGTTCGCGGATCACCTTTTTGCAGAAAGCATCGGGGTCGTTTACAACCAGCATAAACCGCTCCGTCGCATCACTTCGGGCGACCAGGGCAAGCCCGGGCGACAGTTTATTCGCCATATCCTGCCCGTACACGGAGGGCAACGCGAAAAAAAATGCCGCTGCCAAAGTGGCCGCCAGGCCTTTTTTATTAAAAATATACAGGCGTTTTCTCATGGGTCCTGATTTGTCTTTCTGATATCCGGAAGACCAAAAGGTCGAAAACTACCGGAAAAATCCCTCATTTTTGCACCCGGACGGAAAATAGCCACCGGGTGCACGCACAAACCTAAGCGCTTGCACCAAGATTTTACTCAAGTAAATACACGCCATGCAACGACTTTATTATCTGCTTTTCCTGTTGCCCCTGTGGCAGGCCTGCCAATCACCGGCCCATAAAGAAGATGCTGCGCCGGTCATTGTTGCCATACAACCCGATGGCCAGGTCCTGTTTTCCGACAGCACGACCATGGCCATACCCCATTACGGCGATTCGACGTACATCATTTTCTACTGCGTTCGCCACACGGAAAAACTGAAAGACAAAGGCAACAACCCCGATCTCTCGCCAGAGGGCATTGCCCGTGCCGAGCGGCTGGGCAAGGTGCTGGCCAGGACGCCGATCGACATGGCCTGCATGACCAATTTCAAACGCACGATCCAGACCTCCGAAACTGCCCGCAGACAAATGGAGCACCCGCCCTCCGCCGAGGCATATCCGCCCAATATCCAGGACGGCTGGCTGGAAGACAAACTCGGCGCAGGCGGCGGCAAAAAATACTTCATGGTGGGACATTCCAACACCATCCCGCAACTGCTCAATTACCTGAAAGGCAGTCCCGGCATCAAAGATATTCCGGAGGATGAGTTCGGCATGTTTTACATCGCCATTACGAAGGGGGTTGGGCAGACGGAAGTGCTGGAGTTGAAATACTGAAAACTTCCTCCGGTTATTTTCGTTTTTATCTTCCCATTCACTTGGACTGGCCCGAAAGACATATCTGAAAAAACCCGAACATCATCCCCTTCGACTCCTTATTTTTGCACATCCTCAAGACCTTGAAACCTGGAAACCATTAAACCTTCCATTCATCATGCACGACTACGCTCCTTCGTCTTCCAAAGTCAGTTTTCGCGCCGTATCCGGCGATCCCATCAACGTCCAGATGCACACGCTCGCCAACGGTCTGCGCCTGTACCTGACCGTCAATAAAGACGAGCCCCGTATTTATACCGAAATTGCGGTACGCGCCGGCTCCAAACACGACCCTGCCGACACGACCGGCCTCGCGCATTACTTTGAGCACATGATGTTCAAAGGCACCGATCGCCTCGGCAGTCTCGACTGGCCAAAGGAAAAAGCCCTACTTGACCGGATTGAGCAAAAATTCGAGGAGCACCGCCGCGAACAGGACCCCGCAAAAAAGAAAGCGCTGTACGCGGAAATCGATCGCCTGTCCTTTGAAGCGGCCAAGTACGCCGCCGCCAACGAGTACGACAAACTGGTGAGTGCCATCGGCGCCAAGGGTACCAATGCCTATACCTGGGTGGAACAGACGGTGTACGTCAACGACATCCCCGCCAACGAACTGGAGCGCTGGTTCGAACTCGAAAGCGAGCGCTTCCGCCGCCCGATCCTTCGCCTGTTCCACACCGAACTGGAAACGGTCTTTGAGGAGTACAACATCAGCCAGGACAAGGATTTCCGGAAGACCATGAAGGCCATACAGGAAACCCTGACCCCTTCGCATCCCTATGGCACCCAAACGACCCTGGGCCGGGGCGAAGACCTCAAAAACCCCTCTCAGACGAATATTTACAGGTTTTTTGACCGCTATTATGTGCCCAATAATATTGCGGTCATTCTGGCCGGCGACTTTGATCCAGAGCAGGCGGTTCAACTGGCAGAGCGATATTTCGGACACTATCAGGCCAAACCGGTACCGCCGTTTTCCTTCCCGCCGCAACCGGAATTGCAGGAAAGAAAGCAACTCGATATCTACGGCCACGAAGCAGCATGGGTGGAAATGGCCTGGCGTTTTCCTGCTGCCAACACGGAAGAGGCAACCCTGCTGCCCCTGATCGCCGGCATATTGTACAACCACCAGGCAGGACTGTTCGATCTCAACATTATCCAGCAACAAAAACTGCTGGAAGCATACGCTTACCCACGCGTGTACGAGGACTTTTCCGGCCTTTTTCTATACGGCAAACCCCGGGAAGGCCAGTCGCCCGAAACGGTGGAGCAAATCATGCGGGAACAGATCGACAACCTGCGCGAAGGCAAATTCGAGGACTGGCTCCCCACCGCCGTCGTAAAGGATATGAAACTGTCGGAGATCAAGACGTTTGAAAAAAATCAGGGTCGCGCCGGAGCGATCACCAATGCCTTTATCCTTGGTGTCGACTGGTCGGAGATGGTCGGTCGTTGGGAAAAACTGGAAAAAATCACCAAAGCAGACGTCGTGGCCTTCGCCCGGAAGCACTTGCGGCCCGACAATTACGCCGTCGTGTACAAGCACCACGGCGAGGACAACTCGGTGATGAAGGTGGAAAAGCCGCCTATCACGCCTATCGATGTAAACAGAAGCGACGTATCGGCATTTGCACAATCATTTTTGCAGCAGGAAACGCCCGATATTGCGCCGCAATTCATCGATTTCCGCAAAACGATTAAAAAAGCCGTCGTTTCAAACAACCTGAAACTGCGCGCCGTACAGGAAAAGGAAAGCAAACTTTTCCGGCTGTATTACACTTTTGATATGGGACGCCTCAGCGACCGGCGCCTGTCGCTGCTTGCCTCCTACCTGCCCTTTCTCGGCACCCAAAAATATTCTGCCACGGAAATGCAGCAGGCCTTTTACCGGCTTGGTGTGAACTTCTCGGCTACATGCCAGGACGATCATTTTTATCTCTCCCTGAGCGGTTTGGAGGAGTCTTTCGAGCCGGCAGTCGAACTGATGGAGCACCTGGTCGCCAACGCCCTGCCCAACGCCGAAGCACTGCAAAATCTGGTTGCCGATGTGCTGCAACGCCGGGAGAACAGCAAAAAAGACAAACGCACGGTATTGACCAAGGCCATGGCCAGTTATGCCAAATACGGACCTGTTTCACCGTTTTCCAACAAGTTTTCACACGAAGAGTTGCTTGCGATCAAGCCGGAAGAACTGGCAGATATGTTGCACAACCTGCTGACTTATAAACACGAAGCCTTTTATTGTGGCGCCCGTACCCCCCGTATGGCGGCCAGTATTTTGAAGAAGCACCACCCGCTCCATACGATCACGGAAACACCGCCCAAGGCCAGGAAGTACCCTGAACTCAGCGTCCGCAAAGACAAGGTCTACTTTGTGCATTTCCCGACGGTGCAGGTGGAACTGCTGCTGCTGTCGAAAGGCACGCCGAAGTTTAGCCTCGACGAATACGTATTTGCGGAGTGGTACAACCAGTATTTCGGCTACGGACTGTCGTCTATCGTATTCCAGGAGATCCGGGAGTCAAAAGCGCTGGCTTACTCCGCCTACGCCTTTGCGGCAAATCCTCCGAAGAAAAACCGCGCCCACTTCCTGCAGGCTTATGTCGGTACCCAGCCCGACAAACTGCGCGAGGCTGTGGAAGCCTTCGAGGCCATCCTCGAAAACATGCCCGTCTCGCATTCTCAAATGGAACACGCCCGGCAGAGCGTACTCAAACAAATCGCTGCAGGCCGTATTACCAAATCGGAACTGTACTGGACCTGGCGCGCCAACCGCGACCGCGGCTTCCTGAACCGCGACCTGCGCGCCGATGTGTACCGCCGCCTCGAACACGCCGATACTGCCGACCTGATTCACTACCAACAACGCCACGTCAAAGGCAGGCGCTATACCTGGCTGGTGCTCGGCGACCGCCAACACATCGATTTCAAATACCTGAAAAAAATCGGAAATGTACGGGAACTGACGATGAAAGAAGTGTTTGGGTATTGAATGGGGTGAATATTTTATGCCATGCAGGAGTCTCATCCCGCTTGTACAACGGACTTCCAAGTCCGTTGTAACGTCACGAGAGCCGCCGGACTTGGAAGTCCGGCGTACATACTCCCTAAATTACCAAAAATTCATGGATCAGTAAATGACAACATAGCGGGAATGCCTTTCGCCTCCTCTGAATAATATCGCGCAGTATACCCCGGCCGGCAAAGCCGACACCTCAACATGGCTGGAGCCGCTCTCCGGGTTTGTCTGCCGGCGCACTACCCTACCCTGTGCATCCAGAAGCATAACAACGTCCGGAGCGTTTGCCGGGTCATCCCATTCAATCGTGAATGCTCCGCTCGCGGGGTTGGGAAAAAGCCGCAGCGGTGATCGATCGATGGCATGGTGCGCTGCATTTACCTGCCCCTGACTGACCACTGCCGTGGCCCAGGTATCGGGTTGTCCGATCTTGGCTGTCGGGGGCCAGTAGTTCCACACATTTGCGGTATTCGTCACCTCAAAGGCAAGACCTATAGTGTCGCCATTTTGTATCCCGATTTTACTGAAGGGTATCATCACTTCGATGGAATCGGTGTACGGCGCGCCCTGCGTCATGTTCGGTGCGCCGGCCCAGTCGGGTTGCGCCAGGTTGCAATTGGAATAAATGCTGTGCTGCCCCTGGCTCTCACAATCAGTGGCTGAAACATGGAACCACCAGTCGTCGGGCAGCCAGGAGACACTTTTGTCGTTTTCCGGATCGAGCAGCAGTTCAGGGAAGCGAATATTGGCAGATTCAAGACTGCCCCAGTAGGCCAGGTAAAGGTGGCTGCCGTCGTGCTTATACCTGACCTGTACTTTTTTGGAAGCGGAGACGGTAATCTCGGCGCTTTCCGCGTCGTCCCATTCGCCGGGGGTGTTTATGCCGTCGGCAACTGCGGGCGTGCCCAGGGGTATTTGGATGGTGGGTTGCGCCATGGCGCATACAGAAAGGAGGGTCAGGATGCCGGACAGCATCCCGTGTTTTTGAAATTTCATAGCTTTTGTGTTTTTGTCGGGGCTAATATACAGGCAGTATAATTAGAGCAAGGTTAATTAAGGTTAATGGATCGACCTGATGGCAAGTGTTGAATTGCCAAGTGGCGGCACATGAAAAGCCCCTGCTGTTTTCCGCAGAAAACAGCAGGGCCAGACTTTAGATGCCGCACCTCGTTCGACATCAGATCACCATTGAATAATGCATTCAACGGTGATCTGATTGTTCAATCCTATCCAAAACTAACTTACTTCGTCTGAATCATCTTCTTCGTGGCTGCGTCCGTGGCAGTTTCCAGTTTGTAGTACATCACGCCTGTGGTATTCAACAGCGCGCGATCCACCGCGATGGCGTTGTAGCCTTTGCCAAACTGGCCTTTCTGCGTGAACAACATGCGGCCCGTCTCGTCGAAGATCGACAGCGTAGCCTCGCTTGCCTCTGGCAGGTGGAAGCCGATGAGCGTCTTGTTCACAAACGGGTTCGGTTGGTTCTGGTACAACTCGAAGCCTACGCCCGAGATCACTGCACCACCCTGACCGTTGAAACGAAGCGCTACTTCCAGGCGATTGTTCGACAGGCTGTAGGCCTCGGCACGCGTGATGCGGCTCGATACGCCCAGCATCTCGCTGAGCCGGCCCGGGCGCGTCGCACGGAAACGAACCGTGAAGTCCCTTACTCCGTCGATCGATACCGTCAGGGCATCGGCGAACACACCGAAGTTGTTTGATTTTACCCCATCGCGCTCCACAATGTCGGCTACTTCCAGGCCGCTGAGGTTCAGTGTGAACTGGTAGCCTTGCGTTGCTTCGGCTGCCGCCATGTTCACTTCAATCACTTCACCTGCTTTCACGTCGCGGTCTTCTACGTCGAACAGCAGCGTTCCGGCTGCACGGTCGTCGGCGTTCATCAGGGCATTGGCGATGGCCGTGCCGTTCACGTCGCCGATCTTCACACCTACGAAGTCGTCCGCCAGTTGGTCCGACTGCACATTGGCCACACTCTTCGTTTCGGGGAATTGCGTGGCAAACGGGTTGGTGGGTTGCGGGAAGTTGTATGCCATGTCCACAAAGCGCCAGGACGTGTTGTTCGGCAATTCGCTATAAATGCCCAGGATCAGTTTCCGGATTTCAACGATGTCGAACGTCGTGATCGAGTTTGATTTGTTGGCGTCTGCTGCGATCATCTTGTACGGGCTGTTCAGCGGTTGAAGTCCGAGAATATGCTTGGAAATCAACACCAGATCGAACGTCGAAACGCCATTCAGCGGGTTGTCGTCTTTCGTCGGCGTTACCGTGTAATCCATGCCGTAAGGCACGGCGTTGGGGAACGCGTATTGTCCCTGGTCGTCGCTCATGTCGAACAGACTGACGGCGCCTGCCTGCAGGTTAACATTTGCGTCTTCGATGCCGTCCTGCGCCTCCGTTGCCAGTGCGCCTGCCACGGTGGCTTTATCGCCGGGTGTGCAGTTGTTGTTGTTGTCCTGTACATCAACAAACGTCTGGCAGAAAGCGGCATTGCCGGCAAGGTCCTGCGCCCACAGTTCCACCAGTTGGGAGCCGAGGTCGGCACAGGTAAAGGTCACGCTCGTAATCGGGTTGCCCAGTGCATCTACCGGGAAGCCGGCGCCCTGGCCGAGTTTGCGGATGGCGTATTTCAGTTTCGACGTCGGCGTGCAGTTGTCTTCTGCATATTGCAGGAAGTCGGTTGCCCACATCGTCACCATTTGCGTCGGCATGATATTGACGCTCAGGCCGTTGAAGCATACCACGGTCGGCGGCTTGCAGTCTTTCACTACAAATGTGTATTCGCAGTACGTTTCGTTGCCGCAGCCGTCCGTGATCGTCCATTTGATCTTGTGCGTGCCGTAAGGCAGTTGCGGTGCGATGCCTGGCGAGCCGAGTTGGTTGTTCGGCGTCGGCATTTGCGGAAGCGTTTTCCACTGTACGGCTGCCGTGCGGGTAGTGCCCGATACCGACTGGTGGTTGGCCCAGCGGTAGATCTCGTTCGGGAGTACCGGACGACCGTCGAACACCTGCGGCGTGCCGCCGGAGTAGTTCGGCGTACCTGCGTTGTTGTAGTTCACCGTGCCGGGAGCCGGCGGGTTGTTGCTGCTTACGACGGTTTCCATACTTCCATTATTATCCAAATCTAGGAACAGCAGGTACGAAATGTTCACGTTAGCGCCCGAGCATGCGTCGGTTGCCGTGATGGTCAGGGCGGCGTTGCCTTCGCACAGGTCGTGCGATTCGGTTGCTGCATCCCACCAGTACGACTGGTTCCACAACTGTGCGTCGTTCGTTGTTACGTCGCAGTATTCAACAGGCGAAGCCGGGCAGTCTGCCGTCGGTTTCTGCGTGTCGATGATCTTGATGATCTGTTTGTACTTGTAGCAGTTGGCATTGGGATCGTAGAACGTGCAGAAGTTCGTCTGCGGCTGACCCGGTGCGATCGCTACGACCGTCGGGTTCCACGGAGCAGGCGTGCCGCAGGCCGATACGGTCGGGCCCGGCAGGTTCTGCGTGCTGTTCGATGTGGCGTTCGGGTTCGGGTTCGGAACAATTACACACGTACCGTTCGGGTTGTAGGTACACCAGTTGATGATGGTCCAGGTACGCTCGATTTTCAGGCAGGCATCCGGTACAACCGTGAACACCTCGTCTTCGTGCGATACGCCAAGCAGTTCGCAGTCTTCGCCGAAGAATACCGGCTCACCGTAGTTGCCCGTGCCGTCGCAAGCCGTTACGATAACGTCGTTCGGGAACTTCACGAAGTAGTCCTGTTCGTAGTTAACGATGATGCGCTGGGTGCACTGGCTCGATTGGCCGTGGCAATCCCATGCACGGAACGTGCGGGTGATGGTACCGCGGTTACAAACTGTGTCGAACAGGTTGTAGTTCACCGAGTGCGACAAACCGCACTGGCCCTGGTATGTGTGTACAGCGGCGGTGTCAAGGCAGCAGTTGTCGTACACACTGGCTTTGCCGTAGGCCCAGAGGCTCGGGTCGAAAGCTTCGCAGCTCACCGTTACGTTGGCCGGCGATACACATACCGGTTTGATTTTGTCCTGCACCTCCACCTCGATCATACATTCATTATAGATGGGCAGGCCATCCGCGCCAAGGCTCAGCAAGCCGTCGGCTTCCAGTTGATACACCCGCAAAATGACATTCTGGGTGGTTCCAACCTCGCAGCAATAGAACTTGATCGAATCTGATTCCGCTTTTGCGCGGTCAATTTCGCAAGGTTCCAGGCCTTCAATGCAGGCAGAGTAAGGCGCCATGCGGCGGATGGTAAATTTCACACCGCTACAGTTATCATAGGAACCGTCGTTAAATGTCGAGGCTTTTACCCAGGTCACACCGGCGCCGTCGCATCCGTCTGCCGGGGTATAACAATCACTCGGGTCGTCGATACCGATACCCACGATCGTGTGTTCGTCGCAGGCGGCCACCGGCGGTACGTAGTCGCGCACGGTGAGTTTAAACGAACAGGTTGTCGAATTACCACAGTCGTCCTGTGCCGTGTACACAACGGTATGGGTACCGATCGGAATACAAGGCGTCACGCCGAAGGCGCCCAGCGTGTCGGGATTCCACAGGTTGTTGCCGGGGAAGTTCGTCAGCGCGCCGCCGACCGGCAAAACACTCACCTGGTCGCCCGTGTACGGATCGAATACCGTAACCTTCGCGCTGATGTTGTTGATGCGCGAGCAATTGTCAGAAATGATCACGTCGGGCAGGTTGACCTGGGCGCAGCAGACAAAAGGATCTGTGCTGACGGTCAGGTTGGCCGGACAGGCCATTACCGGTCCCTGTTCGTCGGTGACTTTGATTACCTGGATGTAATAGAGCGGGTTGGGGTTCGGCGGGGTCGGGTTAGTCGGCAGGCACCAGTCGTAGAGCGTCCAGGTGCGCAGGATTTTGTAGGTACCGTCGCAGACCTCCAGCACCTGGTCGACATAAACGGCATTCAGTTCGCAGAAGCCGACACCGGGGTAAAGCGGGAAGTTTTGGTTGAATACATGCACGAATGGCGCGCCGGTTGCCGAGGGATCGGTATTGGCGTTGCCGCAGCCTACCGTCACGTCGGGCGGAAGGGTCAGGTCGGTGACATGCACCCGCTCAAAGTAGATGAACTGCACGCAGGTCGATGTGTTGTTCCAGGCGTCTTTGGCCGTCCAAACACGCTCCACATATGCACTCAGGTTATCCATGCCGAACACCGTTTCGTCGCAAGCCAGGTCGTGCCAGGTATCGCTGTGCGTCAATGTGTACGCAGAGCAGTCCGTCACGTCCGGATAAGCAGCGGTGATGCCCAGCGATATCGAGAGGTAGTCCGGCGTATAGTTGGTTATGACGCAATTCAGGAAAATATCGGCGCACTGGATCGTCGGCGCGAGTTTATCCTCGATCTTGATATTGCCCCAGCAGATATTTCCACTGACGAGGTGGGTCACGCGGTAGGCATACGTTTTACCGATATCTGCGGCGTTGATAAATGCGGGCGACCAAGGACCGTTGCCATAGGGCACGATCTTGTCCAGTTCCACTTTATAGTCGTCGTAGCAGTTGTAGGTACCCTCCAGCACGTCGTCGGGCAGGATAAACTCCTCGCAATCGGCATCGAGCGAGACGTGCACAAGGTCGTTGCAAACCAGGTTGGCCGGTGTGGCTACAACATTTACAATATTGGTAATTTTTTGAATACAGCCTGGATCATCCGGGCCTGCGGCTTTCGGCGTACCGCCGTCTACCGTGTACACGATCACATACTGCCCTACCCCTGCGGAGGGGTTGAACACCGTTGCCGGCACGCCGTTGATGGTAAAGCCCTGGCTGACGATGTTGTTGTCGCCGGGTGTACCCGTGAGCGGCACCGGAGCGGAGAACAGGCAAAAATCGCCGCTCAGGTCGGATGTGACGGTCGGGTTCGGGTATTTGCAGGAGTTGCCGATGGTCAGTACTTCACCGGTTGCGCTTTGCACGGTGATGGTGTAGCCGAGGTCGTCGATATGGATGCCGCTGAGGAAGTAGTCGCCGCTGTTGAGCGGGTTTTCCACAAACTGTGTACCCACCGTTATCGCGACGGGCGCGGCGGGCGGCGGCGGGCTGGAAGCCGCGTACAGGCCGCTGACAGCCGTTACCGTCCAAACTTTCCCGGCCAGCGATTCGATCTTGATCGTTTCGCCAAACTGGCCGTTGGCAAGGTTGGTGGCGTTGTTTTTACATACGCAGGCGTCGGAGATCAGTATCTTCGGAACGCAGCGCGGGAACGGCTGGATGGTTACCTGAGCCGTGCAGGAACCCGTATTGTTGCAGGGATCGCTGACCTGGACCGTATATTGCTGGGTCGTGCCCGCCTGTGCGCAGGTGAAGGTCACGGGAGCAGTCAGCAGCGTCAGGTTTTCCGGACCTGCGCAGTTGTCGCCGGCCGAATAACCCACCGAAGCGGGGCTAATCGTAACGTTGCCGAAGGTGTTCAGTCCGACCGTAATGTTCTGGCAGGAAACGGTAGGCGCCACAACGTCCTGAACGGTAATCACCTGGGTGGCCGTTCCGACATTACCGCACACATCGACCGAGGTCCAGGTACGCGTAATGGTATAAGTGTAAAAATTGCAGGCTGCCGGGCTGGCGCCTTTGGTGCTGACCTGGTTGAAAACGATCGGTGTGGTTGCCGAACAATTGTCCGAAACCGTAACGCCCGTCGGGACGGCCGGAATGGCATCTGAACAGGAAAGCGTAACGTTTGCCGGAACGCCGTTGAAGGCCGGCGGCGTGGCATCCTGCACCGTGATAACCTGAACCAGGTTGTTCACGTTGCCGCAGTCGTCTTCCACCGACCAGCTGCGCGTGATCGTGTAGTTGTAGAAATTACAGTTGGCCGGGTCCGAGCCTTTGGTATTGACCTCGTTGAAGGTCACCTGAAGGCCCACCGGAACGGCGATAAAGAACTGGTTGTTGTTGACGGCGCCGGAGGTGGCCGTTGCGGGTGCGTTCCAGACAAAGTCGCTGTACTTGTTGCCGGTACCGCTCAACTGCAACGAGGTGCCGATGGCGTTGTTGCCGTCTTCCAAAACGCCGATATCTGTCGATAACATGCCGTTTGCCGGACCGCCTACAGCCGTAAACGTGCCTTCGTAACTCAGGAACTGCACCACCATGCCACCCGTCACGAGCGCCAGTCCGTCGGGAGCGCCGTTTTGGAGTCCGTTGACCGGGTACGAGAAAGAAAGGGTTCCAAAACCGTTGCTCTGGTTCGGGATAACGCCGCTCAGGCTCATCGAGCCGTAGGTGCCGCCACCCGCGCCATTGTACAGGAAAATGGAATAGGCAGACAGGTCCACACCCGCCGTGCCGGCTACTTCGATAAACTCGCCGACGTCGCCGCCGACGTTATCATAGTGTATTTCATTGATCCAGACCATAGACGCGCTGCCGCTGCCGTCGTCGCACAAGTCGGTTGCCAGCAGGTTGGCGGCCGGCGGTACCGGGTCGCTGCAACTGATCGTGATGTCCTGGGGTATGGGCGGCACAAAAGCGGGCGCCACATCGTCTACCACATGGATGGTTTGCATCAATACCGTGCTGTTGCCGCAGGCATCCGTGGCCGTCCACATACGCATTACGGTCATTTCTCCGGCACAGTCGCCCATCATGGAAGTCTCCATCAACACCGCCTGGATAACGCCGGGCAGGGGGCTGAGCGACTGGCCTGCATTTAGCGAACCGGGACTTTGCGCGGCAGGTCCTGTCCATGTGAAATTTCCGTATTGTTGTCCGGCGCCGGTCAGTTGCAGGGAAAGGCCGATGGCAGGGGCCGGTTCTTCGGCAACACCGATGTCGCTGGATGTCATGCCCGTCGCCGGGCCGTTCTGGGCCACAAAGGAGCCTTCATAACTCAGGAACTGGATCACGGTATTCGGCAACTGTATAAGGGCCATGCCGTCGGGCGCCCCGTTCTGGATACCGTTGACCGGATACGGGAAGGAAACCGCGCCAAAGCCCGAGCCTTCATTGTCGATCGTACCGCTCAGGGTCATGATGTCGTAAGTGACGCCACCGTTTCCATTGTACAGCACCAACTGGTATTGCGACAGGTCGAGGCCCGCCGTACCCGCTATTTCGATAAACTCGCCGGCATCGGTGCCGACGTTGTCGTAGTGTATTTCATTGATGAAGATCACGGGTGGAACACTGCCGGGGTCGCAGGCATCGGAGGCCGTGACGTTCGGCGCCAGGGGCAGCGGATCGGAGCAGGCAACCGTGAGTTCTGACGGCGAAAGGGGCTGGTTGAACACGGGCGGGGTGTCGTCTACCACGGTGACCGTCTGTGTGACCGTAGCGGTGTTGCCACAGTCGTCGGTAGCCGTCCAGGTATAGGTAAAAAACAGTTCCTGCGGGCAGTCTCCATCGAGGAGCGTGGCGCCCACCGTCACTTCCACAACAGGGTCCACGTTATCGCTTGCGGTGAGCACCGGAACGGGAGGCAGCGGGTCGGAGCAGGAAACCGTGATGTTAACCGGCAAAGGTGCGTCGAAGACGGGCGGTACGTCGTCGCTGACCGGAACGGTCACCGGCGTGCTGGCCGTGCAGTCTGCATTGTCGGTGTCGCGCGCATAAGCGGTGTAGTTGCCCGCCGCGAGGCCGCTGAATACGTTACCCGGCTGATAGTTCACACCGTCGATGGAGTATTCGATCGCGAGGCAGGTTGTACAAACCGCCGTGATGGTGATCGAGCCGTCTGTGTCGTTGGGGCAGGTTGCGGGGGTAGTGGCAATATCCGTGATGTCGATATCGCAGTTGCAGCCTGGTGGTTGGGTAAGGGTCGCTGTAGTGCTGCCTTCACAACCGTTAAAATCGCTTGCTACCTGCGGTAGGTGCCTGCACCCAGGGTCATTTGGTCTTCGGCAGTAGCATTTGCCCGTTACCGTCGCCTGTTGTCCAGGAATATGTGTACGGCGGCTGACCGCCGGTTACACTGATGTCTATGGCGCCGTCGTTGTTGGCACAGGTAGGATTACTTTGGGAAACCACCGTGACACTTGGCAGGGTCTGTGACACGAAGGCAGTAGCCGTACCGCTCAGGTTTGCAGCGGCACAACCGCCGGCATCCGTTACCGAAGTCAGGGTAAACATGGAGGTAAACGCTACCGGTTGCGAAATAATATCGCCACTGTTATAGTTTGCCGCCATATATCCGGCAAATCCTTCTGTGAAGTTTACCGTATAAGGCCCCGTCCCGCCCGTAATATTTACCGTTATCGGCAGATTTCCGCTGATGCAGAAGTTGCCGTCGCCACTGATCACCGCCGAACTCACCGCAGGCGAGCCGCTGATCGATATATCGTCAATCCCGACCCACTCGTCGTTGCCGGCAGCGTTGGTCGTCATGATCCGGAGATAAACCTCCGGCTGGTTGTTGGCATCGGCCGGCAGCGTTACACTGATCGCGGTGACCAGGGTAGCAATGCTCGGCCCGGTGGTCGCGTCGGCGATATAGGCGGCGGGTATGTTGACGTAGTTGCCCGAGTTGCCGACCCGGTATTGCAACGCGACCTGTTGCACGGCATTATCTGCCGAGCCGTCGATATCGCGCACGTTGTATGCCACGGTGATGTTGGCCAGGCAGGTGGTGTTGATGCCGATGAGCAGGTAAGGCGCATCGGCCGTTCCCGAACCTTGCATTGCCACCACAGGATCCGCAATTTCAAATTCCGTCACACCGCCTGTCGTGTTGGTGTTGGGATTCGTCTGGTTGACGTTCACGTCCACCACGCCGGGGTTGTCGTCGGCGAGCAGGGTTTGCGGGTCTGCGCCGGTGGCGCCGGTGATGGCATCACCGCGGAAACCAATGATACCGGCTACCCCGACCAGTCGTCGGTGACGCTGAGTTGGGCGGTATTCGACCAGTTTTGAGCAAAGGGAAGCGTTTGTACCGCCGGCAATTGACTGAATAATTCCAGACAGGCGAAGACAGCGATGATCAGGAGTACAGCTCTTTTCATGAGAAAGATTTGTGATTAGGCAAACAGGAAAACCGGCGCGCCGGAAAACGGCTACCGCATTATTTTCAGCATCGGGATGGTGATACTTTGCGCTGGAATCGAAATCTTTTCAGGTAATGACCGGCTGCAGGCGCAGCAGGGGAAACCGGGAAAACTGCTCGTACGAGGTCAAAGTAATCATGAGATTAAAGGATTAAAATTACAGTGCTGCAAAAATAGAGCCGCCGCGCGAAATCTGTGCAGCATTGGCAAACTTTCGGAAAACTTAATACGGAAGATATCTTTCAGATTTATCAGAAGTGATCAAATCAAGGGTATTGGGGGTGTGTGAAATGAAGGCAGGCGGGGTGCAACATGAGTCATCCCGAATTTCGTATGGTAGTGTGTTTCCCGCAGATTACCGCAGAAAAAACGCGCAGAAATGCGCAGAATATTCCTAAATCTGCGGTAATCTGCGGTTTTTTTCTGCGGTAATCTGCGGGAAATAAATTCGGGATGACTCATGTTACCTTACTCCACCACAACCATCTTCTTCCGGTCCGCAGCACGCGCTGTTTTCAGTTCGTAATAATATACCCCCGGCCCGCCGAGTTCGGACTTTTCAACGGTTACCTCATGGTACCCCCGGTCGTAGTAACCTGTCTGCATTTTCACCTGACGGCCTGAAGCGTCGAAGATGCGCAAAACGGCAGGCGCTGACTCCGGCAACCGGAAACCGATCACCGTGCTGCTGCCGAACGGGTTCGGCTGGTTCTGATACAAGGCAAAAGCAGCCGTTGGAACATTGTCGTGTACAAAATCAAAATCGATCTTCATCGCGCCGCCATCCCGGTCGTAGGCTTCCGCACGCGTCACTTCCGAGCCGGGGCGCAGCACATCGGCCAGTGATTTGCCGTCTCGTAACACCTTGAATGTCAGCGCAAACAACATCTCTCCATCCTGAACCGTTTTCGGCATGGCACTGACCCAAAGGGTGCTCAGCATCCCTTCTGAAAGGTAGGCTGTACCAAAATTGGAGGCGTCCATTTCGGGCAGCACGCCCGGGATTACATTCGTCAGTTCGAGCACAGCAGGGTCGAAATTAACCGTCATCTGGTAGCCGGAACGGTCTGTGAAGCCCGATGCGCGGAAGGGTACCGTAAGCAGATCGCCCGCAGCAAACGCATGGTCGTCCAACCGGAACCGGAATATTTCACTACTCCTGTCGTCCACATCATCGTTTGTAAAACTCGGAATGATATTGCCGTTCACGTCGCCCATACGCACCGCCACAAAGTCGTCGTCGAGATAATTCATGTCCACCGGCATGTGGCTGATGCTGTCCGGCGGTTTTACGCTCAGCGGAAGGGGCGTCGGGAACACGTACGATTTCGGGATGAATTTCCAGTCGGGAGAGCCTGTGATCTGCTGTTTTGTGCCGAGCGCAACTTCCTGGATACGCGCATAGTCGAGTATCGAAAGGTTGCCCTCGCCGCTGACATCCGCCGCCACGAATTGGTAAGGCGAAGTGAGCGGTTGTATATTCAACACATGGCGCTTGACCAACAGGATATCGGCGCCGGTGATACCGGCATTGCCTACCGTTTCTTTAAAACACCTGACCGTAGTGCTGGCATTGAGCGCAACGTCGAACAGGTACGTACCCGTGAGGTCGGTCGTCTGGTTGGCCAGGAGCGTTCCTGTCAGGGACACATCCACGCCCGGTACCGGAAATGTCGGAACGCGCCAGGTCTGGATGTCACCGCCTACCTGAAGATCGGCGCCAACAGCACAGGTAATCGTAATGGTGTCGTTTTGAATGCCAACCATATCCACAATTACGTCGATGCCGCTGCTGTCCTGCGTAAACTGAAGGCCGACCGGCGTATCGGTTATGACCAGCGGACTGGCAGAACCGACCGTCGCGGAACCGAGTTGCACGTCTACATAGAACAATATGGTGTTTCCGGGAAGCGTCAGCGCGGTGTCCGACCAGTTGATACCCAGGTTATTGCCGGGCAGTACGTTGGCACTGAGGCTGTCTGCAATCAGCGGATTGATACTGCCGGGCGTTATGCCCAGAATCGTACCGACGCTGTCCAGATCGACATGCACGGTAAAGGAAAAGCCGTTGATATTGAAGAAATTACCCACAGAAACAGGCACTGAAATGGTCTGTTCCTGGCAACCGGAGCCGCCGCCGATCGTCAGCGCAAGGGAGGGCCCGAAATCTACCACTGCCGTATCCACCACGGTGCAACCGCCGATGGAATCCACCACCGTTACGGTGTAAACACCGGCAGAAAGCCCCGAAATACCGGGCGTCGTGGCGCCATTGCTCCAGGTATAGGAGAACTGACCCGAACCGCCCGTAGCAACCGCCAGCGCAGCACCGTCGCCGACGCCGAAGGAGGACTCAGGGGTACCGGTCACGGTCAGGCTGAAGCCTGCACCGCCGGTGCCCGGCGTGACGTTTATCGTAACGGTGCAAAAATTGGCGTTTCCGGCAGCATCTACTACGGTCAGGGTCACCGGGTTAAGTCCCAGGTTACTGCAGTCGAATGTGCCGGCCGACAGGAACATCGTATCGATACCACAATTATCCGTACTGCCGAGGTCAATATCGCCGGGGCTGAGGGTAGCCATTCCATTGGTTCCCAAGGCGACGACCACATTGTTGTTGCAAAGCACCGTAGGTATACTGTTATCCTTGATAATTACGACAACAGAGTCTATTCCGGTGTTGCCGCAGGCATCTGTTGCTGTAAATTCAACGGTGTATTCGCCAACTGTATAATTACCGCTGATGTCGAGGGTATCGTTGCCGTGCGGCGCATTATTCGTCACCGTAATAAAATCGTTGGGCTGGCAATCGCTCAGGTATTGCTCCGCATCAAAGGATACCGGCGCCAGGCAGTTCAAGTTTGGCGGAAAATCGGCAGTAAACAGGATCAGGGTGTCGGGCATGCCCGGGAACGCCGGCGCTATGACATCCGTGACCACCAGTTGCTGGGTGTACACACTCGTGTTGCCGCAGTCGTCCATGGCAGTCCAGGTGCGCCGGAAGGTATAACTGAACTCGGCACAGGCGCCCTGCGCGACGTCGATGGTGTCGACCACAAGGCTTATCAGAACGTCGGCGTCGCAATTATCAGTCGCCTGCACAACCGGCACAACGGGCAAGGTGTCCGTACAGGTCAGGGTATCATTTGCCGGAAATACAGTAAACACCGGTTTCACCGTATCCTGAATATTCAACACCTGCAGGCAGGTGCTCATGTTTCCGGACAGGTCGAGCGCTTTCCAGGTGCGGAAAACCACCGTGCAGATATTGCCGGTACCCGCCGCTGTGGAGTCTGTGTAGGCTACCGAGCCGACCAGGCAATTATCCGAAGCGGTGGCGGCGCCCTGCGCATCCGGCGACAGATCGTCGGTGCATTGCACCGTTTTTCCGGGCGGACAGAAGGTGATGACCGGGATCGTGTTGTCCTGCACAATAATGAAGGTTTCGCAGGTAGATACATTGCCCGCTTCGTCTGTCACATACAACTGTACGGGATGTTGTGTGATACCGTCGGCGTCCGGGCAGGTAAAGGTGATACTGTTTCCAATTGGCCCAAGCGGGTCCAGGCGCTGGATCTTTAATTCCAGATCAGCCTGCGCGGTACAGTTGTCGGTGCTGCCGGCGTTGATGTTTGCCGGTGTGACGATGACGCTGCCCGACGGCTGCAACGATATGCTTACGCCATTGATACAGGCCGCTATCGGGTCCGTACCGTCTTCCACCACCAATATAACCTCATGCGTCGAGCTATGGCCGCTGCCGTCCTGTGCGGTAAATACCAGTGAATACGTGCCCACCGGCAATATCTCGCTGTAATTCGCGCCCTGCCCCGTGCGGTTGTTCGTAATGGTCAGGGCCGTGGAATCGCAGTCGGTTACAAAAGGCAAAACATTGAATGCCACCGTATCCAGGCAGTTAAGGTTATTCAGATCGGTGACCACAACAATGGTATCCGGCGTCGCGGCAGCAAATACCGGCGCCTGGGCATCGGCAATATTGATGATTTGCGTACCCGTGGTGGCGTTGCCGGAATCATCGGTTGCCGTCCAGGTACGGCGAATCGTGTATTGATAAATATTGGTAAACGAAATGGTGTCCTGTACAAACACAACGGTCACGTCGTTGTCGCACTTGTCTATGGCCGACAGGTTGGTCGGCAACGGAATAACGGCGCAGGCTTCCAGCGTGATATCTGCCGGTATGGGCGGGATCACCGGCGCTGTAACATCATTCACGGTCACCGGCGTCACGCACTGGGCGGTATTGCCGGAAACATCGGTTACCGTCAAGGTCACATTTACCGGAGCGCTTAGATTGGCGCAGGTCAGGAGCGCCGGATCGAGTTCGAGCGTCACAGGTCCGCACATGTCGGGATCGGAACTGCCGTTATCGATCTCGGTCAGGGAGGGCGAGTATTCCCCCGCAGCATTCAGGTTCACGGAAAACGGCGGCATACAAATCGCAACCGGCGGATTGTCGTCCGGAATGATCTCTACACTTTGTAATTGTGTGGTCGTATTGTTCTGGGGGTCGGTGTACGACCATGTGATGGCGTAGTTGCCCGCAGCAATGACGTAGCGCGGCGGACCGCCCGGCGCCAGGGGAGGCAATATTTCGATCACCGCGACCGAAGGCGTGCCGTAGATGGTATCCAGCACACTGCCGTTGCAATCAGAAGCAGAAGGCGCTTCTATCGTATCAATGCCGCAAAAACTGGTGATAACCGGCAATATCGGCACGTTGGGGACCGGCGCGTCGCCGTCGGTCAGGGTTACCGTAAACGTGCAGGGCGCCGACGTCAGGTTGGCAGGAAAACTATCCATGGCGACCACCGTCACCAAAAATGCCTGACCGGCCACCACAGGGTTGACCACGGCGGAAAGCATCGTACCAGGCGCCGGTGTTTGCGTCAGCACCACATTGCTCTGGCAGTTATCGGTTACCTGCACGCCGTTCAGATAATTCGGCACATCCACCGCATCGACGCAACCCGTAGCGACCGACAACTCCTGGTTGCCGGGGCAGTTGATCGACGGCGCTTCCGTATCCAGCACTTGAACTGTAAAGGCGCAGGTGGTGGTATTATTGGCGGCGTCGGTGGCGAGATAGGTAATGGTTGTTTGGCCGATCGGGAAGAAGGTGGTCGGGTGTATGTTAAACAGGGGCGGATTGGTGTAAATAAATGGTAATGAACCATTTATCGCACTTTGTACCGTCGGGTTACTGATGGTCTCCGTGACATCGTATGCGGAGCAATCGAGGAAATTGTCGTCGTCGCGGAACGGACGGTACCAGGTGAAACTGTTGCCGCAGTTGCCGGTAGCGTTCAGAATAGTAAATGTGCTGTCGCAAACCGTTTGCAGGTTGCCAAAAACATTGCCGAACGGTTCGTTGATGACAGGCCCATCCACATCGTCCACCATTACCGTAATAGTGGTCTGCGCGGCATTGCCGCAGGGGTCGCTTACCGTAAATGTCACGGTGGATGTGCCGACGGGGAAGTCCTGCGTCACACTCGAACCCGGTGTCGCGGGAACAGACCCGGCCGGAAACTGAATTTCATAGGTCATATCGAAAAAGGACAGACCGGAAGGCGTGCGTGCTGTCGGACACATTGCTGTCGAGCAGTTCCACCGTATAGGGCGCGACGCAGGGCGGCGCGTCGTTCTGGTTGTTCGCCTCCAGGTTCACCAGGGTTTGAATGCCGGATAAAACCGGCGCCTGGGTATCCACCACAAAGATGATTTGGATATGAAAAGTCATGTTGCCGGCGGCATCGGTGACCTTCCAGGTGCGGGTGATGATACTTGCGTTGTCGCATGCGCCGGGATTGGTCACGTCTGCAAAGGCGATGGTTATTTCGGTATTGCAGCTGTCGTCGCAGGCGTCTGTCACGTCGGCCAATGTAATCTCGCCCAGCGTGGCAAAATCATTCGGGTCGTAAACGCTGCACTCCACCGTGACATCCGGCGGTGTGTTCAGGATGGTTGGCGGGGTAACATCCTGCACCGTAATCGTTTTGGTACACGCGGTGGTATTGCCAAATACATCGGTCACCCGGAATGTAACGGTATTGGTACCCGCATCGGCACAAGTCCACTGGTAGGCAGGCGCGAAACCGCTGCCGTCCACATCCACGTCGAAATTGAGCGGGCAGGAAGGCATGGAAAGGAGCGTATTGTCCGTAATCGTAAAGTTCAGGGCGTATGTTGCGGCATCAAGCGTGCCGGTACAGGCGGCGTCAAGTTCCACCACGGCAGGCGTAAACGCCGCACAGTCAGTGATTTCCGGGTCTTTTATGCCCGGAGTATCGTCCGCAATCGTCAGCGTACAGGTGGCCGAATCCGGGTTGCCGCTCCCGTCCACAATATACAGGGTATAGGCATTGGCGCCCATACGGGTGCAGTCGTACACCGAATCCACCGTCACATAATCAAAAAAACAGTTGTCGGTGCTGTTGTTGTCCAACTGCGCCGGCATCACCGTGACGACGCCATTCGCGTCAAGCGACGCTGTAATATCCATGCATTTGGCAACGGGCGGCTGGATATCGTTCACGATGACATTGAACGTGCAGGTCCCCTGATTGCCCGCAGCATCCGTCGCGGTATAGGTCACCAGTGTAGCGCCGAACAGGAAAAAGGTATTGGGCGCATGGGTGGAGGTGACCGTAATATTGCCGGGGCAATTGTCCATAAACGTAGGCGGCGTCCAGGTAGCGAGGACAAAACAGCCGCCCGTGTTGGCATTGACGGTGATATCGGCAGGACAATCGAGCGCAGCCGGAGGCACCAGATCTTTTACGGTTATCTCGAAGGTGCAGTCCGAACTGTTGCCCGCCGCATCTTTAAAGGTATAGGTCACAAATGTAAGTCCCTGCGTGAATTCCTGTCCGCCGGGGATCGGATAGGCCCCGGAGCCCGTCGCGCCGCTCGGGCCCGACAGCGTATACGTTATCATGGTCACTCCGCAGTTGTCATTGTATTGTCCAGGATTCGTCAGCGGATCGCCGGCAGGGATTTCAGTCAGTTCCAGCCCCATAATCTCCGAAGCGAGTATGGTACAACCCGCCACGTCGGTACTGGTTTCAAAATCTGCCGGGCATATCGATACGGGGGGGAGGTTGTCCACTACATCTACGGTTGCCGTACAGGAGTCCTTATTACCGGCGAAGTCGGTTACAACCAGCGTAACAATCTGATTTATATCAAGTTGTGTACAATCAAACACAGATGGCGAAATCGTAATACTGTCGATCCCGCAATTGTCCGACGATCCGTTGTTTACCGCGCCGGACGTCAGTACCGCATTGCCCGTCGCGTCGAGCGGCAGCGTTACGATGCCGGGCACACAGGCCGCCATGGGCGGCTCGTTTTCTTCCACCGTCACCGTAATCGTAATGCTGGCGGTATTGCCTGAAATATCCGACACCACGTAAACGAGCGTCGTCGTACCCACCGGAAAACTCGCCGATACGGGCGTCACCCATTGCAGCGGATTGGTGTACACATACGGATACGGCGTCACGCCGTTATCCACAAAAAAGTCGCCCGAGCCGGCAGAATACACCATACCATCGGGCATGATGGGCTGTACTTCGACAAGCGTATCGATGCCGCAGCCGTCGGTGATGAGGTGCGTCAGTTCGCTGGGCCGGTACCAGCTCACGAGTTGGGAACAGGCGCCCGGCGACACACCGACCACATAGGCATCATTAAATGTCACCACATCCGGCGGCAAAACGACGATCATCGGCGGTACCGTATCGTACAGGGCGATGTCGACAAAATTCTGTACCAGGACGGCTTTGTCACAACCGACACCGTTCGTTGCCAGCAGGGGCAGCGGCGAACCCGTAATGTTCACCATGGCGTTTCCGCTGTTAACCAGTACCTTGAAGGTAAGGGTAAGCAGGATGGTACTGTCGGGCAGGTCTTCCCCGTCGGACGCCGTGGGGTCGAGCCAGTTGTAGCTCAGTTCGCCCAGGCCGGCGTTTGTATCGTCAATAACGGGGTCGCCCCCTACCCCGCCGACCTGCAGGGCATCATGATCCAGGTACATCAATTGGGTTTCATCCCATTCCACACTGTACTGGAGCGACATCAGGTCGGCAAAGCCATCGGCTACAGCAATCGTCACAGCGATGGTATCGCCACAGTTGGCGCCCGAAGGGCCTGCTGCCAGCAACGTTATCGGCGGCGCGCTGGTGAAGGAAATATCCGTATTGTTTTCGGTTGTTACATCGACGGGGCAAAATGAGTTATTGAAAGCCTCCAGTGGCAGGGGCGCACCCGTGATATCCACCATTGCATTGCCCATATCGGTGAGGGCCTGAAAAGACAGGGTCAGCAGCACCGTGCCGTCGGTCAAGTCGTGCCCATCGATCGTCAGCAGATCGAACCAGCTGTAGCTCAGTTCGCCGAGCAGGACATTGCCGTCGCCAATAAAAGGATCGCCGCCGCCGATTTGCAGGGCGCTGTTCGTCACGTATTTCAGTTTTGCAGGATCCCAGTTGACGCTGTACTGCAAGGAGGACAGGTTGAGAAAGCCGCTTTCCACGGCAATCGTCACGTCGATGGTATCGCCGCAGGCTGCGGGAAAAGCGCCATTCGACGACAACACCACATCCGGTTGGGGTAAAAGTTCAACGGTAGCATTAAGGTCAAGCGCAACTGTTTGTGTGCAAAACGAGCTGTTCGACGCCTCAATCATCAGCGGCGTGTCTGTCAGGTCGACCGATACGGTGCCGCCATTGGCGAGCGCCTTGAAGGTCAGCGTCAGCAACACCGCGCCATCGGGCAGGTCTTCACCATCAAAGCCCATTGGGTCGACCCAACTGCTGGTCAGTTCGCCAAGGAAAGCGTTCCCGTCGCCGATAAAAGGATCTGCGCCGCCGATTTGAAGGGCTTCGTACGACAGCAATTCGAGCAGCAAGGCATCCCAGTTGACGCTGTACTGCAGGGAGCCCAGGTTGTTAAAGCCGCTCTCTGCGACGATGGTCACGATCACCGAATCACCGCAAAAGACCGTGGCAGGGCCGTTTGTCGACAATACCAGGTCGGGGCCGGGAGCAAAATCTACGGTTGCGTCGTTTTGCACCGTCACCGGGCCGCTGCAAAACGAGCCGTTGGCCGATTCCAGGGCCAGCGGAATATCCGTCAGGTCGGCAGAGGTACTGCCGGTATTGGTCAGCGCCTTGAATTTCAGAGTCAGCAACACCGTGGCGTCTGGTAAATCTTCCCCCTCAAAGCCCGCAGGATCGAACCAGCTGTAGGTCAGTTCTCCCAGAAAAACATTGCCGTCGCCGATGAAAGGATCGCCGCCCGGACCACCGATCTCCAGGGCCTCGTACGAAATAAATTCAAGTGAAAACGCATCCCAGGCCAGGCTGTATTGCAGCGATGCCAAGCCGGTAAACCCGCCCTGCACGCTGATCTCAACGGTCACCGTATCGCCGCAGGCGGCTATCGACGGGCTGGCCGTCGACAACAGCGACAAGGCCGGTTGCGGGTGAAGCGTCAGGGTAAAGGGAACCGGGTCGCTTTCCTCGTTGAGCGCGTTGCGCACGCGTACAGTTGCGTTGTACACGGCGGGCGCAGCGCCTCCGGGCACGACAAGGGTAATGGGACTGAACAGCAATGCGCTGTACGGCACATCCACAAAACCTTCCGCTTCGGCAGCAGCATCGAAGTCGATGCTGTATTCATCGGGCACAGGAGCGCCGTCGAGTGCCGAATAAAACAAATAGGCCTCCGTCGCACCCTGACAGGCTTCCGGGTTGCCGTCGAGGGTAATACCCACAGCAGCCGGAAGCGCCGGATTGGCATGAACAATGCCCGTACCGCACAAAACCAGTAAAAAGCAAAAGAACAGGTCGGTCAGAGCAGATCGGATTGGGGAAGAAATATGCCCCGGGGATGAGAAGCGAATATTTTCTTTCATATTATAAACATGGGAGTAAAAAAATAAAGGTAAAGCGATGAAATAATGGATGTCTTTACCGGGAGTTGTACAGGTGAATCTTGATTAAATACAACTCCATTATGCTTCATAAAACCAGATTTGCAAATAAACAGGCTTTTTGTAACAATCGAACTATGGATTAAGGTGAATTGCAAGTACCGCTGACCTCCGGTCGGCGCAAGTACCGCTGACCTCTGGTCGGCGCAAGTACCGCTGACCTCTGGTCGGCGCAAGTGCAGCTGACCTCCGGTCGGCGCAAGTGCCGCTGACCTCTGGTCGGCGCAGTGCCCTCTGGTCGCAAGTACCGCTGACCTCTGGTCGGCGCAAGTGCCGCTGACCTCTGGTCGGCGCAAGTGCCGCTGACCTCTGGTCGGCGCAAGTACCGCTGACCTCTGGTCGGCGCAAGTGCCGCTGACCTCCGGTCGGCGCAAGTACCGCTGACCTCTGGTCGGCGCAAGTACCGCTGACCTCTGGTCGGCGCAAGTGCCGCTGACCTCTGGTCGGCGCAAGTGCCGACCTCTGGTCGGCGCAGGTACCGCTGACCTCTGGTCGGCGCAGGCAGCTGACCTCCGGTCGGCGCAAGTGCCGCTGACCGGAGATCGACGTTACCTGCGCCAATCAGAGATTGGCGTTACTTGATCGACGTTACCTGCGCCAATCAGAGATTGGCGTTACTTGATCGCCAATCAGAGATTGGCGTTACCCAAAAACGGCATTGAGGCCACCCTGGCCATTTCACAATGACCACGATGACCTCAATGATTTTCCAGGCAAGTATGATCTGCTCTCTTTTCCTGTCATGACCATCTTCTTCGACGCTTTGCCGTAAGGGGTGATCAGTTCGTAATACATCAATCCTGTGGCCGTTTCGCCACTCAAGTCGACGTTCAGCATATGTGCGCCCGCCGTAAAGAATGCTTTTTCGGTATGCAGCAGTCTTCCGTTGATATCGAGCACCCGCAGTTCAGCCTCGCAGGCCTCGGGCAGGATAAAGCCGATATTCGTGCGTTCCGCAAACGGGTTGGGCTGGTTCTGGAACAGCTCGATGCCTGAAGCGGTACCGGGATCGCCGGTACCCAGTACGAGCGATTTCGTGTACACCAGTTGAACATCTGCAATGCGCAGTCCGGTGGTAAAGGCCTGTTCGGGTACTACATCCGTCGCCAGGTTCAGTACGTCGCTCAGTTTCACGCCGTTGACCTTTGATTTAAAGACCAGCCTGAATACAGCGGTACCGTTGTTCAGGTTGATACCCATTGCCGTCGACCACAACGCGCGAATCTCGCCTTTCTTGATCTCGAACAACCCAAAGTTATCCGCTTCGGTCAGCAGCAGATCCGAGCCAGGAATTTCGATATGGTCGAATTCCAGCACCGAGGGATCGAAGCGCAATGCCAACTGATAGCCGGCGATATCCAGGAAATTAGATACATCAAACTGTACCGATTCCGTTTCGCCCGCATTCAATTCCCGATCGATGACCGTAAAGATCACCGGTTCCGGATTCTTGCCATCCTCGGGTTTGTTGTCCGGATTGGCCGTTCCGAGCCCGGGTATACCGTTCTGGATCACGTCGCCAACCTTGATGCCATAGAAATCCTGACCGAGCACGTCGCTTCCGGACACCGTCACCGAACGTGTTTCGGGGAATACCGGCAACACAAAGTTGTTGACCGGCGGCGGGAAGGCGTAACTCGTCGGAACGAAACGCCACGACTTGGTTGCTTTCAGGATGTTCAATGCCGACGGGTTGCCAAGTATGGCCTGCTGGACGATCGATGCATCGACCGTCGAGATGGAGTAACTCTTGTTTACGTCGGCAGCAATCCGGCGGTACGGATACGGGATCAACGCGAAGCCGGTCAGGTGCTGCTGGATCGCAATGGCGTCCGTGAGGGCCAGGCCGTTGAGCGGGTTGATCGTTTTTTCCGGACGAACCGTGAATACGCCGTTATTCGGCGCCGTCAGGGAGTAATCGCCGGTAGCAGGTGTTGAGTTAAACGTGCTCACAGGCGGCAGGGCAATATTGTTGAAGAGATAAACCTTCGCCATACCCACACCCGTGATGGTGTCGCCCACCCAGATCAGTCGACCGGCAACTACGTTGCATTTGATAACCGTTACAACCGTCTGACAGGTGGCCGGGTTGCCGTTTACGTCAGTAAATGTCCACTCGATGGTTGTACTGCCCTCGTTGAACAGGGCATTCGCCAGTGTATTGCCCGTATTGGGCGTAGCCCCCGCGCCATCGACCACCGAATACGTCGACGAAGCGACGCCGCAATTGTCCATGACGTCAATCGGATTAAACTCCGTTCCGACCACGCGGTATGTGCAAACACCCGGATCGTGGTTGCGGATTACCGATTCCACGCAAGTGAAGGTCGGCGGTTCAATGTCGTTAACCGTTACCGTGAACTGGCAACTGTTCACCAGGTTCGATCCATCGGCGACCTCGAAGACACAGGTTGTCGTGCCGACCGGGAAGGTTGCGCCGGATGCCAGACCGCCTGTTTGTGTGACTGATACGCCGCCGCAGTTGTCCGAAGCCGTTACGGTGTAGTCGACTACAGCGCTGCAAATACCGGGATCGTTGTCGACCGCGATATTCTCCGGACACACGATGCTCGGCTGGGTAACATCCCTGAACAGTACCTCAAAGGTGCAATCGCCCGAGTTCGAGCAGCCGTCGATGGCCGTAATCGTCACCGTAATGGTCTGTACGCCAGTGTACGAGCCGCCCGGCAAAGGGTCTTGTGTCACGGATACCACGCCGCAGGCGTCGGTTGCAGTTGCCAGTGCGGTATAATCGCCCAGGGTTCCCATGCAGTTCTCGTCCAGCGGAACCGTCTGCATTTCCGGGCAGATGACCTCGGGCGCGGTTAGGTCTTCGGTAATCGCAAAAGTGGCCATGCATTCAGCCGGACCTTCACACTCGCTCGTCGCGGTGAACGTCACCGTCACCAGACCGCCGCAAGGCAGCAAGCCCTCCGGTGCATCGTTGCTCAGGCTCGTATTGCATCCGCCGCTCACCGTAGCCGTAGCCAGCCAATCGGCATAAGCCATATCGATGGCAGCCTGGCTTTGGCAGGGCGGGATAACCGTGTTTTCGGGACAAGAGAGGACGACTGGGGCGGCTGATTTCCAGATGTAGGTTACTGAACAAGCCGAAGAGTTGCCGCAGGCGTCTTTCGCTGTTACTGTCCACGTCTGGGTCCATTCACATCCTGAAATGTTGCTCGGAGGTGCGTCAGGCACTGCCGTCACATCGACCGTTCCGCAGGCATCGGTAACCGTACCAGCGTCGGCGATAGCCTGAGCCTCGGTGATGGCAACCGGGTTGCAATCCAGGTCGATCGATGCCGTCGGGCATGCGGCGAATTCCGGATCATCAACATCCACCGTCCAGTGTACGTCACCTGGCAGGTAGCATCGTTGCGACAGGCGTCGGTTGCAGTAACCGTCCATGTTTGTGTCCATTTGCAGCCCGCTGTATTGGTAGCCGGTGCGTCGGTAACAGCCGTCACGTCGACCGTGCCGCAGGCATCAGTCACCGTACCGGCGTCGGCGATAGCCTGAGCCTCGGTGATGGCAGCCGGGTTGCAATCCAGGTCGATCGATGCCGTCGGGCATGCGGCGAATTCCGGATCATCAACATCCACCGTCCAGGTGTACGTCACCTGGCAGGTAGCATCGTTGCCACAGGCGTCGGTTGCAGTAACCGTCCATGTTTGTGTCCAGTTGCAGCCCGCTGTATTGGTAGCCGGTGCATCGGCAACAGCCGTCACGTCGACCGTGCCCGCAGGCATCAGTCACCGTACCCGCATCGGCGATAGCCTGAGCCTCGGTGATGGCAGCTGGTAATCCAGGTCGATCGATGCCGTCGGGCATGCGGCGAATTCCGGATCATCAGCATCCACCGTCCAGGTGTACGTCACCCTGGCAGGTAGCATCGGTAGGGCAGGCGTCGGTTGCAGTAACCGTCCATGTTTGTGTCCATTTGCAGCCCGCTGTATTGGTAGCCGGTGCGTCGGCAACAGCCGTCACGTCGACCGTGCCGCAGGCATCAGTCACCGTACCGGCGTCGGCGATAGCCTGAGCCTCGGTGATGGCAGCCGCCGGTAATCCAGGTCGATCGATGCCGTCGGGCATGCGGCGAATTCCGGATCATCAATATCCACCGTCCAGGTGTACGTCACCTGGCAGGTAGCATCGTTGCCACAGGCGTCGGTTGCAGTAACCGTCCATGTTTGTGTCCATTTGCAGCCCGCTGTATTGGTAGCCGGTGCGTCGGCAACAGCCGTCACGTCGACCGTGCCGCAGGCGTCAGTCACCGTACCGGCGTCGGCGATAGCCTGAGCCTCGGTGATGGCAGCTGCCGGTTGCAATCCGGTCGATCGATGCCGTCGGGCATGCGGCGAATTCCGGATCGTCAACATCCACCGTCCAGGTGTACGTCACCTGGCAGGTAGCATCGTTGCCACAGGCGTCGGTTGCAGTAACCGTCCATGTTTGTGTCCATTTGCAGCCCGCTGTATTGCAGCCGGTGCATCGGCAACAGCCGTCACGTCGACCGTGCCGCAGGCATCAGTCACCGTACCGGCATCGGCGATAGCCTGAGCCTCGGTGATGGCAGCTGGGTTGCAATCCAGGTCGATCGATGCCGTCGGGCATGCGGCGAATTCCGGATCATCAACATCCACCGTCCAGGTGTACGTCACCCGGCAGGTAGCATCGTTGCCACAGGCGTCGGTTGCAGTAACCGTCCGTGTTTGTGTCCATTTTGCGGCCGGCTGTATTGGTAGCCGGTGCATCGGCACAGCCATCACGTCGACCGTGCCGCAGGCATCAGTCACCGTACCGGCATCGGCGATAGCCTGAGCCTGGTGATGGCAGCCAAGGGTTGCAATCCAGGTCGATCGATGCCGTCGGGCATGCGGCGAATTCCGGATCATCAACATCCACCGTCCAGGTGTACGTCACCTGGCAGGTAGCATCATTACCACAGGCGTCGGTTGCAGTAACCGTCCATGTTTGTGTCCATTTGCAGCCCGCTGTATTGGTAGCCGGTGCATCGGCAACAGCCGTCACGTCGACCGTGCCGCAGGCATCAGTCACCGTACCGGCGTCGGCGATAGCCTGAGCCTCGGTGATGGCGGCAGGTTTGCAATCCAGGTCGATCGATGCCGTCGGGCATGCGGCGAATTCCGGATCATCAACATCCACCGTCCAGGTACGTCACCTGGCAGGTAGCATCGTTGCCACAGGCGTCGGTTGCAGTAACCGTCCATGTTTGTGTCCATTTGCAGCCCGCTGTATTGGTAGCCGGTGCATCGGCAACAGCCGTCACGTCGACCGTGCCGCAGGCATCGGTCACCGTACCGGCGTCGGCGATAGCCTGAGCCTCGGTGATGGCAGGCTGGGTTGCAATCCAGGTCGATCGATGCCGTCGGGCATGCGGCGAATTCCGGATCATCAACATCCACCGTCCAGGTGTACGTCACCTGGCAGGTAGCATCGTTACCACAGGCGTCGGTTGCAGTAACCGTCCATGTTTGTGTCCATTTGCAGCCCGCTGTATTGGTAGCCGGTGCGTCGGCAACAGCCGTCACGTCGACCGTGCCGCAGGCATCGGTCACCGTACCGGCATCGGCGATAGCCTGAGCCTCGGTGATGGCGGGCTGGGTTGCAATCCAGGTCGATCGATGCCGTCGGGCATGCGGCGAATTCCGGATCATCAACATCCACCGTCCAGGTGTACGTCACCTGGCAGGTAGCATCGTTGCCACAGGCGTCGGTTGCAGTAACCGTCCATGTTTGTGTCCATTTGCAGCCCGCTGTATTGGTAGCCGGTGCGTCGGCAACAGCCGTCACGTCGACGTGCCGCAGGCATCAGTCACCGGACTGCATCGGCGATAGCTGAGCCTCGGTGATGGCGGCGTTGCAATCAGGTCGATCGATGCCGTCGGGCATGCGGCGAATTCCGGATCGTCAATATCCACCGTCCAGGTGTCGTCACCTGGCGGTGGCATCGTTGCCCGGGCGTCGTTGCAGTAACCGTCCATGTTGTGTCCATTTGCAGCCCGCTGTATTGGTAGCCGGTGCGTCGGCAAGCCGTCACGTCGACCGTGCCGCAGGCGTCAGTCACCGTACCGGCGTCGGCGATAGCCTGAGCCTCGGTGATGGCGACAGGTTGCAATCCAGGTCGATCGATGCCGTCGGGCATGGCGATTCGGATCATCAACATCCACGTCAGGTGTGCGTCACCTGGCAGGTAGCATCGTTGCCACAGGCGTCGGTTGCAGTAACCTCCATGTTTGTGTCCATTTGCAGCGCTGTTTGGTAGCCGGTGCGTCGGCAACAGCCGTCACGTCGACCGTGCCGCAGGCATCAGTCACCGTACCGGCATCGGCGATAGCCTGAGCCTCGGTGATGGCGGCGGGTTGCAATCCAGGTCGATCGATGCCGTCGGGCATGCGGCGATCCGGATCATCAACATCCACCGTCCAGGTGTACGTCACCTGGCGGGTAGCGTCGTTGCCAGGCGTCGGTTGCAGTAACCGTCCATGTTTGTGTCCATTTGCGGCCCGCTGTATTGGTAGCCGGTGCGTCGGCAGCAGCCGTCACGTCGACCGTGCCGCAGGCATCGGTCACCGTACCGGCGTCGGCGATAGCCTGAGCCTCGGTGATGGCGAGCAGGGTTGCAATCCAGGTCGATCGATGCCGTCGGGCATGCGGCGAATTCCGGATCATCAACATCCACCGTCCAGGTGTACGTCACCTGGCAGGTAGCATCGTTGCCACAGGCGTCGGTTGCAGTAACCGTCCATGTTTGTGTCCATTTGCAGCCCGCTGTATTGGTAGCCGGTGCGTCGGCAACAGCCGTCACGTCGACCGTGCCGCAGGCATCAGTCACCGTACCGGCGTCGGCGATAGGCTGAGGCTGGGTGATGGCGGCTGGTTTGCAATCCAGGTCGATCGATGCCGTCGGGCATGCGGCGAATTCCGGATCATCAATATCCACAGTCCAGGTGTACGTCACCTGGCAGGTAGCATCGTTGCCACAGGCGTCGGTTGCAGTAACCGTCCATGTTTGTGTCCATTTGCAGCCCGCTGTATTGGTAGCCGGTGCGTCGGCAACAGCCGTCACGTCGACCGTGCCGCAGGCATCAGTCACCGTACCGGCGTCGGCGATAGCCTGAGCCTCGGTGATGGCGAGTTGGGGTTGCAATCCAGGTCGATCGATGCCGTCGGGCATGCGGCGAATTCCGGATCATCAACATCCACCGTCCAGGTGTACGTCACCTGGCAGGTAGCATCGTTGCCACAGGCGTCGGTTGCAGTAACCGTCCATGTTTGTGTCCATTTGCAGCCCGCTGTATTGGTAGCCGGTGCGTCGGCAACAGCCGTCACGTCGACCGTGCCGCAGGCATCAGTCACCGTACCGGCATCGGCGATAGCCTGAGCCTCGGTGATGGCAGCGGTTGCAATCCAGGTCGATCGATGCCGTCGGGCATGCGGCGAATTCCGGATCATCAACATCCACCGTCCAGGTGTACGTCACCTGGCAGGTAGCATCGTTGCCACAGGCGTCGGTTGCAGTAACCGTCCATGTTTGTGTCCATTTGCAGCCCGCTGTATTGGTAGCCGGTGCATCGGCAACAGCCGTCACGTCGACCGTGCCGCAGGCATCAGTCACCGTACCGGCGTCGGCGATAGCCTGAGCCTCGGTGATGGCAGCTGGGTTGCAATCCAGGTCGATCGATGCCGTCGGGCATGCGGCGAATTCCGGATCATCAACATCCACCGTCCAGGTGTACGTCACCTGGCAGGTAGCATCGTTGCCACAGGCGTCGGTTGCAGTAACCGTCCATGTTTGTGTCCATTTGCAGCCCGCTGTATTGGTAGCCGGTGCGTCGGCAACAGCCGTCACGTCGACCGTGCCGCAGGCATCGAGTCACCGTACCGGCGTCGGCGATAGCCTGAGCCTCGGTGATGGCGAGCTGGTTGCAATCCAGGTCGATCGATGCCGTCGGGCATGCGGCGAATTCCGGATCATCAACATCCACCGTCCAGGTGTACGTCACCTGGCGGGTAGCATCGTTGCCACAGGCGTCGGTTGCAGTAACCGTCCATGTTTGTGTCCATTTGCAGCCCGCTGTATTGGTAGCCGGTGCATCGGCAACAGCCGTCACGTCGACCGTGCCGCAGGCATCAGTCACCGTACCGGCATCGGCGATAGCCTGAGCCTCGGTGATGGCGGCAGGTTGCAATCCAGGTCGATCGATGCCGTCGGGCATGCGGCGAATTCCGGATCATCAACATCCACCGTCCAGGTGTACGTCACCTGGCAGGTAGCATCGTTGCCACAGGCGTCGGTTGCAGTAACCGTCCATGTTTGTGTCCATTTGCAGCCCGCTGTATTGGTAGCCGGTGCGTCGGCAACAGCCGTCACGTCGACCGTGCCGCAGGCATCAGTCACCGTACAGGCGAAGGCGATAAACTGAACCTCGGTGATGGCGAGGCTGGGTTGCAATCCAGGTCGATCGATGCCGTCGGGCATGCGGCGAATTCCGGATCATCAACATCCACAGTCCAGGTGTACGTCACCTGGCAGGTAGCATCGTTGCCACAGGCGTCGGTTGCAGTAACCGTCCATGTTTGTGTCCATTTGCAGCCCGCTGTATTGGTAGCCGGTGCGTCGGCAACAGCCGTCACGTCGACCGTGCCGCAGGCATCAGTCACCGTACCGGCATCGGCGATAGCCTGAGCCTCGGTGATGGCAGAACTGGGTTGCAATCCAGGTCGATCGATGCCGTCGGGCATGCGGCGAATTCCGGATCATCAACATCCACCGTCCAGGTGTACGTCACCTGGCAGGTAGCATCGTTGCCACAGGCGTCGGTTGCAGTAACCGTCCATGTTTGTGTCCATTTGCAGCCCGCTGTATTGGTAGCCGGTGCGTCGGCAACAGCCGTCACGTCGACCGTGCCGCAGGCATCAGTCACCGTACCGGCATCGGCGATAGCCTGAGCCTCGGTGATGGCAGCTGGGTTGCAATCCAGGTCGATCGATGCCGTCGGGCATGCGGCGAATTCCGGATCATCAACATCCACCGTCCAGGTGTACGTCACCTGGCAGGTAGCATCGTTGCCACAGGCGTCGGTTGCAGTAACCGTCCATGTTTGTGTCCATTTGCAGCCCGCTGTATTGGTAGCCGGTGCGTCGGCAACAGCCGTCACGTCGACCGTGCCGCAGGCATCAGTCACCGTACCGGCATCGGCGATAGCCTGAGCCTCGGTGATGGCGGCGGGTTGCAATCCAGGTCGATCGATGCCGTCGGGCATGCGGCGAATTCCGGATCATCAACATCCACCGTCCAGGTGTACGTCACCTGGCAGGTAGCATCGTTGCCACAGGCGTCGGTTGCAGTAACCGTCCATGTTTGTGTCCATTTGCAGCCCGCTGTATTGGTAGCCGGTGCGTCGGCAACAGCCGTCACGTCGACCGTGCCGCAGGCATCAGTCACCGTACCGGCATCGGCGATAGCCTGAGCCTCGATGATGGCAGCGGGTTTGCAATCAGGTCGATCGATGCCGTCGGGCATGCGGCGAATTCCGGATCGTCAACATCCACCGTCCAGGTGTACGTCACCTGGCAGGTAGCATCGTTGCCACAGGCGTCGGTTGCAGTAACCGTCCATGTTTGTGTCCATTTGCAGCCCGCTGTATTGGTAGCCGGTGCGTCGGCAACAGCCGTCACGTCGACCGTGCCGCAGGCATCAGTCACCGTACCGGCGTCGGCGATAGCCTGAGCCTCGGTGATGGCAAGGGGTTGCAATCCAGGTCGATCGATGCCGTCGGGCATGCGGCGAATTCCGGATCATCAACATCCACCGTCCAGGTGTACGTCACCTGGCAGGTAGCATCGTTGCCACAGGCGTCGGTTGCAGTAACCGTCCATGTTTGTGTCCATTTGCAGCCCGCTGTATTGGTAGCCGGTGCGTCGGCAGCAGCCGTCACGTCGACCGTGCCGCAGGCATCAGTCACCGTACCTGCATCGGCGATAGCCTGAGCCTCGGTGATGGCAGCTGGGTTGCAATCCAGGTCGATCGATGCCGTCGGGCATGCGGCGAATTCCGGATCATCAACATCCACCGTCCAGGTGTACGTCACCTGGCAGGTAGCATCGTTGCCACAGGCGTCGGTTGCAGTAACCGTCCATGTTTGTGTCCATTTGCAGCCCGCTGTATTGGTAGCCGGTGCGTCGGCAACAGCCGTCACGTCGACCGTGCCGCAGGCATCAGTCACCGTACCGGCGTCGGCGATAGCCTGAGCCTCGGTGATGGCAGCTGGGTTGCAATCCAGGTCGATCGATGCCGTCGGGCATGCGGCGAATTCCGGATCATCAACATCCACCGTCCAGGTGTACGTCACCTGGCAGGTAGCATCGTTGCCACAGGCGTCGGTTGCAGTAACCGTCCATGTTTGTGTCCATTTGCAGCCCGCTGTATTGGTAGCCGGTGCGTCGGCAACAGCCGTCACGTCGACCGTGCCGCAGGCATCGGTCACCGTACCTGCGTCGGCGATAGCCTGAGCCTCGGTGATGGCAGCCAGGTTGCAATCCAGGTCGATCGATGCCGTCGGGCATGCGGCGAATTCCGGATCATCAACATCCACCGTCCAGGTGTACGTCACCTGGCGGGTAGCATCGTTGCCACAGGCGTCGGTTGCAGTAACCGTCCATGTTTGTGTCCATTTGCAGCCCGCTGTATTGGTAGCCGGTGCGTCGGCAACAGCCGTCACGTCGACCGTGCCGCAGGCATCAGTCACCGTACCGGCATCGGCGATAGCCTGAGCCTCGGTGATGGCGGCGGGTTGCAATCCAGGTCGATCGATGCCGTCGGGCATGCGGCGAATTCCGGATCATCAACATCCACCGTCCAGGTGTACGTCACCTGGCGGTAGCATCGTTGCCACAGGCGTCGGTTGCAGTAACCGTCCATGTTTGTGTCCATTTGCAGCCCGCTGTATTGGTAGCCGGTGCGTCGGCAACAGCCGTCACGTCGACCGTGCCGCAGGCATCAGTCACCGTACCGGCATCGGCGATAGCCTGAGCCTCGGTGATGGCGAGCTGGGTTGCAATCCAGGTCGATCGATGCCGTCGGGCATGCGGCGAATTCCGGATCATCAACATCCACCGTCCAGGTGTACGTCACCTGGCAGGTAGCATCGTTGCCACAGGCGTCGGTTGCAGTAACCGTCCATGTTTGTGTCCATTTGCAGCCCGCTGTATTGGTAGCCGGTGCGTCGGCAACAGCCGTCACGTCGACCGTGCCGCAGGCATCAGTCACCGTACCTGCATCGGCGATAGCCTGAGCCTCGGTGATGGCAGCTGGGTTGCAATCCAGGTCGATCGATGCCGTCGGGCATGCGGCGAATTCCGGATCGTCAATATCCACCGTCCAGGTGTACGTCACCTGGCAGGTAGCATCGTTGCCACAGGCGTCGGTTGCAGTAACCGTCCATGTTTGTGTCCATTTGCAGCCCGCTGTATTGGTAGCCGGTGCGTCGGCAACAGCCGTCACGTCGACCGTGCCGCAGGCATCAGTCACCGTACCGGCATCGGCGATAGCCTGAGCCTCGGTGATGGCAGCTGGGTTGCAATCCAGGTCGATCGATGCCGTCGGGCATGCGGCGAATTCCGGATCGTCAATATCCACCGTCCAGGTGTACGTCACCTGGCAGGTAGCATCGTTGCCACAGGCGTCGGTTGCGAACCGTCCATGTTTGTGTCCATTTGCAGCCCGCTGTATTGGTAGCCGGTGCGTCGGCAACAGCCGTCCGTCGACCGTGCCGCGGCTCGGACCCCCCGCGCTCCCCCCCGCCCCCCCCCCCCACCCGTCGGCAACAGCCGTCACGTCGACCGTGCCGCAGGCACCAGTCACCGGAACCTGCATCGGCGATAGCCTGGAGCCTCGGTGATGGCAGCTCGGGTTGCAATCCAGGTCGATCGATGCCGTCGGGCGTGCGGCGAATTCCGGATCATCAACATCCACCGTCCAGGTGTACGTCACCTGGCAGGTAGCATCGTTGCCACAGGCGTCGGTTGCAGTAACCGTCCATGTTTGTGTCCATTTGCAGCCCGCTGTATTGGTAGCCGGTGCGTCGGCAACAGCCGTCACGTCGACCGTGCCGCAGGCATCGGTCACCGTACCGGCATCGGCGATAGCCTGAGCCTCGGTGATGGCGGTCGGGTTGCAATCAGGTCGATCGATGCCGTCGGGCGTGCGGCGAATTCCGGATCGTCAACATCCACCGTCCGGTGTGCGTCACCTGGCAGGTAGCATCGTTGCCACAGGCGTCGGTTGCAGTAACCGTCCATGTTTGTGTCCATTTGCAGCCCGCTGTATTGGTAGCCGGTGCGTCGGCAACAGCCGTCACGTCGACCGTGCCGCAGGCATCAGTCACCGTACCGGCGTCGGCGATAGCCTGAGCCTCGGTGATGGCAAGGCTGGGTTGCAATCCAGGTCGATCGATGCCGTCGGGCATGCGGCGAATTCGGATCATCAATATCCACCGTCCAGGTGTTACGTCACCTGACAGGTAGCGTCGTTGCCACAGGCGTCGGTTGCAGTAACCGTCCATGTTTGTGTCCATTTGCAGCCCGCTGTATTGGTAGCCGGTGCATCGGCAACAGCCGTCACGTCGACCGTGCCGCAGGCATCAGTCACCGTACCGGCATCGGCGATGGCCTGGCCTCGGTGATGGCGAAAGGTTGCAATCCAGGTCGATCGATGCCGTCGGGCGTGCGGCGAATTCGGATCATCAACATCCACCGTCAGGTGTACGTCACCTGGCAGGTAGCATCGTTGAGCTGGGTTGCAATCCAGGTCGATCGATGCCGTCGGGCATGCGGCGAATTCCGGATCATCAATATCCACCGTCCAGGTGTACGTCACCTGGCAGGTAGCGTCGTTGCCACAGGCGTCGGTTGCAGTAACCGTCCATGTTTGTGTCCATTTGCAGCCCGCTGTATTGGTAGCCGGTGCGTCGGCAACAGCCGTCAGTCGACCGTGCCGCAGGCATCAGTCACCGTACCGGCGTCGGCGATAACTGAGCCTCGGTGATGGCAGGGTTGCAATCCAGGTCGATCGATGCCGTCGGGCGTGCGGCGAATTCCGGATCATCAACATCCACCGTCCAGGTGTCGTCACCTGGCAGGTAGCATCGTTGCCACAGGCGTCGGTTGCAGTAACCGTCCATGTTTGTGTCCATTTGCAGCCCGCTGTATTGGTAGCCGGTGCGTCGGCAACAGCCGTCAGTCGACCGTGCCGCAGGCATCAGTCACCGTACCGGCATCGGCGATAGCCTGAGCCTGGTGATGGCGGGGTTGCAATGGTCGATCGATGCCGTCGGGCATGCGGCGAATTCCGGATCGTCAATATCCACCGTCAGGTGTACGTCACTGGCAGGTAGCATCGTTGCCACAGGCGTCGGTTGCAGTAACCGTCCATGTTTGTGTCCATTTGCAGCCCGCTGTATTGGTAGCCGGTGCATCGGCAACAGCCGTCACGTCGACCGTGCCGCAGGCATCAGTCACCGTACCGGCATCGGCGATAGCCTGAGCCTCGGTGATGGCAGCTGGGTTGCAATCCAGGTCGATCGATGCCGTCGGGCATGCGGCAAACTCCGGATCCACATCATCCACCACCGTAATAGTATGCGACACATCAATAAAGTTGCCGCACGCATCCGATACCCGGTACACCCGCGTCAAAATATAGGGATCGCCGACACAGCCGGCGCCGCCGTTATCCGTTTCGCTTTGGAAAGCAACGGATACCGTACTACAGGCATCCGCCTCATCGATCACCAGTTCGGGATCAGCGACGGGAATATCGTTAATGCAGGTAATGCCGGTGATGTCGGTCGGATTAGAGGCCGTGGGGTTGGTTTCATCCCGCACCGTAATCACCTGCGTATACACCTCGCTGGTGTTGTTGCAAGCATCCGTCACCACCCAGGTATTCGTGTATGTACCAATGATGGGGCAGGGGCCGCCTGCCACAAAATCGCCGGGCTTTTTGGCAATATCCGTTACATCATCGTCGCAGTTGTCGTCGGCAACAGGGAACAGGTCATTGGCGTCGCTCAACGCAGTCAAGTCCGTGCATTCCACCGCGACGTCCAGCGCACCCGTCAGTGTTGTCCAGGTCGGGGCGATATTGTCGTTGAAATCGACTGTCAGGGTACCCGGAGGTGATACGCTCAGGTCGATATCGCAAAATTCGAATGTAAAGGCTGTTGCCGGGGGCGACGAGCCGAAATCAATACTGACGTCGGGCACAACACAACCTTCCGCACGGAATACTGCCGATACGATCAGGTCATTTGCTGCCAAAGCGCCCAGGCCGGACCATGAATAGGAGACCAACCCGTCAATGGGAGAAAATACAAATGGGGCTCCCAATACACCTGGTGAAAATGAAACATAATCCATACTGGCAGCCGGCCATTCAATACCAAAATCAAGCGAACCAATGTCTGTCACATCACTGTTCGAGCGGATTTCCACCGTTGTCTCACATGCCGCCGGATTAGGTGTCGCCGATATGACGAGTTCCAGTGCCTCGGGCACGAAGGGGGTTACTTCGGCACTGCCGTTCATCAGAGTCGTGCAACCGAAACTGTTGGTCGCCACAACGGTATAGGTACCTGGGCCCAGAAGGGAAAAAAGAATTGCGGACTGCCGTCGCCGATATTCGGCAGATCAAAGGTCGGAACACCATTCAGGTACAATTGATAGGAAATTGAATTTTCAGAACCATCGAGTTCTATGAGGGTAAAACCGCAATCCGAACCGCCACCCGACACATTAAACACCGCCGGATACGGACTCACCGTCATCACAATCGCATTCGACGTCACCGGATTGGGCGACGCACAGGATTCGCTCGACGTCAGCACACAGGTCACCACATCGCCGTTGCTCAGGGCGCTGCTGGTGTAGGTCGGGTCGGTACCGACGGAAGTCGCGCCGACAAACCATTCATACATCGGCATGAGGCCACCGTTCGTGGGCGTAGCGGTAAAGGTCACTTCGGCGCCGTCACAAATTTCATTGCCGGGATCGGCACTGATGACCACCGACGGCGTGAGCGAACCCACCACCGACATGGTGATCGGGTTGGACGTCACCTGATCAGGCAATGCACAGGCATCGTTCGACGTCAATACACACGTTACGATGTCGCCATCCACTAGTGTGCTGCTCGTGTAGGTCGGGTCGGTGCCGACAGAAGTCGCGCCGACAAACCATTCATACGTCGGCATGGCCCCTCCGTTGGTGATCATTGCCGAGAAAGTCACGCTGGTACCGGAGCAGATGGGCCCGGATGGGGCAGCGGAAATGGTAATCGTGGGGGTGACAGTGGGGGTCACTGTGATCCTAAACGTGCACATTACCGTGCAGCCACCACTTGTATAAGTATAGGTGATCGTATTGTCGCCAAGTGCTGCGGCAGACGGATCGAATTCGCCACCCGAAACGCCGGGACCGCTGTATTCACCGCCTGTGGGGCTCTCGCCCGTCAGCGTAAACGTCGCATCCGTTGCGCAGACCGTCAGGTCAGACGGACAGGTCACCGCGGGTAATGCCGTTATCGTGATGCCCGTGGTAAATTCCACCTCGGGGCAACCGCCGCCGGCAGGCACGGTGTACGTCACCGTATAGGCGCCCGGGTCGCTCGTGGCCAGGTCAACCTCGCCGGTGGCGCTGTTGATGTCGAGCCCGGCAGGCGAAGCGGAATACGTGCCGCCCGTCGAGCCGTTGTGGGTCACGGAAGCCGTTCCGGAGCCTTCGCAATACGGGCTGCCGGTATAAGAAATGGTAGCGTCCGGAAATGAGGTAATGGTTACCTCCGTCGTCGCCGTGACTACCGGACAACCGCCGGCTGCGGCGATGGTGTAGGTCACCGTGTAAACGCCCGAATTGCTGGAACCCGGGTCAATTTCTCCCGCGCCGCCGAGGGTCAGGCCCGGATCGGGGTCAGCGCTGAAGGTACCGCCAGGGGTGCCCGTCAAGGTCACCGGAACGGAAGCGGCGTTGGAACAGAACGGATTGCCCGTGTAGGAGATCGTGGCTGCCGGCAGTTCAGTTACCGTAACGCCCGTCGTAGCCGTCACTTCCGGGCAACCGCCCGACGCGGCGATGGTATAGGTTACGGTGTAGGAACCGGCATCGCTCGTGGCCAGGTCAACCTCGCCGGTGGCGCTGTTGATGTCGAGCCCGGCAGGGGAAGCGCTGTACGTGCCGCCCGCCTGGCCGGTTTGCGTCACCGAAATGGTACCGCCGTTCGAGCAGAACGCCGGACCGCCGGTGTAGAAAATGTTCGCCACCGGGAGGGTGGTGATCGTCAGCGTCATATTGTCGCTCACCGCTTCGCAAATGTCTGCGGGGTCGTCGGTCGTCAGGGTCAGGGTGACCGTTCCATTCGCAATATCGTTGCTGCCGGGGGTGTACACCGCCGTCAGGCTGTTGGCATTGTCGAATGTACCGTCGCCGCTTGTGGTCCATGTGCCGCTCGTCGCGCCGCCGCCGACCGCGCCCGCCATAGTGGCTGTGCCGTTGGCGCAAATCGACTGGTTGTCGCCAGCATCCGCCGTGGCGGGGTCGCCCACCGTCAGGCTGGCGGCGTCCGCTGCCGACGTGCAGGGGCCTGGGCCGTCGGGGTCGGTCGTCGTCCAGGTCAGGATGACGATGGTGCCGAATTCGGGTGCGCCCGGCTGGTAGGTCGTGCTCAAACTGGTCGCATCGTCGAAAGTGCCGCCGCCGCTGCTGCTCCACATACCCGGGCCGCTGGCCGTGGCGGTGATCGCCACCGCATCGCTGCCGCAGGTTTCATACGGGCCGCCGGCCTCGGCCGTGGCGGGAGTACCCACCGTGAGTGTGGCGTTGTCGGTTGCCGGCGTGCAGGGGCCTGCGCCGTCGGGATCGTCGGTCGTCCAGGTCAGGGTGACCGGGCCGCCTACTTCCGAAATATCGGGCGTATAGGTCGTACTAGTGTTATTGACATTGCCGAAAGTGCCGGCGCCGCCGCTCCAGGAGCCGCTACCGCTGGCCGTGGCTGCGATGTTTACCGCCGTCGTGCCGCAAGTCGCGTAGGGACCGCCGGCATCGGCCGTGGCAGCCGCGTTGATCGTCAGGGTCATGGCATCGTTGACCG
>JADJRC010000021.1 GCA_016712415.1 Lewinellaceae bacterium | reverse complement strand
GTCTGGCGAACGTCGTCAAGATTGCTCAAATCCCAAACTGAAATGAAACCATTAGACACCTCATCGGCAACAAGTAAAACAGGATTTCGGGCCTTCTCCATCAGCCATGTATTGTGGGGAACTTACCAGGTGTCTCAAATGTAGAAAGTACAATCGGATTCAACTTCAAAGCATATCAATCAACAAAAACAAATCCTGAGAAAATATATGCGCGCTGCAAACATCAGTGTCATTATCGGCGTAGCCGCCAGGATAACCCAAAATTTGATAAACCCTATTAAAGTCCGTGAAAAGGGGCCGGGCAGGAACCTAAACATCTAAGAGTGCGAGCCGCCGCCGTCATTAAGGTACAATACGGCAGCCGCAGTAAGTCAATATGCAAGGTGTGACCATACGTATTATATCCTCCGGCTTTTGCAATTCTTTTTGGGATAATGGTCAGTTTGTTGCTGACGGGAGTTGAGACAGATCTTAAACAATAAAGCCCTGCACCTGATTCAGAACTGACAAAGGCAAATTGTTGAAATGTTCTGACCTTCTTTCCCCCAAACCAGCCATAGGCAGGCTGATTATCAATATAGGTGCATTCGGCTTTGTTACATCGACAATATGCAGGTTTTCTTTGCCTGCCTGCAACAAGTGCAAATTCATGGCCATTCTGTTCATCCCCACACCCCGGCTATCGGTTCGGTGTGAAACTGAAAATTGAGCGGAGCGTAAACGGTATTTTGACCATTGCATCCACTAACTATGGCAGCCAATAACAAGTTATTGCTTCAAGGATAAAGTTTTCATTAATACAAAACTAATTCGATAATGCTACAGGAACAGGTATAATTAGTGAACGTCTTGTAATTGTATGAATTGCGATTCTGAGTGCCAAACGATGAAGGTATCCATGGCCCTTATTTTTTAGTATCTTTTCTGTTGAGATTTGCAAAATTTCTTTTTCCGGCTTTACCTTTGCACTCCGCTTTCAGAAAAATGGCGCGATAGCCAGCTCGGTTAGAGCGTATGATTCATAATCATAAGGTCGGGAGTTCAAGTCTCCTCGCGGGCCATGGGGTCCTGAGTAGTTGCCTGGCAACAATCTTGTCAGGCAGCCTTTTTACCGTCACAAAACGGCATCCCCATCCCCCTGATTATCAGCGAAACAATACAACCCCGGCGGCAGACCGATCTCGAAAGGCAGAATATCCAGCCTGTCGCTCAACTCCGCGCCTGCTTCCAGGATCAGTCGCCCGTCGGCGCTGATGATGCGGCCTTAATAGGGGCATTTCCCGTTCAGTCTGGTATTCCGGCATACAGCATTTCAACCGCTGGATTGGGGTATAGCGTCAGCAGGCCTTCGTCGACGGCGCGTTCGAGTGGTACGATGCCGGAATAACCCGCCGATCCATCCAGATCGTTGGTTTTCAGCCGATAAAGAGCGGCGAACGGTTGCGGGTCGTCCAGCGCATAGTGTTTTTCCGGCGCTTTCGGTGGTCAGTGAGCGGCGCGGCCGATTGCCGCGCCACTGCCCTTGCCCTGCCGGGCGAACGCTCTATGAGAGAATAGTCCACGTCTTTTCCTGAGGCGGTCACCCACCGGAGCGTATTGCGGTCCTGCTCCGCGCCGTGCCGGTGAACGATAGCAGTTCGACCGCGGTGCAAGGCAACCAGGCCGAACACAGCGCCCATTTCGGAAAGCCCGGCGACCGGTATTCCAGGTAAAATGCCGGAAACCGCCGATGTCGGTGGCCGTCACGTCGGTGATCAGCGTCGCGCCCGTTTGTTGCCTGTTGTTGGAAGTACAGTCTTCCACGGCGCCGTCGTAGTGCGAGAGATGTTGAGGTCTTCGGCGCTGTTGCCGGGTGGCAGGTTGGCCGCCAGCCCTGAGGCTGTTGATCTTCGGCGTCGGTAGAACAGCCTGACGTCCTTGCGCCGCCCTGGTTCTGCGACGACGAAAAGGTGTAGTACCGCTGCATGTACTTCACGCCGTTCGGGGCCGTTCGCACGCTGGTGTACTGGTTCGCCTTTACGGTCACGGGTGCCGAGGTTGGCGTTGCTCCCGGACGGTCGCTAGCGGGCAGGCTGGATGTTGAAATTCATTGGGGCTTGTTGTAAATATTGAACCACTTGTCGGTGCAGCCGCCCATTGACGAGGGTCTGGGTATCCCCGGGACAGGAAGTGCCCGGGTTGGGCAGGGAAGGCGTTTCGTACCCTACAGCACAGGTTAACAAGCTGGTGGAGTGCCCAGCCGTCCACCTGGAGTACTCGACTGATCCCGGCGTCCGTCCGCTGTAATAGGCCACTTATGCAAAGCCAATTGCTCAGGGCGCCGCCGTCTTCATTACCAGGAGTTGGTTGATGCTCGTGGGGTTGTCGCTGTAGTAAACGGCCATCTGGTATCGATCCCAGAGCCCAGCGGCGATATATCGGAAGTAATCTTGACTGATCCGGACGGCGGCGCCGTGAACTTGAACCAAACGGTGTTGCTGATACTGGTGCCCCAGTAGCCGCCGTTGCCCGCCGTGGGGTTGAACTCGCCGGGAAAGGTGGTTGCGCCGGTATTGCTGAAAGCATTCACGCCCGGGCAGGGCTGGTCGACGGTCAGTCTGATAGCGCTCGAGGGTTCGTCGTTTTCCAGAATGGTGGTAAAGGTAGCGGGGCCCACCCAGCCGCTGTTGCCCAACGCGCCGCCGCAGACCGCGCGCACGTACCAGGCGTACGTGGTGGCAGGGTCAAGTCCCGATAAGGTATACGGCTTGTTGCTGACGACATTGGTCGTGGCGCCCAGGGTGCAACCCGGCGCACCGTATTGTATCTCCACCGCGTGGCGTTACCGTTTTCCGTCCAGTCGAGGTCGATTGACATGGCTGTGGGGTTGCCGGCATCCAGGCCGTCGGGTTCCGGGAGGCGAGGTACTGCCCCGAAGATCACTCCTGTGGCGTACGGCGATAACTAGCGCCGCAAACAGCCCGTATTTGCACCTCGTAAAAGCGCAAAACGGTGGAGGGCGACAGGCCCGTCAGCGTATGGTTGCTGTCGCCGCTGATCGTCGTCCAGGAAAAAGGAGCCGGATACCCTGTATTGAAGGTGGGGTTATAGGCGCTTGCGCCAACGATATTGTTCCAGCCGATAATGGCCGATGCATTGGTGATGCCCGTCACGGTCAGGCCGCCGTCGGCGCTGCAGGAGGGTGCGGGGCAGGAAGCCGCCAGGCAGCCTCAGCCGACGTTACGGCATCGCGAATGGCATCTCCCGGCTGCGGGCCGGAAGCCGTTGGCGAAGTTGATGCCGATGCCGAGCAGGTGGCAGTAGCTCATTATCGTACTGCTGTTGGTCGGGGTGGGTCCAGCTCCCAGCCGCCCTCGGTCGGATAAACCGCCGTCGGGGCCGCACCGTCGATCGCCCCGCCCACCCAGCCGCACCAGTGCGTATGCGGGAGACGAGAGCGCAGGCCCCATTTCGTGGGTCACCACGTTGATCGTCCAGAATAGGTAGGATAAGCCTGGTAGGAAACTGCTGATGTTGCTGGAAAGCGTAATTAAATCCCCGAACACAACACGTCGAGGTGATGCGATACGGCCCAGGCCGCCGCCACCCGTCCCACGAGGGGCGAGGTCGCTGTCGAAACTGTTCGGTACGCCACAAAATCGCCGAGTGCGCGCCGCTGGTAGCGGTGGGAATGCATGTCTGGCGCCGTCCGGACATAGATTTGTGAGATTTTGGTAGAGATCGTTTCAGTTGGTGTAAATGGTCGAAACGACGTGTAAAAGCCGGTCACATAATTGACCGTATGGCCATAGAGCCTTGTTTTGGAACAGTTCGTAGTCGCACTCCAAAATATTTGCACACCCGCTGACAGCTACTTTTACTGTTGCGGATTTTAATGCCCGGTTTCCCCGGTTTCGCGGTAAGCGCTCCAAACCGGGGTTTTTGGAAGGTCCATGTCGCTGTACAACACATAGTCCAGCCGGTTGCCGGGAATGTCGAGCCGCCCCAGGTTACCAGGTTGCCCCAAAGGGAGGAGACACGACGCCGATGACCTCGCCTTCAAAAGTCACCGGCGACCAGCGACGACCTTGGTCCACCCGCGATGATGCCGCGGTAATAAGCCCCCCGGGGCGTAATAGAAAGGCTCGTGCGCGCTGGTGCGCACCGAAAACCCGTCGGTGAGCACAGGCGCCTGGTACAATTCCAGCCGGAGCGTATCGCCTGCCAGGGCAGGTTCAGGCTGATCGCCTCCGGGGCGTTCGCCGACGAGACGGTGCAGTTTTGCCTCGTCGAGGCGCAGAAACGTTGAATTTTGGCCCAGTTTGCTCTCCTGGTCGGCCTTCGGGTCGACTGCAGGCGAAAAAATGTCGCGGGAAAGGAAGCCGGCGCCCTGAAGGTGCAATTCCTGTACATGGGCGGGTACGGGTTTGAGGTTCTGCGCCGACGCTGTCAAAGGAAGAAAAAAGAGCAGCAGCGGCAGCAGGGATAAGCGGAAAGAAGGGCATCATTGGAAGTAAAATGAAAAAGCGGTGACAAGGAAGGATTAAAAAGCACGCAAAAATAGCAAATCAATGATTTGTTGTTTACCCAAATGGTCTTAACGATGCGCTGAAATTAGCAATACCATGATACCGGGGCTCAAAGCCGTTTTGCACGACAGAAACACATTGCCCGTATCGTATAGCCTGTAACGGTACGCGCCGAACCAGGCGTATTGTTCATCGAAACGGAAACGGGGTATTGCCCCTCCCGGCTCTGTACTTTTTTGCGCTGACCGGACTGGCTGAAAACTACGAGGAGCCGACATCTCACTCCAAAAGGCAACATGGAGTCATCCCGAATTTCGCGCATGGTAGTGTGTTTCCCGCAGATTCCCGCAGAAAAAACCCGCAGATTGCCGCAGAACATTACCAAATCTGCGGCAATTTGTGGGAAATAAATTCGGGATGATCCATGTTATCTTACCCTTTATTTCATCGGCTCCAGCGCCGCATCGACGGTGATCTTGGCTTCTTTGGCCAGTTTGTCGCTCACCACCGAGGGGATGGAAATGCCGTGGTCTGCCAGGCTCACGCTGAAGTTCGCCGTGGCCGTCGGTTTTCCGTCTTTTACCTTTACCGTAACGGGCACTTTTACCTGTTTGGTCACACCGTGCAGGGTCAGATCACCCGAGAACGTCGGGCTGTAACTGCCGTCTTTGTTGAAGTCCACTTTGGAGGCGTCGTCGATTTTGCCTTTAAAAGTTGCCTTCGGAAATTTGGTGCTTTCCATATAGTTCTCGTTGAAGTGCTCCTGCATCAGGGCTTTTTCAAAAAGAAAACTTTTGACCAGAATGGCGGCTTCAATTTGCCCGGAAGCGACGTCGAGCACCATTGTCCCGCTTTTGGCCTTCGCCTCGATGCGTTCGGGAGAATCCTTTGAAGTAGCGTCGAAATAGACCTTGGCATCGCGCGTGAACAGGCGTTGCGCAGACGACAGGGCAGGGAGTAAGAGAGCGATGAGCAGTGCCGGAAATGAGAGATTACGAATCATAGTGGTATGTTTAAGTATGAAAGTTTGATGCCGAATAAATATTGGGACGGCCTTTTCAGGCGCCCGCCACATGACAGAACCGCATGAACGGCCAAAGTGCCGCCGATGTTATGGTTTCTGATGCTGAACCGGTAAAAAGAGTGCCTGAAACGGACAATCCACATTAGCGCAGCCGGAGATACCGGGTTTTGTATTTGCCCCGGAAGTAAAAGCCCATCGCGATGCCGAACAAAAAACCGCCGATATGCGCCCACCAGGCCACACCGCCCGTATCCCTGCTGCTCATGCCCAGCATTTCAAAGCCTGCCATCGCCTGTTGAACAAACCACAGCCCCAGGAAAACCCAGGACGGGATATAAAAAACGATGAAAAAGAGCAGGAGCAGCATTTTTACCCGCGAAGCGGGAAACATGATGATATAAGCGCCCATCACGGCTGCAATGGCGCCGCTTGCGCCCACGCAGGGTACGCTGCTTGCCGGGTCAAAAGCCACCTGGGTAAGCCCGGCTACCAGTCCGCCGAGGATGTAAAAGAGGAAAAAACGGAAACTGCCCACCACGCCCTCGATGTTGTCGGCAAAAATCCACAGGTACAGCATGTTGCTGAGCAGGTGCAGCCAGCTGCCGTGCAGGAATATGCTGGTGAGCAGCGTTTGCAGGTCAACCCCCTGCGCGATCTCGTACGGCACAGCGCCCCAGGTTTGTACGAAAGAGGCTTGCGCTCCCGGCGGAAGCGTGGCTTGCAACACAAATACACCGATGTTCAGCAGCAGAAAGCCATGACTGAACAGCGGCGTATGGCCGCCCTCTATGTTGTCGTCGCCGATGGGAAAAAGCATGGACTGTAGTTGGGTCGCAAAATTAGGGATTTATATGGCCGCTGACCGGAAATTTCCGGATCATCTTGATCATCCCGGCCTCTATATCCCGGTAAGGCAGCTCCTCTTTGGCGATGTACATGAGCATGAGGCTGACCGGGCCGCCCGACAGTGTTTCGTACAAACCGGCCTTGTGCAGGCGGTACGCTTCGCGGATGCGGCGTTTGAGCCGGTTGCGCTGGACGGCGGTCCTGAAGTGGCGTTTCGGGACGGAAATGGCGAGTTGGGTACATGACCCCACCCCCGGCCCCTCCCCCGATGGGAGGGGAGACCCGTCGCGTACCGCGCCGGGTAGCGCGTCTCCCCTCCCATCGGGGGAGGGGCCGGGGGTGGGGTTGACCCACACCACCCTGAATGGATAGGCCATAAATGAATGGCCCTCCCTGAAAAGCCGGGCGATGACTTTTCTGCTTTTTAACCTTTCCTGTCTGCTGAAACCGGGCATGATAGGGCGAAATTAACAAGTTGCCGGAGAAATAGATGCCTCTACGGCGACCACAAAAAACCCGTCCTGCGGCGGAATGCCGCAGGACGGGTTTGGTATGGTATCTGATATATGAATCAGCACCGCAGCGCAACAGACCGTGTTTACTTCAGGCGCCTTTCGTCGGAAACACTGAGTTTCCAGCGGCCTTGTTTGCGACGGCGCGAGATAAGTTTACGGCCATTTTTGGAGGCCATACGTTCGCGAAAGCCGTGCTTGTTTTTGCGGGCGCGTCGGGACGGTTGATATGTACGTTTCATTGATTGTCAAAAATTGTAAACTGCTATTCAAAAATCGGAGCGCAAAGGTAAGATTGTTTCCGGGAAATAAAAGTGGGAAGTTTACAATTTTCACAAAAATGCCGGAAATGCCGTTCTTGCGTCCCCGGTCTGTCGCACAACAGTGGTTTTTTAATTCGTTAATCTTAAAAGCAAACACAATTATGCCCGCTATAACCGATACTCCCCCCGCCAATATCCAGCAGGAACTGGCCGAACTGCGCAACACGCTCAACGCCGCCATTCCCGCCAAACGGCTCGAACAAAACCTGCTGATCGCTACCTGGAATGTCCGCGGATTCGGCAATATCACCCGCAAATGGGTCAGCGACATGTCCGACAGTCCCCGACGCGACCTGCATGCGACGCGCTGCATCGCCGAGATCATCGGGCATTTTGACGTCATCGCCTTGCAGGAAGTGAAAGACAACATCCGGGGTTTGCGCGACGTGATGCACGTGCTGGGCCCCGACTGGGGGCTTATCCTCACCGACGTCAACCGGGGGGCTGCGGGCAACGGCGAGCGCATGGCCTATCTTTTCGATACCCGGCGGGTGCAGCTCTCCGGGCTTGCCTGCGAACTCGTGGTGCCCGGAGAGCAACTCAACAGCATAGCCCCCGACGCACTCCAGCGGCAATTTGCCCGCACACCTTATGCCGTCGGTTTTCGCAGCGCAGGCGCTACTTTCGTGCTGGTGACGCTGCATGTCCTTTTCGGCGACTCAGCCAAACAACGCATGCCCGAACTCAAGGCTATCGCCCGCTGGATGTCCGACTGGGCCAAAGAGGTCAGCGATTATGAACAGAACCTGCTGGCACTCGGCGATTTCAATATCGAACAACGCGGCGACGTCCTGGCGCAGACCTTTTTTTCCGAAGGCCTCCACATCCCGCCCGCCCTGGAACAGGTGACGCGGTCGATCTTCGACGAAACCAAGTTTTACGACCATATCGCCTGGTTCGACGGCTCCAACGGTCAACCCAAACTGACCATGCAGTTCCTGCAAGGCGGCAATTTTGACTTTGTCGGCAAGGTGCTGAAAGACCGGGACCTAAGCAAACAGCAATTGTCTTTTATGATATCGGACCACTACCCGCTCTGGGCTGAATTTTCACTGACGGAAGGATAAACAGAACCAGCTATCTTTGGGCGATTGGAACGCAATTCGCAAAAGATGCCCAGATTTATTTTCCTGCCGTTGTTGCTGCTGCTCCTGCCGGGTGCAGTTCAGGTATCGGCACAATCCTCCGACACCCTCCGGGTCAACATCCGCGCCCAGGGTATACCGCTTGATTCCGTTTTTGCGCAACTGGAGCGGCAATACCACCTCCGGTTTTATTATGCTCCGGGATCGCTGCCGGAACAAGCGATAGACGCCCGGATCACCGATACGCCCCTGCCGGACGCACTGCGCCGGTTGCTGCAAAACACCGGACTGGATTTTTTCTTTTACCGGCATTACGCCGTGGCCATTGCACCTGAAAATCTTATCCGTACGGGCTACTCCCCGGAATACTATACGGCATTGAGGGCGGCCGGACAACAACAGGATACGGTGGCCGGAACGCCGTCTGGAGGCGCCGTGATCCGAATCGGCGGGATCGATCGCATCAGCCCGAGCGGCAAGGCGCGAATAAAAGGTCTGGTGACCGATGCACAAACAGGCGAACCTGTCATCCGGGCCCTGGTTTTCTGGTCCGGCGTCAAGGGCAAAAACACCGCTACGGACGACCAGGGGCGTTTTGAGTCGATCCTGCCGGTGGGGGAGCACCCGCTGAGGGTACAGCAGGTCGGTTTTTCGCCCTTTGAAACGGTCGTGCACCTCCTCGCCGACGGCGATATCGCGGTCCGGCTGAACACCGAAAGCACCAACCTGGCCGAGGTGCTGATCAAAGCCGAAGCGCCGGACGCCAACGTGAGCAGTGCCCGTGTCGGTGTCAATCAACTCGACCCCAAAACCATCAAACGCCTGCCGACGCTGCTTGGCGAGGCCGACGTGGTGCGGAGCCTCCTGCTCAGCACGGGCGTCACTTCGGTAGGCGAGGGCGCTGCGGGCATCAACGTCAGGGGCGGCGAGGCAGACCAGAACCTTATGCTCCAGGACGAGGCGGTGCTGTACAACGCCACCCATGCCCTGGGCTTTTTCAGTACCTACAACACAGACCTCGTCGACAAGGTCGAACTCTACAAAAGCATCCTGCCGGCGCAATACGGGGGGCGGCTCGCCTCGGTCGTCGACGTGCAAATGCGCGACGGCAGTTTTGAGAAATGGAAAATAAAGGGCGGCGTCGGGCCCGTGTCGGGGCGACTCAGCGTGGAGGGGCCGGTGCAGCAAAACAAAAGTTCCATCATCGCAGGCGTGCGCGCTTCGTACACCGACGGCGTGCTCAAACTGGCCAAAAGGATAGAACTGAAGCGCAGTTCCGCTTCATTTTACGACGCCAGTCTCCGCTATACCCACAGGCTTGACGCAAAAAACACCCTGATCCTGTCAGGCTATCTGGCAGAAGACCAGTTCAGTTACAACCGTGAATTTGGCTTCGACTACCGCACGGTCAGCGGCCAGGTCACCTACAAACATTCTTTTTTTGAAAATTTTTATTCCCGGTTCTCCCTGGTTGCCAGCGATTACAGCAGCGTGCAAACCGATTTTCAGGGCGCCGACGGCGGTCGTATCCGGAACGGCATTTCCTATTACAAAATAAGGGAGCTGCTGACGCGGCACCTCTCCAAATCGCTGAAACTGGACGCCGGCATCGAATCCGTGCTCTACAAGGTCAGGACCGGCGAACAGGAGCCGGTTGGTCCGCTGTCTGTCATCACGGCCAAATCCCTCGAAACGGAGCAGGGGCTGGAAAGCGCCCTGTTCGGCAACGGCGAGTGGACGCTTTCGCCACGTCTGACCCTTATCGGGGGACTTCGATTGAACCACTACCGTTTTCTCGGTCCAAAAACGGTGTATGGGTACAGCCCCGCCGTCGCACCGGGCAATGTATCGGACACCCTGCGCTACGGCGCCGGGAAAACCATTGCACACTACACTTCCCTCGAACCCCGGATATCGGGCCGGTACCGCCTCAACGCCTACAGTTCGCTGAAGGCGGGGTACAGCCGCACCAGTCAGTTTATTAACCAGATTTTCAACACAGACACGCCCACGCCCACGAGCCAGTACCAGTTGAGCACCGGCTACATCAAGCCCTTCCTGTCGCACAACTTCTCGGCCGGCTACTTCCGGAATACGCGGGATAATGCCTGGGAAACATCGGCAGAGTTGTTCTACCGCGTCATCGACCGGCTGTGGGATTACCGCGATTTTGCCAACCTGGCACTCAACGAAAAACTGGAGACGGAGATTCGCAACGGCACAGGCCGCGCTTACGGCTTTGAATGCAGCGTAAAAACTTCCAGAAAACCGGTGAACGGGCAACTGGGTTATACCTTTTCCCGCACGGAACGGCAGATAGAAGGTATCAACAAGGGCAACTGGTATCCCAGCAATTTTGACAAGCCGCATATCGTCAACCTCGTCGTCAATTACCAGCCCAGCCAGCGCCATAACCTGACGTTTAACTTCACCTACAGCACGGGCCGCCCCACCACGGCGCCCCTGACGAGTTATCGCCTGCAAAACAACCTGATTGTGCCGGTGTACTCGCCGCGCAACCAGCTCCGGATACCGGATTACCACCGGCTCGACGTATCCTACACGATCGGCATGGGCTACAACAAACGCAAAACCCTGAAGACCAGCTGGAATTTCTCCGTGTACAACGTGTACGCGCGCCGCAATGCCTTCTCTGTTTTCTTTATCCAGGACCCCTACCAGAAGACGGTGGCCAACCGCCTGTCTATCCTGGGTACCGTTTTTCCGGCCATCACTCTAAATATTGAGACGATATGAACAGGTTGTGTGCAATAACCGCATGTCTTGTACTTACCTGCTTTTGGGCCTGCGTGGACAAAATCGAACTGGGCGGCTCCGACAGGCCCGGTTCCGGTATCCTGGTGCAGGGCAAGTTTATACCCGGCACGCCGGGAGCAGTGACGGCTGAAGTGTTTGAATTGTATGTGCTCAGCGGCAACCAGCCCCGGCCCATAGGCGGCGCCAAGGTTGTGCTGCACGACGATCTTGGGCATTCCCTTGATCTCATTTCCAACTACGACGGCAAGTATTACCGGGCGTTCGACCGCAACACCCCGGCTTTTCCGGTCCAGTCGGGACGACAATACCGGCTGGTCGCATCGCTGCCCGACGGCCGGGTATTCGAATCGGAATGGGAAACGCTGCCCGACCCTGTTCCTGCCGACAGCCTTCGGGCCGAAATCGTGGTGCGCGAATTCATCAATGCCGACAACGTGCCGGTACCCATACCGACCGTGCAGTTTTACCTCTATACCGGCCTGAAGGCGCCGGGCAGCGCTGTCCCGGCACGGTTGCGCTGGGAAATCGACCAGTCTTACAAGATCACGGATACACCCAAAAGCCCGGATATAGCGCCCAAAACCTGCTTTTCCGTGCGTAAGTTGTTCAAAGACAATGTGCTGATCATCGACGGCGGCAGCGTTGCACAGGATCGTCTTGAAGGCTATCCGCTGGTGGAAACGCCTGTGGATTACCGGTTCTCCGAAGGTTTTTACCTGCTCGTCAACCAGCAGACCATCAGCGCCAATGCGTATGGCTACCTGGAAGAACTGAATCAGTTGCTCGCCCGGAAAGGCACCCAGTTCGATCCGCCTGCCGGCGCCATACGCAGCAATATCACCTGCCCTACACACCCTGAAACGCTCGTTTACGGCTTTTTTTACGTGGCACAGGAGGATACGGCGCGTCTGTATGTATCGCCGGATTTTGCCGGAAATCCGCGTACCTACTGCCCGCTGCCCGTTACCTTCAACCCGCCATCCCATCCCACGCCCTGCGACGATTGTCTGCTGGAAGCCGGCGGGCAGTTGGAACAACCGTACTGGTGGCAAGAATGATTACACCTCAACCGCGATATACATGAACAGATTTTTTCCCGTCATCCTGCTTTTTGCCGTCACCGGCCTTGCCGCCTGCGTCGACGAAATTACGCTCGGAGGCCCGGACGTCCCAGATTCCGGCATACTGGTACAGGGCCGCTTTATCCCCGGCACGCCCGGAATGGTGACAGCCGAGGTGCTCGAACTATATGCGCTCAGCAACAACCAGCCAAAGGCTATTGGCGGTGCAAAAGTCGTGTTACACGACGATCAGGGCCACACCCTCGACCTGATCTCCAATTTCGACGGCTCTTATACCCGTGCCGTCGACCGCGACGACCCGCTGTTTCCCGCAGCCACCGGCCGGCAGTACCGCCTCGTCGTGTCGCTGCCCAACGGACAGGTGTACGAATCGGCGTGGGAAACACTTCCGGCGCCCGCACCGGTCGACAGCCTGCATGCGGAGATCGTCGAACGCGAATACCTCAACGCCGACGATGTGCCGGTGCTGCGGCCCACCCTCCGTATTTCGCTTGATGCCGGATTGACGGTCCCGGGCAGCCAGGACCGCGCACATATACGCTGGGAGATCGACCAGGGTTATAAATTGACCGACCTGCCCGAACTGCCGGCCTACATCAATAATCTGCCCAAAACCTGCTATGTCGTGCGCAAACTGCTCGCAGAGACCCTGCATATTTTCGATGGCGCCGGTTTGCCCGCCGATCATCTGGACAAGTATCCGCTGGTGGAAACGGCCATCGACACCCGGTTTTCGGAAGGGTTCTACCTGCTCGTGTACCAGCAAACCATCGGCGCCAATGCGTATGGATATTTTGAAGAACTCAACCAGCTGCTCGCCCGGAAAGGCACCCAGTTCGACCCGCCTGCCGGGGCCATACGCAGCAATATTTCAAGCCCTACGCACCCGGAAATACCGGTCTACGGATTTTTCTATGCGGCACAGGAAGATACCTCGCGTATTTATATTTCCCCCGATGCTGCCGGCAATCCGGACCGCTACTGTCCCCTGCCGCCGCCATTTAACCCCCGTATCCACCCTACACCCTGCGACGATTGCCTGTTAGAGGGCGGCGCGCAACCGGACAAACCTTCCTGGTGGACTGAATAGACAAATGATGAAACGCCTGTTGTTTTTTTGCATACTTTTTCTCCTCCTTGAGGGCCCGGCAAGGGTTTCGGCGCAGCCGGAAACGGCGCTGCTGCACTTCGATAAGTCGTTTTATGTGGCCGGGGAGGTCGCCTGGTTTCAGTTGTACCTGCCCGCACACCTGCAGGAACGATCTTTTGCCCCACACCTGACGGTCGTCGATCCGGCAGGGAAAACGGTCTGGGAGACATTCCTGGATACAAAAGGCAAGGTCAACTGCAGCGGATACTACGAGATACCGTACGAACTCGATGCCGGCTTTTACCAGTTTCATTTTACTGCCCGCGATGCGGAGCGCCGGAGTACAGAGCTGATCAATGCCGTGGTCCCGGTCTACAGCGACCTGAAGCCCTTGCCCGGAGATGTGGCTGTGCCGGACACCTCTTATTTTTACGACGGCTCAGAACCCGCTGCAAAATTATTGCGGGTGGATATCCGGCCCGACGGCAACGCGCCGGTTTCGCCCCGACAGCCTGTGAGCCTGCACATCACCGTCACGGACCGGGACGGTAAGCCCGTAGAGGCAGTGGGATCTGTGAGCGTCCGCGACGAGCGACTGACCGGTCGGGCCGTGCTGTATAAAAGTGCCATTTTCACCGGCGATGAACTGCCCGGTAATGCGCGCTGGCTGCCGGATGCCGGTTGGGCCGGAACCGCTCTGCTGCCAGACGGCAAGCCCCTCCAAACGCCGTTGCTGGCTGCGCTGGATGTAGAAACAAACGAGGTTCATTTTGCAGAAACAGATGCCAACGGGCATTTTTTGCTGCGCGTCCCGCCTTACAGCGGCATGCGGCGCATACAGATACTGGAACGCAGCGGAACACGGATCAGGGTGGACTGGGAAAAAGACACGACCCGGTTTGTACGCACCCGGTTGCCCTACACCCCGGGCATACTCGAATACCTGGAGCAGAGCCGGAAACGGAAAAAGATTTACCAGTTGTACGCTGCGGTGGAAACAAAACTGCAACGCGCCGTCAGTGTATTGCCCGTCACGGAATGGGAAACCAGGCGCAGTTACCCGGTACAGGATTACGAGCGTTTTCCCGACCTGGCGACGTTTTTCCAGGAAGTCGTGTGGATGGTCAAATTTTCATCGCACAAGGGCGCCTACAAGGCCGGCATGTACAATACGGCGCAACTGGAAGAATTCGGACACGCGCCGCTTTTCCTGCTCGACAACAAGGCCACTTTCGACGCTGATTTCATTGCCCGCCTGAAACCTGCCGACATCGATACCATCGATTTGTTGTACGAACCGAAGCTGCTGCGCAAACATTTTCCGGCCATAGGCTCAGGTGGCGTGATCCGAATCAAAACCCTTCGCCGGAACGGCGTGCTGCCGTCCGAACAGGAGGCCAATATTTTTCCCGCTGCACGGATTTATGCCGGAGGCGCCATTCCCGGGGATCGAAGCGGACGCGTCCGGACCCGAACTGCGCCCTGTGCTCTACTGGAGTCCGGCGCTCCGGACCGACGCGCAGGGCAAGGCGACGATCATGTTCAACCACCCGGACGACCGGGGCGATTTCATTGTGGAAATAGTGGTACAGGGACCCGACGGGGAAAGGGGGATTGACTGGTTCCGGTATTCGGTGAAATAGCCTGTTACCGGGCAAATACCGGTACCTCCCGTTTGATTTCCAGTTCCACCAGCAAGGTAGCCACCATGGCCGAAAGGATGCAGTAGGCCGTTACGATATGCACGTACCACATGCCGACGTGGTCGCGCGCGCCAAACCAGTCGCCGCCGGCCTGCCAGACCAGGTACAGGCCAAACACCGATTTCAGTATTTCATACAGGTGTGCATAGCGGTTGCGGTCCATGAGTTCGGTGTAGGCGAAAATGGAGGCAAAAATGAATGCGCCGTACAGGAACACGCCCGGCGAGCCTATTTTCCCGATAAAAGCGAAGAAATAGATGAGCAGGAAATAGTTGAAAAACATCTGCACCCATGACCATGCCACGAGTGCGCGTGAGGCTTTGGTGTCGAACTTTTCAAAGTGATGGACGTCGGAAATGCTCTGTACGGGAAAACGTTCTTTCACATCGTCGGGACGCCAGCCCGTAGGCATGAACCACAGCCGGAGTTTGTCCCACCAGTTGCGGGTATGCCAGGCATCGGTAAGCATCAGCCAGAAGTGCTGGAAATTGATTTTGAAGGGGTTCCAGGTGCGCACCGGGCGTTTTACACCGTACACTGGCGGCTCCTCCTCCAGTTCGGGCTGGAAGGTGCCGAACCATTTGTCCCAAAAAATAAAGATTTGCCCGTAGTTTCTGTCCATGTACACGGAGTTGATGGCATGGTGTACGCGGTGGTGCGAGGGCGTGACGATCACGTGTTCCAGCCAGCCCATTTTGCCGATCAGCCGGGTGTGGTACCAGTATTGCAGGAACAGGTGCAACGGGCCGATGACTGCCACCACCTTGCCCGGCACGCCCAGCAATGCGGCGGGCAGGAGCAGGAAAGTGAAGTAGTTGACAAACGTGGATATCGACTGCCGCAGGGCGCAGGAGAGGTTGAACTCTTCGCTGCTGTGGTGGATGATGTGGCGGTTCCACAGGAAATTGATCTCGTGGCTCCAGCGGTGTACCCAGTAGCCCTGGAAATCGACTGCGACAAAGGCAATGGCATAAAGCAGCCAGGTCGCCTCCACATGCACCAGCGCCACCTTCCCGACGAGCCAGTTGTAACTGATGATACCCACGCTGAGCCCGAGCACATCCTTCACCACGTTGGTGATGCCCGAACTGAAACTGGAAACACTGTCCAGTCCGCGGATGACCTTCGCCCCGCGTCGCCAGGCGACGATCTTCTCGATAAAATACAGCAGGAAAAAAACAGGAATAACAAGGTTGAGTATCGCGCCGTAAGCTTCCATAGCCTTTGATAATTGTATTTTAACCGGTTTTGGCACGCAAAACTAAATAACCTGTCCGATGTTTGTGCTCAATCTTTGCCCATAATTATCCATTTTTGCCTCTTAAAACCACTCCGGTTATGTTTGTACACCATGTTTTTTTCTGGATGAACCCCCAGGCCTCGGATGCGGACCGACAGCAACTCGCCGCCGGTATCCGCAGTCTTGCCTCGATCGAAACCATCAAAATGAGCCATCTGGGCACACCTGCCGATACCGACCGCAGCGTGGTCGACCGTTCGTACGCCTTTTCCTGGCTCACGGTGTTCGACTCGAAGGAAGACGAGGCAATCTATCAGGAGCACCCGGTACACCTGACGTTCATCGAAAACTGCCGGCATCTTTGGGAAAAGGTGGTGGTGTACGATTCGGTAGATTAGTTCCCATTGCATACTTTCGCGCCGCCTTATCCAGTTAAAGCCCGTACAAACCAGTCATGCCATTCCATGCAATCCGACAGTTTTGAAGTCATCGGCGGCAAGCCGCTTAAAGGAGCGCTGCACCCCCAGGGCGCCAAAAACGAAGCGCTCCAGATCATCAGCGCCGTACTGCTCACCGACGATCCGGTCACCATTTCCAATGTACCGGACATCCTGGATGTGAACAAACTCATCGAACTCCTGCGGGGCCTGGGCGTTACCGTGGAACGCCTGTCGCCCGACACGTACCGTTTTTGCGCCGGCACGGTCGATATGGCCTACCTGCGTTCCGATACGTTTATGAAAGACGCCGGTCGCCTGCGCGGCTCGGTTATGCTCATCGGGCCGCTGCTCGCGCGGTTCGGGCGCGCAACATTGCCCAAACCCGGTGGCGACAAGATCGGACGGCGGCGGCTCGACACCCACTTTCTGGGTTTTCAGAAACTCGGCGCCGAGTTCAAATACGACGACGATAAAGACATTTATTACGTAGAGCAGCCCAAAACCGGCCTTCAGGGCGCCTACCTGCACATGGACGAGATCAGTGTGACCGGTACGGCCAACGTCGTGATGGCGGCTGTGCTGGCCAAAGGCAAAACGACCATTTACAACGCAGCCTGCGAGCCTTATGTCCAGCAACTCTGCCGGATGCTGCTGCGCATGGGCGCCAGGATCGACGGCCTCGGCTCCAACCTGCTCCATATTGAAGGCGTGGAGCGGCTCGGCGGTACCGAGCACCGCTGCCTGCCCGACATGATCGAAATCGGCTCTTTTATCGGTCTGGCGGCTATGACGCAATCGGAGATCACCATCAAGGACGCCGGCATAGAGCATCTCGGGATTATCCCCTACACCTTCGAGCGCCTGGGTATTCAGATCGAACGCCGGGGCGACGACCTGCACATCCCCGCGCAGGAGCACTACGAGATACAGACCTTTATCGACGGTTCGATCCTGACCATCTACGATGCGCCCTGGCCGGGTTTCACACCCGACCTGATGTCGATCATTCTGGTGGTCGCCACTCAGGCGCGCGGCAGCGTGCTGGTGCACCAGAAAATGTTTGAAAGCCGCCTGTTTTTTGTTGATAAACTCATCGACATGGGCGCCCAGATCATCCTGTGCGACCCGCACCGCGCTACGGTCATCGGGCTCGACCGACGCTATCCGCTGCGCGGCATCGAGATGACGTCGCCGGATATCCGTGCCGGACAGGCACTGCTGATTGCGGCCTTGTCGGCAAAGGGCAAAAGCGTCATCCACAACGTACACCAGATCGACCGCGGGTACCAGCAAATCGATCAGCGCCTCAACGCGATCGGGGCGCAGATCACGCGGGTTTGAACATCATTAGGATTATTGCCGGAACCTTTTAACGGGTATTTTTATTTCAATCCCAAACGTTCCATTAAGCCATAAGCCCTATATTTGTACACAAAAGAAAATACCAGTTATGCCTGAATCTAAAAGCCGCATCCACATCATCAAACGCCTCGGCGGCTGGGTGGTCAAGAAAGAAGGGGCTGAACGGGCAACGCGCAGGTTCAGTACCAGGGAAGAAGCCATCAGTTCTGCCATCGAATACCGGAGCAAAGGACATGACCTGGTGATCCACAGGCGGGACGGAACCGTTGAAAAGTGGCTGAAACGAGATCAATGAAAAATGCCGGATTCGAGCGGAATGTTTTTATCAACTGCCCTTACGACGACGAATACCGAACCCTGCTGAAGCCGCTCCTTTTTACACTCCGGTATTGTCGCCTCAGCCCGCGCATCGCCTCCGAGCGGCTGGATTCGAGCGAAGTGCGCCTGCACAAGATCATCGAGATGATCCGGGAATCGAAATACAGCATTCACGACCTCTCCCGGGTAAAGTCGTCAAAAAAAGGCGAATACTACCGCCTGAACATGCCCCTGGAAACGGGGCTTGATCTGGGCTGCAAAGAATTTCATTCCGAAGATAAATACCGGGATAAAAAACTGCTCCTCCTGGAGGGCGAGCGGTACAGCATCCACAAGGCCTTGTCCGACCTTTCCGGCGCCGATGTAAAATGCCACTACCACGAAGCGGAAAAAATGGTCGAATCCGTTCGCTCCTGGCTGGTGGAGGTAGGGCTGCCGCAAATACCCGGCCCGAATTCCATCTGGTACGATTTCAACGATTTCAATGCCGGGTTGTACAGCGATTTTTCCCGGAACGGGTTCAATGCCGGGCAGATCGAAATGCTTCCCATGCCCGAATTTCTCGATTACATGGATTACTGGATGGAAAAACACCTGGAAGATGACGGCGACAGCGGGGCTTAAAATGGCGTGTCGGTAGTCATGTTGCTTTTTGGGGATACAAAAGAAATTTGGGTAACGAGCGCACCAATAAGAGCAGGGCACACAGATGACGCAGATTTAACTGATTCGCACAGATTAATCCGTGTAAATCAGTTAAATCTGCGTCATCTGTGTGCTCCTGATACTTATGCTCAATACAACGGGAATATCCCTTGCCAGCTGGCGTTGCTGATCGTCCTGGAGTTGCCGTTCGCGTCGTACACCTTACAGGTAAAAGTGCCGCGTGCTTCAAAGCCCAGGAACAGGTCTCCCGGGTAGTCGTCGCGCTGGGTAATGGTAAAGGTGCTGCCGGTCTGGTCGCCGCGGGTACTGCTGAAGTAGGTGCCGTCGGGTGCGCGCCATTCCACCACTGCGCCGTTGGGCTGCACATCCTCGCTGGCAAAGGTTTTTGTGCCGGGGGCAAACATATTCCACACATCCTCGCCGGCGCTGGAGCCGAAGGGCGAAAACTCCGACATGCCCAGTGCAATGAAATAGTGATCCTGGTCGGCGGGGTCGAACCAGACGGTCAGGAACTGGGTTGTGTCATCGGAGGTATAGGTGAGGGTTCCGTTAATCTCGTCGTGCGAATGGGACGTGCCGTCCACTGTAAATTTAATTTCGCCGATGCCGGCCTGGGGGTCGTCGTCGTTTTTGTCTTTTTTACAGGCGCTGACGGCGAGGCTGGCTGTTGCGAGCAACAGCAGGAGTAGTTTGAATGGGTTTTTCATTGTGTAAAATGTGTTTGGTGAATAATAGAAGGCAAAGAACGCGGATTGCGTCCAAATTTTAAATAGCCGTTAAAAATTCAGTACGACAGCCATTTTCCGGAACGCCACGCCGAGAGCAGGAGCACAATGCCCATGCCGGCCAGCGCCGCCGTCGCCACTTCCGGCGCATCGGCTGCGCCGCTGCGTTTCAGCCAGATGCCGAACAAAGCCCAGGCGACGGCCAGTCCGTGAAATATATTGTGCTGACGCCAGAGCATATATGCGGCGACAGCCACACCCGCGCCGATCACTGCGATCGTCCATATATATTCCGGCACGCCAAAGCCATTCCAGTGAAATGCAACCAGCGTCGCCGTTACGTTGGCGATCAGCGCGATGGTGATCCATCCCTGGTAGATGCCGAAGGGCGCGTGTACCAGCCATTTTTCCAGCATATTGGCCTTAAACCTGCCGCTTCCGGTCTTTTCACCGAGGTCGACCAGGCTTTTCAGCAGGTAAATCATGATAAGCAGGGCGGCCAGCAACTGCTGCCAGTGCCAGGCAAACAGCCAAAGCACATTGTAGACACAAATGATGGCGAACAACCAGCCGGTTTTTTGAACCAGGGGTTCCACCCGGGCCATGAGCCGGGCGCTGAACAGGGCGGCTACCTGCCAGACGACCAGGGCCAGCAGCCAGGTATAAATGACGCCCCAGATAGCGAACGTCAGTCCGGCGGGTACAAACAGGTTGGGGTACAGGTCGGATAGTTCTCCGGTGTTTTTTCCGTTCAGGGGCAGGCTGTTGGCCAGGTAATTGACCACCAGGACGGCTGCAAATCCAAGGGTGTTGGCCGCGATCAGGGTATTGGTTTGATTTTTCATAGTGTTGTTGATTACCGGGTTTAAAAAGCCAGGCCGAGGTTGATATAGGTGCTCACCTTTTTCGATTGGTCGGAATACATCGCACTGACCCTGATAGGGCCGATCGGCGTATTGTAGGTCAGGGTCAGGGCATGACCCGACACGAAATCCGGCGCCGGAAGGCCTGCTCTGTGGCTGACAAAATTATGCACCATACCATTGGTCAGGGCTGTAATATACAGGTTATTGGAGGCTTTAAAACGCAATCCCGCCTGAAGCGCCGCGACGCTCGGGCTGTAAAACGTCGCTTCCTGCAAGCCTGCGAACGTAATCTGGTTGCGAAACTGAGGTGTTAGTCCGCCAACCGCAAAATCATTGAGGATATTCTGCTTGTAGTTAAAATTCAGGCCGGTTTGCTGCAACAGCACGAGCGTGGTCCGGCTGCCCAGGGGTTTGTACCATTCGAGGTGGAGGGTACAGTGCGGGTAGTTGTTGTAATTGATCCCCAATGAATCGGGGTCGCTCACGGGTTCGCCGTTTTCCAGATAGGTCAGCAACGGCTTTTGCCGGAACACATAACCCGCTTCCGCTTTAATCTTAAGCCCTTTTTTTGACAAGACCGAAGCATCCAGCGTATTGTAGTGCCAGTACAACAGGGCAGTATGGATGCGGTTGTCGCCTTTCAGGTCGAACTGTGAAAGAATCGAGGGTTTGTATTTGACCCAATCGAATCGCCAGCCGGCGCCCAGGGCAAAGCGCTGGTTGTTGGAAAACTGGACGCGTGCATCGCCGCGAAAGAAGTATTGGCGTTGCAGTCCGTCGGCCCTGAACTTTTGGTACGTTTTGAACCCGAATGTTTCGAACTGCAGGGCGCCCAGAACGGCCAGCCTGTTTCTGGCGCCGAACTGTTGCAGGTGTTCGCCCCGCGCGCGGAAGTTTTCGCTGAGCGCCAGGGTGACAAGGCTTCGGGATGCCGGCATGAACATGTTGCGCGTGGTCAGGTTGGCGATGAGGCTGATGCTGCTGAATGAATTGTAGTGCAGGCCGAGTTTGGCCTGTGTCGGCGCATTTTCCTTTACGTCAAATACAATCCGGGAGCTCCCGTCGGGTTGCTGTTCGATTCCGTACTGTATGCGCTGATAATAGCGGGTGCCGAAAACATTGCGCACGCGCCTTGCCAACCGGGCTACGTCGTAATAACGGCCCGTCTGAAAATCCATCATTTTGGTAAAGAAATGCTCGTCGGTGCGGTACAGCCCGCGCACTTCATAGGAGGAGATCAGCACGGAATCGGCCCGTGGCAGCGGCTTTCGGATGGTTGCGGGTTTGCCGTAGAGGGCGTCGAGGGAGTCGGATAAATGTTTGAGCAGGGGATAGATCAACCGGCCGCGTTCCAGGCCCAGGTTGATGATCTCGTCGGACTTGCCAAAACTGGCGGCGCTGTAATCGTAGAGCGGGTTTTCGATATAGAGCTGGCACAAACCGGCCTGTTCCTCGTGCTGCAGGCCGTCTCCCGAGGAAAATCACCTGCATCAGTATCTGCGCCGCATCGATCAGTTTTTCCTCCGGCAGCAGTCCGCTGGACACACTGCTGCCGATGATATACCTGGCGCCCATAGCCTTGACGTCGGAAACCGGAAAATTGCGCACGATACCGCCGTCGACCAGGGCGCAACCGTCGACATCTACCGCAGTAAAAACCGAGGGGATGGCCATGCTCGCCCGAATGGCTGTTACGAGGTTGCCGTGGTCGAGCACCCTGGCATTGCCGGAACTGATCTCCGTGGCGATGCAGCGGAACGGTATCGGCATACTGTCGAACGCGGTGATGTTGTAGGCAGGAGCGAACACTTCATTCAGTTTCAGCCACATTTCCTGACTTTCCAAAACGCCGGTAGCGAGCCTGAACTTGCCGCCGACCCAAGGCAATTCGAGGGCATATTTGCCGTATTCCTCCTTTTCCTCGATAATCAGCGCGCGCAGGGAAGTCTGGTTCGAGAGCAACACATCCCAGTCCATCCGGCGCGCCATGCTTTCGATCGAATCTGCGGAGTATCCGAGGGCATACAATCCGCCCACAATACTGCCCATGCTGGTGCCCGTAATGTAATCGATCTTCAATCCTGCCGAATCGATGGCCTTCAGTATGCCGATATGGGCCAGGCCCTTGGCCCCGCCGCCGGATAGGGCGAGGCCGATTTTTGGGCGTTCTCCCTGCTGCTGGGCGATAGCGGCAGACAGGGGAAGAAAGAGTAAAAGCGCAAAAAAGGCCTGCTTCATGGGTTATGTTGCTTTGTTCAGGCAAATATAGGCCGGGGAAATTATACCGGGCGCCGGCGTCTGTTGCTCCTGAGTCAAACGTGCAGTTTTGGGGGCGCAGCCGATTCATTTATCCTGTTCATCCTGTTTAAAAAGTTTCAATCCTGCCAAAACAGTGTTTATGCGACAGCCCCGCGCGCCGTATTGCCGTTGTACGTCCGGATAAATATGGTTTTCTGTTTTGGTTTGGTTGGTGCTTTGGCACTGAGCCAGGCCTGTAAATTGTCTATTTTTGCATCCAGGGACTTCCGGGTACCTGTCATAACGTGTGCGTGTTCAGGTGTGAGCAAATCAAACGTATATGCTTTTTGTTTTTCAACATATGCGGCGGCATCGGTAAGCCTGAAATTCTTCACGAACCATTGTATAAAATGTTGACACAAAATTATTTTAAGCACAATTGGATATTTGTCTTTTTATTCACTATAACACTTGGGTGTTTATCTGCACATAGAGCACCCCTTCAAAAAACTGAACAATTCCAGGTTATTTATGCTGAAGATACTTTAAGTATAACATTTTCAATTGACTCTTCCATGGAGAAACTTACGAGCGTTATACAATGGGGATACTTGGAAAGGGTTGGATAAAAGCATAGACTCGGAATTATATTTCGGATTTTTAGAAAAACAAGATATACCCATCTCCCGCCTTCCTGATAGCATACCGATCAATTATATGAAAAAGACATTTAGGGCCTTATTACCAGAAGGAAGAGTAACAAGAGTTAAAAGGATTTCAAATAATACATTATACGGTTTTATATCTGAATATAGCTATAAGGTAGGGCATAGATGCACGTTTATCGGCGAATTTGTGCCTATGCATATGGCATTTGAGATTGAACTCACTCAGAATAATACAAATCAACCCAAATCTAAGGTGTTAGATGGCATTATTAATTCACTGAAGATACAACTTGTCAACCAATAGTATAAGACAGCCGTATTTCAACACGAAACGCTAGTCCTTCCAACCCCACTATCCGCAAAACCGTGACCGACGGCGGCGCGCTCCAATACCGGCAGGAGTATGTGGGGGGCATCGAATACCGCTACACCACCGCCGGAGGTACGGTGCTCGAAGCGATATACCACGCCGAAGGTCGTGTATACAACAACGGCGGTACCCTGCGTTATGAATACGTCATCCGCGATCACCTCGGCAACACCCGCCTGACCTTCACGGACAAAAACGGCAACGGCGTGGTGGATGTGACGAACACGGCCTCGAATGAAATACTCCAGGAAAACCACTTTTACCCCTTCGGGTTGGATATGGCAGGGCCGTGGATGAACGATGCGGCGCAGGACAATCTGTACAAGTACAACGGCAAGGAATTGAACGGTGATTTTGGATTGAACTGGATGGATTACGGGGCGAGGTGGTATGACGGGAGTGTTGGGAGGTGGTGGTGTGTAGATCCGTTGGTGGAAGTATATCCTACCGAATCAGGGTTTGTTTATGGCGGAGATAGCCCAATTGCTCATGTAGATCTTGGCGGTTTTTTAAAATACCCGTCAGGAAGTGATTACGAACAATACAAAACATTAACCGAGTTCTTAAGCGGGCAAGGCCTGCAAGATATTTTAAAAGACCCGGATATTAGTTCTGGGTTAAGAATATTAGGTAATTATACAGATGAAAACATAGTTGCCGACATTCTAACATGGGGAGAAGGAATTGAGATAGTTATCAGAGATACTCCATGTGGTTATGGCTTAGCCAATGGTTGTAATACGTCACCAAACGAAAATACTATTGAAATAAACATTGAATTAGTAAAACAGTTGGAAAGCGCTACACTTGAAAACAGAGAAGCCGCTCTGCTAGCAATTGTATCTACAATTTTGCACGAAGCGATTCATTATGGTAGAAACCGTTATGAAAACCCTAGCAAGAAAAGAGTCGATGGCAATTTTAGTCAAAACGGTAACGTCTTTAAATACAAAGATGGAATTATAGGCACGTTAAGCGACAGTGAACATGGTAACATATTTGAGGCGGCTGTTTGGAATCATAGAGTTGTCGGCACTACTAAATGGGGAGACGAGTCATTAGAAGATTTTATCACTGCTATTAATACATTGCGAGGCAACAAAGAAGCGTCAAAAATCCCAAAAACAAATACACCATAATTTGAGTTATCTGTCACAAATTATTAAATTGAAGTAGTCACATGCCAATCATCATGAAAGTTATACCTACCCTTTCTGGATTGTTATTACTCTCAAATCTATTGCTTTGCCAATCTGGCGACTATGATTTTTATTTTGAGCACCTAAACAAATCCTTATTCCCTTTGGATGATCTAATGAGGCTTGATATTAAATCAGTCAATTGCGCTTCTTATACGATCTCGATACGAAATGGACATAAAAGTGATTCTTTGGAATCTTATAGCATTCTTTTTAATGAAAGGTTTGAACCCATCAACGAAACAAGAATAATTGACAAAGAAAAAGCCGAAATAACTTATGAATATATGGGGTCAATTCAAAAGGTAACCAAACGTTTTGGGATGTATAGCACAGATTCAAGCGATATTTTCAATTTATTTAATAGTGTAACGGAAATATATTCAGAAGGGCTAAAAAGAAGCTCAGTGACGAATTTCTATAAAAATTGGTATGTAGGCGGGGGCAATTTCATCCTTATGGATACAATATTATACAACTCGTTTGGGTTGCCAGAAAAAACAATGCAATTATGGATAAATAAAGAGAATTATTTAGATGTTGATACGCTGCTTGCTTTTTTTGGCTATGATTCTTTAAATCGATTAATCGAGTATCAATTAAAACCCGCTGATGGTTTTTCAAACCCCATTAAATTTAACTACGGGTGCGTAACACCATTCTTAAAGCATTCTGTATACAAATATGCTGAAGAAGGTACAGAAAAATGTGAATACAATGCGGATTTATCCTCTGATTCATTGAAACTATATGGGGTTGCCTGGTGTGAAAAGAGCCTTCTTTTGTCGGATGAACTAATGGTTATTGAAACGGAAAAAAATAGAAATAAGCGCTATCTAATAAAATTGATGGAGAATGGCGCCATGAATGAAATAAATTCCGACAGAATAAAGAAGATAACATATCTAAAAGACTCAAAATTGCCAAGAGATTTAACAGTAATCGATGATGATACGATCATTGTGTATATTTTTAGTTATCAATAGTCCGCGCACTTTGCGTGGTTTAAGTTGAGTGAATAGCCCCGAAACCAAAGACTTTATGGAAGTCGGGATGAAATTGATCAAACTCAGCATTGTTTTTTCGCCGCGCTTGGTGTTGCCGCCAAGCGCAAACGTACAGCACGATTATCCATTTTACGCCATCCGCGATCACCTCGGCAACACCCGCCTGACCTTCACGGACAAAAACGGCAACGGGGTGGTGGATGTGACGAACACGGCCTCGAACGAAATACTCCAGGAAAACCATTTTTACCCCTTCGGGTTGGATATGGCAGGGCCGTGGATGAACGACGCGGCGCTGGATAATCAATACAAATACAACGGAAAAGAGTATAACGGCGACTTTGGATTGAACTGGATGGATTACGGGGCGAGGTGGTATGACGCAAGTGTGGGGAGGTGGTGGTTGGTCGATCCGATGGTGGAAAAATATTCAAATTATTCACCATACAACTATACTTTGAATAACCCTGTTAGATTCATTGACCCAAATGGCAAACAAGTAGGGGTAGATACAGTTCTTGGAGGGGGTAAAGATGGAAGGGACTTAATACGGATTACAGTATCGGGCAAATTGATTAATATGTCATCCAAAAAAGATATGGATATGGCAGACTTTTTGAATTACTTAAAAGATGAAATTGAATCAATATACAAAGGTGAAGATATAGATGGATATGATTATAGTATGGAATTCAACTTTGAAGTTGCAAACAATATGGATGAAGTAAAAGATAGCGATCATTTAGTGGTATTTGCAGACGTTACAGAACCTGGTGGAAATGAAATCTTTGGATCTACTAATCAATTAGGCGGTAGAGTATTGTTTGTTAGCGCTGCTAGGTTTGAAAAAAAACCATGGGGAGCCTCGACGGTTCCGAAACCGTTGCACAGAGCCTTGGGCATTTATTAAATTTGCCTCATGTAACGGAGGGGTGTTTAGTGGGAACTATCTGAATCTAATGCACGAAGTACCGAAAGTTATATTGATGCTAAATCTGTTTCTGCTGACCAATTTCAGGCAATCGCAAAAAGTTATCATAATGGGTTTAACAATGGTGCCAATCACGACGCTAACGGAATGCCGCTTGTTGGCTCAGCTCGTGGCATTATATGGTCAGGGGATGCAATATCACGCAGAAAAAAGCCTAAAAAATGAGAGCATCGTTTATTCCACACCTAAAAAAGATTTCAGCCATTGTTATCGCAGTTGCGATTATTATTTTTTCCAGTAACCAAGTCTCTTTACGGAAAAAATACAAGGGCAATTTTTCAATGCATTTGTCATATCAGCCAGTAACCAAAAAATGCATTGATTTTTCTATAAACATTGATGGGCAAAATATTTTTTCGTGTGATTCTATTGGGGTTTGTTCAAATATTTATTACATTGACTCTGTACTCACCTTTCCAACAGGTGTTAAAATTGTAAAATTTTCGAGCGATTCGCTTAATTTTATTCACGAAGAAAAAATGATCAACCTATTTTTCATATGGAGTAAAATTGATATATATGAATATAAATACAAAGGCGAAAATACAGGTGATTCAATCATTATAAGAAAAGAGTTGAATAACAGTTATTTTCCTATCAAGTTCATCTAAATCCGTCTTGGCAAGTGCCTTCCCTCCGTATCCCAGTACCCCTTTGGTCGTGGATAAGCTTTGGGCCAATGTAACGGCCGAGTACGCCTACCAGAATAAGAACATACCGAACCCGAAAACTTCGTCAAAGCCAAAAATACATTGTCCTGCCCCTCCCGAAACCTGGTGCAAAAATAAGTAGAGAAAGAACAAGATTGTAATTTTCACAATTAAAACGGAGTACTATGTGAAAAAGCAGATTTAACGAGAGCCACGGCAGGCTTTTTAGACCATCTCAATGTGACAAAATCTGCGCAATTTTATGCCTTCCTACTCTTTTTGTCTCCATACCCTCATGTTCCTGCTTTTTTTCTCGCAGAATTTACCCGCCCAAATTAACCTGGTAGCCAACCCCAGCTTTGAAATCTACAATATGTGCCCCAGTTCTTTTTCTACGGTAGCAGCGGCGGGGATGCAGCATGATTATGTACATGAATGGGTCAGACCTACTAACGGAACTTCCGACTATTTCAATGCCTGCTCTGCGCACGCATCGGTACCGTATAACTTCTGTGGCTACCAGCAAGCAGCCGACGGAAAAGCCTACTGCGGGCTATTCGTTTTCGCAACGGATGACACGACAACGAACGACTACGTATACCGCGAATACCTGCTCGGGAGGCTGATCTCGTCATTGGTAAAAGACAAGGTCTACTGCATCGGTTTTTATGCTTCTCCCGGCGAGTCATTGACGGCTAGTTATAAGGATTATATGTACGCCGCGAAGGAAATGGGGTTGTATGTTTCTGTCGATCCCCCGATTGTTTACGACTCCCTGACCAATTCCATGCTCCGGAATTGCCGTATACTCCCCAGATCGTCAATCAGCATGGAGTCATGTCGGATACCGCGCGTTGGTACCGGATTTCTGAACCTACACTGCCCAGGGGGCGAGCGATGGATCACCATCGGCAATTTTCCGCCTCGCTTGGTGTTCCCATTTCAGGTACCCGTTCGCCGCGCGAGGGTTTCACCTCGCGCACACGCGAGCAGTGCCTGGCGAGAAACTCGATTCCTCATAATACCGCAGGCCGCAAAACCGTGACCGACAACGGCGTGTTGCAATACCGCCAGGATTACATCAGCGGCATCGAATACCGCTACACCACCGCCGGAGGTACGGTGCTCGAAGCGATATACCACGCCGAAGGCCGGGTATACAACAACGGCAGTGCCTTGCGTTATGAATACGCCATCCGCGGCCACCTCGGCAACACCCGCCTGACCTTCACGGACAAAAACAGCAACGGCGTGGTGGACGTGACGAACACGGCCTCGAACGAAATACTTCAAGAAAATCACTTTTACCCCTTCGGCCTTGATATGGCCGGGCCGTGGATGAATGATGCGGCGCAGGACAATCTCTACAAGTACAATGGCAAGGAGCTGAGCGGTGATTTTGGATTGAACTGGATGGATTACGGGGCGAGGTGGTATGACGGGAGTTTGGGGAGGTGGTGGAGTGTGGATCCTTTGGCTGAAAAATATTTTAATCTTTCTGGATACGGATATGTTGACAACAACCCGATTTTACAAATCGACCCATTTGGAATGGAAATCGTCAATGGGCATAAAGAGGAAAGAGACAATGCGCAGAAGCGGTTAAGGAACGTGTCGTAACAACTTTCGGTTTTCAATTTGCCGGAGCAATTCTGTAATTCCAATTTGAATTGACCTTGTCGTGTTGATATTGCATGTTTCCCAAAATTTTTCATTCTTTTTTTGCCGGTTAAGAATTTTCTGCGAATGATCTGGGTCTCAATTTTCAAGCTTGATTTCAGGTCTGTATTTCGTTGATCGATTAGTTTTTTGGCGGTTTGGGCTGAGTCCAGTTTGATACCACTCCAATATCTTGTCACTGCCGGGAATAGCCGATGTTCAATAGGGTTATATTTAGAGCAATAAGCGGATAATGGGCGATTATGAACTTTACTCCCAATTCATCGGCCAATTGCTGCACCTGTTCTTTGAAAAGACTGTTTCTACTGCCGTTGGGCCTCCGCCATCACATAGGATAAGAATAGGCTGGTCTTTATTGTATCTCTTACTTCCATGTTTGTTCCACCACCTCCGAATACATTCCACGCTGAATTCTGCTGTGTCGCCTGATGTGCCAATGAACATATATCCATTATTGAGTCCCAAGTCATAAATCCTCTTGGGTACGATTTTGCCGGTGGCAAAACTATTAAAGTCATGGTCATAACAGGCAACCTTCCCATCTGCAAACACACCGCCCGAACGGTAAAAATCACCTAAATACTCTTTCTTCTTGGCATCTATGCTCAAAACAGCATGCCCGCGAGAAAGGTGGTAGCGCTTCAAGTTTTTTATCCTTTCAAACTGTTCATTCCGGCCTTCAACCTCTTTCATCACCGTGTCTTTTGACATCTTCCGCTTGCCTAAATCAACTTTCGACAATAATCGATATACAACCTCACGACATACCTTGATTCCTTTATCCGACATCTTCTTCCGAATCTCTTCAATACTTAGATACGTCCAGCGAGTCCCATGAACCGGGCAACTTGCCGTATGCGAATCAATTACTTCTTCGAACTTCTTCATCAACTTCGGCTCGTTTGATTCTTTGCTCCGACGGCCACCACCAGCCTTGCGAATCCGATCCTTCAAAAACCTTTTTTCGAACTCATCAAGCCCAGATTGAATAGTCTTGGCTGATATCTTGAACAACCGGGAAATGTACGCAACCCCGCCATGACCTAGTTTTCGTGCTTCTATGGCAGCATAGTGCCGCCGGTCTTTTCGTTCAGACTCTCGAACATGTAAATCATATCCTGCTCGATTTCTGGTGGGTACGGAAATTCAACTTTTTCATCCCCAAATTTAATTCCTTACCTTGAAACCGAAAGTTATTTACGACACGTTCCTAAGCGAAGCACAGAAGAATTTAGAATCTTTTAATGGTGATAATAAATCCAAAGAATATAAAAAACTGCAAAAGGAATTAAGGAGAGCCGAAAATGCATTTAACTCTGCCAATGAAAAGTATCAAATTGTAGAGTCTGCTATTGCAGATTTGAAAGATAATAATTTGGAAGAGTATGATGCACTGAATGATCTAAAAGATGCTGGTGGTAATGCAGTCGACGTGTATATTATCACTAAAGATAATTTGGTTAATGATAAAACAGGGCAGAAAGTAGACGGCATAACAAAAGCCAACCCTAATAATGCTTATATGCTAATTGACAATAATACCAAAGAGAAAAATTAGTTTTGACTGTAAAATCACAATTTGGAAAAACACAGTATCTATAGTTTTAAACAAATCATCTGAAACAGTTGGTGCCACATTAGCACATGAAGGTGGCCACGCAATATACGAAGTTCAGAACCTTGCAGAATATATTGAGTGGTTAAAACGGCATCCGGATTCCAGAACAGGCCATGAAAGCACAAATCCCAGTGGTCAAAGAGCATATAAAGAAGAGGGCGTATATTTTCAAAACAAGAAACAAAAGAAATAACATGGAATATTATAAAAGGTTTGCTGCAACGAAGGAATTGGGCAAAATAAATGCCGATATTTTGAATGAAGGCATTAATTTTTTTGCCAGGCACCACTCACCTCAACCGCAAAATTTACCTCAGCAATCAAACAATGCATTTTTTTTCCACGCGGACTCCGTATTTCAAGAAGTATAGCATACCTTTTTCACAATTGATACTTTTTTTCATTTTACTATTTCCACATAGCATAAAGGGTCAACAGATTGATTCAGTTGGCTATGAAAAGTATTCAGAAAAAATGTTACTTCTTGCAAAGATAAATATAATTCCTTACATTTTTAATGTTGACAGCGCGGATGTTATTTGCTCGTTTCTAAAAGAACCAATTACATATAGGAAATTAGGCTCCAAGGGGTTTTCAAAATATTATATTTTTCCTCATCCACATTACCTGGGACCAATCTTCTAATTATTTATTCTTATATGAGGGCGATTTAATATTCGCTTTAACACCAGAAGCGAAATTCTTTACAAACTAAAAGGCTTCAACGATAATGACTTTAAAGATTTTTTTGACGATTTATATTTCAACAATATTGACTATATAAATGCTAGCGAACTGGATTTAAAATCCAAAAAAAAATTCCTGGAAGCGTTCAACGTTGAAGGCTTGGATTTAGATTGTTTGTATGAAAGCTTGGCAAAGCGAAAAGAATCAAAACCATGTATGGCTCTAATTAAACCTTTAAAAAACTAAATATATGAGGCCTTTGCTTTGCTGGTTAATACCCGTCGGAAAGTGGTTTGCGAAAAGTTAGCATAAATTAACTTTTGCGGTATGATACACCTTGATGGTAAAACGGTCAAACGGCTCCGCGTTATGCAGCGGCTTGAGAAAGACAAGCGCGTCTATATCAAGGTAACCGTCTTGTTGATGCTTCATCATGGTTTTCGCCGTACAACTATGCCAAGGACAATCCGGTAATATTTATTGATCCCAATGGGATGTTCACATCCTGGAATCCGGGAATGCAGGATATGATAGACGGCAAAAAAAAGTACAGGAACGGGGAATAGGAAATATGCAAAATGGGGAACACTATCTATGTACTGGGATTAAATGGTGCGGATAAAAGTGTGATAAAAGGGCTAAAGTCAATACTCGAAAAGTTTATCAATGCCGCAAATTTGACTACGAACGTGGTCATGGTAGGCGACTCGAAAAAATTTGATATAACCAAAATTAAGACAACTGACGCTGTTGCCGTTGTGGGGGGCAATAAAAAAGAGGCGGCAAATTTTATCCTTGGGAATTTAGACAAGGGTTATTTGAGTGAGGAATTTAAAACGGGGCTTAAGGATAAATTTTTAAAAACGCCTTCGTTTGATAACCGGAGTTATCAGACAGAGGGCCTCAAAATTGGGGTTATGTAATTGCCACTTCCACTATGAATGAGGAAATATTTAAATATCCCAACGGCGTAACTGTAACAGGAAGCGTGACAGGAACATATTCATTTCTAAATATGACTGATGCTGTATCTCTATGCATATTGCATGGCATGGGACACAATTCGGGAATACAACATCCGACAAATGAAGATTTGGGTTTTATGTCTGTCGGACCTAAACTAGCTATGATTATTGCACTCCATAAAGGCAATATTGTTTCTTTAATTGAGTCGACTGCCCGAAATAATCCGGAAATGATGCAGCAGATGAGTAACAGATTCAATTCAAACAATGATAATCAATAAAAAATGGCATATACTTGGAACAAAGTCTATTGGATATTCTTATTTGTATTGTTGCTTGGTTGTTTATATAGCCATAACATTGGTTCCATGAAAAAAGAAACTCGTCAAATTAATTATGCTGGCGACACCTTGATTATGACATTCTTTATTGACACCTCTATGCATAATATTAACAGTGTTATTCAATGGGGGTATTTAGAACGATTCGGATATGAAAACCTTAACTCGAAATTGTATTTTGACTTTTTTGACTATCAAGGCACTTATCTTTCCCATCTTCCTGATAGCATCAACATCCGGTATGTAAAAGTCGGCTTACAGATTTAGCACCCGAAAACACTGAAAATTACTGTGGAGAAAATTTCTGCCGGAAAAACATTTGGGTTTATAGGTAAATGTAAATATAAAGAAGGGCGAGTTAGCGTTTATTGGGGTGAACTCTTAAGTCATCATTTAAGGTTCGAGATAAACCTGTCTCAATACACTATTAATCATTCTGATAAAATGAAAATGGAAAATATTGTTAACCTCTTAGAATTCCAGCCCATTCACTAGTAGTGAACCAATTTAGGAACGTGTCGTAAATAACTTTCGGGTTTCAAGGTAAGGAATTAAATTTGGGGATGAAAAAAGTTGAATTTCCGTACCCACCAGAAATCGAGCAGGATATGATTTACATGTTCGAGAGTCTGAACGAAAAAGACCGGCGGCACTATGCTGCCATAGAAGCACGAAAACTAGGTCATGGCGGGGTTGCGTACATTTCCCGGTTGTTCAAGATATCAGCCAAGACTATTCAATCTGGGCTTGATGAGTTCGAAAAAAAAGTTTTTTGAAGGATCGGATTCGCAAGGCTGGTGGTGGCCGTCGGAGCAAAGAATCAAACGAGCCGAAGTTGATGAAGAAGTTCGAAGAAGTAATTGATTCGCATACGGCAGGTTGCCCGGTTCATGGGACTCGCTGGACGTATCTAAGTATTGAAGAGATTCGGAAGAAGATGTCGGATAAAGGAATCAAGGTATGTCGTGAGGTTGTATATCGATTATTGTCGAAAGTTGATTTAGGCAAGCGGAAGATGTCAAAAGACACGGTGATGAAAGAGGTTGAAGGTCGGAATGAACAATTTGAAAGGATAAAAAGCCTAAAGCGGTACCACCTTTCTCGCGGGCATGCCGTTTTGAGCATAGATGCCAAGAAAAAGGAGTATTTAGGTGATTTTTACCGTTCGGGCCGTGCTTGCAGATGGGAAAGTTGCCTGTTATGACCACGACTTTAACAGTTTTGCCACGGGCAAAATCGTACCACAGGGATTTATGACTTGGGACTCAATAATGGATATATGTTCATTGGCACATCAGGCGACACAGCAGAATTCAGCGTGGAATGTATTCGGAGGTGGTGGAACAAACATGGAAGTAAGAGATACAATAAAGACCAGCCTATTCTTATCCTATGTGATGGCGGAGGCTCCAACGGCAGTAGAAACAGTCTTTTCAAAGAACAGGTGCAGCAATTGGCCGATGAATTGGGAGTAAAGTTCATAATCGCCCATTATCCGCCTTATTGCTCTAAATATAACCCTATTGAACATCGGCTATTCCCGGCAGTGACAAGATATTGAGTGGTATCAAACTGGACTCAGCCCAAACCGCCAAAAAACTAATCGATCAACGAAATACAGACCTGAAATCAAGCTTGAAAATTGAGACCCAGATCATTCGCAGAAAATTCTTAACCGGCAAAAAAAAGAATGAAAAATTTTGGGAAACATGCAATATCAAACACGACAAGGTCAATTCAAATTGGAATTACAGAATTGCTCCGGCAAATTGAAAACCGGAAAGTTATTTACGACACGTTCCTAAATGCGGGGAAGCCTCACAACACTGGTACAACTAGTAAACAATCTTGGAGAAGTAGTAATGAAGATTATACTCTTGTGCCAGTAGGAACTATACGAACTTTGAATTTCGAAAAAGAACCACTCGGAGCCTATTATGTGCGAATTGTCGGATGAATTTTCATAGGACAATTCCAATTTTAAAACTTTGACAGGGTAAATTGTTCAGTCCCGGCGGGCCACCTCACCGGGACTGGTTTTTTATGTTTGAAGGTTCAAATAATATCTTGAAATCTGATAGTGTTCCAAAAAGTGTGTCTGAAAAAAGAAAAAAGGTCTTCATTTTAGTGGTCGCAAAACCACACTAAAAAAGAAGACCCGATGCAATTAAGCAAGACACAAATTACGGCACTTTTGACGGAAGTTGCAAGCCAGGAAGACGGATTCAACGAAGTTATACGGATGTCCTTTGAGGCTTTGATGAAAGCCGAACGTCAGGAGTATTTGCTCCAAACTGCGGAAGACAAAGGCAATGGATTTCGGCAAGTACGGGCCTATGGTCGGGGTAAAATGCTGGAATTGCGGGTGCCTCGCACGCGCGAGGGCAACTTTTACCCGATATTGATGAGTGTATTGCGGGATCAGGAGGAGGAATGTCGCAAGATTGCCTTTGAGTTGTACGGAGCCGGCTTGACGACGGCACAGGTGGGGGGATTGTTTGAGAAGTTGTACGGTCGTCATTATTCCAAATCGAGCGTAAGCCGGATGTTTGATTACGCTCGTGAAGAAGTGTTGGGCTGGCTGATGCGCCCACTGGAGGAGTACTACCCGATCGTGTACATTGATGCATTATTCTGGAGCACAAGACGCGATGGGTCGGTGAGCAAGGAGGCCTACTACACGATATTGGGGGTAAAAAGTGATCGAAGACGCGAGGTATTGGCAATAGTAAACTTTCCGACCGAAAGCGCCGGTGGATGGGCAGAAGCGCTTGGCAGCCTCCGAAAACGGGGTGTAAAACGCCTGGGGTTGGTTGTTGCAGACGGTTTGAGCGGCTTGGAGACCGCCACAGCGCGGGTATTCCCAGGGCGCCGTTCCAAAAATGCGTGGTTCATTTAGAGCGTAACGTGCTGAGCCGGATAAAGCCTGCTGACAAAAAAGCCGTCGGCGAAGATTTGCGTGAAGTATTTGTTACAGACAAAAAGGATGACTCCCCTGACAAGGGCTGGAAGCGCTGGGAAGATTTTGTAGATACCTGGAAAAAACGCTACCCATCGCTCAAAAACTACCTGGACAAATCCAATTATTTTGCTCACTTCACTTACCTCAACTACCACCACAAAACCCGGAGCATGATCTACTCCACCAACTGGATAGAACGGCTCAACCGCGATTACAAACGGACACTGAGGATGCGGGGAGTTATGCCCGACAGCGATTCGCTCATCTTCCTGTTAGGAAAAGTTTCTATGACCCGGACTGCTTACGATCGAAGGGTTCCAAAACTGGACTACGAACAAAAACGATTTATTTGGATCGAAAATGACACCTGATAATCCGCTTTTCCCACAATTTCAACAACCCTTTCGCCGATCAAAAATTTTTATGGATTTTTGACCGCCGAGGGTATTGAAATGTGGAAAAAGGCATCACAAAAACTCCAAACGCTTTTGATCCAAATTATTCTTTGACTACGTGGTGAAGACCTTGACCAGACACACTTTTTGAAACATTACCTGAAATCTCTTACATTCACATATTCCAATCACCGTTTTCGTCACTTTGAAAACGATCCTATGCCATGAAAAGCATCTTTTTTGCCTTCCTTGGGTGTATTCCCTTTTTCCTATTATCTCAAGAATCGGACTCTATCTTGTGGTAAGAGGGTGGATAGCCTGCTTGACACGAACCGAAAAATGACTATTGAGTACAATTTCGACGGAGCGCTTGCAGCCGTTGAGTTCGCGAAAGAAAAATCTGCTGCGGCTTTTAGTAAAAATAGTATACTCTATGCGAAGTGTTTGCACAGTGAAGGTAGAACATTTTATCAAATGGGGCGGTATCCGGACGCGGAGTCATCATTTTTGGGAGCAATGAGTATTAAGGAAAAGATATCGGGGAGAGAAAACGAGGATTTTGCCACTTATTTGAACGGCCTTGGCGCTGTTTATCATGAAATGGGCGGTACTCTAAGGCGAGAATCTCTTTATATAGAAGCGATAAAAGCCCGAGCGAAAGTATTAGGCAAAGAAAACTCGTACTATGCCAATACTGTAAATAACCTCGCTATTTGTACTTGTATACGGCGGAATATGTTAAGGCCAGACCGCTTCTTATAGAAGCTATGGACATTCGACCAAGAGTACAAGGAACAAAGCATTTTGATTACGCTAGAGTATTGCATGACTTGGGCTATTTATATTTTGAATTAGGAAATTATTCTAAGGCCGAGCCTTTACTTTTAAGTGCGGTAAATGCTATGTCAAGTATAGTAGACACTGCAGACCCAAATTATGCTGTATGTCTGATTGATCTTGCTGATTTGTACATGGAAATGGGGAATTACACAACATCTGAGAGATTTTTTCTGGAAGGAAAAGGTATTATAAGCAAGGTGTTAGGCAAAGAAAGTCCTGACTACCCTATGGCCGCGTTCAAGCTCGCCAATTTGTATTTGGATATGGGACGGTATGCCAAATCTGAACCGCTTTATTTGGAAGCCATGGGCATCTACAGGGCAGAATTGGTAGGCAAAGATCTGACTTCACACTATGCTAACGCTTCAAATAATCTGGCTCAATTGTATATGCAATTAGGAGATTTCATCAGTGCGGAGTCTCTTTATCTAGAAGCAAAAGACATTTGGGCAAAAAAACTTGGCGAGGGGCAGTCACGCTATGCCCTGTCTTTGAACAATTTAGCCGTGCTGTACAAACAAATAGGAGACTACTTCAAAGCGGAGCCGCTTTTTCTGGAAGCAAAAGATATTTGGGCAAAAGAATTAGGTAAAGAACACCCCAATTATGCCGATGTTCTGAACAACCTTGCTCTGTTGTATTTAAAAATAGACCTTCCATCTAAGGATGAGCCGCTTTTATTGGAAGCAAAAGATATTCATACAAATATATTGGGCAAGGACACATCCTCAATATGCTACCTCTTTGACCAACCTTGCCATGTTATATACGCAAATGGGCAACTACAAAAAAGCAGAACCATTGTTGCGGGATGCAATACAGCTTCAGGAAAATACCATAGGTAAAGAACACCCTGACTACGCGATTTCCTTAAATAATCTAGCCTTGCTTTATCAAGAAGCCAACAGAATGCCCCAATCCTCAATTGCTTTACTCGAATTGAATAAACTCTACCGCTATCGTATCGAGAATTCCGCCGCGTACTCTTCTGAAAATCAAATGCTTGCCTACTTACGAAATTTTGAGAACGATTTCGATTATTTTCTCTCCTTTTCTCAAAATCACCCCAACTCTGAACTCATTGGCGCAAGTTTTGATAATGCGCTTTTTCAGTGGTTACCTGCTTGAGAATGCCCGTAACGTCGACCGTTCTGTCTCGCCAAATCTGACCTCCTCGCGACACATTTGAACGTTGGCGAGGTACACGCACTCGATCTTGTCAGGAGATACGCCGACCCATTGCTGAACGTCGATACGTCGCCGAATTAGAAGCAGAAGCCAAGGGCTACGAAAAGCGCTTACTCGAAAATTTTCCGTCTTCGGAAACTCGTCAGGTGCCCACTGGCAAGATGCGCGACCACCTGGACAAGGGCGAGGCTGCAGTAGAGTTTATCCGTTATCGCTACTACGACCCCGACGAAGCCGACAGCACTATATGCCCACTCGTACTTCTGGCTGACGACACCTGTCCCCACTAATACCGCTCTGCGGTGGCAACAACTCAATAACCTACTCCATAAAAGCTATCCAGATAAAGGTATCAGTACACTATCGGCGGCAACTCGTTGTATAGCCTGCTCTGGAAACCAATCAAACCACTATTGAAGGATATAAGTAAAGTATATTATGCACCGAATGGTGCTCTTCACAACGTCAACCTTGATGCCATTGCGCTGAATGCACGAGGAAATAGTACGTTGATAGACAAGTATAAACTTGTGAGGCTCGGCTCTACGCGACAATTGGTAGCGCCCGTTACGGCGAAAATTGGCACGTAGGCGCTTCTTTTCGGCGGTATCCGCTATGAATCGGACACACACAGCCATTCAATGCGAAAACCACACCAATGGTGTCGTATGCGTGGCAGCGACGAGAGAAGAACTGCCGGAATATAACGACAGCGTACGACAGATTTCGCCGCTCGCCCCGCTGCCAAGCACTCTGGAGGAAGTAGAAATTGTCCGCCAACAATTAATACAAAAAAAATTTAACGTTCAAGCGTTCACGGGTTTCGGTGCATCAAGGAAGGAACTGTTTAAGCAACGTGCGGGCTCATTATCACCTTCCGGCTCTTCACCTAGGGTGATACACCTGGCTACACGGTTATTTTTTCTCAGCCCCAAAAGTATGGCTAAAAAAGCAAAGGGAAGTTTGGCGACGAGCCAGCCTACCGAATCAGTGAACACCGTCGTGCGCTCAAGGCCTCGTGTTAGCGGGCGGTAACCATGCATAGCAGACGGGCAAACCGTTCAAAAAAGGCATGGAGGACGGTATTCTCACGGCCTATGAAATCAGTGCTATGTCGCTACCCAACACGGAGTTGGTTGTTCTGTCGGCTTGCGAAACGGGCTTGGGCGACGTAGCGGGTAACGAAGGGGTATACGGGCTGCAGCGGGCGTTCAAAATCGCCGGGGCGCAGTACCTCATCATGAGCCTGTGGAAAGTACCGGATCTGGCGACTAAAGATTTGGTGAAACTGTTCTACAGCCAGTGGTTGGGCAAAAAATGGACATTCAGCGGCTTTCAGGGCTGCGCAGTTGGAGATGAAAAAGGACAATGACCCGGAGAAATGGGCGGGTTTGTGCTAATGAAATAAGTTGTTTGTTCGGAGTGTCTGGTTCTTCGTCAATTTTGGTGAAGAGCAATTTATCCGAAATGATAGTTCCCTTTAAACCTTGGCAAATGAACAATTTTGTATGGTTTTGTACTTTTTGCTGAAAATGAAAAGAGGGTATCACCAAAATTGACGAAGAACCAGATGCTCCGGAATAAACATTTGCCCTTACCCAACGGAAAATGGGCTTATCTGGCCACCTGGATGGATCTGTTTTAGTCGTCTGATTGTGGGCTGGACGATTAGTCTTTCTTTAAGCGCGGAATTAATTGGTCGTCCACAATTTTAGAAAAAGCCCTGCAACGTCGAAAACCGCCACCCGGACTTGATCGTACTCCGATGGCTGAGGCCAATACATGGATACTGACTTTCGTCAATTGTTAATCAAAAATAAGTGCCCGGAAAGAGTATAGCGGTAGACAACCACTAGACAATGCCTTTGCCAAGTCTCTTTTAGCCGATTCAAAGCCGCACTTCAATGCATACTTTCCGTGAAACATGGGCTTATCCTCTAAAACCCATCAAAACGACAACCCTCACGACAACCAAAACAAAAAAGCCCTCGTAAGCGATTGACTTACAAGGGCTAATTTGTGTTTGCTGTGATCGATGGGACTCGAACCCATGACTCCTTGATTAAAAAGTCAAGGTGCTCTACCAACTGAAGCAGGGTCGCTGATAACGTCAACTCGAATCAATGACGCTCCCGATAAAATCAGAATACTCACCGACTGAAACACGGTGTCATGATAGCTTCAACTCAGATCATGAATCTCCCGATAAAACCGGGGCTCTACCGACCGGAGACACCGAGGGTATTGGGGTATGCTCGCTTAAAAAGCGGGGGGCAAAGATACATCGACTCCTTCCAAAATCAACCCCTAGGAAATTTTCCAATAATTATTTGGATTTTGCCCCTGTAAACAAACTCCGGAAAAAATAGTTTGTATCGGTGTACCTTTGTGGCACTTTCAGGCGTAAAAAACCGTTCACACCCAACCTCAACCACTCAACTCATACTAGTATGGAAAGTATCCGTCAAAAACAGATGGGCGAAACCACTCCGGCGTTATTTCGGCATGCTGCTTACCGAAGAAGGCAGCAATATCTATAGCCGCGATAAACTCGTGACGGTCACGGTGGTCACGTGACCCCCGACCTGCTCGTGGCCAAAATCTACGTAAGTGTATATGGCACCGAAAACAAACGGGAGGTGATCCTCGAACTCGAAAGACAACCTCCCCGCCTGCACCGGCCCTGGCTTCAAGTCGGCAAACAAATGCGCCGCGTACCGAACTCAATTTTCCTCGACGACACCATCGACGAAATGTACCGCGTGGATGCCCTGCTCAGCCGGGTCAATGAGGAGGATAAAATTTGGGAAATAATCGATATTATCGTCATCGTCGTCATTATCGTCATTCGTCATTCGTCATTATCGTCATTGGGCCAAATGACGAATGACGTCATGACGAACGGCGATAATGACGAATGACGAATGACGACCATAAAATCGGACTCTTCTTCGGCTCTTTCAGCCCGTCCATGTCGGCCACCTGATCATCGCCAACTTTATGGCAACACGGACCGATCTGGACAAGGTTTCGAAAACTGTCGTGAGTCCGCAGAACCCCTGAAACCAAAAACGCTGGCACGGGACCACGACCGGCTGCATCTCGTCCGACTGGGCATCGGCGACACAACTTCGAATTGCAGGCCTCTAATGTGGGTTCGACCTGCCCAAACCCTCCTACCACATCGACACCCTGTCTTTCCTCAAGGAAAAATATCCGGACCAGGAGTTCGCCCTTGTCATGGGCGGCGATAACCTCGCGTCGCTACACGGTGGAAAAAACTACAATTTCTTGCTCGCCGGTTACGATATATGTGTACGAACGCCCACCCCTCGTTCGACGCCGGAGCGCTTGCCGCGCTGCGCGTGCGCCTGTGCAGGCGCTCTGCTCCCGATATTTCCGCTACCTATGTCGGGAATGCCTGCGCACCGGGGGAAAATCAGTGCGCTACCTGGTGCCCGATGCCGTATGGAATACCTCGAATCGGGCACGCTCTACCGGGGTCAGGGCTAGGCAATGAAGTAGTAGTTCAGTTTGTCCGTAATAGTGCCGCAACCAAAATTCCTCCCGCGACAACGCCGTTTCATTTTATAAAACGCCCCATCAGGGATACCTGCAGGCCGCAACCGTCAAGGCAGATCGTACCTTGCTCGGGCGTGGCGCCGGCTGGTTCCGATGCGCCAAGGCCGTGTCGGAAGATGACGGCTTCAGGTTTTTGGCGCTCCAGCGTCGGGCCCGCTCCTTTCAGTACCAACGGTTCGCCGCCTTCCCACGTCAATCTTGATCGGGTCGATACTCCGGTCGGCGGGGGATCAATGCGTCGAGCCGTTCGGTTTCTAACCGTAATCTGGAGTGTCTGCTCGTTCGGATGGTCGTAAGTTCGTTTACCGGGCCGCTGTAGGAGGGGTTGCTCACCACGTCGTTGAAACTGGAAGTCCCCGCCCTGTCGGACAGCGCAATGTCGGACAAATGGCGTTGGGCACGCCTGCGTATTTTTTCACGAGGTCCATGGAATGGTCAGGATCGGCTCGTAGCCGAAATGCGTCCCCTCCGGTGCATGTTGATGAACTGGTCATGGGATCTCCCTTGTGGCGCCTACATCGATGCGGTTACGACCGGGTGTGCACACTTGCGTATGACCTGTAGCGTCTGCCGGAGTCATAACGCTGGTTCTGCGTAAACGCGATGGGTAGCGATTTCAGGAGCCGTTTTATTGCCGCTTTCAAACGCTCTGTATTTTTGACACCGGAAGGCATGACCACGACCGGTTGGATGAAGGAAGGTGTCGTTTTCAAATGTGCACCGCAATATTAAACGCGTGGCGCTATACATATAAAGCAGCCGCGCTCCAAACTGGAAAATGAAAAAGGAACAGGCGACCATACTGCTGCCGTGCATCAAGGCTCTATCCATCCGCTAAAACAGTGGATTATCCCAGCCACTATGCGATTTATACCGCCCTTTTATCTTGTCCCTGTTTCGTGCCAGCACCTCTTTGCCCAGGCAGTTGGTGGGTTTCCGCCGCTTAAAATAGGCGACTAGCGCCAACACCTGCCCTGGCAACGCTCGACCTGCGACACCCAGAGCGATTCAAAAGGTTTATTTTGCGACCGAGTGGGCAGTAGTGGGAAATTACAAGGCCGACCGTTCGCAGCGTTTTCTGTCCGAGGTAGAGGCCTGAGTGATGTCGGCGTGCGCCTGATTCGTTACAGCAAGGCTGCCGAAATGCTCGTCTGGCTTACACCAGCGGCACTGGACCATCATCACCCGGCCAACGGGCTGGTGGTCAAATTACCTTCAACAACAAAAAAAAACATCAACATAGCGGCTGACAAACAGATTAACGACGTCGCCTTTGAAGGGAAAGCCTACTCGCCAGCGATTTGGAGTTGCAAACTCTAACCTCGGAAAGGCGGAAATTGGGGTACCGGACTTTCGATGTGGCGGTGAGCATCGGTTAGCGATTTCGCAACAACGTGTACGTCGGTACGGGGAAGGGTTGTTTCGTCAACTGAGCGACGATCGTCCCCGAAGATTTCAGCCGTTGGGAAACGCTCGGTGCGAGCGCGGGATTTCCCGCAGGCTCAGATGTAAACTGTCTCGCCACCTGGGATGGCAAACTCTGGCTCGGCATCGAAAAAACCTTGTACAGTTACGACGGGCAGCAGTGGCGAAATCGCCAGCCAAACCAACCGAACTGTCAAATACCTGACTGCCGAAGGCCCCGGCCTAATGGTCGCCTGGGCCAATGAAAATAATTTCGGTATCGGCACGGTGGATTATTTGGAATCTTCCGGTGCGTCTTACCCGATTTTTGGCCCATGTCTGGCTGAATTCCGCTTTACGGCGTGGAAGATGGTCCGAAGAAATTCTGGTTTGCCGACCAAAACGACGAGTTCCGATTTTACGACCACAAGTGACGAAATGCGAAAATTCAGTTTCAACTCGCCCTTTCTCGAACATTCCTCCGAATCGCCATCGGAATGGCAGCGTGTACATCGCCACGCCGGGCGCCAACCGAATTTGCGCTCATTGGGGCCTTAAATTTTATTTTTGAAAACAACAATGGCGGCGTTTTAACAAATCGACCCAAACTGGCTTGGAAGATTGCCAATTCTCCATGTGGCGCGTCGCGCCCTCCCGAGGATAAATTTCGTGTGGGAAGTTTTGTCGGCGGCTTGCTGGCGTCCACTGCCGGCGGCAGCACCCCAAACGTTATGACAAAACGAATTCCATCCTTCAGGATGCCAGTCATCCAGGGGGACAGCCATCGGCGGTGTCGCATTCGATGCGGACAACAAAATCTTTGGCTTTCCAACTACGACGCCGGGTCGCCCATCGCTGTCCTGAAAGCCGATGGCACCATCCGCAATTTTTCCGCCGCTGACCAACAACCTTTTGCAAGTAGCCGTAGATCAAACGGCTACAAATGGTTTGTCGTCGCCTTCAACGGCGGCGTGCTTGTGTATGACAGCGGGCGGGATATTGACAATCCTTCCGACGACCGCTATCGCCTTATCAATACCTCCAACAGCGTGTTGCCCACCAACTCCGTGTAGACGTTGCCGTTGACCTCGAGGGCGATGTGTGGGTCGGCGCGGCAAGGGGCCGTCAGTTTTCGAGTGCGGCAGCAACGTGTTCGACGCATCCTGCACAGGCCGCGCCGCATCGTAACGTGGACGGCTTCAACGCTTATTTACTTGAAACAGAGAACGTTAACACCATCGCCATAGATAGCGCCAACCGAAAATGGTTTGGCACGAACAATGGCATTTTTCGTGCAGTCGCCCGACGCCCTCACACAAATCGCGCGCTTCACGACGAGCAACAGCCCCTGTTCGACAACAGCATCACCGACATCGCCATTGACCCGGAAGCTGGCGAAGCCTGGATCGGCACCCAAAAAGGCGTGCTTTTCGCGTGCGCGGCAAACCACTGAAGGGAGGCCGCATCAACAACCCCATGGCCTACGCTTCCCCCAATCCTGTACGTCCTGACTACGATGGCCCTATCGCGATTTACGGCCTTGCCCCGCGATGCCGGCATCAAAATCACGGACGCTACTGGCAACCTCGTGTACGAAGCAGGCTCTGGGCGGGCAAGCCGTCTGGAACGGACGCGACTACCTCGGTAGAAGGGCATCTTCGGGCGTGTACCTGATATTGCGACGAGTTCGGGATCTTCGATTCGCCCGATACCATCGTCACGAAAGTGGTGATTTTGAATTGAAGGGTTAGAGGTTGAGGAGGCGAGCGGCTTCTACATCTTCTCAACCTCTCAATCCCTAACCTTCCTTAATCAACCAAATGTTAAAATCCGAAATAATTTTCTCAAAAAGAGGCAATAAAGAATTGGCCTCCTGCTGTTTTAGGAGAGATTTTAAACGAAAATTTTAAATCAAACGGCTTACAAACGCCTATGGAAGAAAACTACATAATGAACGCCTTGGTGCGGTTTCTGTACCACGAAATACCAGCCAGAAGCAGTAGAAATGGCTAACCAGATTGAAGAAAATCCGGAAATGCGCGAAATGTTCGACTGCTCTCCTGCTCGCAAAGTCCAACTCCCTAAAGCCAGGTTCAACCCGTCCAACGCTGCACTGAACAACATCTTGCAATACAGCACAAAAACGGCTTTCGAAGCCTCGCTCTAAAACAGAGGCTTCCAAAACTAAACAAACCATCGTCGTCACCACGAGCGGGGGTTTGTTTATCTAAAACCAGGCACTTCCGTCTGCTTTCAAACCCCTATAATCAAATGCAAATCGCGTATGTTTATGTGATTTTAAAATAGCCGCAGAAATGTATCGCGGAATGGTATTTCGCGTTCGGGATACCATTCCGGATTGCAGAACAACTGCGTTCCGGAATGCCATTCCGGGTTACAGAACGCTGCGTTCCCGGAATACCATTCCGGGATTACAGGACGCTGCGTTCCGGAATGTGATTCCGGACAGAACCCTACGTTCCTAAGGAATGCCATTCCGGGTTACAGAACGCTGCGTTCGGGAATACCATTCCGGGTTACAGAAAACGCTGCACGTTCCGGAATGTACCTGTTCGTTTCTTGCCCCATTTTTAATCAATCATTTCCAAAGGCTAACTCAAAGAAAACCCGCTCGTCTACCGTCCACCGTCCACTGTCAAAAATGCTATCCGCTTCCAACCTTACCAAACAGTACCGCTCCGCCTCCGGCCATGCGCTCACCGTACTCGACGATGTCAGTTTTGACATGGCCCAGGGCGACACTTTCGCCATTGTAGGGCCTTCCGGTTCGGGCAAAACAGCACTACCTCGGACTTTGTGCGGGACTCGACCGCGCGACCAGCAGTTCGGTTGCACAGAACGATATTCAACTCGACAACCTTTCAGAACGAGCGCGCCGAAGGTGCGCAACCGCTATATCGGGTTTGTTTTCCCAATTTTAACAGCTGGTCTTGACCCTCACCGCCCTCCCCAATGTTGATGGTGCCGCTCGAGCTGCGGCGAAGCAGGCGCCGAGGCAATGTTATAGTGGCGGGGGGTGGGCCTGGGCGACCAGCTCGATCGCCATCTGACTACCCAACTTTCGGGTGGCGAACAGAAGCGAAAATGTGTGCATCGCGCGCGCGTTTTCCAACAACCCGAAAATACTCTTCGCCGACGAACCGAGCGGGCAACCTCGACGCCGATAACGCGGCGGTGCATCGTCGACCCTGATCTTTCGATCTGAACCGCACGGCAGGCACCACGCTCGTGCTTGTTGCCCATGATCCCGAAATACGTGACGTACCCGCCGCATGCTCCAGCTGAAGGGTGGAAGGATCGATTCCTGTCGAAGCTACTAAAAGTAGAATCTTGAGCAAATCTGTTGCCAGGTGGCCGGATTTCACCACCTTTGCACCTGCCAGCCATGCAAGACGCACCGCCTGCTGCCGCTGCCGCCAGAACATTGAATCGCGAATTCATCATCAACATCCTGTTCCTGGTTTTGATCAACCTGTTGATCAAACCGGCGTTCATTTTCGGGATTGACCTGACGTTTAAAACCGCATTGGAGCGGATTACGGGCTTTATTTCGCGCTGCTGGGCCCGAGGTATATTTTCCAGATCGTCAACGCAGTTTGGCATTCAGGGCTTCAACAACCGCTATATCAGCAGGCGCGCAACTCCTGCCCAAGTATTTTCCGAACCTGCTGGCCGCCAAAGGGACTGTTGGGTATTCTTTATATGGCGCTTACGCTGCTGGTCGCCTGGGGCTGCTCGGCTACGGTCGCCGCAGACTGCCGCTTTGCTGATCCTTCTGTTCAATTCGATACTGGTGCGGGTGGTTTGTACCTGCGGTCCAATGTTTTCCGGGCTCGGGCATTACCAACTCTGACAGTTTCCTGTACCCTGGATAAATTGTTGCTGATGTTCGCAACCTGCGGTATATTGCTGTGGGCCAATCCGTTCCCAGCCATACCTTTTACCATTTGAGACATTCGCGCTGGCGCAGACGCTGGGGGTGCTCTGACCGTCCTGATCGTTTTCCAGGCTGCTTCGGTGGAAGGCGGAATTTCCGATTCTGACCGTCGTGGGCCAAAAACTGGCGCGCAGGGCGACCGGTGGTGTTGTTTCTGCTGCGAAAGAAGTTATCCGTATGCCCTGGTTGTCCTGCTGATGTTTGCCTATACCCGCCTCGACGGGGTGCTGCTGGAGCGACTGCTGCCCGGCGGCAAGACACATGCGGAAGTATATGCCGGCGCCTACCGGCTGCTCGACGCCTGCAATATGCTCGGCTTCATGTTCGCTTCGCTGCTGTTGCGCGTGTTTGCCCGGCTGGTGAAAGACCCCCCGCATACAGGCGTGCGGTCGCTGGCGTCGCTGAGTTTTAGTTAGCTGTGGACGGGCAGCATTACCCTTGCGGCGGCGGTGTATTTGCACAGGGAGGATCTGTTGCACCTGATGATGC
>JADJRC010000020.1 GCA_016712415.1 Lewinellaceae bacterium | reverse complement strand
CTCAATATTTGTTCGGCTCTCCGGCGGCGGCAGGCGACCAGACGGATATTTTCGTGGTGCAGCCCTTCGATTTTCCGACGACGTACAAAAAACGGCGAGACCTGGCGGCGGCACAGGGGGCAGTTTCCATTTCCGAAATCGCCGGGCGGCGGCAGGAGGTTTTGCTCGAAGCCAAACTCGTTTGCCTCGAAATGGTCTATCGGAACAAACTGAAAGCGCAGTTCGACCGCCGAAAACTGGACCTGGAAAAACTCCGGGGCGATTTCCAGACCAAACTTGACAAGGGCGACGGCAACATTTTGGACGTGAACAAAACGAGGCTGCAACTATTGGAAATCAGTCAATTGCAGGCCGAAAACGCCGTCGAACTGCAAAAAACTACAAACACATTTGATTGAATTGAACGGCGGCGAGGCGGTCGTTTTTACGGATACGATTTACCCGCCGCTGCCCGAAATCGCCGCTTTCGAGCAAGTCGAAAAAGAATACGAAGCCGCCGACCCGCTGCGCCAAACTTTAGAACAGGAAAAGCGGATTGCAGAAAAACAACTGGATTTGGCAAAGGCGTGGCGGCTGCCGAAATTCGAGGCGGGCTATCACTATCAGGGCATTTTGGGCAGCGTTTCAACGGCATCCATGCGGGCGTTTCGCTGCCGATTTGGGACAAAGCGATACCGCAGCCAATCGCAACAGGCGCAGGTTTTGTTCGCCGATTTGCAATTGCAAAGCCACTTGAACGAGCATTTTTTTGAAATCAAAGAACTGTACGAACGGCAGGCTGCGCTGCGAAAATCGCTGGACGAATACAGTTCCGCCATTTCATCGGTGAGCAATACTACTGGCATTACTGGACAAGGCTCTGCGGCTGGGCGAAATCACGGTGATTGAGTATTTTTTGGAGACAAGTTTATACCAAAATGCCTTGCTGCATTTCCTGAAAACGGAGCATGAATATCATGCTGCGGTAGCAGAATTGATGCAGTACAGGTTGTGACTTTGACGGGGAAAGAGGCGTGATAACGTATAAATAAAATGCGCTGAACAATACATACAATGCAGTAGCATTTATGTGAAACGTTTTGCTAATAATAAAAGATGTGAATCTAATTAGAGGCAAGCCTTTAGACAAAAAGGTTTTAACGGTTTCGAAATCAGATTCTATCAACTGGAGATGTCAATCAAGTAATTAAGAGGTGCTGTGTTAAAAACCAAGCCTTGACCAAGTGTCGGCTTCCATACCATGCCTGCAGTCCTTACCTTCATCTTGTGAAAGCCATCCAATCCGGCCTGCGCGCCAACCTGCCCCAGTTTGTACTGTTGATCGTCATCAACGCCTTTGTGGGCGGCATGGTGGGTATGGAGCGCAGCATCCTGCCGCAGCTGGCAGCGGAGGCATTCGGCATTGCAGCCAAAACGGCTGTGCTGTCGTTCATTGTTGCCTTCGGCATCACCAAGGCATTGGCTAATTTGTTTACCGGGGCCCTGGCAAGCCGGCTGGGGCGTAGGCGACTGTTGCTGCTGGGCTGGGCGCTGGGACTGCCCGTGCCTTTTCTGCTGATGTATGCGCCGACCTGGAACTGGGTTGTCGCAGCCAACATATTGCTCGGAGCGCATCAGGGGTTTGCATGGTCGGCGACGGTGATCATGAAAATAGACCTCGCGGGGGAACGCGACCGGGGGCTGGCCATGGGCCTGAACGAGTTTGCCGGGTACCTCGCCGTTGCGCTGGCCGCTTTCGCGACGGGGTGGCTGGCTGGGACGTACGGCCTGCGCCCTTACCCGTTTTACCTTGGGGTCGGATTATCGTTAATGGGCTTCCTGGGTACTTTGCTGCTGGTGCGCGATACGCATGCACACGTGGTAGCGGAGGCCGTCACAAGCAAGGCGCCACGCCTGGCACACATTTTCCTCGATACCAGTTGGCGGCACCGCAACCTCGGCGCGGTAACTGTAGCCGGGCTGGTCAACAACCTGAACGACGGCATGGTGTGGGGGCTGCTGCCCATCTTTCTGGCCCAAAAAGGGCTTTCTTTGCCGGAGATCGGCAGTCTGGCGGCCGTTTATCCCGCCGTTTGGGGCATAGGACAGTTGGCCAGCGGACGCCTGTCCGATTTCATTTGCAAAAAAGACTTGTTGTGGTGGGGAATGTTGCTCAGGACTGACTGCCAGCGGGGCTGGCGGTTGCAGGCAGTTTCGCCGTTTTTGCAGGACTGTTGGCGTTGCTCGGCTGGGGCACCGCAATGGTCTACCCTACTTTTCTGGCTTCCATTGCCGAAAATACGCACCCGTTTGACCGCGCCAAAAGTCTCGGGGTATTCCGGTTCTGGCGCGATATGGGTTATGCGATCGGGGCTTTGCTCACGGGAATGGTAGCAGATGCATTCGGCATTCCGGCGAGTATTGTTGCAGTGGGGGTGCTGACCATCGCCACCGGAATCTTTGCCGATTACCGGATGCGCTGCCGAACCCATAATCCCACCATCTGGAACTGGTTCCGGCACCTCCGGTACCGCCGGCTTTAGCCGGCGAAGTTGTTGACAAATAGGAGGTTACGCACCGGGTTTAGTCCACGAAAGTTGGTGGTCAAAGGAAACTTTGCGCCGGCTAAAGCCGGCGGTACCCGGCACTACCCTTACCCTTTCCCCTTAGAATTCCATCTTGATCAACTCTATATTATTCGTCCGGACGCAGTCGTTGACCTGCTGGAAGGGGTCGAGTTCAAAGATCAGATTGGGCGTGAACCGGGTGCGGTTTTTCAGACTGATACTCATTTCGCCCTGCAACAACTGCCCGGGTTGCAGCAGACCGCCGATCGTTTCGCGGCCTTCACGGATAAAAATGCCGTCGGCGAGGATGGCGCCGCGGGTGAGTTTGGCGCCATGACAAAGTAGACATTCACGGCGAGGTTGTCTTCCGGTTCTGTGGTCGTACCCAGCAGATAGGCAGGTGCGTTGCCAACATTTCGAATAAAATACTGCAACCGCATGATGTTGTCGGTGTATTCGATAATATAGGCGGTGTCAAACACCAGGTCGGCGCATCCTTTTCCACTGATACTGATCTCTGACGGTCCCGGCAGTGCAGCATGTTTGTTCGGGTTCAGGTTCACTTCCAGCTTCAGTTCGTCCATGATATCGCCCGGCGCCAGTTTTATTTTCTGGGCGCGCACGGCGCTGGTCAACTGCTGCTCCCGACCCCGGAGGATCACGGGAAGGTTGACCGTATCGATTTCGATGACCAGCGATTCCGGGGCGCGCTGTTTCTTTTTACCAAAGGAAACCGGCAGTCGGCCGGTATTGGCCACCTGCAGGCGCAATGAAATACGTTCGGACTTTTGTTTGAGCACTTCAATATCAAAAATGCTGATACGCAGTCCTTTGTAAATAGAGGAGTCCTGTACGGCAGCATCCTGTGCATGGAGGAAACCGCAGCAACAGTTGATGAAAAGGGACAATAATCCAACCCGGAGTAGCATAAACGTGTTTAGAATGAGTCGCCAGAAAATGGGTGCGATCAGGCGGTTTTTTCGGAGCCCATAAAGTTTACAGGACGGCTGATGCTCTGTTCGAGCGAGATAAATGTCTCCGTTCGTTGAATGCCGGGTATTTTCTGAATCTTATCGTGCAATACGAGGCGCAGGTGATTTGTATCTTTGCACACAATCCGGGCAAAAATGCTGTACAAACCGGTCGTATAATTGGCCTCAACGATCTCGGGGATGTTTTTCAGGTGTTCCGCCACTTCGTCGTACAGCGAACTTTTGTCCAGGTAAATACCCAGAAACGCGGTCACATCGTAGCCGAGTTTGTGGTAATCCACCGTAAGGCTGGAGCCCAGCACGATACCCATCTGCTCCATTTTTTTCATGCGGACGTGGATGGTGCCGCTCGAAACGAAAAGTTGTTTGGCAATATCAGTGTACGGCATTTTGCCGTCTTCGACCAGTTTGGCAAGTATCTGCCGGTCGAGTTGATCAATATCAGGATTCTCAGTCATACCGAAGGCTGAATTTTAGCGCGGTAATTAGGCTACAGGCGAATAAAACGGGATTAATGTTGAAAAATTTTAAACAAAAGTATAACATTCTTAATATAGTAATAATTTTTCGGGGTGAAATACTGAAACAAACGTATTTCCCCATAAACAAATGCACCACCCGGTCCAAAACCGACCACACATAAATGACAGAACAACAACCTTCTACCTTTCAGATCAGACTTCCCCTGATCATGGCAGTCATCCTGGCCGCAGGCATGTTTATCGGACAGCAACTGCCCCATTTTGACGACAACGTCCGCTTTGTGCCCGGCAATCAGGTCGGCCCCGTGGCGGGCACCCTCGACGAGATTGTACGTTATATCGAGGCGCGTTACGTGGATTCGGTCAATACGGATCAACTGAAAACGGGCGCCATCGAACACCTGCTCGAACAGCTTGACCCGCACTCCGTGTACATCACCCCGGAGGAGCGAAAAGCCGTGGAAGACGACATGAACGGCGGCTTCGAAGGCATCGGAATCGAATTCCTGATGGTCGACGATACCATCCAGGTCGTGGCGCCGCTGTCGGGCGGCCCCTCCGAAGCCGTGGGTATTCTCACCGGCGACAAGATCATCACCATCAACGACACGGTGGTGGCAGGCGTAAAAATTGACAACGGCAAGATATTCAAGAAGTTGCGGGGCAACAAAGGCAGCACGGTACACATCGGCATCCTGCGGGGCCGGGAAAAAAACCTGCGACAGTTTACCATCATCCGCGATGTGATTCCTGTAAAAAGTGTGGACATCGCCTATATGGTCGACGAGCACACCGCTTACGTACGCATCAACCGCTTCAGCGCGCGCACCTACCAGGAGTTTATGGAAGCGGTGCGTCCGCTCGTGGAAGAAAAGGGCATGCAAAACCTGCTGCTCGACCTGCGCGGCAATCCCGGCGGCTACCTGGAAGAAGCCACAGACCTGCTGAGCCAGTTTTTCCCCGACGGCAAATTGCTGGTGTACACCAAGGGCCGGACGGAAGGGCGCAGCGAATACAAAAGCAACGGTCGCGCGCGGTTCAACATCAACAATATCGCCGTACTGATCGACGAAGGTTCGGCATCGGCCAGCGAGATCGTGGCCGGCGCCATCCAGGACTGGGACCGGGGCTGGGTGATCGGCCGGCGCTCTTTCGGGAAGGGCCTGGTGCAGGAGCAGTATCCGCTTGGCGACGGCGGGGCACTCCGCCTGACCGTAGCGCGGTATTTTACGCCCAGCGGCCGCTGTATCCAGCGCGACTATAAAAACGACGACGACTACAGTCACGACGCCGACCGGCGTTTGAAAAACGGCGAACTCTCAGACGCCAACCGGATAAAACTGGCCGATAGCACGAAGTATTACACCGGTCTCGGCCGTATCGTGTACGGCGGCGGCGGTATCCTGCCGGATGTCTTTGTACCTATTGACACTTCATATTCCAGCGACTTTTTCTTTGAGGTGCGCCAGCAGATACCGCAGTTCATCTCGCGCTGGATGGAAGGGAAAGGGAAGGCAGATTTTCCGGCCGACCTGAAAGATTTTGCAACACACTTCACGGTTTCGGATGCGCTGCTCGAAGATCTGATTGCACATGCGCAAAAACAGGGTGTTCAACGCCATGAATCCGACCTCAAAAACTGTCGCAATGAACTGAAACTCCAGGTCAAGGCCCGGATCGCAAAGTTGTTGTTTCAGGATGAGGGCCTGTACACCGTTCTGAACAGCGACGATCCGGCAGTAGAAAAGGCTGTGCAGGTGCTGCGCAGCGGAGCGCCTGTTGCGGGAAAATAGCCTCGGATCACTCCGGCGCAGTGCCCGGCTACTACCGGTTTTTGTTGGCGTGGAAACAGCAAAAACCGGTAATTTTTTGAGATAATCCAGGGACAAACAAAAAAAGTCGGTCAGATGACAATAGTACCGGCTCCAATGGGCGCGGTTTTTGTCTGCCTGTTAGAAACTAAACAACGGGCCGTGCCCACCACGCCAGGCATGCTATGAGAAAACTGCCAAATGCGTGCGTTTGCTGACCGGGTTTATCCCGTGTGTGAGCCGGCCTCCATTTTGTCCCGATATTCATGAGTGCAACATCCGGAAAAAGGCTTTTGGAATTAGATGCCATGCGCGGCATTGCGGCCCTGATGGTCGTTTTTTTTCACTTCACAGTAGACCGGCCGGAAGCGCAGATGGGCTTCAAACTCGGTATCACCGGCGTCGACCTGTTCTTTATTATCAGCGGGTTTGTGATCTTTCTGACGATCTCCGGCACCAAACACTGGAAAGATTTTGTCGTAAGCCGTTTTTCACGGTTATACCCCGCATACTGGACGGCCGTACTGCTGGCAACGCTGACCATCAGTCTGGTGAACTATTTTTCGGGGGAAAGTTCGGGCGGTTTGCTCTCCCAGGCACTTGGGAACCTGACCATGTTCAATTATTACATGAAAATCCCCAACCTCGACGGGTCATATTGGACGTTGATCATCGAGATGCAGTTTTACATCCTGATCCTCCTGATCTTCCGTTTCAAACTGCTTGACAAAATCGTGCTGCTGGGGTGCGCCGGACTGGGATTTGTGTTGCTCAATCACTTTGTAATCAGCCAGATAAGCCCCTATTTTTTCAAAGTAAGCAGGGGTATGTACATGTTTATCAACCACCTGCCGCTGTTTTTTTCCGGGGTACTGTTTTACAAGATCAAGTTTAACGGCCGTTCGCCCCTGCTCTTCGCGCTTGTGGCGTTGTGTTATATCTCACAACTCATCCTGTTCTACGACGGCGGCAAGGCCATGCTGTACATCACCCGGCTGGAGTACGCGCCGTTTCTGACCGTTTATTACATTGTTTTCGCCTTGTATGCACTGCATGTAAAATTGCCGATCGTGAACCGTTTCACGGTTTATCTGGGCACCATTTCGTACAGTTTATACCTCGTGCACCAGCACATCGGGGCAGTGGTGATTATCCCGTTTGTCATGAAATATGCACACCTGAGCTTCTGGCAAAGCGCGCTTTTCGTGGCTTTACCCGCCGTGTTCGGGCTGGCCACCCTTATCACCTATTTTATTGAAAAACCGGCGCTGGCGTACATCAGGAGCCTGTACAAGGGATCGAAGCAGCGCCAGGCTGCCGCCGTCGCGGCCGCTTTCCCGCCGGGCGACACTACACCGCCGGCGAGCGATGGCCGGCAACTGGTCTCTGGGCGTCAGGAGGTGCCCTGATGCGGCAAGAAGAGAGGGTTTTCCGCCAGCAGAAAACGTCCGGCTTATCCATCCGGTATTCAGGGCATTCTTGATATCGGTGATGTTGATATCAATATCCGTTTTGCAGACGATGTCGTCTTCCCAAAAGTCATCCTCCTCGATCTTTAGTGACAACCTGAAACCGGTCTTGTCCGGATTGTCCGTTTCCAGGACGGGTAAAAGCAGGTAAAAGTTGTCTTTGGAGAATGTGTAACTCTTATTATCCGGAATATATTTTCCCCCAAGCACCCCCTTCCTTACTTGGCTGTAAGAGGTTTTATGCTCAAAATTTACCTCCTTCGGGTTGGCGGTAGTCATCTTCTCCGTGGATAACGCACCGGCATTCTGTTGTGTATATAATCAGCCTGGCTCGTTTTCGCCACTGAAATGAGGTAACCGAACCCCTGTGTAAAATCGACGTACCGGGGATTAAATTCCAGGCTGTACACTTCGTAATCAACCCGCTGGTAAGTAAAAACGCCTTCGGTTGTTTTGCTTTCGAAGTAGATTTTTCCGTCAAACATGTGGATGAATCCGTCAAAATGCAGGGAAACGCGCAGCATAACCAACATCATACCTGACAAAACAAGTAATTCTTGCAGCAAAAAGTTACCTTTGTAAAAAGTAAGATCATGCGCTCCAGTCCGCCAAACCCGGTTATCCGCAGGCACTTGCTGTGGGAATATGAGTGGGAAAGCATTTACTTTTCCCGCCTGGCCACCGTCGTCATTGAGCGCGTCATTGAGCGTGGCGACCCCGCCGAATGGCAGGAGATCGTGAACTATTATGGAGTTGGCAAAATTTTGAGCGTAGCCGAAAAGAGCACGCGTATCAGCCCACGAGATAAAAACTTTACCCGTATCTACCTCCCTTTCTTTTGTTTTTTTCCCCGGGGGGGGGGGGGGGGGGTTGCCCTGCTCCGGGGGGGGGTGCCGGGCCAGCGCGCCGCGCGCCGCGGGGGGGGGGGGGGGGGGCCCCGGGGGGGGGCGCGGGCACCCTCCCGGCCTCGGGTGGGGGTGGACCCCCCCCGTTTTTGTTAAAATTATTTTGCGATTGGAGGGAGACTGCCTGCCTGCGTTGTATTTGTCGACGCAGGGCGGGTCAATATCAACGCGGTATATGCTCTAGCGAAAATTGCGACTGTAAAACTCCACCACCCGCTCATCGGTGATCACATCCTGCGACCGGATGAGATGGCGCAGCACAATACCGTCGAGCGTGCGGCAGCGGCTGAGTGCCACGTAGAGTTGGCCGTGTTCGAAGGCGCCGCCGCCGAGGTCAAGGAGCAGCCGGTCGAAGGTTTTTCCCTGGCTTTTGTGTATCGTGATCGCCCAGGCCAGTTTGACCGGGTATTGTTTGTAGGAGCCGACCGTTTCCGTCTCGATATCGCCCGTGGCGTTCGATTTGTACCGCACAATTTCCCATTCTGCCCTGGGCGCCTCAATCCGGCGCTTTTTTCCGCCTGACTCCTCTGTTTCAACCAGTATCCGGTCTGTGTTCAGCTCGATGATCTTCCCGATGGTGCCGTTGACGAACTGCCGGTCTTCCACATCGTTTTTGACGAACATGACCTGCGCGCCTTTTTTTAGCCGTAACAAGGCTTCCGTTGGGTACATGGCAGGGTCGAACTGGCCTTTCACTTCCGCCTGGAATGTATATTCAGTGGTATCAAGCAGTGATAATTCGCGCTGGTTGATGCGATCGGCGGTGGCATTCCGCGCACAAAGGGTGATATAGCCTTCCGTTTCGCTGAAATCGGGCAGGTAGCGTTCGTTCAGGTCGTCCAGATCGTCGCGATCCAGTTCATTCACCCGCACCGCTTCCAGCAGGCGCAGGAAATGGCGCGACTCCTGGCGATACACCTTGCGCAGTTCGAGCATATCCAGTTGAAGTTCCTGCTCCTGGAACACTTTTGCCGAGAAAAAATAGGGGCTTTCGTAATAATCCTCGAAGTAGGCCGCCTCCACCGGATCTCTGGTCACGACAGGCGGCAGTTGAAACAGGTCGCCAAAAAACACCACCTGCACGCCGCCAAAAGGCTGGTGGTTTCCCCGGTTAATGCGCAGAAAACGGTCGATACCGTCGAGCATATCGGCGCGTACCATCGATATTTCGTCAATAATGAGTACCTGGAGGTTTTTGTAAAGCCTCAGGAGGTCTTTTCGGGTCACCCGCCGCGAGGCCTCCTGCGGGGTAATGATGCGCGGCGGGAAGCCAAAAAAAGAATGGATCGTTTGTCCCTGCACATTGAGCGCCGCTACACCTGTCGGGGCAAGCACGGCCGTTTTTTTCCTGGTGGTATTGCGGAACAACTGGAGCAGTGTGCTTTTGCCCGTACCGGCCTTGCCGGTGATAAACAGGCTGCTGCCGGTTTTTTCCAGTACGTCGAGCGCATATTTAAAATCGTCGTTGAGTTGGAGGGGAACCTGGTCGAGCATAACAGGGCAAAGATGAGAAATATTGAACGGGCCCTGGGTTTAACTTTGCATTTCGGTATGGGCTGGCGTATATTCACGGCACGAACAAAACTCAAGTACTACCCGCATGGCTGTCTCTACTCAACTCCGCCGTTTCGTATCGGTTGGCTGCTTTTTTTTCCTTTTTATTATTCCGGAACGCGCTTTCTGTCAAAAAATATTCAGCCTGGAGATTACGGGTGACTACCGTGATGCCACCATGATCGAGATGTTTATCGATCTTGAAAAAAAATACCCCATCCGCTTTTACTACGACCCCGATATCCTGCCCTATTACAAGGTCGGGTACGACTGCAAGGGCAGAAACCTGTACAACCTGCTTCAGACACTTCTCCCGCCGCACAACCTCACCTGTATTGCCGCACGCGACAATGGGATTATAATCTGCCGGAAAACAGACATGAACGCGGATTATGTGCGCAACCTGCTCCGAAAATGGGATGAAGACGAGATTGAACTGCCCGATTTCCTGACGCCTCTGGAACTCGTGCTGCAAACGGGCGCACCGCCTGCCTCGACCGCAAAAAAATTCTGATTGAAGGCCTGGTCAACGACGAACAAAGCAAAGAGCCGCTCCAAAGCGCCCTGGTCTACCTCGACTCTGTCGGAAGCGGCGGCGCAACCACCGACCGCCAGGGCCGCTTCAAACTTGATCTGCCGCCGGGAGAGCACCTGCTCACCATCAATTTTATCGGGTACCGCGAGGCAAAAGTGCAACTGAAAGCATACCAGGCCGGAACAATTGAAATTCCCATGCAGTCCCGGGCCCTGGAACTTGCCGCAGTAGAGATACAAGGCAACAAAGCGGCCAACAAACAAACGGCAGTAGCAACCGGCGTGGAACTGCTGTCTACCCAGACGATCAAGGACCTGCCATCGTTCATGGGCGAATCCGACGTGGTAAAAAGCCTGCTCATACTCCCCGGCGTGAGTACCGTGGGAGAAGGCGCCTCCGGCTTCAATGTGCGCGGCGGCAACATCGACCAGAACCTGGTGATCCAGGATGAACTGCCGTTTTTCAATACTTCACACGTGCTCGGCTTCTTTTCGGTGTTCAATCCCGACCTCGTCCGGTCCACAACCCTGTATAAAGGACATATTCCGGCCCAATTCGGCGGTCGTGTGGCATCGGTGCTGGATGTCCGCCTGCGCGACGGCAGCTTCACCGAGTGGCACGGATCGGCGGGGGCAGGGTTTGCAGCAGCAAAAGCCTCGATGGAAGGGCCTTTGTGGAAAAACAAACTTTCCGTACTCGTCGGCGCCCGCCAGTCGTACTCCGACTGGATGCTGAAACTGGCCAAGCTGCCCGATGTAAAACAAAGCAGTGCGTGGTTCAACGATATCAACGGAAAAATATCAGCGCGTACCGGCAAATATGGCACCCTGAGCGTCGGCATACATCGAAGTGCGGACTATTTCCGCTATGCACAACAGTTTGGCTACCAATGGAAAACATCCGGCGCCAACTTTTCGTGGCGCCAGACCTGGGGCAATGCCCTGCTGACCAGCATTACGGGAGCGAGCGGTAAACTGCAGAACACGTATTTTCTGCCACAGGGCGCCGATGCCTTTGAACTCGATAACGGACTGGAATTCCATACCGCAGGGTTGCAAGCCTCCCTGCTCAATATTCCGCGCCATGAGATACAGGCAGGCATTCAATGGAACCGAAACAACGCCCTGCCACAGGAACTCCGCCCTTACGGCCCGGATTCCGGTATTCTGCCCAGGAGCGCCCGACAGGAAAACGGCGAGGAATGGGCTGTTTTTGCCGGCGATGAGTTCAAGGTGTCGGACCGCATCACCCTGTATGCCGGCCTGCGCTTTTCCAGGTTCAGGGCACTGGGACCAAATGAGGTGCTCGTATATGAGCCCGGCGTGCCGTATTCGGAAGAAACCGTGTCGGATACCCTTTTTTACGGCAAAAACCAGGCATCCCAAACTTACAGCGGCCCCGAGCCGCGCATCTCCCTCAATGTCCGTATTAACGAACGGAATGCCCTGAAACTGAGTTACAACAGGCTGCGGCAGTACCAGCACCTGATTTCCAATACCACAGCCGCTACCCCGACAGATACCTGGCAGACCGCCAACCAATATCTCCCCCCACAAGTGAGCGACAGCTATGGGGCAGGCTGGTTCTATACCGACGGCGACAAGCGCTGGGAGGCTTCCCTCGAACTGTTCTACCGCAACACCGGCGACGTGCCGGCGTATAAGGATTTTGCCGAACTGCTCCTCAACGATCACCTGGAGACCGAACTCATTGCAGGAAAACAGCGCAGTTACGGCTCCGAATGGTTGTACAAAAAGAACAAGGGTCGATGGACCGGATGGCTCTCCTATACCTGGTCGCGGGTGCGGCAGCAGGCCGAATCCCCCTACCCTGCCCTGTCGGTAAACCGCGGGGAGTGGTTCCCGGCCAACTTCGACCAGCCGCACCAGGTGACCCTGTTCACCAAATACGCCATTAACCCGGCTTTGTACTGGACCTTCAACTTCACCTATCGCACCGGAAGGCCGGTAACCGCACCCGTAAACGGTTACCAGGTGGGTAATGTGGTCGTGCCCAACTTTTCCGATCGAAACAACCTGCGGATAGCAGACTACCATCGCCTGGATATCGGCCTGACAATCGATAAAACCAAATCAAAACTCACAGGGTTAAAATGGACCCTCAACCTGTCGGTCTACAACGTATATGCGCGGCAAAACCCGTTTTCCGTGTACTTTCAACGGGACCGGAAAGGGCTGCCCAAGGCATACCAACTGTCTGTGATCGGTTCGATTATACCGGCTGCAAACCTGGTTTTTTATTGGTGAAGACCCGTCGAAAATTAATTTAATGCTATGAAAATCAATGTTTTACAATTACTATATGGGCTCATTGTTGCATTGCTGTTTGCCACATGCGTACGCGAGATTGATTTTAAGAACGATGTAATTGACAAGGCTGACCTGGTCATCAGCGGAGGATTTTACAACGGCGCCGGTCCTTTCAGTCTGCGGCTGATGCATCCGACCAATTATGACAAGCGCGATTTCGAGCCGGTCACCGGCGCGATAGTTACCCTTTCCGACGACGACGGTCACCAGTATTTTTATTCGGAAAGCGACCCTGTCAACCAAAAGGGAGTATACCTGCTAATCGGAGCAACGGGTGTGCCGGGACGTACCTATACGCTTGAAATTCAATTGCCTGACGGAAAAACATACCGCTCGCGACCGCAAAAGATGCCGGAGCCGCTGCCCGTGGATGCTGCGGAAATGCGCTTTGCATTTGTCGAAGACATCAATGCACAGGGCAATATCGTGAAAATACCTTTTGCCCAGGTGTATGCCCATGTTACCGTACCCGACCAGGCAGCCGGGCGATATTTCCGCTGGGAGTGTGAAAGCACCTTTATTTTTGACGAAATTGACACCGGAAACCCGTTTGATCCGCCTAAACAGTGTTTTATCTCCAATTATACCAGCAACCAGGTAGTGGGCATTGACAACCCGGCGGATTTTCAGCCCGGAACACAGTTGGTAGTATATGCCGGGCGCCGGGCCATCGATTTTGCATTCGACTTGCGCAACTGTTTCAGCGTATACCAGCGCACCATTGGGAAAGATGCATTCCTATACTGGAAGCGGGTAAAGCAGGTCGTCGAACCCACCGGAACTATCTTCGACCTGCCGCCGTCATTTATACCCGGCAACCTGGAGAACGTCAATGATCCCGGACGTCCGGCCTTTGGTTTTTTCGAAGTGGGCGCATCCGACACCGCGCGTGTTTTTGCCAATCGCGGCGACCTGCCGTCCGATGTCGTGGCCTTTATACCCAAACATTGCAGCGGCCCGCAGCCCTGCAATCCAAACAACAACCCAAGGCGCCCTGAATGTTGCGAGTGCCTGCTCCTACCCAACAGCACCCTTCAAAAGCCTGAATGGTGGTAAAATTTCACAGCATGAACATCAAACTGATCCCTGTTTTGTATACCGTGGTAACCATACTGGCTTTGGCCAATTGCGTGCGGGAAACAGATTTTTTAAGCTCCAATGAAGACCGGAATGTGCTGGTCGTCAGCGGCGGTTTTTCCGACGGGGCGGGGCCGCACGTGGTCAGGTTGACGCGGCCGGGAGACTCCAACCAACAGGCTTTTGAGGTCGTTACAGGCGCCGAGGTCGTCCTTTCCGACGATCAGGGCAATACTTACACTTTCCAGGAGGTCACCCCGGCGGACGGGAAACCACCATTTTATCAGTTATCTGGCGTACAAGGTATTGCCGGCAGAATTTATACCCTTGATATTCAGTTGCCCGGTGGCGAGCACTACCGCTCGCGACCGGAAACAATGCCGGTTCAGGTTAAAATAGACAGTGTCGGGGTACAAGGTGAGTTATTTATCACCAATGAATCCAATGGCGCCATCTCGAAAGAACAGCGCGCATTTGCGTATGCCTACACCACGGTGCCGGACCAGGCATCGGGCCGTTACCTGCGCTGGGATGCTGAAGTTGTATTCATTTTCAACGAGATATTTAAGAAATACTATCCCATCCCTCCTCCCTCCTATCAATGTTTTGTGACCAACCGGATCAGCGACCAATTAATTGAAATGGCGGACCTGAGCGACTTTCAACCCGGTACGAGCCTGTATAACCGTGTAGGAAAACGAAAAATTGATTTTGCATTCGAGCACCGTATTTGCTTTGTAGTTTATCTGCGGACTATTGGCCGGGACGCATACGAATACTGGAAGAAAATCGACCAGTTAATCTCGCCTACCGGTACTATTTTCGATACGCCGCCGGCAAGGGATTTCGGCAATGTGGACAATCTGAGCGATCCGGGCAACCCGGCATTGGGCTATTTTGAAATTTCAGCCGTCGACACCGGGCGTGTCTACACCTTAAACGGCCTGTTGGGTGACGAATTCATACTTAATACGGTTCCCTACTGCCAATATGAATACACACATTGGCCGCCAGTGAATCACCCGGAATGCGACAACTGTTTGCTGCTGCCGTCGAGTAGTTTGGAAATACCGGATTGGTGGCAGTGACCGGGATTGTCCTCAATTCCCCGCCTTCACCGCAGGCACCGGCGGCGGTCCGTCGGGGATCATGGCTTTGTACACCTGGTCGCCCTTTCGCTGCTCAAACTCGGCGCGTATTTCCTTGCGCAGGGATTCGTTTTCGTACAGATCAACCATGGTCAAAGCCAGCGCCTTGGCAGCATGGAGCATCCCTTTGTGGCCGATGGACATGCCGCCGCATGCCACCACCGCCCAGGAATGCCAGGGCGTGCGGGCAGGAGCAGTCGTGACGGTGAGGCTGATCTCCGGCACATTCCAACTGACATCACCGACATCGGAGGAACCGCCGTCGGGGTCGGGTTTGGTTTCTTTAAGCGGGTTGCAGTTGGCATTCATGCCGGTCTGTGGAAAGCCCAGGGCCGCCTGGATGCTTTTCCCAAAACCGGTTTCTTCCGGGGTATACCGGATCGGGCCGAGCAGTTCAAGGTTTTTTTGCAGCGCGGCAGCGCCGGTGCGGTTCACCAATTGTTCGTAGAGGCCGTTATTGAGTTTTACGCTGACTTCCGTTTCCGTCATGAGCGCCGCACCCTGGGCAATTTTTTCGATGCGTTTCCACACCTCTTCGACACCGGTCCGCTTGCTGTCGCGCACCCATATCCACATCCTGGCATACTCAGGGATCACATTGGGGATATCGCCGCTGTTTTTGAACACATAATGAATGCGTACCGACGGTTTGATATGCTCCCGCAGGTAATTCACGCCCTGGGCGCAGAGTTCCATCGCATCGAGGGCGCTGCGGCCATCCCAGGGATCGTAGGCGGCATGGGCAGAATGCCCCCTGAATTCAATATCGTAATCGACAACTGCCTGTGTACTCTGTACGCTGGCTTCCGTTTCGTCGGAAGGGTGCCAGTCGAGGCATACATCCAGGTCGTCGAACAGCCCTGCCCGTGTCATGTACACCTTGCCTGCCAGGTCTTCCTCTGCCGGCGTGCCGTAAAAGCGGACGGTACCTTTCAACTTGCCCGCTTCGATCAATTCCTTGATGGCAATGGCGGCGCCGAGGCTGCCGGGACCGAACATGTTGTGCCCGCAACCATGTCCCGGTGCGCCTTCCTGTTGCGGCGCGCGCACGGGCTGCGCCTTTTGTGAAAGACCGGGCAAGGCGTCGAATTCGCCCATCACACCGATGATGGGCCGGCCGGCGCCGTAACTGGCCACAAAGGCAGTGGGTATCCCGGCAACCCCGCGATCTACCTTAAAACCTTGTTGCTCAGCGTAGTCGGCCAATACCTTGGCGGACTGATATTCCTGCATGGCCAGTTCGGCAAACCCCCAGACCTGGTCGCTCAGACGGGTCAGGTCGGCAGCATGGGCATCGATGATGGAGACAGCAGTTTGTTTATTTGCCCCCATGTCGGCGCTTTTTTGAGCGAACAGCAGCACTGGGGCGAACAGGCAGAAGGAGAGCAGAATGTTTTTCATACCAACAGTTTAACATGAGCGGGATGCAGATGCAAATATATCAATATGCCGGTCGAAAGAAATGACTGCACCTGACTTCGATCGGAAGTTTTATCTCCTGGAATTGGGCAAAACAAGGCCTTCCTCAATGACCGGGTCATGTCGTCAGCCAGTTGTTTTTTCAAAATTTATCCATTTTCGATCGACATATCACGTATTAGAAGTATCTCGCATTAGAATTCCCGGACTGCCGACGCTTCATGCCGTTTAATCCCCTCCGCTATTATTCAATCCCCCCGTGCATGAATCGTTTAATCACCCTCCAGGTTTTCCTTTGTCTGTTATGTACCGGCGACAACGCCCTGTACGCGCAGAATGCCGCCAATACCCGGCCACTGATGAAAGATTTTATCGGCATCAATACCCGTTCATCGGACGGGCCGGATTACGCCGCCAAATTCGGATTTGTTCGGGAGTATCACGAGTGGTCCGACGACACCGGTTTCGACCAGGACGGCATCGCCAACTGCCCGCAAAATTTGCTCAGTTTCAATCCCAGCAACAGCGAGGCCAGACTCATCGATCTCGATGACTACTACGGGCGTTTATCCAACAGGGTATCGCCATGCATGAAATGGCTGGCGCCCGAGATGCGGGGACTGCAATGGTACAATGCCACCATACAGGAGCAAAAACCGCTTTGCGGCAATATCGAAGCGCTCGATCAGGAGTCGCCGGAGGCATATTTTGATTACGCCAGATGGGTTTCCATTTTTACGGCCCGATATGGCAAGGCGGATATTTGTGCAATACCCGGCAGTCCATTTTGTGAACTGATCAACAATACCGTGGTAGACAAGGATGTGCTGGGGGCAAGTATTTCGGGACTCGGCAGTGTTCGATACATGGAGTTGGGTAATGAGCCCGACAAATGGTGGTACGACACGGCGCTGCGCAACAAGCCCAATGCCCTGTGGCAAATGATGCCTCAGCAATACGCCGCTCTGCTGCATGCAGCTTACGACGGCGCAGGGAAAAGCCCGGCGTTCGGTCTTTCGCCATCCGGATCTGCGTACCTGGGTATCAAAAATATCGACCCGGACATCAAGGTAGCCATGGCGGGCATTTCGGATTTCAGGGGGCGCTGGTTGAAGGAAATGCTGGACAAAGCGTACAGTTTGCGGGCAACCAACCCGAATGCCGTAAAAAAGATACCCTTCGACATCCTGAACATCCACCATTACCTGAGCAACAACGCCAATATCGGTGGTGCGTACATCGACAACAACGCGCTGTGGAATACCTATGACTATTACGGGCTGAACAACACCGGTCTCAGCCCCGAGGAGGGCCAACTAAAACAGCGATGCGCGCGATTCTTCGAGCGGCTTTTTTCCGAAATATCCAATCCGGAAATCAGGAATGAACTGTCTGAAATGGCGTTCTGGCTTTCCGAATTCGGCTACGACACCAACAACAACTCCGCCGTGAAAGCCAAAACCGCACAGGGAAACCAGTCTTATTTCACTACCCAGGCCCAGTGGCTGGTGCGCGCGTACCTGGAACTGTCGGCGGCAGAATACGAATACAACGGCAAAAAGATCGCGCTCGAAAAAGCCGTCGCATTCGACCTGAGAGACGGCGCGGCCTATGGCGAAGGCAACCAATACAGTCCCGGAGGTTACCTGTACACCCATTGCGGTCTGCTGACCAAAGAACTCAAACCCAAACGTTCCTGGTACTTTGTGCAAACACTGAAAAACACGCTGGGCGAAACCCGGTTTTCCGGCGACCTGAATGCGACGGGCAGTTTTACTTTCGACAATGGCGGCACACCACCGCGCATCTACTACTACCGCAGCGACAGCGGACAGCGATACCTGGCCATCTGGTCGCCCACATCAGCAGGCGTGAACGACCGGAAACTGACGCTTTCGGCAAGCGATATCCTGGCTGCCATTGATGAGCCCGATTTCAGTAGTCTGGAAACTTTCACCATCATCAGCATGCAGGATAACGGCGAAAAAGGCGTACGTAAAGGCTTCGATGTCACAGCCGGAAAGTTGGTATTCGACAATACAAGTATCCCGGTTTCGGAAACGCCGTTTTATGTATGGCTCGGCCAAAAAACGGACGATCCGCAGATCAACGCTCCCATTTCCGTTGCGCCGACGGTGACCGCCTCCTGCAATGGCGCCCTGCTGGAATGGGCGACGAACGCCGACCCGGCCGGGCACTGGAAGGTGCTGTATGCCCAAAGAAGTTATTTCCCGGATTTTGCTGATTGTCAGGACTACCGCTTTACCGACCTCCTGGGCAGCGGATATGTCCAGACTTATACAACCGACCTCACGGCAGCGCACAAACGCCTGCTCATGGAAGGGCTGAAGCCGAATACCGCGTACCTGGCATTTATGGTCTACATCAACCCGCAAGGCGTTGCCTCAAAAGAGCCTTATGTGGTCTGCTTTTCCACCAACAACAGCACGCCCTGTGTGGCCAATCCCTGCCTGATGGTGGAAGCAGACGACGATTGCGGCGGCACGCAAAGTGATTTTTGCAAACTGGTGGTTGAAAATGCAGGATCAGCCCTGAATAACTTTTGTCCGGGCGGGGCTGGATGCCTATCCGGTAATCCGCAGGCAGTTATTGGCTGCAATACCTATAGCGCTGCAACGGGCTGTGGCGCGGGGTTTCTTTACCCGGAAAACCAGTTGTGGTCGGTCTGCAACCAGCCGGGGGTGGCGCTTACTTTTGATAAGGCCTTTTTGCTCGATGCCATCCGCTTTTACCACCATTCCGGTATGGATCCCGTGGAGATTTATTACACCACCTGCGACGCCCCCGACGAAAAAATCTACCTGACGACGTTCCGGCCGGCCGGCTGCAACCAATGGGTGAGCATTACGAACAACCTGCCGACAGAGCCGGTTAAACGATTGCATTTCAACAAAGTATTTGCCTACGGAAAAAGCCGTGTGCCCCGCGTGAAAATTGGGAAACTGCATTTTTGCGGACAGGAAACCGGCGATTGCGGGCAGAAACCGGTCAGCCCAAAAACATCCGCTGTAATGCCCAACCCCTTGCTGGTTTTTCCCAACCCGAATAGCGGAACATTCAGCATCCGGTGGAGCGAGAGCGGTTTTGACAGGCTTTCCGTGTTCAGTGCCGACAGTCTTTTGCTCATTCAAAGCAGCATACCGGCAGAGGAGCGTATTTGGGACGCCGACCTGTCCGCTTTTCCTCCCGGCATTTATTTCATCAGGCTTTCCGGAAGCGGGAAAAAACCGATATCCGGGCGGGTTTTGGTGGAGAAATAGCGACCGGGGGTTAATCATAACCAAAAGGGTACGACAGGCTAAACATGGGAAAAAGAGAGACATCCGTGTTTTCCGGTGAAATAAACCGCACCAGTCCAAAATCGGTCACCAGTTTTTTCCCGTTCATACGGGCGCCCAACGACAGGAAATACGTGTTGCCGTTTTTGTCAAAAATAAAACCGTTATCGCTGATGATCGCCCACCTTTCGGAAACAGTATTCATGCCACTCAGGGTAAAAGCCGGTCGTGACCCCCAGTCATCGCCGAAATAACCATAAAAAACGCCCACTGTGGCATTTCTTTCACGACTTCCCAGCGTACCCAGCCCGTACACACAACCATAGGTCGTTTTGCTGTGTCCCGGTATGATGCCGATGAGTCCGCCGGTGGCCAGTGCGCCAAGTTTGTCATCCGGATCGCCGAGGCTGAATTTGACGGAAGTCCAGACCGGCAGCACAAAAATGCCCGGTAAAACGAGTGGAATCAGGCCGCCGCCTGCTGTAAAAAAGTCGGTTATGCCATACGACAGGTTGGTCATGTAAATGTTGCCTTCACCGGCATGGAGGTTGTATCCCGAAGGCGTCCAGAAATACCTCGGCGATGGCCAGTCAATGTATCCGTCAGTCCGCACAGGAACCGCTGTCGGCGCCGTTGCGGTGTACTGTGGAAAGGAATCGCAACATGTACCCGAAAAGCCGGACATTGCCGGAAAGCAAAAAAACGCGAGCAACAATAACTTTTTCATACCCCTTTTTCGGGCAAGTAAAAGCATTGTTGAATAAACGGCGATGATCCCGGATTCCGGTTTGAATGACTTGCGACAGCAAGCAGGGCGGCTATCGTTTCTGCTTCCAGTTGGACGACACCGAAGCCACCGCCTTCAACCGGCGTTTATGGTCCAGATGCAGCCGCAATGCCAGTAAAGCCGCCGCGTGGGCATCTTCCTGTTGCCGCTCGATCAGTTTTTCCGGAGAAAAATAGTGTTGCACGAAGTGCGTATCAAAATCGGCGGATACAAAGGCCGGGTGATCGAGGACAAACTGTCCGAAAGGCAGGGTGGTTGCCACGCCTTCCACGTCGTAGCCGGCGATGGCTTCTTTCATCTTCTGAATGGCCTCGGCCCTGTTAGCGCCCCAGACGACGAGTTTGGCCAGCATCGGATCGTAATAGATCGGTACTTCCATACCTTCCTCGTAGCCGCCGTCTACCCGTATCCCCTCGCCTTCCGGGATGCGATACTTCAGCAATGTCCCGACGGAAGGCAAAAAATTGTTCAGCGGGTCTTCTGCATAAACGCGCAGTTCGAGGGCATGTCCGTGTATGCTCAGGTCGTCCTGCACGAATGGCAGGCGCTCTCCCCGCGCCACACGAATCTGTAGTTCCACGAGGTCGAGTCCGGTGATCATTTCGGTTACCGGATGTTCCACCTGCAGGCGTGTATTCATTTCCAGGAAATAGAAATTGCGCTGTTCATCTACCAGAAACTCGACGGTTCCGGCGCCGACATAGTCGCAGGCCTGAGCCACCCTTACGGCGGCTTCACCCATTGCCTTGCGCAGCTCGGGGGTAAGAATGGCGCTGGGCGCTTCTTCCACGACCTTCTGGTGGCGGCGCTGGATGGAGCATTCCCGTTCAAAAAGGTAAACAATATTGCCGTGCAAATCGCCCATGACCTGAACTTCCACATGTCGCGGACCGGTGACATATTTTTCAATAAATACGGCGCCATCGCCGAAGGCGGAGATGGCCTCGGAAATGGCGCGATCCATTTGCTCTTCCAGTTCGCTCTCGCGTTCCACGATACGCATGCCTTTTCCGCCGCCGCCGGCAGATGCCTTGATCAGGATCGGGTAGCCCACCTGACGGCCAATCTCTTTGGCCATTCCTGCATCGGTGATGGCCTCCTCGATACCGGGGACCATAGGCACATTGAATTTTTTCGCCGCCTCCTTGGCCGCCAGTTTGTTGCCCATCATATCGATACTGTGGGGTCTCGGCCCGATAAACGTAATCCCGGCATCTGCGACCATTCGGGCAAACCCGGCATTTTCACTCAGGAACCCATAACCAGGGTGTATGCCGTCGACGCCCAGTTCGCGCGCTATTTCAATGATTTTTTCGCCCTTCAGATAACTTTGGGCGGAAGGAGCGGGACCGAGCAGGACAGCCTCATCGGCAAAGCGAACGTGCGGCGCACGGCGGTCGGCTTCGGAATAGACCGCCACGGTACCGATACCCATTCGGCGGGCGGTGCGCATGATGCGAAGGGCAATTTCACCCCGGTTGGCTACAAGTATCTTTTTCATGTCGTGGTTCGTGTTTTTTGTCTGGGTTTCCAGTGAAAGGTCCGAAAGGCCAGAAGTGTGCTCAGGAGGGCCAATACCGCCCCTGCAAGCATGGCGGCTCCGGCAAAATAAACCGGCGCTGCAGGGCCGGTAAAATAGGAGAACAAACCGGTCATCAGCGGCGGACCGATGATGGCCGTGGCGCTGACCAGGCTGGTCAGGCCTCCCTGCAATTCGCCCTGTACGTTCGGCGGCACCTGGGTGGATATGATACCCTGCAGCGACGGCCCAGCAATACCCCCCAGACAATACGGGATGCAGAATACAAACATCATCCAGGTCTGGCTGGCGAAGGCAAATAAAATAAATCCGATGCAATAGAAGCCCAATCCGACGTAAACACCCCTTTCCTGGCCCATCCAGGGAATGAGCACCCTGATCAGTCCCGCCTGTACTATGGCGCTGATGATGCCCACAAAACCCAGGGAATAGCCGACCATCGCTTCATTCCACCCGAATTTTTCCATGGTATAAAACGACCAGGTGCCCTGGACGGCATGCGAGGCGATGTACAGCAGCACCAGCGAGGCGATCAATCCGCTGATTACCGGGTACTTGCGCAATTGCATCAGCGTGCCGATTGGGTTTGCGCGTTTCCAGTCGAATGCGCGGCGGTTTTCGGGCGCCAGCGATTCCGGCAGGATAAAAAATCCATAGAGCCAGTTGACCAGCGCCAGCGCGGCTGCGGCGAGAAAGGGCACACGCGGCCCGAACTGCCCGAGTAATCCGCCCAGAACGGGGCCGATAATAAACCCTATCCCGAAGGCTGCGCCGATCATACCGAAGTTCTGGGCGCGCTTTTCGGGGTACTTATATCGGCAATATAGGCCGCTCCGGTCGTGAAACTGCTGCCCAGAATACCCGCGAGGATACGCCCGAGAAACAGCCAGGCGATAGTCGGCGCCAGGGCCATAAAAATATAGTCGACGCCAAAGCCGAACAGCGAGAACAACAGCACCGACCGCCGACCGTACCGGTCGCTCAGTCCGCCGAGTATGGGCGCGCAGATAAACTGCATGAATGCATAGGAGAACATCAGCCATCCGCCGATCCGGGAGGCATGGCTCAGGGTTTCGCCGGTAAGTTGTGTGATGAGTTTCGGCATCACCGGAATGATGATGCCAAAACCGATGACATCGATCAAAAGCGTGATAAAAATGAAACTGACGGCGGCCTGGCGATTCTGCAACATGTTGAAAATATTGGATGGTCCGGGTGATGCATTCCGCACCTTCAAAATTTTAACATCGGTCAAATGTTAAATTTTTGGGTATCCAGGGGTATTGATATGGCGCGCCGAAACACGATGGGCCTTACAAAAACACGGTTCAAAAGGCGGCAATATTGCCGGCCACCAGGTCGAACAAAGCAGCCGTTTTTTGAAACCCGTATACCTTTCCCTCACATTCTGCTACCGGGCGGATACCACTGACGGCATTGGTCAGGAACAACTCATCAGCCGCCAAAAGGTCGGCGAAAGTAGCGGATTTCTCGTTTACCGCATACCCCTCGCGTTTTGTTAAGGCCAGCAATAATTCCCGCATTACACCGGTTACACAGCCATCCGACAGCGGCGGCGTAAAAAGTTCACCGCCGCTTGTCCAAAAAATATTGCTGGATGTCGCTTCGCAAACCCGTTCATGCGCATTCAGAATAATCGCATCATCCCAACCCTTTGACCGCGCCTCCTGCGAGGCCGCTACATAGCGCGGCACATTCGGGGCCTTCAGGCCCGATAAACGATCTACAGCGAGTCGAACCGAAGTACATAATCCTACCCGAAGACCATCTGAAGACCATTGGAAAGCCTCCGATGTCAGATTCCGGGCCTGAATCAGAAATTGAGGCGTATTGTCTTCCGGAAAATACAACCCACCCGGCGAACGCCAGACGGTCAGCCGGACGCGGGCATTGGAAGGAGCCAGGCGCAGTATTTCTGCTTGAAAATAATCCGAAGACCAATCGTCCGGAATAATGTAACCCATCAATCCCATTCCCCTGAAAAGCCGCGAACAATGCTGTTCAATCAGAGGGATACGTCCGTCGAAAACACGTATCGTTTCAAACAGCGCATCGCCGTAGTACAAACCGCGCAACACCTGCGACAGGCCTTCGGGCAGTTCTTTGACAAGTTGGGTATTCAGATTGAATATCATTATCCGCAACCAAATTCTGATTGTTTCACCTTTCTAATCTTTTGCAATTATTATGACAAGATTTTCTTTAATCATTCTCCGCTCTTTCGGCGTCGCCTCCGTTTTGCTGCTGCTCCTTCCTGCCGGTATTCAGGCACAAAATACGGGTCATGTGGCAGAATGGCTGGAAAGTTATCGCAGCTCTGACAGTTTTCAGCAAGTACAGGCGCTGTCTGTTGCGCAGGAAAGAGCCGACCTTCAGTCCGTAGTCGACCAGGCTACCATCCTCGAACCCGACCCAGCCGCAACCGACCAACTGCTTCGATCGGCCCCGATGACCATAACCTTTTCAATTCCAAATACTTATGGGAGTAAAATTGAACTCGAACTCGTAAAAACAGATCTTCTTGCCGAGGGATTTACCGTAGGCGCACTGGGCGCCGACGCCCGCGATGATATACCCTATGAAAACGGGTTGCATTACCGCGGCGTGGTGCAGGATCATCCCGGGTCGCTGGCCGCCATCAGTATATTCGACGGCGAGATCATGGGTTTCTTCAGCGATGAAACGGGCGCCTATCAACTGGGCAAACTGGATGACGGGTCCGGGAAGCATATCCTCTACCGAACGCAGGACCTTAAAGCCGCATCGCCGTTTGCCTGCTTCAGCGACGAGGCAGCGCTCGTTCCCGGCGAGGAGCCCACGGCGGTGGAAGATCGTGCCGCAGGCTGCAAGGCCGTCCAGGTGTACTTTGAATGCGATTACAAAATGTACCTCGACAAAGGTTCAAGTGTCACCAATGTCACCAATTATGTAACCGGTTTTTTTAATCAGGTCGCGACGCTTTACGCGAACGAAAATGTAGGTATAGCCATTTCTCAAATATACGTCTGGACATCATCGGACCCTTATGCTTCATACGGCAATACCAGCTCAGTACTCAATGCGTTCCGCGCCACGCGGGGCACCAATTTCACAGGCAACCTCGCGCATTTCCTCTCCACCCGTAACCTCGGTGGCGGCATCGCCTACCTCGATGTCATTTGTTTCAAAAACTAGGCGCATGGGGTGAGTGCCATCAATACTTCCTACCAGAATGTGCCGGTGTTTTCCTGGACGGTGGAGGTGGTCACACACGAACTGGGGCACAACCTGGGTTCGTGGCACACCCAGTCGTGCAACTGGCCCGGCGGCGCGCTCGACAACTGCTATCCCACAGAAGGCGGTTGTTCACCCGGACCGGCGCCTGCCAACGGCGGCACCATTATGAGTTACTGCCACCTGACGAACTATGGCATCAATTTCAACAACGGCTTCGGCACATTGCCCGGCAACCGCATCCGCGACAAGGTACAGGCAGCCACCTGCCTCTCCGCCTCAGGCGTGGCGCCGGTCGGACTGAATGCCGGCAACATCACCACTTCTTCCGCGACGCTGTCGTGGGGAATTGTCGCCGGCGCTACCACCTACACCGTGCAATACAAAACAGCCGCTTCCTCTTCCTGGATTACGGCAGGCAACACTACCTCAGCCTCCTATAACCTGACCGGACTAACAGCCAACACCAATTACAACTGGCAGGTCAAAACCGACTGCTCCAATTACTCGCCCGCCGCTTCCTTTACCACCTCTTCCAACGGCAACGGCAACGGAGGGGCATGTCCGGTCCCCACGGGTTTATCCAACACCAATATTACCGCGTCTTCCGCAAAACTGAACTGGAGCGCCGTCAGCGGCGCGAGCAGTTATACCGTGCAATACAAGCGGAGCAGTGTAGCCGCCTGGACCACCGCAGGATCAACCGTGTCCACGTCCTATACGATCAATAGCCTGAGCGCTGCAAGCGCCTATAACTGGCGGGTGAAAGCCAACTGCTCGAACTATTCGGGTACGGCAACTTTTGTTACGCTCAGCAATTCGAACGGAAGCGGGACCACCTGCAATCCCCCTGGCAACCTGACCAACCTCGGCATCACCGCCAAAACGGCCGGCATTTCCTGGTCTGCCGTCAGCGGCGCCAGCAACTATACCTTGCAGATCAAATACGCCTCCTCGAATACCTGGTACACCCTTGGCACCATCCCCGTCACGCAGGTTACCATCAGCGGATTACAGCCTGCCACCTCGTACCATTGGCGGGTAAAAGCCAGTTGTTCCGGCTATTCCAGTCCGAAACTGCTGACAACGCCCGGCTTCCTGCAGGACCAGGATGAAGCGGAAAGCGCCGGTGTGGTGCAGGCGCCCGCCGTTCATTTCATCCGGATTTATCCCAACCCCGCATCCGACCTGCTCAACCTGCAATACACCGGCGACCTGCTGCCGGATAGCAGGATCATGGTGACGGATATAGCCGGACGGGTGGTGCTGCACGAATCGTTGACCCAGGAGAGCCAGACTATCGATATTTCCGGTCTTCAACAGGGTGTTTACCTGCTTGTTGTGATGCAGGGGAATGGCCGGAAAGAGGTGGAGCGGTTTGTGAAAATGTAGCAAGGCCGTGGGTTTCCCGCAGAAAATAAGTCACCCCGAATTTATTTCCCGCAGATACCCGCAGAAAAAACCCGCAGAAATGCGCAGAATATTACCAAATCTGCGGCAATCTGCGGGTTTTTTCTGCGGGTATCTGCGGGAAACCCACTAACTACGCGAAATTCGGGATGACTTATTTTCTGCGGGAATCTGCGGGAAATAAATTCAGAATGGCTACTGTCAGGCGCCGTAGAGCAAGACCCGCGATCATTTTGCTTTCTGCACCTTCACCACCACCATTTTCGACGTTGGGGTGTTGCTTTTCTCTGCCGTGCTGCTGATCGGCACCAGCACATTCGTCTCGGGAAAGTAGGTGGCTGTACATTGTTCCGGAATATCGTAAGCCACGACGATAAATTTACGCGCCACGCGTTCAATGCCGTCGTGGTAATTGAAAATATCGACCACGTCGCCATCGAGCAGGCCTGCCCGGTATATATCTGTCGGGTTCATCAGGATTACCCGCCGTTCGTGGAAAATACCCCGGTAGCGGTCGTCGAGGCCGTAAATAGTGGTATTAAACTGGTCGTGACTGCGTATGGTCATCATAATATACTCATCGTCAGACAGTTTTGTTTCCGGGACTCCGGCAAGGCTGAAGTTCGCCTTGCCGTTAAGGGTATTGAATTTTCCAACCCTGGAGCCGTTGGGCAGGTAAAAACCACCCGGCTCGCGTACGCGCAGGTTGTAATCGTCAAAACCGGGAATCGTTTTTTCGATGTCGCTGCGAATGTGGTCGTAGTGCAAGAGGTATTTATCCCAGTCGGTTTTTCCATCGGCATTTGCTCCGGAGCGCGCCTCAAAAACGGCTTTTGCCAGGCGGCACACAATGACCGGTTCGCTGAGCATGTCGGTCGACACAGGCGGCAGGTTGCCCCTGGAGGAATGGACAATACCCATCGAATTTTCTACGGACACGAACTGCCGCTCCCCGTTCAGGATATCGAGGTCGGTGCGGGCGAGGCAGGGCAGAATAATGGCCTCCCGGCCGTGCACCAGGTGGCTGCGGTTGAGTTTGGTCGACACCTGCACCGTGAGGTCGCAGCGGCGCAGCGCTTCGGCGGTATAGACCGTATCCGGGGTAGCGGACAGGAAATTGCCGCCCATAGCCATGAATACTTTGGCCTTGCCCGTGTGCATGGCGTGGATGCACTCCACCACGTCGTAGCCGTGTTGCTGTGGCGGCCGGAATCCGAATACCCGTTCAAGACTGTCGAGAAAGGCCTGCGGCGGCTTTTCGTTGATGCCCATGGTGCGGTCGCCCTGCACATTGCTGTGTCCACGCACCGGACAGGTGCCTGCACCGGGTTTGCCGATACTGCCCTTGAGCAGCAGCAGGTTCACGATTTCCTGTATGGTGGCGACCGCATTTTTATGCTGGGTGAGCCCCATCGCCCAGCAGGCGATGATCTTTTTATTGGAAATGAGCAGATCGGCAGCTGCACGGATCTGTTGCAGGGGAACGCCGCAGACTTCTGACAGGTCCTCGGGGGTGTAATGCTTTAAACTGTCCAGGTAGGCTTCCGCTCCTGTCGTGTGGTCGCGGATGAAGTCGCGATCAAAAACGGTTCCCGGGTTTTGCGTTTCCGATTCCAGCATGAACAGGGCCAGCGCTTTGAGCAGCGCCATATCGCCGTTTATTTTTACCTGTAGAAATATATCTGTGAGCGGGCTGGACTCCCCCAGCAGCCCTTTCAATTGCTGTGGATGGCTGAAGGCCAGCAACCCGGTTTCTTTCAGCGGATTGACGGAAATAATCTTTGCTCCCCCGGCTTTTGCCTTTTGCAGGGCAGTCATCATACGCGGGTGGTTGGTGCCGGGATTCTGGCCGAGTATCACGATCACCTCCGCTTCGTAAAAATCTTCCAGTGTAACCGAACCTTTCCCGATGCCCAGCGACTCGCCGAGCGCCACGCCGCTGGATTCGTGACACATATTGCTGCAATCGGGCAGGTTGTTGGTACCGAATTCCCGGACAAACAACTGGTACAGAAATGCCGCTTCGTTGCTGGTGCGTCCGGAAGTATAAAAAACAGCCTCGTCGGGGGAGGCGAGCCTGTTCAGGTGGGTGGCAATTTTGGCAAATGCCTGGTCCCAACTGATGGGTTGATAGTGGGTACCGCCGGGCGGCAGGTAAACCGGTTCCGCCACCCTGCTTTTTTTGCCGATCTCGTAGTCGGACAGGGCGGACAGCTCGGCGACGCTGTTCCGGGCAAAGAAACCGGCCGTAAGCTTTTTGGTGGTGGCTTCTTCAGCGATTGCCTTGGCGCCGTTTTCACAGTATTCCGCTATACCGGAACGCTCGTCGTCGGGGTCGGGCCAGGCGCAGCCGGGGCAGTCGTGGCCGTCCTTTTGATTGAGTTGGGCCAGGGCTTTGAATCCCCTGACGACATCCATTTCGCTGAGTATATGCTTCACACTGCTCACCACAGCGGGCAGGCCTCCCGCTACTGCGGCAGGTTTGCGGCGCTTCAGACCGGTAAACGTTTCGGGATTTTCCGGATTGGGATCGGGAGGTGTGTGCTTTTTTTTCATCGACAGGTTTTCCAGTTTTCAGACAGGATGGACAAGATTTGCAGGTTGGGAGTCTGACAGGGTAGACAAGATTTGCAGGTTGGGAGTCTGACAGGATAGACAAGATTTGCAGGTTGGGAGTCTGACAGGATGGACAAGATTTGCAGGTTGGGAGTCTGACAGGATAGACAAGATTTGCAGGTTGGGAGTCTGACAGGATGGACAAGATTTGCAGGTTGGCAGTCTGACAGGATAGACAAGATTTGCAGGTTGGGAGTCTGACAGGATAGACAAGATTTGCAGGTTGGGAGTCTGACAGGATAGACAAGATTTGCAGGTTGGGAGTCTGACAGGATGGACAAGATTTGCAGGTTGGGAGTCTGACAGGATAGACAAGATTTGCAGGTTGGGAGTCTGACAGGATAGACAAGATTTGCAGGTTGGGAGTCTGACAGGATGGACAAGATTTGCAGGTTGGGAGTCTGACAGGATAGACAAGATTTGCAGGTTGGCAGTCTGACAAGATAGACAAGATTTGCAGGTTGGGAGTCTGACAGGATAGACAAGATTTGCAGGTTGGGAGTCTGACAGGATAGACAAGATTTGCAGGTTGGGAGTCTGACAGGATGGACAAGATTTGCAGGTTGGGAGTCTGACAGGATGGACAAGATTTGCAGGTTGGGAGTCTGACAGGATAGACAAGATTTGCAGGTTGGGAGTCTGACAGGATGGACAAGATTTGCAGGTTGGGAGTCTGACAGGATAGACAAGATTTGCAGGTTGGCAGTCTGACAGGATAGACAAGATTTGCAGGTTGGCAGTCTGACAGGATGGACAAGATTTGCAGGTTGGGAGTCTGACAGGATGGACAAGATTTGCAGGTTGGGAGTCTGACAGGATGGACAAGATCATGGTCAGCAGGTAGTGTTAGGGTTGGGGTAATTATCGGATTGATCCTCATCTGTATCGTCGAGACACACAAAATCTTTTTCGAGCAACAGTTTGAGTGTTATGCCCGGCGCAACTTCCACTTCGTTTTCAAAACCTACCCGGTCTTCTGAAAACCATGTTTTGGCTGCATTTTCCGGGATATACAGCGTAATCCTGTTGCCGGAAAATCCGGCCTCCAGGCATGTAATACCCGCTTTTGATGCCAAAGCATAGCCAAATACTTCCACTGGAGTCGGCCCGAACCGGGTCTCTTCAGCCAAGAAGCCGGTCTCCCCAAGCGTTTTTACTTCACTTTGGGTGAGCCGGTAGCGAACGAAATTGCCTTTGATCCTGATTTTCACGAACGAGCATTAATGGTGAAAGATATATCGCTAAAGCCACTGTATATATTGAAACGGTTGTCGCGCAGGAACCCTGCCAGCGTGATACCGAATGATTCGGCTGTTTCGACAGCAAGACTCGAGGGCGCTCCTACAGCGCACACAACCCTGATGCCTGCCATAGCCGCCTTTTGTATCAGTTCGAAACTCGCGCGACCGCTGAGCAGAAGGATGTGCCGGTCGAGCGGCAGGTTATCCTGCAGAAAATAATGGCCGATGAGTTTGTCCAGCGCATTGTGCCGGCCCACATCCTCCCGGATGGCCTGCAGGCTGCCGGCGAGATCGAACAGCGCGGCAGCATGCAGCCCGCCGGTAGCGTCGAAGGTATTTTGGGCCCGGCGCAGGGTATCCGGCAAGGTATAAATCAATGCAGGATCGATAGCAAGACCGGGTTGGCCTGGCGGAACGGAGCAATGTACAGCCGTTTTCAGGGCTTCAATGGAGGTTTTGCCGCAAACGCCGCAACTGGAAGTGGTATAAAAATGGCGGTCCAATTTTTCCAGATCAAACCCCACTCCCTCATGCAAGTTTACCGTGATCACATTGCCGGCGGAGGCTGTTTCCGAAAATGGATACATCTCGCCACCGATGGATTTCAGGTCCGGCGCGTGCCGCACAATACCCTCTGTGAACAGAAATCCGGCAGCGAGGTCGGCGTCAGCACCGGGCGTTCGCATGGTCACAGAGATGCTTTTAACGGTACGGTTGCCTGCATTGCCATAGGAGAGCCGTATTTCCAGCGGTTCTTCCACGGCGAGTAAATCCTGCGTGGCAAGGGTGTTGTGGCCGCTGCATTTGCGGATTTCCCGTTCCCTGACCGACCCGTCTTTTAATTTCATCCTGAAATATCGGCACATAAGGCTTCATTCGCCTTTTTTATCCGCTTTTTTTTCCTTGTTGAGCATTTCAGAAGCCTGCCTGACCACACCTTCCATCCGGGGCAGATCGCGGGCAATAATCCGCAGGTCGTTCTCGTATGCCTCCTTCGTCACATGGTGCATGCTCAGCACCTGATCAAAATACACCCGCATCAGGCTGTCTTTTTCAAAACCCGCCAGACCCGTGGTGGCCGCATCGGCGATAAACAAATCAGCCATGATGCGGCTGAGTTGCTCATTGGACAAAACGGGTTTTTCTTCTTTTTCAGCGCATGCGGCAAGGCAACACAGAAGGAATATTCCGACGATCCGTGTCATGTTCATAGGACTTCTTTTGGAAAAAAACACGCTTTTACAGAGGAGTTGCCTTCGTACAATTCCCGCCACGTCGCCGCACCGGAGTCGATACGAACAATGCCGCAGGTCGGGATATTGTATATCAACTCGTCGGAAAAAAGATTGGCCACGTCGGTAAAGGTGGGGTTGTGGCCAAACAGCAGGACCGTATGCGCCGAGTCGGGCAAACCTGCGATCACCTTCAGGATATCATTGGGCGCCGCTTCGTATATCTCGGGGCGTTGATCGATCGATTCGCCGGGAATACCGAATGCCCCGGCAAAAAAAAGGGCGGTGGTTATGGCGCGTTTGGCCGGGCTGCTGACCAGCAAATCCGGTACAACTTTTTGGCCAACAAGTATTTGCGCCATTTTTGGCGCGTCATGCAGCCCCCGTTCGTTTAAGGGGCGATTGAAATCGCGCAACCCGGGGCTATCCCAGCTCGACTTGGCGTGTCGGATCAGAAAAAGCGTTCGCATGGGGCAAAGTTACAATATTGTACACAGGTGGCACGCCGCCGGCCCGGGGGTTTTTGACGGTGCGATGCTCAAGCGGGAAACAAACCGTGCATGTTAAAACTTTTCACAAAACGCCCGAAAAACTTACATTTGAGGTTTGCTGTTATCTTACGAACAGGAATACACGATCCTGAAATTTACTTATGCAACAAAAAAACTCTGGGTTAAAGATTTTGAACACCATATCAGTGCGGCGACCTGGAACACTGCCGACGAGTTGGTGCAGGCGGGTGGTGTGAAAGCGCTGAAGGAAGTGGAAAAACACTTCTGGGTGGCCAGTGTAGAAGATTCGGAGGGTACTTTCGAAACAGAGACTATTATTACGCCCCACAAAATCAAAGCGTTTACCTGTGAATGCTGGGCGCAGGGCAGACGCCTGATGTGTCCGCATATCGCTGCTTCCCTGTTGAAAATACGCCAGTTTCTGGAGCAAAAGACCGAAGAGCGCAAGGTGCGGGCAGAAAAAAGGGCGACTACCGAACTCAGCCGGATTACTGTCGGCAATGTTCTGGATAAAGTCGCCCCTGAAGACCTTGCCGACTTCGTGCAGGAATACGCGCGGCGCGACCGCGATTTTGCGCTCGCCCTGAAAACCTGGTTTGCCGGTTCCGTATCAAGCGCGGAAAACCCGTTTGCCCTGGTGCTTGAATCCGTTATCCCCAAGGCTTTGCCGGACAAAAAAATACGGGAGCAAGACCTCCGGCGGCTCCGCCAAACACTCGACGAACTGGAACGCCAACTCCTGGCCGCACACCAGGAACACAACTTCCGAACGGCCTTCCAGCTTTCTGCCACCATCCTGGAAAAAATCTGCCCGCTGGTCGACAAACTCGAAGACCCCAAAAGGCAACAAATACTCCGGTATTGCGAGCAGGCATTTCAACAACTAAATCTGCTCCAGGAAACGCAAACATCCCCTGAACTGCGCGAATCTGCCTGGAATTCCGTTTTCGAATTGCTGTCCGCCGACCATTTTCCCGCCGAAATGGCCACACCCGTGCTGCTTTTCCTGAACAGGGAAGCCACAGACCAGGACAAATTCCGGCGCATCAGCGAACTGTTTGACCAGGTGCCCAATCCGGCGCCGGTCCTTGTGCTGCACCTCTTTGCCGGTGCGCTGGCAAAAAAAGGCATGCCGGATGCCGTAATCCGGCTGCTGGAGGAGTATTCCGAAAAACCCGGCAAACTCCGGGATTTCATCAATATGCTGGCACAGACGGGCAACCTCGAAGCCGCATATCAGGCAGGCGATCATTTTCTGGAAAAGATTCCCTTTTCGTTCGGGCAGCGCCGCGATATCGAAGAAATGTTGATCGACATCGCCAAAAAGGACAAAAAACCGGCGCGGCACATCAAACTGCTCTGGCGCCGGTTTCTGCAAAATGGCAACTTTGACTACTTTGAGGAAATGAAAACCGTAGCCGGCGACGGATGGCCGGCCGAACTCAAAAGCCGCCTGAACGAACTGCGCAAACGCGGCGACGACAACATGACCGCGATTGTGCTCGCCGCCGAAGGGCACAAGGCAGAATTGGCACAACTGCTTGAAAAACAGGATAATATCGGTCAATTTCAGCAATATGAAAACCTGTTTTTACCGGAGAACCGGGATTTTGTGCAGGCCCGTTATGTAGAGTTGTTGAGCAATTACCTGCGTGAACATTTCGGGCGCCAGGCATCTGCATTCGTGCGCCTTCAACTCGCCGGACTGGTACAGAAAGGCGAGCCTGACCTGGCCATCGGCGTGATACGCGAACTGACGACCCGGTTCAACGACCGGCCTTCCCTGCCTGATGAACTGACCGAGTTGTTCCCCAAATCAAAACGCAAGGCCATCCTGCAACCCTGACAGCCATGAAAGTTGAACTCTGGGCCATCGGAAAAACAGCGGAACCATACCTGGAAACCGGCACGGGCATCTTTGAAAAACGCCTGAAAAACTATCTCCCCTTTTCCTGGGTGATCCTTCCCGATGTCAAACTGAAAACAACGGACGGCAACCGGCTGAAACAGGAAGAGGGCAAAATGCTGCTCTCGAAAATTACACCCGACGACTACCTGATCCTGCTCGACGAACGCGGTCGCGAACTCAGTTCCGCCGGACTTGCCGACTGGCTCGAACGAAAGTTATCCTCTTCCCATCGCAGACTTATTTTTTTGATTGGCGGTGCTTTCGGATTTTCGCCCGATGTTTACAGCCGCGCCAACGAACAACTGGCGCTCTCTAAAATGACCTTCAGCCACCAGATGGTGCGCCTTTTTGTTTTGGAACAACTATACAGAGCCATGACAATACTGAAAAACGAACCGTACCATAATGACGGGGGACGGTAGACGGTGGACGGTGGACGGTAAAAAATATTATAAGCAACACAACATACAATGATCACCTATCTTATCATCGGCGTGACTGCGCTGATTTCTTTTATGGCCTTCAACAATCAGGATCTGTTCCTGAAAATGAAGCATTGGCCTTACCAGGAGGCGCGGCGCGGAGAATATTACCGTTGGCTGACCAGCGGCTTTCTGCATGCCGACCCCATGCACCTGATCTTCAACATGCTGACGCTGTTCTTTTTCGGCAAATATGTGGAAGGGTGGTTTGGCGCCATGTTTCCAGGGTTTGGGCAACTGGTTTTCCTCCTGTTTTATCTCGCCGGCATCGCAGCAGCATCGTCCGCCACTTTTTACAAATACAAGGACTCACCGGGTTTTGCCAGTATCGGCGCATCCGGGGCTGTGGCCGCCGTATTGTTCGCCTGCATTCTGTTCGATCCAACCATCGGGATCATGATGTTCTTTATTCCCATCCCCATTCCGGGATTTATTTTTGGCGTCCTTTACCTGTGGTACAGTTCGTACGCTGCAAGACAAGGCAATGACAACATCGACCATGTGGCCCACTTTTTCGGGGCCGTATTCGGCTTCTTCTTCCCGATCGTGTTCATGCCTTCCCTGTTCATGCGCTTCATCGAACAGATGATCGCCTGGTTCTAAACCCCTCCAAATGTATTGCCCCGGACAATTCATATAAAACCGCATGTGTTGCCCCGTCCAAATCTGTTACCTTTGCAACCAACGCAGTCAAAACGATGTTTTAATCTTGATTTTTCAAACTTGCATATTCACTCAACTAATTTTTTTACCATGGCATACGAATTCACGGATTCGAACTTCCAGACGGATGTACTTGAAAATGATAAAGTTACGGTCGTAGACCTTTGGGCAGAATGGTGTCAGCCATGTCTGGCAATGGGCCCGATTGTCGAGCAACTTGCTGAAGAATACAAAGACCGCGCTACTGTCGGCAAACTGAATGTAGACGACAATGCCGAGGTGCCGATGCAATACAACGTTCGGGGTATTCCGACTTTTCTGATCTTCAAAAACGGCGAACTGAAAGACAAACTCGTCGGCATGCAATCCAAAAAAATGCTGCAGGACAAAATTGAGTCGCTGCTGTAACAAGTCAAATTACCGACAATGATGCGAGCCATTCCGGAATGCCGGGATGGCTGTGTATTTACTCCTCGAATTGAATATCTGATGAAAATTGAACCCCTACCGCTCACCCCCCATAGGGATGAAGCGAATTATGCAAACAAGGCAGACTATGCTTTCAAATATGCGGGGAATAAGTCAACTTTGTCCTAGCATTGGAGTGCTGTTCTACTGATTCTGATGATTAGCAAATATTGGTTGCCATAATTATAACCATGTATTTTAACTCAGGGCCGGCAACAAGCTCCTACCTTCTTTAAGCCAGTAGTCCGATGATGTTATGTCTGAATTAGTTGTTAGTCTTTTTATCCAAATATTATTTTCCAATCAGTCGGTTGTTCAAGGAGATAGCATCCCCCAAAGCGATAGCATTCCGATAGGAAGAATAACCTATCTGCAACAAGTAAACCTGCCCACAGATAACGACCGAAACGGGAATGCCACCTTGTATTTCAATGCTTCCAGGTCATTATATATACATCATGGAGTACCTGCAAAAAGTTATTCCAAACAAACGGAGGAGTTTTATTCGGTTCGTATTGCCGGCGATCCCGAAGGATTTCCAATTTACAAACTGCATGGCGAACACAAGATTTTTTCAAAAATACCTTGCTATTTGTCAAAAAAACACTGTATTGTTGAAGATACATTGGGCGACGTTGATTGGATTATCGATCCCTCGGAGAGAAGAAGGCTGGGTGTTTATGAGTGTCGTAAGGCAATCGGTAAGTTTGGTGGCCGGGAATATGAATCCTGGTTCACATATGATATTCCAATCTCAAGCGGCCCATTTAAGCTAGGAGGACTTCCCGGCCTGATTTTGGAAGCTTACACACTGGACAAGAAAGTGCAGTTCTTGTTTGTGAGTTTGGAAATCTCGTCCAAATTGACACAATTAATTCAAGTGCCATCAGGCTTACCTGTAAACATGAGCTATAAAGAATATATTAAATCCAGAAATGACCACAGCAAAAATGTGGAAAAAGAATTTCTGGCTAAAGGATTCAAAGTCAGTGTTACCCCTATTAAGGATTCAATTGAGCTGATAGAAGATAAGTAGATTTGCGTAAAATACTATGCTTGTCAAGGACGAGTTGTATTTCCGCAACGACGGTGTATATGAAGTCACAACAAAAGAATTTGATATTATCAATTCACGTAAGGAATCCATTGAATTGGACACCGCGCTCGAACAATGATTTATGCGCTGCTGTTTGACAATTATCTGTCTGCTTTCTCTTTATACTGCCAGTTCACTTTCCGGTCAAAACATTCATGGTCAAGTCCGCGATTCCTCAGGCATACCTGTAGCATATGCCAGTATAGTCGCTACAAGCTGTCAAAGTGAACAATTACTGGCCTATATCAATACAAATGAGCAGGGGTTTTATCAAATGTTCATAGAGACTGATTGCGATAGTTTCACGTTGACAGTAAGAAGTTTAGGGCATCATACCAAAACCCGGAGCCTGAAAATATGCGATTTACAAACGGAGCAGGATTTCACCTTGTCCAACAAGGTGCTTCAGGAGATTATTATACGAAGTCAAGCGCCCCCCGTCGTGGCCTACGGTGACACGACCGAGTATAATGTGGCGTCGTTTTCAGACAGCACAGAGTTTTCCGTGGAAGATTTGTTGAAAAAGTTACCCGGTGCAAGGGTAAGCGAAACCGGTCAGATTACGCTCAATGGTAAAGCTGTAGAGCGAGTCCTGATCGAAGGTGACGACCTGTTTAATCAAAATTATCATATAGCCACGCGCAATATCAGGGCAGATATGGTATCAAAAGTGCAAGCTATTGACCGATACCAGGAAAACCCTTTAATGAAAGGTGTACGGGAATCTGACCGTTTGGTGCTCAACCTGAAAATCAAAGAAGAAAGAAAACGCTCCACTTCAGGCAGCTCAACAGCCGGACCTGGTTTTGGAGATGAGTGGAAAGGTTTTATACACGCAAATCTGTTCTCTCTGACACGTCTCGACAAAACTTACCTGATCGGGAATGCCAACAATACGGGTGAAAGTTCATTGGGAAACATCAAGGCTTTGAGCCGGGGCGACATCTTAGATCAAAGCAAACAAAGCCTGCAAAGTACGCCCTTGCGCGTAAACAATTTATTGGAAAGTCCTCTATCAGAAAGCACTGGTCTACCCGTAGCCTTCACCCGCGAAAACCGGACAGGGTTTTTGTTTATAGGGCATGTGATGCCTCTTTCAAATTATTTTAAAGTAAAAACTACAGCCTGGGTAGGTTATGAACGTTTGCAACAGATTGTGAACTACAACACCCGTTTTTTGCTTGATTCAGGAACCCTTGATCTGCTGGAAAGTCGCTTAACTGAACAACATGCGGGTATAGGAAATCTTCAGATTGAGGCCGACTACTATACCCCCCGATCAAAAACAGTCGATACGCAGTTTTGTCAAAATCAACGGTGGACCACAACATAGCGTTCTTGATCTGCAGCGCACACAACCACAGCGCCCTCCCCTTAAGATTGCCCAAAATATAAATGAAAATATCTTTGACGGACTTGTTTCATTAGAATATACTTTGAGAACAGGTAAAAACGCCCTTCTGCAAATCACTTCGAAATATGCCCGGCACTATGACCAAAACTCACTTCAGCCCCAATATGTGTATTATCCGTTCTTTTTTGGGTTGGACTCTTCCTTTACACATCTTGAGCAAAATATCAGCCGGCATCAAGGGGAAAACATGTTTTTGGGGAAGTACATATTCCGAAATGGCTCCGTAACCTGGCAAATGGAATGTGGAACCACCCAGGAATGGGGGCGATTGATATCCGGGATTATTTTGGAAGACTCGACGGGTTTAAGCCAAACACCCGACACTAATTTTCATAACGACTTGCGTTTACAGACCACGGAATATTCTGCACGACTGTCTGTTGCAAAGGAAGCAGGGCTATGGTATATCCGCTGCCGTTTGGGCATTTATTATTCACCAGTCGAATTAGAAGAATACCCGAAACCTGAGAATAATACAAGGCTGTGGGCGGTCCAACCCCGTCTGGACATACGGTATGCCATCGGAGACAAAACAACTTTGTCCGGAAACTACGAATTCAGGCAAAATACACCGAATTTGACCGATTATTACGGCGGTTTTATATTCACGGACTATCAGTCCGTGGAACGCGGATTACCTGCGATTGTGCAAATATCCGGCCACAGCACAAGCTTGCGCCTTGCTTTCAACGACCGCCTGAAGCAGTTTTCATGGAATATAAGCGCCAGCGCCGGTCGGAGAGACAATCAGCTAGGTGCGAAATTTCAAATCGACCCATTCCTTTTTATCCAGGAAAAATACAGACCAGTTAGCTCAACCAACTTTTCTCTTAACGCCTCAACCAGTCGATATTTTCCAATGATAAGTTCAAGGCTCGGACTTGACTTCAGCACAATCGACCTGGAACAGGAAAACAAGGTAAACAGCGACATCCCGCGTAGAATAAACACATATATGCACGCCTTGGGCATCAATTATGGTACTGCGTTCGATACCTGGTTCAATGTCATTTTTTCTAATCAAATCACTTATTCCATTACCAATAACACCCAGAAGCAACTATCAAGCAGATTTGTCACAACAAACTGGTTCAGCTCGGTACAGTTGATTTTCAAACCTCCAGGTAGATTTGATGCAAAAGTTTATATTTACCGATCAGCTAACCGCACCGGGTGGTCGCGTTACAACATATATTATGCCGCCAGTGGCATTTGCCAATTTCGATTGCCGAAATGGCGAAGCGATATAAGGCTTTCGGGTGTAAACCTGCTGAACAGTCGAAGTTTCAAACAGGTTTTTGCCGGCGCATTCTTTCAAAACACCACGACAATTACAGCAATGCCGTTTTTCATTCTGGTGAACTGGGATTATAGTTTTTAGGATGAGACTTATGCCCATATGTTTATTTACTTCTCAGTCACACCTGCGCCACCTACTCATCAAATCACCGGCAACTATGGCCTCCTGAGCCAATTTTTCCACTGCCAGATCACCCGCAACCCCTGCAAAAATACCCCGGGTTGCGGGGTGGCTCATTTTTTTACAGCATTGCGTCGCCTCCACCTCTCCGGGAAATCAGTCGGGCCACTGAAGCAACCCGACCCATCCTTTTACTTTCACCATAATAAAGTGCGGGACCAAATATGGCGCCGTCGTATAAATTCCATCAAAGTCCGGCTTGATAATCTCCCGCATCTGGTCGTCGAACAGACCTACCTTTTTGGTACTGTAATTACTCAGACAGAGATAACCCTTACCCTTGATAATCGTTTTATCCGTAAGGGAATAGCCCGGGGGAAACGGTATAGATAAGGTCCCTTCTTTATTGATGATCATCTGACCTCTGTTTTGGGTAACAACCCAAAACCGGTCGGGAGTGATCGTTTTTATGTTTCTGTATTGGAAGGGCAATATCGTATCCATATTCATGGCGAGCAATCCAAACGCTCCGCTTGAATCGAAAGCGATGAAATTGCCGAAACCGTCCAGTCCACTCACAAAATATCCCGGTTCCCGAATCCAATTACCTTTGGTATCCATCCAGCCTGTTTTTTTATTTGATTATCCAAAAGCAGGTCACTATCGCCATTTTTCGGATCACTTTTATGACAAACCAATAAGTCAGGACTAACCTGATACGGGTTATTGCAATCCAGCACGAAGGTTTTTCCCGTTCTGAAATTCCGCACCGTTGCAGCCGATTCCGTATAATTGTCTTCTATTACAATCAGTTCTCCAAACAACCGGGGGTTTTGAAGCCTGTGTTCAAATCTGTCGAGAACTAAGCCCTGGTCGTCTGTCAGGCTGGATTGCCGGCCTTTCCAGCATAAAAAATACGGCTTGTTATTGAAGTAGTCCTTCGCCATCCTGATGTCTTCGTAGATCATGGGGATGAGCATTTCTCCCTTGATATTCATGACCCCGTACAGCCCCGATTTTTTGAGAAGCAAATAATCGTCGGGCAAGGCCTTGTACTCCACGCCGTCTTTCTTTTCAAAACGGGCGTATTCCTTGCCGTCGGTCCCAACCCACAGATACAACCCTTTCTTCCTGACCAGTATGCGCGTCGTGCCTTCCAGGTCATAGCCCGTGAGGCTGTCTGTAACAATTGCCCCTGCATCGTTATACAAAGTCCATTGGCCATCGTCGGAAAGGACGAAAACACCACCTTTGCCGGTGGATGTAATGTATTTGTATGTTGGCGACAGCACTTCCTTGCCGTATTTATCTAAAAATCCGAACCTGCCATTCAGGGAAGTTATGTATCCGAAATCCAGGTTTTTCCAGGAAATCGCTTCTATGGTGTGGTACCTGGGCGGCGCAACCCATCGGTATGCTTTTGTCATCCTGGCCCGTTCGGCCTCCGCCTCCTCGTATAACCCGGTTTTTTCGCTGTGCACAGTACTTTCAGGAAGCAGGGAAAGCCGTATTCTGGACTTCCCTTCGAACATGTTTTCACTATTCACCGGGAAGTTTACAATGGTACCGGTTCCCTGTAATTCCAGGTAAACCAGTTGTCCGGTTTGGGCATCGTAAAACAGGTCACCGTTAAAGGTCATGTTTCTGCCGAAAGCAGGCGACCCGCATTGCACCTGGACCTTAAAACAGTCGCGTTCGTATTTTTTAGTTGTCTGTCGAACCTCAAAACGCAGCTCCTGCGATCTGGACGTCATACCTTTCCAGTTTCGGATGCCGTATTGAAAAGGCACGGACCACTTCAGCCCTTTTTGCATCGCCTCTTTTGGGTAAGGCAATACGGTAAGCCGCAGAAAGTCGTGGATTTTGCCGGTCAGATCATCGTATTCCGCAGCAGCATTGTCCCGGAAATACTCCGTCAGAAGGTTTCCGCTTTGATCGGTTGGGAATTCCACTTCAACGTCCGGCTTCCGGTCCCTGAACCCTCCGTATTCCAGGTGCTTGAGCAACTTGTACCGGATGGCATATTGATCTGCTTTTTGCACAATTGTCCGGCGCAGGGTAAAATACAAGGTATCGTTGCGTGTGGCAAAGCCCGTTTTATCACCTGCCTTGAACTCGTACGAATCGACTGTCCCTATGGTGCATTCATAATCCGCAGTGTATTCCGGGGATAGTTTCCATTGGGCGTTCAATACTATAGGATATATGAACAGTGCAATTATTAATGGTCTTGATATGCATGTCCATAGTTGTTGAATTCTTTTGAATGTTTAAGAAATTAGAAAAACAGTGCAGTGAGAATCAATATGTTGATTGGGGTTTGTTTTCGCAAACCAATTTCTTTGAGAATAACTTAGAGGAGGTTTTACGCTTTCCTGTTCTTACTTTGCCCTACAAAACCGCCAAAGCCTGCCACGCTTCCCCAACCCACGCTACCAGATCACCGGCCGTTACAGCCTCCTGCCCCAGTGTCTTTGCCGCCAGGTCACCCGCCAGCCCGTGTAAGAACACGCCCAGCAACGCCGCGTCGCGCGGCGCATATCCCCTGGCCAGCAGTCCGGTCAACATCCCGGTCAGCACATCGCCGCTGCCGCCGGTAGCCATGCCGGGGTTGCCGGTTGAGTTGAACCAGCAGGCGCCGTCTGGACAGGCGATAGCCGAGTGGGCGCCTTTCAGCACAATAAATACGCCGTATTCCTGGGCTTTGTGGCACTGCAGGTCGTTGCGTTCGAAGTCGTTGGCGCTTTTGCCGAACAGGCGTTCAAACTCTTTCGGATGGGGTGTGAGGATGGAATTGTGCGGCACAGAGCGCCACAGGCCGGGGTTTTGCGCCAGCAGGTTGAGGGCGTCGGCGTCGATCACAAGCGGTTTGGTCGCAATTTTCAACAGCTGTTCAAACGCTTCCACGGTCTCGTGTGACTGCCCGATGCCGCAGCCGACGCCGATGGCGGCATAGGGGTGCGTTTCAGGTACCGAGGTCCACATCAACGCCCTTTTGTCGCCGCTGAACATCGCCTCCGGCACCGTTGCCTGCAATACAATGTTGCCACAGCGCGGCGCATGTACGGTAAGCAAACCTGCCCCTGCGCGCAGGCAGGCGCGGGCGGCGAGCACGGCCGCCCCTATTTTGCCGTAACTGCCGGCGATGAGCAAGGCATGCCCGTAACTGCCTTTGTGCGAGAACTTTGCACGTGGGCGCAGCAACAATGCCGCCTGGCTATGGGTCAGGAAATGGTAGGGTGTTTCCGTCGCGGTATAATAATCGAGGTGCAAGCCAATGGAGGCATAGGCCCACTCCCCTGCCCTTTCCGCGTTTTCCGGGAAAAAGAAGGCGCGTTTGGGTGTTTCAAAACTAAAGGTCCTGCGCGCCCTGACGACACTGGTACCGGGGGTGGCGGCATCGGCCAGAAGCCCGCTGGGCAGATCGATGGAGACAATTTCGTTGGGCAACGCGTTCAGCCGGTCGATCAACCGCGCCCACTCCCCCTCCAGCGGGCGGTTCAGGCCCGAGCCGAACAGGGCATCGACAATCAGGGCCTTTTCGTTCAGGTTCAGGCCATTCAGATCATCTGCCTGTTTCAGGGTGACGATATCGACATCCTTCGGGCTGTAGACCAGTTGTGCCGAGAAATCATCCGACCTTTTCCCGCTGAAATCGCAAACGTATACCTTTACCTCGTAATTCAGCCAGTGCAACAGCCGCGCCGCGACGACGCCGTCGCCGCCGTTGTTACCGGTTCCGGCAAATACCACTATCGGGCGCCGGGTATCCGGGTAAAGGCCCGCCAGCCAGTCGGCAAACACTTTTGCCGCCCTGGCCATCAGGTCGGTTGAGGCAATGGGCTCGTGTTGGATGGTAAAAGCGTCCCAGGCGCGGATTTGTTCGGTGCTGAAGATTTTCATAACCTGTTTCGATAGTCAGACAACAATTGGAAGAAGTAAGTACCATGCAAAATAAATTCTTTTCAGGTCTTAAAGTAGTTGAATTTGCCAGCGTGCTGGCCGGGCCCGCCGTGGGTATGTTTTTCGCGGAGTTGGGCGCTCAGGTCGTCAAGATAGAGAATAAAACCACCGGCGGCGACATGACCCGCGGCTGGCGTTTGCCTTCTGAAGACCCGGAAGCCGTGTCGGCCTATTTTTGCAGCGTCAACTGGGGAAAGCAATACCTCCTGCTCGACCTGAATGCTCCGGACGATCTCCACATAGCGCAGCAATACGCCCTGGAGGCGGATATCGTCATTTCCAACTTCAAACCCTCCTCGGCGCGACGGCTGGGTGTCGACGCCGACAGCCTGCGCAACCTGAACCCCCGATTGATCTATGCCCAGCTCAATGCCTTTGCCGATCCGGAAGACGAACGGCCTGCCTTCGACGTGGTGCTGCAGGCCGAAGCGGGGTTTCTGTACATGACCGGAGAGCCGGGCCGGCTTCCGGTCAAAATGCCCGTTGCGCTCATCGACCTGCTGGCGGCCCATCAACTGAAGGAAGCCATTTTGATCGCGCTGATCCACCGCGGACGCACGGGCGAAGGCTCTGCGATAAGCACCTCGCTGATGGAATCGGCGCTGGCCGCTTTGGCCAACCAGGCGAGCAATTACCTGATGGCCGGCCATATCCCGCAACCTATGGGGACCCGGCATCCCAATATTGCTCCTTACGGCGATATATTCATCTGCGCCGACGGGCAGCGGCTGCTCCTGGCGGTGGGCACGGAGCGGCAATTCAGGAACCTTTGTGAAGTCCTGCACATGGAATACCTGTTCGAAAACCCTGATTTTCAGACCAATAAGGCGCGGGTAACCAATCGGACAGCCTTGAACGAGCTGCTCTCTGTCGCCATATCGACCCGGTTTTTCGATGACCTGATCGAGCGGCTGCACGGCGCGAAAGTACCCGCGGCCCGCATTCGCGACATGCGGTCAGTTTTCGGTATGCCGGAGGCGCAGGCCATGATCCTTAAAGAACCCGCGCCCGACGGTTCGGAGACGATGCGGATGCGTACGGTTGCGTTCGATTGTTCCTTTAGTTGATGGTCAGATCGGTAAATATGGCCCCCATAGCGGTGTTGTAATACTTGAACTGGCCCGGCGCGATTTCCTGGCCGCTGTTAACCTGAATTACCGTGGAATGCTGGGTTCGCGTCCAGGTCAGCCCACCGTCTTCTGTGGTGGCAAAGGCTTGTGTAGCGCCAATATTCGGGCAATCAGGATCGCGCAAGGTAGCGATACCCCTGTCGCCTTTCATTGTCAGCACGTTGATGGGATATTCCGCGATGGTCTGCCAACTCACACCGCCATCGGCGCTGCGTACTGTTTTGTTTACGTCGAAAGCAAAAACCAGGTCTTTGTCACGGAAATAGAACGTTGTATGCGCATCAAGCAAGCCTGCAGTGACTTTTTGCCAGTTCAATCCCCCGTCGTTCGTGACATAGGCATAATTGGATTGACCCAAAAAAGCATATCCGAACATGGGTGTTTTGAATTCCAGGCGATAAAAGGAATTGGCCTCCGTGAAATCAGCGCCCTGCACTTTCGACCAGGTGAGACCGCCGTCTGCCGTTCTGACGATGCCAAATCCTCCCGGGCGGTATTCTATGGCAAAGCCGTTCATGTTATCCAGAAATTCAAGTTTGACAAGAATGCCGTCATGTGTGACCGGCCTTTTGGCGAAGGTCTGCCCCAGGTTCGGACCAACAACCAGAAACTGGTGCGTCGAAGTAGCGCTTGCGGAATCGTATAAAACGAAAAACGTATTGTCGGGCGCCATGTTGAATGTAAGGCCCGTTCCCTGCAAAGGCCACGGGTAGCCCGGCACATCCTGCCACTGCTGGCCGCCATCGGTAGAATGGACCATTCTATCCATTTGAATACCATATACGTCACTTGCATCCACGGCGTGGAAAAAATGCTCGGGAAGGCTGAATGTCGTTGCCGAGTTCTTTTGTTCCACCGTCCAGCCGTTTACTTCCGGTGGCACATTGAGCAGTTCACAGGGGTTATTGTCGCTGGTTTTGTCCTTTTTACACCCTGATATGATAAAAAGTACAAATAACAGGAGGCCGAGAGTCTTTTTCATAATTGAATTTTTTTGCAGTGGTTTGTATTGTTTGCCTGAATTCAGGTGAAATCCATGCCGTGCTTGCAGGATACCATATTCAAATGTATTTCCTTTGCAGGTAAATACTGTCCCGACAACATGGAAAAAGAAAAAATACTCGCCGCGCTGGCCCAGGTGCGCGACCCGCAAACCGGTCGAGACATTGTTTCAGCCGGTATGGTGGAAGACCTGGAAACAGAGGGCGTCAACGTCAACTTCAAACTGGTGGTTCCTTCCCTTCAAATGCAGGGCAAGGCCGAATTGAATTTCGCCTGCATCGGCGCCATCACGGAAATATACCCCACGGCAAACGTCAATGTGCACATCATGGCGCGTACGCCGAACAGCCGGGAAAACACGAGCATTGTGCCGCATATCAAGAACATCATTGCCGTCGGTTCCGGAAAAGGCGGTGTCGGGAAAAGCACGGTAGCCGTCAACCTCGCGCTCGGTTTGCAAAAACTCGGCGCACGCGTCGGATTGATGGACGCCGATGTGTACGGTCCGAGTATCCCTACCATGCTGGGTATTGCCGGGCAGCGACCGAAAGTAAAAGACGTGACCGGTACGGTAAAAATGGTGCCGCTGGAGGCATACGGACTTCCGGTCATGAGCATCGGCAACATCATTGAGCCGGACCAAGCCGTGGTGCTGCGCGGTCCCAGGCTTGCCGCCATTATCAAACAGTTTTTCAACGATGTGTTGTGGGAACCGCTCGACTTCATGATCGTCGACCTGCCCCCCGGCACCGGCGACGTTCAACTAACCCTGGTGCAGACGGTGCCGGTCACCGGTGTGGTGCTCGTCACCACCCCGCAGGAAGTGGCCCTTGCCGACGCCATCAAGGCAATGAATATGTTTCTGCTCCCGCAAATCAATGTACCCATCCTCGGTGTAGTGGAAAACATGTCCTGGTTTACTCCCGCCGAACTACCTGACAATAAATACTTTATCTTCGGAGAGGGCGGTGGCAAGAAACTGGCGAAGTACAGCAGGTCGGTACTTTTGGGCCAGATACCCATGGTACAAAGCATCCGCGAAGGCGGCGACGACGGGCATCCCGCCGTGCTGCATACCGACAGTATTGTTTCGGAGGCTTTTCTTGAAGTAGCCAAAAACACCCTGCGGCAGATCGGTGTGCGCAACGAACTGATGGAGCCTACCCGGATCGTAAAAATGGGTGAATAGGTATTTACGCAAACCGCAAACCGGAGTTCATCACACCGTTTACCCGGTTGCTGACCCGGTCGTCGGTCGTCGTGGCGGCAATCGTTTCAAATACCCGCCGCTCGTCAATCTGGCTGAGGGCGCCGACGGATTGCAGCCGCTGCTGCGACGCCACCGTAGAAACGGCGGGCGCCAGAATCCTGCTCATCCCGCCTGTACCCTGGTTGATCGCCAGCGCAATAATAGTTGTCAGTGCCGCCTCCGATCTGAATATATCACCGATACGGGGCACCGAAAGGTGGATACCGCCAATAGTGACGTCGAGTTTGAAATTGAGCGCAGGTTGCACATACAACTCGTTGGCCATACGCAGTTGCTCCCGCACCAGCGAAGGCTCAAAACCGGCCTGAATGAAGGCTCCGTACAGGGGTATGTTGCGCTGAATATACAGCCATGCGTCGTCGCCCCGCCGCCGCATACCGTTTTGATCGGTCACCGTAACCACAGCACTGCTCCCGAACCCCTCCGTATCGATGCCTGCGCGCTTGAATATCTGCTGAAATGCAAAAGGCGCATTGTTTTCCATGCTCACCATCAGCCGGTTCAGGCTGCCGCCGACGGCCGCCGCACCGGCAAACTGGATAAATCCGTAGGAAAAGATCGCCTTGTCATAACTGTTGATTGCATCGAAACTGCCCTCGTGTGTGGACACATACTGCAGCGCGCGCGCCTGCATGGTGGTCAACCCGACCGCTTCAATATCAGAAAGAAGCAAGGCCATGTGCGACTGGCCCGCATACATGACTCCCTCCGGGAAGATCATATGCCGGGAATTGACATGATCGATCATATTGGCCACTACCTGGCCGCCGCTGAGCAGTGGAACGGTGAGGAAATACCGTTTAAAGCCCGCCTCCTGGCGCACTTCCAGACGGAACCGGGCATCGCCCGATCCGGTAGGCGTTTGTGGTTGCGTTTGTGGTTGCGGCTGTGGTTGCGGCTGTGGTTGCGGCGTGCTGACAGGCGCCTGGCCACCCACGCGCAACACCTGACCGACGCTAAGCCCGTCGGAGACCAGTCCGTTGAGCGACTTGAGCGCACTGACCGTCATACCAAACTTTCGGGCTACCCCGAAGAGCGTATCACCCCGCACAACTATGTAAGTCTGTCCGGCATTGCCCGATGACGGCTGTGAGGGTTGCTGCACGGGTTGCTGAACCGGCGGCGGAGTGCTTACATTTCCCGATCCGTGTACACGAAGTACCTGGCCGATGCTCAGGTTGTTGGACGAAAGGCCGTTGAGCCGAACCAGTTCGTCGACCGTGACGCCGAATTTTCTGGAAATGCCAAACAGGGTATCACCCGGTTGCACGGTATACAACTGCGTACTGCCGCCTGCCGGCGGCGCCTGGGCCTGTACCGGAGGGGGCGGTGCGTCGGCTACCCGTACACGCAGCAATTGGCCTATATTCAAATTATTGGAAGTCAGACCATTGAGCGATTTAATCTCCTCAACAGTCATTCCGAATTTTCGGGAAATGGCAAAAAGCGTATCACCCCGCACGACGGTATAATTGGAAAAAGTGCTCATTTGATTATTGATTTAGGATTTTCCAAAATAATTCTTTCATCAACTCCTCTTCATCCGTATTGTCATTATCAACGCCTTTCGAACGCAAGTCGTATTCCCTCAACAAAGAAATAATACGGGCAGTTTGCGCGGACGAATAGTTTTGCGCGGCGGATTTGTACTCTTTCAGAAACCAATCGGAGCGCAATTCCAGGGTTTTTACCATTTCAGCGTCGGGCTGCCCTTCAGGGCGTGGAGCATATACACCTTGGAAAAATAGGCATACAGACTGCTGATGGTTACGATGAGCGGATTGCGGCGGATATTGGAGGCAAAATGTTCGCGGATTCGGGCGAGCCTGGGCAAGTCGCGCATCGCGAAGGCTTTTTGCAGTTCAAATACATTGTAATCCTTGCTGATCCCCACATACTCCTGCACATGAGTGGTATTGACCGCTGTGCCGGCGGGCAGGTTCAGCGACAATTTATCCAGTTCATTGGCGATCTTCGACAGGTCGCTGCCCAGGTATTCCGCCAGCAAGGCTACCGCCTGCGGCTCGACGGCCAGTTTCCTGGATTTGCAATAACCCGAAATCCAGTCGGGCACCTGGTTGTCGTACAGTTTTTTGCTTTCGAGCAGTACGGTGGTTTTGTTTTGCAAAACCTTGCCCATTTTCGTGCGCATGTCGAACTTCTTGTGTTTGTGACACACGACAAAAATGGTCGTCGGCATGGGATTTTCAACGTAGGAAGCGAGTTCGGAAAGGCTTTTCATTTCCTGCGCCTCCCGTAGGATCACTACCTGCCGCTCGCTCATCATCGGGTACCGGCGCAGATAGTCGAGCAGCGTCAGGTGGTCGATCTCCTTGCCGTACAGGACCGACTGGTTGAACCCCTTTTCTGTTTCGGGAAGCGCATGGGCATCGATTTCCGCTTCGACGCGGTCGATAAAAAACGGCTCCTCGCCGTGCAAAAAATACACAGGCTGAAAACGCTTTGCCTGGATATCCCGGATGATCTCTTCAAACGTCATAACGGGGCGAAGATAAGCACCCGCGCGACGTTTCTCTCGCCGGAAAGCAAGATCATTTGGCGGATAAAACGGTACCGGCGCCTGCCGGATTACGATGTTTTTTTCTTGCGACTCGCCTTGCCGGTTGTTTTACCTGCTGCCTTACCGGTCGCTTTTTTGCTGTCGAATGCGCCGGGTATCTCTTTTTCGATGATCGCCTTCACATCCGCCAGGGTGAGGGTACGCGCCTGGTCGTTGGTCATCTTGCCGCCGTCGACGCGGGGCAGGTTGACGATGGCCTTGCCGAACTTGATAAATGGCCCCCAGCGGCCGTTCTCCACGCTGATCTTTTCCTCCGGCCAATGGTGGATATAACGGTTCGCTTCCTTCTCGATCTTTTGCTGGATGAGTTCGACCGCCTGGCCCTCCGTAATATGATCGAAATTGACCCGCGCAGGGACATTCACGTACAGGTCGGCCCATTTCACAAACGGCCCGAAGCGCCCCTTGCCTTTGGTGATAGGTTGCCCTTCAAAGAAACCAACCGGCTTATCGGCTTCTTTTTTGGCGCGGACGAGTTCTATGGCGCGTTCCAGCGTCACGTCGAACGGGTCTTCGTTTTTAGCCAGGGATATGAATACGGCGCCGTGTTTGACGTAAGGGCCGTACCTGCCGGTGTTGACCTCCAGCGTTTCCCCTTCGTAGTCGCCCAGGGTGCGGGGCAGGGCAAAACTCTCGAGTGCATCTTCCAGCGTAACGTTTTCAAGCGTCTTGCCGGGCCGCAGGTTTGCATAACGCGGTTTTTCTTTCTTATCCAGTTCGTCGCCGGTTCCGATCTGCACGACCGGTTTACCCAGACTGCTCATGCGTACAAGAATGGTACGCCCGCTAACGGGGTCGGTACCGAGGATACGCTCGCCGCTGGCCCGGTCGGCTTCCTTGAGCGTCTTTTCCACGTTCTGGTGGAACGGTTTGTAGAAATTATCGATCATGCTGGCCCAATCCATCTTGCCTTCGGCAATATGGTCGAATTCAGCCTCGACGCTGGCCGTAAAGCCGTAGTCCATCACCTTTTTGAAGTGGGCATCCAGAAAGTCGCTGACGATCATGCCCATATCGGAGGGGTACAACACATTTTTTGTAGCGCCTGTGATCTCTTTTCCGGCCGCTTTACTGATGTTGTTGTTTTTCAGGGTGAGAATCTGGAACGCCCTTTCTTCGCCTTCCCGGCTCTCTTTGGTCACATAGCCCCGGTTTTCTTCCATGATCTTGGAAATAGTCGGCGCATAGGTAGACGGCCTGCCGATACCCAGTTCCTCCAGTTTTTTTACGAGGCTGGCCTCGGTAAAGCGCGCCGGAGGGCGGGTGTAGCGCTCTGTGGCAGTCATTTCGTCGAGATCGAGTCGCTGACCCCTGGTCAGCGGCGGCAACATGCCGGCGCTTTCTTCCTCGTCGTCGTCGGTGCCTTCCAGGTAAACCTTCAGGAAACCGTCGAACTTGAGCACCTCCCCTTCCGATACGAGCCGGGCCTGGGGTTGCGTGCTGATGGAGATGTCGACTATTGTTTTTTCCAGTTCCGCATCGGCCATTTGGGAGGCCATGGCGCGTTTCCAGATGAGTTCGTACAGGCGTTGTTCGTCGCGGTTGGGACTCACGCTCTGCCGTTCTGCATAGGTGGGGCGAATGGCCTCGTGGGCTTCCTGTGCCGATTCATTCTTCGTTTTATACTGCCGGCGGTGGTGGTAGCGCTGGCCGAACTGTTTGACGATCTCGTCGCCAATAGATTGCAACGCCGTATCGCTCATATTGGTAGAGTCGGTACGCATATAGGTAATAAAACCGCTTTCGTACAATTTCTGGGCGATACTCATGGTGCGGTTTACGCCAAAACCGAGTTTGCGGCTCGCCTCCTGTTGCAGGGTGGAGGTGGTAAACGGGGGGGCGGGTTTTCGGCGGGCGGGTTTTACTTCAATATTGCCTACCGTAAATTCGGCGCCGACACACTGTTTGAGGAATGCCTCGGCGCCGGCTTCATTTTCAAAGCGGTTGGGGCTTTCGGCCTTGAAGGTCACGGTTTTCCCCTGGTTGTTTTTGGCAAAAAACTGGGCAACCACCCTGAAAAACGGCGTGATTGTGAAGTTCTGGATATCGCGTTCGCGCTCTACAATCAGTTTCACGGCCACGGACTGTACCCGGCCGGCGGACAACTGACCCCGCACTTTTTTCCACAATAAACCGCTGAGTTCCCAGCCCACAAGCCGGTCGAGTACCCTGCGTGCCTGCTGGGCGTTCACCACATTCATGTTGAGCAGGCGCGGCGACTGCACGGCCTTCTGAATGGCCGGTTTGGTGATTTCGTGAAAAACGATGCGTTTGGTCACCTTGACATCCAGTCCCAGCACTTCGCAAAGGTGCCAGGAAATGGCTTCTCCCTCGCGGTCTTCGTCGGTCGCAAGCCAAACTTCGGCCGACTTGCCCGCAGACTCTTTCAACTCCTTTACGGTTTTGTGCTTGTCCGGAGGAATCACGTAGTTTGGCCGGTAATCGTGCTCCACGTCCACACCCAAATCATTGCCTTTTTCCAGGTCCCTGATATGGCCATAGGAGGATTTTACAGAAAAATCTTCGCCAAGGTATTTTTCAATGGTCTTGGCCTTTGCGGGCGACTCAACAATCAGCAGTTTTTTTGCCATAACTATAAGGTGGTCTTTGGATAACAGGTTTTCGCTTTTGGGATTTCCGGCAAAAGTAATCGGATTTTACACTTTGACGTTTACCGGCGGTTTTTCTTGCGGGTTTCTTCGCTGATCACTTTGCCTTCCTTTTTTTCCGCTTCAAATTCTTTTTTCCGTTTTTCGCGAAAACGGGTGGCAAACTCCTTGATGCTGACGGTTTCGTTGTTCAGTTTCCGGTGATAGGCCAGCAGCAGGAAATCGGCCATGTCGTCGGGAAAGGTGACGCCCGCGCTGCGCAGGTAATGCGACAGGCGCGAACCGCCGTAAAAGCCCCAGTTAAGGCTCATCCACTGTCCCAGGCGATTGTGCAGGACGCCACACACGCTGTCTTCGGCAATCACTTTTATCTTGGCTTGCGACTCCACCGAGATGCTCTTGTCGAACTGGAGCATGGCATCGTCGAGGTTTTTCGGGATGTACACGCCGTTCAGTTTGTCCTTTTTGATGCGTTCCTGGTATTGTTTTTCAAACTCCTTTTCGTCGTTGGCCGGCCCTTCCTGTGCGGAAAGCGAAAAGCCCCCCAGCAGAAAAAGTATCAGCGGAATGCAGTTTTTATATTTCATTGCAGGCAAATTTTATTGATCAGTTGTATAAACCGGACGTTCGCGGTATGAACATTCGCTTGTCATTGTCGGAAGTATTTTTGCTGGAAGTCGTCGTATGGCTCGGATTGTGGTTGCTCAACGATTACCTGGCGACGCTGTTAACGCTCATTCTTTGTGCTATCGTATCGGCGGTATTGCTGATTGCCCTGATCGCCGAAGCCATTGAACGGTCAAAAGTCCCACGGCGCTATTTCTATATCATGGGACTCAGCATCTTGGCGCCCATTTTTGCTGCCGGACTTTACCTGTTCATTTTCGGCGGAAACCTCAGTTTTCTGGAGCGCTTTTAGCGCAGGGGTCAAATTACCAGGGCATCCGTATCGCCGGCAGGCGACACCTCTTCAAAGTTTCCGGTTTGCTTGTTTTTGCGCACGCGATCCCAGTGAAAATACCTGCCGTTCATTACGATATAAACACCCGGAGGCAAGACCTGCGCGAAGGCCAAAGCGCTGCCCAGGTTAAAAAATCCGTCGGAGGAAGTCCCGAAGGCATACGGGATCATGGCGCCGGTGAGCACGATGGTTTTATCGTCGATGGAGGCCTCCGCCAATACCTTTGCGGTATCCACCATCCTGTCGGTACCGTGTGTGAGCAGGATGCGGTTGGAAGGCGTTTTCTTGCAGTTGTACACCACGATCGCGCGGTCTTCATCGCGCATTTCGAGGGAATCGACCATCATCAGCGTTTTGATGTCGATATCAACGTTGCAACGACCCAGGTCGAACATCTCCTTCAAATGGGTATCCTTGAAATACAATTCACCGGTGATGAAGTTGTACTCTTTGTCGAAGGTTCCTCCGGTAACAAATACCTGTATCATATTTTGAGTGGCAGTTGGCAGTGGCAGTTGGCAGTGATGGTCAAATCAAGTTTGAGGGAGCAAAGGAAGGAGTTTTTTGAGGAAAAAAAAGGCCAACTATGAACGATGAACAAAGAAGGCTTCCTACTTTTGTCCCGATCATTTAAAAGGATACGCAATGAAGAAAAACGAAGAATACGTCGAAAACCGCGGAAGGGACTGGATGATGTTCCTGATCAGTATGGTCGGATTGGTAGCCCTGCTGATTTTTATCCCCGAATGGGGTTGGGTAAGTTTCCCGTTTGTATTTACCGCGCTTGCCGGCGCCAGGGGGCGTCTCTGATATCAGCCGGAACGAATAACCAACCAAACAGCCACTGGCGCCTGCCGGTGGCTGTTTTGCGTTTTATGCCTGCCGGGCAAATGCCCAACGCCCTGTACCGAGCGCAAGGCTGGTTGGTAGAAATAGAAATCCCTCGCCGGTACGACGAGGGACTCTAACCCAAACAAATAAACACAAAAACTACTTGGTGCAAGTTTAAGACAACTTTGGGAGTTAGAACAAATTTTTGAGCGGAAAATTTGACATTTTTTTTACAAGCCTTTTGGCGACACCCGTAATCACAAAATATTGATCCTGTATTTGGGCATTACACCCATAAAAAGATCGTTTTTTGCTTCTCCATGCGATAATCTATTCCCGAAGATCAGGGACTTTTTACCTTCGCATCGCACTGGTTTTCAAATTACTTTTCTTTCATGCAAGCCCTTCGATTGCTCATAGCCCTTTTTTTTCTGGCTGCCTTCACCTGGTTTTTAACCACCCCGCTATCCGTCGGCGACAAATCGCTGCCGCCCCTGGGCTCATTTTTTAACCCGTTTTCCGGATTCTGGAAGAACAGCGAACCGGCTACAGGTTTTTCCCTGAAAAACGCCGACCTGCCGGGCCTGACGGACAAGGTAGACGTGGTGTACGACGATCTGCTCATTCCGCACATTTTTGCCCAGAACCTGGAAGATGCCATTCGTGTCCAGGGTTATATCACGGCACAGAACCGGTTGTGGCAAATGGATATCACCACAAGAAAGGCATCCGGCAGGCTCTCCGAAGTATTGGGTGAAAGGACGCTTGCCATCGACCGCATCACCCGCCGCCGGGGTATGGGGTATGCGGCTGAAAACGATGTTGCCGCCTGGAAAAAATCGCCGGAGGCCATCCGAATGCTGGAGGCCTATACCGAGGGTGTCAACGCCTGGGTCAGCCAACTGACTCCGGCGGACTATCCCATCGAGTTCAAACTGCTCAATTATGCACCCGAGCCGTGGTCGGTGCTGAAAACCGCTCTGGTCGTCGAGGCTATGGCTGAAAACCTGTGTTCCCGCGACGATGACCTGGCCAGCACCAACGCCCTGGCGCTTTTCGGAAAAGACACGTTTAATATGCTGTACCCCGAATGGAACCCGAAACAACAGCCCATTATTCCGGACACCGGGCAATGGAAAGACTGGAAGGCGCCATTTCCTGCCGGTACGTCGCTCCAGCCGGGCGCCTTGTCGGTTGCACCTGAAGAAATATCTGCTTTCCCCTGGGGCGAGCAGCCGGAGGCTACCACCGATCCCTATGTTGAAGGCAGCAACAACTGGGCCGTCGGCGGTACACGCACCAAATCCGGGCACCCGCTGCTCGCCAACGACCCCCACCTGACCCTTTCGCTGCCGTCCATCTGGTTCCAGTTGCAAATTCATACCCCGGAACAAAGTTGTTTTGGCGTTTCGCTGCAGGGCGTTCCGGGTATCATCATCGGCTTCAACGACAAAATCGCCTGGGGCGTCACCAATGTCAGCCACGATGTTTCGGACTGGTACCGCCTGGACTGGGAAAATGAGGAGCATTCCAGGTATTTGATTGACGGCGAGGCGAAGGCCGTGGAGCAGCGCATTGAAGAAATTGGCATAAAAGGGAAACCGTCGATGCGCGATACCGTGCGGTACACCGTCTGGGGACCGGTTGTATACGACTTTAACCAGGAGCATCCCTTGCGCGACTGCGCCCTGCGCTGGATCTCGCACGACCAGCCCGATCCGGATGGTGCGGCAATATTTATGTTTCTCAACGCAGGGAAAGGCTACGACGACTACCGCAAGGCCCTTAAATTGTACGATTGTCCCGCACAGAATTTTGTCTTTGCCACCCAAAGCGGCGACATCGCCATGACGGTGCAAGGCAGATACCCCGTACGCGCTACCGAACAGGGCAGGTTTATCCTGGACGGCAGCCGGCAAGCCGACGCCTGGCACGGATTCATCCCGCCCGAACAGGTGCCTGCGATGAAAAACCCGTCGAGGGGTTATGTTTTTTCCGCCAACCAGCACTCTACCCCACCCTCCTATCCGTACTATTATCTCGGCAGCTTCGAGGATTTCCGCAGCCGGGAAATACACGACCGCCTCGAAACGCTGCACAATGCGACCATCGACAGCATGAAAACGCTGCAACTGGATAATTTCAGTCGCCGTGCCGCCGACGCCCTGCCCGCCATGCTGCAATTGCTCGACCGCAGCCGGCTCGATGCGGAGGGCCGGAAAATGGCGGATGAGTTGTCGGCCTGGGATTACCGTTATGAGGCCGGGGTTACCGCTCCCCCGCTGTTTGAGGTGTGGTTCGATTCATGTTACAGCAGAACCTGGGATGAAATGGAGCCGGCACGCCGGGCGAAACAGGCCATGCTCATGCCCGACACCTGGCGTTTTATTGAAATGCTGGGGCAGGATACCGGGAATATATTCTTTGACCATCCGGAAACACCGCAGCGCGAATCGGCAAGCGATATTGCCAATGAGTCTTTCGCAATCATGCAGCAATATTTCAGGGAAAATCCCGGCAAACGCAGTACCTGGGGAAAATTCATGGGCTTTACCCTGAAACACATGGCCCAGATTGATGCGTTCAGCCGGCTGGACGTCGTGGTAGGCGGCCACCGCACTGCGCCCAATGCCATGCAAAAAACGCACGGTCCTTCCTGGCGGATGATCGTCGACCTGGGCGACCAGGTGCGCGGCTACGGGGTGTACCCTGGCGGGCAGAGCGGCAACCCCGGCAGCAGGTTCTACGACAACATGGTAGACACCTGGGCAAAAGGTGAATACTACGACCTCCTGGTGCTGCATGCCCCCGATGAACCCTCGTCCCGTATCATAGGCAAACAAACTTTCAACCCTGACAGAAAATGAGACGCTTTCTTTCCATCATACTTTTCGTGTTTTTGCTGGGCAGCCTGAGCAGGTTCGGCCTGCCGTGGTGGTCGCTCGTCCCCATAACAGCTGTTGCCGGATGGCTCTTCCCGATCCCGCCTGCGCGCAGTTTCGCCGCAGCATTCACCGGAGGCCTGTTGCTTTGGGTGATTTATGCCCTGATACCGGACATGGCCAACGGCAGTATGCTTTCGGCCAAGGTGGGTTTATTGTTTCAGGGCCTTAAAAGTTGGCAGGTGTTGTTGGTCACAGGCTTGCTGGGAGGTATCCTGGCAGGGCTTGGCGCACTTTCAGGTCGCCTGGCACATGATATGTATGTCGGCCGTCAGCCAAATCGTTAATCGCCCGGAATTTTTCACCGGTTGAAAATCCGGCATATCAAGTCTGCGCATTACTTTTGTGTGGTAATTGAATTTTACCGGGTCCTTAGAGCGCCCAATGCTCTTATCCGGGACCCACGCAATAATATCCTTCCCCACGGGGACATTCATTATTACCGGTAATCCGCCCAATTTTGAAGTATGGCAAAACCGGCAGGTTGTACACCAACTGCCGGTTTTTGTTTTTGGGTCGTGTCGTTTTTTTGCAACATCGGTACTGGGTATGGCACACAGATGACGCAGATTTAACTGATTTGCACGGATAAATCTGTGTCAATCAGTTAAATCTGCGTCATCTGTGTGCTCTTCTATACCGAAGTGCTTATTCCAGAATCAGTTCGAACTCCACGCGGCGGTTTTGCTCGCGTCCCTCCCTGGTATCATTTTCAGCGATCGGGCGGTTTTCACCAAATCCGGCATAGCGCAAACGGTTGGTCTTGATCCCCCTGAACTTCATGTAGTCGTAGCAGGTTTTTGCGCGTGACTCCGACAGGCGGAGGTTGTCGCGCTCATCACCAACATTATCTGTATGCCCGCTGATGGACAGCGTATAATCGGGATATTGCCGCATGATATCGACAATTTCATCGAGAATACCAAAGGACTGATTTTTGAGCGTCGCCTTGCCGGTTTCAAACTGAACAGCCTTTGTGGCAAAAGCCAGCCGTTCTTTTGTTTCCTGTTTTACTTCAGGGCAACCGAAGTTGGTGGCAAGACCCGGTGTGTTCGGGCATTTGTCATTTTTGTCGGCAACACCGTCGCCGTCGCTGTCTTTTTCATTGGGGCAGCCCTTGTTTTCGGGCAAACCGGGCGCATTCGGGCATTTGTCGAGGTTGTCGGCCACGCCGTCACCATCGGAATCGGGACAGCCGTCGAATGAACCCGCCAGGTCCGGGCATTTGTCATCTTTATCCGCAAATCCGTCGCCGTCGGAGTCCTTCACATCGGGGCAACCGTTATTATCTGCGGTACCGGCCTCTGTGGGGCACTGGTCGTCTTTGTCGGGCACACCGTCAAAGTCGGTATCGGGGCAGCCATTCCAACGGCCGGGTTCAGTCGGACATTCGTCGTCTTTATCCGCAAAGCCATCCTTGTCATAATCCGGGCAGCCTTTGGTGTCTATCGGGCCGGCATCATAGGGACATTCGTCTTCGTTGTCGCCAATTCCGTCAAAGTCGGCATCCGGGCAACCCAGCGCAGCGGCAGGTCCGGCCTTGTCAGGGCATTTGTCCAGCGCATCCGTTACGCCGTCTTTGTCCCGGTCGGGCGCCTCAACAGGCTTGGGGTCCGACTTGTGCAACAGGTAAACGAAACCTGCGCCAAGTTGTACGTTGTCGCGGAGGTCATTCGTCGCTTTGCGGTATTCACCCTGAACGTTGATGAACGCGTATTTGGAAATCCGGAAATTCAAACCCGCGCCAAAGGGCAATTGCAGGTGTCCGTTGTCAAAGTCTTCAAGAAAATATCCCGCTCCGCCAAAGACGTAGGGAGATATTTTAGCGTCGTTGCGCATGTTCCCCAGGTGGAATACCAGATCCAGGCTTGTCGTGACCGTATTTTCTGTGATGCCGGGCAATTTGGCCAGTCCCAGTTTAAAGGGAATACCGACGTTGAGAAAGGGTGCGATATTGCGAAAGTAGCCCAATTCAAAGCCCTGGCTCAGGCGAAAGTCTTCGTCGTTGAGCGTGCCATAGTCAAAGAAATTGAGTTTGGCATGTACGGCATTGGGGAATTCTTGATTTTGGCCCCTGATGGGCTGCGTTTGCAGGCAAACTGCCAACAGGATTAACAGGAAAAGTTTTCTCATTGCTATTTTTCATTGAATGTTTCGCAGGAGAAAACAAAAGCGATGCCAATAACCGGTTTGGGGTATTAAAAAGGGCTTCAAAAACGTCATGTGTGCGACAGACTGGCATTGGAGCGGCTATTATTTGTGTAAATAAATTCAGCGCTCCACGCGAAATATTACCCTTCCGCAAAATATAACAGGCCGGAAAAGAGCAAACGACCGTTTTGCCTGACCTGTACGGCGTGCAGCCCCGCTGTTATTCCGGGCAGCGAGACATGGCCCGGCCAGGTATGCTGCCGGGTGAGCAGACGGCCCGCCAAATCAAATACTTCCAGATCAATCATTGCGTCGGGATCAATATTTTCACAGGTGATCGAACTGCCGGGGTAAAACGGATTGGGCAGAAAACACGAAAATGGTGGCGTTTTTTTATCTGATACGGAAGAAACGGCGCCTGCACATTCTGCATAATAATAAACGTCCAGGCCACTGGGATTCCATACGGCGCCAAAATTCTTGAGTGTATCGGTATATACGTACTGGATCGGATGCGGCGGCCTGGGCTCGTACCATTCCGTAACGCGCAAGGGAGGAAGCGGGAATCCCGGATTGATTACGCTTGGGAAGCGGTAGATAACAACCTGTTTTTGCAAGGCCGAATCGGGGAAATACTCCAGGGTCCGGTTTTCATAAGTCAGCCACTGACTGATAGAAGGGTCCCAGATATACTGATCCCGGTACGCCAACTGCTGCAAGGCGTTATACCCGATCAAATAACGCTTGTGTTGTACCCAGGACAAATAAGTCTGCGCGTTGCCCTTGTATTCAAAACGCGCCGAAAGTTGCCCGTTGGGGTTAAAAATCGAATCGTACCGGTATTGATACCGCCATATAGCCAACAGGATATTCCAGTTGAACACTTCCAGGCGATGTGTGTCGCCCTGAATCGCGTAGGTGGTGATGGAAAGCGGTCGCCAATCGGACATGGAAGATTGCCAGGTGAGTTGCAAACTTGTATCCGGCAGTGCCCAGTTGTTGATATAGGAATTGACAATGCGGGAACTGTTGTTCCATGCCACGGTCGGAATATCCCATTGCTGGCGGAGTGTTTCGACCAGGCGACCCTGACCGTTGTAGGTATATTGAAACCGGAAGTCGTTTACCCAGCTCTGTGTGGCATTATCCCACCGGATACGCTTGAACTCCTCGAGCAACCCGCTGCCGCTATACGTGTTTATCAATTGGTCAAACGCAGTTCTCTTCCGATACAGCGTTTGGCCGGTAGCCGCATATAATATTACGTCGAGGGTATCCCAGGCGTTGGACGCAGCATTCCAGGCCAGAGACGTCCAGGATTGTACGGTACCACCCGGGTAATAGTTATTGACTGACAGGTTGTTGTTGATCCATTGTAACCCTGTTGTATCCCACAGTTGGCTCAGGGTTTCCAGCAAGGCCCCGTCGGGAGTATTGGTAATCAGGGTATAGTGGTAGTCGTTCCACTGGCCCTGCAGGGTATCCCACAGTTGTCGCCGGATACTTTTTTGGTTGGAAGCAGGATATTCGTACAGGTCGCGGGTATAATTCTCCACGATGAACGGCGTAGCATCCTGGCTGCGCTGTTCTACAATGACAGTATTCCTGTCGAGGCTGTCGTAACTGTAGAATGTTCGCCGGGTATGCCGGTAGTCGGCCACCCCCGCATCAAAAAAGGATTCGAACACCGAATCCAGCCGGAGCAGACAACTGGAAGAAACATTGCCGGTGTTTTGGCTAAAGCCGGAATATGCGCAGCTGGCGCACAGCAGCAGGGTAAAGACTATTTTCATCGCAGCAAATATTGAAATCAACTTATTGCCAGATACCCGAGGCCTGATGTATGCTGCTTTGCACAGGCCTGACCCGAAAAAAGTCATAAACGCTATTCCCCGCGCAACAGGCGACTGGCCAGTCGCCGTGCCTCCTGCTTCGGGCTTTTCCACCATTGCACGGAGAGTGCCGGAATCGCTTCGATTTTGTTGTGCTTGAAAAAGCGTTTCATTTTCTGTTCCCACTCATAAGAAGGCATGGGCGACTCGGCAAGTACGCCGTCGAACAGAAGGACGCTGCTGTGCTCTTTCTTGCTCCTGGCTTGCAGGAACAAGGGAACCCGTACCCCTGCCGCAGGAGCGTTGCGCAGCATCTGGCTCGGTTCAAAATAAGGCCGAAGCGCGATTTCGACTTCTTCCATAAAGGTCGAAAACGGATAGAACGACTCTGTATAATTAAGCAGTCCCTTCATTTTTTGGAGTTGTTCTTCCGCCGCAGTCTGATCGCCCTGCTGCAGGTGATCGGCAAAAGTGACCAGGTGCGAGAGGATGCACGTGCCGAGAAAGTTTTTGTCGGCAGCCAGCACGGAATACAAACCCGTCGGAATGGAATGCGCAATAAACATTTTTTGTGTAGCGCGGGTCAGAACCACGTGCAATTGATTGAATCCCAACTGGCTATTCCAAAAATGCAGGTGGCGGGTCAGACTGCCGTGCGCATCGGTCGTGCCGTGGGTCAGGGAGATGAGCAGGATATCGACGTGTTGCCCCTGCAATTCTGCAAACTGGTAAACGCCGAGGCCGCTCAGCAGCATTTGTTGTATTTTTTCAAAACCCGGCTGCTTGCGTTGCCTGATCTTGAGCAACTGCCCGGCGATCAGATCGCGCTGCTGCACGGTTGAGCAGGCGATGCCGACAACCGGATATGTTCTTGCAGCCGTCGGCTCAATCAGGTTGAGCCAGTCGATAATCTGACGGGCCTCCGCCTCATTGGTGCCGGTATTTTCATCGTAGCGCCCTTCCACGTTGGCCACAATGGTTGCGTCTTTTGCCACTCTACCGGCGGGAAGCCGTTTGTAAGGCGTACCAAATGCAATCTTGTTGAACCGGACCCACTCTTCAGGACTGTCCTGATGCTGGTAGTCGAGGTTGAGTGTCTTGGCGCCGATGCCCTGGCAAAATTCCAGAAAATCGTCTTCCGCAAATGGCGTCATGTCCTGCTTCGGGTCGCCGAATACCACCAGGTTTTTGGCCATATCGAAGAGGTGGTAACATTCCTGCTTGGCGATGTTGTGCGCCTCGTCGACGAGCACAAGGTCGAACGTCATGTTGGACAGTTGCACCACATCGAGGGCAACCTGCGGTGTGACAAGCAGCACGGGCAGTGTCTCCGTAAGCGATTGAATGTGCTTTTGGAACAGTTCTTCCGACTTATGGCCGGCCGAAAGGGTGCGGTTATTTTTACCAAACCAGGTCTTGAAAGCCGTCCCGTCTGCCGATTTCAGCGCACGCAATGCCTTGTTTTTCCGGTTTTGCCACAGGGCGCTGATCTGGAAAGGCAACATTTGCCGCAATTCGCGCAGGTTGGTCTCCAGAATGTCCAGCATACCCTCATCCCATTGCATACCGGGATTGAAATCATTTTGCAGCAGATGATGGAGGTACCAGCTTTCAAAGGCTGCAAGCCAGTTATCCGGTTTGATTTTACACAGTGCGCGCACAACCTTCTGCTCCGGGCTGCGCAGGTTGAGCCAATGCTTTTGCCAGATATAAAAATCCTCAAAGTCGCGGAGGTAGAACTGTGTTTCCTCCAGCCTCGATATCATATCTTCCAGAAATTCCTGTCGCTTGGGGATGGTCAGCATTTCATGTTTCAATGCCTCATTGTACAGGTTGATGTTGTTGAACTCCTCCAGAAATACGTCCATGGCGTACTCCAGTTCCTTGATCTGTTCCCTGAAGTCGAGGTCGGCGTGTATACTTTTGGCATTCAGTCGACGTACATCTTCCCGCACCACACTGGGGATGCGCCGGCGCCAGAGGCGCAGGGTGGCTTCAAAATCCTTGGTGTATTCGGATATTTTCTTGATGTTCCGGTTGTCGAACTGCGTCGGAAAGTCAAAGTCAAAATATTTCCGCAGGCTGTAGGTACGGCGCATCTCTTCGAAGGTCGTGCCGATTTCGCCTTTTGCCGTCAAAATTTCTTTATAGCGATCGGAAAAAACGCCGTATAATTTTTCAGAGGCGGAAATTGGTTTTTCAAAATCGCTGCCAAAACGCTGCACCCCGTCTTCCAGTCCGTCGCGGATCTTCTTGACGAACGCGGCCAACTCGAAGTAGTACATTTCGTAATGATCGAGCAGCGACTCCGCATAATCATTGGTTTTGGAAATATAGCGGTGGTGCAGGGCTGTTGCTTTTGCCAGCAATGCCTTCACCTGTAGTTCTGTCCATTCGCGGCCCTTTGCAACATCGTGGTTGATAAATACCGCATCATTGAGCTTGTTCAAGGGATGTGTCAGCGTGGGGAAACGCCGGAAAAGCGGTTCGCTGGCGTATATAGCCTCCACAATGACGTCGAATTCTTTTTTGTTTAATTCAAAGTCTTGCGGATTTAAGTAACTGAGCAGCAACTCCTTGCCTTCCGTGCGGTTGGCGCGGAGGTATTTGCCCACCGTTTCGGTGAAATTGAGGTCGCCGAACAGCGGCGCACGCAATTCCTCCCAGGCGTCGTCGAGTTTGCGCTGTTCGCGCTGTGTTTTATTCAGCGCCGTCTTGAACAATTCTTCGTTGTAAAGCGCCTTGTTTTTATTTTCAGATGCCATACGCAGCATATCGGCGAGCATCAGCTGATCGCCGGCGATATCGCGAATGACAAAAGATACATCGCCGAAACCTTTTTCCAGCAGGAATTTCTGCGCGCGACGCAGGGCATTGATATTCTGGGATACCACGAGGCATTTTTTGCCATGCGACAGGGCGTTCATCACGATGGCCGAGATCAGGTAGGTCTTTCCCGTGCCCGAAGCGCCTTCCACCACCGTCAGGGCATTGTGCTGAATGGCATGTAATACCGAACGCTGGGAGGGGTCCAGGGGCAACATGGTAAACGTGTGCTTCCAGTCGGCGGCATCGGCGGGCAGGTCGGGCGCCACAGTAGGCGGATGGGTGACGGTAGTGCGCGGCAGCGTGGGAAATATGCCCGCCACAGCCGACCACAACAGGCGACCTTCCTCCATAAATCCCTGGGCCGTGGCGTTCGACGGAAAAGGCTGGATGCTGAGCGGTAAGCCGTCTTCAACCAGCCCCAGCATCAGGCGTACGCCTTCGCACAAATCGTCGAAGGTTTTGGAACTCAGGCTTTTGCTTTCGGTTAGTTGCTGGGCCCGGCGGGAAAAATCGGTGCCGTTCAGGGCGTCGAGCAAGTGAAAAAGCGCGTAGTTGGGCACTACGGTATGGGTGTCATTCCGCTGCATGGTCCAGTTATCGACGTGTTGTGCATGCGGCTCCAACTGGACTTGCCAGACAAACAACGGGGCAGCGATGTCGTAGCCGCCCAGTTTGGACAGCACGAAAGGATAGCCGATGCCGAGATTCTTCGTTCCGAAAACTTTTTCCCGGTTTCGTGTCTCGAAATAAAAGTGGTCGAGCCAGTTGCTTGCGGGAAAATTGGCCTGTACGGACAGGTCAAATTTCTTGTTCTCCACCAACTCATGAATGCAACTGATGGCCAGGTCAACGTCGATTGTTGTGAGGTCGGCGCGCATGGGCTCATTCGGAAGCGCGTTGAGCCATTCTAGTGCCGCACCGCTGTAGGCAGGTGTTGCCACAGATTTATTTTCGTTGGGGGATAAGGCAGGGATGGCAGATTCAGACATATTATAATGTTTGGTTTTCAGTCAATTGTCGTTGTGCAAAAGAACGGTTTTTGCGGGAAATGGTCATATACAAATCGCATTCCATTCATTTATTTTTGGGGTCAGGGGTGCATAGTTTTTCACTAAACGACGTACATTTGCGCCGGCGCCGGGCGACCAGCTCCTGCAAAACCTCCCCAGGGCGGAAACGCAGCAAGGATATGTGGTCGTAGCGGTGTGTCTGGCGCTTTTTATTGTTTTTCGGGAGGTAAATTTGCAAGAGGGGCAGGCTGAAAATTTTCCATGAAAATTTTCAGCCTGCCCCTCTTGCAAATTTACCTTACAAGGTTGAATCCATTAAAAACGACACCAGACCTTTGGGATACCGGCTACTCATTTTTTCATCTTCAAACATCTGCAATGCTTTTTTTCATCGATACAGCCAATCTTGACCACATCCGCGAAGCCGCAGAACTCGGCATTTTGGACGGTGTGACCACTAACCCTTCCCTGATGGCCAAAGAAGGCATCAGCGGTGAAAAAAACGTCCTCAAGCACTACCGCACCATTTGTGAGATTGTCGGCGACGGCCGTGATGTGAGCGCAGAAGTTATTTCCACCGACTTCAAAGGCATCGTATCGGAAGGGAAAAAGCTGGCCGAGATACACCCGAATATCGTGGTTAAGGTGCCCATGATCAAGGAAGGCATAAAAGCCATTTCAAACTTCACAGAGATCGGTATCCGTACCAATTGTACCCTGGTTTTTTCGGCCGGTCAGGCCATACTGGCTGCCAAGGCCGGCGCCACCTACCTCAGCCCGTTCATCGGCCGCATCGACGACACCAACTGGGACGGCATGGCCCTGATCAAGGAAATCAATAAAATCTATACGATACAGGGATACGAGACTGCTATTCTGGCTGCCAGCATCCGCAGTCCCCTTCACATTGTACAAGCTGCCAAAGCCGGCGCAGATGTGGTTACCTGCCCGCTCAACGCTATCATGGGCCTGTTCAATCATCCGCTGACGGATATTGGACTGGAGAAATTCCTGGCTGATTACCGGAAAGCAAACGGGTAAGTCGCAAAAACGCTTCCTGTTCATATAAAAGGGGGCTCGCAGGTACAATTCTGACAGGAATTGTACTCACGAGCCCCCCTTCTTTTTTGCCGGCGGACCTGAATCAGGCCGGCTTCGAATCGTCGCCCTCTGCGTCCTTCCCGGTCATAAACTGTCGGGCATCGTCGGTTTTGTCGGCAACATAGTCCTTGGCCTTGTCCCAGAAGTCTTTCCCCTTTTCACCGGCTTCGGCGATTTCCTCTTTCGCATCGCCCAGCAATTCTTTGGCCTTGTCTGAAAGAAAACCCAACGCGCCGCCTTCGTGCGTCGCCATTTTTTCACGCAGCGCCTTCAGTTCGGCAGCAGCCTCGGAGGCCTCTTCCTTTCCTTCGGCAGCCATTTTTTCAGCCTTTTCGCTGATCTCTGCAAATTTTTCAGCAGACACATGTTTCAACTCTTCGAACTTCAGTCCGGCTTTTTCCAGCGCGGTTTTGGCGGTATCGGAGAGGTTTTTCAGCAAATCTTCCATAAGCATAGTGTTTTGTTTTGTTAAAAAATCGGTCTGCGAATATACCCTTTTTTCTCCAATGTTCCGGCATGAAAAATAATCAGGAGCGCTCCTCCCATATCTGCGCAAGATGCACGATGGTTTCTGCGGCTTTATTCATATCCTGCACCGAAACCCACTCCTGTTTGGAGTGAAAGGCGTGCTCGCCTGCAAAGATATTGGGACAGGGCAAACCCATGAACGACAGCCTGGAACCATCGGTACCGCCGCGAATGGATCGTTTGAGCGGCTGCTCAAATCCCGCCCGTTGCAATGCTTCCATTGCGTAGGTAACTACATGCGGATGACGGCGCAATACTTTGCCCATGTTGCGGTACTGCTCGCTGATCTGTACTTCAGCCCTTGAATTGGGAAAATTTTTCATCACACCGTCGACGATCCGCTGAAGGGTTTTGCCGTGGCGTTTCAGTCCGCCATCCGAGAAATCGCGCAAAATCAGCCTGACAGTCGCGCTTTCCAGGTTGCCCTCAAACGATACCGGATGGATAAAGCCTTGCTTGCCTTCTGTGTGTTCCGGACTGAGTTTATCGGGAAATTTTGCAACGATACGGGCGGCAATCTTCAGGGCGTTTTCCATTTTCCCTTTTGCAAATCCGGGGTGTGCCGCCACACCGTGTATGGTAATTTTGGCGCCGTCGGCACTGAACGTCTCGTCTTCAATGCTGCCGGCCGTTTCCCCGTCGATGGTGTAGCCGTACCGGGCGCCCAGTTTTTTCATATCCACCTTGTCTACGCCCCGCCCGATTTCTTCATCCGGGGTAAACAGGATACGGATCTTGCCGTGTTTCAAATTCTTGTGTTTCAGGAGTATATACGCAGCATCCATGATTGCCGCTACTCCAGCCTTGTTGTCGGCGCCCAGGAGGGTCGTACCACTGGCGGTAATGATGTCGTTGCCGATCTGGTGTGCCAGATCCTCGTGTTCTGACTTGCGGATCACTACAGACGGGTCGTCGGGCAATACAATATCCTGTCCCTTGTAATTGGGATGCAAGATGGGTTTAACACCGGCGCCGGAGCAATCGGGCGAGGTATCCACGTGCGAGCAAAAACAAATGACCGGGACTTTTTTATCCGTATTTGCCGGAATAGTGGCGTAAACATAGCCGTGCTCGTCCAACTCGGCGTCGGCAATACCCATCGCCTGAAGTTCTTCGACCAGCAGGCGGCTGAGGTTTTTCTGTTTTTCGGTACTCGGTGTGGTGGGGCTGTTCGGATCGCTTTGGGTATCTATTTGAACGTAGCGAAGAAAACGCTCTTTTGCGGTGTGTTGATACATGAGTGCGCTGTAAGATTGGTTCGATTTCTTACGGCGAAAGTAACAACTCTCCGCTTTTTACTCGTCCGGATTGGCCGTATTGTTCACATCGCCGGTCTTCAGGCCTTTAAAATTGGCGCCGGTATAATTGCCCTGCAGGTTGGTGATGAGAATACTCTCCGGTGGCAAGGGCGAATTAAACGGGGCAGTCGGGTCTGAAAATGAAAAGAAGGCCGGGAAAAAACGCCAGGAACTGTTGTTCGGAAAGGCGTTGAATATCCCGAGAATCACTTTGCGAATCTCTACCACATCGAAGGTCGTCACGGAATTGCTTCTGTTGGCATCGCTGGCGATAATTTTCCAGGGCGAATCGAAATACTCCAGTCCCAGGATATGCTTGGAGATCAGCACCAGGTCAAAAGTGCTGACGCCGTTCAGGTCTGCGCTGTCGCGGGAAGGGGGTGATGGTATAATTTGAGCCGCCGGGTATGCCTTCAAATTTATAATCGCCCAGGGAGTCGGTATAAACGGTTGCTGCTGCGCCACCGGTGATCTGCACCTTCACGTTTTTCATCGGCGCTCCCCAGTGTGCCTGAATATTGCCGCTGATCGTAAAGGTGGCCGCAATGGGCTGCGGATAGCCGTTTTGCGACACCGGGTTCAGGTTATTCGGGTCGAGCCAGTCGCGCAGCCTTGTACCGGGGTCGCCTCCGACATTCCAGGAGTGATCGAAGCGGCCAAAAAAGGCGGAGTTGATGATGCACGGATCGCCCTGGTTGATGGAGCCGCCGTGCAACTGCCCGATGATGCGTTTGCCCGGCCCGAACAGGGGGCTGCCCGACGAGCCCGGCTGGAATATGCCGTAGTCGGGGATAATTTTCCAATGGGTATTGGGCGGACTGATTCCAAACTGGGCTTGCCAGTTGATGGATTGCGGATGTATGACTGCCGAACCGGAGTCCACCGTAATTTTTTTGATATCACCGATGGGATGGTGGATAAAAGTGGTGTAGGCCGGCAGGGTGGTATCGCGCGTCCAGCCATTGAAATAGAGGCCGTAGTTGCCGGGCAATGGGCTTGTTTTGAGCAGCATAAAGTCCGTTTCAGCGCGAAATGAAATACGTTCGCACCGAGCACCGACTTCGCGACGGGTTCGCCGGCGGGGTTGGGGCATCCGGCCGCCTCATAGTCAAAATCAAAACGCCAGTGTTGAAAATCGGGGTTCTGGCCGATCAACTGGCAGTGGTGCGCCGTTAAAAAATAGGGTTCGCCCGTACCGGCCGTATTGGCAATCAGGGAACCCGAGCACCAGCCCGAACCATTGGAAAACACCATCAGGATGCGTGCAACACCTTTTTTTTCGGTTTGCCATGCGGCTCCTGTCGGACAATTGATGTTGATGTTACAGGGCAGTCCCTGGCCGAAATCGGATAGTCCGGCAACCTCGCCTTCCTGCATGGCCGGGCGGTCGTAGGCGACATCAACGCGGTTCAGGTGAATTTTGGCAGCACCCCCGGCGCCTTTGGGTTCCTGGTACTCCAGCAGGGCGACTTCGCCCGGCAGGATGCCGATGGTAAACTTTCCGGAAGCCTGACAACTGCGCTCGGTAAATGCGCCGTACATCCTGGCGCCATTTGGCGTGTAGGCAAAAAAACGGCCGCCGGGAGGTAACTGGAAGTGGTCGAACAACAGTACCATCCCCAGAGCGCCTTTTGAAACGAGCGCGCATTGCCATACCCGGCCGCCATCGGGCAGGCTTGTCCATACACCCGCCAGTTCAGGCGAAACATCGGCGGCAACCGGCGCGGCAAAGCGGTTCTGGCCGGGCGTCCGGGCGTCCTCCAGCCGTGCCTGTTCCACGTCCAAAGCAGGGAGTTGTACGGATGGCAGGGTAATGTTCGTCAAAAAGGCCCGGGTTTCGGGCAGCAGGGCGAGCGGCTTGCCGCCGTCGCTGATTTGCGCTCCGGCCAGAAACGCCGGTAAAAGAGCGAGAAACGTAAGTCGGTTTCGCATGTAACTGAGGGATTGGTTAAGTAAACGTCCGGACCGGCCGAAAACACCCGCGCGCCGGCATACCGGGTTTGTGGTATCTTCCGTCAAGAATCCGGCCAAAAATAAAAAAAGGCGGCCTCCCGGCCGCCCTGTATTTTATTTACCCGGTGTTGTATCACTGAAAAGGGTTCTGAATATCAGGGTTGTTGATAAACACCGTATCCGTCAGGGTATGCAGAAACGCGATGATGTCTTTTGTCTGGCCCGGCGTCAGTCCGGAATAAGAACGACGCCGTCGTTAGTGACCGGGAAGCCGATCTGCTGGACAAAAATATCTTCGTTCGATATGCCAAAGCCATTGTCGTTGTACTGGGCCATGACTTCTTCCAGGGTATTAAAGCGGCCATCGTGCATGTATGGCGCCGTCAGGGCGATATTTCGCAGCGTCGGGGTCCGGAATTTCCCGCAGTCGGAGTCTTTCCCGGTCACTTCGCCGAGACCTTTGTCCGGGAAATCGGTCAGTTTGCCCACGCTGTCCAGTCCGTTGTTGAAGAAATTGTTGCCCGTCATGGTAAGTCCGCCATGACAGTGGAAACACTGGGCGTCGGGAAGCCCGGATGACTGCCCCTCGTCGAAAAACATCAGTTTTCCCCGTAGTTCTTCATCTTCGAATTCGGCGACACCCCTGTTGAACTGGTCAAATTTGGAGGTGCCGCTGCTGATGAGTATGCGTTCAAATTGCGCTATGGCCTTTGCCGCCAGTTCTTTGGTGATCGACGCACAGGAAGAGATTCCGAATGCCTTGCGGAACAGTTCCGGGTAAACCGGGTGCTTTTTCAGTTTTTCCACTACCTGGGGCCACGTAGTGTGCATTTCGACAGGGTCTTCCACCGGTTTAAGCGCCTGCTCTTCCAGTGTTTTTACCCGACCGTCCCAGAATAAGCCATTTGTGGCATAGGCGATATTCAACAGGCTCATGGCACTGCGCCGACCGGCGATACCGTCGATACCCGTCGATACGGCCTTGTTGTCGGTAAAACTTCCTTGCGGCAGGTGACAACTGGAGCAGGACATCGTGCTGTCGCCGGAAAGTATCGGGTCATAAAACAGGCGACGCCCCAACTGCACCCCTTCCTTGGTCATCGGGTTGTCGGCAGGAATAAAAATTTGTGGAAAATCATCCGGCTTTATGATCGTATACGGCGTCGGACTGTATGGAATATCCGTCAGATCGCATGCCGTGATTACGGTTGCCGGCGGATCCTTTTTACACTGCGCAAGCAGGATCAGCATACCCGCCAGCACGGCGGCAGAAAGAGGCCGGATACCCGGACGAAAGATCGTGGATATGTTCATAGGAGAGGCGCCGCTTTATGGAAGCAGGGTTGCATTTTTAAAATTGCTCATGATTTTCTGGCCCAGGGCAATATTGGAGGCATCATGAGAAGTGACCTGATTGGTCGGAACTGTGAGGTCGAGCAGTTGACCGTTGAAAGTGAAGAGTTTCTTCAGATCGAACTCGATCTCCAGAGTACCATCGCCGCTGACCCGAATATCCCGGTTCATTGTTGCCGTATTGTAAACAGCATCAGAGCCGCAGTGGTAAAAAATATTGGTATCGGTGCTGTTGTCTCCGTCGACGTCAAATTCACCCTGTATCTTGGTGAAGATATAACTTTTCCAGCCCGTCCAGTATTCGTTTTCCAGGTAAAGCGGGTGCCCTACGGGAAAATCGGCGGGCTTTTTGGCGTTCAGGTCGGCGCGCACGCCGTATCCGATTTTAACCCCCGTGTAATCGCCGTCGGGTACCGTGTATTTGAACGAAACACTTACCGCCTTGTCGTCGGGTGCAAAATCGGGTGTAAAGTCAACCCACTCAATATCGGATAGTTTTACTTCTTCGGCGCCCTTGAGCAGGGTCAGGTCGGACAGGTAGGTATTAAACTTGTCAAACATGATGTATTTGTCGCCATAGGGATAGTTGACGTATTTTTCCAGGGGCTGGCCGTCGTATAGTACCTTGAAGGTAACGGTAAAGTTGTCCCGGTTAACGGGTTCGTCATTGTCCTTGCAGGCAGTCATGAAAGTGAAGGACAGGAGCAATAACACGAGCGTGCGTAAAATCATGGCAGATGTATTGAATGCCCGGCAGAGATATTCTGCCGGTAGGTGATTGGATGTGTGCAAGGCAAAATTGCCGCTTTTTACTGGGAAACAGTAAATACGTTCGGCATGTTTGCGACAATTTGACTTTTCCAGGAAAAATGTCGCCGGTTGACCAATCTATTCCTTCAAACATCTTTTTGTAGTCGGCTGTCAGTTTGAAAACAAAATCGTATCCGCCCGGCTGGTGGTAAAAATTTGCCGCTTGCTGGATGAAAAAGTCGTCAAAATCAGCCCGTGTCAGCGCCAGCGTATCCGGCACGCTGGACGCCATGGAGTCCCGGACGATCACTGCCTGCAGAAAAACGTACCCGGCGTCGCGGCCATGCCACAGGCTGTCGGGTTGAATACGCAGTGGATGACCAGAAGGCGTTAGCCCCGGAACAACGCGCTGTGCTTCAGGCGACAGCCCGAGCCGGAACCGAATTTCGTCAAAAGCGCCTGCCGTGCGAAACTGCCCGACGGTGTTGGAGACGGGGGTGCGCCGCACCAGCAGAAAGTCATCGGTAAAAGTTTGGTTCACGGTATCGCTTCCCGAAACCGCAAAGGACTTGAGTTGGACCGAATCGCTTACACTGAACATTTCACCCGACTGAAACAGTTGAAAATCAGAAAGATAAAAAGAAACTGATTTAATTCGGAACAGTTTTCCGTTGCCGGCAGGATATAACCCGTCCGTAAGAAACTGCAGGGTATCATAGCGCTGCACCGTTTCGAGCCTCAATTGCGGGTACTCGCAACAACAGTCCTTATCGGCCGCCGCGTCGAAATTGGTGGCATCGATATCCAGACAGCCGTCCCTGGGCTGGAAGCAACCCGTCTGGGAGAAGGCCATACATAGCATCCCCACACAAAGCGTCGTACCCCATATGCCTTTTCCAATAATCGGACTCCAAATCAATTGCCTGAAAAATACCATCGTGAAACCCCTTATAACTCTTTCATCATCTGTTTGATGATCTGTTTGACCTGGGAGGAAAACTCCTTTTCCATGATCCAGTGGCCGTAGTTCTTTTCCTTTTGCAGCACTTCCTTTACCGGCTGGCCCATGTATTTTCCGAAATTGAACACAACGGTGCCGTCGTTTTGCACCTTCAGTTTTTGGGTGGCATCGAGAAAATTCAGGTCGTTGGTAAACTCATGTAATGCCTGAATGTCATTTTTTACCGGCGCCTCGATTACATTGCCTTCTTCATCGAGCAGGTCCTTTCCTTCATAAACGCTGATCTGCCCTTTAAAAACGGCTATGGTAGCCCGGACATCGGCGAGCGCATCGTGCGCGTCTTCCATCTCCCCGTTACAGTAAAAACGGTAGGCGGCTTTCAGCGTGCGCGGCTCCATTTTGTAGAAGATACGCTGCACGTCGATCAAACGCCGCCTGGAAAGGTCCAGTTCCATGCCCACCCGGGCAAACTCTTCCATCAGCATGGGTACGTCGAAACGGTTGGAATTGTACCCTGCCAGGTCGGCATTGCCGATAAAATCGTATATTTTTTGAGCCACCTGGCTGAAAACAGGCTTGTTTGCCAGGTCTTTGGGGGTGATACCGTGAATCGCCATCGATTCTTCAGAAATCGGGATGCCCGGGTTGATCAGCGTGCTGAACTCCTCGGGCGGCTGGCCGTTTTTCCGAAGTTTCACCAGTGCGATCTGGACGATTCGGTCGCGGATCACATTGAGCCCGGTGGTTTCCACGTCGAAAAAGATGAGGTCGCGGGTGAGGTTGAGTTGGATGTCATTCATGGTTGTACGGTTTTGGCGTTTACTTGTTATCGTCGAGCAGGTCGTCATCGAGCAGCCCGCGCCGTTTCGCCGTTTCACCCGGACCGTGTAGCTGGACCGGTTTTTTCATCCTTTTGCTCATCCGGATATTGAGCATCTCGACAAAAAGCGAAAAGAATATGGCAAAATACAGGTAACCCTTCGGCACCTCGGCAGCGAGCACATGACCGCTGTGCGCAGCCTCGGCCACCAGCGAAAACCCTATCAGGATCAGAAATGCCAGGCCGAGCATTTGCACAGTCGGGTGATCATTGACGAATTTGCTGACCGGACCGGAAAAGATCATCATGATCAGAACGGAAACGACCACAGCAATGATCATGATAATCAGATTGTTGGCTATACCCACAGCGGTAAGGATGGAATCAAAGGAAAAGACCAGGTTAATCACCGCAATCTGGACGATTACTGCATTCAACGCTGCCTTGCCTTTACCCACATGCGGGTCGTCGCTCTCCTGGGGTAATTCCAGTTTGTGGTGAATCTCCGTGGTGGCCTTGTACAACAGGAACAAGCCGCCTACTAACAGGATCAGTCCCTGCCCCGTAAGTCCTGCGTGTTCCCCTGGGTGCGCTTCGTCGTGGGTCGACAGAAAATCGAGCGGAATCAGCACTTTGTTGAGCGACATGACCCATGTGATACCAAAAAGCAACAACACACGCAGCGCCATGGCCAGTACCAGGCCGATATTGCGGGCTTTAGGCTGCTCGGAGGCCGGAAGTTTGGACGAGATAATGGAAAGAAAAATGATATTGTCCACCCCTAGGACAATTTCAAGAAAAGTCAGGGTAAGCAAACTTACCCACACCTCCGCAGAGGCAAAATCGGGCATAACCAGGAGGTACATTGTTCAGAACAGTTGATATAAAATTGTGTTACGGTTTTCAAGGTGCAAGGATACGGGCTTTCTGCCAAAGTAGGTTAATGGTTGGCGGGGCGACATTTGGCGACATTAGCGCTGAAAATCAGAGCAGATGAACAGATAACCTCATAGCTTTGCAGCAAACAATTATGTCCATTATGAAAAAACACAACCTGCTTCTTCTCATTCTTTTTTCGGCTTCTGCCGCACTGGCACAAACCTCCGCCAAACAGTACCTCCTTATCGAACATTTTACCAATTCCAAATGCTCTGTCTGCGCCAGTAAAAACCCTGCTTTCTTTAACCTGATCAACCAGTTTCCCGACGACATCCGCCACATTTCCATACATCCGCCCATACCATACAACAGTTGCGGCCTGTACCTGGCCAATACAACAGAAAACACGGCGCGCACCAACTACTATGGAATTCCCGGTACGCCGGCCATCGCGATCAACGGCGTCGAACAGCCCATTACCACGCCCATCCTCACCAACGCTACGTTACAGGGTTTGCTGGGCATGACCAGTCCGCTGTGGTTGCAGGTAAGTGAATCGGGCCCCAACAACGCACGGGTAGCCTCTATTACCGCGCATTCCCTGTCGAGCATCCCGGCAGGTCCCTACAAAATTTATGCTGCCGTCGTGGAAAAAACGGTCAATTTTGCCGGCGGCAACGGCGAGACCGTGCACCACAACGTGTTCCGCAAAATGCTGCCCGAGATCAATGGCGCTGATTTTGCGCCTGCCGCCGTAGGGCAATCTGTCCAGTTCAACTTCGATTTTGCGATCAATGCCGCCTGGAATCCCGATGAGGTATACGTGCTTGCGTGGGTACAGCGCAGCTCCGACAAGGAAGTACTCAACAGCGGCACCCGCTTCGACCCGATCCTGACGGCTACCGGCGAAGCCGCTACCCGGACGATCAGCATCCAGCCCAATCCGGTGAACGACATCGCCGTTGCAAGTATCGGCGACGACCGGGCGCAGCAAATCGAGCTCTACTCCGTTAACGGACAACGCGCCTCGGTCTCGTTTGAAACCCAGGATGCCGGGAATGTGAGCATAGCCACCGCTACCCTGCCGGCAGGCATCTATTTTCTGAAAATTACGGGTGAAAAAGGCGTTTATACCGGGAAAATGGTAAAGAATTGATCCATCCTCGCGGGTGTCTTGTAAGCGCACTTTTGACAGGAACTGGAGTTTTTAGACAGGATTTACAAGATAGACAGGATTTACAAGATAGACAGGATTTGCAGGATAGACAGGATTTGCAGGATAGACAGGATTTACAAGATAGGCAGGATTTGCAGGATAGACAGGATTTGCAGGATAGACAGGATTTAAAAGAGAGACATGGCGGTTTCGCTATCGAAAATCCTGTGGTTCATACGAATTGGGGATTGGCAAATCTACACATCTGGTTATCAACATTTTGGACCTGTAAGGTTTTGAAAACCTGATGCTAACAAACCTATTTCCAAATACCTGACCCAGCCTCCAAATTCACCTGCAAATCCTGTCTATCCTGCAAATCCTGTCTATCCTACAAATCCTGCCTATCTTGTAAATCCTGTCTATCCTGCAAATCCTGTCTATCCTGTCTATCCTGTCTATCCTGTCTATCCTGTCTATCCTACAAATCCTGCCTATCTTGTAAATCCTGTCTATCCTGCAAATCCTGCAAATCCTACAAATCCTGTCTATCTTGTAAATCCTGTCTATCCTGTCTATCCTGTAAATCCTGTCTATCCTACAAATCCTGTCTAAAAACTCCAGTTCCTGTCAAAAGTGCAACATGTCGGACCTACGAGACGCCTTCAGGTAGCATGCCTTGTCAGCGCTTGAGTTTCCGCATCGCACCGCCTTTGGGCATACCCATACCCTGCGGCATGCCCATTTTGCCCATGGGCATATTGGCCATCTGGTGCATCATCTTGCGCATATCGTTGAAGTTTTTCACAAACAGGTTGATCTGGTCAAGTGTTTGACCGCAACCGCGCGCGATGCGTTTTTTGCGCGACAGGCTCATCATTTCGGGATTGGCGCGTTCCTGTGGCGTCATGCTTTGAATGATGGCTTCCACACGGTTGATAGCCTTATCGTCGATAGGGGCATCCTTTAGCGCCTTGCTCATGCCCGGTATCATGCTCATCAGGCTTTTCAGGTCGCCCATTTTTTTGATCTGCTGCATCTGGCCCAGGAAGTCGTTGAAGTCGAACTTGTTCTGCTTCATACGTTTCTCCAGGCGCTTGGCCTCCTCTTCATCGAAGTCCATCTGCGCCTTTTCCACCAGCGACACGATATCGCCCATGCCGAGGATGCGCTGCGCCATGCGCTCCGGGTAAAACACATCGAGGGCGTCCAGTTTTTCGCCTTGTGAGACGAACTTGATGGGTTTGCCCACCGTGTACTGTATGCTAAGGGCTGCTCCGCCGCGTGTGTCGCCGTCGAGTTTGGTCAGCACCACCCCGTCAAAATTGATCCGGGTATTGAAGGCCTGAGCCGTATTGACGGCGTCCTGACCCGTCATGGCATCGACGACAAACAGCGTTTCGGTCGGTTTAAGGGTATCCTTCAGCGCCGTCACTTCGTCCATCATCACCTCATCCACGGCGAGGCGACCGGCGGTATCCACAATGACGACATTGTGGTTGTGCTGTTTTGCATAGGCGATCGCGTTTTTGGCGATCTCTATGGGGTTCTTGTTTTCGACCTCTTTATAAATGCTTACCTTGATGCTCTCGCCCAACACCGTCAACTGGTCGATCGCCGCAGGGCGGTACACATCGCAGGCTACCAGCAGCGGATTCATCTTGCGCTGCTCCTTGAGGTATTTCGCGAGTTTGCCCGAAAAAGTCGTTTTACCCGAACCCTGCAGACCGGCTACCAATACCACGCCGGGACTGCCCTTCACGTTGATGCCCACACTCTGGCCTCCCATGAGTTCGGTCAGTTCGTCCATGACGATCTTGACCATCAACTGGCCGGGAGAGACGCTTTTCAGCACATTCTCGGCGCCCATAGCCTTGTCTCTGACCTTGTCGGTGAACTCCTTGGCAATTTTGTAGTTCACGTCGGCAGCGACCAGTGCGCGGCGGATCTCCTTGATGCTTTCGGCTACATTGAGTTCGGTGATGCGGTTGCTGCCGCTCAGGACTTTAAAGGCACTTTCCAGACGATCGCTTAAACTTTCAAACATATTTTTTACTGTTAAGGGTCAATTGACGGACGGCAAGCGAATGTGCCTGCCAGGGAAAACCGGGCGGCAAAGATAGGGCTTCACAGGATTCTTCAAGGTATTAAACTAAAAGCGTGTTCCCGGAAAAAAAGTTTTCTGATCTTTGGCATACATTTTCACTTTGTTATGGAAAAAACCGCCCTCCTTCTCGGTGCAACCGGACTCGTCGGCAGTCACCTGCTGGAGCAGTTGCTGGAAAGCCCGCATTATAACCGGGTTGTCGCGCTGACGCGTCGGCCGCTCGGCATGCAACATCCCAAATTACAGGAGTCGATCATCGACTTCGACAACCCCGATCCTTCCAAAATCAAGGGCGACGACCTTTTCTGTGCGCTCGGCACCACGCTCCGCAAAGCAGGCTCGAAAGAAGCGCAGTACCGCATTGACTGTACCTACCCCTTCGAAACAGGTAAAATCGCCCGGCAAAACGGTACCCGGCAATACCTGCTGGTCTCTTCGGTCCGCGCGAATGCCGCGGCTTCAGGTTTTTACCTGCGCACGAAAGGCGAGCTGGAAGACAAAATAAAGGGGCTTGCCTTTGAACACTTCGTTACCGCCCGCCCCTCCTTTTTGCTGGGCGAACGCAGTGAATTCAGGCTCGGGGAAAAGATCGGTATCATCCTGGCAATAATTTTCGCCCCGCTTATTCCGCGGCGGTACCGCGGTATAGAAGCCGCCAAAGTAGCGCGGGCGCTGATTGAACTTGCCAACACCGGCGGGAAAGGGTTCCAGGTCGTAGAATCGGAGAAACTTCAGGAATATTAGATTTCCGTTACTTTTGCATTTCTGCCGCATTCCGGTTGCTTTCGACCATATACCGGAAATCCGGAATGTGTTAACAGCGGAAATAATTTCCGGGCAAAGTGGTTTCAAACCGCTTTTGGCAAGGCTTTGGTTAGTAGTTTTTTGTAATCTGAAAACCTGCCTGTTCACAGGTTCAGCCGCCCTTTTCCGGGATTTTTGCAAAAGTAATTCCACATGAGAAAATTTACCCTTCTTGTCCTCGTCGCCGGCGTACTCGCCTCGACAAGTGCCTCCGCGCAGCAGGACCCGATGTTTACGAAGTATTTCTTTAACAGCCTGATCTATAACCCCGCAGTGGCCGGCAGCGCCGAGCACCTGACCATGAACCTTATCCACCGGCAGCAGTGGGTGGGGCTCGACGGGGCGCCTGTGACACAATCGCTGTCGGCGCATACCCCCCTGAAAAACGACCACATCGGTCTGGGCATAGGTTTGGTCAACGATAAAGTCGGAGCCACCGGCACTTTTGACATCAATACTGCCTATGCCTACCGCTTCCGGCTGGGCAAGACATTCCGCCTGTCGGTAGGTTTACAGGCCGGTGTAACCAACTGGCGCAGCGACTTCTCCGACCTGTCGCTGGAAGACACCGACGACGTGGCCTTCAGCGAAAACATCAACCGCTGGATGCCGAATTTCGGCGCAGGACTGTATCTGTACAACAAGCGGTTCTACGTCGGTGTAGGTTGCCCGCGCATGCTCGAGCACGACCTGAGGGAGGCGGACAAGGACGATACACCGGTTTATGCCAAAACGTACCGGCACTACTACTCCACTGCCGGCGCGGCATTTAACCTGGGCGGCAATGACAACCTGGTCTTTCGCCCATCCATACTGCTGAAAAGCACCGGTGCATTTAGCTCGCTGCGCAGCGATAAAACATTCCGCAATTTCGGTTCACCTACCGAGCTGGATATCGACGCTTCCTTTTTTATCGCCCGGTCGCTGTGGCTGGGCATGGCATACCGCACGGCGCTCGAATTGAGCGACTCGTCGAATGATTCCGCAGATATTTGGGCAGCGTTTTATTTTCGCAACGGCCTGCGCGTTGGCGCCGCCTACGACCTTACCCTGAACAAACTCAACAAAGCCAACAACGGGTCGTTCGAGGTGATGCTGGGCTATGAATTTGATATTAAAATAAAGCGTGTCGCTTCACCGCGTTATTTTTGAAGCACGATAAACTATATCGGCTCTATTACGCTTTATAGTTCCATCTGTTTGCCCCTCCAACCGATAAACTAAAAACCGATGGCATTTAAACTTACTCCCGGTATCGCCGCCTTCCTGTTCTTGTTTGCAAACGCCGCATTTGCACAGTCCGGTGCGTTGAAACGCGCCAACGACGCCATGCGCGAACTCGACTACATTACAGCCATTGCGCTGTATCAGCAGGTTTTACAGAAAAACGACGTGGTGGAGGCAAAAGTGAACCTCGCCGAATGTTACCGCAAGATCAACGACACCGAGAATGCCGAATACTGGTACGGTCAGGTGGTGCAATCGCCCAATGCACGTGCCATCCACCGGCTCTACTACGGTATGATGCTCCAGGCCAACGGCAAATGCGACCTGGCCAAAGTATGGCTCAAGCAATACATCAAGGAAGCGCCCGACGACGCCCGGGGCCAGTACCTCGCCCAGGCCTGCGACCTCGAAGAAGAACTGATGACCAAAAACAGGGGTTTTTACGTCGTCAGCCATATGCCTTTCAATTCCAATCTCGACGATTTCAGTCCGGCCATCCTGGGCAACAACGTCATTTTTGCCAGCGACCGCGACCAGACCGGCCCCGTGAAGCGCACCAGCATGTGGACGGGCAATCCGTTTGCAGAACTGTATAAAGTCGAATTTAATATCCAGGGTATTCATCCGGGCGACTTCCGGTACGGCCAGACCGCAAAATATTCCAAAGAACTCAATACCAAGTTCCACGAGGCATCGGTTTCCGTTTCACAGGACGGGCGTACGATCTATTTTACCCGGAATAATTTTTCCGACGGCAAAACCGGCAAAAGCGATGAAGGACTGGTCAAACTGAAAATTTATGCCGCTGAAGCAGACGGCAGGGGCGATTGGGGCAACGTCACCGGCATGCCGTTCAATTCGGATGAGTTCAGCGTGGCACACCCCAGTATCAGTGCCGACGGCCAACGGATTTATTTCTCCAGCAATATGCCCGGCGGATATGGGGGGATGGACCTGTATGTGAGCGAACTGGAAAACGGCCGATGGGCGCCTGCCCGCAACCTCGGACCCATCATCAATACAGAAGGCAACGAGATATTCCCTTACATCGATCCGAACAACCGCCTTTACTTCGCCTCTAACGGCCATATCGGGCTGGGCGGACTGGATATTTACTACGCGACCGGCGACGGGCGCTCTTCCTGGAACCTGCCGGTCAACCTCGGATTCCCCATGAATTCCACCAGCGACGACTTCGGCATCGCCTTCGGGGGCGACCTGACCTGGGGCTTTTTCTCTTCCGACCGGGGCGGTGGCGCCGGGCGCGACGACGTGTATGGTTTCCAGAAAAGCGCTTCTCCGGTGGAGATATTTGTTTACGATGCCCAGACCAAAGTGCCTGTTAGCGGCGCAGCCATCGCCAATTCCAATACCGACCTTACGCTGACAACCGGCCCCAACGGGACGATTGCTTTTGACATGCGCTACGCGGATTGCGCCGATTTTTCGGTCGGCAAAAAAGGCTACGAGCCTGTGGTTAAAAAAGGCTGCACCAATGAGACCGTACCCGGACAGATCACCCGCATCGAAATTCCGTTGAAAAAGCAGTCGAACTTTACAATCCAGGGAATTGTGTTTGATATGACCGACGGCTATCCCGCCGAAGGCGCCCGCGTGGTACTCACCAATGACTGCGGCAAACCCGTGGCGGAAGCCTACATCACCGGGAGCGACGGGCGCTACAAATTCAAACTGGACAAAGATTGCTGCTATTCGGTGAAAGCCACAAAAGACGGTTTTATTGCCGCTTCATCAGATGGCCATTGCACGAGGGAACTGGAAAGAAGTTCAACCCTGAAAGCCAACCTCAGCCTGCTGCCCTATCTTGACGCAGACGGGTTTATCGTGCAGCGGCCCGAGCAAAATGTACGGCAAGTCCCCAAATACAACGACGAATCGGGTATGTATGAAAATGCAGACGGATCGCCCGGCAACTTCGACCTCGGCAACGGACTGGTTGTCAAAGACGGCGTGCTGTTCGACAACGGAACACCCAGCAAGCCCGAAAAAGAAACCTGGGAGCGCGGATCAAAGGGATTTCTTGTCCACCTGTATTACGATTTCGACCAGGCAAGCGTTCGGCAGGAATCGTACCCCGAACTGGAAAAACTGGTCAAAACCATCCGGGAAAACCCGGACCTTTTGGTGGAGATATCTTCCCATACCGATTCGCGCGGATCTGATGAGTACAACCTCGACCTGTCTCAACGCAGGGCCGATGCCGTGGTAAACTGGCTGGTGCAGCACGGTATCGACCGGGCGCGCCTGACCGGGCGCGGTTATGGCGAAACCCAGCCGGTAAACCACTGCACCAACGGCATGCCCTGCACGGAACAGGAATACCAGTTGAACCGGCGTACCGAATTTCGCGTTACCGGTTCGGGTGTTACCATTTCCCGTCCCAAGTCCAACGGGAAGGCAGAACCCTGCCCCGGTTGCCCGTTCTGACGCCTTTATGCTGAAAATTGCCTTTTCGCCTGTTTACAAGTACGATTTACCCGCCGGTCATCGCTTTCCGATGATCAAATACGAACTCATCCCCGAGCAATTGCTTTACGAGGGAACCGTCACACAGGACAATTTTTTTCATCCCGATCCCCTGCCCGAGCCGGTGGCGTTGCTCACCCATACCAAAACCTATTGGGACAAACTGACCGGGGTGCGCCTGAGCGACAAGGAAGTACGCGCTATCGGATTCCCGATCAATGAAAAATTCGTGCATCGCGGCCGCCATATCGCCAACGGCACCATCCAGTGTGCCCTGTTTGCCCAAAAAGAAGGATGCGCCATGAACGTGGCCGGCGGCACCCATCACGCCTTTGCAGACCGCGGCGAGGGATATTGCTGCTTCAACGACCAGGCCGTTGCCGCCAATTATTTGCTGCACCATGGCCTGGCGAAAAAAATACTCATTGTCGATCTCGACGTCCACCAGGGCAACGGCACCGCGTCTATTTTCCGCGATGAACCGCGTGTTTTCACCTTTTCCATGCACGGTGAGCGCAACTATCCCCTACGAAAGGAACAGTCCAGTCTTGACATCGGTCTGCCCGACGGAACGACGGACGGACCATACCTGGCAACCCTGCGCGAAATCCTTCCCCGTATCGCCGAAGCCTTTGAACCCGACTTTGTTTTTTACCTCAGCGGCGTCGACATCCTGGCTTCCGATCAACTGGGCCGGCTGGATATCAGCAGGGAGGGCTGCCGGGAGCGCGACCGCATTGTGTTGTCGTATTGCAGGCAAAACGGCATACCGGTCGCCGTCAGCATGGGCGGGGGCTACTCGCGCCGGATCGCCGATATCATCGAGGCCCACGCCAACACTTTTAGGGTCGCCCAGGAAATTTTCTTTTAAAGTTTCGCCGCTGTTTGTAAAAATGCTGCAAATCAAAGTATCTTTGCAGCCCGAAAATTCGGGAACCATTTTTTCACTAAAACTTAGCAAAAATACATGCTCATCGTTGAGGTCAAAGACGGCGAAGCCATTGACAAGGTACTCAAGAAGTACAAACGCAAATTCGAAAGAGCGGGCATTCTGAAAGAACTGCGCCGCCGCAAGGCATTCAGCAAGCCCTCGGTGCAACGCCGCACGGAAGTCCTGAAAGCCGTTTACAAAGAAGAAATGTACGGCAACAAGAACGACTGAACAGGGGTTGTATCCGTTTAAGCCGTTAAATTTGTGGTACCAGGCACAGCCTGTTCAGCACATTTGACCGCTTCAAACCATCAACCTGCATGTTCCACGAAGAGTCGTTTTTTGGATATTTATCGCTTGAGCGCCGTTTTTCGCCACACACGCTGACGGCTTATCGGGGCGATCTTTCTAATTTTATTGCGCACTGCACAGAGCACCAATGCCTTACCTCGGTTTCCGAAGTAAGGCATTTGCACGTCCGTACCTGGGTGGTTGCGCAGATGCAGGGTGGCCAAAGTGCCCGAAGTATTACCCGGCGGCTTTCCTGTCTCAAAAGTTATTTTCGTTTTCTGAAAAAGCGCGGCCTGATCGACAAAGACCCCATGCAGAAGGTCATCGCCCCCAAAACCGGAAAACGCCTGCCCGTTTTCATTCAGGAAAGCCAGATAGCGGCCCTGTTTACCCATATTGACTTTCCGGACGACTATTACGGTCATCTGCACCGCCTGTTGCTGGAGTTGTTGTATGCCACCGGCATCCGCCGGAGTGAAGCCTCCAACCTGAAAACAACCGACCTGGATACCGGCCGCTCGGTACTGCGCATTTCGGGAAAGGGCAATAAAGAACGCCCCGTGCCATTTGCCCGATACCTGGGCGAACTGCTCGACGCATTTCTTGATCTCCGCAGCCGTACATTTCCGGGCACCGACCAGCCCTGGCTGTTCCTGAACAAAAAAGGCGAACGACTCAGTCCGGAGAACATATATTACATCGTACGCAAACACCTTTCCGCCGTCACCACGGCCGAACAACGCAGTCCGCACGTGCTGCGCCACTCCTTTGCCACCCACCTTTCCAACCACGGCGCCGACCTGAATGCCATCAAGGAATTGCTTGGCCACTCCAGCCTTGCCGCTACGCAGGTGTACATGCACAACAGCATTGAGCGCCTGATCGAGGTGTACGAACAGGCGCACCCGAAAGGGAAGTAGCGCCGACTGCCCGGAACATACCCCCGGGCGTTGGCCGTGCATATGTACAACGGACTTCCAAGTCCGTTGATGCGCCGGGCATTTACAATTTTTTAGCACTATGTAATAAAGATTCGTTAAACCACAGATTCCTTGCAGGTGTCACAGGGTAGTTGTGCGTATTTGCATCAAAAAATAAACTTACCATGCGACTTACTTACCTTTTGTCACTGCTGGCCCTGGGACTACTGAGTTCCTGCAGTCCGCAACTCTCGACCTTTAACCAAAAATTGTACGAAGACCAAAAGTGGTCGGACAACGACCTGAAACGCATTCAGTTTTACCTGTCCGACGATCTTACCATCTATCGCTTTCTGGACGAGGAAGGCAGCTCCACCATCACTTCCGGCGAGATCAAGATCGTCGACGGCCGAAAGACTGAACAGATATACTTTAAATCGGGAACACCCGGCGTTTTCCTGTTTCGCCCAAAAGAGGAGCATTTTGCCATAAGTTTTGAGACCAAGGACGACACGCATTACCTGACCTTTGGTCCCAACCCGCGATACAGCGGACAGTATATGCTGCTGGCCAGCGAATGGAATCGCCGCAGGGGCAAGATCACCTACGCCGGCAAAAAATTCTACACCGATGCTGCGGAAATACCGCGCCTGTTGGTCAACCTGAAAAAGATCAGTTACAACAAAACGGAAGGCCGAACCGCCGGTGGAAGAACGATAAAGCAATAAACAGTGGACGGCTTGCCCGCCCAAGGTTGTCCGGCGGGTGGACGGTGGGTGGACGGTGGATTTTAAAACAAAATATTTTACTTCGTTGATTTCAACGCGCAATTATTATTTTTGCGGGCCAACGAAACCGGTTGACAACAAGGATTGACTAAGAAACGACTTGCTCCGTCCCACCGTCTACCGTCCACCGTCCACCGTCCACCGTCCAAAAAATGCTGAAACGCCTCCACATTCGCAATTACGCGTTGATTGATGAACTCGAGATTGATTTTTCCGAACACCTGACCATCATAACGGGCGAGACAGGGGCCGGAAAATCCATCCTGCTGGGTGCGCTTGGACTTGTCATGGGTGAGCGCGCAGACTCGAAAGTATTTTACAACGACACCGAAAAATGTGTGGTGGAAGCATTTTTTGAGGTGGATAAATACGACCTGCGCGAATTCTTCGCGGACAACGAACTCGATTACGACAGCGAAGTGGTCATCCGCAGGGAACTGTCACCCGCAGGGAAAAGCCGCGCTTTTATCAACGACACTCCTGTAAACAACCAGGTGTTGCAACGCCTTACGGAGGCCCTGGTCGATATCCATCAGCAGTTCGATGTGCTCGACATCCACAATGTCAATTTCCAATTGCGGATGATCGACGCCCTGGCTGATAATACCTTGATCCTCAAGGACTATCAAAATGGATACCGGCAATATTCCGCCGACAAAAAACGGCTCGCGGCGCTTATGGAACAAAGCGAAAACGGCGCCAAGGAGATGGAGTTCCTGCGTTTTCAACTCGACGAACTGGAACAAGCCGGACTGACCGACGGCGAACAGGATCAACTCGAGGCAGAATTCGTCCGGCTCACCAATGCCGAAGATATCAAACGCATTTACGGCGCCGTTTACAACTATCTCGCCGAATCGGAACAAAACATCGTCGGACAACTGCAGGAACTCGGGCGCAGCACAAGCGGAACGCGAAAACTATCGCCCCAACTCTCCGGCCTGAGCGAGCGGCTCGACACCCTTATCCTCGATCTTCAGGAACTCGCCAAGGATGCCGAACGCATCAGCGAAAGCACCGAACACGACCCGGTTCGCATTGCAGAGGTTCAGGAACGCCTGAACGTCATCTATAAACTGGAGAAAAAGCACGGCGTGGGAACCGTCGCCGAACTGCTTGATATTCAGGAGGCCCTGGCTGTTCAGACAGCAGGTTTTACTGATCTTGGAAGCGAAATTGCACGACTGGAACAGGCGATTGCCTCCCAGGAAAAGCAATTGCTGGCCGTTGCCGGCACCCTCAGCGAGCGCCGCAAGGCAGTACCTGCCGGTTTTCAGGAACGCGTACACCATATGCTGGCGCAACTTTCCATGCCCCACGCCCGCATCCGGGTCGATATTTTGCCGACAAACACGCTTACTCCTACCGGGACGGACGATGTGCAGTTTCTCTTTGCCAGCAACGTCGGTTCGCAGTACCTGCCCATCAAAGGTGTGGCATCAGGAGGCGAGCTCTCCCGCCTGACGCTCTGCACCAAAAGCCTTGTTGCCGACGCCATTCCGCTGCCCACGCTCATTTTCGATGAAATAGACTCCGGAGTCAGCGGCGACGTATCGCTAAAGATGGGGATGATCCTGAAAGAACTCAGCGAGCGCCACCAGGTGGTGAGCATTACCCACACCCCGCAGATCGCCGCCCGTGCAGATGCACACTACTTTGTGTACAAAAAGTGGCAGACAACCGGACAGTAACCAACATTCGCCTGCTGAATGCCGACGAGCGTGTGCGCAGCATTGCCGTCATGCTCAGCGGCAATCCGCCCAGCGACGCAGCCGTGGCAACGGCGCGGGAATTGGTAGGCGGATAAAGTGCAGGGCGGTTATTGAACCCGACGGGTATGAAAGTGCCCGTCTGTAAAAATGATGGTATCCGGTGCGGCGGGGTTTCCTTTTACCCCATCAACGGCAAAGGCAATCTGAAACGCACCCCAAATCTGGTCCCCTTCCTTCCTTTCTATCTCCACATAATTTTCTCCCTTATCACTCACAAGCCTGTAGGAGTCGACCAGCACGTCGCCGTCGTCCCCCAGAGTAAAATACCGGGCGCCGGTGAGTGAATCGATATCCCTGACGTCTGTGTCAACAATTTGATATCTACCGACCGCATCCGGAATCTTATAGATAAAAACATTTTCCCGGTGGAACCCTTGCCCGTTATAAACGTCGACAAGGAGATCAATACCCTGTAAATAAGGCTTGTTTTCTATGATATATGGCTGGCCGGTCCAGGCAACTCCATTGAGTTGCGCAGTACATTCCCCCCAGTAATAACTGTCCGGTCCGGCTTTCGAACAAGACACCATTGAGGCAAGTATCAGAACTGTCAGTGTAATCAGGAATATTTTCATATCATCAAAGGTACACCCTGCCCCGGGTTTCATCCCAGCGGGCAGGATGCAGGAGATGATCCCGCGCTCCGCATGGCCTCCTTCACGGCACTGCTGGGACTTGTCACCGATATCGCCCTGATGATGAAAGGCAATATTCCTATCAACAAGGCCATACAGGTATGGACGCCAGAGCTGTATCCGTCCGATTGGCAGGACTACCGCGACCGGTGGTTGCGGATATTCGGATACCGACAGATAGCGCTTTGTATTGCGTTTTTCAGTTTGCTGGCAGGCGCCGTTTTCAGGTAGGCATTAAGTCGGACAGTGTTGGCTTACACGGCCTGAACCGATTGGCGGATCGACTCCCCCACCCTTACCACCTGCTCGCCATCGCCCATCCAGACAACATTCTGGCCGAAGTGAATCTTATTGTCAAATTTTCGGAACGTCGCCAGCGTTTTCATGGGCTCTGCCGCACGAACGGCCGTTTCCTGATCGGTCGTCGGAATGATGCAGCGCGCACAGGGCTTTACACCGCGGAATGGCACCTCCCCAACCGTGAAGTCGCGCCATGTATCTTCTTCAAAAGGCTCCCCGCCGGTAAACACAAAATTCGGTCGAAATCGGTTCATCGGCAAGGGTTGTGCAAGTCTCCGGTTGAGCTCGTCGAGCGAGGCCTGGCCGACCAACAGAACGGGATATCCATCGGCAAAACTGACGTAGTGCCCTTTGGGCGCATACCGTCCGTCTGCACGACGCCTGGTGGTATCAGGCATATAAACAAGGCGCAGGTTTTGGCCTAAATGATCTGAAAACCAGTTGTTTATTTCAATATCCATTATCCGGGAGGCGCACTTGTCGCTCCATATTTCAACACGCAAATTCTCAAGTGGACGGTCCGGCCGGAGTGGAACCAGGATATTTTGCGCGGGATCATGCTTCCAAAAAATCTTCAAAAATGGCGGCTCAACAGCCGTGCCCAGCAGGGCCATTTTCGGAATCTCGCGCTGGCTGACAAAGCGTCCTGTTTCGTCGACCAACATCCAGCGACGGTCGTATTGCAGTCCCCGGCGCTCTACTTTGGCTTCCGAAAGCGAGATGCCGCCGAGCGATTTTATGGGATAGATGAAAATATGGGTAAGTGTGTGCATGAGGACGGTGGACGGTGGACGGTAGACGGCAAAAATAATGGAAAGGGTCAGTGTGCGAGGTACTTTGTTGAAAATACAGGAGTGGAATGGAGCGGTGTGGCATATGGCAGGCTACCGTTGTCTGTTGAAATGAAAAGGCGCAACGTGGGCAATAACAGAATTGAATTTTGCACATACTGCAAATTTTGAAAATTCAGGTATACATTTGGCCAAACCAATTCATTCATTTTGAGAACTATGCGACACCTTTTCACCCTCCTGACCCTCCTTTTCAGTTTACCCGTTTCAAACCTTATCGGCCAAACGCCATACACGCCGGACTGGGCGTCGCTCGACAAACGCCCCACACCGGAATGGTGGACAGACGCCAAATTCGGCATTTTTATTCACTGGGGCGTGTATTCGGTTCCCGCGTACACCACGCTGGGCAACTACGCCGAGTGGTACCAGAATTCACTGGAAAACAATGCCCATGAGGGCAAGGTGCGCGATTTTCACCGCAACAACTTCGGCAACCGCAGTTATTATGATCTCGCCGAGGATTTTCACGCCGAACTGTACAATCCCGACGACTGGGCAAATCTGTTCGAACGCGCCGGCGCCAAATACGTCGTGCTGACCTCCAAGCACCACGACGGCTTTTGCCTGTGGCCCAACGAGCAGGCCGCCAAAACCTGGGGCTTCCCCTGGAGCGCCGATGTGCGCGGACCGGGGCGCGACCTGTTGGGCGACCTGTTCACTGCCCTGCGCAAAACAAGCGTCAAACCAGGGCTTTATTTTTCCCTTTATGAATGGTATAACCCGCGGTGGAAGTTCGACCGCGCACGGTATGCCAAAGACCACGCCATGCCGCAACTGTACGAACTCGTCAACCGCTACCAGCCCTGGGTGGTGTGGGCCGACGGCGACTGGGATGCCACGCCGGATGTATGGAAATCGCCGGAGTTTCTGGCCTGGCTGTATAACCAGAGCCCGGTGCGCGACCGCGTAGTCGTGAACGACCGCTGGGGCAGCGGGGTTCGATTCAAACACGGCGGCATCTATACGCCTGAATATCAACCCGATCTGGATTTTGAAAACCACGCCTGGGAAGAAAGCCGGGGCATGGGTTTTTCCTACGGTTATAACCGAACCGAGAATGCATGGGATTACACTGGCACAATCACTCGTGCTGCACCTCGTGGATAAGGTCTCGCGCGGCGGCAATTTTTTGCTCGATATCGGTCCCGACGCACACGGGCAGATACCGCCTATCATGCAAGAGCGCCTGCTGGATATTGGTAAATGGCTGAAAATCAACGGTGAAGCAATCTACAACACCAGGCGCTGGCGGACGAGTTGCCAGTGGAGCGAAGGCAACCGCAACTTCAAACCCGAACTCGTGGATGGCTGGAAAACAGGCGGCGACCTGCTGCTGAAACAAACCGTCGATCCGGAGCCGGGGTTTGCCGTTAAAGAGATATTTTTTACCTGGAACCCTAAAACCAAATCCCTCTATACCATTTTTCCGAAATACCCCGACGACAAAAAACTGGTGTTGAAAGGTTTGCAATTGCCCCCCGGCACCGAAGTGACTTTCCTGGCTACCAGGGAAAGAATGCGCTGGGAAAATGTAGCGGGAAACGTGGTGATTTTCTTGCCGGAGTACAATCCGAACAGGATAAAAGCGGCCGAGGCTTTTGCGGTAAAAATCGCCAACTTCGGCGCTTTTGTGGATAAACCCCATATCGCGGTGTCCTACGACCCGGCGACGATGAAGCCGACGGTGAAGATCATTTCCCGCACAGCCGGGACAAGTATCCGGTATACGACAGACGGCACGACGCCCAAACCCACTTCGACGGCATTTGTGCAGCCTTTTTCGCCGACTACAGCCTGTACGATACGCGCCGTTGCGTCCAAATCAGGACTGTTGGAAAGCAATGAGGCCACCGCAGAAGTAAGAATTTACGCGCAAAAGCCCGCTGTAACTTTTGTGCAGCAGCGCCAGCCCGGATTGCGCACCCAACTGATGAGCACTTCGGGCAGGTACACTTTGGAAAGTGTGCAAAACGGCTATTCCGAAAAAAGCGGCGTCATGTCTTCCTTCGAACTCGACCGGAGCTGCGAAAACAGTCCCTGCGGTATGGTCTGGAACGGCTACCTGAACATACCCCGCAGCGGCGGGTATCAGTTCTGGACGGAGTCCGACGACGGCAGTACGCTTTCCATTGATAATGACATGGTTGTCAACAACGACGGCGACCACGGCATGGAGGAAAAAACAGGATTCGCCAACCTCCAGCAGGGCTGGCACCGCATCAAGGTGGTCTATTTCAACAGCGGTGGCGGCAGCGGATTGAAGGTTTGGTATGCGCCGGCCGGCAAGGAAAAGGCAGCCATACCGGAGGATGCGCTCTCGCATTAGGCCATTTGCTCCAGCAGCCATTCCTTTTCCGTCAGGACAGGTTCCGCTTCAATTTGACGCTGTAGCACCTCTTTTTCCTGCCTGTCGGCGGGATGCAGTTGCATCAGGCGGCGGGTATACCGAATGATGTTGAGGAAGTTGGTTTTGTGGTACCCGATCACCCGTTGCCGGCGGATAAAGGTTTGCATGCTCTGAAGGTGGGCATCGAGTGCATCGAATTCCCCTGTTTCGTAGTATATCTTTAATTGCAGCGACTTGGCGATCAGGTTATTGATGAGATCCTTGTAATCCGCTTCCTGCAAGTGCAGCAATGCGGATTTCAGGTTTTGCCTGCCGTATTCCACCCGGGCCATATTCAGGTGAAATGCCGCGTTTCGGTGCTTTTTTTCCAGCGTCGGGGCGTATTCCCGGATGAAATGACCGGCCCATTCCGTTTCGCCGACCTTGAGTGCGATAGCGGCGATGTTGTTGTACGCAAAATGCGACAACTGGTTGTTTTCCAGCAAAAGATTGGCTTGCAGTGCCGATTTGTAGAGTTCGTAGGCCTCCCGCGAATACCGGCTTTCCAGTTGGTTGATCCTCCGGATACAGAAATTGATGGCCAGCAGGTGCAGGTTGCGCTGTTCATCAACGGGCAGTTGGTCGGTGCAGGCGAACAGCATTGTTTTGAACTGAATAAAGTACCGTTCCCCTTCCGCGTCAGTCAGCGACAGGTAGCAAAAATAATACAGTCCGACAGCGGGTATCTGTTGAAGTGCGGGCATATTGCGCACGTGTTCGAGCAACATCTCCAGCAGGCCGAAGCGGTAGTCGGTATTGTACACCGACTGATGGCTCAGGGCAAAACAGGCCAGGCGCAATTTCCGGGCGATGAAGGCAACATCCGTTTGGTCCGACAACTGCTGCATGTTCAGGGCCTCCGTCCGGCGCCCTGCGCTAAGGTGCCGGTACAATTCGAATTCAAGGGCAACCTGGGCGTCAAAATACTCTGTGTGCCGGCAGGGCTGTTGTTCCCAGTCCACACGCGCTGCGTGCAGGCTCTGCCGAAAATGTTTTTCCAGTCCGCGACGGCGATAAGCCGAAGCAAGGGCAATGTGGTATCCTTCCCGGGCGTCGAATTTTTCCCGGTACACCAGAAAATGCTCGATCTGCGCGGAGAGTTCGCTCATGACCTGCCGTAACGCCTGAATATTAAGCGACTTCCCGGCCCCGAATATTTTCCTGAAAGCAGCTGCCTGGTCCGGGCTTTCGCCGCCGTCTTTGCATTGCTGAAAGTATTCAAACAACAGCAGGGGTTGTTCGCGCCGGCAAAAGAAGGGCGATCTGAGCCATTGACCGAGGTATTTGCGTTCCAGCGGCACGAGCGTCTGGAAGATTTGCCAGATTCTTGCATTTTCCATGATACCAGGCAGGTTGGGGGGGGTTCAGCAAAGTTTAAATAAAGGCTTTGTCAATATTTTAACTTTTACAAATAATTGTTTATCAATATTTTAATATAATATTTATGCAAATTTAGTACAATAAACGATAAAAATTGTATTTGTCTCTATCGCCAGGAATTCAAACTTTTGTACCGTCTGAATATATCCGGGTGTATAACAGATGAAAAACATGACAAGATTAGGCTTTCACCTGTTCATTCATTCCCAAACGCAACATCCTATGCACATGAAAAAATTGTTTCTTTTACTTCCAGTCCTTTGGCTTTTGCACCTGCAACACGCCTATTCTCAATGCAACGGCACGCCGCCGACGGTGCAGATCACGCCTTCGCCGGCCATACTGGATTGCCTGAACCCCGTTGTACAATTGCAGGGAACGATAACACCGCCAACCGGCAATTATTCCTTCCAGTGGTTTGGGCCCGTGTCCAACCCTTCAGTACTGAATCCGTCGGTAAGCCAACCCGGGAATGTCGCCTTGTTCGTCTACGATTCCCTGACCGGTTGTGTAGGTGCAGATACCACCCTGGTGCTGGGCGATTTAGCGACGCCATCCATCACCTTCAATGCCTTGGCGCCCTGCGATCCGGAAAACGAGCCCATGTTACTCACGGCCTTTGTGACCAATGGCAACGGACCATTTGAGTATGAATGGACGCCCGGCGGAGCCACGACCCAAACCATCGAAGCGATTGTAAATGGACCGACAACTTTTTGTGTAACGGTGACCAACGTAGGGGCGGGCTGTTCAGCCGTACAATGCATTACCCTGACTCCTCCCGTCCCGCTGAGCGTCTCGATCTCTTATTTCGACAGTCCCTTTTGCAATGACTCGCTGGGCACGACAGCCATCGTGCAGGGAGGCAATCCACCCTATACGTATACATGGAACAACGGCTCCAGCAGTCCCTGGATAAACGATCCGCCGGCGGGCACCTATGTCGTCACCGTAACCGACGCTGCAGGCTGCTCCGCCGTTGCCAGCATTGTAGTGGAAAACGAGCCCGATGAGTGCGCCAATCTTGAAGGGTATGTATATGCCGACTGGAATACCAATTGCACGGTGGAAGCGTCGGATGTACCGCTTAAATACATGGCCATCAAGGTGACCGATGCTTCCGGCAATGAATACTACACTACGACCGACGTGGACGGATTTTACCGGGTGGAAATGAATCCGGGCACCTACGACGTTATCGTTCTCCCTATAAACAGTCTCTGGGAGCCCTGTCCGGCATCGGTAACGGTATCCATAGGCGCCAATCAGACGATTACACAGGACTTTCTGCTGCAGCCCCAGGCAGTTTGCCCCGCCATGACTGTCGATATCAGTATCCCTTTCCTGCGGCGTTGTTTTTCGAGCACCGTATGGGTCAATTACTGCAACCAGGGTACGGAGGATGCCACGGATTCGCATGTGGAGATATTGTTCGACCCTTTCCTGACACCAAACTCAGCGTCTGTGCCTTTTACCAGCCTTGGGAATGACGTGTACAGTTTCGACCTCGGCACTGTGCCGTTCAACACCTGCGGCTCATTCTGGATAAACGTTTCGGTCAGTTGCAACGCCGTATTGGGACAAACCCATTGCCTCGAAGGCGTGATCTACCCCACCGGCAACTGTGAGCCTCAAAACGCCATGTGGTCGGGCGCCAGCCTGCAACTCAACGCCCAGTGCAACAGCGATTCACTCGATTTCGAGATCAAAAATATCGGCGCCGGCCCGATGTCCGTGCCGCTGGATTACGTTGTGATTGAAGACGCCGTGATGTACGAACATCCTTCGCCCGGCGTATCGCTTGCGCCCAGTGAGTCGTACCACGTCAAAGTGCCGGCCAACGGCGCAACCTGGCGCCTGGAAGTACCGCAGGAGCCGTTCCACCCGGGCAGTTCCATGCCAAGCCTGTCTGTAGAAGGTTGTGTTACGGGCAACCAGTTCACTACGGGGTTTGTCAACCAGTTCCCGCAAAACGACGACGACCCCTGGGTCGATATCGAATGCCGCGCCAACCAGGGCTCCTACGACCCCAACGACAAGCAGGGTTTTCCTTTGGGATATGGTACGGCGCACTATGTACGGCCCGGAACGGATATCGAATACCTCATCCGGTTCCAGAACACCGGGACTGATACGGCCTTCACAGTAGTCATTCGCGACGAACTGTCGCCCTGGCTCGATGCGGGCTCGGTAGTGCCCGGCGCCGGCAGCCACCCCTATACGTTTGAATACTACGGCGACCGGAATATCAAGTTTACATTCGACAATATCCTGCTGCCCGACAGCAGCACCAACCTGGAAGCCTCGCAGGGATTTGTTTCCTTCCGCGTTGCACAGCAGGCAAACGTTCCGCTGGAAACCGATATCCTGAACCGTGCAGGTATCTTCTTTGATTTTAACGAACCTGTTTACACGAATACAACCACGCACCGGGTGGGAGATAATTTCGTCGTGGTGAATACCTGGCAACCGTTTGTCGACGGACTCAGCCTGCGCGTAGTGCCCAACCCTGTTGCAGAAACGGCTATGCTTGTCATCGAAGGCCTGTCACAGCAGAGCGGCTGGCAGGTGGCGATGTACGACGCCACCGGCAAACTGGTTCGCACGGGCAACCTCGAAAACCGGCAATGGAAACTGGAACGCGGTCAACTGCCCTCCGGCATGTATTTCCTGAAAGTCATCTCGGGAAGCACGGTACTTGGGACGGGCAAGCTGATGCTGAAGTAAGATGATTGGAGGTTAAGCAACGCACGAACCATTCCTTGTCTTGTTGTAAACACCTGTCCGATTCAGGTGCGGGCAAGGCGTCATGTTTCACTTTCTTGAAAGTATTTGATCACGGGTTCTGCCCGTAGATCGGACGGTTGTTTACAACATGACAAGGAATGATGGTGGCGTTGCGTGTCCGTAGATCGGACGGTTGTTTACAACAAGACAAGGAATGGTTAGTGCATTTGGCGCATTTAGATACATCGCCCTCTTTTCATCACTTCGCAACCATTAACCGGATCGTATAATCCTTTTGCTCGATCTTCGAGCCTTCCACCTTGGCAGGCGCTATGTTTTCCAGTCGAATGGTATATCCGTTGAAAACAACTTCGCCCTTTCCACCCTTGCCCAGGTCGCCGGAAGAAAGTTCGATGTTTTGGGCGGCGCCGTCTTTGGCCAGGATAAGGGCCACATCCACCCGGCCCGCCCAGATACACTGGACACCTTCGGGACAGCGGCTGTCGTCGGTTACCTGGTTGAAACGAATGGTAAAGTCTGTCTCCGTTTTCATGCAGGCTGAAGTACCTTGATTCATACTAAATGCCTCATTTACATTGAATTGCTGATCGCAATGCGCCGGTGGCGGGCATCCGAAACAGGTAAACAGCAAACTGGCGGCGAAGAGTGCAAAAAGATTGTTTCTCATAAAGTAAGGGTTTGGTGAATGATCGGAATATTATTCTGAGGACACGACAAGTTTGATTTTGTATTCCTCGAAAGGTATGGGTACTTGGGCATATTCGGGGTAAGGATCGACACTGATCATTTTGATCTTATACCCCTTGAACAGGGTCGAATCGGATTTGGGATCGGCGCTCAAACCACCTATCGACAGGGTATCTTTCATTTCATCCTGACCGTATTTGAAGGTCAGGCCAATATCCACCCGCCCCTGCCAGACACAATCCACATCATAAGCACACCGGCTATCTCCGTACACTTCATCGAATTCAATGTCCAGGGTTACGGTGTCATCCTGTCCCTGGACACTGGCGCCAAAGCACATAAAAAAGGGTTCGTCCAGCTTGTATTCCGTTGCGCCTCCCGTACAGGGCGCCGTTTCCGTTTTGGATTTTGAGCAACTTACAGCTGCGGTAAAGGCGAACAAAATAAACAATAAAAAAGCATTTTTCATGTCGCATGCGGTTAAAATGTGAACTTTCCTGTAAAGACCCGCTTGTGGTGCCACGCCGTTGGGTACCTCAGGGTTAACCTCCCGTTAAATTTTTTTTCAACTGCTCCAGCCGCTTTGTTGCCTACTTTTGCGCCCGAAAAATAAAACATGGAGCCTAGCTCCTGAAGGAATGTTAGCCGGACTGCGTATTGGCCTGCTGTTGGGTCCGATGTTTTTCGTGAGCCTGAGGGTGACGCTTAGCTGTGGATGGCGCAATGGCGTGGCACGCTTGTGGGCGGTGCGTTCGCGAGCGATATGTTAGCCGGTTACCGGCGGTTGCGGAGAGTGTGCGAAACTGGCTGAAATCAGCGACAGAGCATTTTTCAATCCGGTTTTGCCTGCTGAGCGGCCTGATCTTGCGGATTCGGCACATCGCGGTTTGGCCCAAAAGCTGCCCCCCGTTCGAAACACACTGGCGATGCTTCCGTAGAGCTGGCTGACTCCATTTGCGGTGGTTTTGATCAATATGACCAATCCTCTCCGAACTTGCTGTCCTGGATTAGCTTCCGGCACCGCTTGTCCGGGCAGAGCTGGTACCCGAAAAACATCCGGTGTTTGTGAGATTTATCACTACCCTGATCAGTTGTTGTCCACTGACCTGTCCAAGGTCTTGCTCGGCTCACCGATCGGCAAGCGCTCGAACGCCGGGCCACCCCCAAAAAGTCGTCAACAGCCGGTAGCTGTGCTCATCATCACCGTTAAGTTGATCTTGTCTAAGGTAATCAAAAACGCGTTTTAAACGAAGCCAGGCGCCCTGGTTTCAGAATCTCCGAACAAATACGCATGAAGCACTCCGGGAACAACCACTCATCCCTCGACCAGCACCCAAGCGTACCTCCTCGTCATCGGCCTGGAAGTGGCGCTCAGCCATTTTCGCCGCATCCCGTGCCATACCTGGCGCGATACCGCGTTAACCTTAACTGATGCTTGCCGAACAGCGGATGGACTTGCTGGTTCCTGGGGGCGGTGTATGTGGTAGCGCCCGACCGGTTTTTTCCTGGCATCAATTGTTCCAACTGACCATCCGCTCTGGTATTGAAGGTTCTGGCTCGTGGTGGGCATGGACTTCCTGTTTTACTGGCTGCACCGGGTCGACCACCGCCCGTGTTTTTCTGGCAGTACACGTGACGCACCACCTTCGGAGCAGTGCAAACCTGACCGTAGGCTTTCGCTCCGTCGGTAGTTTCAACCCCTACCGCTTTATCTATTTTATTCCGCTGGCGCTTGCAGGCTTCAAGGAGTTAGATATCGTTTTTATCTTTCCGCAACCCAGATTTGTGGGTATCTCGCGCATACCGAGCATGTCGGCAAACTGGGCTACATTGAATACATCCCGGTAACGCCCTCCCACCACCGGTACACCACGCGTCCAACCTGTCTTTACCTCGATCGCAACCCGGCATGCTGCTATCGTATGGGACAAATGGGTTCGGTACGTTCCAGCCCGAACTCGAAGACCGGCAGTATGAACCGATACGCTAAGGTCCTGACTAAGTCCGTTGAGCGCCTGAATGCGTTTCGCATCGTATTCCGGCGAATGGCTGAATATCCTGCGCGACCTGCGCAAACCCGTGCGGTGGCGGGAAAAACTGTTGTATGTCTTCGGTCCACCCGGCTGGAGCCACGACGGGAGCACCCTTACCAGCGATCAACTCCGTGCCGCCGAGCGGCAGTCCGGCCCCGCGAAAGGAAAGATGTAATGGTTTGCACTGCTTATCCGCTGAAAACCCCAACTTCAGTAGATTAACTGCCGCGATTTATCGAAACGCGGTACAGGTGCTGCAAGCGGCGATTACCTTTGAAGACTGAAGTTCGCATCAAGTAGTCCAAACCCACCGCTTCCGCATCATGAGGCAATTTTTCCGTATTCTGTTTGAAGGCGCCGCACAGGCGTGGCAGCAACTGATGGCCAACAAATTGCGCCCTTCTTGTCGCTGCTGGGCGTCACCATCGGCATCTTCTGCATCATCGGGGTAAAAAGCGCCGTGAATTCCCTGGAAGACAACATCCGCAACAGCATGGAAAAACTGGGCAACGATGTGATCTACCTGGAGAAATTTTCCTGACAGAAGAAGACCCGGGGCAACAATTTCTGAAATGGATGCGTCGCCCGCAATTTTACTTACCGCGAATTCGAAACCTTGCGCGACAACTTGAAAACGCCGACTTTTCAGGTCGGTTTTTGGGGCAATACCGCCAAACGGTGAAATGGCACTCTTCCAACGTGGAACGGGTGTTCACCCTGGGGGTCACGGAAGACTGCCGCGATTTGTTCCACCTCGAATTTGAAGGGGAAGGCCGTTATTTCTCGCCGGTGGAGTACCAGAGCGGCAGCGATGTCTGCATCCTCGGCGGGGTCATCGCGGAAGAGCTGTTCGGCATCGGCATCGACCCGCTGGACAAAGAGGTGAATGTCAACGGGCGCAAATTGCGGGTGCTTGGCGTATTGAAAAAATCGGGCAAAGACCTGCTGAAACCTTTCAATTTCGACAACGGGGTGCTGGTAAGCTACACCCTGGCGCGCCGCGGTTTTGGGGTGCGCGAAAAAGGCGGCTTGGCCGGCACCAGCTTGCTCGTCAAAGCAAAGCCCGGCGTTAGCCTCGATGCGATGAAGGACGATATCATCGGGGTGCTGCGGGGAACGGCGGCTGAAACCCCGCGAAGAGAACAACTTCGCACTCAATACCCTGTCTATTCTCAGCGGCTGTTCGACAGCGTGTTCAGCACCTTGAACCTGGCCGGTTTTATCATCGGCGTGTTCGCGCTGATCGTGGGCATGTTCTTGGTGCAACATCATGTTCGTTTCAGTAAAAGAGCGGACCAACATTATCGGCATCAAGATGGCACTGGGGAGCAAAACGCTGGTTTATCCTGCTGGAAATCCTGTTTGAAGCCGTGGTACTGTGCATCGTGTGGCGGCCCATCGGGCTGGTGCTCATCTGGCTGGTCACCGAGGGGCATATCAAAGGCAATGGACTTTGACATCCACTTGTCTTTTGAGCAATGTGCTGATCGGGCGTGGTGACTTCGGTCATCTGTAGGCGTGCCTTTCGGGTTGATTCCGGCATCCCAGGCTAGCCGGATGGATCCGGTGGAAGCCATCCGGAAGTAGCGCCAACCCTCCGGTTGGCAACTCGAAGCAGGGCATACCGCCAACCTCCGGTTGGTAGCACTTTGCCAACCGGAGGTTGGTGGTACTCTGCCAACCGGAGGTTGGCGGTAATTAGCCGCACAAATACATGCCCGATTCCGATCCGTTTCCTGAAATACGGGCCTTTCTAAATCCGATAGCAATCGCTTCGCCGGTAATTTTCATTTCCGGCCCGGAGGGTTTGGTTTAGACGTTGGGGAATTTACTGGGTAGAAACACCGTATCTTTGATCGCGTACCCGTCGAGTTTGTGCTCGATGTTGAAATCCTTCAGTTTGTGGGTACCTGGCATCACTCTTGCGGCGATATTGAG
>JADJRC010000019.1 GCA_016712415.1 Lewinellaceae bacterium | reverse complement strand
CGGCTACGCGCTGCTGGTCGTGGCCGCAGTTTTGTTCCGTGTACCTCAAAAACAGGATATACACGATGCCGCAGTTTTGCGCAGCCGGTACAGCCCGCTGGTGGCACGCTGATGGCCGTGTTCTGGCTGCTGGCCCACGTGTTCGTCAACCTGACGTCCATCCTTTACCTCGGCGCGCTGGCGCTGGAACTGACCACCGTCTCGATTTCTGCGGCTATCCGGGACTTGCCCTGTTTGCCATTTTTATCACCATCGGCGGCATGCGGGTGATCGGTATACCGATGTCGTGCAGGTGGCCGTGTTGGTACTGCTGGGCCTGGCAACGGTGTACCTGGCCCTGAGCATGGTAGCCGGAGCATTACGGATCGGAAGGTGTGTTTGCCGGACTGGCATTGATTCGCGAAAAAGCGCCCTCGCATTTTCACGATCCTGCCGGAAAGGGCACCAGTATTACAGGGCGACTCGCCCGGCCTGACCGTGCTGATCGGCGCCATGTGGATCAACAACCTGAACTACCGGGGTTGCAACCAGTACATCATCCAGCGGGCCCTGGGCGCCGATCTGCCTACTGCGCGCAAGGGCATCCTGTTTGCCGCGTTTCTGAAACTGCTGATCCCGGTGATCGTCGTGCTGCCGGGCATTTCCGCGTTTGTATTGTATTCGGAGGGCATGTTTCAGCAGGAAATGCTGGATGCCAACGGCGTAGTAAAGCCCGATTTTGCCTACCCGACGTTGCTCAACCTGTTGCCGATGGGCATGAAGGGACTGGCCTTTGCTGCGCTGATCGCCGCGGTAGTGGCGTCGCTGGCGGGCAAGGCCAACAGTGTGGGCCACCATTTTCAGCCTCGACATATATAAAAGGTATTTCGACAAGGACGCCTCGGATGCCAAACTCGTGCGCGTCGGCAAAATCGCGATCGCCGTTTCGGATGCTGATTGCCATCATGGTCGCGCCGCAACTGCGCTCGCTGGAGCAGACCTACCAGTTCATACAGGAATACATGAGTTTTATCACGCCGGGCGCATTCGCCATATTCCTGTTGGGCATGTTCTGGCGGCGTACGACCTCGGGAGCAGCGCTTGCAGCCGCATTGCTGACCATACCGCTGTCGGCTGCGTTCAAATTCGTTGCCCCGGAAATCCCGTTCCTCGACAGACTTGGGTGGGTATTTTGTCCTGATCGTCGCGCTGATGATCGTCGCGTCGCTGTCGCGCAACAAAGAGGACACCTCCATTGAGATAGACGTCAAACTGTTTCGGGTAGAGCCGTCCTTTATTGTCGGCGGCGTGATTATTTGCGGGATATTGACGGCTTTGTACACTGTTTTCTGGTAAGCCATGGGGATATCCTTAGGTATTGGAGCACGTACAAGAACGGTCCGGCGATGTATTAAGGCCACCGAATCCTGCGCCCATATCACGAAAAAGGCCGTGGTAAAAGCAAATGCCCCATCGACGATGTAAAAATGTGGGTATTTTGTTTGGGTTATTTGAAAACACCGGTTAACTTTCGGCACGCTTTATTGAAATCAGATGATAAAACGCCCATACCCGGATGATTGCTCGCACCCCTGCTACCGACGATATGTTGGTAGCAGGGTGGTTTCGTATGGTTAGTTATTTCCGAAAAACGGATAAGTACAACTCGCAATGCGTCTTTTTACTTATCCATTTTCGGGTAAGTCATAGTTCGCTGTGATTTAATAAACAATAAAAGTCTAACCAAAATAAACGAATTGGATCAACGCATTGATGAGAAGATTTAAAGCATTCATCTCTTACCGACATTCTGAAAATGGCCGCCGACATGCCGTCGCACTTGAAACGGCACTGAAACGCTACGCCAAACCCACGTTAGAGAGGCCAATGCCCATTTTTCGGGACGAAAAACACATGAAACCGGACATGAGCTTGCCAAAACTGATCCAGGAAGGACTTGAAAATTCGGAGTACTTGATTTTTATATGAAAAAATCATCCGCTGAATCGAAATGGTGCGGAGAAGAACCGGAATATTGGTGCAATCCAACAAAACTCAATCGCAAACAAAATCTAATCATTGTTCTTATTGACGACGATATTGTATTAAACGGAATCCGAAATGTTGATTTTGATAAAACTACTGCTCTGCCTAGGCTTCTTGAATCGTACATAAATTCTATTCCGCTTTACATAGATCTGCGCTGGGCAAAAATGGCAACTGACACAGGTTTACAAAACCCAAAGTACCGACATGAAATCAATTCTCTTGCCGCACAGCTGCGCGGTGTGAACCCGGAGGATTTGAACGATGAGGGAGATTCGGGTTTTTAAGCGTAATATTTGGCTGAGGAATGTGGCTGCAATATTGTTTGCGATGTTATTGGTTTCGATCGGGGCAACCTGGTGGGCAGTCAAACAGCAAAGAGTTGCAGAAGATAATTCAATTGAAGCAACAAAGCAACAAAAACTTGCAGAAGATAATCTCAATGCTAAAATTGTGGAAGAAACCAAAAAGGAAAGGTTAAATTTTGAAAAATATAATAGTAGTGGGGATGTTTTCGTCAGCTCCGGGGATTTTAAACTGGCATTACGCTACTATCAAATGGCGGATAGCATCCTACTCCGATTCCCGCAAGACTCACAGTTACAATCAAAAAAAGAGGTATTGATGATAAAAATCATTGAATCTCAATTAAAAAATGCGTCAATGTAACCAAAAAATAAATAGCCTCAAGAGTAACCAGCATCATTAATTAACAAAAGTTAAATTACAATGAAAAAAATTACTTTGTTTTGCTTTTGCTTTCTTTCTTTGAGCATTTGTGCTTTTGCCCCGAAACTGGATTCTAAAGAGAATTGCCGAAGTATGATTATCGGCAAATGGATATTTTTATCAATTGAGGGTGAAAAAACTTATCCACCACCTCCTGAAGAAGGTGAAAAAACCTCTGAATATTCAGCCTTAATTCTTGAGTTTTACGCTAATGGAAAATTGGAAATATATGGCCTTTATCCTAATGGAGAACGTGATGTTGAACATGAAACTACCTATACTCTAAGCGATGACTGTAAAACCCTTACTTTCCCTTCTCCAGGTGAGAGTTTAGAGGAATACATTATTTCTATTTCTTCATCAAGATTACTTCTATATGAAGAAGATTATGAGAGTGATGATGAAGATTTACGTCTATATGCAGAGCTAAAAAGGAAATAATCCAATTACTATTGTTGCACTTAATTAGTGAAGTGAATAATGAAAAATGTTTTTGTTGTATTTTTTTCCTTTATTCCGTTTTTTTGATTGCTCAATGTACAGTTGAGGATTATAAAATTCTTTTGCAAGAAGCAAAAGTTGCTCAAAAGTTGGGCAAATATGATTTGGCATTCAATAAATTGCTTTCGGCCCAAATTTGTCAATCAAACAACCCCGAAAAGGTTATTGAGGTGAAAAATAGGATTTTAGAGGTATTTCAGGAAGTAAACATACAACGGACGTTGGCTATACAAAGTGCTATCGAAGCTAAACGTCAAAAGATGATCGCTGAAAGCCAACGTGATACCTCTCAAATTGAAAGAAATAATGCAATCAGATTTGCGGAGGAAGCGAGACGACAGCGTGATTCAGCTAATATAGAAAGAAACAATGCCATCGCTCAAAGAAAAATAGCAGAGGAAAATGCGCGAGAATTCTATGCAAATGATTTAGCTTACAAAAGCCAAGCTGCCCTCGAAAATGGGAATCTATCAGTAGCATTTCGCCTAGCCGATTTTGCAAAACGATTTATTCATCAAGATAATCCAAATATTAACCGCGCACTAACCGAAGCCCTATACTTTAATGATCACCCAGAAGATATACATCGTCTTCCATGGCACTATATTCTTTCTGAAAATTATTCAGAAGTAACTTGTGTAGCCTACTCCTGATGGAAAATGGCTTGCAAGTGGTTTTTCTGACAACGCAATATACATTTATAATTTAGAAAGCAGAAAAACTTGAGTTCAAGTTTAAAGGATTGGGTTATGGATTTGGTATGCATGATTACCCAACTGGAGCCATGAGTATTGATTTTTCTCCCGATGGAAAGAAAATAGCGGTAAGTTTTTTCAATAACAATAATGCAAGGATATGGGATTTAAATTCAAAAAAATGTTCGCTTATTCTAAAAGGTGGAGACATTCTAAAGGTGGACACACTAAAGGCATTACAGAGATTAAATATTCATCTGATGGAAAAAAATTTTAACAGTATCAGAAGATCATTCCGCAGTTATTTGGGATTCAACATCTGGAGAAATATTGCTTGAGATTGGTAGCGATAAATACTGGGTCAGTTGTGCTGCCTTTTCTACTGATAGCCGCTTAATTGCAACTGGCAATATCTTTGATGGTAAGGTGAAAATAGAGAGGCATCTTCTGGAAAGACCATTCTTACCCTTAAAGGTCATTCAAGTTGGGTGAACAGTATTTCTTTTTTACCAAATGGTCAGCAAATTGCAACTGGAGCTAGCGATGGAACAATTAAAATTTGGAATTTATCTAATGGGAAATCGAAATTCACTCTAAACGCCGGTGGTGGCTTGGCTGATAGAAAAGGTGTTAATCAAGTCTCCTGTTTCTCTAACGGTCAATATCTTGCATCAATTTCACATGACCATAAAGTAAAGATTTGGGATTTAAGCACCCAAAAAAACGTACTTAATTTGAATTCTGATGGATTAAACGAAGGTCATTTTTCAAATGGATTCGCCATTAATCCTAATGCATCACAAGTCGCAACATCAGGTAAAGACAAAACTATAAAATTTGGGATATTTCAACTTTAAACAATTTAAACACACTTGAAGGACACGAGCAGAACGTAATTAGAAGTTTGGCATTTTCTCCAGATGGCACAAAATTGATAACTGGCGGTTCACATGACTATACAGCCAAAATATGGGATTTGGCAACTGGAAAACCTATAAATACTATAAAACATCATGATTTTTTTGAAGGCCATCAAGATGTTATCTGGTGTGTCGCATTTTCACCTGATGGAGAACGATTTGCAACAGTCACTTCCGCTCCGAAAAATAATGCAAAGATATGGGATGTAAAAACCGGCAAACAAATTATATCTCTAATAGGACATTCATCTCCGTTAACTAGCGTGACATTTGCTCCAAACGGAGAACTATTACCACAGGAGGCTTTAGCGATGTTATTAATTTATGGAATTTATCTACTGGAAAAATTTATCGTTCATTTAAAGGGCATAAGGGTGTAGTTAGTAGCGTAGTATTTTCCCCGAGGGAAAACATCCGCAACTGGCTCGTGGGATAGTACTATAATAATATGGGATTTGTTTTCAGGAGAAATTAAGTTTAATATAAAAGTTTCATTCAGACAGGGTTCAAAAAATCAATTTTCTAAAAGCGGAAACTTATTTGCAACTTGTTCTTCTGATAGTACTGCTAAAATTTGGAGTACACAAACAGGTAAACTAATCCAAACACTTGAGGGCCATCAAGACTGGGTTTTAAGCTTGGCGTTTTCACCAGATGACAAGTTGCTTGCAACAAGTTCTTCTGATGGAACTGTAAAAATATGGAATATAGAATCAGGGAGGATTGAACATTCTTTACCTTGTCATATAAAATGGGTTTGGGATTGCGCTTTTTCCCCTGATGGCAGTCAACTTGCTACCGTGGCATGGAACAACACAATTCATTTGTGGCCAATCGGACAACCTAAAACCCAAATCTCGCATTTGAATACAGAACAACTTCGGTCCTTTGGGTTAGACAAATTACTTGACCAATTACCTGAAAATGAAAACAGAATGATTCAATCAAACGATGCTTTACAAATAGCGGCATTTGCAGTTCTTTATTATCAAAAAATTATACAAAATGAAAATCCTGAAAAAATAGATTATGAGCGAGCTAAGAGATTGCTTACTGCCTGCATTTCTGACGAAGTAAACAAAGCATATTTTGAAAAAAAACTGGCTGACTTAGAATGGCAATGGAAAGAAAAAACTAAATAACAGTATTTTTTATAAAACAAACAGCGAACAATCGCTTCCCGAAAATGCTCCTAAACGTCGCAAGTTCGGGAAGCGTAACGTTAGTGGTTATTAAAAATTAAAAAAAATTAAGAAAATGGAATCAACAATTTATCCAGAATTTGGATGGATGAAAGAGCGGTTTAAAATAATCCAGTTAAATAATGAAATTTGTGAATTCGATTGGACTATACAACCTAAAGGAAGTGTACCAGAACATTTTCATAGAGATTCTGATGAATATTTCAAGGTTCTGATTGGTGAATTGACCATCAAAGTAAAGGATAAAATAAATATTGTCAAGACAGGAGAAGCACTGCTTATTCCTAAATTGACAAATCATAGTGTTAGTAATAATTCCAATGAGATTGTCAAATGTAGAGTTTACTTCAAACCTGTTGCTGATCAAGGAAAATTTTTCCAAATTCTATTATTTCTAAATAGGATTAATCCAAACGATGGAAACGCATTATTTAAAGCAATGTATATTTCTGAACAAATGAATTATAAAGAATTTAGTACACTTCAAGGGGGGATGAAATTTATGATGAATATATTTATGAGTTTATTCAAATTAATTGCGCCAATCATCGGATGGAAAAAACTATTAAAAGAATACGCGGCACGGCAGCAAGCCAACCGTTAGCAACAATTACACGAAAATAATATGAATCGAATTTCTTTCGCAGCATGTTTTCTCCTGTTTTGGGTTGTGCTACATGGTCAAAATAGCACAGACTCTATCCGAATATACGAAAATTGGAAGACTCACTTATGTACAACGGACTTCCAAGTCCGTTGTAACGTGGTGAAGGCGCCGTATTCGACCGGGTGCTTTTCCGCATGCCCCTGGGAATATTTTTGATGCCGGATGCCCGCATTTCCATCTTCATTTTTTCATACGTTGCGTTGGCTCCAAGTTCATGGACGATAGCAATCGCTTTTCGTTTTTGCACTTCATCCCCTTCAAACAATAGTAGCGCCTGTTCGTAAAGGTTACCTGATTTTTCCCATAAAGCCGCCGCTTTCGCTATGTTGGCCATACTGCTTATATCATAACCTTCATATAATTCTCCATGTGCAACCTTATGTTTTCTGACTTTCCAAAGCTGAAGATAATGTACCATACTGACCCACCCGTAACGGTCCATACTGACCCACCTTTTGATGCGGATTTGATGCAAACAGCCGCTATGTTTTGGTCTTCAAAACGAAGACTTCAATATGGCGGCATCAACAAAAGCAATGCATCAAATCAGACAAATTTTCGAACTCCGGCAGCAGCAGGTTGGTCTGCGCAAGATTGAACGCCTGACAGGTTTTTCCCGCAACACTGTTCGCGATTATGTGCGCCGAGCCTCATCCAGTGGCCGGTCACTACCGGAATTGTTAGCCATGGTTTTCGATTTTGGTTTTGTTGGTGCTTTGGCAGTGGGCCAATCCGGCAAACTGTTTTGCATCACGAAAAGACAAGCGCATGCGGTTTGTTTTCAGATATTTGCTTTAACTTTAAGTGGTCGGGGTTCATGCCGGGCAAATTGCTTTTATACAAATGTCCATGTTCGGAAAAAATATCCATTATTTTTTGGGCTGTATGTTGCTGCTGGTTGGTTGCAAGGCCCCTTCCAGCCCCACCCCCGCAACTGACCCCAACTCCCAAACCTATATCCTGAACAACTCCGACAACCACCAGATCCGGGAATTCATACAGATTTTGCCCGACGCCGACAGAAGATACACTATCGAGGACATCGTGCAGCCGCAGTTGCAAGACCTGTTTGTGGCATTTCCCGACAAGACGTTCGAGCCGCAGAGCCACCAGGCCTACTGGGGAAAGATACTGTTGGAGAACCGCTTGCCCGAGGGGGAGATGCACCGCGAATGGGTGCTGAATTTTACCAATACGTTCACCCGCATCACGCTTTACAGATTGGCGGAAAATGGAACCTGGACATCCGAAGTCAATGGCACTTTTGTCCCTGCCCACCGGAAAAAATTTACCCCAACAAGAAATGGCACCTGGTTCAAATTACAGATCCCTCCCGGGGAGGCCGAGACCCTGTACTTCCGCGGTGAAAGCGAACGGAGTGCCCTGCCACCTACTTTTAATACCTATGTGCAGCCCCTGTCGGTCTTTTACGATAATTTGGCGCATTCCAAGGCGTTGAATGCCCTGTTCGCCGGTTTACTGCTGATGATGTTGCTCTACAGCCTCATCAATTTCTTCATTGTCAGGGACCGCAGCTACATTTACTATTCCGGGTACCTGCTGATGGTAGTGGTTTACACGGCGTATATCTCTGAAGATTTGGAAGACTGGATTGGCGGCTTTGTCTTTTCGGAGCACCCTGCCTATTTCAACCTGTTCAAAGGCGCCATTTACCTGGGGTTGATGTCCTGGCTGGCGTTTATCCGCAGTTTTCTGGATTTAGAGCACCTGCTTCCCCGGTGGGACCGGTTTTTCCAGTATGTAATATGGCTTGGCGCGCCTTTGATAGTGCTTTTTATTTACCTGGCCTTTCGCTATGATTTCAGCTACGTGATTGACGACCGTGTGACCATGTTCTACATCGCACTGGTCACCATTTCGGGGTTCTTGTTCATCTACCCCTTGTATCGGACCAAAGACCGGAAGGGATATTTTATCACAGCGGGGATTGCTGTTATCTGCCTGGGATTCTTGCTGACCTTCTCTTCGAGGGTTTTCCAAACGGATTTCACAGTCGGTTATCTCAAAGTCAGCACTATCGTTGAAATCCTGATATTTTCATTGGGCCTGGCCTATCGGCAAAAAGAGCAGGTGGAGGCGAAGCAAAAAGCCGAATTTGCGCTCCGGGAAAGCTGGCTGCTTCAGGAAAAACAACAGGAGAAATCTGACCGCCTCCAGGAACTGGATGATTTTAAAAGCCGCTTTTTTACCAATATTACCCATGAATTTCGGACGCCCCTGACAGTGATCCTGGGGCTGGGCGAGCAATTGGCCAAAGCGGAAAACGATGCCGGAAAACGCAGCCAACTGGGGCTGATTCAACGTAGTGGCAAAAACCTGCTGCGGCTCGTCAACCAGATACTCGACCTGGCCAAACTGGAGTCCAATACCTTGAAACTTCGGTACATTCAGGGCGATGTCCTGGCTTTTATCCGGTATATCGCCGAAAGCCTGCACTCGCTGGCAAACGCCCAAAACCTGCTGGTAAAGGTTGAAAGTGCTCAAGCGCAAATTGTGATGGACTACGACCCGGAACGCTTGTTACAGATTATCCACAACCTGCTGTCGAATGCCATCAAATTCACACCCTCCGGCGGGAAAGTGCTGTTGAAAGTTGACTTGGTGGAACAATGGCTCAGGATTTCGGTTGCGGACACCGGTGCAGGTATCCCTTCGGAAGCCTTGCCGCATGTTTTCGAACGGTTTTTTCAGGCCAACAATCAGGATCACTCCGGGGCAGGCGGTACGGGTATCGGACTTTCCATGACCCGTGAACTGGTTAAAGCCATGGGCGGTGACATTTCGGTGGAAAGCACCGTCGGGGCAGGTAGCACATTCACGGTTCAACTGCCCGTGACACAGCGCGGTGAACTGGAGGAAATGCCCGGGGTTGACCTGGTAAATACAGCCGCCAATACTTCCCTGGCCAGTCCGCTACGCACCCAGGCCGGGGAAGAAACCGATGGCTACTCCATCCTCCTCATCGAGGACAATCCCGATGTGGTGGAATACCTGACGGCTTGTTTGCAGGGCGCTACCGACAACGGCGGGCGTCCATACGGCCTGGAATTCGCCTACAATGGGCAGGCCGGCATAGAAAAAGCGCTCGATTCGATACCCGACCTCATTATCAGCGACGTGATGATGCCCGTCAAAGACGGGTTTGAGGTGTTGGAAACCCTGAAAAACAACGTGTTCAGCAGCCATATTCCCATTGTATTGTTGACGGCCAAAGCCGATATGCAAAGTCGCCTGGCCGGATTGCAGCGCGGTGCGGATGCCTATCTGTCCAAACCCTTTCATCAGGACGAATTGTTGCTCACCGTGGCCAACCTGCTCGAAAGCCGCAAGAAATTGCAGTTGAAATACCAGCAAAACGTGCTGTCATCCGCTGTGCCTGAGGTACAGGCCGGCGACCCGGAAGACAGTTTCCTGCAAAAGGTGCGCGCCATAGTGGAAGCCAACTACCGGCAGGAAGATTTCGGGCTGCCGCAGCTGTGCCGGGAAATCGGGATGAGCCGCTCGCAACTGTTCCGAAAAATGAAGGCCCTGACCGACCTGGCGCCTTCCGACCTGATCCGCACACATCGCCTGAATAACGCCAGGGCGTTACTGGAAAGCGGCGCTGCCAACGTAGCGGAAGCCGCCTGGGAGGTGGGATTTAAAGACCCTTCCTATTTTTCAAAATTGTACCAGGAGGAATTTGGGGAAGCGCCCAGCACAACCCGCAAATAACTGAAATTCAATATTTTACCTGACGGGTAATTTCGTTTCATGCAACGAAACTACCCGTTTTCTTTTTGTTTTTCGCAACCAGGTTACCGCTGATTGAAACGCGATTACCCGCTGCCGGCCAGGCCTCTCCCCCACCTTTGTCGCAGGTCAATGGCCATCACCAAGTGTAAACAATCCTTCAAATACCGGACCTGGTACGGATTATTTCTTTCACCTGAATCGGTGTGATTTAGCAGTCAAAATCGCCCTGATTTATATAAAAACTATAAAACATGAAAACAGTAGGCATTATCGGCGGCGCCGGTTTTATCGGCAGCTACGTTACAAGGCAATTTTTGGAAAACGGGTTCAAGGTCAAAGTTTCGGCCATGGATATTTCCAACAAAGAAAAATATGCGCACCTGTCCACACTCCCCCACGCGGAAAACCTGGAGATCGTTCCTCTGGACGTACAAAACATCGCCCAACTGAAAGCCTTTGCCGCAGGCTGCGACATCCTCGTGCATAGCGGTACGCCCTTTCAGTTGGAGGTGGAAGACGTGCAACGGGACCTGCTCGATCCGACTATCAAAGGGACGGAAAACTTTCTGCAGGTGGTCAGCGAAACGCCAACAGTCAAAAAGGTGGTGTTCGTTGCTTCGGTGGCGGCGCACAACACGGACTTTCCAATGCCGGCGCCGGGTTTTGCACCGGACCATGTTTTCACGGAAAAAGACAAGCCCTACTGCAGCCAGGAGAGCCATCCCTACTGCCAGGCGAAATACCACGCCGACCAGGCTGTCCGGAAATTTACGCAGGAAAACCCGGCGCCAGGATTTGACATCGTGACGGTTTCACCGGTTGGAGTGATGGGCAACCAGTTGTCGGGCAGGGAAGATTCCACTTCGATGGGCGTCCAGTTTTTGTTCAAAAACAAGTTGGCCCCCAACCCTTTCATCCAGATGTTTTACGATCAGGACGTGTATTGGGCGCTCGTGGATGTAGCAGATGTAGCGGAATCGGTGTACAAGGCGGCTACCCTCAAAAATCTGCACGGCAAGCATTACCTGCTGACCGGCGAGAGCTGGAGGGTGTCCGATGTTTCTTTGATGTTGAATGGAAAAGCACCTGTCGGGCAACCGAAAACGGTGTACAGCAATGCCCAGGCCACACAGGATTTGGGTGTGCAGTTCAAACCTGCAAGCGTGCCGCTGGGCAATTATGCAGCAGCCCATGAAGCGGTGCCGGCCTAATGTTTCCAGGTCTCTTCGAGTGCCCCCGAAACTTTAAAATCACGGGGTTGTGTCAAAAGTCATTTGAGGAATTTATCCAAAGAACAATTATTGTCGTATTGGCAAACTAATCCTATAAGGTTTGGCAAACTTATAGGATTGTGCGCAGGACGGAAAAATATCCAATCGGCCATGCCGGGAATCATCCAATCCGGCATTACCCAAGCCGGCCTTAGATTAAATGACGTTTGGGGAACCGAAGACCTTTTGATAGAGGAAATTACCGAAGACCTTTTTTTTACTAAAGCCATTTACAAATGAAAAATATCCTTCTTCTCGCAGCGCTTGTCAGCGCAACAATCACGCTTCAGGCCCAATCGGTGAATGACGAAGCCGACATGCAGGCCTTCGCCCGCAATTTCATGAACGCCTACAACCAGGGCGACCACGAAGCCATCCGGAAAATGTACACGGACGATGCCGTCCGCATTGACCAGGAAGGCAGACAAATCAAAGGAGCGGACAACATCGCCGCCTACTTTGCCGACCAGTTCGTGAAGAACAATGCCACGGTTTTCATCCGGCAACTGAGCGTCAGCTGGTCGGACCGGGAGTATACCTGGGTAGCCAGCGGCGCCTACGAGGTGAACGGCAAGACCAATGTGTACGACATTCCCATCCATACCACCGGCGCCTACGCCAACGCGATGCTCAAGAAAGACGGCCAATGGAAAATCGCCAGGTCCATACTGTCCCCCTGGAGCACGCCGACCCCAGGGTGGCCGCCAATGTCAAGATGTACACCGACACCTGGGATCGCATCGTTAACGAGGGGCGCCTGGAACTGTTCAACGAAGACCATTTCACCCCCGACGTGGTCATGCACGCCGAGCCGGAAAACATCGTCGGCATTGAGGGCATGGCGGGCTATTACAAAGCCCTGCTTTCGGCTTTCTCCGACATCAAATTTACCATCAACAACATCTTCGGAGAGGGCGACCAAGCTGGTCAAGCACTGGACGTTCAAGGGCAGGCACACGGGCGACTTTTTCGGCATCCCGGCTTCGGGCAACCCGGTCGAAATAAGCGGCAGCACGATTGTCCGCATGAGCAAAGACGGCCGCATTGCCGGGGAGCAGGATTTCATGGACAACATGTCGTTGCTGGCGCAACTGGGCGTCGTGTCGGCGCCGGGCAACATGGCCGTTGTGGACGGGCTGTACCAGTCATTTGTCAAAGGCGACGTGCCTGCGGTACTGGCCGTCATGGATGCCAATATCGTTTGGAACGAAGCCGAGGGCTTCCCCTACGCCGACCGCAACCCCTACATCAGCCCGGATGCAGTGCTGAACGGCGTGTTTGCCCGCATTGGCGCCGAATGGGAATACTTTAACCTGACGGATATTCAACTGCACGACATGTCGGGCAATAAGGTGCTGGCCACCCTGCGGTACCAGGCGAAGCACAAGACTACGGGCAAGGTCATTGACTCGCAAACGGCCCATTTGTGGACGCTAAAGGATGGGAAAATCGTGGCTTTTCAGCAGTATACGGATACGAAACAGGCAGTGGAGGCCGTGAAATAAAGAAGGCCGTGTATTACGGAGCGTCTCACTCAGAGTGAGACGCTCCGTATGGCCACTCGCCCGGTGCACCGTCTGCCTGTTCTCGCCGCACTTGGTGTTGTCACCAAGTGCAAACGTACAGCACGGTCACCCCTGCGCACTGATCCTCGCCGGATAAATCTACAAAAACCTATTCGTCAGCGGTCAGCCAGTCATCGCCATACCAAAAGTGCGTCAAAAATGGCCACCTCGTGTCTTTGGTCGCATAAAACGCTGCGGATGAGAATACATATGCCTCAGGCGTTTGTGACAAGCACCACTTTAAACTGTTCCAAAACCTGTGGATGATGATCCGACAGGTCAAATTTTATTTGTTGCGCTACGAATTTCATCATGCGTTGCTGCACCTGTGGCAACCTGGTTTCCCCCTTCATTTGCCATATCCAGTGAAAGTGATTGGGCATTATGACAAAGGCATAAATCCAGATGCTGCCTTCGGTGGTTAGAAAAGCCATGGAATCCATGATCACCTGTTTATACTTATCGGGCTTTAACAGGTGTTTCCAACCCTTGACTGTTGCAGTAGTGAAGTACAAGTCAGTATAGCGGCTCTGGAAATCGAATCTCATGGTGAAAAGAGGATTGGTTGCAGGGGATTATCGTGCTGTACGTTTGCACTTGGTGACAACACCAAGTGCGGCGAAAACGATGGAGCCCGTCCGGCCAGGAAAAACAAGGAACGACGACGACGATTGATGCGTGGCACCGAGCGGCACACCCATGAAAAAAAAACTACCGCCACGCATTGTAAAAAACCGCCAAAGCATTTTTTAATCCGGGTAAAACCGCCATTAACCGCCTCGAAAACAAGGGCTTTTTCCGGCGACAGGGTATTCCTGCCGCCCGATGCGCCGTCTGTCTGGTTCCCTATTTTCTCGCCGCACTTGGTGTTGTCACCAAGTGCAAACGTACAGCACGGTCACCCCTGCGCACTGATCCTCGCCGGATAAATCTACAAAAACCTATTCGTCAGCGGTCAGCCAGTCATCGCCATACCAAAAGTGCGTCAAAAATGGCCACCTCGTGTCTTTGGTGGCATAAAACGCCGCGGATGAGAATACATATGCCTCAGGCGTTTGTGACAAGCCCCACTTGGGCTGCACAGGGTTTCGATGGATGTAACTCATTTTTTGCCAAACTACCTCATCTGTGTACAAGGCAATTGACAGGGGTTTCTCCTTGAAAAATTGATATTGTCGGTCATTATGCACCACTTTAAACTGTTCCAAAACCTGTGGATGATGATCTGACAGGTCAAATTTTATTTGTTGCGCTACGAATTTCATCATGCGTTGCTGCACCTGTGGCAACCTGGTTTCCCCCTTCATTTGCCATATCCAGTGAAAGTGATTGGGCATTATGACAAAGGCATAAATCCAGATGCTGCCTTCGGTGGTTAGAAAAGCCATGGAATCCATGATCACCTGTTTATACTTATCGGGCTTTAACAGGTGTTTCCAACCCTTGACTGTTGCAGTAGTGAAGTACAAGTCAGTATAGCGGCTCTGGAAATCGAATCTCATGGTGAAAAGAGGATTGGTTGCAGGGGATTATCGTGCTGTACGTTTGCACTTGGTGACAACACCAAGTGCGGCGAAGGGGATTATCGTGCTGTACGTTTGCACTGGTGACAACACCAAGTGCGGCGAAACGATGGAGCCCGTCCGGCCAGGAAAAAACAAGGAACGACGACGACGATTGATGCGTGGCACCGAGCGGCACACCCATGAAAAAAACTACCGCCACGCATTGTAAAAAACCGCCAAAGCATTTTTTTAATCCGGGTAAACCGCCATTAACCGCCTCGAAAACAAGGGCTTTTTCCGGCGACAGGGTATTCCTGCCGCCCGGCGCACCGTCTGTCTGGTTCCCTATTTTTGGCCTGTTTCGAAGCATGGAATGGATAGTGTGTCGGGCGGATTTTTTTGTATGATTTTTTGGGAGTAGGGGCTTAACTTAATGGGGTTGATCCGTTGTTCTCACCTATTCATTTATTGGCTTACTGAGGGGTTAATTATTAAACACTAATTCTATCAATTCGATTTCTTTTTAGGATTCTGCCAAGCGTCAAATGTTGAGGCTCTTTCTTATCATCATCTATCCATAACTCGGCACTTGCTTGTTCCAAAGTATCTTTTTCTGAACTGTAATAGAATATCACTTGCCCGCCGTCCGAAGGTCTGACGACAATGTTTATCATATTGCCGTTCTTTGAAACTCCAGATATGACGGTTGTCGCAACTTCTTGCCAATTCGACGTATTATATTCAGGCAATTGGCTCAAATGCTTTTTTACGTTTTCTTTGGCACGTTCAATCAAAGAAAGTACATACTCTAACATCTCAAACGACGCCTCTGAAATATGTCCAAATTGCTCGTAAACTGTTCGGTCTTTCAATGCTTTTTCAAGTTCTTCGGCAGTTGAAATGCCCAAACTTATAAGAGCGTCTTGGATTGATAAAGTTGGCTTTTGTTTTTCTTCTTTTGGATTCAACAATTCTTTGAGTTTTCCTTTCTCTGCAAGTTTGAGCAACTCTTCCAATGTCATGCCTTGTTCTGCCAAAAGTTCATCAAGCATTTCGGCTTTTTGCATATTCTCAGCTATCTCGTCATCGTCGTAAAGTTTATGCTTGTTCTTGAAGAGTTCTTCAAAATTGGATTCCGCACTTGCTTTATTCTTGCTAAACCACAAGTAAAGTGCTTTGAATATCTGTTTTGTTTCTTGGCTTCTTGGAAATTCAGCAAACAACGGTTTAATCAATTTTGTGATTTCCTCTGCAACCTGTTCTTGTGTTCTGACCCGATTTGATGGCAACACCAAATAAACTGCTTTATCAAGCAAGTCGTCTCGAAAGTCGAACCCAAGACTTGCTGAGATATCTTTTAGCGTTTCGTCTATTTCGCCGTCGTCTAAAAATAGGTCATCTTTTATTTTAAAATCACCGTTCTGATTGGGTAGAATTGGTGCCGTTTTTAAATTTAACTGGCTATCAAAATCATTTTCAGATAAAAAAGTAACATACTCATCAAGCCACTTTATTGCACCTTGCGTATCGTTGCTTAATAACAAGGATAAGTTCGAGACATTTTTTTCGTTTGATATTTTGTGGGTAATTGTTTTTATTGTCCACTTATCTACTTCACTCCAAATATCATTCGTCCATTTTTCTATTTTCTTTTTCTGTGGGATAGTATTTTTCCAAAGCGAAAGGGCTAATTGGTAGATTGTTTGTCGTTTTTGCGGAAAATTGGTGTCATCAGAAAAGCAACATATAAGATGTGTGCAAGCGGCAGCAATTTTATCACTTTTGCCTTCTTTCAGGGTTTTGTTAACTTCATCAATGGCATTTTCTTGTGTTTTGGCAAAATATTTAATGCTTTCACCAGTACGAACTTGTTTATGTACAAGAAATTCACGCCAATCTTGACCTAAAATATACAAGGTGTTTTTCAGTTCTTCATCAATATCGCTATCAACCGATAATTCTGATTTCCTTTTAAAATTTCCGTTTTGATTTGGGATTATTGGATATTTATCATTGGTAATTTGCGTAACGAATTTTTTCCTCAAAGTTGAGCAAATCAAAAAAATTATTGAGCCAAGCGATTGCATCTTCCTCTGTTTTTGAAAGTGCTTTTGCAAGTTCTATCAAACTTTTTACTTGCAATCCAAGTCGTTATTGTTTCAAGAGTAAGGGTATATTTTTTATCCCAGACAATGGGATACCAGTCGTGAGTATGATTTTTTTTGAGGCAAATGAAATAATTACCACCTTCACATAGTTCCCAAATTTTCTCTCTTACCTCTTTTAGTGTGGTAAGGAAAGTCAATGTACCCACCTCCTTCTATTTCAAATGCAAGTCTGCCTCTACTTTCGGTATCAACTATTTTGGTATTCAAAAGTTTTTTGCGAATTGGGGTAAGAATTTCAGAATCAAACCATGATTTGGAAACCCAATTTTTTTCATTTGGCTGCCAAATCGCTGCCAAATAAAACATATTTTGCCAATCGTTTTCTACTGCAAAATCAAGTAAAGAATAATACAGTCCTATGGCTTTTATCATCAACTCTTTATTGTCCAATACCTTTTGCTCTGCCTTATCAGTAAGATAGATTCCATTTCTCGGTTCATTGGGATTAAACAATGAACTGTTTGTTACTACTGGGAAATAAAAATCCTCCGTGCCAATTAAAGGGAAATCACAAAATAAACGAGGCATAAATTTATCCAATTCCTTGATATATATTTTGCCTTCTTTTCGTTCGATTTCTATTGCTATGCTTACATCATCATTTTCAAGAGTTACAATTTCAATAGATATTTGAACACCTTTATTCGCTTTTATTATTCTTGCAATCTTTAATTCATCAGTCAAATTTTCAATGCTTTCCAGTTGATAAATCAAATTTTCACTCGGTATTGAAACAAAAGCAATTTTTGGCAAAATGCCAGAGTAAACGGCAGGGCAATGTGCAAATCAGCAATCCAATTTCAGCAACTTCAATTCCTTTGGGGTCAAGGTTATACCGAAAAACCGTATTAAAACTATCTGGATTCCACGCTTCAAATGCGGGATAATTATCCAAACTTTCCAGAACAGAAATAGAAGCGTTCACACTATCTGTTATTTCATGAATTTCTCTACCGCTTCGGTCCAATTGAATATCAAACTTCCTGTATGGCAGTTCTGGCTCTTTAACAACTCCGCTCAAATCAACTTTTTCAGAAAGTAAGTGAGTAGTTAAAAAACCCGTTCCAAATTTGCCAGTTGTCTTTGGCTTTTCTCCTTCTTTTACTGTCCTCTCTTTGGTTGAAACCTGCTCAATCAAAAATGTAATGTTATCAACGGTAAATGGCTTTCCGTTGTGTCTGAACTCAACAAAGGCATTCGACTTGTCAAAATTGATTTCAACTGAAACACTTTTATCATCAAAGCCAACATCTTTTGCATTTTGAAGAAGTTCCCATACCCACCTTCTTTCCGAAGAGTTGGTCGCATCCATTCTCAACTTATCCATTAAGTCAAGGATTTTTGTGGCGATGGCGAAGTTGTAAACCTTCTCTTTTGATTCTTTGAGTTTATCACTGTAATTCATCTGCTACTGGTTATTTTTTTATTGGTGAGAACTGTTACGCTTTACGAAGCGTGCGATGCTTAGGAGCAATTTTCGGAAAGCGATTGTTCTGTGATTTTTAGAATAAGGGCTATTCTTGCCGCAGTGTTGTAAGGAATGTTTCAACCTAAAGGAAGCATTTAATCAATTGTAATGCTAAAGTTTCTTATTTTCGTTCCGGGTTTACTTTGCCTTCCTTTTTTTCTTTTTCCGTAAGTTCAATTGGAATTTGTTGCGTTTTAAGCGCCTTTAAATAATACTTATTCATCCAAACCACTTCCGTTCTATCATGAGATTTCCCCTTTGAATCTTTTGTACTTGTCTCTATGTTTTTTTTCTCCCAACCATTCTCCAAAGTCAAAATACTATTGTACAAATTGTTCTCATATCCACTAATAAAGATCATACAATTTGCTTTGTTTGAAAGCTCAAGTAGCCTTCTGTGAAATTCCTCATCATTTGCATCAATATTATATCCATTTGCTCTTTCTCCAAGATAAGGCGGATCTAAGTACACTAATGTAGCCGGTCTATTAAGATACCTTCCTAAAAGATGGAGTGCATCTTTGTTTTCAATTCGAATATTTTTTAATCTAGAAACAACTAATTTTAGGCGTTCGGGCAAATTATTCCATCTGTTCACACGAGCATCATGACCATTTCTAGAATAGGAATCTGAATACGAAAATCCACCTTTTGCAGTACCGAATATCCCATTCATCGCCATCATAGATTGAACTAAAAACCTTCTAGCTCTCTCTAAATCTGAAAACTCTTTAATTGGTTGTCTCGCAGTTACTAACTCATTTTCAGCATAAGGTGTTAGTTCAATAACCTCGCACAACTTCTCATGATTATTGCGAAGTTGCTCGAATAAATTGACGATTTCATTATCAATATCATTAATTACTTCTATAGGTGCAGGTTCTTTTCTTAACGTTAAAGATGCCGAACCGCAAAATGCCTCTACCCAGCAATTATGTGGTGGCAACTCCGAACACAACTGCAATGCAATGTTATTTTTTGATCCAAAGTATCCAAATGGTGCATTCACCTTTTCACTTTTTTCTTTGTCATTGTTAATATTTCTTCGTTGAAATTATGATTGTGCTAAAGTCGTCTGTATGCTGCGATATCATCTTCATCATCATCAGCATAAATATCCAGATTGTATATATTGTAATCTTGTTCAATAATATCATACATTTTTTGCGCTTTTGCTTCTAAATTTCTCTTTATATCTTGATCAATCGAGTTTTTAAACTGTAAAAAAAAATAATGAGCCTCATTAGTTTCAGACCCTCCCACTCGATGGATTCGGTCTAATGATTGAAGATATTGTGCAGCATTATAGGAAAGGTCATAATAAATTGCATTAAAACAAGACTTATGCAGGGAAATTGATTCCGCACAAGCTGCAGGATTTGCAACTAAGATATCCAAACCACTTTCCAAATCTAAAAACTCATCTCGAATATCTTCACGAGTTTTTTCTTCAGCGATTAAAATCGTATCATCTTTTCTAACTGGTGTTTTACCATAAATAGTTTCAACTCCTTCACCTAAGGAACTGAAATGGGATTTAATAAGTTCTAAGGTTCCTATAAAATTAGACCAAATCAGTACTTTTTCCTTTCACCTCTTAATCTCATGACCAGCTCATGTAACGCCTCCAATTTACTTGATATCTCTAAATCATCATAATATTCGGATTTTTGTTGTAAATCAGAATCGTCTATTAATTTTTCAGGATAGTTTTTGATAGCAGAGAGCAGTAATTTTGGATAAGATGCAGCCTGCCTTAATCTCATAATCCTGCCTTTCCATAATTTATTGAGGATATCTTCATTCCTAAAATAATCAGACTGGTCCAATTCAAATATTTTTGCTTTTACAGAATCATAGATAGATTTTTCAATTTCATTCATATTTACTATGATCGGGTCATGGAAAATTGGAGAAATAAGGCCAAGATCTTTCTTGCTGACTCTATAAAATAATGGTCCAATGCGCAAGTTTAATAATGCTTTTATCTCTTCGCTCTTATTTTTTTTCTCCCAATCTTCAATTTGAATCTTATCATCCTCCGTCAAGGGGCAAAATTCTTCCCATAAAAATTCAAATAGATTGAATAAGTCTTTGTAACTCTTAGGGATAGGCGTCCCTGTTAACACTCCTTTGAAAGCAGCATGTTTCCCAATTTTTATTATGGAGGATGCCCAGGCACCGCCTAACTGTTTTATATAGTGAGCTTCATCGATAATAAAAAAAGCATTTATCCCAATTTGGGATATAAATTTTATTATATATTTATAATCGTTTAATGCAGTATGAAAAGTGCTTAAATAGAGCTCACAGGCATCGTCTTTTGACCGATAATACTCGCTCTTCCTATAGTTTTTGTTTGATCCTGATAATATTAGTGATGTAGGTTTCCTTCCTAATGTTTCATAGAATTCATTTTTCCAAGGCTGGAAGCAAGATGGTGGGCCTACAATAAATAATAAATTGCATTTTCCTTCTAACCGTAGTTTTTCATAAACAGATAAAATTGTAGTTGTTTTGCCACTCCCTGGAACGGAAAAATTGGCACCGTTCTTCAATATGTAAAAATGAAATGCCGATTTTATCTGATGTGGCTTAAGCTTTCGTGGTAACGTTTTTATAAATTCTTTAAAATCAAAAGTTCGTCATCTATAAAATCAGATTCCTTAATGTTTTTTGCTTTAGAAAAAATTGCTGCCAAGGCATTCTGCTTTTGAAAATATTTATCAATTAAGTCAGATGATTCTCCCAAAAGTTCATAGGCGACAGATTCTTCATCTAAATATTGAGTGACCTTAAGCAGTTCATTTTCAATATTATCGGCCTGTTTCTCCAGATAATCACCCTTTTGAGTATAGCCATAGAAGTACATTTGAGAAATTTGATATTTCTTCAAATCTTCCATGTTAAAAAGATTAATTATATTATTTTCAACCTTAATTTTCAATTATTTACTTTTTTAAGAGTTTTTTGTCTGATAACGAGCGTTATCAACTTCCTGATGAATTCGTTCTGCCTCTGAGATTATTTTTTTGTTAGATACAGTGCTTTTCATGAAAACCAATTTCTATTTTTCAATTTTCAAATTATTATGTTTTAGTTTTTTAGAGCGTCTTCTAATAACTCCAAAGGTTTATCTCTGTCTTCTTGATTTGAGAGATGTTTATGCGCCATATTCAGATTGCCTAATATTTGTTCTCGATATTTTGCCCCCCAAATGTCATCTATCTCTCTTTCATTACGTTTCTTCCCATCTACAGTATATTTTGATTCTTCAGGAACATCATCAGGAACATCAGCTATCTTAAGTATTAATTTTTTTGCTTCTTCATTTCCAAGATATTTGGGCAGTTTTCGAATAAACTCATGAACCTTTCCTAACTCGGAATTTTTAGCATTTAGCTTTCTCTTCTTATGATTTTGAAAACTGCATTTTCAATTCTTCCGACTTCATTCTGGTTTATTTTAAGGTTCGCTAGTTTAGTTTTATCATTGAGAACTGTTGAATTAAAATTACTATAGTCTACGAAAGCTTGCCATCTACCTTCAGGGTCATTAACACCTTCGGATATTGTGTTATACATCCCTTTTCTATTAAATGTTTCAAGATATTTATTTACCTGTTCTAATGGCTTTAAGAAATTTTTTTCAAACTCTTTTACTTTCTTTTCAAATTCTCTCGACGGCAATTCATGGTAATTAGGGTCATCGCGTAATTGTGCTTCTAATGTAAACCCAGATTCAATATTCCTTTTGTATTTTATAGCTCTATTCAAACCTTGATATTCAGACTTTCCTTCACTTTGTAATTGATATCTATTTTCAACTTTTTGAATTTCCAACTCCGTTACACCGCATGGGAGAATAATAACTCTCATCATTTCAAATTGAGAGTCTTGATTTCTAGACTTATATAACTCTTCAAGAACCATTTTTCTTCTATTCCCATTTATTAAGAACCCATCACAAGTGATAATAGCGGGTTTTTGTTGTCCTTTTTGAGACAGCAGCCGTTTCAATTCTTCGTTACTTTCTTTGTCATTATTTATAAGGAATCCTCCGTAAAATGTTTTGAGTACCTTCATCCTCTTCGTTTAATATGGTATTGTGTTCTTTCTCATAACTTTCAACTTCTGCTATGATTCTCCCATTGTTTTTCTGAATCTGAGATGCTTTATAGGAATTAGTATCACATCTCGTTCGACACGTTCTTTTAGTTCATTCCTAAAATCAATTACATCTTTAGTAGGAGGACTTGCTTTTTGACTAAATTGAGAAATAATCTTTGCAAAATCTTGATTTACGGTTCTTGCCCCATCAATTTTGGAAGAATTGGGGTTACTTGAATCAAAATAATTGTTTTGTGTCCCAATTTGACTTCCTATACTCTGGTGTTTAGCCAGGTTATTAAATTGTGTTCCAGAATCTTTATTTTCGTTGTTTTGATTCATAAATTTATCAATTGCTTGGTCAATTATGCTATCAGTTGGTGCGTATTGGTTCTCTTCATTACGCTTCTCATGTGACAATTTAAATTCTCGTAGTTTTTGGGAAGGATACTCTATATCGTTATTCGTCTGTTTATGGTGGATAGGGCACATTAATATTAAATTATCAAAGCTCTGCGATACTCATCGTCTGAATTAGGTTGTACCTTTCCCCCAACCTCAGCCGCTTCAATATGGCAAATTTCACCAATGATAGTGCCAAACTCATCTACAATGATTTTTACAATCAATGTAAGCACATTGATTGCCAGACAGAGCAAACAATCTCTTAACTACAGATGGCTTAGGTTGTAATCTTGGCATATTTATAATTTTAAAGGTTAAAAGTGGAAATGAACATCTTCATTTTTATCAATTCATTATATTATATTATATTATATTAGTTGTTTCACAGAACGTGGGCATGGGCTACGTGGCCGCGCTTAGTCGGCCATGTGAGACCATGCAGAGTTGGCAGCGGTTATTCTTATTTCATTAAGGTTTTCAAATGTCTGCATTTAGTGTAGTTTCTAAGTGTGTAAACTATCATTGCATCAGGATATTCAGTCTCAATTGAATTTTTGAGTTGGGAAATATAATTATCAGCCATTGTAGGCAAATCTGTTGTAAAGAATTTTCAAAATCTGGGTAACTATCCCCCATATGCCTTTATTCATTTTCTGAAACACTACATGAGAAACAAAGCGTTACCGTAGCGATAAATGCTTCGTTCTCTTCCTTCGACTTGCCAAGCCATTTCATTCATTTTTTCGAAATATATCTATAAATTCTTAACGCTTTAATTATCTTTTGTGCTGATGTATTTTGATTGAACAAGTCTGTATATGGTTGCTTAGTAACATCTTCCCATAGTTTTCCTGATTCCTTTTTAATCATAGTAGAATAGTCTACATTATCAAATAGGAGGCAAGACTATTAGCAACCTCTTCTAACAAATAATTGTTTTCATCAGTAATAACTTTTTCATCTGTTCTTTGTAATGATACTCTATATTATCCAGTTTAGTTTCTCGATTTTTATTCTTCCTTGTTCAGTATCAAGTGAAACAAAATCTTTTTTCTCAACTCTATTTTGAGTGTTAGTTGCAACAGTAATTCTTTGTCCAAAGCCAGTTGGGCTTCCTTCAAGTGAAATAAACTTTACAAAAACTTTGACTTTGCTAAGCTCGTCAGGGTTGCTTTCGTGTAGTGAACCAATTGAACCCAGTGTTTGTGCCCCATTTACTACGGCTATACCAATACAGGTAAAAGCACCAATTGCCTTGTCAGCACCTCCAATTAGTTTTCTCTTTATATTGTCACATACTATGGTTATCCCATTGTTAAAATAGATAAAATTATCTGGTTCTGTTTTTATTGTTTTGATTATTTCATCATTAACCGTTGATGTCCCTAAGAAATTCCTGATATTCTCTGTAAAAAGCCGTCTGCCATATTTCTCCCATAATAGCCCCAAGTCAGTTCCTGTTATTTGACCATAGTATGACTTAAATGGCTCATCTATATATCCCCAATTTGAAATAGTTATATCTTCATTAATCGGTGCTCTCCCTATCCCTGTCTCTAATCCTTTATAAACTTTATCTATGTTAAAATCAACAAAAAACAATACTTCTTCTGTGTCATTTTGTTCTTTCAGTAGATCATTTATTGAATCCCAGTTGTGCGTTGATAGTTTCTTGCCAGTATAAGCAAAAAGAATTTGAATTTTTACAGACGAATCATCAAGTGCCTCAAGAATTTCATCTTTTCTGTCATTTACTTTTTTATTAAATCTTGAAAAGTCACCATCAATTAATTTCTTTACTCCTTTTGTAAATTTTTCTACATCGCCGTTATCAATTCCACCTGTCCCGCTATCAATAAATTTAGATTGAACTAACCAAAGAGTTCGAGCAGGCCTATCATAAAAGATTGCGTCTAAACCATTATCATCAAATCCGTCGGTTATTGATGCCCCTGCAATATCAACAGTTGCAACTGCTTCAATTGTTAAAGCATATGCGGCCAATGCTCTTGAAAGGAAATTTTTTGCTGCTCTTCTTCCGATTTCTTTGCTTGGTCGGATAGGTCAATTTTACCTTTAAAAGTTTTATCAAGGTAGTTTTTGATTTTTTTTTTTTTTTTTTTTTTTTTTTTTTTTTTTTTTTTTTTATTTAATTGGTTGCCAACTATGGTTTGCCGTCACCTCCCCTCCATATCACCCTATTGCGTGAAAACTCGCTTTGTCACCCCTCCGGTTGCGGCTATCCAACTTATTTGGCTGGATAGCCGCAACCGGCAACACGCGGCGGCACACCCCGCCGCCTCAAAAAACAATTGCGCAAAACCGCCGGCTCCGGCAGGTTTTACGCAATCATGCCCGGCTCGTGGCCCGGCGTCTGGTAGCAGGTGTTTTGCAGTCATGCAACGAAGCAATAGCGTGATGAAGTCCCCAAATGTATTGCCGTACCGCCAATTTTCCAAATCCAGGGGCGGGCTTTGTTGGCACCAGCCGGTTGTAACCCGTTATCGCGATACCGCCATAAAAAAAGCCCGGCTGCAATACCGGTTTCCCGATAAGCAGCCGGACGGGTCCAAATTACAACTTTACCCCGCGGATGGTGCTGATAAAGGCGCCCTCTGCCGTGGATATCTTGATATAGAAAACACCGGGCCCCATATCCTCGGTGCTCAACCGGATGGAAAATGCGCCGGCGGGCCATTGCTTCTGCCCGACCTGTCGCCCCTGCATGTCAAAAACCCGCACATCCAGGTCCTTTTCCGGCACCTGGCTGGTGTGTAGCGCCATCTGGTCCCGGAACGGATTGGGGGTGAGGGTGATATCGAAGGGATACACTTCGGTACCGTGTACCGTTGTGCTGCCGTCCGCTTCATTCCGGTTAGCCGCCGGCTTGGGGAATCCCTGGATCACGGTTACGGTAAAGATGCACCATACCGCGTTGCCCGCAGCATCCACGGCTTTGTATTCCACGTAGTGGATGCCGGGTTTGAACGCCGTGTTGCAGGGCGTTTTGGTTTTTACCGTTACGTTTTCGCTGCAATTGTCGGTGGCGATGGGCGTGCTCCATTGGCCGGTGGCCGTCAATTCGTTGCCGGTGTACAGCGTGATGTCCGGTGGACAATACGTGAATACCGGCGGGGTGTTGTCCGATTCGAGGTGGACGGTTATGGTACAGCCTGCTTTGGATTTTTTCCCGGTGGCGATATCGACTGCCGAAGCGGCGTAGGTGATGGTATAGGTGCCCGGAGAGGCGACAAGTGTGCCCGGCGCCGGACCGCTGGTTTGCTGTATGTTGAAATTCATGCAGCCCCCGGTGGTGGTGGCAATCGGCTCGGGCCAGTTGATGGCCTCATATCCGGAGTTGTCGCAGTCCGTTACGGTAATATCACCGGGACAAAATGAAAAGTATACGTTGCACTGGGCGGATAATACCCCGGGCAGGAAGGTGCAGCAGCACCAAATCAGCAGGCAGACCCCGGGCAGGGCCGTGTGCCGGGCATGATTGTTATGAGTCATGACAATGAAATTTTTAGGTTGTGAATAATTGATCCGTCGGGTTTTCCGACACGATGACGCCGTTTGTGCCGTCGGCAGGCATGTGCAACAGGCCGCTATTGACACGATTCATCGCAGTCGACGCCTAAATACAGGTATTTGATGATGTCCTGTCCGGCCTTGATGACCCGGTGGGTCGACATGATGCTGTTGAGCCGCGAACGGTAGGGTTCGCCGATCGCAATGTTCTTTTTAGCCTTCTTTTTGTTGTACTTGACGACGCCGTCGTTCACATCATGGGGTAACACGCAAGTGCACTCGCTGTCAGACTTGTACACCGTACCCACGCAGTGCGCTTCGATCTGGTCGGCCTTGGTGCCTTTCCAGTAGCCGATACCCCACAGGTTTTTGTGCTTTTTCAACTTTGTTTTCAGCCTGATCCGGTGGTAAATCAAAAAGTTGCGCTGCACCATTTTGTATTTCATCCTGTAATCGGTGCCGCCGCCGGAAAATTCATAGTGTTCCCGCTGGGCGTCGTTTTTTGCGCAGCAAACCAGCTCGTCGACGATAAGTGTCCGGCTGATGATACACCGGCCACCGGTATTGCAGAAGCCTTCGAAGGTGAACGGGAACGACCCCTCGGTACAGGCTTTCATGCAGACTTCCGTATCCTCATCGAGGTTGCCGGAAACGTGTTGCAGTGTAGACGGGAAGGTCCATTTGCCCGGTACCGAGGCGGTGAAGCACACTTTTCCGGTCGGACATACCTTCCAGGTGACATCCGGACGGCAGGGCGCTATGACAAGCGGCACGACGGCGGTGCTGGTACAGGGGTCCGGCGAACTGTCGGTCATGGTGATGGTGACCGAATAGTTGTTGGTTGCAGCGCAATTGGGTACCGAATAGGTATGCGGGACGCTGAGTTGCGTTTCATTGGTGGTTACCGTCGGCGTACCGTCGCCGAAGTCCCAGGTGAATGTGAGCGGGCAGGTGCCGCCGGTGGACGTGTTGTTAAACAGCACCTGGATATTGGCCTGTCCCTCGCAGCCGGCGCAGAGGTAATATTTGTCGACCTCGGCTGCGGCGTGGCAATCGAACGACACCACCACCGGAATCGGGTCGGTACTGTGGGCGCAACCGAAATTGTCCATGATGGTCATGGTGACGATATAGGTGCCTTCAACAGTAAAGGTGTAGTCTACGCTGCCCCCATAGCTGCAATAGGACGGGAATCCCGGCACGCCCACGCATTGCCAGGTCACGCCGGCCACCGAGGAAGGATCGAATGCGCCGTTGGGGGTGAACCGGATGGTTTGGCTACAGGGGTTGGGCACCCGCGCCGTAGTGAAACCGGGGCTAAAGCCGGGAATAACGACCTCTGTTTCGGTGGCGCAGGATTCGCCGGTGTCCAGGTGATTCGCCAGCATCGATATGACATAGGTGCCGGGCAGGGTCAGCAGCACCGAGGTATGCTGGTTGGAGCTGATCGACGGCGTTTCCGGCCCCGATACGATGGCCCATTGGTACAATTCAAAGCCATCGGGAGCATCGAGGCTGACCAGGTAATTGTCGATACCGGAGCAGGTGATGGAATAGTCGATCAGGCAAAAACCGGCCTTCAGAAAATCTTCACAGGCATCTTCGTCCTCTTCGTCTTCCCTGACGGCAAACACAAACAGGCGGTCGTCGTTGAGCGGGGTTTTGGAGGTATATTGCGTCCAGTCCTCGTCTTCTTCCTTGAACGGCCCGTCGCAGGAAATCTCGATGTTGTGCCGGCAGACGATGTTGTCATCCATATCGAACCACTCCACCTGCAGGAAATAGGGCGAGGTTGTCGAACTGAGATAGATCAGGAACTCATTGTCGATGGCGTTGCCATAGGGAACCGCCGTGCTGTCGGCCGGAAACCACTCCACAAATTCAGAGGAGTTGCCCGCCTGGGCCCACTCGTCGGGGTCTGCGCAGCAGATCCTGGTGTCGCACATGGCGGTGACCCGTATCTTTTTGATGTATTTTGCTTCGTACAGGTTGATGAACTGGAGCGTGTAGGCGCAACAGCCTTTGCCTTCATCTCCTTCCTCCTGTGCGAGTTTGGCGGAACCCGCCGGTGCGGATTGCGCGTTGCCGTATTGAACCGGCAGTACCATCAGGGTACACCATACGGCAAGCCATCCCAATAAATGTTTGACGTGCTTTTTCATAAAAAACGGTTTTTAAAAATGAATGATGGGGCAAAACTCCATTCGCCAAACCGTTCCGACCTGTCAGATTTTTGGGATGTTTTTCATCATAGCGGGATGTTTACTTTGGATATATAACACAGTTGGCACGCTGATGACGCAGATTGTACAGATGTTCACTGATAAAAGGGAATAAATCAGCGTTTATCCGTACAATCTGCGTCATCAGCGTGCCAACAACTCCGCACCGCACCACCACCCCCTATTGAACCTTCAGCAAGCGCTCCACAGTCCGCTCCCGACCTTCGCCGCTGATGCTCAGCCAGTACAGACCGGGTGCAACAGATTCGGTTGGTATGACAACCGGGCCGGTATCCCGGGTGGTTTTTTCCAGAACCGGTACGCCGGTGGCATTCAGCAAGCGGATGGTTGTTTCAGCGCCTTCCGGTCCGCGCGCTGCGAGGTCTACGACCACGATATCTGAAAATGGATTGGGATAGACCAGCTCTCCTGCAACCGGGTCGTTTTGATCCGCTTTCTCCTTGGCCGGGACGTCGCAATACGTGATCGCCGCCACGTCTTCTCCCATAACACAGAACGTGGAACCGTGGAAATATATCCTGGAATTGCCGATCTGGTAAAAAGGCAGGTCCAGGCCGAAATCGCCGTGCACAGCTGTATTCATTCCCGAAAAATTCATCGGACAATTGCCGACCGGATTCACCGTGCCGGTGCAAACAAAGGAGATGTCGACACCGTCGGCCAAATGAATATTGTAGATCCGCTGCGTTTCCAGCGTGTAATAGGACGACTGGCTGCTGCTGCAGGCGCCTTCCGTTCCCGGCGCCATGTCGCAGTTACAGGAACTGCTGCTGCCGTCCAGCATAACTACCTGATCTTCAATAATAATATAGCGAAAGGTCTTGTAGGCGCAGACGTAATTGTTTGTTTTGGAGCACAGGTAACAGACGCTGAACTTGTATTTCCTGCCTTTGGCCAGTCCGTTCACCATGATGTTGTTGACCGGCGTTATCGTGTCGAGCAGGACGTTCTGGTTTTCATCCGTCAGTTTGACGAAATACTTCGGCACACCGGGTATGGCGTCCCAGCTGACCAGCGCCTTGCCGCCCTGAAGCATTTCTACTTTGATGTTCGTGACCGGCTGGCACTCCTTCAGGGAGGAAGTATCCGGGGGGCCTGCGGGGAGGTCCACAGCCGGGCGTGTGTTGGCGGGGTTAATCGAGATGGGAGCGTCGTGGCCGAAAGCCTGCGATCCGAGGAAGATCAGGGCAATAAAACCGGCAAGACTGGCAGTTCTGCTTTTCATTGTTTATAAATTTGTAAAATGGACAATTTAGCCGGGCATCCCGTTACGGGTCCGGCCGTGCTTGAATTCGGTGGAAAATTGGGGCCTCACCGGCTTTTCTACCTGTTAGATTTTCATCCTTTTTTTCAGAGGAATAGATATCTTTGGGAAGAAAAAAATTCTGTGGCGTCGATTTCGCTCATATTGTTACGTAATGTTGGACAGCAAATTACTGGAAACTATACGCGCCCTGACCCCGGAAGAGATATCCGGCATTAGCGAATCGCCTTTTTTTAATGATCGCCGGAACCGAAAGGAGGTCGCTGCCCTGTTTCAATACATTATCCGGGATCATCCTGCCTGTTCGCGCGCGGATTTATCCAGGAACAGGTCCACCGCCACCTGTTCGGCGACAAGCCTTTCGTGGAAAACCGGCTGAACCACATCATGTCCGCCCTGTTGCGCCTGATCGAATCCTGTATCAGCCACCTCTTTTCCGGTGCAAGTACCGAGACCGGGCATCTGTTTTCCCTCAGCCGTTTTTACCAGGAACGAAACCTGTCCCAGCGCTTTGAAGCGACGGCAAGCCGCCTGGGCGAGATGCTCGAACATGCCGGACCCGAAGATGAAGAGTCGCTTTGGCTGCGTTTCAGACTCGAATACCTGAAACACCTGCATGTCGGGCTGTATAATCCGCGCAGCGCCGACCTCAACCTGTTTCACGTACTGGACAACCTCGAAAAATACTATATCACACAGCGCCTTATGTTGTCTGCCGGACTGTTGGAGCAGAATCACTTTTACCGGCTGGACACATCCCGTACGATGCTGATCTTCGATCAGTTGTCGGAACAGGGCGATTTTGCGGCATACGCTGCTTCCAATCCGTTGATCCTCACCCACCACAAACTGTTGCCCTTGCTGACCGATACCGCAGACCTGGCCTATGTGAACGAATACCGGGACCTGCTCAAGTCCCTGCGTGCCGAACTGGCGCCGCAACATTTAAAAGGACTGTACACCCTTGTCCGGAACTTTCTGGTCCGGGCGTACAACCGGGGCAACAGCGAAATGCTGCCCATCCTGTTCGACAACCTCAAGGAAGAATACGAACAGGGCTTTTTGATGGAAGCCAACAAGATGTACCGCGCCAGTACGGTGCAAAATGTGGTGACCACGGCGCTAAAACTAAAGCAATTCGACTGGGTGTACTCCTTCCTGCAGAGTTGCCGCGACCGTATTACGGGCACTTCCCAGCCCGAGAACATTGTCATCTTCAACGAAGCCAATTATTGCTTTCACACCGGCGATTTCGACGCGGCGTTTGACACCACTTTTCACCTGTTGAAATACGACAATTTCTATTACAGTCTCGGCGCACGCCGGATGGAGATCAAGATATGGTTTGAAAAGGCCGATCACGACATGGCGGAATACCGCCTGAATGCCCTGAAATCGTACCTTTTTTCCAACAAGGATAAAATGCCCGAACAGATACGCCGCAACAACGACGACTTTGTCGATGTCATGCGGCAAATCATGAGCCCGCGCAACCGCAGCAACCCCAAAAGAATGGCGGTGCTGGAAGACAAAATGCTCCACACCTACAAGGGCATCGCCGAGCGGGAATGGCTGCTGGAAAAGATACAGGGTGGAAGGTTTGAAACGGTTGCCGGCTGATGCACAGGCAGATTTACTCCTATTTCCCGGCAGAAAGGTCAAAAATATACAGTTTTTGCGGCGTACTGCCCAGGTCAAAGACCAATGGCCGGCCCAGCGAATCGGCATAGGCGCCCAGGTGCAGTCGGGACAAGTCTGCTCCCGCAAAGGCCCAGTAGCCGGCCCCTTCTTCCCGCCGGAGCCGTTCCAGTACTACGGGATTCAGGGCGGCGGCTTCCACCGACCAGCCCCTGCGCTTGGCGCGGTACAGTATCTTGGGGTTTCGACAGTCAAGATTTTGGTAGGTAACGATGACCAGTGCCTGCTCCGGCGTGTTTTCCCGGATCAGCCGGCCGATTTCGACGTGGTCGGCGGAGACTTTGAAATAAGCCGCTTCGGTGTACGCGATATTGGCCGCGACCAGCAGGCCCAGCAACAGGTTCAGCCGCCATTGCCTGCCTGAAGCCGCCGTTTGCAGGCCCAGGGCGCAGAGCATAGCCGCCGGTGCGAGCAAGGGAATCTGGTAGTAGTTGTGGACAAAATTGAGGTTGAAAAACACCAGCACGTACCCCGCAAGGCCCAGTATCCACCAAAGCAGGAAACGGTAATGGGGAAGTTGGCCCAGGTGGCGCCAGCCCAGCAGGAAAAAGGCCATGCCGCCAATGCCCGTCACCTCAAGCACACCGCGCTGGAGCAAAATCCACCAGGAATAGAGCGACAGGCGCTGGTTCAGCGCACCAAAATACCAGTGGGCCTGCTGCGTCATTTTCCGGTAGTGCAGGATGTAACTCCAGTCCGGCGCAGCGCCGTTTACAGCATTCACATGCTGTTGCCAAAGCAAAAAAGCGCCGAGCGCCGGCAGGTACATCCAGGCGTATCCCAGCGTCCACCGCAAGGCTTTTTCCCGAACGGCAAAAAACAGCATCGGCGGCGCCAGACAAAAAGCGTAGGGCGCTTTCACCACAGCGACAAAAATGGCGGCAAGGCCGCTGAGCAACAGGTATTCCCAACGTCTTTTTTGAAGGCCGGTCAGGTAGTAATACAGCATGGCATGTGCTGCAAAAAGGACCGAAAAGTCGATATGCACCGCGCGGGAATAAAAAACACTCAGGGGCAGGGCAAGATAGACCAGGGTAGCCAGCCGGGCCGTATCCCTGCCGAAAAGCAGATCGACAATCCTGAAAAAATAATAAAGGGCTCCGGTAAAAAAGCAGAGCAAGACAAACCGCGCCAGGGGTATGGATTCGCCGAAGACCTGATAGGTCAGGGCCACAAGCGCCTCGGGCAGCGGAAACTCCAGGGCAAGCGTATCGGAAGCGCCCATCCAGCATACCGCCGGATGTAACAGGTCAATACCGTTCAGGTAGAAATCGCGGATATACCAGGCCGTATCGCACTGCCTCCAGTCGTGTGGAGTATCGATTTCGGCGCCGAAGTGCCAGAAACGAATCGCCAGCAGCGCCGCCACACACCAGGGAAATGCTGCTTTACGAAGCATCCTGATTCAGGCCCTTGGTGAAGCAAATGCTGTTTGCCACATCCGCATATTGTCCGTAATTGGGTATGATCCGGTACCCGCGCCTTTTGTAGAGTTCGATGGCCTCCGGTTGATGGATGCCTGTTTCGAGTATGCAGTGGGTGTACGACAATTCCGCGGCCCAGCGCTCCAGTTCGGACAGGATACCGGTGGCAATGCCCGTTTTGCGGTGTCCGGGTAAAACGTACATGCGTTTTACCTCCGCCGTGTGGCCGTCATATTCTTTTATGGCTCCGCAACCCACCGGCACGTCTTCCATAAAGGCCAGTACGACATGCCTGATCCGGTCAATTTTATTGAATTGGGCATAAAACGGGTGATCCTCCCCGTCCCTTTCTGCCAGTTCTGCGTCGAGGTGTTTGACCAGCGCAACAAAGGCCGGATCGAAGGAATCGGTTCTGACTAAATTGATCAAGTTTTTGCTTTTTCCGGCGATATTCGGCTCAAATATATTAGAAAGGGAAAGGGTACACATTTTTGAAATCCCCGAAAATTGGTTCGTAATGACCTCGGAGAGGTCAAATATTGGTAGAAATGCCCGCGTTCGATAGCTTCCACGACCTCGGAGAGGTCGAATATGGGGCGCGAGAACAAACCAATATGCGACCTCTCCGAGGTCGTAACCTCCCATAACACGCCGGTTTTCTACCAATATTTGACCTCTCCGAGGTCATTTTGCCCGTTTTTCTCTCGCTTCCTGTTTGTTGAAAAAAATATGTACCCTTTCAAACAAATATATACAAAGCCCGGTATCGTGGCACAACATATTTCAGGAGGCGCCCACCCGTTGTTTCCATTTTTCAAGGTTTATCCCCTTCACCATCAGCCAAAGGCAAAGTGACGCTTCTGCTACAAGGCAGGGCAACAAAATAGCGGGAAACAATTTACCCGCTATGGCCGGGGCAAGAAACCAGGCAAAGCTGTTCACAATGTAACAAATCCCGCAAATCACCAGCAAAATGCCCAGAATTCTGGGGAAATAGCCCGATTTGTAGAGGAGATACCCCCAAATAAGGCAGTTCATGCCAAAAAACACCAGGCTGATGTTGTAGCCTGCGGAATGTACCCTGAGCGATACATACGCCAGGGCATGCAACTGATCGGGCTCGAACGATTGAAGATAAGCGGCGTCGCCCGACAGCAACAAGACGGTAAAGAGACTGAGCTTGCTACTTAAGTCGACTGAAATGGATACCAGGTTGAAACAGGTTGCCAGCAGTGCAAGGATTCTGTTTACCGGTCGCAGCAGCACGTAAAAGAGGAGTGTTACGGCAACGGCACAGGCCAGCATGATTATGGTGCCGGCAAATCCGATCCGGTACAGCAACTCCGAAGCCCTGATATTATGAACCGTCGCGGTGGCGTCGCCCGATACGATGAGTTTGTCCAGGACAAATGCCTCATTGAAAATGCCCGCAACAATGATGAACAGATACAGCGCCCCGGCGAGTCTGGCATAGCGCAGCGGGGATGTTTCGGCAATTCCAAGGCCTGAATTCATCTTTTGATATTTTAGGCGATTTCAAAAAAAATACCGGGTTGTCGTGATTACCTGGTGGAGTACTTATCTGCCTAAAAATCAATAAAAATATTTTCTGCTGTTATTGTTTCTGAACTTTGGCCCGAAAAGAACGACGAGTTAACCTTGTTAATAGATCAGGCTGGCCTTCATTCCTACCGCAACACCGTTATGTCCCCGCTCAGGTGAACGACCCGTCCGTCAACGGTTTCTGCTTCACAAACCCATAAAACGACGCCCGGATCGATCAGTTTTCCGCGATAGGTTCCGTCCCACACGCCGGCGGCATTGGGCGCCAGGCTTTTTTGCTCAAAAATCATGCTGCCCCAACGGTCGAATATTTGCAGCGACCGGATGTGTTTGACCTCGGGACCCGCAGAAATCGTCAGGTACGCATTGGGGCCGCCATCGCCCGGACGGATGGCATTGGGCACATATACCCGCACGCCTTGTTCCACCTGCACGGTGAGCGTAGCGCTGACAGAGCAGCCATTCGGGTCGATTGCGGTCAAAGTGTAGACATTCGATTTCAACGGGGCAAAGAAGGTCGCCGGGCAATCCGGGCAACGTACCCCGCTGGCCGGCAGCCATTCGGCCATCGCAATCTGAAAATCCGCAATCGGATTCACCCAGGCGCTGTCGCCCAGGTGAAGCACCAGGGGCTGCTGTGTGAAATCAAGGTGGAGCGTGTTGCCTTCGGCAACTTCCACTTCTTTGGCCAATGTGCAGCCTTCGGCATTGGTCGCCACAAGTGTGTATACGCCGGCGGGAAGGTTTTCCCAGACCAGCGGCGCTCCCGAATAAATCCGGGCAGGGCGATTTGCCAGTTCAACCTCCACCGGAAGCAATGGGGTGAACACCGTATCGAGCCTGATTACGCCATCCTTTCCTCCAAAACAAAGCACGTCTTGCGCCAAAGCCTCGAAATCAAGGCCCGTAAATGCTGTGGTCGTAATGACCAGGCTATCGCAGCCGAACTGGTTGGCCAGCATGACGGTGTCGACCCCGACCAAATCAGGGTCGCAGGAGGTAGCCGTTAAAAATGTCTGGCTTTGCGGCGCCAGGCTGGTTGTTGTGACGACCAGGCTGTCGCACCCCGCCACACTGGTCAGGAAAACGGTGTCGACCCCGACGGCTGCCGGGTCGCAGTTTTTGACAAAAAGCGGCGTGATGGAAATCGTGGAGGCGTCGAATGCCGTCGTCGTAATGACCAGGCTGTCGCAGCCGAACTGATTGACCAGGGTAAGGGTATCAATCCCCACCAAATTGGGGTTGCAGGAGGTGGCGGCCAGCATGGTCTGACTGAACGGCGCGAGTGTGGTGGTGGTCACGACCAGACTGTCGCAACCCGCCGCACTGGTCAGGAAAACGGTGTCGATCCCGACGGCTGCCGGGTCGCAGTTTTTGACAAACAGCGGGGTGATGGAAATCGTGGAGGCGTCGAATGCCGTCGTCGTAATGACCAGGCTGTCGCAGCCAAACTGGTTAGTCAGAATCAAGGTATCAATCCCCACCAAACTGGGGTTGCAGGAACTGGCGGCCAGCATGGTCTGGCTGAACGGCGCGAGTGTGGTGGTGGTCACGACCAGACTGTCGCACCCCGCCGCGCTGGTCAGGAAAACGGTGTCGATCCCGACGGCTGCCGGGTCGCAGTTTTTGACAAACAGCGGGGTAACGGGAATGGCCGTGGCGTCGAATGCTGTGGTCGTGATGACCAGGCTGTCGCAGCCGAACTGGTTGACCAGGGTCAGGGTGTCGATACCCACCAAACTGGGGTTGCAGGAGGCGGCGGCCAGCATGGTCTGGCTGAACGGTGCGAGTGTGGTAGTGGTAATGACCAGACTGTCGCAACCCGCCGCACTGGTCAGGAAAACGGTGTCGACCCCGACGGCGGCGGGGTTGCAGTTTTGCGTGAATAGCGGGGTGATGGAAACGGCTGCTGCGTCGAACGAAGTGTTCGTAATGACCAGACTGTCGCAGCCGAACTGATTGATCAGCACCACGGTGTCAATCCCGACCTGGTTAGGGTTGCAGGAGGCGGCCGTTAACATGGTCTGGCTAAAAAACGCGAGGCTGGTTGTCGTGATAACCAGACTGTCGCAACCCGCCAGATTTGTGAAAAACAAGGTATCCACGCCAACAGATGCAGGATCGCAGCTGGTTTGATAAAACTGATTTTGACTTACGGCCAGCATGTTCACGCTGACGTTTATGATACTGTCGCACCCCCCGGAGGCCATATTTTCCAGAATCACTTGCCCGTCAGGGTGTTGGGCGCCAAAAGTTTCTCCGCCAACCACGATTGTTTCACCGGGACACAATACAGCCTGAATGGAGGCCGTCGCATTGATCTGCGATACAAGCACCGTATCGGTTCTTGAACAGCCATTCAGTTCGACCGTGACCCAATATTTTCCCGGACTGTTCACGCTGCGGGTCGGCCCGGTGCTGCTATCGTCCCATTGGTAGCTTGCGCCTGAAAAAGTGGCATCAAGTTCAGCAATATCTGTATTGCACAGTACGGCGTCGGATACGTCAAAACCCGCCAGGTGGTCGGGCGTGCTGAAGGCAAAGTCGACAAAAGCGCTGCTGCCCTGCGGACAGACCGACTGGACTTGCACTTCATAATTATTGCAGCCGGGCAATGTATCCACATTCCAGGAGTTCTGGGTTGTGGTAACCTGCAGCCATACCGGATCACCCGATTTCCGATACTGAATCTGATAACTGCCGGCGGATAACGGGCCATTCCAGGTCATAGAAGTTGCAGTAGGCGAGCTGGAAACAGCCAGGTCTGTCGGCTCCGTACAAGGCCCCAGGGGGACAAAAAAAGCCGTGGCCATACCGGTAGTTTGAAAATCCATTGAGATGACCGCCGTATTCTGGTTGGGGCCAAAGGTATTGCCGCTTATTTCCCAGTGGTCGAACTGCCATCCGGGCGCGGGTTTGGCGACAAGGTCAATATTGACCCCGCCGAAATAATCACCGACAAACGGATAAATGGCAGGGGTGACGGTGTTTACCATGACCTGGTTGGGCGATGCTGCCGGAGAAATTTTCACTGTCAGTCCAAACGGTCCCGTCACGTCGTAGCATTCAACGATACTTTGGTCGAGGACCTGGCACCGGGTATTGATAAAATCGTGAACGGCGCTGACATTCTGGTTCCATTGACCCACCGTTCCGCCCCAACGCGCGCAGTGCTGGGCCATTTCGGGGGCTATGACACTGGTCATGGAATCCAGCAGCGCGTTCATGTAGGCACAGGAAAGGGAAGTATTGAGCAAATCGGCATACCGGTTAATATACATGGCCTTAAACTGGGGGTTGGCAAACAGCGCCACCATGATATCGATGTGGTTCTGCGGATCGCCGTTATTGGAGATCAGTTCGACATCACACGGGTCGGCCGTAGGCCCGGTGTTCGGGATACCAGTATAGTTGATGTAATGCCCGAACGTCGCGTCCATATCCCAAAGTGCATAACGCCAGCGTGTCGCGGTGCCGTCGGGGTTGCGGCCGCGCCACCATGACGTATTCCAGTTCAGCCAGTCCCGGCAAACACTGTGTTGGTTGATAATGATATAATCCACCAGGCTCAGGAGGTCGAACTGCTGCTGGACATAGTCGTAGTTCGCCGGAATAGCCATGTTATTGCCGAGAATAAAGCCCTTCAGGGCATACCAGTCTGCGGATGAGCCGTATTCCGTCCAGGTAGCCCCCCATGTTTTTATATAGTCAACATCCGGTTCGTCCTGATCGTAATAATAAGAGGTAAAATCAGCGTCGTCCACCTTTTCCCGAATGTCGTACACGCCCCAGTATTGACCGTTGACGTACATGACACAGGAGCGGTGCGTCCGGACGTCGACATTCATGCCGCCGTCCAGGGCAAGTGTGTGGACGTAGGAATCGCGGATATGGGCGCCGCCGTTAGAGGAAGGGTAGTTGTCGTTGGCTGCTGCCTTAAGGATAAGCCGCTGAAATTTGGTTCGGGTGCGTTCCTTGAAAAACTTGTGTTTCAGTTCATCCTTATAGCCCAGTTGGTCGCGCGTGATCCAGTCGATCCCGCGTTGGGGGTATGCCCAGGAGTCGTTGCCGTGTTTGTTGAACTCGCCGTACGCCTCGTCTTTGAGCACGTTGTTTTCAAAATACTCGAAAGAGCCGAAAGGGCGTATCTGTGAGCCGTTCAGCAGGGTTTGGATATTGTCGCCTGCAATGGAAAGAACCGGGACCGTATGGTTTACGTTGATAAAATAGGTGTTTGCCGTGACAAATCCCGGCAGTATCTGGGTATTCGAACTGAAGGCGCGCGCTTTCAATACAGTGGTTGCGGCGATATTTACCGGCACGGAATAAAGCGGGGAAGTGGCATTGGGCTCGCTGCCGTTTGTGGTATAGCGAATATCAAAGCCGGCGCCTGTGCTCAGGCTCACCATGACGCTGCCCGGATAAAAACCGGCATTCAGGCCGGCCGGCACGTCCGGCGCATAAGCCTGATAGGAACTGGTATTATTTGCAGCGCCCGGTGTTGGCGTAGCGTAAATTTTCCAGGCCGCTCCGCCGTTGGGCGCGCGTCCATAGCTGTGATTGGCCTGGTTTGGAATGGTAAAGGTGTAACTGTCGACGATTGTACCGTTTGACTGGGTCAGTACAACAGATTCGCCCTTTGTCTGGGTTATTTTAAAACTGGTATGTATGTTGGTTCCGACAACCTTGTCCTTGCCGGAGCAAAAAATGACGCGATACCCGCCTGCTGCGATGGTTTGTCCGTTCGGTATGGTCCATTTCTGGGGTTTGTTGGGGTTGTCGCTCAAAAACCAGCCGCTGATATTTACGGCAGCAGGGCCGCTGTTGTACAGCTCGACCCAGTCTTCCCGGTCGCCATCGCTGTCCAAAAGCCCGTTCATATTGGCCGCAGAGACTTCGTTGATAAGGACTTGCGCAGACAGAGCAGGCGCAAACAGACAAAGGGGAAGGGCGAGTAGTAGTCTCGTCATCATGTGTGATGTGTTTGGTGTGCGCGGGTAAAATTATACCGGAATTTTCGGAATTTGAGGATTTTCAGAATTTTGAAAGGAAAGATGTAAAAAAGTAGCGGTAATCTTCCGGCTTGTTCATACTTGTTTTTTTACCGGTAATTTCCGGTTTTCTGCCGTTATACCGGAATTCCCCGAATTTTGAATTTACAGAATTCCAACGCATTGAAAATCAATGTGTTGATAAGGTTTATTTTCGTAAACCAATCTACTTTGAGTATATTCGGTCCCGGTACTTACCGCATAATTTTGAGCAGGATGCATACCTTTCACTTCAAATTCATGTTATGCTAAGATCTGTAATAACTACCTGCCTTACCCTTGCCTTTCTGTTCCCGGTGGCGGCACAGCCGCTTTACATGCCGCGCGACGTAGCTGCGGCGTTTCAAAAAGGCACCCGTTCGCCGGATGGATTGCCTGGTAAAAACTACTGGCAAAACCACGGTCGCTATTCCATTATCGTAACTGCCCTGCCTCCCGACCGAACGATTAAAGGCGAGGAAACCATCACCTATGTGAACAACAGTCCCGACACCCTGGGCGACGTTATGGTGAAACTGTTTCTAAATATTCACAAACCCGGCGCTCCCCGGAACTTCGGTGCGGTTGCCGATTACCTGAATGACGGTGTGCATATGGATGGCGTTACCTTTAATGGCGCCGAAGCGAAATGGATCGAAAACCCATACCTTTTCACAACGCATCCATTTCATTTGCCCGAGCCCCTGGCGCCACATGACACCATGGAGGTTTCCTTCAAATGGCATTACGACATCTCCCTGCTGAGCAATCGCGAGGGCATGATCGACTCTACCACCTATTTTCTGGCCTATTTCTATCCGCGGATTGCTGTATACGATGATGTGAATGGATGGGACGACATGAATTTCATGGACACGCACGAGTTTTACAGCGATTTCAACGATTATTCCGTTACGGTCCGGGTGCCGAAAAATTACGTTGTCTGGGGGACCGGTACCCTTCAGCAGCCGGAGCAGTTGCTGCAACCCGAAATTTTGCAACGGTTCAGGCAGTCCTTCACATCCGATCAAATCATTCAGGTGGTTACCAAAGAAGACCTGGACGGGCAAATGGTTACCACACAAAACGACATCAACAGCTGGCAGTTCAAGGCCACAAACATACCGGATATGGCTTTTGGGCTCAGCAACCACTACCTCTGGGATGCTGCCAGCGTGGTGGCGGACGATGCGGCGCACAGAAGGGTGAGCGTACAAGCGGCTTATTCAGAGGCTGCCGAGGATTTCAGGAGCATGGTATCGTATGGCCGGCATGCTGTGGACTGGCTGTCGCACAACTGGCCGGGTATTCCCTATCCGTATGAAAAAACTACTGTTTTTCAGGGCTTCGCCGGAATGGAATATCCCATGATGGCCAATGATGAATCGTACGAAAACCCCGTATTTTCAAGGTTTGTGGCCGAACATGAAATTGCGCACACCTACATGCCATTTTATATGGGTACCAACGAAACGCGTTATGGTTTTATGGATGAAGGCTGGGCTACAACCCTGGAATTGTTGATCGGTACCGCAAACATGGGCGAGGAAAAGGCTGAAGATTTTTACAAACAATTCAGGGTCCGGGAATGGATAAGCAATCCGTCGGCCGATGGCGATATTCCCATCATTACGCCGGGGAATGCCCTCACTGGTCTGGGCTTTTTTACCAATGAGTACGGCAAAGCCTCGCTGGGGTATCTCGCCCTGAAGGAAATGTTGGGTGATAGGCTGTTTAAAAAATGCCTGCATGTCTATATGGATCGCTGGCATGGCAGGCATCCTATTCCCTGGGACTTCTTCAATACGTTTAATCAGGTATCCGGAAAGGATTTAAACTGGTTCTGGGACAACTGGTTCTTTTCTCCGCACTATATTGATCTGGCCATAGAGAAGGTGGAGCAATCAAAATCGACCGCTACTGTTACCCTTGCCAATATAGGCGGCATGGCTGCCCCGGTTACCATAGAGGCCACTTACAGCGATGGAACTTCAGCGCGTTTTCGCCAGTCCCCCGCGATCTGGCAAGCCAACCCCAGGCTGGCCGTCGTTACCCTTCGCACCGGAAAGAAGATTGCTGCCTTACAGTTGGACGGCGGGATATGGATGGATGCCGATACGTCAAACAATGCATGGCGGGAAGGCAAATAAGGGAAGTTTGGCATACCTGCGTCGGAACTGGATTTATAAATCATTTTTATGAGCAAATAAAATATATAGATAAAAACTATCAAAATGTTTGATGTAAATTTGTTCGTCAAACGATATAAATGTAAAAAAATGGAAAATAGCACACATCCCAGTACCTCAGCCTACAATGTTAACGGGGAAAGCAAGTGCCCGTTTAGCGGCGGAGCGCTAAAGCAAAGCGCCGGTAGCGGCGCCAGAAACCGCGACTGGTGGCCCAATCAGTTGAAATTAAATATCCTTCGCCAAAACACGCCCCAGTCCAATCCGATGGGCGCCTCGTTCAATTACGCCGAGGCGTTCAAGACCCTCGACCTGGGCGCCGTAAAGCGGGACATCGTCGAACTGATGACCACTTCCCAGGCCTGGTGGCCTGCCGATTACGGTCACTACGGCCCGTTCTTCATCCGGATGGCCTGGCACAGCGCAGGTACTTACCGGATCTCCGACGGCCGGGGTGGCGGAGGCTCCGGTACCCAGCGATTTGCCCCGCTCAACAGTTGGCCCGACAATGCAAACCTCGACAAGGCACGCCTGCTGCTGTGGCCGATCAAGCAGAAATACGGCAGGAAACTTTCATGGGCAGACCTGATGATTCTCGCAGGCAATTGCGCCCTCGAATCGATGGGTTTCAAAACCTTCGGCTTCGGCGGCGGACGGGAGGATGTCTGGGAGCCTGAGGAAGACGTTTATTGGGGTTCTGAAGCCGAATGGCTTGGCGACAAACGGTACACCGGCGACCGGGAACTCGAAAATCCGCTTGCAGCCGTTCAGATGGGACTTATCTACGTCAATCCGGAAGGCCCCAACGGAAACCCTGATCCGCTTGCTGCGGCCCGCGACATTCGCGAAACCTTTGGCCGTATGGCCATGAACGACGAGGAAACCGTCGCGCTTATTGCCGGCGGCCACAGCTTCGGCAAAACACACGGCGCTGCCGATCCCGGCAAATACGTTGGTCGGGAACCCGCAGCGGCAGGCATTGAAGAACAAAACCTCGGTTGGAAAAACACCTTCGGCAGTGGCAATGCAGGCGACACCATTACCAGCGGACTGGAAGGCGCATGGACTACCACGCCAACCAGGTGGAGCAACAACTTCTTCGAGAACCTGTTCGGCTACGAATGGGAACTGACCAAAAGTCCGGCCGGCGCTCATCAATGGAGACCCAAAGGCGGTGCGGGCGCCGGTACTGTGCCGGATGCGCACGACCCGTCAAAACGCCACGCGCCCTTTATGCTTACGACCGACCTCGCGTTGCGGATGGACCCGATTTACGAGCCGATCTCCAGGCACTTCTACGAAAACCCGGAAGCATTCGCAGATGCGTTCGCCCGGGCATGGTTCAAACTGACACACCGCGATATGGGCCCCCGCGCCCGCTACCTCGGCCCGGAAGTGCCGGCGGAAGCGCTGATCTGGCAAGACCCCGTCCCGGCTGTTACACATCCATTGATCGACGAGCAGGACATCGCTGCCTTGAAAGGCAAGGTTTTGGCTTCAGGACTGACGGTGTCTGAATTGGTATCTACCGCCTGGGCGTCGGCATCTACTTTCCGGGGTTCCGACAAACGCGGCGGCGCGAACGGGGCGCGTATTCGCCTGGCGCCTCAAAAGGACTGGGAAGTCAACCATCCTGACCAACTGGCGAAAGTGCTCAAAACGCTGGAGGGCATCCAGGCCTCGTTCAACAGCGCTCAGGCAGGCGGCAAACAGGTTTCCATGGCCGATTTGATCGTTCTGGGCGGATGCGCAGGCATTGAGCAGGCGGCTAAACTTGCCGGCCATGAGGTGAAAGTTCCGTTTACGCCGGGGCGGACCGATGCCACACAGGAACAGACCGATGTGGAATCATTTGCCGTCCTGGAGCCGGCTGCTGACGGATTCCGCAATTACTTTAAGCCAAAACACCTTGTATCGGCAGAGGAAATGCTGGTCGACAAGGCGCAACTGATGACACTGACGGCGCCGGAAATGACCGTTCTGGTTGGCGGTATGCGTGTGCTGAATACCAACTTTGACCAGTCGCCACACGGCGTTTTCACCAGGCGTCCGGAGGCGCTCACCAACGACTTCTTTGTCAACCTGCTTGATTTGGGCACGACGTGGAAGGCGACTTCAGATGCACAGGATGTATTTGAAGGCCGTGACCGCAAAACCGGAGAGCGGAAATGGACCGGTACCCGTGTCGACCTTATATTTGGTTCCAACTCGGAGCTCCGGGCACTTGCGGAGGTCTACGCATGCTCAGATGCTTCGGAACAGTTCGTGCGTGACTTTGTGGCCGCGTGGGACAAGGTGATGAACCTGGACCGCTTCGAACTGGCGTGACAGGGATACTATACTGGAATTCTCCGAACTAAAACGGTAAGGTGATCCGGCAACGGGTCACCTTTCTGTTTCCTGACCGACACCCTGGTTTAGTTTACTAAAAATCGCAGGCATAGATCCTGCGTCTATTGCCTCCATCTCTATAAGCTTCAATGATTTGACCATGTGAAGTGTTTCGGCTTTGTAAAAATCAAACACAGCCTCGGGATTTTGACGTTTTGGTGTTGGAAAAACGAATTGGGGAGTTGAAAAAAGCAGGGGTTGCCCGTCCCTGAACAGAATCTTAGATTGCTCACTTCCTTCAACATGGAGATTTAAATGAAAAAGGCTAATTTGCTGCGTTTTTTCACCACCGCCAAATCATATGAAAATCTTCTTCTCTTACAGTTCACGGGACAGGGATGCAGCCGATGAAATATACTACGGGTTGCGGAAACATAACCTGTCTGTTACAAGGGATGAACTTGATGTAAAGTTTACCGAGAGCTGGATCGAATTCATGAAAACCATCAGGGATCATGATTTTGCCATTGCCCTGATCTCCGAAAACTACCTGCAATCGACCGCATGCCTGTACGAAATGCTTCAGTTTCAGCAGGTGGCCGATTTTGAAAAGAAGATCATCCCGATCATGCTGGACAGGCACCTGTACGCACCGCAGGATGCTCTGATACACCACCTCAATCTCTGGGATCGCAAAATTGCCGAACTGGAACATCGAAAGACACTGACGCCCGCTGCCGCTACTACCGAACTGGATATGGCAATGGACGCCAAAAACTATATTTCGCATTTGGTGCCTTTCCTGAAGAGCATAAAAATGATCGACCTGAATGTCGCCGTTGAGAAGACCTATATTGAAATACAAAAAAAGATACACCATCAGGTAGAATTGAAACAGCAGTTTGATGTCTATGAAAAAACGCTTTACGACACCCTGCTGACCAATGTGATCGACGGTTTGAACGAAGAACGCAAGAACGTCATCAAGGCGGTTGACGACCCCAAAGACCTGACCCTGCTGGCAGAACGCCGCTTCAAGTTCCGGATCAGGGAAAGCGTCCGGGAAAAATTCGGCGAATTTGCCGGGAGCGGGCACGCATCCGATTCGGAGATACTGAAGAAAATAACCGCGTTGGAAGCCCTGCCTGAAGACAAGCTCTTCGAGGTATTTCTGGATACCAGGAACCCCTCGACGCTACCCTGAGCGGGCACGTGCTCGGCGAAACCTGGAGAAAAGCAGAGCGTATGGACAAAAGCAAGGTGCTTCCCTTGCTGGAACAGACCGATTTCCCGTACTACAAACTCGCCGTCGTTGCGGAATGGATGGAACTGGCGCAGGACGCTTCACTTGCCGAACCGATTGAAAAATGGCTGCGCCGGCACCTGTACCTGGTCAAAGGGCGCGAGCAGACGGAAGTATGGGCGCTTTTCTGCGACCTGCTGAAACGACTCGACAACAAACGCTACCAACAATTATTCGCGCTGGCACACTACGTTTTTCTGAAAAAGCGGGACCACGATACGGCGCCCTACAAATACCCGCTTTTACCCACCATCTCCGGCTTCAAGCCCGATGCGGAAACCTATGTCAACCTGCTGGACGGTACAGAAGACGAAAAACTTGCAGCCATTTGGGTACTGTCCTTTTTCGGGGGCATCTATATCTTTTTGTGCAACCGGAATTTTTCGCCGCTGGCACTGCCCCAAAAATCGAAGGATATTCTCGTCGGACTGAGTCAGACCTCAATGGATTACAAAGACAAGTGGCGCTTGTGTTGCGCTGCCGCAAGCATCCACCTGCTCGAACTCATTCCCTGGCTTAAAATTCAGACCCAGGCACAGGATATGCGCAACAACAAGGTCAGCATCAATCACCCAACCTACGATCTGATCGAAGAGCCCGAGGCCGCCATGGCCATTCGGGCCTGCGGCTATTTTGCACTGCTGGCCAGGGAAAACGGTGATACTGACCAGTACGAAGACCTGAAAACATTCCTGGATGACCTCAATGCCAACCGGCGGCTGGATGAAGACCCATACATAGTGGTCGCTATCGCCACCGCACTCGGATACCTGGGCAACCCGTCACTACTCCTGCGCCTCATCCAGAAACACCGGGAGCCCTGGGTAATTGAAGCGGCGATCAACGCCACATTCAACCTGACCGATAAAAAGGGCAAGGAAGATGGCCGCACCTGGATAAGAAAAGATATTGGGGAAAACCGCAGGGCCATTGAGAACAACACCTCCTTAACTCCTTTGGCACGAAAAACATATATCCATATTCTGGAGGAACTGGATTCACGTCTTGGATTCATCTAACAAACCACACCATGAAAAAATTATTGACCGCTTGTCTGTTCATGGCGGCACTCACACAGGCCGCTCTGACACAAACCCCGGAACCGGAAAAAAAATCCGCGCCGATACCGGAACCCCAGACCGCAACCACCCATCAAAGTGTGAAAATCAACGGTGCAAGTATCGAACTGACCGCCGTTGCAGGCACCCGGTTGTTGAAGGATGAAAACAACAAACCCATTGCCCTTTTCGGATTTACCAGTTATACCAAAGAAAAGGGCGAGGCCGACAGGCCCATTGTGTTTGCGTTTAACGGCGGACCGGGCTCTTCTTCATTCTGGCTGCATATGGGCGTTCTGGGGCCGAAACGAATCGTTGTGAACGACCCGGAGTTCACACCCGGCGCGCCTTACGAACTGGTCAACAACGAATTTTCTATTTTGGACGTAGCCGATCTGGTCATGATCGACCCGGTGGGTACCGGTCTGAGCGTTCCGGTGGGCGAAGCGAAATTCGACGACTTCTGGGGTGTCGACCAGGACATACGGAGTATTGCCCTGTTTATTACCCAGTACCTGATCGATAACCGGCGTATGAACGCGCCCAAATACCTGCTTGGCGAAAGCTACGGAACCTTCCGGAATGCCGGCCTGATGAATGCCTTGCTCGGGCAGGGCATTGCCATGAACGGCGTCATCATGGTATCGGCAGTGTTCGACCTGCGGACGTTGATGTTCCCGCCTGGCGACGACCTGCCCTATGTCGTTCACTTCCCTACCTATGCGGCCACGGCGTGGTACCACAAAAAAATAAGCACACGGGCGGCTACGCTGGAGGCTTTTCTCGACGAGGTGCGGGATTTTACACAAAACGAATATGCCCCGGCCCTGTTCAGGGGCGACCAACTGACAGCAGAGGAGAAAAAGACCCTGGCCGGAAAACTGTCCGCCTACACGGGCCTCGACGCGGACTACTGGCTGAAGGCCGATCTCCGGGTAACCAACGGTGAGTTTTTTCAGGAACTGTTGCGCGGCGAAGGCAAAACGGTGGGCCGGCTTGATTCCCGGTTCACGGGTGTGAATCAGGATTTGCTGAGCCAGTTTGCCGATTATGACCCCCAAAGCGCTGCCATCTCGCCGGCCTACGTTACCGGGTTTCTGCACTATTTTTACAACGACTTGCAGGTAAAAACCGATCAGCAGTACGCCATTACGGCAGGCCGGCGGCAAGGTTTTAAATGGGACTGGAAACATGCCGGCAATAGCAGCTGGAATGCCCCCACAGCGATCAATACCGGTATCGATATGGCAGAGGCCATGACGCACGATCCCAATGTCAAGGTGCTGATCCTGAACGGCTACTTCGACCTGGCAACCGTTTTCTATGGCGTGGAACACTCCATCGATCACCTGGGCCTGCCGAAAGCCTTGAAGGATAACATCATCATGAAGTACTACGAGGCGGGCCATATGATGTACACCCACCGGCCTTCCATGGAAAAATTCAAACAGGACGTTGCGGCATTTATCCTGTCGACCTCAAAATGACGGTTTATCAGGGATAAATTTCCTTCTTGCAGGCCTTCAACGTGTTCAGCAGCAGGGCAGTCACGGTCATCAGTCCCACCCCGCCCGGGACGGGGGTGATGTGGCTGCATTTTGGCGCAACTTCCTCAAAATCAACGTCGCCAACGAGACGGGCGCCCGATTTTTTGGTGGCGTCGGGTATGCGGTTAATGCCCACGTCGATTACCACGGCGCCGGGTTTCACCCAGTCGCCCTTGATAAACTCCGGAATACCGATGGCGGCCACTACAATATCGGCCCGGCGAACCTCGGCGGCGAGGTCCTGCGTCCGCGAATGGGTGAGGGTAACAGTGCAGTCGCCCGGATATCCTTTTCGGGACAATAAAATACTGATGGGCGTGCCGACGATGTTGCTGCGTCCCACGACAACGCAATGTTTGCCGGAGGTTTCGATATTATACCGGCGTAGTATCTCGACTATGCCATAGGGTGTTGCTGGCAGAAAGGCGGGCATACCCTGCGCCATGCGGCCGAAATTGATGGGGTGAAAACCGTCGACATCCTTGCGGTGGTCGATAGCCAGGGTGATTTTTTCCTCGTCCATGTGTTTGGGCAGCGGCAACTGAACGATAAAACCGTCGACATCGGGGTCGTCGTTCAGGCGCTGCACGATATCGAGCAGTTCACCCTCCGGAATATCGGCCGGGCGGCGCACCAGGGTGCTTTTAAAGCCGACCTGCTCGCAGGATTTGATCTTGGATTTGACGTACACCTCGCTGGCGGGGTTTTCGCCGACCAGCACAGCCGCCAGGTGGGGCATTTTGCCGCCGCGTTCGCGGATCAGGTCCACTTCGGCGGCGATTTCGGCTTTAATATTCTCTGAAAGGAGTTTTCCGTCGAGCAGTTGCATGGAGATATGGACAGGTTGGTTAAATCGGAAAATTTGCCGGGCAAAGGTAGCAATCTATGCCACTTCCTGTCGGGCCAGCCTTTTGAAATGGGCGTAAATATCCCGATAAATCCCGCCGGCCGTGCCGGGCGCCACCAGTCTTTCCTCCTTCCGGGCAGCAAGCGGCGGCAAGCCGAAGACTTCCCGGCCCAGGCTGACGGCGCCTTGTACCGAAGCATCGACCCCGTCGCCGGACAGTACTACCGGTTTTTGAAAAATATCAGCCAGCATCCGGACCCATAAGTCGCTGTGGGAAAAGCCTCCGGAGGCATGGAGCGTTTCTATCGGCGCATGGACCTCGAGCGCCTCGGCAATCAGTCTGAGGTTGAAAACCACGCCTTCCATGGCCGCCCGAACGGCATGCGCCTGGGTGTGCGAGGCCCGCAGACCGTGCAATGCGCCTTGCGCCTGCGCGTCGTAAAGCGGCGCGCGTTCGCCAAAGAGCCAGGGCAAAAAAAGCAGGCCTTCCGCACCCGGCGGCACTTCGAGCGCCTGGTTGGCAAATGCCTCGGCAGTCAGCGGCGACCGGAACAGCGCACTGCGGAGCCATTCCAGTACATTGGCGCCGTTGTTGCTGGCTCCTCCGACAATATATCGCTGTTTATCAATACAATAGCAAAAACTGCGCTGTTGTGTGTCGAGTACCGGCTGCTGCACCACGGTGCGTATGGCTGCGCTCGTACCGATGGTAACGGCCACCTGACCCGGAGCTGTTGCACCAGACCCGAGGTTGGCAAACGCGCCGTCGCTGGCGCCGATGCAAAGTGGCACGCCCGAAGGAAGGGTGGCCCGGTGCGTTGTAGGAACAATATGCGACAATCTTGTTAAGGAAATTCCGGCTGAGGAAAGAGCGATGCTATCCCATTGCCTGTCCTGAATGTTCATCAGGCCGGTGGCAGAAGCGACGGAAAGGTCGACTTCATATTTCCCGGTCAGGCGATACCAGACATAGTCCTTGATACCGAGAAACTTGTGCGCTTTTTGAAATACATCCGGCCAATGCCGGCGCATCCAGATCAACTTGACCAAAGGCGACATGGCGTGCACCGGAACGCCCGTGCGGTGGTACAGTGCAGCCCCTTCCCCACCCTGCTTCAACGCGCGGGCTACCTCGTCGGCCCGCAGATCGGACCATAGCAGTATATTGGTAAGCGGATTTCCGGAGGCATCAACGGCCATCAGGCCGTGCATGGCGGAAGAAAGCACGACACCATGCAGGGTTTCTGCAGATCCGATATGGGACAAAACATCGTCCAGAACCGCAGTGACGTTTTGAAAAACGGCCTCCGGTTCCTGTTCGTTAAAGCCGGGCGCCGGGCAAAGGGTCGTATTATGGCGTTCGGAGGCGCGTACAATACGTCCGGCATCGTCGAATGCCACAGCTTTTACGTTGGTGGTGCCGATGTCGAGGCCGATCAACATATCAGGACATAAACAAGTCGAGTAACATGACCCCGGCAAGTCCGGCAAGACCGACAATGGTTTCCATGGCCGTCCAGGACCGGAAGGTATCGCGCAGGCTGAGGCCGAACCACTCTTTAAACATCCAGAACCCCGTGTCGTTGACGTGGGAGCACATGAGGCTGCCGGCGCCGATGGCCAGGGTCATCAGTTCCGGCGATGCCTGTCCGCCGGCCACCAGCGGCAGTGCAATGCCGGCGGCGGTCATGCCGGCCACCGTCGCCGAGCCAACGGCAATACGCAACATGGTCGCAACACCCCAGCCCAGCAGCAACGGCGACACGGATACGTCTTTCAGAAGCGCCACCAGATCTTCGCCGATCCCGCTATCGATCAGCACCTGCTTGAAAGCCCCGCCGGCAGCAATAATCAGCAGCAGCGATGAGGCAGCCCCAAGGGCGGTACCCGACTTGTCGAGCAATTCGGAAACAGGCAGTCTTCCGCCCTTGCCGGCCAGCGGATTTTTGCCCAAAAAAAACAGGGCCAGCAGGACGGCGATCAACATCGCCAGACCGGGATCGCCCGGAAAACGCAGCCGGGGCAGTAGCGGATCGTCTGGAGGCAAGTACCAGGTGGCAATTGTAGCCATCGCCATCAGCAACACGGGCGCCAAAGCGATCAGTATGCTTTTCCAAAACCCGGGCAGCAGATCATTTTCAATAATCCTTACCTGAAACAGGCCTTCCGGCGGTTTTGCAGGGATGTTTTTTAAAAAAACGGGGAAGTACACCCCCGCGATCATCACTGCAGGTATGGCCACGACCAGGCCCAGCAGCAGGGTTTTGCCCGGGTCAGCGCCAAAAATATTGGCCACGGCCAGGGCCCCCGGATGCGGGGGCAAGAACCCGTGCGTCACGGAAAGCGGCGCCGCCATGGCAATGGCAAGCGGAACGAGCGATTGTCCCGAAACGGCGGCAACAGAAAACACCAGCGGGGCCAATACCACAAAACCGGCGTTGTAAAACATGGCCAGACCCACGGTAAATCCCGTAATCGTCAGGGCCAGGCCTGCGCGTTTTTTTCCGAACAAGCGCAATAAACGCGATGATATGACCTGGGCAGCGCCCGTCTCTGCCAGCACGCTGCCCAATATGATGCCGAAAGCCAGCACAAGCACCAGTCCGCCCAGGGTATTGCCCAGCCCGTCCTGTACCGATTTCAGCAAGGCATCCGGGCGCATGCCCTGCACAAGGCCGGCGAACAAAGCCGTAATGATCAGGGCAATAAACGCGCTGAATCGGGCGACAACGATCAGGATGATTAGCAAGGCAACGCTCAGCAACAGTGTCAGCATGGCAAGGGTATTAATGAACGTTCAGGCGTGGTCATTTTTTTTCGACGGCGTGTCCGCCGAACTCGTTGCGCAGCGCCGCCACCACCTTGCCGGAGAAAGTATCCTCCTCCTGCGATCGATAGCGCATGAGCAGCGACAGGGCAATGACAGGCGTGGGCACGCCGAGGTCCAGCGCCGTTTCAAGCGTCCATTTCCCTTCACCTGAAGAATGCATCACCCCGCGAATGGCGTCGAGACGCGGATCTTTTCCAAAGGCATTCGCCGTGAGTTCCATCAACCATCCGCGGATAACGGAGCCGTGGTTCCATAGCTCCGCAACTTTTTGAAAATCAAGATCGTATCCGGATTTGTGCAGCACTTCAAAGCCTTCTGCAATGGCCTGCATCATGCCGTACTCGATGCCATTGTGCACCATTTTTACAAAATGACCCGAACCCGGAGCGCCGGCATAAAGGGTGCCGCCGGGCAGGGAAAGGTCGTCGAATACCGTTTTGCAGTATTCATAAACCGCCTGTTCGCCTCCGATCATGGTACAGGCGCCATTCAGCGCACCCGAGGTGCCGCCCGAGGTGCCGCAATCAAGAAAGTCGATGCCATTCTCTTTCAGGATTTTATAACGCCGCACCGAGTCGTTGAAATTGGAGTTGCCGCCGTCGATCAGAATGTCGCCGGGAGCAAGGTATTCGAGCAATTGCGCAATAACCTCGTCGACGATATGCCCGGAGGGTACCATGAGCCAGATGACGCGGCGCGGGTTGAGTTGCGCGCACAGTTGCTCCGGTGAATGTGCCGTAGCGATGCCCTGCTCAGCGCCGATGCTGTGCACCAGTTCGACGGAGCGATCATATGCCACTACCCGGTGGTTGTGGTTGCGCAGGTTCAGGGCCAGGTTGTAGCCCATTTTTCCAAGGCCGATCAAGCCGATTTCCATGATTGAGTGGTTTAAGGGTGAGACATCTCACCTGAGTTCGAGTTTGCCGAATATTCCGGCGTCAATCCATCCCCTGTTTTTATCCTCGCCTTCCACGGCGATGCTGCCGATGAAGTTTTCCCGTTCCGGGGAATGATCGTTGTCGCAATAGGCCAGTGCAAAGCCCATTATTTTGCCTGCCCGCAGCGATTTTGGGATATTATCGCCGCCGGTGACGAAGCGGTTGCCGTCGAATACCTTAACGGCCACTTCCCAGGTGGAACGCGTGCCGTTGGTAACGCGCCGGGTAGTGCAGTGGTCGTTAAAATAGGTAAACGCGCTGTCGGGAGCGATATCTACCACCTTTCCGTCGAGGGCAATATGGTAGGCAAATGCGTTGTAACTGTACTGATGGTTGCCACCCGAGGCATCTTCATCGATAAATATCTCGAGACAGTCGTCGTCCCAGTAGTGATCCAGTCCGTCGGTGTGCGTGTCGATGAGCACGTCGTCGGTAATCTCCGCCAATACGTACAGGTTATTCTCGTCCCAGGCAATTTTGTACCGTCCGGAGAAATCGAGGGAATCCGGTTTTTGTCCGATCCAGTATTGATCGAGCGAAAGCCATGGCGTGTTCTGCCAAACCGGATCGTTGTCTGAACCATCTATACGGGGCGTTCCATACACGGCGGTAAACTGCGCATCGGAGGCGGGCATATCGTCGTCGATTGCAGGGCGGTTATCCGAGCTGTTTTGAAAAAAAACAAAGAGGAGTGTGGCAAAAGCGGCAGCAAGGCCGATATAAGTGTCGCGATTCATATAAGAGCAATTTGGGCAAAGGTTTCACTTTTTATTGTCCGGCCCAAACTTCGATGCTGCAAGCTTTTTCTTAATGCCCTTCTCCCGGATGTTTGTGCAACAGATTTTATGCGTCAACTGATTTTTGGAACGGAATTTGCAAAATCCCTAAGCAACCAACCGGGCATGACCGATATAAAAACTTGAAGTTAAATTATCATGGAAATGCTTGGCCCGGCCGCTCAAATGGCGTAATTTGTGTTCCTTTTTTTCCGGCAACCCATTTTGTCTGCCAATGCTAACCCCGGGTGTATTCGATACAATCGTCCCATCGCACCCACGAAACTTAATCCGAAAAAAGTCTTTGGTTCCTGCGAATGGTTTCACGGCCGGCAAACGCCGCACAGATGCCTGATTTTCAGTCAGTTGTTGAGACCGCTTTGCAAATGAACATATAACAAACACAAAAGAACAGTGCCTGGTCATGAATGCCGTGGACTTTAAAGAAAATCACCTGGACGACATTGTGCCGCGTTGGTTTGCGGTATATACCAGGTACAAGCGGGAAAAAGTGGTGCTGGAACGGCTTCAGGAAAAAGGCATACAGACGTACCTGCCTGTTCAACGGCTCACGAGACGATATGACCGGAAAGTACGCGAAGTTGAACTTCCCCTGATCAACTGTTATATTTTCACCCGGATCACCAGAAAAAACTATGTGCAGGTCCTGGATACCCCCGATGTCCTGCATTTTGTCCGGTTTTCGAACAACCTGATCGCTATTCCCGAAAAAGAGATCCTGTTGTTGCAGCGTGTTACCGGAGGACAGGAGGACCTTGAGATAGAACAACATGATGGCTGCCGGGTCGGCGACGAGGTGGAGATTGTCGGAGGCAGGCTGACCGGCGTAAAAGGAATCCTGGTGGAGAAACGTGGAAAGGGAAACTTCCTGATCGAACTCCGGAATATCGGTTTCTCGCTCCGCCTGCAGGTTGATCCATCATTGTTGAGGCGCATGGGTATGCGGAACAGGTGAGAGACGGTGGACGGTAGACGGTGGAGGGCTTTACCGGCAGATTGAACGCAATTTAAACGCCCTGCCGGGGATTTCCGGCATTATTTTGATGCATAACGGTTTGAACAATAACTTTTTAAACAATCCGGGATCAAGTCCTTTGCGACTTATCATCGGCGAAGCCATACCTTTGCATGGGTAACATTGAAGCAAACACCACTTTAACACTTAATTATCGAATGAAAAATTTCGCTCTCCTCGGTGCGGCTGGCTATGTGGCGCCCCGTCACATGCAAGCTTATTCAGGAAACCAGCAATTGCCTCATGGCTGCGGTTGACAAGACTGACAACGTCGGTGTGATCGACCGTTATTTTCCTGAAGCGGCCTTTTTTACAGAATTTGAACGTTTCGACCGCCATATCCATAAATTGAACAGGGAAGGTGTGGACATCCATTACATATCCGTATGCTCACCCAATTACCTGCACGACGCACATATTCGCTTCGGCCTGCGCATCGGCGCCAACGTGATCTGTGAAAAGCCCCTTGTACTGAACCCCTGGAATATTGAAGCCCTGCTGGATATGGAACAGGAAAGCGGACGGAAGGTAAATACCATCCTGCAACTCCGGCTCCACCCGGCGCTGCTGGCTTTAAAGGAAAAGGTGGAGCAGTCGCCGGCCGATCAGGTATTCGACGTTGATGTCACCTATATTACGGCGCGGGGCAACTGGTATTACACCAGCTGGAAAGGCAGCATGGAAAAATCGGGCGGCATCGCCACCAATATCGGCATCCATTTTTTCGATGTGCTGACCTGGATATTTGGCGATGTAAAAGAAAACATTGTGCACCTGCACACCCACGACCGGGCTGCCGGCTACCTCGAACTGCAAAAAGCGCGGGTAAAATGGTTTTTGAGCATCAACTACGATACGATTCCCCATGAGGCAAAACTCAAGGGCAGCCGCACCTTCCGCTCTTTTACGGTCGACGGCGAACAGATCGAATTCAGCGAGGGCTTCACCAACCTGCACACAGATAGTTACCGCAACATACTCAACGGCCACGGTTTTGGTCTCGAGGATGCTGCCACTGCCGTGGAGATCACCTACAATATCCGGAATACGAAGCCTATCGGAATGGCCGACAACAGCCATCCGCTGGTTTCGCTGCCCCAAAGCCCCCACCCTTTCGAGCGGGAGGAAATGGTTGAATTTTTCTGACCAACATATATTTTTTGTTTTACTCCCCCCCTTCCAAAACATCCCAAATATGAAAAACTCGATTTATGCACACCAGTATCCTACACAAACTGCTTCGGGGCCGTCTCAATTACTGAAAAACTTGTTACTGCCCTTCTTCTCATCGAACAGCCCGCAAATCGGGCAACAACTTCAGGTAGACATGCACGCGCACTGGCTACCCGGAGTTGACGATGGAGCACAATCGGACCGTGAAGGACTTGAAATGATCCGGGGCCTGGCAGCGCTCGGGTATCGGAAACTCATTGCCACGCCGCACATCAAAACCCAGTACGAGAACACCCCGAAGATGCTGAAGGAGTTCTTCGACCGCTTTATGAAGGTGGTGCGGAAGGCCGGCATCGACATGGAGTTTGGCCTCGCTGCGGAATACATGCTCGACGAGGGTTTTGAGGCGCATTTGAAATCCGGCCCCCTGCTCACCCTGAAGGAAAACTACGTCCTCGTGGAGTTGTCGCACCACAACATCCAGATACTCCCTGCCCTGCAAAAAACCTTATTCCAGATCCAGTTGGCGGGCTACAAACCCGTCATGGCTCATCCCGAACGCTACGGTTATTATTTTGAAAATTTCAAAACGATTGAAGGCCTGAAAGACGCAGGATGCCTTTTTCAACTCAACGCCATGTCGTTGGCAGGGTACGAGGGAAAAGAGGTAACAAAACGGGCACGCAAATTGCTAGACCAGGAATGGTATGAATTTGTGGGCACCGATTTGCACACCCCCCGGCAACTCAACTACTTCAATAAGTTGGCGTTGTCCCAGAAATTTCAGAACCGCGATCTCTAACTTTAACCGTAACTCTCCCAGTTCCGAAAAAATTTGTAATCATGAATCAGAAATACCTTTTGCAGGTAATTCTCAGCTTTTGCTGTTTTGCCGCACTACAAAGTTGCGGAAGTGTCAAGCATGAAGAAATGATCATGCTGAAAGATGTTCAAAACCAGGTTGCCGCGATCAACAACCAGCCGGCCCTGAGAATCCAGCCCGACGATATTCTGAGTATTCAGGTATCGAGCCGCAATCCGGAAACCGTGACCGCCTTCCAGTTAAAAAAGGAAGAAACAACGGCTTCTTCCGGCGAACGGGCGCTCGGTATCCAGGAAGGTTACAGGGTCGACGAACTCGGCGATATTTACCTGCCTTTTGTGGGCAAGGTACACGCAGCCGGGAAAACCGTACTCGACCTGCGACAGGAGATCAATACCAAACTGGCCGCCTTTTTTCAGGATGCGCTGGTGCAGGTGCGATTTTTGAACTTCCGGGTTACACTGATCGGCGAGGTCACACGACCCAACGCCTACATCATTCCGAACGAACGCCTCAATATTCTCGAAGCCCTCGGCATGGCGGGTGATTTCACCCCCTATGCGCGCCGCAATTCCGTGATGATCATGCGCGAACGCAACCAGAAACGGGAGTTCGTCCGGCTCAACACGCAGGATACTTCCCTGTTCCGTTCGCCTTATTTTTACCTGAGCCCTAACGATATCGTGTACGTCGAACCGCTCAAGGCCAAGCAATATGCCACGCAGGGCGATTTCCTGTCGCGGTATTCTTCAATCCTGTTCCCCCTTGTTACACTGGCAACCTTCGTATTGGGGCTGTCCATTAAATGAGTGGTCTGTTATTTCCACTTGAATTATTTCAAAACTGCCTGACGGCAAGCCGTCAGCCTGAATCAACGCGCAATTTTCTCACTTCTTCAATCCTAATCCGTGAAAGAAGATCGCATTAATATTAAGCAATTGCTGAGCGCAGCGCTCAAATACTGGTACCTGTATGCCCTTTTATTTCCAATGGCAATAGGTCTGGCTTATTTATACCTCCGGATCACGCCTAAAAAATATGAGGCGACTGCCATGCTCCTGATCAAAGACGAGGAAAAATCGGGGCAAATCGTCGAGGAAGCCATCTTTGACGAACTGGGCGTGCTCGGTAAAAAGAAAAAAAGTCTCGAGAATGAGGTCTTGATCCTCAAATCGACGCCCATCATGGAGCACGTCGTGCAAAACCTCGAACTCCAGTACGAATATTTCAACCTGGAGTTCCTGAAGAAACGCGACCTCTACAAGAATTCGCCGATTCACGTGGTAGACTGGAAGCCCAACAGCGATAACGCCGTTGTAGATGCCAGGATCGAGATTCAAAACAACGGCACCTATTTGCTTACAGAGGAAGACAAACGGCAATACCAGGGTGAATTCGGCAAAGAATTGCGCCTGCCGGCAGGCAAACTTACCCTGTCGTACAGCCGCGGAAAAGACATTCCCGGGGCTGTAGGCCTGGTCATTTCGCCACCCAAGGAAAAGGCTAAAGGATTGCTCGACGCCCTGGACGTAAGTGCCGTCGGCGAACTGTCCAGTACCGTCACCATGACGTACAAGGACGTCGACCCACAACGCGCCGAGGCGGTGCTCACCGAACTCATGGCCCTGTACAACCAGCAGTCCATCGATGAAAAGAACTCCGTATTTGAGAACAGCCTTGATCTGCTGAACGAGCGCATCAAACTGATTTCCAGAGAATTGGCCGATGCGGAGCAAAATGTGGAGACATACCGCCGCCGGTTTAATATGGTGGAAATGAGCGCGGAAGGCGGATTGCTGCTGAAGGAACTGGCGGATTACAACCGCGAGATTTCCGGCACCGACATCCAGCTGGAAATTCTGGGTTCGATCGAGAGTTTTCTCGAACGAAACAAAGACAACTTTGAGTTTGTGCCGACCAATATCAATATCAATAACCTGACGCTGACCAGCCAGATACAGAACTTCAACGAGCTGCTGCGGCAGCGGGAGCGTCAGAAAAATGTGTACGGCGCGTCGCACCCCGATATTGTACTGACGGAAAAGCAGATCAAAAACCTGCGTCAAACGATCATCGACAATATCCGTTCTATCCGGACAGATGTGCAGATCGGCCGGAATGCCAAACGCGAGATGAGTTCCAACATCGAGAACCGCATGGCCAGCCTGCCCACCCGGGAGCGGGAACTCCTCGATAAGGAGCGCAAAAAAGACCTTACAGAAAACATCTACGTTTACCTGCTCCAGAAAAGGGAACAGTCCGCCATTTCGCTGGCCAGCACCACGGCTACCGGCAGGGTGATCGAGCCGGCAGAATCGTCGGATCCGGTAAGTCCCAAGGTGGCACAGATCATGCTCATCGCACTATTCCTGGGACTGGCGCTTCCCTCCGGTATTGCGTTTATGGTGGAAAGCATGAACGACAAAATCCAGAACGAGGAAGATATTCAGCGCATTACCACTGCAACCGTGGCCGGTGTCCTGGCCTCCAGCCGCAAAAAATCGCGCCTGGTCGTCAAGGAAAACAGCACTTCCGCCGCCGCCGAGATGTTCAGGCTGCTGCGCGCCAACCTGGCATATATCATGCCGGGGAAAGACCTCAAGTCGCTGCTCGTCACTTCAGGCGTGCCGGGCGAGGGCAAATCGTTTATCGCGCTCAACCTTGGCGTAACCCAGGCGCTTGCCGGCAAAAAAGTAGTGCTGCTGGAACTGGACCTGCGCAAGCCGAGCCAGGAATTCGAAGACCTGGAATCTACGGACGACGGTGTGGTCAACTACCTGATCGACCCTTCCCTGACTCCGGAAATGATCATCCAGAACACCGGCCTGCACCTCAATTTTGATGTGATTCGTTGCGGCGCCAAGCCACCGAACCCCGGCGAACTGATCCTGTCGACGCGCCTGCGCGAACTGGTAGCCTACCTGAAGGGTAAATACGACTTTGTCATTCTGGACACACCTCCCGTAGGTGTCGTGGCCGACGCCCTCCAGGTAAAGGATATGGCAGATGCAACCATGTACGTGGTGCGCGCCGGCTATACCCGCAAAGCAGACTTCCAGACCATCAACGACATTATTCAGAAAGATAAACTGCCCAAGCCTTTTATCGTGCTGAATGCCGTTAAACTGAACAAGAGAGGCTACGGAAGCGGATACTACTCATCGTATTACGGCGACGAAAACTGAACGAGACACCCCCCGCTGTCGAACCAAGCATTTTTGAGAAAACTTTAAGGCCTCGGGCTGTATTATGTCATTAAAGCAACGCACGATCCGTGGATTGTCATGGGCGTTTATCGATCGTTTTGCCAACCAGATTTCCCAGTTTATTTTCGGCATCATACTGGCGCGATTGCTGTCGCCCGCCGAGTATGGACTGATCGGGATGCTGGCTATATTTTTTGAGATCGCCGACACCTTCGTCGTTGCAGGCTTCAGTGAGGCGCTTATCCGGAAAAAAGACCCGACTGTTGCGGATTACTCCACGATCTTTCTGGTCAATGTATTTACCGGAATATTTTTTTACAGCCTCATGTATTTGTCGGCGCCCGGGATCAGCTGGTTTTTCAACGAACCACAGCTGATCCCGATCATCGGCGTGCTGGGTATTACGGTGGTTATCAATGCCTTTGGGATGGTGGCCCGGGTGCCCCTCACCAAAAACCTCGACTTTAAATCACTTGCGGCCATTTCCGTCATTTCCAATATTATTTCCGGCGCAGTGGCCATTCCCCTCGCGTTCAAGGGCTACGGAGTGTGGAGCCTCGTATGGCGCAACATCATGCAAAGCCTGCTGACAACCATCCTGGTGTTCGTCATCAGCCGGCCACCGCTGCGGTTCATGTTCAGTTATGCTTCCTTCAGGGAAATATTCGGCTTTGGCTCAAAACTGCTGGCCTCCCGCCTGTTTCTTGAAGCGTATAACAACATCTATTACATCCTGATCGGCAAATTTTTCAGCGCCCGCGACCTGGGCCTTTACACCCGGGCCAACGGTTACAAGGACATGTTTTCCCGGACGCTGCACAATGTGATCCAGTCCGTGAGCTTTCCTGCCCTGGCAGAAATAAAAGACAACGACGAACGCCTCCGGAACGCCTATCGCAGGCTGGTCCAGTCGACTACCTACCTCACCGCGATCCTGATGTTCGCACTGGCCGCCACGTCCGACAACTTTATCCTGGGGCTGATCGGTCCGAAATGGGCCGAGTCTATCCCCTACCTGCAACTGCTGAGTATGATCGGGTTATTTTACCCCCTTCACTATATCAACCTGAATATCCTGGTCATAAAAGGTCATTCCGGCTTGCATTTCCGGCTGGAGGTACTGACCAAGTTCATCGCGTTGCCGGCTGTCGCCGTCGGCCTGCTGTACGGGATAAAGGCCATGATTATCTGTATGATCTTTACCTGGGTGCTGGATTATCTCATTACGGCCTCCCGCTCCGGAAAACTGATCGATTACCCCCTCGGCGAACAAATCCGCGACATCTTGCCCTCCTTCCTGTTCGCGGCATGTATGGGTGTATTCCTGTTTGTGGCAGGACAGGTGATTACACTTCCGGCGCTGCTGACCTTGTTAATTCAGGGCATCCTGGGACTTGGTTTTATCCTGTTCTTTTCCAATCTGTTCAAAATCAAGCCATTTCTGGAGATCAGGGAGATCGTCCTCGGCAAATTTTCCAAAAAAACCGCTCTTGCAAACTAAATTGAAACATTTCTAATCATGAATGAACTCGTCTCCTGTGTCGTGCCCACCTACAACCGGGCAAATTTTTTAAAAGACGCGATTGAAAGCTCCCTCGGGCAAACCTATCCGCATTGGGAAATGGTCATTGTCGACGATAAATCGACCGACAACACAGCCGAGGTAGCCCTGGAATATGCAGCGCGCGATCCCCGGATCAGGTATTTCCTGAACCCCGAAAAGGGCGTGAGTTCTGCGCGGAACTACGGCATTCAAATGGCGCAGGGGAAGTATATCGCTTTCCTCGACGACGACGATATCAGCCTGCCCCACCGCTTTGAATCGCAACTGAAAGCCATGGTAAAATCCGGTAACGGCTTTCTCGTTTCGGGTTTTCAGTCGAAAGACAAAGCGACCGGCCAGGTGCTCGAAGAGCAAAAACTCGAATTGAAGGCGACCTGCACCGGCTTTCCCTCGCGCTGGATGATCCGGAAAGACCTGCTGGAAAAATCGGGCGGCTTCGACCAGGCGGCGGCGCCGCTGGAAGATATCGAATTGAGCAGCCGGCTGGCGGCATTCGAGACCTTCGCTCTGCACGACGACATCGTGGCCGTCACCTTCCCTACCGAGGGTTCGGCCAGCAGCGCTACGGAGAAAAAAGTTCGGGCGCGACTGGTGCTGCTGGAGCGTTCGCAAAACCTGTTTTCGCCCATGGAGGCGGCCTGGTGGCAGTTTTCAGCAGCAACCGACTATTACATGCTCGGCCAGAAAGACAAAGCGCTGGAATACCTGAAAAAAGCGGCTGCCGGCGACAAGCGGGGCATATACGGGTTCGCGTATCAGTATTTCAGGATTGCAAAAAGTCTGGGCGGCCCTTTCAAAAGGGTAAACATGAAAGTGTTGTCCGTATTGAGAGAGTTTAACCTGCCCATGCTTGTGGAGCATCCGATCATTAGCAATGGCTGAATCACTCAGAGACAGATCACTTACGGGATTTTTGTGGGTGCTGGTGGATAAGGTTGGCAGCAGTCTGGCTAATTTTATCGTCACCATTATCCTTGCCCGGCTACTCGCGCCGGCCGACTTCGGCCTGGTTGCGATGGTGATGGTGTTCTTTGAGATATCTTCTTCTTTTATTCAAAGCGGAATCGGATTCGCGCTTGTCCGGGAAAAAACAATCACCGAACTGGACAAGTCCACCGTGTTCATTTTCAATCTGGTCACCGCGCTGGCATTTTACGGCCTGCTGTATTTGACAGCGCCCTGGATCGCCGGTTTTTTCGGGCAGCCGGTGCTGACCGCGATTGTCAGGATAATGGGCATCAACCTGATTGTCAGCGCATTATCGATCATTCAACACGCCATCCTGACGCAGCAGATCGATTTCCGGGTCCAGACGAAGGTGCGTATGGGTGCGGTACTGGCATCGGGCATCTGCGCCGTAGTAATGGCCTTTAACGGCTGGGGCGTGTGGAGCCTGGTCGCGCGGATCGGCGTTATGGAACTGATAACGACCGTACTGTTCTGGGTAATCAACCCCTGGCGGCTCACGCTGCGTTTCAGCACAAGTTCGTTCAGAAGGCTGTTCGGGTTCGGCTCGGTCATCCTGGCGGAGGCCCTGATCGACAAGGTGTTCAGGCACCTGATACAGATCCTGATCGGCAAGTTCTATTCGGCTGCCACGCTGGGCTTTTTTACGCAGGCCAACAACTTCTGCAACATGGCCTCCAACAGTTTCCTGCAGGCGATTCAAAAGGTGACCTATCCCGTTTTGGCCCGGTTGCAGGACGACAAGGTCAAACTCAAGGACGGTTATCGCCAACTGATCGGCGTGAGTTCGTTCATCATTATTCCGGTCATGGCGCTGATGGGCGTACTTGCCGAACCCCTCATCGTATCGCTGGCCGGCGAAAAATGGCTGCCCTCCGTCCCGCTGCTCCGCCTGCTGTGCCTGGGCGGCGCCATATACCACCTGAATGCCATCAATCTCGATGTTTTGCTGGTATTGGGGAGAGTCGACCTGAGTCTGAAACTTGAAGTCATAAAAAAAGCCATTCTGGCCGTTGCGCTCATTATTGGAATACAATTTGGTATATATGGTATGGTGGTCGGGCAGGTAGCAGCCACCTACATTGCCTTGTTCATTAACACCTACTATTCCGACCTGTTGCTCCGGTATGCTTTGGCCGAGCAGATGAAAGATGTAGCGCCAAGTATATTGTTTAGCGTGGGCACCGGCGCCGTAGTTTTCATCCTTTTACAATACACCAACACGGCAGCCCTGTATCAGTTATTATGGGCGCCGGTTGTTGGAACGGGCATCTATCTGACGCTTCATCACTGGGCAAAAACCCGGGAAATGGCCCTCATAAAAACCTTTATCATCCCGAGAACCATAGGATTTTTTACCCCTAAACTGTAGCATTCAATCATCGATAAAATCGCCAACCAAAGCATGAAAATCGCAGTAACCGGCGCGACCGGATTTTTAGGCAAACGTGTCGTCAGGAAATTGAACGAACAGGGGAAAGACCCTGTCATTACCTCCCTTAGCCTCGGCGTTGACCTGCGCGACTACCGGCAGACCATTGACTTTTTTCAGGAGCATAAACCTGATATGCTGCTCAACTGCGCCTCTTTTGTAGGCGGTATTCAGTTCGGCTACAAATACCCTGTCGATCTTTTTGAAAACAACCTGCTCATGAATGTGAACCTGCTCAAGGCAGCGCGCGAATCGGGCATCAAACGGATCGTCAACCCCATTTCCAACTGCGTGTACCCCGCCAAAGCCACTTTATTCAGGGAAGAAGAGATATGGGACGGCCCCATGCACGAGTCTGTGCTGGTATATGGCTTTGTCAGAAAAGCATTTTGGGTCGGGTCGTGGGCCAACCACCGCCAATATGGCCTGGATATTGTAAATATAGTGCTGTCGAACATGTACGGCCCTGAGGATCACTTTGAGGAAGAGCGTTCGCACGCCCTGGGCGCCCTGATCATGAAGTTCGTAGAAGCCAAAAGAAAGGACCTGCCCTTCGTGAATGTCTGGGGCTCGGGCAAACCCGTCAGGGAATGGATGCATGTCGACGATGGCGCCGAATCCATGATCCGCAGCATGGAGATGCCGCCGACCGAAGATTTTGTCAATATCGGTATCGGACAGGGCATTTCCGTCATTGAGATGTGTGAACTCATCCGGGAACTGAGCGGATACAAGGGCGAAATCAAACTCGATCCGACCAAGCCCGACGGCGCCGCCTTCAAAACAGTCGACGGCACCAAAGGAGCAGCATTACTCGGCTGGAAACCATCCGTACCATTCCGGGATGGCGTTGCACAGACCATTAAATGGTATGAAGAAAATCACTGATTATCAGAACAATATGATTATTCACTACAAAATTGCCACTACCTGATGACGACGATTCAAAGCGCACCACTTGCGATCAACGGCGGAGAACCCGTTACAAAGAACCCTGTTCTTATTCATAAGCCCATGATCACCGACGAAGATATTCGGGCGGTGACGGAGGCCATGCAGTCCACCTTTGTCAGCGGAGACGGACCTGCCTGCCGCGAATTTGAAAAACAAATGGCGGCTTACCTCGGCGTGAAGCACGTATTGTTCCTCAATTCCTGCACAACGGCCCTCGATCTGGCATTTATGATCAAGGATTTTCCGGCAGACAGCGAGGTGATCGTGCCCAATTTTACCTATACCAGCACGGCGCTGGGCCCGATTCTCAACAACCTGAAAGTTGTGCTGGCCGACGTAAGGCCCGACAACGGCAACCTCGACGTGGCAAAACTGGAGTCGTACATTACGGCAAAAACCGTGGCCATCTGTCCTGTCGACTACGCCGGCAATCCGGCTGAAATGGACGAGATCAACGCCATTGCCCGCAAACACGGCCTCTATGTGGTACAGGATTCGGCGCAGTCCATCGGATCAAAATACAAAGGCCGCTACACCGGCAACCAGGCCGATGTCAGCACCTTTTCCTTCCACGGCACCAAAAACATGACCACAGGTGAAGGCGGCGCCATAGTCACCAACAACGACGCGCTGGCCGACCGGATCAAGGTGATGCGGGAAAAAGGCACCGACAAGTACTCTTTCCTCACCGATAACGTGACCCGTGGTTACTACGAGTACGTGGACAAGGGCAACAGCTACGTTCAGTCGAACATCAATGGCGCCATGGGAGTCACCCAGCTCGCCAGACTTGAAAAAATGAACGCCCTGCGGCGCGAAATTGCCTCGTATTACCTCCGTGAACTCTCGGGCATTGAAAACCTCGATTTTCTGCAGGTCACGGAAGGCGCCGACACCAACTGGCACCTGTTCGGCATACTGGTACCGGCTGAGAAAAAATACTGGATCATGGACGCCCTGCGCGCAGAAGGCGTACTCTCCAATGTTCACTACACGCCGCTGCACCGCAACAAGTATTTCAAACAATACGGCACCGATGCCGACTTCCCGGGGTCCATGGAGTTTTTCAACAGACTGCTGCGGATACCGATTTACCCGTCGCTCACCCACCACGAGCGGGAGCAGGTAGTGGAAGCGGTCAGAAAGGTATTTGCTCAACTCTGAATCCTTTAATACCCTTGAAATGAAAGTTTTACTCCTGGTGCCGAAGCGATACGGGTTTCACCATACCTTTAAAGAATTGTTCACCCACATGGGCGGTGAAATCCAGACGATTGATTATCACCACCTTGTGAAGGGCTGGCAGGAAAAGGTCAATACCCAGATGTACCGGTTGCCCGACAAATACCGGTTGAAATGGGAAGGCTACTACTACGAGCGTATCAACAGGTTTTACAGGCAGGAATACGACCGGCTCAAGCCTGACCTGGTGTTCATTTACAACAATGAGCTGATGGTGCCCGAAACCATCCAGCATTTCAAAAGGGGCGGTTCGAAGGTGGCGTTTTTTCTGGGCGACTGCCCTTATTACACCCCCACGAGCCGGCATTTTATGCCTATTTTGTTTCACGCCGACGCCATTTATACCTATGATTCTTTCTGGGTGGAGGCTTTAAAAAAACTGGGCATCAAAAACATCCATTATTTTTACCCTAACTTGCCTGTTCACCAGCATTTTGAAAAAAAACTGACGCCCGAGCGGTTTAATGAACTGAAGTCTGAAGTGCTGTATGTGGGCATGTGCTACAAGACGAACTGGGGGATAAAAAAGTCGAAGTTTTTGAGCTGTTTCACCGAGTTTGACCTGCAGATACACGGCGATCAATCGTGGGAGCGCTGGTTTGGCCATTACCCCGAACTCCAAAAATGCTACCGGCCCCGGGCAGGCGGCGCCCACATTTCAGTGGAACAATTGAATGATATGTACAACGCCACCAAATTTGCACCGGTGGACGCTAATCCCGGTCTCCTGAACGCCATTCACTGGCGTTTTGTGGAGGCACTCTGCTCCGGCGCTTTGCCCATATTAGAATGGCAGCAAAACGTGGTGGAGATTTTCGGCAATGCCGACGTGCCTGCGGTGAAAAATTTTGAGGACGCTCCCGAAATCGTGCGCTATTACCTCCAAAACGAGGATAAGCGCGTCGAAAAGGTGCAGTGGATGCGCAATGTCATGCTAGAAAAATATTCCATCCCGAACAATGCAGATTTCTTATCCAACACCCTATCCATTAGCTGAGCAAACCTATAGCCCGCCCGAAACAGCGGCAAGCGAATCCGGGCAGGAACCATCCCTGCTTCGGAAAGCGCTGCTGTTTCTGGCGCTGGTTATAGTGTCCATCGGCTTCAATTATTTTGTCCCGAAGTTTGTAGGCACCGCATTCTTTATCGGTATACTCGTGGCCTACTTCCGCTCGAAGGACGAGGCCTTCTGGATGGCTTACTTCCTGACCGTCTCCGACGGGTTTTTCGGGTTTTTCGGCCTGTACAAGACCGTAATAGCCGTAGTACCCGGATTACCGGAAGCGGAGGTCGGGATGATCTATATTATTCTGACCTTTTTTAAGGCATACGGCAAGCCGCTCAACTATAAACCCTTTTATCTCGATTTCCTGAAGATACTGCTGATCTACATCATATTTCTGCTGGTTCAGGGATACGTGATCGGGGTTTCCATGGAGATCAATGTTCAATTCAGGCTCATTAAGTGGATCGTGCCGCTGTTCATGCTGTATTCGGTTCCCCGGCTGTTCACACGCATAGAACAATACCGCGACCTGTTCCTGTATCTCTTTTGCGTGGCGTTTGTGGCGCTGGGCGCCCAGCTGTATACGATCCTGAACGCCCAGAGTCCCGCCCAGCACCTGGGTGTGGTAAAAAAAGCGCGGTATGCCATCAAAATCAAGGCGGGTAAAACGTATCGAGGGCTGTACAACGAGGGCATCCTGCTCATCACCTATTTTGGCGCCTTGTTCTTTCTGGCATACCGCCCGGGGAAATACCTGCCCTCCTGGCTATGCTTCGCGGTGATAATGGCAAACTTTGCGTCGGTATTCTTGTCTGCTACACGGGGCTGGGTGATCTGTTTCACCTTTTCCCTGTTTTTATCGCTGTTGTTTGTCCTGAAACTGAGTGGCCGAAGGCTCATGTCTATCCTGGTACTGCTGCTCATCTTTCTTTTCACGGCGCGTTCGCTGCCCATTGTGGGAATACAGATAGACAATGCGTTCAAAAGATTGCTAACGCTTGGCAAACTGGCCGAAGGTGATGAAACGGCAGGCGGCTCCCTGATCCGGCTGAGTGTACGGGGTCCTCGTGTGATGAAAATATGGGCAGAATCGCCGCTTACCGGCTGGGGCTTTTCCAACAGGTTCATGGAAGGCGACGACTTTCACGTGGGCAACCAGAATATCCTGATGCACTCGGGTATCATCGGCTATGCGCTGATGCACCTGTTCTTCATCTATTTTGTATTCAAATTATTTATACGAAGCAACAACCAATCCCGGGGAAGCCCGTATAAAGGCGCCTTGCTGTTTTTCTGCATCTTTTTCCCCGCATGGTTTATGTTGCACTCTTCGTCGCAGCAGTTTTTTTCTTACTATCAATTTGTCATAGGTGGCATCATCCAGGCCGTATTTTTCAGCATGGGCGCTATGATGTACCAAGAATCTGAAGAGCACCAATGGAAATAAGACCCGTACATTACATCCTTTGGGAAATCGGACCGGGAGGTATGGAACTGGGTGTGCGGTATTACTCCGAGTATTTTTACCGGCAGCGCAGGTTGTACACCTATGGTATCCGCCCCACCTGGAAACAGATTTTCGACGAGTCCAAAATAACCATCGGGTCGGGCGACAAGGGCAAGGTGCTGCCGTACTGGCAATACTTTCGTTACGTTCGGCAACACCGCGACGGAATTTTCCACCTGCAAAACGGCGGCCCTGTCCTGCTGACACTCACCCTGCTGGCGGGTGTGCAGCGCACGATATATCATATTCACGGTACGATCTACTGGAAAAACGCTATCCAGAAAATCTACCTGAAAGCAGCGTGGCTCCTTACACGTCTTTTGATGCTGCGGGGCGATGTGGCTTTTATTGCCAACTCGCATTACAGCGCAAATATTTTTCGGGATAAGGTGATGCCGGTGCTGCCTCCGGTGGTTTACAATTGTATCGACACACAAAAATTCACCGCCCTGAAAACACTGCGCACCCAATTGCGGCGCATCGGATACGCCGGGCGGCTCTGGAATGGCAAAAATGTCGATCTGGTCATTCGATTGTTTGAAGAAATAGCCGGCGCCTACCCGGATACGGAACTGCATATCGCCGGCGACGGGCCCCTGCGCCCGGAACTGGAAGCCCAAATCAGCAAAAGCCCGTTCGCCGGCCGAATCAAATTGCTCGGATATATTCAGAATATCCCGGAGTTCTATGCCTCGATGGATTTGTTCCTTTTTTTGAGCGCATACGAGTCTTATGGCAATGTTATTGCAGAGTCTATTTTGACAGGCCTGCCAACGCTGACAAGCAATGTGCCGGTTTTTGAAGAAATATACGGCCAAGAAAAAGACTTTATTCTCGGAGACCCTGCCCATTACGAGCAAATAAAAGGCAATTTTCTGAGTATAATCCGGGACTTCCCCAGCCTCGCCCGAAAGGCTTTTGCACTCAGCGAATCGGTAGAACAGCAGTGTAATGTTGAAAACCACATGCGGCAAATCGAATCCTTCTATGAAAAACATTAGTCCACCTGTTTTTTACTACCACTCTGTCGCGCCGGAGCCCATCGAACAATGGGTATTGCACTTTCTTACCCTGAGACTGCAAAACTTCGAGCACCAGATGGCGTACCTCAAGCGCAACAACTACAAGGCGTTGTTTATGGACGAATGGCTGGCCATCCGCAGGGGTATAAAATCGAGCGACGGGAGTGAGCTGTGCCTGACATTCGACGATGGCCTGCTCGACAACTGGGTTTATGCCTATCCGGTAGCCAAGAAATACGGCATGCGGTTTACGCTGTTCGTATCGCCGGAATGCATTGAGCCCAATGCCGTGGTACGCCCCAACCTGGACGACGTGTGGAGCGGCAAATGCAGCGAATCAGACCTGGAGGGACTGGGCTATTTGTCGTGGGAAGAACTCAAACTGATGCAGGAATCCGGCGTGGTAGACGTGCAATCGCATACCATGACCCACGCCAAATACGTCGTATCGGAGAAAATCAAAGGTTTTTATTACGGCGGCTTCAAGGGCCTCCACCCCATTCTCAACGCCCATCCGGAAATCAGGGCAACGTATATGAAAGATGCGGCGTTTGAACAACGGCTTTCTTTCGGCACACCGCTGTTCGAGGAGCAATCGGCAGTTATCGCCAAAAAGCACCGCATCAACCCGGATTTTTTCAGCGAGGCCGCTGATATCGCTGCGGCGTACGACCTGTCGGGAACAGCAGACAGGCCGGTTTATGAAGTTGCCGTTCGCCATCTGGCCGATCGTTTCGTGCATGCGGGAAACCTGCATCTTGAAATTGAATCGGATCAGGCATTTCGCGACCGCCTCCGGTACGAGGTCGTGCACTCCAAAAAGACCATCGAGGAACACCTGGGCAAGCCGGTGCATTTTCTGTGCTGGCCCCACGGCGACAATACCATGGCCGCACATGTATTGGCAAAGGAATCGGGTTATCACGCCACTACTTCCGGCAAGATGACCAAAGAAGCCGTCCAGCAAGACCGCATACCGCGTATTGGGGCTGATTTTAACCAGCAGGGCTGGCTCAGCCGGCTAAAGCTACACTACAAGATAGCGAGCCATTACCGCCGCCAACCCTATCGCAGTCTCTTCGCACTCAACGAATTCAAAAACAAAATACTCAACTGATAACAACCGATGTTTTTCCTGTTGCAATACAAATACGGTGCAGGCCCGGCCCTGCAGGTTGAGGCCCTGGAGCAGCCCGGTATACCGGACAGCCCGAAGCCCAACACCCTTTATTTGCACAAGGGGAAACAACACCTCGTGACGCTCAGTGTACCGGGAGGCAAGTTGTTGTTTTTGGGGGACCCGCTCTTTCCGAAAACCCGACAAATGCCCAACCTGACGCTGCCGGAGAATGGAAAGATTGACCTGGACGTATTATTCCGGGAAATAAAAGGGCATTACTGCTGGTTTTACCTGCATCCCGAAGGTTTTTGCTGCGGCACTTCATTCGGCGCCATTTACCCGGTGTATTACCACAACGAGGGCGGGCAGACCAGTATTTGTTCCGCTGCCTTTACCCTGGCTGAGTTAACCCAGGCCAGGCCCCACAACAAACGCAACCTGCTTGAAAGGATACTCTTCAACTACCCCTTTTTCAACTCAACCTGGTGGCATGATATTCAGTTGCTGGATGCCCACCGCTACCTGCGCCTCGGCGCAAGTGGCGCACGTGTGGCCGGCGACTTTGAGATCAGCAATTATTTCGGAAGCCCGGAAGACCACTCTACCAAAAGCCTGAGCCGGCTGACAGGGCTGTTTGATACGGAACTCCGGCGGTTTTTTCCGGAAGAGCCCTTCGGTATCTCCTTTACCGGCGGATTCGACGGCCGGACGCTGGTGGCGGGAGCCATAAATGCGGACCGGCAGTTTTTCACCTACAGTTTCGGACGTCCCGACTCTACCGATGTTTCCATGCCGGCAGCCCAGGCCGCCCGGATCGGCATCAACTACGAACCCATCCTGCTGGATCAGGCTTATGTAGGCAACGAATCCCTTCGGTCGGCACACGCTTTTATGCGGCTGACAGAATACAATGGAAACTTCGGAAGGCCGCACTATCATTATGCCGCACAAGCGCTGGCATCGAAAACAAATTACATTTTTACCGGTAATTTCGGCAGCGAACTGTTCCGGGCGCTTCACATCCCCGGTGTGATGATGAGCGAGGCGCTTATCCGGATTTTTGCCGCTGCGGATGATTCCTGGAAAGACTTTCTGAGACAAAAAACCCGCAGCGTCAACCCCGGGTTCTTCGACGAAGAACTGGAATCACTCCTTGCAGACATCTCGAAATACCTCGAAAAAATGAAGGACTGGGAGCCCAACCACCGCTTCTACTACTTCGTTTTTAACGAGATTTTCCGCAAGTATTTTGGTCCGGAGCTGGTGATGCAGAGCCATTATCTCAACAACCGGACCCCCTTCCTGAATCTTCAGTTTTTTCAGGAACTCAACCGGACAAAATGGTCGGGCGTTCATGCCCGTCTGTTTGAAAAAGTCAAGAGCAAACGTATGAAAGGGCAGATGTTTTATGCCACTTTCATCCGGAATGCCAACGCCGGCATGTATCACCTGAAAACGAACAAAGGTTACAGTCCGGCCGATGTGCTGGAAAAAACCAGGCTCCCCTTGCTTTTTTCCCGTGTATTACTGCACAAGTATATCAGGAACAAGGAAATAGACGACAACTCTGTACACGCTTTTTTTGGACAATACCGTCCGGCATTAGCCGAACACCTAAATGTTGAATCTGTATCGCCTTTCATGCATGGCTTCCTGCACCCGGCCGGCCCGGAACGGGCCGGAGAGGCCGGGTTGGATCAGTATATCAAGATGTTTTCCATTGCTGCCGGCTGGGATGCTGCCGGGAAGGCCGAACTCGTTTCTTTAATCCGTTGAACAAAAACCATTTTATCATTCGATACAGTTAAACAGGACTCTCCATTTTGAAAACAAATCATTTGATCATTGACTGTTGCATGCCGGACGAGGCATTCTGGGAAGCGTATGCCATGCTTTGGAATGAAAGCATTATGCGTTCTGTTTTCCAGTCGCCGAACTATATCAGGATGCTGGGGACGGTATACCGGAATGATTTGGCCGTATGCAGGTACGGTACAACGGACGGACAATTGAAAGGTGCGATCTTCTTCAGGAAGGAAGACCATGCCTACAGGTTCCTGAGCGATTTAAAATCCGATCACAACTTCATTGTGTTCCACAACACCATTACGCCCGAAGAGACGGCCGATTTTTTTCACCGGTTCTTTGAAGAAATCAAAAAAGAATTGGTCGCTGATCCTCAACAACCACCCTTTTTGGGCGCCTTATATGGATATACTGGCCGCGGAAGGCCGGGCGAGCGGCTTGTTTTACCTGAACACCAAATACTCGGTTTGCCCTTTGATGCAAGCCGAAACGCCGCAGGCCCTGCTGGAGGAAATCCGCCAATCCAGGGAACACCGCACCAAAACAAACCGCCTCATGAACGAGCAAAAAGCCGTTCTCGAGATATTTTACGGAGACGAGTACCTGGATGAATGGCTGGAACAGTTCTGTCAACTCCATATCGAGCGGTGGGAAAACACAGCCTACCCCTCGAAATACAAAGATCCGGAGCAAAAGATATTTCTCCGGGAGTGCATTATGGCGTGGATAAAGGATGAAGTAATCGTCCGGTTTTCCATTAACCTCGGTGGCAAACGGATAGCATTTGTGATCGGATTCATGGAAGAGCGCACGCTCATCCACCATTCCACATCATACGATGCAGCGTATTACAAGATCAGTCCGGGCAAGGTACTGACCATGCTGATTATCCAATGGATGGCGGAACACGGGCTGAATCGGCTAGATTTTGGGGAAGGGGCAGAGGAGTACAAGTATATCTATGCCAACGCCAACCAGGAACTGGGTCGGATTTTTATTTCCCCGGTCAGAAACCTGCCGTTTATCCTGAAAGCCAAATACAAGGATATGTCCAGAAAACACCTGAAAAACCATCCGAAACTCAAGAATATATATCATAACAAGATTTGGCCGGCGAGCCAAAAATTAAAAGCCGCCATATTATCCCTGACACCTGTTGATCTCGATTTATTCTAATCAATACAAATATACTTTAATACCCCCCTCTAAATACGCCTCTGATGATTGATCTATCTGTTACACACGACTATCCCGACCAGCGGTTTTGGGACAGCTATTCGGAGCTATGGCTTAACAGTATTCACCCATCTCCTTTTCAATCGCCCAGTTTCCTTCAGTATCTCGCCGGCGCGAACGCTGAGTATCTGGTGCTGTGCAGTTTTTTCGACAATGAAAAATTGGTCGCGGCCACATTTTTCAAAAATGACAACGGTACGCTTGTTTTCCTGAGTGATATCAAGTCCGATTACAACTTCTTTACCATCAGCAAAAACTGCGATAAAAAGGCGATCCAATCTGTTTTCAGGATTTTCCTGGATGCCGTTAAAAAGAACGACTGGTCACTGAAGTTGAACTATCAACCGTCGTGGGCTTCTTATATGGATGTATTCGCCGAGACGGGAAAGCAAAGCGAGGTGTTTTGGGAACTATCCAAACATTCGGTGTGCCCCGCACCGGTATGCGAGACACCGAAGGAAGTACTGGACCGGTTCAACAAGATGAAAAACATGCGGTATTACGTGAACCGCCTGAAAAAGCAGCAATCCGCCGAATTCGAGGTTTTTTCCGATGATACCGATCTGGATGCCTGGACGGAGGAATTTTGCGCATGTCACACCAAACGATGGACCGGCACCCCTACCCCATCTAAATACGACAGTCCGAAGTTCGTAGACCTGGCCAAAGGTTGCTTCCGCGCGTGGGCTGAAGACGGGCTGCTGCACCGGTTTTCGATCCGTGTCGGAACCGAGCGCATTGCCTTTAACATTGCGCTCCACCAGGAAAATGCTCTGGTCGGACACTCTCAGGCTTATGACCCGGATTATGGAAAATACAGCCCCGGCAAAGCATTAATGTACTTTATCGGGCAGTGGATGTGCGAAAATAAGATTTCCAAAATTGATTTCGGAAAAGGAGGCGAAGCCTATAAGGCCGATATGACCAATGTGGATTATGAACTGAACAAAATCTTTATTTCCAGTTATTCGAATATTGGTTTCATCATAAAATCAAAACTGGAAAAAACAGCGCGATCCAACAGCAACCTGATCCGGATATACAGGGGAAAGTTAAAGCCGACCCTTCAACAGGCACGGTTATGGGTAAGAATGGATCAGGGTAGTCCGCCCAATCCGGTTTCCCTGACCAAAGAAGCATTCATAAACAGTTTCTTTTTTCTGGTAAACCCTTCCGTCACCAACGATTTTATATCCGCCCTGGAATGCACCGGGTTTTGACCCATGCAGCGCATTTATGCCTAAACCAACATCACACTGTCCATAGCATCACTTATGAAAAAACTCAGGCTCGCTATATTAAAAACCGATATTGACGAAGACTACCGCCGCTGGGAAACGGTATGTACAGAAATGAGCGATCTGGTAGAATGGGAATCAATTGACATCGACCATGCGGACTGGTTCGGGCGCATAGCCAACGGCGCTTTCGACGGGCTCCTGGCGATGCCCCCCGGCGTTACCAATGCATATAAGAGCATGTACGACGAGCGGGTGAACATCCTCAACACTGTTTGCGGCATCCCCGTATACCCGTCCATGGAAGAGATCCAGGTATACGAAAACAAAAAATACCTCTCGTACTGGCTTGCCGCCAATAAAATACCACACCCTGCAACAAAGGTGTTTTACCTGGAAGAAGAGGCCCTGGCCTTCGTTGAACAGTCCGCGCTTCCCCTGGTCGGCAAAACCAACGTCGGCGCCTCCGGCAGGGGTGTTACCGTTTTAAAGACACGGGACGCTGCCCTCGACTATGTCCGGAACACCTTTTCAGGCAAAGGCTCTGCCCGAAGCACCGGCCCGAACCTGCAAAAAAAAGGCCTGATCGTACGCGCCCTTAAAAAAATGATGCGGCCACAGGAGTTCATGGCCAAACTCAACCAGTACAAAGTGGAGCGGTCGGAAATCCAAAAGGACTACGTGATCCTCCAGGAGTATATCGAACATTCCTATGAGTGGCGTTGTGTGCGCATCGGCGATTCCTTTTTTGCCCATAAAAAAATGGTCAAGGGTGAAAAGGCCAGCGGGAGCCTCATCAAAGGATATGAAAACCCGCCCTTTCCCCTGCTCGACTTTGTCATGCGGGTTACCGATAAACGACACTTCCTGTCGCAATCCGTCGACATCTTCGAATCTGCAGACGGGCGTTATCTCGTCAACGAAATGCAGTGCACTTTCGGACAGTCAGACCCCTATCAGATGCTGGTCGACGGCGTACCCGGCCGGTATCGCCTGCTCGACGGAACATGGGTGTTTGAGGCCGGCGATTTCAACCGGCACCATTCCTACCTGCTCCGACTGGAACATTTTATCGAAATTCTCAACAATGTACATCAGCCAGTAAGCTAATCCATGAAGGTATTATTTGTAGTCAGTGGTAATAATGATTACTACGACATTGCTCCGTTTATCAAGTCGCAGGGCGATTCCCTTGTCGCAGAAGGCATTGAGGTTTCCTATTATCTTATCAAAGGAAAAGGCGCCCTGAACTATCTGAAAAACGCCGGTCCGCTGAAGCGTTACCTGAAAGAGCATCCGGCAGATATCATCCACGCGCATTATTCCCTTTGCGGGTGGGTGGCCGTTCTGGCAGCCGGCTCAACGCCGGTAGTCCTGTCGTACATGGGCGATGATCTCAACGGCGCGCATGTAGGACTCGGAAAACGCGATTTCAGGAGCAGTATGCTGGTGTGGCTGGGCAAGGCAGTCCAGCCCTTTGTTCAGGCGATCATTTGCAAGTCGCCGAACCTGGAAAAACTCGTACGGCGGAAAAATATCACCCACCTGATCCCCAACGGTGTCAGACTCGACCAGTTTGCCATCAATGAACAGGGATACCGCGAAGAGCTGGGGCTTGATCCGGACAAAAAGTATGTCCTGTTTCTGGGCGACCCGGCAAATGTCAATAAAAACTATGCGCTGGCGGAAGCCGCTACCAAACTGCTGAACCGCCCCGATGTGGAGCTGATCGCCCGGTACGACGTTTCGCACGATCTCGTGGTTAAATACCTGAATTCGGCAAACGTATTCGTGTTGTGCTCTTTCTCCGAGGGTTCGCCCAACGTTGTAAAGGAAGCCATGGCCTGCAACTGCCCAACCGTCGTAACCGATGTGGGTGATGCAGCCTGGGTGGTTCGCGGCACACAGGGATGCGGCGTCGGCGGTTTTGACCCGGCCGATTTTGCGGTACCTCTGTCCAGGGCTCTGGAGTTTTCCGTAAAACATGGCCGCACCAACGGACGGGAGCGCCTGTTGTCGCTCGGACTCGACGCGCAGGCCATTGCCCGGCGCCTGATGGGCGTTTATGATCAACTTTTGAATGCGGACAGACAGCGCAGCATGTCGTCCGTTAACGTTAATACAAACCAGGTGAATCAATAAATTATGTGTGGCATATCCGGAATAATCAATCTGAACCGCTCAAGGGTCGACGAAGACCAGATAAGGGCCATGATGCGGGAAATGAAGCATCGCGGCCCTAACGACGACGGCACCTTTATGGAAGACAACATCGGGTTCGGGTTTGTACGCCTTAGTATCATCGACCTGAGCACCGACGGGCACCAACCCATGTTTTCACATGATGGTCGCTACGTGATGATCTTCAATGGGGAGATATTCAACTACGTGGAACTGCGGGAAGAACTCAAAATAAGGGGGTATACTTTCCGTACAAAAACCGATACAGAGGTACTGCTTACCGCTTATATCGAGTGGGGTGAAGATATGTTGCACCTCCTCAACGGTATGTGGGCCTTTGTGATCTACGACCGCGTGGAAAAGGTATTGTTCGGCGCCAGGGACCGGTACGGCAAGAAGCCGTTCTACTATATCATTGAGGATGAACGCTTTATGTTCGCCTCCGAGATACCTTCCCTGTTGGCTGTTATGGGAAAAAAACCGACGCCCGACAACGATGCCCTGTTCGACTTTCTCGTGTTCAACCGGACCGACCAGAACGAAGGCACGTTTTTTAAGGAGATCAAAAAACTCAACCACGGCCACTCGATCAAAATGAGGGTCGCGCCCGACCGGATACGCAAAAAGGAGCCATTCATCACAAAGAAATGGTACAACCTGAAATACGAGCTGAGAAGACCCTATAAAAACCCGGAAGAATTCAGGGAAGCCTTCCAGGAATCCATCAACATCAGGCTGCGCAGCGATGTGCCGATAGGTGTTTGTCTGAGCGGCGGACTGGACTCGTCCAGTATCGTCTCCACCCTGGTACAAGACTTTAAAAAAGACGACGTACACACCTTCTCGGCGGTGTATGGCGACGGGAAATACGGCGACGAATCGAAGTTCATCGACCTGTACCGCCCGCAACTGAAAAATATGCACTTTGTGCAGCCGGACGAACATACCCTGATGGCTGATATCGACTCCATCGTCCGGGCGCATGCGGAACCCATCGCGGGAACCGGGCCGTACGCCCAGTACAAGGTGATGGAACTGGCCCGGCAAAATGTCACCGTCACCCTTGATGGTCAGGGCGCCGACGAAATGTTGGCCGGTTACCACTACTTCTTCGGATTCCACTTCAAGAATCTGCTGCGGAAGGGACGTGTCGGCAAACTGGCCTCCGAGATGACCCATTACTACCTGAAACATTCCGCATTCATGGGTATACTCAGTTATATCCTGTTCATGTTGCCCGCAGGTCTGCGCGCCAGGGCGCGGGCCATGGAGTACGGTTATATCGATTCTGATTTTTACAATGCCCATGCCTCGGAAAATACATCCATTGCAAGCGAACTGTACGGCTCCCTGTCGCTTCAGGATGCGCTGATCAACCATTTCGAGTACAAACTGGAACACCTTTTGAAATGGGAAGACCGGAATTCCATGTGGTTTTCCATAGAAGCCCGGGTACCTTTCCTCGATCACCGGCTGGTGGAAAGCACCCTTTCGCTCGACGACGACCTCATTATCAACGAGGGTATGACCAAACACATCCTCCGGGAAGCCATGAAGGGACGATTACCCGAAAAAATAAGGATGCGCCGGGACAAAATCGGTTTCGGCACGCCGCACGACGAGTGGTTCCGAACGCCCATCTTTCAGAAATACATCAACGACATCATTAACTCCCCGGCATTTGCTTCCCGGGGACTGGTCGATGCCAAAAAAGTACAGGACCTGTACGCCAAACACCTGGACAGGAAAGGAAACCACGGCAAGGAGATCTGGAAATGGATACATATGGAAAGGTGGTTCAACACATTTATTGACTAAGCCTGCCGGACACATGAAGAACCTGTTATTCAAGATGCTCCGTTATTCGGGGCTGCCTTTTTTATTTCGTGAACTCGTGCAGCGCAACAGGGTGACCATCCTCCTGTACCACGATATCGAACCGGAAGCCTTTGAAAAAAACCTGGAATTTCTTTCGGCGCACTACAATATCATTGCCCTCGGCGATTATATCAAAGCCTGCCGGGAGAAGAACAGCCGGAAACTGCCGCCCAAATCGCTGATCCTCACATTCGACGACGGCCATATCGGCAACTATGCCCTCAAAACCCTGCTGGAGCGCTACCGCGTTCCGGTCACCATCTTCCTGTGTGCCGGGATCATCAATACCAACAGGCATTTCTGGTTTACCTTCAAACACCCGGAGGTGCCGAAATCTGCCCTGAAACGCCTGCCCAACCGGGAAAAACTAAACCGCCTGCAAAAAGCCGGGTTTAGCCCGGAAACGGAGTTTGAAAAACCACAGGCAATGAACCGCGAACAGATCATGGCCCTGAAACCGCTTGTCGATTTCCAGGCGCACACCATTTTCCACCCCTGCCTGCCCCAATGCGATGATGCGGAGGCCAGGGAAGAGATCATCACAGCCAAAACGATGCTCGAAAACGAGTATCACCTCGATATCAACGCCATCGCCTATCCCAATGGCGACTATTCGGAACGGGATATCGCCTTGTCCATGGAGGCCGGATACGATTGCGGTATAACCGTGGATTTCGGATACAATACCGTCCATACAGACCCTTTCCGGCTCAAACGCCTGAGCGTTAACGATACGGGCAGCCCCGACGAACTCGCCGTAAAGGCCAGCGGATTGTGGGCGTTTTTCAAAACGAAAAACGGCAGCAGAAACGGCTTCGGCCAGGCTGTCCGGTCCACTTTAAAACAACCTGATTACACCAGTATTTAATCAACTCAACATCAATGCAACTTAAACTTTACGCAACTTTCGATCAACTGGAACAAAGTGGGTCGCTAAAGGCTTTTGAGCGTTTCCTGAGCCAGAATCCCAACGGTAATTTTTTTCAAAGTCCCGTTTTTTTTCAGTTTATCGACGGCATTCCGGGCTACAAGCCGTTCCTGCTGCTCGCTATCAATGATGCCGGGAATGTACTGGGCTCCCTGCTCGGGGTATTTCAGACCAACGGCGGCGGACTCAAATCATGGCTTTCCCGCAGGCTGATCGTCTGGGGCGGCCCGCTTGTTGCCGAAGGCGCCGATACCCCGGAGGTAACGAAGCGACTCCTTTCTGAATTGACCCGATATGCCGCCGGTCGTTCGATCTATGTGGAGTTCAGAAATTTCTTCGAAACCGGCGCCCTGCGCAGCACGTTCGAATCCTGCGGATACACGTTCAAACCGCACCTCAACTACCTGGTCAGGACCGACGAGGAGGCCGCCGTTAAAAAGAGAGCGAGCAGCAGCCGGATCCGGCAGATCAAGTCGAGCCTGAAAGCAGGCGCTGAAATATCGGAAGCCACTTCCGAATCGGAGGTAGCGGCATTTTACCGTATCCTGCAGAAATTGTACAAGGAAAAGGTCAAAAAACCGCTTCCCGCGCCCGAAATGTTCCTGAAATTCTGGAAAATGGGCATCGGTAAATTTTTCGTCGTGAAGCACGAGGGAAGGGTCATCGGCGGGATTATGTGTCCGGTATATGCCGAAAAAGTAATTTACGAATGGTATGTGTGCGGGGAGGACGGCTTGGCACAGGGTTTGCATCCCAGCGTACTGGCTACCTGGGCGCCAATCGAATACGGCTACCGGAACGGCTTCGATCATTTCGACTTTATGGGGGCCGGACGGCCCGACGAGGATTACGGTGTGCGGGAATTCAAGGCCCGTTTCGGCGGCGACGAGGTCTGCTTCGGCAGGTATGAAATGGTCGTGAACAAATCACTCTACCAGGTTGGCAAAATCGGCTTGAAGGTTTATCAAAGTTTAAAGTAATGCGTATTCTGATCGACATAGGACATCCCGGCCATCTTCATTTATTCAAACACCTCGCCCATCGCTTCATCAGGGAGGGTTCGGAGGTATTGTTTACGGCAAGGGAGAAAGAATTTGAACTGGAACTTATCCGCGCGGAAGGGTTCCAATACAAGAGTTTCGGCAAGCATTACAAGACGCTTTGGGGCAAGATTTGGGGGCTCCTGAAATTTGATGTGCAGATGTTTTTTACCGGCCTGCGTTTCAAGCCCGACCTCTTTATCAGCCACGGCTCCATCTATGCTGCGCATGCGGCCTTTTTGCTCGGCAAAAAGCACCTGTCGCTCGAAGATTCGGGCAATATGGAGCAAATTGTGCTCTACCGCCCTTTCACCGATGCCATTCTTACCCCGGATGTGCTTCCCGAAGACCTGGGCCCCAAGCAAATCCGCTACCGGGGCTACCACGAAATCGCGTACCTGCACCCGCGCTACTTCACGCCCAACCCGGAATTGTACCGCTGGCTCGGGCTGAAAAACGATGAACCGTACGCCATCGTGCGACTGGTGTCGTGGAACGCAACACACGATGCCGGGCACAAAGGACTTACCAATGAAGACAAGGTGAAACTGGTAAAAAAACTGTCGGAACACATGCGGGTTTTCATTACCTCCGAAAAAGCGCTGGACCCCGACCTGAAACCCTATCAAATAAAAATTGCACCGGAAAAACTGCATCACGCCCTCAGCTATGCTTCTATCGTGGTGAGCGAAGGTGCAACCATCGCCTCGGAGGCCGGCGTATTGGGCACCCCGACCATCTATATCAATACGATCGCTAGGAGCTACTGCCAGGACCAGGAAAAATTCGGCCTGGTTTTCAATACCAGCGATTCGGAAAAGGTGTTCGCCCTTATAGACGACATACTCGGGCAGGACAGGCAGGAATTCAGGAACAGACGCGACCAGCTCCTTGAAACCAAGGTAAACGTCACGGACTATCTCCATGAATTTATCACCGAAAGGTATACCAACAACAAACTCCCGCAGGAACTCTCATCCTTAAACAACTGATTGCCGCAGTACCATGCTATTCAATTCGCTTGATTTTGCCATTTTCCTGCCGATTGTATTCTTCCTGTTCTGGTTTGTCGCCAACAGGAATCAGCGGCTGCGCAACCTGCTTTTGCTGGCCTCAAGCTATCTCTTTTACGGATGGTGGGATTACAGGTTCCTGGCACTGCTCGCATTCAGTTCCGTGCTCGACTATTTTGTCGGCGCGGCGCTCTACCGGGAGGAGAACCCGCAGAAAAAGAAACTCCTCTTCCTGGTAAGTATGGGTGTGAACCTGTGTCTGCTCGGTTTTTTCAAATACTACAACTTCTTTACCGACAGTTTTGTCAACGCCTTTGCCTTTTTCGGTCAGCAAATCCAGTTGGGTTCGCTGAAGATCATTTTGCCCGTCGGCATCAGTTTTTACACCTTTCAGTCGATGAGTTATGCGATTGATATTTACCGCAAAAAACTCACCCCGACCAACGACCTGATCGCCTTTCTGGCTTTTGTCAGTTTCTTCCCGCAACTCGTCGCCGGCCCTATCGAACGGGCCTCGCACCTCCTGCCGCAGTTCTTCCAGCCCAAACACTTCAGTTACCAGATGATCTCAAAAGGGCTGAAGATCATGCTTTGGGGCTTCTTTATGAAAGTAGTTGTGGCCGACCGGCTTTCGCTCTACGTCGACGCCGTGTACAACAACGTGGACATGCACACCGGGTGGTCGTACCTGGTCGCCACGGCGTTTTTTGCCGTGCAGATTTACTGTGATTTTGGGGGCTACTCTCTTATTGCCGTGGGCTGCGCACAGTTGTTCGGATTCGACCTGATGGAAAACTTCCGGCGCCCCTATTTTTCCGCTTCCTTCCGGGAGTTCTGGAGCCGTTGGCATATCTCGCTGTCCACCTGGTTTAAGGATTATCTGTACATCCCCCTGGGCGGCAACAAGGTGTCGAAGCCGCGCAATTACTTCAACCTGTTTACTACATTCGTAATCAGCGGGTTGTGGCACGGCGCCAACTGGACCTTTGTGATTTGGGGCGCTGTTCACGGGCTTTACCAGATCGTGGAACGCGAAATCGCCGGAATCAAATGGCTGAAACTCCCCAAACCGCTCAACCTGTTGTTTGTATTTGCCCTTACCTGTTTTGCCTGGGTTTTCTTCAGGGCAGCCACCTTGAGCGATGCCACGCATATCATCGCAACCATATTGACCAACCCGGGCGCCAGCCTGTATACGGGCGACCTGGGCATATTCGCCTTTTCAATTCTCGCCGTCAGCACGCTGTTTGCGGTTGATTATTGCAGGGAATATTACCCGGATTTCACCCTGTTGAACCACCGCGTGGTGTATGTACGGTTTGCAACCATACTCATTATGCTGATCTATATCGTGAGCTTCGGCGTATTCGACGGAAGCCAGTTTATCTATTTTCAGTTTTAGCCTTTTGATTATCTGAATGAAACACCTCGGCTTAAAAATTTTGCTGGTACTCGGTCTGTTCCTGGTTTTTGACCAACTGGGCGGGTTGTTATTGGATACACTTCGGGACAACTCGCCCGACGGGCGGTATCACAAAGCAAAATATACCCTCGAACACTGCGATGAAGATGTGGTTGTCATCGGCAGCTCCAGGGCGGAGATTAACTACGTCTCCCAAATCATTGAAGACTCGCCCGGATGTCTTGCTGGAATGCCGGTCGCGGCGGACAGGGCATGCCCTATTTCAGGGCAGTGCAGGAGGGAATTCTTGCGCGGTACAGCCCGGAAGGTTGTCATCCTCAATATCGACGACAACGACCTGGAAGGCGGGATGGCTTACGAACACGCGGGCTTTTTACGGCCCTTTTACAGCACGCATCCGGAGATACGCCCTGTACTGGACAAAACCTCCAAATTTGAATGGCTGCTGCTCAAATCGCGGCTGTACGCCTACAATTCCAGTTTTTACTACCTGATTCGCCCTTACCTGGTTCCGGGTCTCGACGGTAAAGCCGAGGATAAAGGCTGGAAACCCCGTCCGGGCACAATGGACTACGACCCGGGCAAAAAACTGGAATCCGAACCGGTAAAAACACCCCTCAACCCGGAAGCGGTGGCTGCATTCGACTACATGGTCGACAAATTTCTGGAAAAGGACTGTCAGGTTTTTTTCGTGGTTTCACCCAATTACGGGCGGAGCATCGGCAGTTCTTCCGCCATTGAATACCTGAAAAAGACGTCGGATAAAACCGGAATACCCGTGTTTGTTTACTCTGCGGACAGCAGTTATATCACGCATCCCGAACTCTATGTTGACCCGGAACACCTGAATATCGACGGCGCGCAAAAATTCACACGCGAACTTGTACAGCAGATCAAGCCGTATATCCAGTCATCCAAACAGCATTCAAGCAACGATGAGAAGGTTTATAAAGGTTTTTAGAAGGAAATGGGCGAGTATAAGCTTCGCCAGGAAGATCAATATCAGACTTAACGAGCCGATTGTATCTTTTACGTTCGACGATGCCCCTATTTCGGCTTTTGAAAACGGGGTAAATATTCTGTCGAAGTTTGGGTTCGGAGGTACGTTTTATATTTCGCTGTCCCTTATGAACGGGGTTGAGCAGGAAACGCGGTTCACTGTTCAACACCTCAACAACGCCATTGCCCATCACAACGAAATAGGCTGTCATACTTACGGCCACACCGATCTCTACACCCTTCCGTTCGAAAAAGGCAAAGGCGACATCATCCAAAACCAGGAAGAAATGGATAAAAAGGTGCCCGGATATACCTTCAGAAATTTTTCTTATCCATTCGGGTCGCAGACCAGGGCCATCAAGCAGTTTGTGAGCAGCAAATTCAGGAGCGCCCGGGGTATTGAAGAAGGGATAAACCTGAATGGTGCGGATTTGTACAACCTGAAAACAGTAAAAGTGTATGAACACCGCTTCAGTCCGGAATACCTGCACAGAAAAATTGACGAGGTAATATCAAACAAAGGCTGGCTCATTTTTTATACCCACGACGTGATGGAGAATCCGACAGACTGGGGCTGTTCGCCCGGTTTTTTTGAAGATGTCGTGCAATATTGCGCCAACCATAATATCAAAGTTTTGACCGTAAACGATGCGTTAAACCAAATCGAAGGCAACTCATGAAATACAACTTACTCATTACCGGCGGCGCCGGATTTATCGGGTCTAACCTGGTCGAACGTTTTCTCGACGACGACCGCATCGGGCTGGTGCGGGTCCTCGACGACCTGTCCAACGGGCTTTACGAAAATATTGCACCCTTCGAATACCATCCGAAATTTGAGTTTATCAAGGGCGACATTTGTGATTACGACACCTGTACTGCGGCCATGAAGGGCATCCACAAGGTGACGCACCAGGCGGCGCTCGGCTCCGTGCCCCGGTCCATCGAAAACCCCATGCGCACCAACGAGGTGAATGTGGGCGGCACGGTCAACGTCCTGCACGCCGCCAAACAGGCCGGCGCCGACCGGGTCGTGCTGGCTTTCTCCTCCAGCACCTATGGCGATAGTCCAGACCTGCCCAAGGTAGAACACCGGATCGGCAACCCGCTGTCGCCATACGCAGTCAGCAAACTCGCCGCCGAACACTATGCCCAGGTTTTCTGCCGGACCTATGGCCTCAACTTTGTCGGCCTGCGCTATTTCAATATTTTTGGCCCCCGCCAGAATCCGGACAATCCGTATGCAGCCGTGATACCCTTGTTCTGCAGGGCCTTTATCGAAGGCAAGCAACCGCTGATCAATGGCGACGGCACGACCAGCAGGGACTTTACCTTCATCGAGAATGTGTTGCATGCCAACGATCTGGCGCTGTTTTCCAACGACTCCGGGGCACTCAACCAGGTGTACAATGTCGCCTGCGGCGATCAGGTCACGCTCAATGACATGGTGAAAATGCTGCAACAGATTACCGGCAAGGACATCCAGCCCCTGTACGGACCCGAGCGCCCCGGCGACGTCAAGCACTCGCTTGCAGATATTTCAAAAATCCAGAGCAAACTGGGCTACCGTCCGCAAGTGCTCATGCAGGACGGCATGAAGGAAGTGTACGAGTGGAATAAAATGATGTACATGGCCAGACAACTACAGGAACAACAATGACCGGCCTGCCTGCTGGATTACAACCAAATCTTAAAGAACAAAAAACAACCCGATTGATGCGTGACTTTACCCTGACCATATACGGGGCACTGCTGGACAGCCTGCTTGAGGCAAAATATCCGTTTCAAACCTTCTCCGAATACCTGAACAAGCCGGAAAAACGGTCGATCATGCTGCGGCACGATGTGGATGAACGCAAACTGCATTCGCTCGAATTTGCCCGGATTCAACACCGGAAAGGCATCAAAGGCACCTATTATTTCCGTATGGTGCCGCAAAGCTACGACGAAGCCGTCATCAGGGAAATCCACGACATGGGCCACGAGGTGGGCTATCACTACGAAGACATGGATTTTGCGGGCGGCAATCCGCATGAAGCGATCAAACTGTTCGAAAAACACCTCGATACCCTGCGCAAAATCGTGCCGGTATCGACTATTTGCATGCACGGAAGTCCCAAATCGAGGTACGACAACAAAGATGTGTGGAAACACTACGACTATAAAAAGTACGGGATCATCGGCGAGCCTTATTTCGACCTGGATTTCAAAAAAGTATTCTATCTTACCGATACCGGCCGCCGATGGGACGGATTCAAGGTCAGCGTCCGGGATAAAGTCGAGCCGCATTTCGGCCTGAATTTCCACTCCACGTCTGATATTATTGATGCTATAAATAACGATAAACTACCACATAAAGTGATGATGAATTTCCATCCGCAGCGATGGACAGATGATAATTATTTGTGGATAAAAGAGAAAAACATTCAAAATATTAAAAACTTTATTAAATTCTTATTAATAAAATTTAGGTAATTTTAATTCCTGTCCATCGGCGGCATAGTTTTTGCCACATAAAGAATGTAACAGGCACTGAACATAAAGTTTCCATCCTGTTCCGTTTTTCCGAGCCGGTGGAATATTGCGTTTTCCGGCTTTCATCTCCCCCCGCCTTCGCACTGGAGTTAAATGCCGTGTAGTTCCCTCCCCCGCATTTGAATGGCATGCGTTTGCTCCTACTCTTAATCTTATCAAAGAACTCGAATTGCAAATGGGACAACTTCAACACGGGCTGATGTACGAGAATGCGCCAAAACAAACATTTCCCAACCTGTATCGCCGGGCCCTCGGGGCGGAGATACCGGCAGAAGCTGTTAAGTTTATTGAGGAGTGGGTGGACCTGGATGACCTGTGGGACTCCGTTATTTTAAATACGTCCTCACCGCTGAACCTCATCAACGTCATCTCCTGGCGGGGTTATGACGGCTCTGAAATCGGAAGTATCATCAATATCAAACGTTTGAACGATATCCGGTACGTCAATAAATTCCTGGAATCGGCAAACGAATACCTGCGCCCCGGCGGCTACCTGATCGGTTGCGTCGAAACTTCACAGCAGCGCAAGGACCGGTTGATGGAAAAATTTGCCTTCCCTTTCAATCATGTATACTACTTCTTCGATTTTTGGGTCAAACGTGTTTGGCCTAAAATGCCCCATCTCAAGCATTTATATTTTCTTTTGACACTGGGCCGCAACCGGGTCATTTCCGAGATGGAAACCTACGGCCGTCTCTACTCCTGTGGCTACAAATTGCTGAAAACGGTCGATGCTGGCGGACAAATGTTCTTCGTCGCGCAAAAAATTGCAGAACCGGATTATAACAGCGATGCTTCCTACGGGCCGCTTATCAAACTGCGCCGGGTAGGGAAAAACGGTAAAATCTTCAATGTCTATAAACTCCGGACCATGTATCCCTATTCGGAGTACCTGCAGGCCTTTATCTATGATAATTACGGACTGCAGAAAGGCGGCAAGTTCAAAGACGACCCCAGGGTCACCACCATGGGCCGTATTTTCCGCAAATACTGGATCGACGAATTGCCCATGCTGATCAACTGGCTCAAGGGTGATGTCAAACTCATGGGTGTTCGCCCGCTCAGCAAGCATTATTTCGGTTTGTACCCGAAAGAGTTTCAGGATTACCGTAAACAATTCAAACCGGGTCTCATTCCACCGGTTTACGTCGAAATACCAAAGTCTCTCGAAGATGTTGTGGATATCGAATGCCGTTACCTGAAAGCATACGAGCGCAACCCCATCCTCACCGACATGCGGTATTTTTGGAAGGCTTTTTGCAATATCGTTTTCAAGAAGGTCAGAAGCAATTAATACCGGGTACCCGTTTCGTGTATTACCTTTCCGGCTGTTTTAAACCTGCTGTTTCTTCGTAGAAACGATATGACGCATACCAATACCATGATGAATATTTCAACACTACCTGATCGGCAGAAGGAGACTTCTGCCGATCAGGTTCAGCATGTTCCGGAAAACACCAACATCAGGTTCGGCTCGTATGAAGGATTCCTGAAGGCCTGTCTCGACCAGGGTTACCGGTTTTGCCTTTTCCCGGAGATCGATACATCGCAGGCGCAGATCGCCCTGCGTCATGACATTGATTTTGATACGGCGTTCGCGTTGCAGTCGGCGAAGATCGAATCCGGTCTCGGCATCAAGTCAACCTACTTCTTCTTGCTCCGTTCCAATTTCTACAATCCATTTTCGCCGCAAGATCATGAGAACATCCTCATGATCAGGGAGTTGGGCCACCAGATATCCATACATTTCGATCCAACCGTATACGAGGACTTCCACCAGGGACTTCAGTTGGAGCTGGCGCTTTTCGGCGAGTTGTTTCGTGAGGAGGTCAGCATCATCAGCCTGCACCGCCCAAACGCATTTTTCCGCGAATTCGACGCGCCGATATTCAACATCGAGCATACCTATCAGTCCAAATATTTTCGCGACATCAAGTATTTCGCAGATTCCACGGGCATTTGGCGATTTGGCCACCCGTTCGATTCTGCCGAGTTCAAGGAGCGGCGCCCGTTGCACATACTTATCCATCCCGTGTGGTGGATGCTTGAGGGCGAACAAAACCTGGACAAGTTGCGCACTTTTTACGATCAAAAAGTTGAGTCGCTGAAAACTGATTTTTCCAACAACTGCATACCCTTCCGTTCTATCCATGAAAGTCTATGACGAAATAGCGGTTTTCGGATGTAAGGCCACTACCCTCTTTCTGCTCGACAACCTGAATATCCCCTGCAAGATCAGCCATCTTATCACGATCAGTCCGGAAGCCGGACAAAAACACGACGTGGCAGACTACCTCGACCTGAAGGAAATTGCCCGATCGAAAGGGATAAACGTCTATCAATCAAAGTATTACTCCCTCAAGCATGCAGCGGACCAGGAATATCTGGGCGCACTGAAAATTGATGTTGCCTTTGTGCTCGGATGGCAACGGCTTATCCCGCCGGAAGTCCTGTCGAGTTTGTCCATCGGCGCTTTCGGCATGCACGGCAGTTCCATGAACCTTCCGCTCGGCCGGGGGCGCTCGCCCATGAACTGGTCGATCATGGAAGGACGGCAGGTTTTTTACACCAACCTGTTCCGCTATGATCCGGGTGTCGACTCCGGCGATATCGTAGATACCTTCAAGTTTCAGATTTCGGATCGCGACACGGCAGAAACCATGCACTTTAAAAATACGCTCGCCATGAAATATCTCGTCGAGCGGAATATCGAGAACCTGGTAAACAATACATTCAAACTGACAAAACAGGATGATTCCCTGACGCCGACTTATTATCCCAAACGCACTCCGGAAGACGGCCTCATCAACTGGGAACAGGATGTGTACGTGATCGAGCGCTTCATCCGGGCCGTGACACGTCCATTCGGTGGGGCGTTTACCTTTTCCGGCGACCGGAAAATGACCATCTGGGACGCACAGGTGTTTGACCTGAACGATTTTGGCTACGAAAACCTGCCGGCAGGCTCGGTGGCGGCCGTTTTCGAAAGCGGGAAATTCCTGGTGAAATGCTTTGGCGGGTTACTCCTGGTGAATGCCTGCGAGGCAGGGTTCGACATCAAAAAGGGCATGCAACTGGGCAATAACGGCCTCGCAATCAAGCATTTTGACAGAAATCCCCTCGGTTTTTTTGATGTGTGACACAAAAACATGCCCAAAATTATCCTTAGAAATGCGCAGCTATTTCCTGCAGAAATTTTGAAGCAGCATATTTTGAAATCCCGAATCTGCGGTGATCTGCGGGTTTGTTGAAAAAAATGTGTACCCTTTCTAACGAAAAAATCCGGGCGCCTTTTCTTTTTTTCTCCGGTTACTCCACCCTGAACACCGTTGTGTGTTTGCCCACTACATTCCGCGTATCGGTCGCCGTTACTGTTAGTTCGTAAAACGGCAGCGCAGGATCGAGCGTAGACGTATTGATCGTCACTTCGCCGGCTGTGGGGACTTTGTCACCCGAGTAAATTGTCGTGCCGTTCAGTTCCACCAGCACAGATTTCAGTTCGAGCGTGTTCAGCAGGTTCACCTTGAAATCCACAGCGATGTCGCCGCTAAGCACGGGAACCTCAATGTCCGGCGGAGCCGGTTGTATAAACAGGATTTGGGGCGTCGATTGCAGGGCGATTGGAACCAGGGTCTGTTGTGGCCCGTACAGGTTTTCGTACACCCAGACATTGCCGTCAAGGTGCACCACTGCCTGCGCCGGGTCGCTGTTCAAAAAAATATTGTGGTGAAATTCGGCCAGCACACGCGGCACGCCCCTAACCTCAACATCCAGTGAGGTCAGTACCGACGGATCGCTGCCTGCGTTGTTGATAAAGGTATTATGGTGTACATTCATCATATCACCTGCGATGTGATGTCCCCTTTCCTGCAATACCTGCAAGTAGTCGTGCATATCGATGGCAAATGAACCGTCGTAGGGTTGCCAGGAATCGGGCGCAGGCTCGCGGACAATCAGGTTATAACGCGCTTCATAGCCCGTTCCCGGTGCGCCGCTGCCCGCAGTAGCGTGCCATATCCAGTGAATTTTGTTTGCCTCGATAAGCAGCGGCAACTCTGACTTGTTCAGCGCAATAACTGGATAGGAGTGAATATCGTGCAGGTAGCAATGGTGTACATACACATTTTTCCCCCTGGGGTATACTTCTACCCCTCCCCTGCTGAAATTGGATATCTCGCAGTTTTCCACTTCAATATTCTCCCCTTCAGCGGCAAAACAAAGCACTTTGGATTCCGGCCGTACGGCGTAGTCAATATCGGCGTAATTGTCGTCGGGCCCCTTGAACCGCAGTCCGGTGATGCGCACGTTTTTCTGGACGTAAAAAATGGCGCTTTCGAACGGGGTGGAAGTGCTGAACAGTAATGGCCCGGCTGCGCCGTTATGCCCGCGGTTGCCGGCAAGGGTAATGCCTTCCGGAATTTCGACATTGGTAACGCCGGAAAGATCGATGGAAGCCCCCGGTGCGACATAAATGACATCGCCCGGTTGGGCGCTATTGAATGCGGACAACAGTTCCTGGACATTGTCCACGATGAAATCACCTGTCAGCAGGATTTTGCTGTAGCCATTGCCGCCGCCAATCGAATCGCCGGTCGGGTTCGCGGCTGCGCCGTATTCCGGCAAGGGAGCGGGAGATTCTTTTTCCTTACCGCAGGCAAAGAAAAGGGTACAGGAGATGAAAAGTCCGAAAATAATTTTAGAGATATACATTGTGACCGAAAACAGATGCAAATACTTTGACAAAATGATTTGAATAACCTTGTCACAGTACTTAGTGTTTGTTAATGCTGCAAGATTAGTCAACTCTGCATACAAAAACCAGTCCAAGACCCCGCTAAAATCGTCACATTTAGGCAACAATATGGATTATTGCCCCATCTCGTTTTCACGATGGAGAACTTTACCAGATTCATGCATCCCAACATCGTAAGCACAACATTCACCTCCATTTTTTCCGCCAGGCCTGATATTGTCGTCCGGGCGCCGGGGCGCATCAACCTGATCGGCGAACACACCGATTATAACGGCGGCCTGGTATTGCCCGCAGCCATCGACAAGGCGATTTGGTTTGCCGCAGGAAAGCGCAATGACAGGCGTTTTGCGTTCTACGCAGCGGACTTGAACGAGCATTTCATTTCAGAACACCAGCCCCTGGTTTTTCAAAAACAGTTTACCTGGGTGAATTACCTGTTGGGCGTATTCAGCGAAGCGCGGAAAGATGGTCTGGAGTTCGGCGGACTGAACCTCGCCTTTGGAGGCAACGTACCACTGGGGGCGGGACTGTCGTCGTCGGCAGCCCTCGAAAGCGGCGCCATGTTCGTTCTTGACGCGCTGTATGGGCTCGGGTTGTCCCAACTGGACATCATCCGGCTTGCGCAGCGCGGTGAAAACAATTTTGTCGGCATGCAATGCGGTATCATGGATATGTTTGCCTCGGTGATGGGCAGGGCCGGCAATGTGATCAAACTGGATTGCCGAAGCCTGGATTACGAATACATTCCTTTCCGGATGCCGGATCATAGCCTCGTATTGTGCGATTCGGGTGTAAAACACGCCCTTGTCGCGTCGGAATACAATACCCGCCGCCGGGAATGTGAAGAAGGCGTAGCTATTTTAAAGCGCTATTATCCAGACATTGCCAGCCTCCGCGACGTATCCACTGATCTGTTGAAAGCCCACGAAAACCAGCTCCGTCCGTCGGTATACAACCGTTGCCTGTACGTAGTCGAAGAGATAGCGCGGGTCGAACAGGCCTGTACCGCCCTGCGGGAAAACGATTTACGGCAACTCGGCAGACTCATGTACCAAACGCACGACGGCCTGGACAGGGCATATGAGGTGAGTTGCCCGGAATTGAATTTTATGGTGAATGCTGCACGTGTCGATGATGCGGTAACCGGCTCGCGTATGATGGGTGGCGGGTTCGGGGGCTGCACGATCAACCTGGTAAAAAACGAGGCCGTCGAGGCATTTACCCAATCGCTTGATGCAGATTATCAACGTGTATTTAGCAGAAAAATAAACAGTTATGTTGTTCGCCCTTCAAACGGAATTGAAGTGGTTGATTGAAGACCCGGGCAGTGTTTGAGCCCTGAAATGTTCGCTGGACGACAAAAGATAACGCCTTTCCGTCGGCTTTAAACCCAAAGCGCCCTTCAGCCGTTGTATGTGCCTGCAAAACCTGCTGTTATGAACAAAACCATGGATAGTACCGCGATTCCTTCAACCCCGACATCCGACCGAACCGAAGTGGCAACCCTCGGCGGCGGCTGTTTCTGGTGTGTGGAGGCCGTTTTACAGGACCTGACCGGCGTGCTGTCGCTCGAAAGCGGATATTCCGGCGGCAATACAACCAACCCCGGTTACCGGGAGATATGTACGGGCCTGACCGGTCATGCCGAAGTCGTACGAATCACTTTCGACCCCACTGTCATCACCTACCGGGAAATACTGGATATTTTCTTTACGACCCACGATCCGACCACGCTCAACCAGCAGGGCAACGATATTGGTACGCAATACCGCTCTGTCATTTTTTACCATACTCCGGAGCAACAGGAGATCGCCGAAGCGGCCAAAAAGGCAGCAGGCGAAATCTGGGACCACCCCGTGGTAACGGAGATCAGCCCCGCTCCTGAATTCTTCAAAGCGGAGACCTATCACCAGAACTACTACAAGGAAAACCCATACCAGCCTTACTGCAGCATTGTCATTGCCCCCAAGGTGAGAAAGATGCGGGAGTTGTACCGCGACAAACTGAAACGCTGAGTATGCATATATCGCGGGGCACTATCAACAAAAGCCCGTTTTTCGGGTTACCTTTGCATGAAATTTTGGAGAATGAACGATAAACAGGAAATGCTCGATCGAATTGAAGATGCCCTCAGCTTGGTCAGGCCTCATTTGCAGGTAGACGGCGGTGATGTCGAGGTGGTAGAACTGACCGACGATATGCACGTCAAGATACGCTGGAAAGGTATGTGCGAATCCTGTTCGATGTCGGCCATGACCCTCCGCGCAGGAATCCAGGAGGCGATTCGGGGCAAAATTCCCGAAATTGTCGGCGTAGAAGCCATTAATTGATTTTCCCTGCAGGGTTTCAGAACCGAAACCTGGCCTGAACTTTCCAGTACTTTTCCCTGCCCGTCGTCCCGCTGCTGGTAACCGCTTTTTCCTGATCCGTCTGTTCATACCTGGCTTCCAGGCGCATCCAGTCGTTGACCCGCCACTGCATATTTACATACCAGCGTGTGCCACGGCCCGAAAATGCCGGAATAGATATGGAGGAGAACAGGTCGTTCTCAAAGGCAAATACGCGGGTATCAAAGTTTTCCGTATCAAATATGGCATACCGCAGCGCGCCGGACAACCGGGAGCCGACAGGCCGGATAACAGCCTCCTGATATGCAATATATCCTTTACTCCTGTTGTCCCTGTCAACCCGGAAAGTAGTCCATTCGATCCGGCTCCGCATTTCCACTGCGGGCAATACCTTATAGGTAGCGTGCAATCGCAGTCGGTCGCGCTGGTTTTCCAGCAATCCTGTTATACCCTCCAGGTCGCTGTCGCGCTCCTTGGTTTCACTCTGCCAAAGCAGATAGGCCGAAAACGTTTTGCTTTTCGTCCACAATACCCTCGCCAGAAACTCCCTTCCGCGGGACGGGGCGCTCACCCCGAAGCGCAGCCAGGGGTGCCGCCAAACGTCGGCATAAACATTTATCTGCCAGCGCCTTATGTAACGAATATCCGCTCCGAGGTAAAGTCCCTGTTCGTTGGCAGCGCCGGAAGATTCGGCAAACGGCAAGGCATAAACGGATTGGTAATTCTTTGGAAACGAACGGTGTAATGCGGTCAGCGTTACATGCCGGTCGGGTGAAAACAAAACGCTGTTCAGGGTAGCCACGGCGCCATTATCGCTGCGCGCCGTTTCGCCGAACAGCACCCAGTTGCGGCGTCGCCAGGAATAGTCGAGGCTGAGTCCGGTCAGGCTGTTGCCGCGGAAGACGAACTGGCGGTATGCCGCCGGCGCCGGGTTCCAGGGTTTATCGTATTGCAAATGAAGGCCGTTGACGGCAATATGTCCCATTTTCCAGGCCCATTGGGCAGAAAACCCCGCCACCTGCTCGCGCAAAGCTTTTTCATCCGCAATTTCGGAGGCGGTGCGGTGGTAACCCGAACTCTGCACGGAAGTGAACACGATCTCCGGAAACTCCAAATCGGCGGTATCTGGAGTCACAACGTTTGCGTCGCGCAAGCGGCTGGAGTACAAGGCAGTGATTTCCAGGTGTTTACCGGCCTTTATAGTCGCAGCGGCTCCACGAAAAAAGAACGTTTCTCCGAAGGCGGAATAGGCGTTCACCTTGCGGCCGCCGCGGGCGACGGATACCGTTTCGGCCGATTTGCCGGGAGAAAAACCTGTTTGCAGCAGCAGGCCCTGTCCAAACCGGGCGGAGAAGTCGCCAAGAGCCAGCGCTTTTACCGTATTGTTCAGGTTTTGGACGAACAGGTGTGCGCTGTAAAAGTCGAAACCGTGCTTGTTGCTCTTGCTGAAAAAGGCTTCGCCGGGGTCGGTTTCCGCCGTAAATCCAAAGCGCAGTCGATTGTCAAACGTATGCCTGTACCGGAATGCCCACGCATTTGGTTCGCCTTCGGCGGTGCGGGCCACGTAATTGGGTGGGTCGGGGCGGCCCCAGCGCAACAGCAATTCATTGTCGCCCTCATATATCCCGTGCAGGATATTGACGTTCCGGGTATCGAGACCGGTGACGACCTTTGCAAACAGCAGGATGCGGCGGATATCGGCCAATCCCCAGCCCGGAACAGCCTGCAATTCATACTCGTTGAGCAGTGGCCCGAACCGATCCCGGTAGTCCATAAAATTATCCACCTGGATTTCATTGAGCAGGCGCAGCCCCAGCAGGTCGTCGCGTGTGGCGCGGTTCAGGTTGAGCGGCCGGGAGCGGTAGTTTTCCAGGTTTTCAAGAAAAATCTGGGCGTCGGATTCGGTGGCCTGTTCATTGTCGCGAAAAAAATTCTCCAGCAGTTCGCCCGTAGACGGGTCTTCCGTTTGAGCCAATAATCCATTTCCGGTGAAGCAAACAGCAATAACCAGTAATATCCTGTTGAAAAAAAACATACCTGTATATTGTGCAATTACGCCACTACCACGCATCCTGTTCCGGATTGATCGACGGTAGTTTTGGAGAAACAATGATAGGACGAAATTGCCGTTTATTTATCCACAGACTGGTTGGAAAATCAGGCCGGCAATATTACGGACGCTCGGCGAGCCATAATTTTTGCGGCCATTTGTACGATCATTCCAAGCATCTGCTCTACTTTTGCACAGTAATTTTTTAACTAACAAAACAATTCTTAACATGAAAAAAACTGTCTTGGGAATTCTTGCCGGGGTCGCTTTGGCGTTCACCATGGCTTCCTGCGGCGAAAAACTGCTTACACAGGAGCAGTTCGACGCTGAAGTTCAAAAAGGTGTTGAAGCCGGACGTGCCGCCGTTGAAAGCGAAATGGCCGCCAAATGCGATGCAGAATTTGAAACACGTGTTCAGGAACGGGTCAACCAGCTTGACATGGAAGCTGCCGCAGCGCAGCCGCAGGTGCAGTAATCCCGCACCCGGTAACTACCATCACTAACTTTTCACAGTAAAAATTCAATCACGATGAATAAAAAACTGCTCATGCTCGGCATTGTAGCCGTTGCCGGCTTCTTCGTTTTTTCCGCATTCGACGGTAAAACGCTGGAACAACAAAAGGCTGAAATCGCCCAAATGGTGACGATGAAGCTCGACGAGATCCGTATGCAAAAAGATCAGGAATGTTCGGAGAAAGTAAACATGGAAGCACAGCGTCGTTTCGACGAAATCCTGGCTCAGCGCGCCGCCGATGAGGCTGCCGGCAAGAAGCCCGCCAAAGCGTCCAAACCGAAGTCCAAAGCCGGTACAGGTGGCAAAGGCCCGGCTGTAGACCCGCTTCCGCAACCTGCTCCCGCTCCTACCGATCCCAAAAAGAGCAAAATTGAGGGCGCTCCAAACACCCAGGAAAAAGCAGACAAAATGCAGGGCGCACCACCGAATACTGATAAAAAGAAAGCAAAAATGCAGGGCGGCGGCGGTAAATAATCGCCTTCCGATCCGGTATTACCATACTGTCCCGGGTTTTTCTGTCAGGAAAATCCGGGATTTTTTTGTCCAGTATCGCCAACCTCCGGTTGGCAGTACACAGCCTCTCATGTGTTGCCAACCTCTGGTTGGCAGTACACAGCCTCTCATGTGTTGCCAACCTCTGGTTGGCGATACCTTGCCGGTAACAACCATTTCGTGCTGCCAACCGGAGGTTGGCGGTTCTGCCAACCGGAGGTTGGCGGTACTGCCAACCGGAGGTTGGCGTTACATATAAAAAGCGGCAGCCCTGATCAAACAGGACTGCCGCTTTAACTATTGTATCAGTCCAAGATCAGATCTTGATGTATTGCGTGGATGTGCAATTATCCGTCGTAATGTTGGCCGGATCGGTCTCGTCTGTTACTTTGTAGGTAATGTTGATCACGATGATGTCATTTTCCTGGCTCAAGGTACCGGAACCTTCAACAAAGTACTTGTCGTTGTCGGGCTCCTGGCGCGGGATGTCGATGAAATCACAGTCTACATTGGCCGTAACAGCAGCGCCGAAGAGACTCCAAAAGTTGGAAATCTTCACTTCGGTGTCGGTTGCACCTTTGGTGATCGTCACGGTATAGGCAGAAGGTGCGCTGTTGGAACAATCTTCCGTAACGGCGAATTGGCCAACAAAATCTTCGATTTTAACTTTGCAGTCGTCGCCGCAGGAGCTGAAGTACAATGCAGCAGAAACTAAAAGAAGAGCTGGGAGGAAAAACAGTTTTTTGCTCATGTTTTGGAAATTTTTGATAGTGATAAGAATGGATGTTTTGCAATTTTAAACTTCCGCAAAAGTAGTAAAATACTCGGATGTAAAATACTGCAGGCAGAAAGTGATCAATCAGGTTTAGCGGAGTAACAATTTTCCGGCCAGTTGTTTGCCGCTTCGATCGTGCAAGCGAACTGCAACAATACCAGGCAAAATACCGTCCGGAATACGAAAACGCCATCGATTGTCTTCTATCTGGCAAGGAAGTCCTCTTAACGTTTTCCCCTGCACATCGAGTATTTCAGCCGTCCATTCATTTGCTATAATTTTTTCCGGCAGGCTTGCTTCAACCCACTGGCCGGCCTCAGCGGGGTTTGGCGAGAGCATAAGCCGCGGGAGCCCGGGGCCATCGTCTGCCGGAACCAGGATGGCAAGGCAGGTAGAAAGGCTGCACCCGCTTGCCGTTTCCGTGACGGTGACGCAAAACTGACCGGGTCCCAGGTTGTTGATACCTGAAGTGGTATCGCCCGTGCTCCACAGATAGGTAAACGCTTCCGGGTCGCCGTTCAGAAAAATACCGGCGACACCACCGATCGAATCGCCATACGGAACATGCTCCACCAAAGTAGTATACAATGGCGCCAGACTTGTTTGGTAAACCGTGCTGCACCCTGCTGCATCGGTGACGACCACTTCGTACGGGCCCGGCGGCAGCGAAAAACTGTCGGCAGCTACAGCCGCTCCGTTCCACGCTGCGGTATACGGAGGCTGGTTCCCGGATATGGATTGCACTACATCAACCATTTGAAGACAAAAGTCGGGCGACTGGTCCATGGTAAAGCCCGGCGGCTCAGGCGGCCCGGTCACATCCAGCAAAGCGAATACCGGCCCGTTCTGGAAGCCATACTGATCGGTCACAAATACAATCGGCGCGTTAATATCCGGGTAGTTGAATGCCGTGGAAAGTACCGTACAGGTATCGGCAGCAGAAACCAATTGCCCGTCGAGATACCAATTAAATGATGCCCCCTGGGCATTACTCGTCGCAGATAAAACAAAAACTGCGGTGTCGGCCTGGTAACAATTGGACAGGAATGACAGCGTGCCCGAGGCAGACAATGCAGGCTGCGCCACATACTCCTCCTGTGGGATCACCCTGCTTGCCGTGCAAACTTTCGACTGCCCGGCCGTATGGGCAGTGAGTGCGTATTCCGCTGCACCGGGCGAGGCAGGCAGGCAAAGGGAATTGGAAACAGGCGTGCCGTTAACTGCCCACTGGTACGTTGTACCGGCAACGGGGGCGGCGCAAAGATTGACGACCGGATTCAGACAAGTGACCAGTGCGGTATCGGGCAGTGTGACGAACGCGGCAGCAGGGTTCAGCACATGGAGGCTTAATTGCAGCACCGTATCGCAGCCGCCGTTCAACCCCGGCAGGTTCAATTCAAAATAACCGGTTTGATCGAATTCCAGACCGCCCACGGCAAAGACCTCGCCACCGCATATTTCTACCGTTGCGCTGATTGTCACCACAGGTTGCGCCGGTATATCGACAGAAAAAACAGCGCTACAGGTATGAACATCGGTGACTGTTACGGCATACATGCCGGCATTGACAAAGGTGGCTGTGGCCGTTCCCTGACCATTAGCCCAGAGGTAAGCGTATGGTGATGTGCCGCCCGAGGGTACCGCCGTCGCCTCTCCCGGCAGTCCTCCGCAGCCCACTCCGGCTACCGGAAAGAATTGTGCCACCAGCGGTTGGGGCTCTGCAATGACGATTGTATCGCTTGCGGTATGCCCGCTGCCCGTGACGGTGACAGAATACATGCCGGCGCTCAGGTTGGTCAGGATCGGGAAATTGTTGCTCCCCGTCGACCATTGGTGGAACAAGCCGTTCTGGTTGCCGCATACGCTCACCCCGGCCACCCCATTGGCCTCCCCGTTGCACCGGACACCGATATTTTTGGTGACTGCTACTACAAATGGTGGCGCGGCGGGGCCGTCGTATCCGAAAGTGAAATGGTAATTCTGTCCGTTATTGTCCAGCAACAGTCCTGTTTCCGGTATAAAATCGTCGCCAATTGTGTCCACTTCGGCCAGGTAGTACACTTCAAGGACGTAGGTTTTCCCAACGGCAAGTCCGTTTGTGAGATCAATATCTGTGTTATGGCTGCGGTAACGCGTTGTATAGGGCCCGTCCAGCGTGTTGTAATCCTCCTCCAGGCTGAAACTTTGCCAGCCTCCGGCAGGCAGCCCCTGTTCATATACCCGGTAAAAGAGCGACATACCGGAAACATTGTTCTGGCAACTTTCCCAGGTCACACCCGTAGCCCTGGAAAGGTGTAGCGACTGCAAGCGACCAAGCGTGAATCCGTCGAACTGCAACACTCCGGGACAGTTGGCCACTTCAAAGCTGTCGGTTGTGCCATTGATGCTCAGGGAAATGCGGCTCGAACAATCGCCGACAAAATTGTAGCCGCAGGCGTAGTTTTCGGGGTTGAATAAAATGGCAAAAAAACCAAGGGTGGCAAAAAAGCGGAGCATCATGCAGTAGTTTTGTGTAAGCAAAAATAGGCGAAGTGCTATTCGCCCGGTCCGGCAAAACGGGTTTTGTCGATTAGGCGCTTATTTTTATATCTTCGGGCCTTCCCGCAAGATGCATGTACAATGGAGTATCAAAAAATTACCGTTTCCAAAACCGCTTATTACTGCCTGTTGGGCGAGCCCGGCATTCATATCCGGCAGTTGTGGATCGTTTGCCACGGCTACGCGCAACTGGCCTCTGAATTTGTGGAAAACTTCAGGCAACTCGACGACGGCAAAACCCTCATCGTCGCACCCGAAGGCATGAATTATTTTTATAAAAAGGGATTCAGCGGATCGGTAGCAGCCAATTGGATGACCCGCCACCACCGGGAAGGCCAGATCGCCGACTACGCTTATTTCCTGCAAACGCTCTACAACCAATTCACGGAATTGCTACCCTATGATGTTCGTATCGTACTGCTGGGCTTTTCCCAGGGCACTGCGACCGTCTGCCGCTGGGCGCTGCGCAACCATCCGCACTTCCACGATATGATACTGTGGGCCGGAATGCCTCCTGAAGACCTCAATTATGCAGAACACCGCAATTATCTGCACGACAAAAACCTCTATTTGCTGTATGGCACGAGCGACCCTTTCCTGACACCCGACCACCTATCCACCCTTCAGGAGATCGAAGACAAAAACGGTGTCGATTTCGAAGAAAAACCCTTTGACGGCGGGCATGAAATTCCCGCCGATGTGCTGCGCAATATTTCGCAGCACCTCAACTGAGTCCAGCTCCGGAAACATTTCAATACCTTCGCCCCATTCTTTTGACACTGATAGAAAACACCGTTTCTGCCACGCCATATTTTCAATGACATGGATTTCAAAAAAATCATCCCCCATCTGATCGCTGTCGTCGTTTTGATGATCGTTTCAGCAGTTTATTTCGCGCCCAATGCATTCAACGGGAAAGTATTGAGCCAGCCGGATAACGACCGCGCGCGCGGCATGCAAACGGAAATACAGGAATACCTGAAAAAAGATGGCAAGGCGCCACTTTGGACCAACAGTACCTTTGGCGGCATGCCGGGGTATCAGATATACTCTCCGGTAACGGGCAACCTTACCAAGCCCGTTTACAAAACCCTTTTTCTGTGGACCGACTATACGGCAGCCTGGGCGCAGGTGTTTGTGGCCATGTTCTGTCTTTATCTGCTGTTGAGCGTATTGAATGCCGACTGGCGGGTCGCCCTGTTCGGCGCTGTGGCCTTCGGGATCACGTCGTACAACGTCGATATTCTGGAAGCCGGCCACTCGACCAAAATGGCCGCTCTGGCGCTGGCGCCCGGCGTACTGGCAGGATTGGTGCTTGTGTTCAACGGCCGGTTATGGCTCGGCGGAGGACTTCTGGCCCTGTTTATTGCCATGCAACTGAACGCCAACCACGTCCAGATTACGTATTATACGCTGCTGTTGTCGGGTATTTATTTTCTGGCCCGGTTTGCCGATGCTTTAAGGCACAAGGCATTTGTTTCCTGGGGCAAAGCACTGGTTGTCAGCGGCCTGGCCATCGCTTTAGGTTTTGCCTGCAACACCTCCAGGTTGTGGCCCACCTACGAATACAGCCAGGAGACGATCCGCGGCAAATCCGAACTCAGCAAGGATGCAGAAAGAGGCGACGGGTTGAATCGCGATTATTTGTTTGGCTGGAGTTACGGTGTCGGCGAAAGTTTTACTTTACTCGTGCCGCACTATGCCGGCGGCGGCGCCAATGAAACGTATAAAAACACAAGCCTGTACAAAACATTTATCCAAAAGTACAGTCAGCAGCTGCCACCGGAACAGGCAGACCAGCAAACCGCTGTGCTGATGTACACCGGCGATCAGCCGTTTGTCGGTACGGCCATCTATTTCGGCGCTATTGTGTGTTTCCTGTTCCTGCTCGGCGCATTGCTGGTACCCGGCGACGTAAAATGGTGGCTGCTGGCGGGTGGCGCTTTCATGGTCTCCCTGGCATGGGGAAAAAACTTTTTCCTCAACCATCTGCTGTACGATTATTTTCCCATGTTCAACAAATTCCGTGCGGTCTCGATGGCAATGGGTATGGGGCAACTTTGCTTTGCCGCACTTGCGGCCCTGGGGCTACAGAAAATGGCCGATCCGGATATCGCGCCGGAAAGAAAAAAACGTATGCTGGGTATTGCTACTGGTGTCACCGTACTGCTTTGCCTGCTGGCTATCATGTTTGCACCGGATGCCGGACAGCGCGACAATATGCTGGAGCAGGTACCCGACCTGTTGAGCGCCTTGAAAAATGACCGCTCCGCGTATGTTCGCGGCGATGCCTTCCGCTCCATCGGTTTTGTGTTGGCTGCTGCGGGGCTCCTGTGGTTTTACCTCAAAGGCAGCCTGAAAGCCGGACTTGCCGTAGGCGCCATCGCCCTGCTGGGTCTGACCGATCATTGGCTCGTTTGCAACCGCACCCTCGATGCAAGCAATTATGAAAACAAAAAATCGGCAACTGCTCCTCCTCAGGCGCAGCCGTTCGACACCGAGATCAGGAAAGATAAAGATATCCATTACCGGGTACTCGATTATGCCAGGGGCAAAATGACGGTCAATGCCGCTGCGTCGTACTTCCATAAAAGCCTGAGCGGCTACCATGCCGCCAAATTGCAGCGCTACCAGGATATGATCGACAAGTACTTCGGCGACGTATATCCCGAAGATGAGCGATACCTGCCCGGTATAATGAAGATGGCGGGGTTGTTCAACGCAAAATACCTTGTCAAGCCCTCTGGAGAACTGATAAACAACCCGGCAGCCCTGGGCAACGCCTGGTTTGTAAAAGGTTTTAAAACAGTTGAGACCGGTGATGCGGAACTCGACGCAATGGCCGGTTTGAATTTCCGCGACAGCGCCCTGATTCAGCGATCATACGAAGCGGCGCTGGGTGGTTTGGATATCCGGCCCGACAGCACGGCCACCATCCGGCTTACTGCCTATCATCCGGACAAAATGGAGTACGAGTATTCGGCCCAATCCGACCAACTCGCCGTGTTCTCCGAGATATACTATCCACCCTCCAAAGGCTGGAAATGTTCCATCAACGGCCAGCCTGCCGCCGATTTTGTCAAGGCCGACTACCTGCTGCGCGCCATGCGGCTGCCCGCAGGACAGAACATGAAACTCGAAATGCGTTTTGAACCGCAGTCGTTCTATCTCGGCGAAACCATTTCCAAAGCCGCATCAGTGCTGGCCCTGCTGTTGTTCTTCGGTGGCCTGTTCCTGTGGTTCCGCAAACATACGCTTGACGACCCTAACCGCCTGACCGATGTGGAACCGGAAAAGAAGGAGCGTCCGGCACGTGCCGCAACGCCAAAGGTGGCTAAAGGTGGAAAAAAAGGAAAGAGCTGATCTGCTCGTTTTCTTTTACAATCTTGAGCGCCTTCTGATTTTCCCGCAGGTGTACACTTAAAACATTGCTGGTTTGCGCAGGCTTTCTTTGCAAAGCCCCTGCTTTTCAACAAGTAATTCAAAGTTTATTGTTTTTTAATCAAGAATTAACCGGGCTAAAAAATCAGGCGCTTCGTGCAGGGGTATTTTTGCAAACACTAAAAAACCAAATACCTTGAGAACCCCAGCTCCCTTCCCGATAATTCGGAAAAAGGGCGGGCAGTAGCTCCTCCCCCCGCCCTGTCAGACGCACACCAGGCTGAACTCTTGTCGGCAGAACATGCATTAGCTTCCTGCAAATACAGCCGGCGCACCATAAAATCGTATGGCAGTCATCTCCGTTCTTTTTTTGCGTTTTTCTCCAAAAAAAATCTCCACGCCATTGAGGAGGAAGATGTAGGAATCTACCTGCGCCAACAAGCCCGGGAAAAGCACTGGGCAGAGGCTACACAGCAGCAGGCTTTGAACGCCATCCGTTTTTACTTCGAACACCTCCTTTGTCGCCATACAGATTTCAGTGGTCTGCGGCCAAAAGCGGCTGCCAAACTGCCCCATGTGCTCAGCGGCGCGCAGATTGCCTGCATTTTTAAAGCCGTGAGGAACGTAAAGCACCGTTCCATGCTCATGTTGATTTATTCCGCCGGACTGCGCCTGAGTGAACTAACCAGCCTGCGCAGGGAGGACATTCAATTCGACCGCAAGCGCGTGTTTGTCGAAGGCCGGCGGGGCAAAAAAGATCGCTATTCCCTCCTGTCGGAAAAAATGGCTACCTGTCTGCGTGAATATCTCCACGAATACAGCATCAGCTACTGGCTATACGAAGGCCGCAAAGGCGGACCCTATTCCGGCAGAAGTGTAGAGGCAGTTTTTAAGCAGGCCGTGCAAAAGGCAGGTATACGGGAGATCGCCACCGTGCGCACCCTGCGCCATAGTTTTGCCACCCACTTACTGGAGCAAGGCACTGATATTCACCATGTGCAAGAGTTGCTCGGCCATGAATCGCTAAGGACGACGGGCATTTATACCCACCTTGCGCACAAAAAAAATCAGCGAGTGGCCAGCCCGATGGATGAATTGGATTGTTGATTTAATTGCGTGAACACGGCTGTTTGGAGGTGGTTTGACGTAATGCAGGTGCGGAATTTGAAGAAAGGGATGGATATTTAAGAAAATTTCCTTGATGCCTTCGTCAAAAAGGAAAGAAACAAATCAATATTCACCTACTAAAAACTCTTGAAAATGCCGTATTTTGATGATTTCGCTGCTGGTGTCAGCGCTTATCCTGCTGCCAGCGTACAATTAAGCATAGTTGATGTTAACCCGCCCGGTACGGCGATCAACGTCAACGAAAATGTCTTATTTCAGGTAAGAATAAGAAACAATGGCCACCTCAATCTGACCGGTGTGACGCTTCATGTTATAGGTATTAATGGAGTGGAGGTAAGTCGAACTGGCGGTGCTGGAACATTTGGGACGTTATTTACCTCTCTCCCTATCAACATTAATGCCCATAGTTCTCAGGACACCGTAAATTTCTTCTTCAGGTCAAGCGCGGTCCGGCCTGCAGGTACTGCGCTTGTCAGAGCTCACATTGCCGGATACGATGTAAACCTGACTGATTTGCTGACTAATCATACCGGGCATCCCAATCCGCTTACTGAGGCGACTTTCGCAGCGCAGGTACACCCGTCCTAGTTGCATATCTCTGCGGTTGAGATATTTATTTTCAATGGTGGAATCCCTGCCAGTTACAAATGCAGAAGCTCAATACCCAAAACAATGAACCGGAGAAATCCCGTGTGGATTTCTCCGGTTCTGTTTGAAGAAACGACGCAGCATAACATGAGTCATCCCGAATTTCGCGTAGGCATTAGCGCTGTTGTGGATTGATAATCAATTAGTTAGCCCAAGTTGCAATCTGCGGGTTCTTTTATCGGTACTGCCCCCAATTTGAGTTGATCATTCATCAGATGACTGTAGTCATCAGATGAATAAGCGAGTGGCTGGATGGATTTATTAAAAGACACTGATTTTCAATCAGTTATATCGCAACAACGCTATTGTGTTACCCGCAGAAATGCGCAGAATATTACCAAATCTGCGGCAATCTGCGGTTTTTTTCTGCGGGTATCTGCGGGAAATAAATTCGGGATGACTCCTGCTCAATTACCCCGCAATCGCCTTTATCCCCGGCAATTCCTTTCCTTCCAGAAACTCCAGCATGGCGCCGCCGCCCGTGCTGACAAAACTGACTTTTTTGGCCAGTTTGAGCTGGTTTACGGCTGCCACCGAATCACCGCCCCCAACCATGGTGAACGCGCCCTTCCTGGTAGCAGAGGCGCAGGCCTTTGCAACAACTTTGGTGCCGTTGGCAAATGCGGGCATCTCGAACACCCCCATCGGGCCGTTCCAGATCACCGTTTTGCTTTTGCGAATCACCGTCGCGAATGATTTCGCGGCAGCAGGGCCGATATCAAGACCCATCCAGCCGTCAGGGATCTGGTTGCTTGGGCATACCTGTACGCCGGCATCAGCGGCAAACTTGTCGCCGCACACCGAATCGCGCGGCAGTAATACTTTCACCCCCGCATCTTTTGCCTTTTTCAGAAAATCCCGGGCAGTTTTCAACTTGTCGGCTTCCACGAGCGAATTGCCGACCGCACCTTTTTTGGCCAGAAAAAAAGTATAGGCCATAGCCCCGCCGATGAGGATGTTGTCTGCGTAGTCGAGAAACTTCTCCAGCAGCATGATCTTGTCGCTCACCTTCGAACCGCCCGTCACGCAGGTGACCGGTTTCTCCGGACTTTTCATGGCGCGGGTCGCATTTTCGATCTCGCGTTCCATGAGGAACCCAAAGGTTTTGTGGGCTTTATCGAAATAATTGGCCACGATGGTCGTACTGGCATGCGCGCGGTGCGCCGTACCAAAGGCATCGTTGACATAGATATCGCCGAGTTTGGCGAGTTTTTCGGCAAATCCCGGGTCGCCGCTTTCTTCCTCGGCGTAGAAACGCGTATTTTCCAGCAACAGCACCTCGCCGGGCTTCAGCGCAGCGGCTTTCTTCACGGCCATTTTGCCGACGCAATCATCTGCAAAGTGAACCTTTGCTTTGAGTTTCTTGCGCAGGTGTTTCACCAAATGGTTCAGGGTGAATTTCTGCCTGTTGATGCTGCCGTCAGCGTTTCGTTTTTCCAGTGGCCGACCGAGGTGCGACATCAGTATTGCCGAACCGCCCTGATCCAGGATATAGCGTATCGTAGGCAAGGCCTCACGGATACGGGTATCGTCCGTAATCCTGAATTCCTTGTCGAGCGGCACATTGAAGTCGACGCGGACGAGGGCTTTTTTGTCTTTGAAATTTATATTCATCGCGGGATCAGAATTTTCAGAATTGGAGAATGGGCAGAATATTAATGTCGGGATCGGAATTTTCAGAATTGGAGCATTCCGATCCCGACTGATTTTAAACCATGGCGCACAGTTGGGCCAAACGCGCCGAATAGCCGGCTTCGTTGTCGTACCAGCCCACGATGCGGCAGGTATTGCCGTTGGCCTGGGTCAGCGGTGCGTCGAAAATAACCGAGTGTGTGTTGCGCACGATATCGCTGGAAACGATTTCATCGGTGTTGTATTCCATGATGCCTTTCAGGTGGCTTTCGGCGGCAGCCTTGAAGACAGCATTGATCTCTTCAACGGTAGCGGCCTTTTTGATCGTGCAGACGCAGTCGGTGATCGAACCGGTAGCCACCGGAATACGAAGCGAGTGTGCCGCGATCTTGCCCTTGAGGTGGGGTGCTACCATCGTCACAGCCTTGGCAGCGCCGGTGCTGGTAGGTACGATGTTCTGGGCGGCGGCACGGGCGCGACGCAGGTCTTTGTGCGGTGCGTCCTGCAGGTTCTGGTCGGCAGTGTAGGCGTGGATGGTGTTCATGAAGAACTGTTCCACTCCGAACGCCTTGTCCAGTGTCATAATCATCGGAACGAGGCAGTTGGTGGTGCAGGAGGCGTTGGAAATAATCAGATCGGTATCCTTGATCTGGTCTGCGTTGGCGCCGATCACGAAGGTGGGCACGTCGTCGGTTTTGGGCGGAGCGGAAAGGATCACGCGCTTCGCGCCGGCCTGCAGGTGCAGGCCTGCCTTCTCCTTATCCAGAAAAATACC
>JADJRC010000018.1 GCA_016712415.1 Lewinellaceae bacterium | reverse complement strand
CCATAACACCATCGCAGAATCCAACAACTTCATCATACTGGAGCAATACACCAAGTACTCCGCGCTAAACGAGCCGGCTGCTACCTATCAAACTGAGGCCGCCCTCGAACGTGAATTTATCCCACGACTTGGTCAATCAAGGGTATGAACATCTACCAGAGCTGACCACCCCAGGTGCTATGTTGGCGAACGTAAAGGTGCAGCTGCAGCGGTTGAACTACATGGTGTTTACGGAGGGTGAATGGGATCGTTTTGTGGAGGAGTATTTGATAAGCCCAGTGACAATCTGGTGGATAAGACCAGAAAATCCACGATAACTACATCTATGATTTTGTCTTTGACGACGGTATATATCCAAAATATTTACCTGGTAGACAAGCAGCAGATTGCCCGAAATAAAATGCAGGTCATTACCCAGTTTGAACAAACAGGCACACATGCCAATCGGTACGATGTCACCATCTTGGTCAATGGCTTGCCTTTGGTGCAGGTGGAAATAAAAAAGCGGGGCGTTGCCATCCGTGAAGCCTTCAATCAGGTCCACCGCTATTCCAAAGAGAGTTTTAACAGCGACAACTCCTTTTCAAGTACTTGCAGCTATTTGTGATTTCCAATGGTACGGATAGCCGATATTTCGCCAATACGACTGAGCGCAATAAAAACAGCTTTGACTTTACTATGAATTGGGCGAGGGCAGATAATAGGCTGATTAAGGATTTGAAGGATTTTACAGCTACCTTTTTTCAGAAAAATACGCTGTTGCAGGTATTGTTGCATTATTCGGTTTTGATGTAAGCGATAACCTTCGTCATGCGACCGTATCAGATTGCTGCAACAGAGCGGATTTTATGGAAGATAAAGAGCGCCTACGAAGCGAAAAAAATGGACATCCATAGAGGGCTATATCTGGCACACCACAGGTTCGGGTAAGACCCTGACCAGTTTTAAGGCGGCAAGGCTGGCTACGCAGTTTTGATTTTATTGACAAAGTATTCTTTGTGGACCGCAAGGATTTGATTATCAGACCATAATAAGAATACCAACGCTTTTCGCCCGATAGTGTGAATGGGTCGGATAGTACGGCAGGGCTGAAAAGGAATATTGATAAGGATGACAATAAAATCATCGTCACGACCATACAGAAACTGAACAACTTGATGAAAAGCGAAAATGATTTGCCCATCTATCAGAAGCAAGTCGTTTTCATATTTGATGAAGCCCACCGCTCTCAATTTGGCGAAGCCCAAAAAAACCTGCGAAAGAAGTTTAAGAAGTATTACCAGTTTGGATTTACAGGAACGCCGATTTTTCCTCAAAATGCCTTGGGTGCAGAAACAACCGCCAGTGTTTTTGGCCGTGAGTTACATTCCTACGTGATAACGGACGCTATTCGGGATGAGAAAGTATTGAAGTTCAAGGTGGATTATAATAATGTGCGACCCAAATTTAAAGGTATCGAAAATGAATTGGATGAAAAGAAACTGACGGCAGCCGAAAACAAAACAGCGTTCCTTCACCCCATGCGAATCAAGGAGATATCGCAGTACATCTTACAAAATTTCAGGCATAAAACCCACAGAACGCAAGGAGGTAATAAAGGTTTTAATGCCATGTTTGCCGTGAGCAGTGTGGAAGCTGCCAAAGCTATTACGAGGAGTTGAACAAGCTGCAAAAGGAAAGCGAAAAGCCGCTGAAAATAGCCACTGTCTTTTCTTTCGCTGCCAATGAGGAACAAAACGCCATCGGTGAGATAGTAGATGAAACCTTTGAGCCGTCTGCCATGGACCAAAGTGCGAAAGAGTTTTTAACGGCTGTTATCCAGGATTATAATGCGATGTTTGGGAGCAGTTATGGCGTAGATAGTAAAGAGTTTCAAAATTATTACCGAGACCTTGCCAAACGGGTAAAGAACAAAGATAAAAATTCCCCGACCCGGATGAAATCATTAAGGAGAGCGATAAAAAAGCGTTTGTAAAACTCTTTGGCGAATACTTGCAGGTAGAGAATATCTTGCAGAACTACGATGAATTTGCCCATCTAAAAGCACTGCAAAGTACTGATATGAACGACCCCGAAGCGGTGGAAGCATTTAAAGAAACCTACTTTGTAACGGATGAACAAATTGCAGTGATGCAGGCCATAAAAACCCTGCCTGAGCGTACCATACAAGACTATCGCTCTACGTATAACGATATCCGTGATTGGTTGCGTCGAGAGAAAGATGGTGCTGTAGCAGAGGCATCTAAAATTGATTGGGATGATGTTGTTTTCGAAGTTGATTTGCTCAAATCGCAAGAAATTAACTTAGACTATATTCTGGAATTAATTTTTGAACACAATAAGAAAACAAAAGATAAAACTACCTTAGTAGATGAAATGCGTCGCATCATCCGTGCAAGCATAGGCAATCGGGCAAAAGAAACGTTGATAGTAGATTATATCAACGATACAGACCTTGATACCATTCCAGACAAGGCAAGCGTCATGGAATCCTTTTTTGCCTACGCACAAGAAAGGCAGAAAAAGGAGGCAACGGAGCTAATTACAGAAGAAAACCTAAAAGTAGAAGAAGCGAAAAGATACATTACAACATCACTAAAACGTAATTACGCCAGTGAGAATGGAACAGAACTGAACTCCCTATTACCTAAAATGAGTCCATTGAATCCGCAGTATTTGATACTAAAACAGCGGGTCTTCCAGCGAATAGCTGCTTTTGTAGAGACGTATAAGGGGATTGGAGGGGAAGTGTGAATGAATTGAATGCAAAACTGCCATCACTTATAGGTAGCTTCATATCTTGAAGATATAATAGACATCTAGACATAACTTTAGGCTTAACCGCTGACGGTGGGTCGTAGCCGCACAAACCATCCCCTACCCACAAAGCCCCTCCGTTAGCGGTTGAGCCTTGTTGAACGGGTAATGTTCCAAAAAGTGTCTCTGTTCAAGGTCTTCACCGCGTAGTCAAAGAATAATTTGGATCAAAAGCCTTTGGGTTTTTTGGTGATGGGTAAAGAGTTTGGGTTAGGTTGGAACGTGACCAGAAATCGGGAAAGCGACTCAATCGACGGATATTTCATCCCGGGTGAGGTAAAAAAATATACTTTGGGAAAAATCTGTATTTTTAGTGGGTGTTTGGGCGATGTCGCCTGCGCTCACATAAAATCAGATCAAATGAAAAACAACCTAAATGTACTCATTCTCCTCTTTTTGGCATTTACCCAAACCGCCTGTGCCCAATACTGGAGCACCGCAGGCAATACGGGCGCGGGCCTCTGGCTGGGCACGAGCGACAACAATCCGCTGGAAATCAAGACCGGAGGCGCAAGCAGGATGTATATCCTTACTGATGGACGGATAGGCATTAACACCACCCAACCGACAGGTTTTCTGCATGTCAACGGCAAACAGGTTACCGTTGCGGGCGCGGCCAACTTTACCGTGCGCTGTTCGAGTTGTTCGACCGGCGCCTTTGCGTTTACCAATACCGAATTCTCGGCGTTGACAAGGGTCGCAGGCATCGGCGGCAATCAGTTTACTGCCCTGTATGCCAAAAGCGGGAGCAACAGCCAGACCGCTGCCGGTTATTTCGACGGCAAGGTGGTCGTGGCAAACGGTTCGCTGGGTGTCGGCACCAACGCACCGGTACAAACGCTTGACGTGAACGGACGGATGAATATTTCCAATGGCGTCATTCAGCGGGGCGGCAACGCCATCACCGGCACTTCCGACCTGGGGCTATACTCCCTTGACAATGGAGTTCACATGCGATTTGTCACCAACAACGCGCCGTTCCGGTTTTTTCGGATGGCGGGGCGAATCCGGTCGGTGGTACGGAAGTCTTTTCCATCAGCGCCAACGGGAATACCGGTGTAGGAACCGGCGCCCCTGAAGATAAATTGCAGGTCGGTACCGGCATGGCCAAAGTCGTGGTGGGCGCCGCCCTGGGCGCAAACCTGGGATACGGCACATCCTATATCGGTTTCAACGCCTCAAGACAGAATGCCGCTACCTGGTCTACAAGCAACGACGGCGCGAACAACGGAGCCGGTATCATATACGCGGATGTTGCAGGCAACCTGCTTTTTTCCGGCATCCCCAGCACCGGGGCAAGCGACCAGACCGGCATCTCGGACGCAACCATTGTGGGTAATACCACTTTGTTTGTCGGCGCCAACAAAAGTGTCGGAATAGGCACCAGAAATACAAGCGGTTATACTTTGGCCGTAAACGGATTCGTCAGGGCAAAAAAGGTGGTGGTCGAAACGGGCTGGAGTGACTTTGTCTTTGAGGAAGGCTACCGGCTGCGACCACTGGAAGAGGTGGAGCGGCAAATTCAGGAACAGGGTCATCTGCCGGAAATCCCTGCTGCGGCCGATATTGAAAACAACGGAGCCGATGTCGGTGCATTGCTGAAACTTCAGATGCAAAAAATCGAGGAACTCACGCTGTACATCATCGAGCAGGACAAGCGGATCAAAGCATTGGAAGCCCAACTGAATAAATGATGCAGCCATGATCGACCAAATCAGTAAAACGGGATTTGCAGTACTTCTGCTCCATATTGTCTGGGTAACTCCCATATTTGCCCAGGCGCACATCAAAGGGACGCCGCTGACCATAGAAAGGCCATCCATCAGGCTCCCTGCAACCAGCATATTTTCTTTGCCGGCGCTGGACAACAGGACACTGGCGACGTACGCGGATTCTATCGCCGGAACACTGAATTGCGAATCCTGTAAAAACAACTTCTACGGGAAAGGCGTCGATATGGCCATCGATATCAAGAAATCGGGTCTGTTGGAAATGCAGCCGGACGGCAGCAAGTTGTGGCTGTTGAAAATATCGTCGCCCTCGGCATTCGGCATGCAGTTCTATTTCAACAAGTTTCGGCTGCCTTTCGGCGCAACGCTGTTTTTCTACAACGAGGATAAAACCATGATTCTGGGTGCGTTCACGAGCGAAAACAACCCCGACACGACCCTGGCGGTACCGTTCGGAACACAGTGGATTGAAGGGAAAACAATTTACGTCGAGTATTTTGAACCTTTCTATGCTGATTTTGGGGGCGAATTGGCCATCAGCAATATCATCCACATTTATCAGGATGTCTTTTTTCGGTCGGGCCCTTTTAACTTCGATCCACTGGGACCCTGCCATGTCAATGTTGCCTGTCCGGAAGGCCTGAACTGGGTAAAGGAGCGGAACTCGGTTGCGCTTATTCTGTTTTACGACACGAATAACAAATTGTCTTCCTGGTGCTCGGGCGCCGTGATCAATAACACGGAAAATGACGGCCGACCCTTATTCCTGACCGCCTCCCACTGCCTGAGAATAAACCCGACACCCAACCCGGCGCTTGATTACAGGTCGTGGGTGTTTTTATTCAACCACCAGGCGCCAAATTGCAACAGCAGCGGTTCGAATGTCAGCAACAGCACTACGCAATCTGTCTATGGATCGAAGTTGCTTGCCGCTGATGATTACCTGAACATAACCAGCGATTACGCGCTGCTTGAATTGAATACATCAAGGGAAATCCTGAGTTCGTACGGCGTTTGTTATGCAGGTTGGGACAGGTCCGGACTGCCCGGCAACCCTCCGTATGCCTGTATTCAGCATCCCAAAGGCGACATCAAGAAAATTTCCATTGAAAACGACCCGGTCGTCTCCACTGCGCCTCAATCGTCCACAATGAACCCATCGGCTGATTTTTGGCGGGTAGTCGATTGGGATAAGGGCATTACGGCCGGGGGCTCATCGGGCTCCCCCCTGTTCAATGGCAGCCATCGCATCATCGGTCAACTGTGCTGCGGCTTGTCGGAATGCGCCGGCACAGGCGACAATGGTATGTCGGACTGGTACGGCAAGTTTTCCAAATCATGGGGATATGGCGGACTTGGTTATTGGCTGAACCCTTTCTCTGCCGCGCAAAACACCGTGGATACCTACTGCCCTGCCTACTGTAACGACGGCGTTCAAAACGGTGATGAAACCGGCGTGGATTGCGGCGGATTGTCGTGTCCGCCATGTCCGCCGACTTCCGGTGGCGGCATTTGCCGTACGGTCCAGTTCACCGTCAATAACAAGAATACCACCTCGAAAATCATCAATGTCTGCGATCCGAACGTAGTGCTCACCCCGTACAGTTACAATGAGGGGTCCTGTGCAAACATAACCTCCGCTGCGCACTGGCAGCATATTACGACTACCAGAGATACCTGGTGCGACAAAATTACCGACCGTGGTGAAGCCGCTTATTTGTCCAAGCACTTCCTGGATCAAAAATGTTACTGCAAGTTCTACAAACTGTTTATCGGCATCCAGGAATGTGATGAGAACAAGAACCTTATTGGAACGGGCAAGTCGCATTGGTTTAATATTTACGACGGCGACCAGAACAACGACTGGGATGCGCTAAACCTGTACTCCTTTCATTTATACGACCATATGCCGGGCGGGTTCACCATGCAGCAGGGAAAGTATTATGCCATCAAAATCGCCTCCTATGGAAGCGGTGTGGTGAATGCCTCAAACTGGAAGGAGTACACGTCCTACATCAGGGTTTACAAAGACAACCTGCTGATCCAGAACAAATCCATCACGCACCATCAATTCGCCAATACCATCACGATTGACAACTCAAATGTACCTGCAACTGCAAATGTCAAAGTTGTTGCAAAAACCAGGATTGAGATATTGCCAAAAACAACCCTGGAGAGCGGGACGTACTATATTGACAACTTTGACTGCAATAATTTAGATCAGTTTTCGCAGTAATTCGTAACAATTGACCGATAGTGTTTTTGTCGTTCTTTTGTCCGTAGTCAGCCGGTGAAGCAGGCTGACTGTTAAGGTCAACACTGTAAATACCATGATCAACACTGCCTCCCGATTCGGCATCGCCGCAGTATATACACACCTGTTCGGCGTGATTTTCTCGGGGCTGATCTTCCCGGTTCTTGCCATGCTGGTCTGTCCGCAGCCTGCGTGGGTGGATGCCGCCACCTTTATTCGCGCTTTTCATCCGCTGCAAACTGCCACCTTTTTTTGCGGGTTTTTCCTGATTCTGGGCTCCCTGCTGACATTTGTTGCGCTGTATTTCACAGCCGGCGAAAACAGAAAGATACACGCCCTTTCAGCGCTTGTTATCAATACCTTTTTTACGGCAATTGTCTTTGTCAATTATATCATACAAACGACTTACGTGCCCTTTCTCGCAGCCCATAACCCGCCTGAGACGGCAATCATATTGCCCATGCTGACGATGAGCAATCCGGGGTCGCTGGCCTGGGCATTAGAGATGTACGGGTGGGGCGGCGTTGGCTGTCGTTTATTTTTGCTGCACCGGTATTCGGACGGCAACGGCCCGGCAACATCCTGCGCATACTATTCATTGTCAACGGAGTGTGCAGTTTTGGTTCGGCATTGATGACTTCCGTCGATATGAACTGGTTGTTCACGCCGGCAGGAATTACTGCACTTGTTGTCTGGAACACCCTGGTTCTGGTAATCGATGTGTTTTTGTTGAGGTATTTCAGGCTACGGCCGGAAGCAATTCTTTAACAGGCTTCAGGGGATGTTGCTATATTAGCGCATTCATTTCAATGATCCTGCTCATGCGTACCATCCAAAGTCTCCTTTCCGAATACGGTGAAAGCCACCAGAACCCGACCAACAAAGCGGTACACTGGATTTGTGTGCCCGTTATTTTCTTTACCGTGGTTGGTTTGTTGTACAGCGTTAAACTGGGTGTCAACCTCTCCCCTGCCCTGCCGCTGAACCTGGCCATGGTGGCCATGGTGCTGACGGTCCTGTACTATACACGGCTGTCGTTGTCGCTGGCGTTTGGTATGACCTTATTTGGGTTGCTTTGCCTTTGGGTTTGCCAATTAATTGAGTCACGCGGCATTCCGCTCTGGCAGGTATCCGTCGCCTTGTTTGTGCTTGCCTGGATCGGGCAATTCTGGGGACACAAAATCGAAGGCAAAAAGCCCTCGTTTTTCAAAGACCTGCAGTTTCTGCTTATCGGACCGGCGTGGCTGATGAGTTTTGTATACCAACGCCTGGGCATCAGCATTTAGTGAAACGCTGAAGTCCTTCAGTGTTTTCCACCTGGACTACAGCATCCACGGAATAATCGCCTTCCGGTCTCCGGGATAGCCGGAAAATGTCTGCCGGTACCAACGGTGGTGCGCCATGGCACGCGGAACCAGATTGGCCGCCGTCCAGATCGCAAAAGCAAAGGCGGGCAGGCACCAGGTCATGAGCGCAAAGCCGGTCCACTCCAGCATTTCACCAAACAAATTCGGACAACTTATCCACCGGAACAGCCCGCCTTCCGGGATGACATAATCTGTTGTACCCGGTTTTCTCAGGTGAATCAGGATATTATCCGAATGCCAGTTGATCGCAAGCCCTGCCCAGAACAGCACCAGACCTGCGAGAAAACGGGAATCCAGCAACCAGGAATCCGGATACTCGGCAAAGTGTGAAAAGTAATACCCCAAAAAGAACCCGTTGATGAAATTAAAACCAACAGCCGAAAGCACAATAGCCAGCGGCATACGTTTCCCCAGGGTCCGCAGGCGCAAAGGGTAAATGATGCTTCGGTTTAAGTAGTGGCATAAAAAACACGCGCTAAACAGGCCGGGTAAAAGCGATATGTCCGGCCCGCTCCACAACAAAGCCGACAAGAAAACCACGACTACCGGGAATTCCATCAAAAACCAGCCAAGCCGGTTGTCGAGTGTTGGTCCCCAGCCGGGACGAACGTGTCGCCCGTACGGAGCGTTTTCCCGAAGCAGGTACAGGAAAGCGACCAGCGCAACGGCGATCCAAATCCACAGCAATTGGCTGTACAGGGCGTAATTCATAGATAGTTTTGTTTGGCAAACCAGTCATACGCATCGGCAATTGTCTCTTCCAGGGGTCTGGAGTGAAAGCCCAGTTCCCGGCGCGCTTTTTCAGAAGATACGAATTTGGAGCCATTTTTCAGGGTGTTAATGGCGTCGCGGGTGTAAAAGGGTCTGGTATTTGTCACGAGCGAAACCCATTCGACAATTGGCGCACCCAGACGCAGCAAGGGATAAGGCATCACCCACCCGGGCGCACGTTTGCCGGTAGCGGCACTGCACAATGCTGCAATATTCCGCACAGTGGCATAGTGACCGGAAAGCAGGTAGGCTTCGCCGCTACGGCCTTTGTGCAGGGCTGCAACGGCAGCATCGGCCACGTCGCGCACATCAACCCAGTCGAAACCGCCGGGGGCCAGCATCGGAATGCGTTGTTTGTAAAAATCGATCAGCATTTTTCCTGACAGGGAGGGCTCATAGTCGTACGGGCCAAGTACAGCCGTCGGACAAAGGGCCAATACTTCAAGTTTTTTCTCCTTTGCAAATTGCAGTGTCATCTGCAGCGCTTCGGCTTTTGTCCGGCTGTAAGCCATTTCGGCATCGAGCGCCTGTGGCCTGGATTCGTCGAAGACAGACGCTACTGCCCCTTCTTGGAAAGCGTGTACGGTACTGAAAGAAACAACTCGTCTAACTCCGTGCAGCAGGGCACTTTCCAGCACATAACGGGCGCCCTCGATATTCACCCGCCGCAATTTTTCGCTCATGCCACTGCGGATCGAAACTACCGCCGCCAGGTGAAAAACCGCCTCGCTATCCTGTATGAGCCGGTCCAGGTCGTGCGGGTTTAGAATACTCCCGTGAATGGTTTCTACGGGCAAATCGCGCAAACCCCTGGTTTCGCGGTGTACCAGTACACGCACGGTATGACCAGCCTCTTTCAGGCGCCTGACCAGCAAGTTGCCTATTCTGCCTGATGCGCCCGTGACGGCTATTTTCATATGTGTGGCAAATATGGAGTGAAATGGTGTTTTTCTGACCGGATGCCGCGCCAACCACCTGGATTATTTCCTGTTTTCCCTGAATTCGTTCAGCAATACCACCCCGCCGAATATGGCGCCTAAAATAGTGGTGGATAAGCGCCACAATAGCGCATAGATCAACAAAACCTCTCCGGGCATTATTTTCCCCATGAGCCAAACGGCCGATACTTCTGCCAGACCCGACGCGCCGGGCGTCGGGGCAAAATAGATCAACAGCAATTGTATTACCTGTAATCCGATGAACACCTCGAAGGCAACTTCTTGCCCCATAGCCCGGGCAATCACATATCCCATCAGGTATTTGTTAAAGAAAAGGACTTGGGTGGCGATGATGGTCAGAATAATGCCGCGTTTGTTATGCCTTAGAATGCTTCGGAAACCGCTCTGAAAGCGTTGCAGTTCTGCATCTGTCCGGTCGAGTATCTTTTGTCGCCAGACCAGCGCCGTTTCCTGTCTGCCCGGCAGCAGGGCAAATATTTTTTGCAGCAGGATATGCGCCGCGCGTGGAAAAAAAAGGAAGATCAATAATGTGCTGACGATTAGGGTAACTACCACAAACCCCGTATGAAATACCGGTGTAAAATTCTCGCCAAACATATCCGCAGGTATCCACCATAAGGCCAGCAGGCTCGACAATAGAAAGAAAGTCAGGGTAGCGATCAGGTTGACCGTAGAAACAAGCAGGCTATCGGCAACAGGCACTCCCTTTCGCCATAATACATACAGCTGGGCCGGTGCGCCGCCCGTCTGAAAAGGAGTTGCCGCACCCATAAACATATTGGCCCAGTTTGATCGCATGCAATCCCAAATGGATACGTACGGCATGGATTTGCCATTGAAAAACAGCCGGTAGCGCATGCCTCCCAGCCAGAAATCGATAGCGATTAAAGGGGCTAGTAACAATCCAAATCCCCACTCCAGATTGGCTATAATCTCTTCCAGACCGGCAGGGCGTTTCCACCACATACCAAGCAGGGTGCCCGCAGCAGAAAAGAGAATAAAGGCCTGGATGCCCCGGCGAACCACCCGGGGAGAAGGCAATAATGGATGATCAGCAGAGTGGTTTGCCATCGGTATTGCTCAATACAGGCTTTCCTGCCCATTTTAAAACAGTGTTAAACACGTCTGTTGTGCGTGCAGGCCGCTCGTCCCAGCCCTGCTGATTGTAAATAAACGGCACCATCATGTGTTCCCGGTGCAGGGAACCGTGCGAGCCGTGGTGTTCCGGCCATTCATAAACCTCCCTCAGATCAAATCCTTTCCTGGAGGTCACCACAAAATCGCCTGTTCGGCTGCATGAAAACACCTGTTCCAGTTGAACGAGTGCATCGGGATATGCCGAATCGAACGTCGCGTCGAGTGCTTGCTGCCGGTCGAGCGGCGTGTCGATTTTTCCGAGCCCCAGCGGATCACCGCTTTGCGGCAGGTAGACAAGCCCGTTGCCTTCGCGTCTGACCCACGCTTCGCCGGCAGCCGATCCTACTGCAAAGGTATCCTTGTCGTGTCGCCATGTAATAAAATCAACCTCTTCACGTGCCATGAGTTCGTGCCAGACATCGCCGAGCAAATGCCGGATTTCGTCGCCGAACACCGGCATGCCATTGCGGTTTTGGAGGCAGTACACCTGTCCGGCCGCGTTGCCGGAGATCATGACAGACATCTTTGGGTTTTGGGTCCAGATCGCCGGATATTCGAGGGTCTTGATCTTCTTCTTTTTGAAAAACCGGGCCAGATCGAAGTGGGTATGGGTAGCCGTAAGCCCGTGGTCGGAAATCAGGATCATCAGGGTTTCATCCCAGCGCCCCTGCTGTTTGAGTTTTTCTACGGCCTTGCCTACGCTGAAGTCCACATACTGGTAGGCGCGCCTGGTGTTGTCGTGGTGCGGGTGATGCAGGTGTGAGTTGGAATCCACCCCCGGAAAAACAACAAACATAAATTCCGGATCCTTATCCAGGCCAAGCATGAGGTGTTCGTGTGACGCCTGGTCGACCTTTTCCCATTTATGGCTCAGGTGGGCGCGGAGATACAGTCCCGGCTTGACCTTTGCCGTGAGGTCATGACTGTCCGGCAGCCCCCGGGTAATCATGGAAAAAATATTATAAGGTCTGTCGAACAGTTCGTGCAGCGTCGGACGGTCTTTGGGCAGGTCATCGTTGAAATAAGGCGCCTCATAACCGCAATAACTGCGAAAACTGTCGCGCCCCCAGCGCTTCTCAAAAAATGCCGATTTGTCGAGCCAGCGGATACCCGGAATATTGCTGGTGCCGGGAAAACTACCGGTCAGGAAAGGCAGGTAGGCCGGTCCGGTTGTAGAGGGAAAACACGACGTGGCTGTCCTGAACGTGCCACGACCGAGTATTTCTCGCCTGATATGGGGTAAATCACCCGATTCAATCAATTCCTGCATCACGTCGGGACGGGCGCCGTCGACGAGATAGATGATTACCAGTGGTCGCTTCAATGTGTAACTGTTTTGGATTGGATGCGGCCAAAATATGGATTTATCGGCATTTGCGATTACCGGAATCCTGCGTTGATGGTCTTCAGCACCTGCTCGCCCGGACATAACTCGTCTTTATTCAATCGATTAAGTGGTTTTTCCACCGTTTTCAATATACCGTGTAGTTCGGGCGCTTCTACGTCGATAAAGATAAGTCCCGTGAGTATTTCACCGGTAGATTTCGCCTCATACAGCCTGTTCATGGCCGAATGGCGATCAAGCGGGTCCCAGTCGTGCGCCAGTTTGTTCAAATGCACCAGCGAGCCGTCGTGCAGCGGCACGGATATGGAATCGCCTTCCGCATACTGCGTGGTGATTTCCGGCATAAAGGGCACAAAGTCGACGGCAGCAGTGGCTTCAATGTGTTCCCTGGTGTAATCGTATGATTTGGTGGAGCCTTTGTTGTTGTTGAAAGTAACGCAGGGAGAAACGATATCAATCAGGGAAAAACCCGGGTGCGACATAGCTGCCTTGATGAGCGGTATCATCTGCTCTTTATCGCCGGAAAAACTGCGCGCAACAAAGGACGCGCCCAGTTCAAGGGCCAGTCCGGCCATGTCGATGGCCTGATACATGTTGGCTGAGCCGGATTTGTTGATCGAACCGACATCCGCGGTAGCCGAATCCTGGCCCTTGGTGAGCCCGTAGCAGCCGTTGTTCATGATGATGTAGGTCACGTTCAGGTTGCGGCGGATGGCATGTACAAACTGCCCTATCCCGATGGATGCCGAATCGCCGTCGCCGGAGACGCCGATGTACATCAGGTCTCGGTTGGCGAGGTTGGCGCCCGTGGCTACTGAAGGCATCCTGCCGTGCACCGAATTGAATCCGTGTGAATTGCTCAGAAAATAAGCCGGCGTTTTGGATGAACAACCGATGCCGGAAAGTTTGGCCACCTTGTGCGGCTCAATAGCCATTTCAAAACAGGCTTGTATGATGGCGCCGCTTACGGAATCGTGGCCGCAGCCGGCACATAAAGTGGACAGTGCTCCTTCGTAATATTTACGGGTGTAGCCCAGTTTGTTCTTGGGCAGGTCGGGATGGCGAAAAACGGGTCGAACGAATGTCATATCGTACTGTAGACCAAAGGTCTTGTTTGTTTAAAAGTTGTGTGTTATTCTTCCACATCTGATTGCGAGGGCGGCGCTGCTTCGTGTACCACGAACGCCGGGCTCAGTTTTCCGATGAGGCTTTCCATGATTTGGTTGCAAATGGTTTCGGCCGTGATGGGGAATCCGTCGTAGTTCAGAACGGAAGCGATTTTTGAGGGCCGTAAGTCCAGTTCGTTGATAATCAGCGACCGGAACTGGGCGTCGCGGTTCTGTTCTATGATGAATACCCGGTCGTGCGCGTCCACAAACTCGCGTACCTCGTCGTTGAAGGGAAATGCTTTTACGCGCATCGCATCGAGCACAACGCCCTGTTCTTTGAGTATATCCACCGCCTCCAGCGCCGCATAAGTGGTGGTGCCGAAGAAAATGATGCCGATAGCGCTTTGTTTTTCGTCCTGGTAAAATTCAGGGGCCGGCACGTATGTTTTGGCGGTCTCCCATTTGTGCAAGAGGCGATCCACATTGCGCACATAAGCGGCGCCGTCTTCGGTATATGCCGCATATTCATCGCGCGAGGTGCCGCGGGTGAAGAAAGATCCCTTGGTCGGGTGCGTGCCGGGAATGGTGCGGTAACAGATACCGTCGTTGTCCACATCAAGATAGCGGCCGAATTTATCCAGTTGTTCCAGTTGCACTTCATCGAGCACTTTTCCGCGGTCGAACACGCGGCTGTCGTCCCATTTCAGCGGTGGCGACATGTTGTCGTTCATGCCCAGGTCGAGGTCGGTCATGACAAGGACGGGCGTCTGAAGGCGCTCTGCCAGGTCGAAGGCTTCTGCCATGTGGTCGAAGCACTCGGCAGGCGTGCTGGGAAATATCAGCACCTGCTTGGTATCGCCGTGTGAGGCATAGGCCGCCGACAGGATATCGGATTGCTGGGTGCGCGTAGGCATACCGGTTGAAGGGCCGCCGCGCTGTACATCGACGAGCACCGTGGGTATCTCGGCAAAATAGGCAAGGCCCAGAAACTCGCTCATCAGGGATACCCCCGGTCCGCTGGTCGCGGTAAACGACCGCGCGCCGTTCCACGCTGCACCAATCACGACGCCAATTGCCGCCAGTTCGTCTTCCGCCTGAATGACGGCGAACTTGTTATGCCCTGTAGCAGGGTCAACACGCAATTTTTTGGCGTATTTTTCGAATGCCTGCACCAACGAGGTGGAAGGGGTGATGGGGTACCAGGCCGCCACCGTCGCTCCTGCGTATATGGCGCCGAGACCACAGGCGGTGTTGCCGTCGATCATGATCCAGTCGTCGACTTTGTCGCGGCGTTCGAGCCGCAGACCGAGCGGGCACTTGAAATGTTCACGCACGTACGTCGCGCCCATTTCCAGCGCCTGAAAATTGGCTTCTATCAGTTTTTCCTTGTTTTTGAACTGGAGGGTGATGATCTCCTGTAACACCGGGATTTCAATATCGATCAGTGCAGCCAGGGCGCCGACATAAACCATATTCTTGAGCAGCTGTCGCTGCCGCGGGTCGGCGAATTTGTCCATACACATCTGCATCATGGGCACGCCGAGGTAATGAATGTCGTCGCGGATGAATTCCTTGTGCAGTTCCTTCGTGCTGTCGTAAATAAAATAACCGTTGGGCCTTACCGAGGCGATGTCTTTGGGCATGCTTTGCGGGTTCACGCTAACCATGATATCTATGCCTTCGCGGCGGCCGAGGTATCCCTTCTCGCTGATCCGGACTTCATACCAGGTAGGCAGGCCCTGAATATTGGACGGGAATATATTTTTGGGCGAAACGGGAATGCCCATCCGAAAAATGGCCTTGGCAAACATGGTATTCGCGCTGGCCGAGCCGGTGCCGTTGACGTTGGCAAAACGGACGACAAAGTCGTTGAGTGCATTTAGCTGGTGCATAATTTCGTATTATTCAGGCTCCAATTGAGCCTTTTCATGCAGAAAAAGTATTCAGTATCCATCCTGTGGCAGTTCAGCCTTCCGTAGCGTATTCTGTTTGAGCAGATGAAAGTATCTGCAAAAACTCCCTGTTTTCCTCAAATTTGAAATGCAGCAGGCGCTGGTCGAACGATAATAGCGCCCCTGCAATATCCCGCATCCGGAGCCGTAGCGACGGATCATATGAGTTGTTGTACCCAATGATTCCGCGGCAATGCGGGCTTCCGCACAGGCAGTGAAAAGTCTCGAAATGGCCATAGTAGCAGCAATAGTCTTCCACAATTTCTTCATCCGGTTCAATATCCCGCAAAGCGATACTGATATTGTCAAACTCCAGCAGGCCCGTTGAATTGGGCGCACAGGAGTGGTTGACGTATTTTCCGGAGTCCCAGGGAATGACTACCCTGTTTTTAAAATCCATATAACTGTATCTGTTGAGTATGCTCCGCACATTATCTTCAAACGAGAGGTAATCGGGGAGCGGGTATTTGAGGTCGAGGTCATCTGCGATCCAGATTATTTCACCTTTTTTAAAACTTTTTTTGGCGAACAGGCCCAGGCCTTTGTCAGTAGGTCGGACGTAGGTGTCCGGATGAACCATGGCGACGTGTGGGTTAAGATGGTTATGAATATTTGATTCCGCCGGCTTTTGTAACACTGTACAGGTATTTCTGCATATCCCATGCCGCTGTAGGGCAACGTTCGGCGCAAAGGCCGCAATGCAGGCATACGTCTTCATCTTTGATCATGACCCGTTTGGTGGGCAGTTCGTCAGAAACATACAAGTCTTGTGTCAGGTCTGTGGCCGGGGCGTTGAGCCGCGTTCGCAGATCCGCTTCTTCTCCATTGTGTGTGAATGTAATGCACGATGTCGGACATATATCTACGCAGGCGTCGCACTCGATGCAACGGTCGGTAGAAAAAAGTGTTTGGACGTCGCAGTTCAGGCAACGCTGCGCTTCCTTGAACCCGAGTTGTGGGTCGAATCCAAGTTCGACTTCCATCTTCCGGTCTTTCAGTGTCTTGGTTTTTTCTGCGTGCGGCACCTTAAACCTGAGGTCAGGCGCAATGGAACTGTCGTATATCCATTCGTGGATGCCCATTTTCTGGTGAATCAGGTTCGTTGTCGGCCCAGGCCGTTCTGCGGCAATATCCTTGCCCTGGCAGTACAGGTCGATCGAGATGGCTGCCTGGTGGCCGTGTGCGACGGCGGTAATGACGTTTTTGGGGCCCAGCGCAGAGTCGCCGCCAAAAACACATTGGGCAGGGTCGACTGAAAGGTTTTTTCGTTCAAAACGGGCACTTCCCATTTATCGAACTCCAGGCCAAGGTCGCGCTCCACCCAGGGAAATGCATTTTCCTGCCCTACGGCGATCAGCACATCATCGGCTTCAAAAAACACATCGGGTTCGCCCGTCGGCACCAGCGAGCGCCTGCCTTTTTCATCGTAAACGGCTTCTACTTTCTGGAATGTCATGCCTTTTAGTTGGCCGTTTTCCACGACAAATGATTTCGGCACGTGGTTGTCGTAGATCGGAATGTCTTCGTGCATGGCATCTTCTTTTTCCCAGGGCGATGCTTTCATTTCGGTGAAAGGGCTCCGAACCACCACTTTGACGTCGTCGCCACCCAAACGCCGGGAGGTGCGGCAACAGTCCATGGCCGTATTGCCACCGCCAAGTACCAGCACTTTTTTACCGATCTTGTCGATGTGGCCAAAAGCCACACTCGCCAGAAACTCGATGCCGATCTGGATATTTTTGGTCGCTTCCCAGCGCCCCGGCAGGTCGGGCAGGTCGCGCCCGCGCGGCGCGCCGGTGCCGACAAATATGACGTCGTAATCCCTGGCGAGCATCTCCCGCATACTGGACACATAGGTCTTGAACTGAGTGTGGATACCCATGTCCAGGATATAGTTCACTTCCTCGTCCAGCACTTCCTGCGGAAGCCGGAAGGACGGGATTTGGCTGCGCATCATGCCGCCGCCGGCATCCTGTTCGTCGTACAGGTGAATTTCATAGCCCAGCGGTGCCAGGTCACGCGCGACAGTCAGGGATGCAGGCCCGCCGCCGATCAGGGCGATGCGCTTTCCGTTTTTGGGAAATGGCCCCGCCGGCATCAGTGATTTTACGTCGCCCTTGTAGTCCGCAGCAACACGTTTCAGGCGGCAAATAGCCACCGGCTCCTCCTCTACCCTACCCCGACGGCACGCCGGTTCGCAGGGCCGGTCGCAGGTGCGTCCAAGTACGCCGGGAAACACATTTGACTCCCAGTTGATCATGTAGGCTTCGGTATAACGTTCCGCAGCGATCAGCCTGATGTACTCGGGTACGGGGGTATGTGCTGGACAAGCATACTGACAATCAACAACTTTGTGAAAATATTCCGGATCCTTTATATCTGTAGGTTTCACGAGCCTTTAAAGTTTTTTCCTGAAATGAATAAATGCCGACAGATGGTCGGGCGGGTAAATATATGCTGATGATTATTATTCAAAGCCAGAAAATTTGATGCAAAAAAAATACCCCCGCATGGAATGGACAAATGACGGCTTCCCGACACTTGTCGGGTGAATTTCAGGTGTTCCGGAATGTGGCACCATGCTTGAACCGTCAATCCTCAAAACCCTTTTCTATCTTCGCGCCCGTTTTTAAAATCAAAACATACCCGAATGATTGACTTGCTGACGCAGTTGCTTGATTTTATCCGCCACCTCGACGTACATCTCGAAAACATCATGCGCGAGTATGAGGTGATGACTTACCTGATCCTTGCGCTGATTATTTTTTGTGAAACCGGCCTCGTCGTGACGCCCTTCCTGCCCGGCGATTCGCTGTTGTTTGCAGCGGGCGCCATTACGGCTAAAACAGGCGTCCTGAATGTCTGGCTTTTGATACCGCTGCTGTTTTTTGCAGCAATACTTGGCGACAACACGAATTATTTTTTCGGCAGGTACCTGGGCAACCGGGTCTTTACCCGCGATTACTGGTTCCTCAAACGGTCGTATATCGACAAAACGCAGGAGTTCTACGAGAAATATGGCGGCCGTACGCTCGTCATCGCGCGTTTTGTGCCCATTGTGCGGACGTTTGCGCCATTCGTAGCCGGCGTAGGCAATATGACCTACCGCCGCTTTATCGGTTATTGCATAGCCGGCGGGATGTTGTGGGTGACAGGTTTGACACTTGCAGGATACTTTTTCGGACAAATACCGATCGTGAAAAACAATTTTGAAATAGTGGTTTTCGGTATTATCGGCATATCTGTATTGCCGATCCTTTTCGAAGTGGTGCGTGCAAAATTCGGGAAACGCGGCTGATAGGCAGGTTTTTGGGACAGGATTTACAGGATATAGAGACATATATCGGCTTTGCCGACATACCAACAAACATGTATATCTTGTAAATCCTGTCTGAAAAAAAAGAAAACCCGTCAATTATTCAGCATGACGGTGCATGCAAAAATCAGGCGTTTTTCCCAATACAGTTCAAATCTTCAAATGCCTGTTTCAATCGGGCAACAAAGGTTTTTTCACCCTCCCGCAGCCATACGCGCGGGTCGTAGTATTTCTTATTGGGCTTGTCGCTGCCGTCCGGGTTCCCGATCTGGCTTTGCAGATAACCTTTTTTGGCCTCATAATAGCCGCGGATGCCATCCCAGAATGCCCATTGCATATCGGTATCGATGTTCATTTTCACCGCACCGTATTCAATGGCTTCACGAATCTCCGACTGGGCCGATCCCGAGCCGCCGTGGAAGACAAAGTTGACGGGCGTTTTGGCGCTCAGGCCGTATTTTTCACGGATGTAGTCCTGCGAATTTTTGAGGATGACCGGCTGAAGTTTCACATTGCCGGGTTTGTACACGCCGTGTACATTTCCAAAGGCTGCCGCTACGGTGAAACGCGGGCTGATTTTGCTGAGCGATTCATAGGAATAGGCGACTTCTTCAGGCTGGGTATACAGGCGTGAAGAATCAACGTCCGTATTATCCACACCATCCTCTTCCCCACCGGTGACGCCGAGTTCGATTTCGAGGGTCATGCCCATTTTGGCCATGCGGGCGAGGTATTTTGACGATATTTCAATATTCTCGTGCAGCGGTTCTTCCGACAGGTCAAGCATATGGCTGCTGTACAAGGGGAAGCCGTTTTTTTCAAAAAACTTTTCACCTGCATCCAACAGTCCGTCGACCCACGAAATGATGTTCAAAGCGCAGTGATCGGTGTGCAGGATCGTGGGTACACCGTAGGCTTCCGCCATCGCGTGTACGTGCTGCGCTCCGGAAATACCTCCAAGGATGGAGGCCTTCTGTCCGTCGTTGGAAAGGCCCTTGCCGGCGAAAAATGCGGCGCCGCCGTGCGAAAATTGAATGATTACAGGGCTGTTAACTGCCGCAGCCGTCTCCAAAACGGCATTGACTGAATTGGTGCCGATCACATTGACGGCGGGTAAGGCAAAATTGTGCTCGTTGGCATAGTTGAGCAGATCGGTTACTTCCTGTCCGTGTAATACACCTGGTCGAAAACGCTTCATATTGGAATGATGAGTGATAAATGATGAATGATGAATACCGGTTTGTAGCTTAAGTTCAGGCAATTGCCGGACTATTAAGCAGCAATCTGGTTGTAGTGGTTGGGCAGGAAATTGTGGCGCGGTGAAGGTAAAAGGTCCCGAACGTTTTTTAATCCCAGTGCCAATTTATTCCATCACTCTCCCTGTCAGACAAACAATTTTTTTATTCGCCAATCCGGAAGTTCCACAGTATCAGCCGCGACAAAATCACTGTTGGTCAATCCAACCAGTTTTTTGCCCGTTTCCACCTGACAGATGGTACCAGACCGGATTCCGGCATAATCTGAAAAGGAGGAGTACTCCCAGTCTCCGGGGTGCACCACGAGATTTGCCTTGACCGGATTTTGATGAATGTAATGCAAACAAGTCCAGGGATATCCGTTAAATGTATCATTTGAAACCATCTCTCCCTCGTCAATGGCTTCATCGGAAAGGCACTTTGATTTTGCTTTTTGCCTGAACAAAGAGCCTGTGCGTCTGTACTTCCGATTGAAATACTGCGCGTAGGTTACCTGCAACATGCGAAATCCGTTATTGAGCACTGTCAATTCGTTTCCTCCGACTTTTTTCAATTGAACGGAAAACGAACTGGTGACGAGCAGGAAATGGAAATGATTGGGCATGAGGCACCAGGCCAGAATCTGGCAATACGGGAGGATTTGTTTTCTGACCAATTGCAGGAATAAAAGGTAGTCTTCACGGTCGTGAAATGTGCGTTCCTGGTTGTTGCCCTGGTTGTACACATGGTAGATCTGTGCGGGGATAAATTGCATACAGGTTGTTTTGGATTGTGAGGATTTCTGGTTTTCTTTTATTGCGTGGGAGCCAGAGCGGCGCACCAGCGTGCGGACCACAAAATCGTGCATTAACCCCCGGATTCTATATCCGCCGGCTGCTTGCGTGTGGGGTTGTGCGTTACCATCCCGTGCAGACGCTTCGCGTCAGACGGGCATTCACGCGCAGCCAACCAGACACCCGTCTGACGCGAAGCGTCTGCACGGGATGGCTCCCGAAATATACTGTAACACAAACAAATTCACCGTTGCATTAACACAGCCATCATGGATTCTATATCCGCTCGGTCTGCGCTTTGCGTTGCCGCTTTGGGGTTGATGCGTTACCATCCCGTGCAGACGCTCCGCGTCAGACGGGCATTCACGCGCAGCCAACCAGACACCCGTCTGACGCGAAGCGTCTGCACGGGATGGCTCCCGAAATATACTGTAACACAAACAAATTCACCGTTGCATTAACACAGCCATCATGGATTCTATATCCGCTCGGTCTGCGCTTGCGTTGCCGCTTGGGGTTGATGCGTTGCGACGCCCGCGTCGACGGGCATTCACGCGAGCCAACCAGACACCCGTCTGACGCGAGCGTCTGCACGGGATGGCTCCCGAAAATACTGAACACAAACAAATTCACCGTTGCATTAACACAGCCATCATGGATTCTATATCCGCTCGGTCTGCGCTTTGCGTTGCCGCTTTGGGGTTGATGCGTTACCATCCCGTGCAGACGCTTCGCGTCAGACGGGCATTCACGCGCAGCCAACCAGACACCCGTCTGACGCGGAGCGTCTGCACGGGATAGCTCCCGAAATATACTACAACACAAATAAATTTATCGCTGCTTTAACGCCTCCGTCAAGGCTTCTATATCCACTCCATCATTGTACACATTCGGCGAGATACGCACAAAACTCCCGCGTACCGACACAGAGATATGCTTCGCTTTGAATTGTTGCTGTAAAACGCCGGAATCCAGGCCATCAGGGAGTCCTATTCCGAACAAATGCGATGCACGGGCCTCCTGATCTTCCACCCAAAAGCCTTGTTCCCGCCACAAAGCGCTTGCTTCTGCAATCAGGTTTCGGCAATACGCCTGAATATGATCTGCCCCCCACTCCAGCAACTGTTCCAATCCTGCCATTCCCATCGGCACATGGATAAAGTTGCTCCGTTCCCCAGCGTCAAAACGCCGGGCGCCGGGCTGGTAGTCGGGCTGGTAGTCGATCAGCCGGGCAAAATTCTCGCTGTACAGGCGATTGATCCAGTTTTCCTCCAGCGGTTTACCGTTGATAAACGCGGGGCCGAACCACGCATAACCCTGCGCATAAGGGCCGAGCAGCCACTTGTACGCCGCGCATACCAGGGCGTCGATGCCAAATTGGCGCACGTCCATTGGCAGAGCGCCGACGCTTTGTGTGCCGTCCACGACGACGACTCCGCCATAACGATGGGTCTTTTCTACAATCGCCCGGAGGTCGAACAGGGTGCCATTGGCCCAGTGGACATGTCCCAGCGTCACCAGGGCAGTCTGCTCATCAATGGCATCAAGCAGTTGTTCATTCCAGCGTTTGCCGCGGCCTTCAGGTTCCACAGGCATCGCAATGCTATGAATTTCAGCCTGCTTTTCCTGCGCCAGTGTCATCCAGGGATAAATATTACTCGGGAACTGCGCTTCCGTGACGATGATCTTTTGCCCCCGTTCGATCTGGAGATTTTTGGCAATGATCGCCATGCCGTACGACACGGACGGGATAAGCGCCACTTCGTCGGCCGATGCAGCATTGACGAGGCGCGCGAACAGCGCGCGCAGTTTTTCCGGATTGGTAAAGAAGTCTTCTGGAGCAACGCGGTTCGGAGAGCGCTTGACGGACAGACCCGCCATACCGGCCTCCTCCACTGATTTGAGCAGGGGCGACATATAGGCGCCGTTGATATAATGGACATCAGGGTCGAGGGAGAAAAGGTGTTTTTGGCAGGACAGCATATGCAGGTTATTGAATAAATCGACGCAAATTAAGGTGGCGCGATAGATTTGTTCAATAATCTCATCAAAGAATACAAAAAATGCTGCGATCCTGCTCTTCAGGCTAATATTGGCTGTATGGGGCGATTATTCCATCCTCCTGTAAGACAAAAGCATCAAATTGGCTTGAAAACAGGAATCATCTGCGGGATACACACAACATGCAATACATATGAAAACCATGCTTTTTCTGCTGCTATGCGGTATGACATTCTGCCTGCCGTTCAATTTTAACCGGAATTCAGTTGAAACTGCGGCAGTTCACCATGTCGTCCCGGCAGGCGATGTGGATACCATCAGTTTCAGCGCGCAAATACAACCAATTCTGGAACGCCGCTGCAATCCCTGCCATTTTCCCGGCGGTAAAATGTATCAGTCAATGCCATTCGACAGGGGCGAAACGGTGGTCGGGCACCTGGACGGCATGCTGAAACGCATCAAGGACGACAAGGAGGTTGGGTTGTTGAAGCAGTATTGCGCGGAGCAGTTGGCACGCTGATGACACAGATTGGACAGATTAACGCAGTTGTTCTTAGAGCAGTTGGCACGCAGATGACGCAGATTGGACAGATTAACGCAGTTGTTCTTAGAGCAGTTGGCACGCTGATGACACAGATTTTAATACTCTTTATCACTTTTATCAGTGAAAATCTGTATAATCTGTGTCATCTGCGTGCCAACTGCAACTAAACACCCATTTCCACCAGGTACCGTTCCGCGTCCAGCGCGGCCATACAACCGGTTTCCGGCTGCCGTTACCGCCTGGCGATAATCTTGTCCTGGGCATCGCCGCAGGCAAACGCCGGGATGCCGGTAAAGGTCCGGCCGGCCGTGGCGACGATGTAGCCGCTTTCGTCGAGCGTCAGCCAGTCTTTGAATATCTCTGTATTGGGTTTGTGGCCGATGGCGACAAAAAAGCCCGTAATGGGGAGGTCGGAAACCTCGCTGGTTTTATTGTTTTTAACCCGGACGCCGCTCACGCCGTCGTCACCCAGCACTTCCACCGGTGAGGTATTCCAGTGCACGACGATGTTCGGGGTATTGACCACCCGCTCCTGCATGATCTTTGAAGCCCGCATTTCATCGCGGCGAACGAGCAGGTGAACGGTTTTGCAAATCTTGGCCAGGTAGGTGCTTTCCTCCGCAGCCGTGTCGCCACCGCCGACGATGGCTACATCCTGCTTGCGGAAGAAGAAGCCGTCGCATACCGCACAGGCCGAAACGCCCAGGTTCTGCAGGCGTTCTTCGCCGGGGATGTCGAGCCATTTGGCGCTGGCGCCAGTGGCGATGATGACGGTATGGGCGTGTATTTCATGCCCGCTCTCCGACCATGCTTTGTGCACGGGACCGGTGAAATCGACCTTCACAATCATTTCCTGCCGGATATCCGTTTCAAATCGCTCGGCCTGGCGCTTTGAAGTCGTCCATCATTTCGGGGCCCATGCGACCGTCCGGGTAGCCGGGATAGTTTTCCACATCGTTGGTAATCATTAGCTGGCCGCCGGGCTGCGGTCCGGTGTACATGACCGGACTGAGGCCGGCGCGGGCAGCGTAAATGGCAGCCGTGGTACCCTGCCGGGCCGGCGCCGATAATGAGGCATTTAATTTTTTCCATAACGGGTGCAAAAATAGAAATCATGTGTTGTGTATGGCACACTGATGTCACAGATTGGACAGATTAACGCAGATAAATGCGTAGGTATATGGCACACAGATGACGCAGATTAGACAGATGGACACAGATAAATGCGTAGGTATATGGCACACTGATGACGCGGATTGGACAGATTTACGCAGGAAAATATGTAAACCCTTGAAAATCTGCTTATTTATTCAACTCGAACCTGATTTAAGTCCCAGCCGAACGAATCCCGTAACCAACAATTTCACAAAGCCCCTTATTCAAAATATATCTGCGTTAATCTGCCCAATCTGCGTCATCAGCGTGCCATACACTCACCGGACATTCGAAAATATTTTCCTCCGAATGCCGGGTTTCTGTCCAAAGTTCAACAGCAGGCCTATCTCCATATCTGTTGCCTTCAGGTAGTTAATCAGTTGAAGTTCATGTTCGAGAGCAATACTTTCGGCGGCTTTGAGTTCAAGGATAACAAGATCATTGACCACCAGATCGGCATAGTATTCACCGACTAAAAGAGTATCATAAAATACCTTGATCGGTTTTTGTGCCTCCGTTTTCATACCGGCACGTTGAATCTCGTAAAATAAGGCGTTTTGATAGACTTTTTCCAGAAATCCGAATCCCAGATGATTGTAAACCTTGAAGAAACATTGAATGATGCGGTCAGTGAGGTCTTGGTGTAGGTAGGTCATGGTGAAATATTTATAAATCGTGAAGAATGTGTTGTCGTGTATGGCACGCTGATGACACAGATTGGGCAGATGGACACAGATAAATGCATAGGTATATGGCACACTGATGACGCGGATTGGACAGATTTACGCAGGAAAATATGTAAACCCTTGAAAATCTGCTTATTTATTCAACTCGAACCTGATTTAAGCCCCAGCCGAACGAATCCCTTAACCAACAATTTCACAAAGCCCCTTATTCAAAATATATCTGCGTTAATCTGCCCAATCTGTGTCATCAGCAAGCACTTATCTGTGTCCTCTGCCCAATCTGCGTCATCAGCGTGCCAACTGCTCCAAGAACTCTGAGCACTTATCTGTGTCCATCTGCCCAATCTGCGTCATCAGCGTGCCAACTGCTCTAGAACTCTAAGCACTTATCTGTGTCCATCTGCCCAATCTGTGTCATCAGCGTGCCAACTGCTCTAAGAACTCTAAGCACTTATCTGTGTCCATCTGCCCAATCTGCGTCATCAGCGTGCCAACTGCTCTAAGAACTCTAAGCACTTATCTGTGTCCATCTGCCCAATCTGCGTCATCAGCGTGCCAACTCAATCAAGTCGCGTAACATACCCGACTTGTCCAGTACTATCCTGCCGCCTTCATCCCGCACCGTACCGCATTCCACTACAGGATCATGTTCAAAAAAGAGGATAAACCGCCTGCGCGCCGCTTCTGACAGCATGGCTGCTTTTTCTTTCAACGTCACGAGTGGCCGCACATCGTAGGCCATGATGTAAGGCATGCCGATATGCCATTGGGAAGGCATGGCATCGGCACAATACAACAAATGGGTATCGTTTGTTTTCAGCAGCGGCGCCATCAGGGCTTCGGTATGGCCATTGTAAAAGCGGATGCGGAAGCCCGGCATAAACTCGATGTTTTGCCGCACATCCAAAAACCGCATTTTGCCCTGTTCGTACAGCGGCAAAAAATTTTCTTTCAAAAACGAGGCTTTCTCCCTGGCATTGGGCTTCATCGCCCAGTCAAAATGCCGCTTGTTCGACCAGTACACCGCATTGGGGAACGATACTTCCGATGCTCCGGTTTCGTTTTTCCACAATGCGCCGCCGCAGTGGTCGAAGTGCAGGTGGGTCAGGAATACATCGGTAATCTCTTCGCGTCCGACGCCTGCCTGCTCAAGCGATCCGAACAGGTTTTCCGGTCCGTGCGGCTCGAAAAAAGACCGGAATCGCTCGTCCTGCTTGTTGCCGGCACCTGTATCGATCAGCACCTTGCGGTCGCCGCTTTCCACCAGGAGTGCCTGCATCGACCAGGTGCACAGGTTGTTGGCATCGGGCGGGTTCATTTTCTCCCACATACGTTTCGGCACGATGCCGAACATAGCGCCGCCGTCGAGTTTGAGGTATCCGGTGTGGATGGGTGTGATTTTCATGATTGGGATAACGGCAAGTCAGAAGCCGATTTTGCGTTTGCCGTCTTTAGGTGCTTTTTTCAAGGCAGCCATTCGGATGGCCGTTATAGCGGCCTCGATGCCTTTATTGCCGTGTTTGCCGCCGGCGCGGTCGATAGCCTGTTGTTCGTTGTCGGGCGTGAGTACGCCGAATATGAACGCCCTGCCGCTGGCAATGCTCATGTTGACCAGCCCGGTAGCAACTGCATGGTTGATGTATTCGTTGTGACTGGTCTCCCCTTTGATCACGCAGCCGAGACAGATCACGGCATCGGGATTTTCCCTTCCGGCCAGCATACGGGCGCCTGCAGGCAACTCAAAAGAGCCGGGCACCTGGATCGTATGGATATTTTCCGCCTTTGCGCCATGTTTGATGAGGGCGTCATAACAACCCTCATACAGCGCATGGGTGATCCTGGCATTCCATTCTGCGACGACAATGCCAAAAGTCATGTCGTCGGCGGCGGGAATGGTGCTTTCGTCGTATTCGGAAAGATTTTTCAGTGCACTGGCCATTGCGTTATTTTTTATCGGCTTTTTTTCGGGCAAACCTGAATACTTCTGCGCCGACAGTGTAGGCGCCTTTTTCTTCCGGGTTCGTATTAATGAGTTGGAAAAGGCTCAAGGTTTGGTTTTGCCCGTCGAAGCGGTAGCCGAACATCTTTTCAGAGCCTTCCAGTTTGGAATTGGACAGGGAGATCACGTCAATCGCATCGCCTGTGACAAAACAATCGCCGGCCACACAGAGTTCATAGCGGTCGTAGTCTTTAATGCCCTGAATTGTTCCTGTGGAGGCAAACATGACATCACCTGTTACGCCTTTGGATGCGGAGGTGAAGACGCCGTCGAGCACATTGTGGTTGAGGGCGATCAAAAGCCGCTTTGCCCGATTTTGTATCTGCCTTGGAACGGATAAAGCGATCCATTTGGGCGGTGCCGGAAGTCACGTCGAACATGGTCATGTCCTTGTCCCCTTCGGAATTGTAGATCAGAAAAACTGATTTTCCGGGACGCGCGTTGACGAGTTCCAAGGTATCGACGTTGTATTTGACTGCCAGGCTCCAGGTTTCCATGCCGTTATCGCAAATGGCGCTGTCGGGACGCGCTGGATCAAAGGTAATGGCAAAAGCATAGGGCAGGTGCGCATTGTTCATAGCCTGCAGGACGGAGCCGTACTGGTTGGCACGCGCACAGAAATCCATGGCGATCCAGTTGCCGGTAAGTTGTTTGGGACTTGCGTGAAGATCGGTATCCTGCTGTTCGCCGGTGTTTTTCCGGTCTTGTTTGCAGGAGCCGAGTACGGATGAAATCAGGAGGAGAACAAAAACTGCCTTTTGCATTGTTAATCAGTGTTTTACGATATTTTTTTACAAACGATCCCGGTCAGGGCCGGCCATCGCGGCGCAAAATTAGCCCCCTATTTCAAAAACTTGACCTTTACAAAAAATTTCGGGTCGTGGGCGCCGATCTTTCTAGCTGCCTCGGGCGATAAGACCACTTCAATGTTGCGCTCGTATCCATCCGGAATCCGGCCGATCACCTTGGCGTATACTGTACGCCCGCCCATCGGGTTAATGATCATAATAACCGTACCGATGGCCGCTTCGCGGTGCAGTGCGTAGAGATCACCTTTTTCTTTGCTGTCCTTTTGCCAGAAACAAACACCCTGGGAGTCTACTTCCTTGCGCTTGAGTTTGTCCTGTTCGTATTTGGTCTTCAGGGCGCCCGATTCCGTGCTTTGCCGGGCGGGGCGCCATTCGGGCTTTACACCTTCCGTGCCCATCCAGGCGACATGCAGCATCTGTCCTGGTCGTATATTATTGTTTTTCAGGTTATTGCGTTTTACGATCGAATCGACCGGCATACCGAAATTGCGCTTGCATATCTGGTACAGGTTGTCGCCTTCCTGTACAACATAATAGATCGGAACGTTTTTGGCCGTTGCAAATTTTTTGGTTTTGTAGCGCTTGATGGCCAGGTTGGGGAGCGGTATTTTGACATGCGTGCCGATTTTCAGGGTCGGATCGGTTCGGAACTGCGGGTTGTACTCGTACAGTTCTTCAAGACTGATGCTGTAATACTTTGAAATAGAAAAGAGTGTTTGCTTGGGTTTGACCGGATGCTGAACAAATTTTTTATTGTTGTCCAGGGTCAGCAAAAGCGTGTCTTTAGCAGTGAGAAGTGGTGTTTGTTGTTCCTTTGTCTCGCTTTGTGCGTGGAGGTTATGGGCAAATACCAGCAAAACAGCTGACAACAGGATTTGGATTCGGCTCATAGTAACAGGTTTTTTTGTTTCCTTCTGGGCACAAAAGTACATTGTCAATCAGCAAGTCACAACCGAACACCACAAAAGAAGCAGTCCAGATATGATTCTCGCCATAATTCCGGCCCGTTATGCCTCCACCCGTTTTCCGGGCAAGCCGCTCGTCGACATCGGCGGCAAAACAATGATTCAAAGGGTTTACGACCAGGTTTGCCTGGCCGGAAAAGTCGATCGTGTAGTGGTGGCGACCGACGACGAGCGCATTGCGACACATGTGCGCGCCTTCGGCGGACAGGCGCTGATGACCAGGGTAGAGCACCCGAGCGGAACAGACCGCTGCGCGGAGGTAGCCCTACAATTCCCGGAGGCGGAATGGGTGCTGAATGTACAGGGCGACGAGCCGTTTATCCAGCCGCAGCAGATTGACCTGCTTGCCGAAACCCTTGTCCGGCATCCCCGGCACCGGATTGCCACGCTCGCCAAACCGGTCAACGATGCTGAAGACCTGGCCAACCCGAACCTTGTTAAGGTCGTATTCTCGGAAATTGCAGGCGCCATTTATTTCAGCCGGCACCCTATCCCGTTTGTGCGGGGTGTCGAACCGGCAGAATGGTGCTCGCGCCATACTTTTTACCGGCATATCGGTTTGTACGGCTTTGAACGGGAAACGTTACTGGAACTGGCGGCGCTGACGCCTGCACCGCTGGAGCGTGCCGAATCGCTGGAGCAGTTGCGCTGGCTTGAACATGGCTACGGCATCGCCGTCGGCATTACGGAAATGGAAACACTGGGCATCGACACTCCCGAAGACCTGTTGAAAATCAATAACTTGTGACGATTTCAGTTCAAAACCTCGTATGCCCCAACCTTGGGAATGAATACCTGTGCAATTCCCTTGTCATTTCGGCCGATTATGGGCAGGAAGCGGGCGTTCCAGATGATTTCTTCACCTACATAGGAATGCCGCGCATGCACCAACTGGTGGTTCGCTTCATCCATACCCTTGACCAAAACCATAAATTCCGCATTGGCATCCTGTAGTTCTTCCGGAGAAAACCCGGATACCGGACTGCTTTCACCCAGAGGGTGTACAATCGTCCAGGACAGAGAAAAGAAGGAAATTCGGTTGAGTTCCAGGTCAAGTGCAAAAAATTTACGCTCCAGCACCCCTTCAGCACTCATCTGGTTGATGGCCATGATAACTTGTACTTCCGCTTCGATAATCTCGCTCCGGCGCGCATTGCCCATGCGGAACATCAGACCCCGACCATCTTTATAAGGGGAGACAAGCAGGTTTTCGCTGAATACGATTTTGGCGCGTTGCCGGGAAAAACGACCGTATAACAGTCCTGAAACCAGTGCGAACGACAACAGTCCGAGAAAAGACTCAAAGGAGGCGGCCATGTTGGCGGCAAGTCCACCCGGACTGATATGACCGTAACCGACAGTTGTCAGGGTCTGGCTGCTGAAAAAGTAGGCCTGGGTAAAATTGTGAAGAAAACCGTCCGGCTCGATGCCGCTCAGGTGTTCCACCCCGATTGCGCAGTACAGCAAGGCAAACAGGCAATTCATGGAAACGAATGCGGCAAGTGTCAGTATGAAAAATTGCCACCAGGGCATGGTAACCAGGTTGAAATAGGTGTTGTCCCACACGCTGGTCCGCTGTCGTTCGACATTAAACCTGCCGTCAGGATTCATCATACGGCTGGTGGTGGTAATAATTCGGCCAAAACCCAACTCGCGCTCCGGCGCGCGATTGGTGATATCACGGGGTTTTTTATTGAAGGTAAACATCTGGACGGCTGGATATTATCTTTGCGTGAATGGAAGGAACCGTTATTAGTTGTTTGCGGCACAATTAATTTCTGCAAAAAAACTTCGATCCAGGCAAACAAAAGCCCTATATAAAAGTTTAGCAAGACATTCCCAGTCACTACAAGGTATGAAGCGTCGCGCAATAGTATGGTTCAGGCAGGATTTACGGCTCCACGATAATGAGGCTGTCAGTACGGCGCTTCGCATGGCCGAAGAAGTAATTCCCGTTTACGTCTTCGACGAACGGGTGTTTTCGGGTCAGACACGGTTTGGTTTTCCGAAGACGGGCAGGTTTCGCGCCCGTTTTATCATCGAAAGCATTGCAGATCTCCGCGAAAACCTGCGCCAACTGGGATCCGATCTCCTGATCCGCGTGGGAAAGCCGGAATGCCTGGTATCCGAACTGGCGCGGGACTTGAAAGCCTCCTGGGTGCTGTGTAACCGGGAGCGCACCCATGAAGAAGTATTCGTCCAGGATGCGCTGGAACAAAAACTGTGGTCATCTGGCGTTGAACTGCTCTATACCCGGGGCAAAATGTTGTATCACACACAGGACCTTCCAGTGCCGGTGCACCACACGCCGGATATTTTTACCCAATTCAGGAAAGACAACGAACTAATTACGCCGGTCCGGGAGCCACTACCGACCCCTGCGGCGCTAGCTCCATTACCCCAGTATATCGAACGCGGCGATTTGCCGGTGATAACGCAGTTTGGCCACGCGGATACGGAAACAACTTCCAGCGCTGTACTGCCGTTTAAAGGCGGCGAGTCGGAAGCCCTGCGCAGGCTGCGCTACTACCTGTGGGACAAAGACCTGGCGGCCACCTATAAAGAAACCCGAAATTGTCTCACCGGCGGCGACTATTCCACGAAATTCTCTCCCTGGCTCTCCCAGGGGTGCCTGTCGCCAAAACTTGTCTACCACGAACTTAAGCGATACGAGCGGGAACGCGTCAGCAATGAAAGTACCTACTGGATTTTCTTTGAGCTGTTGTGGCGCGACTATTTCCGTCTGATGGGAAAAAAGTATGGCAACAAGATTTTTTTAAAGGGAGGAACGCAAGGAAAGCCGCTGAAACACCTGAAAAACAACAGGGATTCATTCCAAGCCTGGGCAGAAGGGCGAACGGGCGTTCCCTTTATCGATGCCAATATGCGGGAACTGAACCAGACCGGCTGGATGAGCAACCGCGGCCGTCAAAATGTAGCGTCTTTTTTGGTTAAAGACCTGAAAGTCAACTGGCAAATGGGCGCTGAATATTTCGAAAGCATGCTGCTCGACTACGATCCTTGCAGCAATTGGGGCAACTGGAATTATGTGGCGGGTGTGGGTAGCGACCCCAGGGAAGACCGCTATTTCAATATCCTGACCCAGGCCAAAAACTATGATCCGCGTGGTGAATTCGTGCGGGTTTGGTGTGAGGAACTGGCCCGGGTACCTGCCGAGAAAATCCACCGGCCTGACTTGTTAACGGAATTGGAACGCCAGGAATTTGGCGTTAACGGGTACCCCAAAGCACTGGTGCGTATCGAGAAATGGGTTTCCTGAGGATATATCTTACCCTTCCGACTTTGTAATATTCCTTTTTTTCCTTCTGTACGGACAATGTCTGCAACCGCTGCCGCAGCAAGTGCCACGCTTGTGCAGGAATGATTCCGTAAAAACCCAGTATCCCCGCTCTATATAGTAGTCTTCACCTTCCACGAGTGGACGGGGCGTCCCGGAATGCGTGTGTTGTGTGTTGTCCGTATTCGACATATACGGGATTGAACGCAAAAGGGCAGGAAAGGTTGAAAAATAAAAAAAGCGGGCGGAATCATTTTTCCGTCCGCAGTAAGTGCGTTTAAGCAATACTGCGAGGCTGCAGTATCAGTATTTGGGAACACACTATTAAACCTGTAAGATTAAAAAGGGGGATTACCAATTCAGGTGGCGGGTAGATTAATAGATGTATTTTATGCAAGGAACACAAGGATTAACAGAGTAGCAAAGGTAGTAATGTGTTTGTTGCGTCCGACTGGTTTAACATTTCATTCTAAATTCTTTTCCATTTTGAAATGCGGTATGCCGACTTCCTCAAAGCCCTCGCCAACGATGTTATAACCCAGCCGCAGGTAAAACGGAACGGCAATTTCCCGGGCATGCAGGCTCATCACGACAAAACCGAGTCTTTTCGACTGTTGTTCTGAGGCGGCAACAAGTTCGGTACCTGCTCCCCTCCCCTGCCATGCAGGGTCGACTGCCACTTGTCGCATTTTAATGGCATTATCGGCAAGTGGCGTGAGTATCAGGCAGCCCATTAAGGCGCCGTTTGTGTCGAATGCCCCGAGGTGGATATCGCTGTATTCAGCTGCGAGCTGCTCCGGTGTATATTCAAGTCCGAGCGGGCGGCGCAGCACTTCGTACCGCAGACGAACCGCGGAATCATATTCGGGTGTTCCGAATTCAAACTGAAATATTTGCATGACAAGATTTTCTTCTAAAGGCATTCATTTGTCGGTTTGGGACGATTACCTTCGCTACCGAACACCAACATCATTCATAAAACGAATTATCAATGGAAGACCAAAACCAACCACTCGATGCAGGCATGGCATCCGGTGCATCCGATCAAGGGCTTGTGATTACTGAAGCGGTCAGAAATGACCTGACAGAGATCGCCAAATGGGCCATGTTTTTTGCCGTATTGCTTTTCATTATTTTAGGGCTCGTAGCATTTGCCGCGCTAGCCATTGCAGTGGCTGGAGGGATAGGCGGTATCGTAGCAGCCATATTTGTTGCCGGAATCTACGGTGTTTTGCTGTTTTTCCCGGCCTGGTACTATTACAAATTTGCAACGCTGACCCGGCAGGCTGTTTCGCTCGACGATAATACCATGCTTGACGAGGGTTTTTTGTACCTGAAACGCTTTTATCGTTTTGTGGGTATTCTGGTAGTCGTAATACTCAGTCTTTACGCCCTCTTCCTGCTGATCGGCATTTCCATGATGGGCAGTCGTATGGGTTCGTTTTAATGGTACGGTCCTTCTTTCTTTTCACAACAATAACCACTTCAGTATATGGAAATTCTGGATAACCAATTCACTCAGGAGCCTGGTAACAATACAGGGCTCCACGTCACCCGCGCCATGCGTTACAATTGGCGCTCAACCGCCAAATGGGCGCTTTTTCTCGCTATTGTTGGTCTCGTGATCGCCGGTTTATCACTGCTTTCGCTCGGCACTATGATTCCGATGATGACCAACATGATGGAAATGGCCGGCAATGAAGCCGCCGCTGAAATGTTCCGGACGGCAGGGGCATATATCTCCATTCTTGCAGGTATGGCAACGATCGCTACTATTGTCGTGAATTATTTTCACCTGCGTTTTGCCAACGATATGCAGCGCGCCCTTCAGTTTAACGACCAGGATAAGTTCGAATCCTCATGGCGGCATATGCGCTATTATTTCAGAATACTCGGCATCCTCACGATTTCATATATTGTTATTTATGTGATCGTACTCATTGTCATGGCGGTTTTCATGGCAGGAAAGTAGTGGTAAGTGATAAGTGATATAGTGGTAAGTGATAAGCGATAAGTGGTAAGTGATAAGTTATCACTTACCACTTCAAAGAATGTGCTTTACGCGGGGGCGGTGCGGTGTAATATCACCCAGTCGGGCCTTCTTGGCCTCTTCGTAGTCAGTAAAGTTGCCTTCGAAGAACACCACTTCGGCATCGTCTTCAAAGGACAGGATGTGCGTGGCCAGGCGGTCGATAAACCAGCGGTCGTGGCTGATAATGAGCGCGCAACCTGCAAAATTCTCGAGGGCGTCTTCAAGTGCCCGGAGGGTGTTCACGTCAATATCATTGGTCGGTTCGTCGAGCAGGAGTACGTTGCCGCCTTCCTTCAGTGTCATGGCCAGGTGGACGCGGTTGCGCTCTCCGCCGGAGCAGACGCCCAGCTTCTTTTGCTGGTCGGCGCCGGCAAAATTGAACCTGGAAAGGTAGGCGCGTGCATTTACCGAAGCGTTGCCGACCTGGATAATATCGTTGCCTTGCGACACAATTTCGTACACTGTTTTTTCAGGCAACAGCGCCTCATGGCTTTGATCAACATAACTCATCTGGACCGTATCGCCGATGGTGACCGTGCCGGAATCAGCCTTTTCCCGTCCGGTCAGAATTTTAAACAGGGTAGACTTCCCTACCCCGTTCGGACCGATGATGCCCACTACGGCGTTCTTGGGTATTGAAAACGTCAGGTTTTCAAAGAGAATGCGGTCGCCAAAAGATTTGCTCAGTCCCTTTACGTCAATCACGTTGTCGCCGAGGCGCTGGCCGTTGGGTATCCAGAGTTCGAGTTTGGCTTCTTTTTCCCGGGTTTCTTCACCGGCCATTTTGTCGTATGCGTTCAGACGTGCCTTGCCCTTGGCCTGTCTGCCTTTGGCGCCCATGCGCACCCATTCGAGTTCGCGTTCGAGTTGTTTGCGGCGTTTGTCTTCCTGCTTTTCCTCCTGGGCCAGGCGTTTGGCTTTCTGATCAAGCCAGGAAGAGTAATTGCCCTGCCAGGGAATACCCTCGCCACGGTCGAGTTCGAGTATCCAGCCCGCCACGTTGTCGAGAAAATAACGGTCGTGGGTTACGGCAATGACGGTTCCGGGGAAATTCTGGAGGTATTGTTCGAGCCACTGCACCGACTCGGCGTCGAGGTGGTTGGTCGGCTCGTCGAGCAGCAGGATGTCCGGCTGACTGAGCAGCAGTCGGGCGAGCGCCACGCGACGCCGTTCGCCACCGGAACATATTTTGATGGGACGGTCGTCTTCAGGACAGCGCAGGGCATCCATGAAAACGCCGAGACGGTAATCGAGTTCCCAGCCGCCCAGATGCTCGATCTGTTCCAGTACTTCGCCCTGCCGTTCGATGAGTTTCATCATCTCATCGTCGTCGGTCACTACGCCAAGTTTTGTGCCGATCTCTTCGTTTTCCTGAAGCAGGTCCACAATATGTTGCACGGCTTCTTCCACGATCTGGCGGACGGTTTTAGAGTCGTCCAGTTCGGGTTCCTGGGCGAGGTAGCCGATTTTGAATTGTTTTTCGAATTCGATTTTGCCTTCGTAATTCTGGTCGAGGCCGGCGATGATCTTCAGCAACGTGGACTTTCCTGAGCCATTTAGGCCCAACACGCCGATCTTGGCTCCGTAGAAAAATGACAGCCAGATGTTTTTCAGTACCTGTTTGCTCGGCGGAAAGGTTTTGTTCACGCCGGACATGGAAAAAATGATCTTTTCGGACACGGATATTGGTGAATGATGAATGATGAATGATAAATGATGAATTGATGGGGTAGGTGCAAAGGTAGGCGGAAGGCATGACGGAATATATAAATGACAAAAATTATCTCCCGCGGCCGTTCAAAGTCCTGAATCTTGGCATCTAGTTACCCACCCATGAAAAAACACTGTTTTTTTTCACAATAAAGCGGAATCGATCTCGATTTTGCGAAACATCTAAAAGAGGAAAACAAATTCATTCGTGCAGGCCATTTCAAGGCTTTTTTTTAAAAAGTTGATTGAAAGTTGTGCGGAAAAAATTGGCTGAGTAAAATAATCGATGATTCTGAATTGTATGTGGCTCTGCCACGCCGGTATAAAAGTCATCCTGTATGCGGGATTGATTCGCGTGCAGCCCGTTTTCCCGATGGAAAAACTGACCTGGGTTTTGACTTCGGCCTGTATTCGAACACTGGCCCGGCTGATACATTGTGAAAATCAAATAAGATCACGGCACCTTCGTGCTCTGCCAGTTCACCAGCAGCCATTTGCCTTTTTTCTTTCGGTACACTGCGGTGTAAGCCAGCGGTAATTCAAAGTCCTTGCCGTTCAGGGTTACCTTCACGTGCACCACGCCGTTGGTCAGCGCCGTTTTGCCGTAGCGGCGTACGACCACTTTTTCCCGGTTCATAGAATGATACGTGAGCCGCCCGGTAGAAATGGCCGAAATATGCTCGTTCTTGTTTTCCGTCATAGCGTTGGAATGGACATACACCATGTCGTCGGCGATCATGGCGCGCAGCGCGGTAGTATCCCCGGCCACCATCAGGTTGAAGCGGCGTTGTTCCGTTTCGAGCACGGTGCGATCACATTTGTTTTGGGCAATGGCGAAGGCCGGAAAGGCCAGAAGCAGGAAGAAAATGCATCGTTTCATCGGGCAAAAATATCCTTTTTCGGATTTAATGAAATTTTAACAGGACATCCGTTGGATATCTGATCACAATGGGCGGTTCTTTGCAGCGATGAAAATCAATTACGCAAATATCAATCCTTGTTCGTTCGGCAATGCAGTTGATTGCATGTGTTGTTGCTGTGCTTTCCGGCATTCAGGCCAGGGACAGGGATTTTCGCGTAACAACACAGACTGACGTTATTCTATAAACTTCAGTTTTCTGCGAAAGAGACCTTCCGGGCCATGTGCCCGGAAGGTCTCTTTCTTTTTTGCCCAATTCCCATCACTTATCACTTACCACTTACCACTATTTCAAAGCCATGGCAAATCAAGCACTTCACTTCGACACCCTCCAACTGCACGCCGGCCAGGAACCGGATTCCGCCACCAACAGCCGTGCAGTACCTATTTACCAGACCTCGTCCTATGTGTTCAACAACGCCGAACACGGCGCCAACTTGTTCGCACTCAAAGAGTTTGGCAACATCTATACCCGAATCATGAACCCCACCACCGATGTGTTCGAAAAGCGTATCGCGGCATTGGAAGGCGGCGTGGCAGCGTTGGCCGTTGGTTCCGGCCAGGCGGCGCAGTTCATTGCGCTGAACAATATCCTGGAGGCCGGCGACAATTTTGTGAGCACCAGTTACCTGTACGGCGGCACGTACAACCAGTTCAAAGTAGCCTTCAAACGCCTTGGTATCGACGTGCGGTTTGCCGACGGCGACAAGCCCGAAAGTTTTGAAGCGCTGATCGACCACAAAACAAAGGCGCTTTATCTTGAAACGATCGGTAATCCCGGGTTCAATATCCCCGATTTCGAGCGCATCGCAGCCATTGCGGCCAGACACGACCTGCCACTTATCGTCGACAATACCTTCGGCGCAGGCGGTTACCTGTTTCGTCCGCTCGAACACGGCGCGCATATCGTGGTCGAATCGGCTACCAAGTGGATCGGCGGGCACGGCACCAGCATCGGCGGCGTCATCGTCGACGGCGGCAATTTCAACTGGGGCAACGGCAAATACCCGCAGTTCACCGAACCGAGCGAAGGTTACCACGGGCTGAAGTTTTGGGATGTTTTTGGCGCCGGCGGACCGTTCGGCAACATCGCTTTCATTATCCGCGCCCGTGTGGAAGGTTTGCGCGATTTCGGACCTGCACTCAGTCCCTTCAATTCCTTCCTGTTGCTACAGGGACTCGAAACGCTTTCCCTGCGTGTTCAACGCACGGTTGACAATGCCCTGGCGCTCGCCACCTACTTTGAAAAACACCCCAAAATAGAATGGGTCAACTACCCCGGCCTGGCATCCAGTCCGTACAAGGCGCTGGCCGACAAGTACCTGAAAAACGGTTATGGCGGCGTCCTGAGCATCGTCGTAAAAGGCACGAAGGAAAACGCTACGGCTGTGATTGACAATCTGAAACTCGTCAGCCACCTGGCCAATGTTGGCGACGCCAAGACGCTGATCATCCAGCCGTCAGCCACCACCCACCAGCAACTCAGCGACGCGGAACAGCGTGCCGCCGGCGTGGCGCCCACCCTGTTGCGCATATCGGCCGGCATCGAACACATCGACGATATCATCGCTGATTTCGAACAAGCGCTGGACAGGATCGATGCGGCTGTTCCGACTGCTGTCGGACAAGGGTAAGCACGGTTTTCTGACAGGAGCAACTGGATTTATACCAGAATACTGTTGTTCCTGTCAGACTTGCAAAACCCCGGAATCCTGTCAAAAAAACTTGTCAACCAGATATGAGCACAAAACAATTCAGCATAAAAGAGGGGCTTCCCCTGGAAAAAGGGGGGATGGCTGGCGGCGCCAACCATTGCCTACCATACATATGGCGACCCATCTAATCCTGTCGTCTGGGTATGCCACGCCCTGACCGCCAATTCAGATGTATTCGACTGGTGGACGGGACTGTTCGGTCCGGAAGCGCCGTTCAACCCCGGCGACCACTATATTGTCTGCGCAAACGTGCTCGGTTCCTGCTACGGGACAACAGGGCCGCTGACCGAAAACCCCGGAACAGGCGGGTATTACTTTCATGATTTTCCGGAGATCACCATAAGGGATATGGTGGCTGCGCATGAGGCGTTGCGCCGGCATCTGAAAATTGAAAGGATTCACCTCCTGATTGGCGGGTCGCTGGGCGGTCAGCAGGCATTGGAATGGGCCATCCTTCAACCAAAACTTATCGATCACCTGGCGCTCATTGCCACCAACGCCCGCCACTCCGCCTGGGGCATCGCCTTCAATGAATCGCAGCGTATGGCCATTGAGGCCGACAGTACCTGGTACCGGCGTTACCCCGAGGCCGGCGATGCCGGTATGCGCGCAGCACGCGCCGTAGCCCTGCTTTCCTACCGGCACTACGATACATACGCCGGGGCTCAAACCGATCCGGAACCGGTGCTCGACAACTACAAGGCGGTCAGTTATCAGCAGTACCAGGGCGAAAAACTGTCGCGTCGTTTCAATGCCTTTTCCTATTACCGACTTTCACAGGCTATGGACGCGCACCACGTCGGACGCGGACGGGATACGGTGGAAACCGTTCTCAGCCGGATAGAGGCGCGAACACTGGTGGTCGGAATCAGTACCGATATATTGTTTCCTGTCCCGGAGCAACAGTACCTCGCACGGCACATCCCCGGCGCTGAATTCCGGGAAATACATTCCATTTACGGCCACGACGGCTTCCTGGTTGAAACGGACAAACTGGGCGAACTGCTCAACGACTTTCTCCGGGGCAGTCAACTGCAATCATCTGCCCTGAAATCGCTCTTTGCTGCCTGAATATGAAGAAAAAACCGCTTACTATCGGACTTTTTGGCCTGGGTGTCGTTGGCTCCGGACTACTGGAGGTGCTGAAAGACAGTGGGTATCCAGATGCCGTTATCAGGAAAATATGCGTCAAAACACCGGGAAAAACACGTGCCGTACCACAGGAATTGCTGACATTCAACCCTTCCGATATCCTCGACGACCCGTCCATTGACACCGTCGTGGAAACTATCAACGGATCGGATGATGCCTTCGACATCGTCAGCCGTGCCATGCGACAGGGGAAAAATGTGGTCACGGCCAACAAGAAGATGCTTGCCGGCAACTTTGAGTTATTGCTCAACCTCCAGGAGGCAACCGGCGTATCGCTGTTGTACGAAAGTGCCGCCTGTGGGAGCATTCCTATTGTCCGGACGCTGGAACAACATTTCGGAACGGAACCGCTGGAGCAATTGTCCGGAATTTTCAACGGCACATCCAATTACATCCTGAGCAGGATGTTCGACGGCAACCTCGATTTTGACACGGCACTGCGGCAGGCGCAGCAGGCGGGCTTTGCGGAGGAGGATCCGGCCAGCGATATCGATGGACTCGATGCCAAATACAAACTCATCCTGCTTACAGCCCACAGCCACGGCATGATATTGTCACCGGATCAGGTACCGCACTTCGGTATACGACACTTGCGACCGGAAGACATTCGTTTTGCGCGGGACCGGGGACTCAGGATCAAATTGCTGCCGGTGTGCCGGCGGACCGGGCCGGGTCGATTGGCGGTATATGTAATTCCGGGACTGGTAGGTGATGCTGATGAGTTGTTTCGGGTGGACGACGAATTCAACGGCGTACTGCTACAGAGTGATTATTCCGGGGCACAGTTTCTCCGGGGCAGGGGCGCCGGAGGCAGGCCTACCGGGTCCGCGCTGCTATCCGATCTGCTATCGCTACAACAGGGTTACCGGTATGCTTACCAGAAACACCGGATGAACGGCTCAACCGTACTTGACGATCAGTATAAACTCCGGATTTATGCGCGGGCGCCTTCTGAAATTCCCCTTCAGGCCCTGCCATTCCCATCACCTGAAAATATTACCCGCGATGGCAATACCTATGTTATTGAGAGTGAGGTTACCCTGTCCCATCTCGGCAGACAAGCCCGGTGGCTGCAGGAAAATGAGGTATTCGTAATGCGGATGCTCTGATTTTTGAAAACTGACAGGAAGCCGACAGTTGTCATATTTTTTGTGACTAAAAGAAAAAGATGCGTTTCTTTGTGTACTCTTTAGTTTCAATCCGCATTGCCATGAACCGACCGATTTTTTTCGCACTTTTACTGTGCTTCGCATCCGGCGTATGCTTTTCGCAAGATTACCAGATTTGTACCCAGGTAATCGGCTCTGCCGGAAAATCCGCCACTCAGGGCGGTCTTTCTTTTTCCTATACCATCGGCGAATCTGTCATCACAACACTGACCGGGAACTCCCGTATTCTTACCCAGGGATTTCACCAGCCGGAATTGTGCATGCCTGTCTCCACCCATAACCTGGACCTGGCTGACTGGGACATTGAAGTGTTTCCCAATCCTACTGCGGATATACTGACCGTCCGGTATGCTACCGAAAAAAGCCGTCCGCTTCATGCGACGGTATTCAACCTTTACGGGCAGGTGCTGATTGCCAATCAGGTGCTCAGCCAGCCCGGCGGAACAATCATTGATTGTGCCGCATTGCAACCCGGTGTGTACCTGCTCCTTCTTCAGGATGGAGACACAGCCGCCAGTGCCACCGTTCGTTTTATCCGGCTCTAATCCCCGTTTCCTGCCGTTCGGCCAACCTGTAAGCCTCAGGTGGTTGTTTAGTCAAAATTTCCAAAACTGGTTTTCCATGAAACATTTTTTATCCGTATTGCTGTTTTTAACAGCACTATCCCTTTCCGCTCAAAATGCGCCACAAGGTTTTAATTATCAAAGCATTGTAAGAGATGCGAACGGTAATGCACTGGCCAATCAGACGGTCGTTCTCCTGTTTTCCATTCGCAGCGGCGCACCGAACGGTCCGGTTGCCTATTCGGAAAAACAGGTGGTGTCATCCAACGATTTTGGCCTGGTCAACCTTGTTGTGGGTCAGGGCGGCACACCGCTGCAAGGTTCTTTTGCCGCCATCAACTGGGGCGGCGGCGCCAAATACCTGACGGTGGCGCTGGAAACTTCGCCCAACGTTTTTGATGAACTCGGCTCCTCCCAGCTCATGAGTGTCCCCTATGCCTTGTATGCGCAGAGCGCCGCAAATGCAGGCGGTGGCGGCGACAACTGGGGCTCGCAAACAGTGTCGACGGCGCCCTCATTGGGTGGCAACGGCACGGCGGCCAACCCGCTTACCATTGCACAGCAAAATGCCCAGACCGGCCAGGTGCTCAAATGGGACGGCACTAAATGGACCCCGCAGAATGACGGCTCGAATAGCGGTACGGTTACGGAAATCAATACAGGCGCCGGACTTACCGGCGGCCCGATCAATAGCGCTGGCACCATCAGCCTGAGCAATACCGGTGTTGCGCCGGGTATTTATGGCAGCGCTACTGAAATCCCCGTTGTCACCGTAGATGCGCAGGGCCGTGTAACAGACATATTTAAAACTGTTGTGCAACCCGGCACGGTTGGTATAAACGGCGGCACAGGTATCGATGTGCAGCAAAACGGCCTCAATTTCGTGGTTACCAATACCGGTGATACCAATGCCGGCGACGATGTAACGAATACAAGTCAGGCCGACGGCGATGTGAGCGGCACCTTCAGCAACCTGCAAATTAAGGCCGGCGTTGTAGGCACGCCTGAACTCGCCAACGGCGCCGTAACGGCAGCCAAACTGGATGATATGAATGCTTCCAATGGTCAGGTACTCAAATGGAACGGTACCACATGGGCGCCGCAAGCCGATGCGGGTATTACCAGCGTGGGGCTTACGGCAGGCGCAGGCATTTCAGTGACCGGGTCTTCGCCCAATTTTACCGTCGTAAATACCGGCGACACCAATGCAGCCGACGACCTCACCACGTCCAGCATTGCCAACGGAGATATCAGCGGCGCATTTGCCAACCTCCAAATAAAACCCGATGTAGTCGGAACGCTGGAACTCGCCAGCAATGCCGTGGAAACGGATAACCTGGTAAACAAAGCCGTGACCGGCGCCAAAATCAGCGATATGGGCGCTTCAAACGGCCAGGTGCTCAAATGGAACGGCACGGTATGGGAACCGCAAACCGACAACACGGGCGCCATTATGCTCAACGCGGGTCCTGGTATTGATGTCACCGGTAACGGCGTACTTTTTACCATATTCAATACAGGTGACCTCAATCCATTCGATGATATTACCGGTACTTCACAAGCAAACGGCGATGTTACGGGCACCTTTACCACCCTACAACTCAAGCCCGGCGTGGTAACCAATGTTGAGATGGCAGCCAACGCTGTCGGCACAACCAATATCATCAACGGGTCCATCACAGGCAACAAACTCAATAACATGAGTGCCGGCTTCGGCCAGGTGCTCAAATGGAACGGAAATACCTGGGGTCCGGCAAACGACGATACCGGCAGTGGGGGAGATAACTGGGGCGCACAGGTAGCCTCCACAGACGGCACCCTGGCGGGAAACGGTACGCCGGCCAGTCCGCTTAAAATTGCGGCGCAGGGCGCCGTAAATGGTCAGATACTGAAATGGAACGGATCTACCTGGTTCCCTGCTGCCGATGCCGGCGATAACTGGGGCGCACAAACAGCAAACACTACAAATTCACTCACAGGTAACGGTACCGTAGCCAATCCACTTTCGATCGCCCAACAGGGCGCAGGCGTCGGCCAGATATTGAAATGGAACGGCTCCAGTTGGGTGCCCGGCGACGACGACGGCGACAACTGGGGCACTCAAGCCGTATGGACCGGTCCTGCGCTGACCGGCAACGGCACACTCGGCAGTCCGGTTAACCTGAATCAGCAGGGCGCCACCCCCGGGCAGGTACTGAAATGGAATGGCACCGCCTGGACGCCGGGCAACGACACCGCAGGCGACGATTGGGGCGCACAGGTCGTATCGGTGAACGCCACGCTTGGCGGAAACGGTACCGCAGGCAATCCGCTGCGACTCGCCCAGCAGGGGGCCGTAAACGGCCAGGTGCTGCAATGGAACGGCGCCACCTGGACGCCCGCTACTTTTACAGGCGACGATTGGGGCGCACAGGCAGTCTGGACCGGCCCTTCGCTGACCGGTAACGGCACACTTGGCAGCCCGGTAGACCTTGACCAGCAAGGCGCAACGCCGGGCCAGGTGCTGAAGTGGAATGGTACAGGATGGACGCCGGGCAACGACGCTGTTGGTGGCACAGGCGATATTTACAGCGCCGGGACGGGCATCAATATCGGTGGCGTTTCGCCGAATTTTGTGGTGAACAACACCGGCGACCTGGATAACACCAACGAACTCCAGACCCTCGGACTCGTCGGAAACCAACTGTCGCTGTCCAGCGGCGGCGGTACCGTTACCATACCGGATTATTCTGCAGGCACAGGTATCAGCGTCGGTGGCGCAGCGCCCAATTTCGTAATCAATAATACGGGCGACCTGGACAATACCAACGAACTCCAGACCCTCGGACTCGTCGGAAACCAGTTGTCACTGTCGAACGGCGGCGGCAATGTGATCCTGCCTGCCGGAAATGACTACGATGCCGGGACAGGTATCAGCATCGGCGGCGCAGCGCCCAATTTTGTGATCAACAACACCGGCGACCTGAGCAATACCAACGAGATACAGACCCTGAGTATCCTGGGCAACCAGTTGTCGCTCTCGAATGGCGGCGGCACGGTCGGTCTGCCTCCCGGCAATACCTATTCGGCAGGCGCCGGCATCAGCATTACGGGTTCTGCCCCCAATTTTACTGTCATCAATACCGGCGATACCGACAACGACCCCACCAATGAGTTTCAAAGCCTCAACCTTATCGGCTCCGTCCTCGAAATATCGGGATCAGGCAGTACCGTGGACTTTACGAGTCTGCTGAACGGTATCGGCGATCCCTACTGGAAACCCGACGGCGATAACATATTGAATGCCAACGTCGGCAATGTATTGATCGGAAGCAATGCCAGCATTGGAGGCAAACTGCAAGTGTCCAATACCAACGGTGAGCCGGCAGCCTTTATCACGGCCTCCAGCGGCGCTGCCCTGGTCACGGGAGATGGAAATGTGGGTATTCACACCGCCACACCTGCTTTCAGGCTCGACGTAGATGGCGACGGGCGTTTCAAATCTTCCGACGACACACCGCAACTTACGGTGGAAAACACCGGCGCAGGCCGGGCAACCATGCTGCTCAAGAACAGCGGCGACGGTGGCTGGCGCGTCTCGGGCGACGGCGGTGGCGCAGCCTTGTTTTCTGTCGATTTTTCAGGCGGCCCAAGTACCCTGACCGCCCCGGCCATTACGGCAAATGTTAAATCCAATGTCGGTATCGGCGGCGTAAATAATGGAAACTCCAGGCTTAAAGTCTTCCAGAAAGACATCGGCCTGACCCTCCAAAATACCGACAACGGCCATTTTTGGGATTTTTGGGTGAGTGCCGGCAACGGCGACCTCGTGCTGTATAACGACCAGTTTGGCCCGGGTATTCCGGCCGGTACATTCTCCGCTACGACGGGGCTTTACCTGCCCTCCGACCGGCGCCTCAAAAAGGATATTGCTGCTATTCCTATGGGAATTATGAGCAGGATCATGCAACTGGAGCCGGTTTCATACCACTACAAGATTGAACAGGAAAACGCCAAATACTCGCTGGGCTTCCTGGCACAGAATGTCGAGAACCTCTTCCCGGAACTGGTGGCGCAAACGCCGGTTCGGAACGGCGAAGGCGGTTATCTCTCCGTCAATTATTCCGGATTTGGCGTACTGGCGATAAAAGCCATTCAGGAGCAACAACAACAAATCGAATCGCTCCGCAATGAAAATACAACACTCCGCCAACAGATGGAGTCGCTGGAAACCCGGCTCTCCCGACTGGAAAAAATGAAAGAATAAACCAATTTGGACTGGTAATTGCAGGTGGCCACAGCAACGAAAAGGGACGTTGCTGTGGCCCGATTTTTTACCTGAATCACTTGCTTAATAATGAGAAAACGGCAATGCTGCGATTAATTAAAACCATGTTGGCTGCCGGCTGCCTGTTTTGCACGACCTGCGCCGCATTTGCAACCCGGATTCCACTTGATACGGCATACCTCAATAATACCTACTGCTCCAACCAGAGCCTGTTGATCGGGAACCAGATTTTCGATCCTTCATCTCCATCCGGAACGGTCATTCTGCCCGGCGCTTCGTCTGATGGTACCGACAGCGTTATTATTGTATCGCTGAAATTCCTTCAACCTGCAGAGATCAACCTGAACACCACCATCTGTGTGGGAGATACGGTTTGGGTAAACGGTACGGCCTATCACGCCAATTTCTACCTCGGAGAAGAAACCGTGGAAGGCGGCGCTTCCAATGGGTGCGACAGTATCATTCACATCAACCTGGGTTTTTATCCTACCGTCTCTGATTTTCAGGCAACAATTTGCGAGGGCGATACGATTCTGATCAACGGCACACCATACCATGCCTTCCATCCCGCAGGTGTGGAGATGATCCCGGGAGGCGCCGCCGCCGGTTGCGACAGTATTATCCGGGTTGAGCTTGAGGTGCTCACGCCGCCCTTCAGCATTTACACAGATACCCTATGCCCCGATGATGTTCTGATCATAAACGGACGCCGGTACGACCAGAACAACAGGACCGGACTGGAAATCCTGCCCGGCGCCGCATCGACAGGCTGTGATTCATTGGTCAATATTAACCTGATTTTCAGACAGCCCTGGGTATATCTCGGTGAGGATGTGGAGATTGTGAAAGGCGACTCGCTGTGTATCAATCCGGAATACAGTCTGGTGCCGCAATCCATACAATGGGCGCCGCAACCACCGTGTGCCGACCCGGATTGTGCATCTTTCTGTGTGATGCCGCTTAGCAACATTGCCTATACGATTGAAGTGACCGACATCGACGGCTGCGTACTTACCGACGATATACGCATTACCGTATCGAACGATAACCGGGTTTATGCGCCCAATGTGTTCAATCCCGATGCTGAATGGCCCAATAACAGGTTTTTCCTGAGCGCCGACCGCGGTGTGTCGTTGATCAGGCGCCTGTTGGTGACAGACCGCTGGGGCGGCCTCGTTTTTGAACGCGACAGCCTGTTTCCAGACGACCCAACGTCCGGATGGGATGGGTTTTGGCGCGGCAAGGTGGCCCAGACAGGCGTTTACACTTATTGGGCAGAACTGGAGCGGGTAGACGGCAGCACGTTCACAAAAAGCGGAACCGTCAGCCTGATTCGATAGGCTCTTTGTTTCAGGACAGGTACTTCCCTACGATCGGCATTCTCCTGCCCATGCCGAAACCTTTGCTGCTGACACGCAGAACGGGGGCGGCCTGTTCGCGTTTGAACTCATTCATATTGACCATTCTGAGTACGCGCTTAACCAGTGCTTCGTCGAAACCCATTTCGATCAATTCCCGCGGACCCTGCCGGCATTCGATATATTGATACAGTACCTGGTCCAGGATATCGTAAGGCGGAAGGCTGTCAGAGTCCTTTTGGCCCGGACGCAGTTCGGCACTCGGAGGCTTGGCGATGGAGTTTTCCGGGATCACTTCACCATCTTTATTGAGGTATCGTGCCAATTCGTACACTTCCGTTTTGTACACATCGCCGAGTACGGAAATACCCCCGCACATATCGCCGTACAGGGTGCCGTAGCCGACTGCCATCTCACTCTTATTGGTGGTATTGAGCAGGATATTGCCGAATTTATTGCTCATGGCCATCAGGAGCGTGCCGCGTACGCGCGCCTGTATGTTCTCTTCGGTCACGTTGAAGGGAAGTCCTTCGAAATGGGACTGAAGCGCTGCCTCAAAAGCCTCGTACATGGGTTTTATTGCAATGATGTCGTACTGTATACCGAGGTTTTCCGCCAGCCGGCGCGCATCGTCGACCGAATGCCCGCTGCTGAACTGGCTGGGCATGAGCAGTACACGAACGTTTTCGGAGCCCAGTGCCCTGGCGGCAAGGACTGCGGTTACGGCGGAGTCGATACCGCCCGACAGGCCGAGGATGGCTTGTTTGAAACCGAGTTTTTGAAAATAGTCGCGAATGCCCACGACCAGGGCGTCGTGTATCAGGTTGATTTTGTCTTTTGGCTGTTCAGAGGCTTGCCCGCCGCGCATTACTTCTTCCAGATCATATACCTTCAGGCTTTCTTCAAAATAAGCCATTTCGTCGAACACCCGCCCGTTGGGCGACATAACGATGCTGCCGCCGTCGAATATGATATCCGTTTGTGCGCCCACATGGTTGACGTAGAACATCGGAATGCCGTAACGCTCCACATTGGCCCGCACCACATGAATTCTTCTGGCTGCCTGGCCGTAGTCGAAGGGCGAGGCAGAAATATTGACAATAAAATCAGGTTTTTCCCGCATCATTTCGTCGAGCGGACAAATGGTATAAAGCGGGTTTTCGTTGCCGACATTCCAGATGTCTTCGCATACCGACAACGCGATTTTTTTGCCTTTGAGCTCAACTGTCTGAAATTCCGTTGCGGGTTCGAAGTACCGGTATTCATCAAAAATATCGTAGGTAGGCAGCAGGGTCTTGTGCTGGACGCCGATCTGCTTGCCATCATACAGGAAATAGGCGGAGTTGAACAGGTCTTTTCCTTCCACCACCGGATTATGCGTCGGAGCGCCGACAATGATGCCGATGCCTTTGCTTGCCTGCAAAAGACGTTCAACAGACGTGTAGCTTTTTCGGATAAAATCGTCGAATTCGAGAAAATCGCGCGGCGGATATCCACAAACAGCCAGTTCCGGAAAACAAACCAGGTCGGCGCCTTCACTTTTAGCCGACTCCACAGCAGCCAGCATTTTCTGTAGATTACCTTCAAAGTTTCCGATGTGGCAGTTTAATTGGGCAAGTGCAATTCTCATGTTGCGTATCTTTTTGGAAAGGTTCCGGTCAGGATGTCCGCTTGTAACGCCGGGTATAACGCTTCAGGGAAACCCTTGTTTTTCTTCGCCTGCTGTAATATCGCGCAAAAGTACTTTAAAGGCGGCGCGTGATTTTATTTCAGGCCCTCAATATCTGCGAAATGCGCTACTTTCACGGGGTCGAAACATTTCATCCATGCGTATATTATTGATTATTTGCTGCCTGGCATGCAGTTGGTCTCTTTCATCCCAAAAAATGCTTCGTTCCGGCGAATGGTGCGCCGAAGGGCGCCTTCTTCCTGGAAAACCGCCCGCCGCCGCCGATACCCGAAGTGATTCCCTCGATATACTACACACAGCCATTTCATTGAATCTGGGCAATGCCCCCCAACTGACCGGCGCGTGCCATATGACGATTGTCGCTCTATCGGGCGGGGTGACCGAAATACAACTCGACCTGGAAAGTCTCACGGTTGATTCGGTCTCTCTGAATGGTGTGCAGACACCTTTTATGCAATCCGGCACTTTATTGGCCGTTCCATTCCCTGTTTCTCCCGCAATCGGCGACACCTTATTTGTACAGATCAATTACCATGGCCTGCCGGCTGCTGATGCCAGCGGCTGGGGCGGTGTGTACAACCAGAACGGTTACTTTTTCAACCTTGGTGTCGGCTTTGCCGCTGATCCGCATTCGTACGGGAGGGCGTGGTTTCCCTGCTTTGACAACTTTGTTGAGCGCAGAACTTTTGATTTTTACATCACCTCGGGCGCCAACGTACCCGCGTATTGCAATGGCGTTCTGGCCGGCGAGATGCAGCAGGGCGGGCAGGTTACCCGGCACTGGAAAATGGAGCAACCCATCCCGTCGTACCTGGCCTGTTTCACCTCCGGGCCTCTGGTATCCTGGAAGCGCAACTACCAATCCATACCGGTGGAAATTGCGGCAGCAGCAGCCGATACCAACAAGGTTGCCAGTACATTTCAGCACCTTCCGCAGGCAATTGAATGTTTTCTGTATTGGTACGGACCCTTTCGCTGGCCAAAAATCGGCTACTCGCTGGTTCCATTCAATTCGGGCGCCATGGAGCATGCTACCAACGTTTCGATCGGCAGAACGTTTATCGATGGTTCGCTCAACTACGAAACGCTATGGGCACATGAACTTTCCCACCACTGGTGGGGCGATCTGGCCACCTGTTCAACCGCCGAAGACATGTGGCTCAATGAGGGCTGGGCTGTATATTCAGAGCATTTGTTCGCCGAGTGGACATACGGCTCAAATGCCTTTCGGGATGCCGTGCAAACCAATTTCCTCAATGTGCTGGAAAAAACCCATGTCAACGAGGGCGGTTACCGGGCGGTATCCGGATTGCCGCACGACCTGACCTATGGCGAGCATGTGTACAACAAAGGGGCCGTCGTGGCGCACAACCTGCGCGGCTACCTGGGCGATACGCTGTTCCGGGCAGGCATAACAAGTGTACTGGAGCAGACCAGTTTCGACGACTGGAGCAGCGAAGAAATGCGTGACAAACTCGGCGCCGCAACAGGCCTGGATATGGCCGATTTTTTCAACGACTGGGTGTTCAGTCCCGGGTTTACGCATTTTTCTGTCGATTCGACAGAGGTATTGCCGGGCCCGGACAGCGTACAGGTTGTTAAAATATTTGTCAAACAGAAACTGCGCGGCGCGCCGCATTTTTATCAGAACGTGCCTTTGGAATTCACCTTCGTCAATGCAACGTGGGAACGGATGTACCGGTCGGCAACAGTATCAGGCGAAACAAGCGAGGTGGTGGTGGAACTGCCTCCGGGATTCAATCCCTTGTTTGTGTGGGTCAATACCAGGCAGCAATTGACAATTGCCCGGGCAGAAAAGGAAATGGTGGTGAAAACAACCGGAAACAAAAACTTCTCGCCGGCGAAAATGGCCATGAATGTTACTGCATTGCCGGATTCAGCACTGATCCGTGTGGAGCACCACTATGCCATGCCCGACACCGCCGGTGCTGCAAACCCCAATGGGTACCTCCTGAGCAACCGCTACTGGAGTATTGAGGCCGATCTTCCCGATGGCTTCAATGGCAGCGCCACTGTTTTTTATGACGGCCGCGGCCAGATGGATCAACTGGACACCGAACTGTTTGCACAGACCGGGCCTTCCGAAGACAGTGTTTTGATGGTTTACCGTCCGGGCCCCGGCTATCCCTGGATGGAGTACCCGACCTATTTTAAAAACAAACTCACCTCATCGATTGACCGGTATGGCGTTCTCAGGATAGACCATGTCGTTCCGGGGCAATATACTGTTGCAAAAGGGCTCTCCACAGTTGGTATAAAGGACCCGGTAGAGCGTGTGCTACCGGTAAAGGCTGCGCCAAATCCGGCAGTTTCGCACGTCAGGCTGAGTATGGATGAGCCATTTGATATGCTGCATGCGTTCAACGAACAAGGTGAACTGATTCTGGCACAGAATTTTCCGGGTACTACTTCCATACAGGTGCCGCTGAGCACTATTCCTGCAGGTAAATATATATTCGTCTTATATACAAAATCAGGTTATGCCATTTGCCGGGTGCTTGTTGCCCGGTAGATTTTGAGACCTTCCCCGTTTTTTCCGTCTAATCCACTTTCAAAAAACAAACCTTTTATCCATATGTCCGTATTTTCCAATTACCGGGTGACCATTCTTTTTGCTTTTTTATGCCTGACCCTGTCTGCTTCTTTGCAGGCTCAGCAAAAATCCGCGCCGGCCTCGCAAAAATCCGCGCCGGTCCAGCCCAAACAACTCGACTCGATGGCTGTTCGGGCCATTGCCCAGATCATTTCCGACTCCTTCGGGGCACAGGTGGACTTGATCGAAGAATTCATCAGGGAGGCCAAACAATTAGAGACTGACGAGAAAGTGCCGGCAACAGCCTTCATCGGCATAGCCATTCTCGAATCAACAGGCTTTACCAGTTACCTGTACCAGAATGCCAAAAACCCCTTTGGCATGAGGGCTACCCCACCCTGGAACGGCGAAACATTTACCATGTGGCACGAGGGAGAAGATTCGCCGTTCCGGAAGTACGATACACCTTCCGAAGCCGTGCGCGACTTTGCCAGTTTCCTTCAGAGCAGAAAGTGGTTTAAGGATGCCTTGAGGTGCTCTGCTACCGACGTGGAATGTTTCATCAAGGGGCTGAGTGCCAACTGGAAAAAACGCGAGCCCGGCTATGCCAGCGATCCGGAGTGGCCCAATAAGGTGCGCAGGGTGATCAAAACGTACAAACTGGAAACGCTGACGACAAAATAACCGCTTTTACCAGGTCTGGCTTTGATTCCAGAAAGGCGGAAAAAAACGATCGTCGTCCTGCCGGTCGCGAAGGCGCGCAGCTTCCGCCTCGGCCTCCGCCAAGCGCTCGGCCTTTGTTTTGTCAAAAATATCGCGTGGCATAAAATACTGCTTTTCCGCGTCCCGCTCTGCAGCAAAGGGATGGCCGGCTTCTGCTTCATCGTCCTCCATTTCCCCCTTAAACCAAAAGGAGGTAAAAATACCGACCAGGCTGCCGAGCAGGTGGCTCTCCCAGGATATGCCTTCCTGGTCCGGCAGAATACCCATAAACATGCCGCTGTACAGGAGCACGACCAGGGCCGCCAGTATAATGGAACGCATGCTGCGCCTGAAGATGCCGTTCCAGAAAATAAAGGCTACGAGTCCGTAGATCACCGCTTGCGCCGATATGGGAAACAGGGCGGGCAAACAGCCATACTGATATGCCTGTCAGGAAGTAAATCATCCAGAAGGCACGCATGGCCACTTTGCGGTAGAAATAGATGGATATCGCCGTAAGTACGAACAGCGGAAAGGTATTGGAAATCAGGTGCCCCCAACTGCCGTGCACGAGGGGGCCGGTAAGTATTCCCCGCAATCCCCAGGCCCTGCGCGACATAATGCCGTATAGTCCGGGATCAAAACCGTCGGCAACCTGGTACAGGTGGACCAGCCAGATTGCCACGACGGCGATCAGCGGGAATTGTATGCTTTCGTACAAATGCCGCCGGGTGATTTCCAGACTATCGGACTCGCTTTCCAGGATAGATTTCATAATTCCATTCCGGCGCGCTTTTATGGCGCCGGGTATTAAGGTGTGCTAAATAACTTCGCAGATTGCCTGCCGCGCTCCCCGAAACCCAGGCTGATTCCAAAACCGAATGCGGGGCCGAGTCCCTGCGTCTGGTCCAGTTTGGGCTGAAACCGCAGGGTGAGATCGTCGCTCACATCGAAGTTGCGTAAATGCGCATCTACAAACGCATCGGTCACCTGCAACAAATAGACCAAACCGAGCACAAGGGATGTTTGTTCAACGTACCGACGCCATTGATCCCGGTAACTCTTCATGGTTGTTGCATCGATACGATCGTACGGCGCCTCCGTCGGGTTCGTATTCGGGTCGCCATCCACCAGCAGGCGGTAGTTGTCCCGAAGCGCCCGGTACTGCCGTATATTGTCTATCTCCACGTATAAAACGCCGCCCAGGGCGCCATAAACGATCGGCAGTTTCCACCAGCGTTTGTTGTATGCCTGTCCGGCGCCGGGGAATACAAGCGATAATAAAGCGGCTCTGCCGGGCTTGGGATAGTCCGCAGTAAAAAACTTGCGCAATGAAAAAGAATGGGAAGGATGCAGCGAATCGGCCAGGGAAATAGTGACTGAGTCCGGCAATACGACGATGCTGTCGCGCTGTTGGGCCATGCACATCATACCCAAACATAACAAAAGACTGACCAGGGTGATTCTCATAATCTGCGTTATTGGGCAAAAATAACGACGGGACAGGTAAAAACGTTGCGATGGGCAACAACTTGATGTCGTTGCCCGTCGCAAATTTCCAGCGAGGATGTGATTTGTTATTGAACTCTTACATCGTCGAAACGCCAGGTTGTGGTATTCGAGGTGGCGTCGCCGGTGTATTTGAACCCGATATAGCCTTTGCCGTTGAATACCGGCAACTGGATGTTGCCCGAAGGCACAAAATCAGAATACCCATTGGTATTGGCGGGCGGAAGGGTGTAGTTCAACTGTGTCCAGGTGGCTGTTGCAGGGTTCTGGCCGTTAAAATCGGTTGAAACCCAGACGGTAAAACCATCGTGTTTCCAGTAGCCCGACGATGTTTCAAAAGTCAGGGTCTTTTGCGTTTTCAGGTCGAGCGGCGGTGTGATCATCCAGGTTTCCATTGCTGCCAGTCCGGAAGAGAAGGCGGTTGCAGAGGCGAATTTGTCGCCGGAGAAGGAGGCTCCCCTCCAGATACGGTTGCCCTGTACCGATACATTCACCCAACCCGGCAATTCAATGTCGGCATTTGCCGTGACAGCATCGAATTTCTCGTCGAGGCTGGCCAGCCCCGGGGCGTTGGGATCAATGGCGCCGCAGCGCAGGCTGTCCATTACGGCGCCCGTTTCGTCGCGCAGGTACAACTGATAGGTACCGTTGAAGGCGCCCAGTACCCCCTCGATCGTTCCTTTGCCCGTGGGTGTCTTAAGGCTGGCAAAGTCGCAATAGCCGCTGGTGCGTACGATAAGTTGAAGGCCGTTGCAGTCCTGCATGGTACGGTTCAGGCTGAATTTGGTAATGGGGTCTGCCCAGGTTTTGGCGGTATCCGCCTTGATGAACTCGACGTCTGACAGGCGGATGTAGGTGCTCAGCAGGTCGTCGTTTATGTCTGCGATCGACACTTCTTTGGGGGCAACGGGAACGTCGTTGTAAATGCCCTTTGCAATTTTTTGGCGTACCTGGGCTTCTGTAAGGCCTACATCACTCAACTGGCCGCCTTCCTCGACAGTGCTGCCGATAAGCTGGGTCAGGCCGGCGTAATCCGTCAGCATAAGGTCCTGGCAGCGGATGTATACGGTCCTTCCCACGGGCATTTGCTGATACAGGAAGCCGTCGTTGAATTTGACTTCGATACCTCCGGTTGCATCCTGAATGACCAGGGTTTTGTAGTAGTTGCCCGAACGGTCGTCCATGACCACTTCACCGCCAATGATGATGTCTTCAGTAATCTTGTCGAAACCACCCGGGGTTACATGCAGGGCCTTGAGTTCTTTGATGGTTTTATTGACGTTGAGCGTGATGGGCTCTCCGCCTGCCGGGGGCTGGTCGAATTCGGTTTTGACACATGCAGTGAAACCGGCAATCAACAACACGGCTGCCAGCAAAGTGGAGAAGAAAGGTATATTTTTCATCGAAAACGTGGTTTTCATATTGATGTGAAAGACGTGAAGATAAGTTGTGACAAAGTTAAATCAGATGCGCAGGGTCAGGGACACAAAAAAGTTGGTGCCATAACCGTAGAGCAATTCAGAGGTGTAAAACCGCGGATCGCTCACGTCATTGCGGAAAGCGTTGCGGTAAGATTCCCTGCCGGAAATAACGATATCCTTGTTGTTCAGAATGTTGTTGACGCCGGCATTGAGATAAATATAGTATTTGCGTTTGATCAGCCACGATTTGCCGCCGAAAAAGTCGAGCGTGTAGGCAGAGGGTGCTTTTTGCTGCTCTACGATGGTATTCCAGATCGGCGATGCCGGTGTAAGACCGCTTACGAATCGCGAAGTGCGGCGGGCCCGGTCAAATTCATAGTAGAAATTGTCGGCATAATTCAGGGTCAGCGAGGCAAACCAGAAACGGCGCGATTCGTATTTTATGCCCAGCGATGCCGTTGTTTGCGGTGTTCGGGGGACGTAGAAGTTTTCCTGGTATACGATGCCGCCGTCGAAGATTTGCGTGCCGCCGTTGTCGAGCGACAACAACAGGTTGGGCCGTGCCGTGTAGATATATTTGCCAACGGATGTGGCTGCGGTAAATACCCAGCTCGGCACCGGTTTTGCCTCGATGGCAGCCTCGATGCCTGCATGCCGCCGTTCCACACCCTTGAGTATGGCGGAGCCGAAGAATACGGGTTGTTCGAGGAAACTGGCGTCGTCGCCGAGGTTTAGCGAACCGAGATCGAGTTCGTCGATGATCCGGCCTACCGACCAGGCGCTGACGAAGATGTTCTCCGTTTCGTTCTTGAATTCCGTCAGATAGCCGGTTATTCGTGCCTTGTAGTTGGGTGAACGGAGCAGGTATCCACCCTCGATGCTCTGCGTTTTGGAAACCTCAAGATCGGGCACAACGAGATCGCGGGTGCGCGGCGCAATAAAGGTATTGCGGAACAGCGGCGCCTTGGTGCCGTAATAGCCATTGGCATACAGATAGTTACGACCGTTCAGTTTCCATGTCGCACCGCCTTTTACGGAATAGGTGGTAAAAGAAACCTTCTCGGAATCACCCAGGGAGCGGTTGGGGAAGCGGCCGTTTTGCATGTTTCCAGTGCGCCACATGGAACTTTGGCCAACTTCTCCACCAAAGAATACCTGCACTTGCGGCAATGAGAACTGAAGTTGTGCCCAGCCTTTGCTGCGTCGGATGTTTTCATTGTAGTCCCAGCCGAATACATCCCCTTCGCCGACAATTCTATTGGGGGTACGGATGTCGCTGTTGCGCGCCAAAGGGTTGGTCTGGTTGTCGAAATTGCCGAAAAAGTCCCAATCGACCCAGTAATCACCCCCGAGCAGATCGTCGATCAATTTGAAGTTTTGGCCCTTGTACCATTGGTACTGGCCGCCTCCGTTGAGACTTACGCGCGGGTTGAAAGTATGGCTGAGGTAGACGTTGGCGCCGGCTTCAGTATTCTTAGAGCGTTGGTTTTCAAGAATATAGATCGAGTTAATGCCTGATACAGTGTTGCGGGCAACTCCATTGGCGTCTGTTACGGTATTTGGGTTGTTGAGGTTTGAGGCATAAAGGGAGGCCCAGTCTATTTGTCGAAGCGATTCATCCGAAGCGAGCAATTCGGCCCAAAGGGCGGCCTGCGCGGGGTCTTCCAGACTGCTGGGCAGGCGGCGGTTAAAATCGGGCGCGGGATTAAGACCGTTGATAAAGTTCAGGCGTGTGAAGTCGTTTACACCTTTTTGACCGTAAACGGCTGCGGTAATTTTCGTGCGATCCGAGGGTGCAAGGTCGTATCGCAGTATGGCGGTTGGCTGGTGGTTATATACAGTAGATGAATTGCGTTTTTCACCGTTCCAATAGCCCCACAGCGGGTTGTAGTAATTGGTGCCTGCGATGTCGAACATTTCCTGAAACGAATCCGCAGAACGGCCTCGTCTTGTCGGGGCCCCAAAAACAGTCAGGTTGAGGCTTTGACGAAGATTTATTTTTTTGTCAATCGAAGCGAAATAAGAATAGCCGTCGTAAAGGGTTCCGGGAACGAAACCTTCCTGCGCCCAGCGCTTGCTGCCCGACAGGGTGACAGCCCAGCCACCCGGCATGAGACCGGTACTGGCTGTCAGCATCAGGCGGTTGCGGTAGGTCCTGTTGCTTACTGCGTAGGAGGCCCGTATCTGTTTGCGCTGGACAGCCGCGCGGGTATCTATGGTGGTGGCGCCGCCCAGGTCGCCAAAGAAAAATCAGCAGCATCCAGGCCCACTGAACTGGTGCGGATACGCAAGACATCATTCAGGCCGCCGAATTCGCCATAAGGCGTAAACCCGGTTTCCAGATCATTAAACGGCACGCCATTGATATAGGTCAGAAAAAGGCCGCTGTCGTAGCCCCGCTCGCGAAAGCGGAAGGGGCTCCATGCAAATCCGGAGGTGTTTTGAAAGACATCGCGCGATGCATGCAGCAGGTTGGCCACTTCGCCGGCGCCGCCTTCCTGCGATTCCGCTTCCGCCAGGGTAATGGTCGGAATGTCGACCTGCTGGAGTTCATTGTTCTGAAGTTTATTCAACAGAACCTCCACCGGTTTTGAGCGGGCATTGCCGCTGATTGTCAAATCAACAGGTTTGTAGCCGTCGTGTAACGCTGAGGGTGCAACTGGTGCAACTCAGTCCGGTAATTTGAAGCGGCCTTCGTTGTCGGTGGCGGCCACCTGGCCTGATCCGGTTACAACGACTGCGGCGTCGGAGAGCGGTTGTCCGCTTTCGGCGTCTTTAACTACCCCCTGAAGGGTTGTTTTTTGCGCACTTACAGCCTGCGCTACTATGGTGAGCAGACAGAGAAAAAGGAGTTTTCGAATCATTCAGTAAATGTAAGTTGTGAGGTAAAGTCAAAAGCAGGCGGGATAAAGGCGACTAAAAGGCGCACAAAGGTAAAAATGCCTTTTATCCCGGAAGGGATTCCGGGATTAATTTATTGTAAGCAGGCGACGGAAAAGTATTATTTGCTGTTCCTTTGCCCCCGGTTAATAATTTTACCGTATGAAGACTTACCTGACAATTGCATTTTTTCTGCTCCTCACGCCGCTGGCCATGATGGCTCAGAAGGATCGGAATACCGCTGAGTACAAACTTGCCGCTATAGGTTTCTACAACCTTGAGAATCTGTTCGATACGATCGATTCACCCACCACCAACGATGCCGATTTTCTGCCCAATGGCAGGTTGCTGTGGAATACCGAAAAATATATTTCCAAGCAGGCAAACATGGCCAAAGTGATAAGCCAACTGGCTACCGAACTGACGCCGGACGGTGTGGCGCTGTTAGGTGTCGCCGAAGTGGAAAACCGCAAAGTGCTGGAAGACCTTGTCGCACAGCCCGAATTAAAAGACCGGAATTACCAGATCATTCACTTTGACTCTCCCGACGAACGCGGCATTGATGCAGGCTTGCTTTACCAGCCCAAATATTTTGCCTTTTCCGGCGCCAAAGCCTTCCCCGTGTCGCTGAAAGACCCCAAAACAGGCGAGGAAGACTTTACCCGTGATATTTTATACGCCACGGGTACCATCGATGGTGAGCAGATCCATGTGATGGTCGGGCACTGGCCTTCCCGCAGAGGCGGTGAGTCCGGGTCAGCCTGGGCGCGTGCTGCAGCGGCAGCCGTTTGCCGGCATATTGTCGACAGCCTTCAGTCAGTCGATCCGAATGCCAAGATTCTTGTGATGGGCGACCTCAACGACGACCCGAACAACAAGAGTGTATCGACCGTATTGCGGGCAAGGGGCAAAACCGACAAGATGAAAGACGGAGACTTGTACAACCCTATGTACGACCTGTTCAAAGAAGGCAGCGGAACACTTGCCTACCGGGATGCCTGGAATTTGTTCGACCAGATTATTGTATCGGAAGGCCTGGTATCGAAAAAAGTTGGCGGGTGGCAGTTGTACAGCACCAAGGTTTTTCGTCAGCCCTGGCTGCTGCAAACAGAAGGCGCGTTCCGGGGATACCCGTTCAGAACCTTCGTCGGAGATATCTTTATCAACGGTTACAGCGATCACCTGCCCGTTTACCTGTTTTTCCTGAAGAAAAAATAGGCAGTCTAGTTGACCCTGTACACCTTCACGTGAAAGCGCCCGTCCTCTACAGGGGCCATGGGGCCTGCCCCGCTAAGCAGAAGTCCGGAGAAAGTGCCCGTAATGGTATCGTTCCGGAAGCCGGTTATTTCGATATTGATGTCGTTGCTGACGTCGTTTGATACGCCGGTGTAGTTCAAGGTATCGCGTGGACTGAACTCTACCCCACCCCAGGCGAAGTTTTTCAGTTGAAGCGTAGCGTATGCCGGTGTGTAGGGAAATTCCCCGTTCTCCTCGTCAAATTCAAAGCCGAGCGCCATGCCGATGGTCGGCTGCACGGGATTGTCCTGCCGGATGATCTCGATATACTTTTTCTCCGGATTGAACCAGTTGCTGAGCGTATCGAGTTTGGCATTGTTGAAGTTGTTCCGGGGCAGGTAACCACCGGGGCCGCGGCGCATGGGGTGCAACAGCAGCATCTCTCTTTGTTTAAATCGCAAATAGATACCCGGCGTGTCGGGATCAGGGTGGCCGGTTGCAGCCGGGCCGGCAAGGTTCAGGGACAGCAACAAAATAAAGGGCAGGAACAAACCATACAGATCAGGAACAGCCCAAACTTTTCCGGCTTTCTTCCAGCATTTGAATGCGTTCCAGGCCATCGGCAAGTTTTTTCCGTTCATTTTCTACGATTTCCGTCGGTGCATTGTTCACAAAGCGCTCATTGGAGAGTTTTCCTTCTATCGAACGTACAAATCCCCGCTGATAGTCCAGTTCTTCTTTGATCCTGGCGCACTCTGCCGCTACGTCAATTTCCTTGTTCAGTACCACATAGAACTTATCGGTGCCCGAAATAAAGGATTTTGCATTGGCCGGTTCTGAGTCCACCAGGCTCAGTTCGCTGAGCACGGCGAGCTTTACCACCATCTCGCGCAGACCTTCCTGTGCAAACAACGCCTGCGCGCTGCTGCCGTCCTGCACCTGCAGGATCAGCGGATCGCGTGGTTTGATCTGGTTTTGGTTGCGCAGGTCGCGTATTCTGGCAATAATATCCTTGGCGGCTTCGACCTTGCCGATCAGCGACTGGTCGGACTTGCCGGCCTTGGGATAGCGCTGGACGATACAATCGTCGCCGTCGGACCGTTCGCGCAATTGATGCCACAGTTCTTCCGTAATAAACGGCATGAAGGGATGCAGCGCGACTACAATATCGGAATAAAGGTCGAGCGTAGCGGCGTAGGTGGCCCGGTCGATAGGCTGTTCGTAGCCGGGCTTGATCATCTCGAGGTACCAGGAGCAGAAATCGTCCCAGATAAACCCATACAAGGAGAGCAGGCCCTCGCTTAGCCTGAACGTCCGGAAATCCTCTTCCACCTCGGTAAGTACCTGGTTGAATTTCTCCCGAAGCCAGCGCACGGCAAGTGCATTTTTCCGGGCGATTTCTTCACTTTCGGCCGTTTCGCTTTGTTGCCAGCCTTTTACGAGGCGGAGGGCATTCCAGAGTTTGTTGCAGAAGTTGCGGCCGTTTTCGCAAAGTTTGTCATCGAACAGGATATCGCCGCCGGCAGCAGCGCTCGACATGAGTCCGTAGCGCACCCCGTCGGCGCCGAAATCTTCCAGCAGTTTCAGGGCATCGGGCGAGTTGCCGAGTGATTTCGACATTTTCCGGCGCTGTTTGTCCCGGACCATGCCGGTGAAGTACACATCTTTAAACGGTTTCTGGCCTTTAAACTCAAAGCCGGCCATGATCATACGGGCAACCCAGAAAAAGATGATATCCCAACCAGTCACGAGTACGTTCGTCGGGTAATAGTACTTGAATTCACCGTCGGGTTTGTTGAAACCGTCGAATACGCTGATCGGCCAAAGCCAGGAGGAGGCCCAGGTATCGAGCACATCTTCGTCCTGCCGCAAGTCATCCATGCCGAGATTGGGGTTGCCGGTCTCTTTTCTGGCGATAGCCAGGGCTTCATCGGCAGTTGAGGCAACAAAAACAAATGTTTCCTTGCTGGGACCTTCCGATTTAAGGTACCAGGCGGGTATACGTTGTCCCCACCACAACTGGCGGGAAATGCACCAGTCCCGGAGGTTTTCCATCCAGTTGCGGTACAGGTTCTGAAAACTCGGCGGGTAAAATTTGACCTGTTCGTCCATTACGGCTTTTAATGCCGGCGCGCCGAGACTGGTCATATCCACAAACCACTGTAACGACAATTTGGGCTCCACTACAGCATTGGTGCGCTCAGACCTGCCTATGCTGGTGGTGTATTCTTCCATTTTTACAAGATTTCCACTGGCCTCCAGAGCAGGTTGCATCTGCTTCCGCGCTTCAAAACGGTCCAGCCCAACAATGGGTTTGTAGGTACATACGTCATTGATCCGGCCGTCATCGGCAATAGTATCCAGGACTTCCAGGTTATGACGTTGTCCAACCTCATAGTCGTTCTGGTCGTGGGCAGGGGTGATTTTCAGGGCGCCTGTACCGAACTCCACATCCACGTAATCATCGGCTATCACCGGGATGGGGCGGTCGATAAGAGGAATGCGCACCATTTTCCCTACCATGCTCTTGTATCGGGTATCCCTGGGATTCACCGCAACGGCCACGTCGGCAAAAATTGTCTCCGGGCGCTGGGTGGCAATCGTAATTCCCTCATTGTCAGAATCTTCAAGCAGGTATTTAATGTAAAACAATTGGGATTGTTCTTCATTGTGCAATACTTCTTCGTTCGACAGCACTGTTTTTGCCTCCGGGTCCCAGTTGACCATGCGCAGTCCCCGGTACAGTTTTCCTTTTTTATAAAGGTAGACAAAAGTCCGGATCACGTCATCGTAGTAGCCCTTGTCCATCGTAAACGCCGTGCGGTCCCAATCGCAGGAAGCGCCGAGTTTACGCAACTGTTTCAGGATGATGCCGCCGTATTTGTCTTTCCATTGATAGGCATACTCCATGAATTGCTCCCTGCTGATATCAGACTTGCGCAGTTTTTTCTCCTTGCGCAGCCATTGCACCACCTTGGCTTCTGTGGCGATACTGGCGTGGTCGGTGCCGGGCACCCAGCAGGCGTTTTTCCCGTCGAGGCGGGCTTTCCGGATGAGAATATCCTGGATGGTATTGTTCAGCATGTGCCCCATATGCAACACACCCGTCACATTCGGCGGAGGAATAACGATCGTAAAGGGTTCGCGATCATCCGGAACGGACCTGAAATAGCCGCGGCTTTCCCAGTGGGCATACCAGCGCTCTTCAGTTTCAGACGGGTTGTAACGGGTAGATAAATCCATGGCAGCAGTATTGCGAATATTAAAATGAGGGCGGCAAAGGTAACGCGCCTGAGCCGGAAAGAACAAGAAGCAAACAGGGCTTTGTTCCGTTAGGCGCTAAAAAAACGTGAGCCATTCCAGGGTTGGAATGACTCACGTTGCCCGTGTGGGGGATTGTTTATTTCACGTACAGTTCGAATTCAACGCGGCGGTTTTGCGCGCGACCGGCAGCGGTTTTGTTGTCGGCAACGGGCTTGGTCTCGCCGTAGCCTGCATGCGCCATCCGTCCGGCGGCGATGCCTTTGCTGACCAGGTAGTCGTAGCAGGTTTTGGCGCGACGCTCGGAGAGCGACTGATTCATCTTGTCATCGCCAGAAGCGTCTGTGTGACCGCTGATATTGAGGCTGTATTCCGGGTACTGGTTCATAACCGATACCACTTCATCAAGTACAGGGTAGGATGACTTCAGCAGGGTGGCGCTGCCGCTTTGGAATTGAACCAGTTTGATGGCGCGTTCCAGTTTGGCTTTGTCTTCCTGTTTGATTTCCGGACAGCCTTTATTGCTGGCAGGGCCGGCTTTATCCGGGCAGCGGTCATCTTTGTCTGCAACGCCGTCGCCATCCTGGTCGGGACAGCCGCGCATGGCTACGGTGCCTTTCTGATCGGGGCAATCATCATCGCCGTCGCGAATGCCGTCGCCGTCGCGGTCGGGACAGCCCTGCAGGGTTGCCAGGCCTTTTTGATCCGGGCAGCGGTCTTCTCTGTCGACCACGCCGTCGCCGTCGCGGTCAGGACAGCCGCCGGTAGCTGCGGGGCCTGCCTCTTTCGGGCATTTATCGTCTTTGTCGGCGATGCCGTCGCCGTCGGTATCCGGGCAACCGAAGAACGTCGCGATGCCGGGTTCATCCGGACACTGGTCGTCGCCGTCGGCAATGCCGTCGCCGTCGCGGTCGGGGCAGCCCATCAGTTCGGCAACGCCGGGTACGTCGGGGCATTTATCCGTTACGTCAAGAATGCCGTCGCCATCGCGGTCAGCAGGTGGCGGCGGGGGTTCTTCTCCACCGAAGTAGAATGTTGCGCCCAGGCCGTGGTGCCAGCCCGGACGATTTTCCAGGGAAAAGCGGAATTGGGTTTGCACGTTAACATAAACGTTATCGAGGAACTTAAGACTGAGTCCCACCCCTGCCGGGATATTGAAATCAAAGAAATCGTCGTCAATATTCCAGGAGGAGCCTATGCCGAGATGTACAAACGGATTGAGGAGGGCATCATATTTAAAGAAGTAGTGCTGGGCTTGCACATCGAGGTTTGCGAGCAATTCGTTTTTGCTCTCCAGGCCGCTCGGAGAGAGAATACGGCGAGCAGTTCCGATTTTTACCGGTACAACAAGCCAGGTATGGTTGTCGAGACGGCGGTTGTAAGCCAATTCGATGCCCCGGCCGTTTGACTGAAAAACGTCGCTCCAGTCCTCCCATGCGGGCTCGGGGTTATCGTAATTATACCACAAAGCCCTGAAAGTCAGGCCGTGTTTGGGCTGAGCAAATGCCTCTTGCTGTACCATCAGAAGACAAATTGCCAAAAAGAAAATAGTAACGAATTGCTTCATAATTGATTGGTTTGTTTCATAAAAGTTGGAATCGTTTTCCAGTCCAAAAGTAGGAAGTGTTAATGATTTGACACAAAATTTTTAAAGATGAAGTTGTTTAAACTTTCATGCAGGAGGAATACGGCAAGAATTTCCGCGTCAGTGGGGATAATAATCCGGACAATTCCGCCCGAACTGCTATTTTTGCCCACTTTTCTAAAGTTTAGAGCGTAAAATGCGGTTAAAATCCCTTGAAATAAAAGGCTTTAAGAGTTTTGCCAACGAAACCGTCCTGCACTTCAATTCTGACGTGACGGGAGTTGTGGGCCCCAACGGTTCCGGAAAAAGCAATGTTGTGGATGCTATTCGCTGGGTGCTGGGAGAGCAAAAAAGCAGTCAGTTGCGTCTCGATAAAATGGCTTCGGTCATCTTCAACGGCACTAAAAAACGCAAGGAAGGCCAGATGGCCCAAGTGACGCTGACCTTCGACAACACCAAAAATATCCTGCCTACCGATTATAACACGGTGAGTATCAGCCGCATCCTTTACCGCAGCGGCGAGAGTGAGTACAGGCTGAACGGTGTCACCTGCCGTCTTAAGGATATCACGGCGCTCTTCCTGGATACGGGTATCGGCGCAGATTCCTATGCTATTATTGCCCTGAATATGGTGGAGGACCTGCTCAGCGACCGCGAAGCAGCCCGGCGAAAAATGTTTGAGCAGGCCGCCGGTGTAAGCAAGTACAAGGCCCGCAAGCACGAAACCCAACTCAAACTCGAAGCCACAACGGCCGATCTGGACCGGGTGGAAGACCTGTTGTTTGAAATCGAGGACCAACTTAAAAAACTCGAAAAACAGGCCGAGCGCGCGCAAAAATTCTATGCGCTCAAAAACGACTATAAAAAACTGAGCATTGAACTGGCCGTGCACAACCTGGCCCGGCACAAGAAATCATTTAAGGAACTGGAAGACCAGATCGCCAGGGAAGAAGACAATTACCGCACGACAGAGGCGCAAACGCGCTTGCTGGAAGCCGATATCGAGTCCAAAAGAAAAAGTCATACCGACAAGGAAACCTCCCTCAGCGAGCAGCAACAGGAGGTGAACCGCCTGACCGGTCGGATACGCGGTAAGGAAAACGAAAAAGGGATGCAGGAGCAAAAACGCAGCTTCGTCCTGAACGACATCCGCCGTCTCGAAGATCAACTTACCCAATACAATGCCCAGCAGCAAACGCTGGAGCTGGAGGTGACCGGCTATCAAACCGACCTGAATTACGAGCGCAACGTAGAGGCGGAACTCGAGGAGGCGCTGAAACAGGCACAGCAACTGCTCGAAAGCGTGCGTTCCGACCATAACCTGCTCAAGGGCAACCTGGACGAGTTCGTCCGGGAACAGCAGGTGCTCGAACGTGAAGTAGTGGAACTGGAAAAGCAGAAAGCCATCCAGAGCAACCAGATTGACAACCTGCGCCGCGACGTGGAGCGCACCCTGACGGATATTGCCACCCGCAGGGAAGAGATGAAGGTGCTTGAAAAAAGCATCGCGGAACTCGCCAAAACGGAACAACTACAGGCCGGCAAGATCAGCGCCCTGGAATCGGCCGAAAACAAACGCAAATCGGAAATCGCCGAGACGGAAAAACAACAGGAAATCCTGCTGAAAAAACTCGCCGACCACAATCGCCAACTCGACTCCCGCCGCAACGAATTCAAACTCACCAAGAGTATGGTAGAGTCGCTGGAAGGTTTCCCCGAAAGCATTAAATTTCTCAGCCAGCAGAAGGAATGGGCCAAAAACTGCCCCCTGCTGTCCGACCTGATATACGTCCGGGAAGAGTACCGGGTGGTGATCGAAAATTACCTGGAGCAATACCTCAACTACTACGTGGTGCCCAATGCAGATGAAGGCGCCCGGGCGATTGCCCTGCTCGGTCAAAGTCAGAAAGGGCGGGCCAATTTTTTCCTGCTCGATGCCTTCAGCGGATACCAGGCGCCCCTCGCGCTTTTGCCCGGCGGGATCAGGGCCGTGGAACTGGTCGATGTGGAACCGCAATACCGGCCGTTGGTGGAATACCTGCTCGAAAACGTGCTGGTTACCGACGAAACCACTCCGCCTACCCATATCTCCAATTCCGATGTCGTGCTGCTGTCTAAATCGGGAACATTTGTGCGTCGAAAATTCAGCCTGAGCGGCGGGTCGGTAGGCCTCTTCGAGGGAAAGAAGATAGGCCGGAAAAAGAACCTTGAAATACTGGAAACAGAAATAAAAAAACTGGAAGGCACTGAAAATCAGTATAATACGCAATTGACTACCCTGCGCAGCCACCTCCAAAGTCTGAAAAACGACGACCAGAGCGCATCGCTGCAACGCGAACGCGAGTCGTTGAACAACCTCAGCCGGGAAAAAGCAGGGCTACAAGCCAAACTGGATAATATTGCGGCATTCGTGGTCAATTTCGACGTACAAGCGGGCGATTCCAACGACCGGATCAAGTCGCTCACAGCAAGCAATGCGCAGATCGAGCATGACTTGCAGATCAAACAAAAAGCCGCAGCAGCCGTCCGCGAACGGCTTGGAAGCGCCGACGGGTCGTTCCGCGAAGTAGCAGAGCAACTCAGCCAGGCATCCCACGATTTCAACCAGAAAAACATCGAGTTTATCCGGCAACAAAACAAGGTGAATGCCTTCGGGCAGGAACTCGCCTTCCGGGAAAAACGGCGGGAGGAATTGCGGCAATCTGTCGCGACGGCTCAGGCTTCACTGGTGCGCAACCGCGATGAAATCTCCCTGCTTGAGGCTGATATCGAGCGCATCGGACAGGAACTTACAGCAGGTTATGCGGAGAAAAAGGCCAAGGAGGCGACCCTGAGTGCCGTCGAGCAGACCTATTTCAAGGCCCGCAATGAAATACACGAACTGGAAAACAAGCAACGGGATAATTTCCGCAAGCAGCAGGACCTGCAGGTGCTTGTCAATCGACTGAAGGACAAGTTTTCCGACGTCAAGTTCGAGATAACCTCTATCGGCGAGCGGCTACGGGTGGAGTTCGGCATGGGTGTAAACGACATTATCAACCAGGAGCCCGACCCCGCCTATCAACGCGACAACCTCGAACGCGAGGTGAACAACCTGAAACGCCGCCTGGATACCTATGGCGAAATCAATCCCATGGCCATCGAGGCATATAACGAGATCAAGGAGCGCTACGACACTATTGCAGGGCAGCGCAACGATATCCTCACCGCCAAGGAAAATCTGATCCAGACCATGAAAGAGATCGAAGAAACCGCTACGCAACGGTTCCTCGAATCCTTCGCCCAGGTGCGGGAAAATTTCATCACGGTTTTCCGGACGCTCTTTACGGAAGAAGATACGGCAGACCTGCTGCTCAGCAACCCCGCCAACCCGCTTGAGTCGGATATCAATATCATCGCCAAGCCAAAGGGTAAACGCCCTCAAACCATCGCTCAACTCTCCGGAGGCGAAAAAACGCTCACGGCAACAGCGCTGCTGTTCGCGCTTTACCTGCTCAAACCGGCGCCGTTTTGCATTTTTGACGAGGTGGATGCCCCGCTCGACGACGCCAACATCGAGAAGTTCAACAAGATCATACGCCAGTTTTCCAAAGACTCACAGTTCATCGTAGTGACGCACAACAAGGCCACTATGGCCGCCGTAGATACAATCTATGGTGTGTACATGCCGGAACAGGGCGTTTCTGCCGTCACGCCGGTCGATTTCCGGAAACTGGGACACGAAGCGATGGTGTTCGAGGCCGGTTAAGTGCGGTCCGTTGCGCTTATTTCCGTTCGTTTTCCCAGGTGTTGTTTTCCAGTTCAATATCCGCCATGTGGTGCGAGGGATCGATCTCGATCCTGGCGATGTTTTTCATCGATTCAGGTATCGTAAATTCATAGGTCATATCCACCCAGCGGTGATCGGGCAGTACGGTCCGTTTGATATCGCCCTCGGCGGGTTTCTCGCCGCGCATACTCTCCAGCGGGGCATAGAAAAGTTCCTGCTTTCCATCCTCGTAGGTCACGAGAATATCGAGCGGCATGGCCATGCGTCCCCGCCTGCCGACAACCACTTTGGTGTTTTTTCTCCCGTCAGCCATCACCGTATCCACCGCGTAATCGATCGTATTCGTGGTGTTGACAAAATCTTCTTTGTACCAGTCGAGTTCGAGCCCGCTTTGTTTTTCAAATACACGGATGACGTCGTTTGCATTGGGGTGTTTAAATTTCCAGGTGTCGAAATACCGGAGCAGCCCTTTTTCAAATGCCTGTTTGCCAATGATATATTCCATCTGGCTAAGGAAAACAGCGCCTTTCACATAAGCGGCCAGACTGTAGCCAAAGTTGGTATTGAAATGATCGGCATGGGTCGTGAGCGGTTCTTCCTGACCGCTGGTAGCCAGGCGGGTGTAGGCGCTGTAAGTGCCGGCGAAAGGATCGTCGACGGGTGTTTTTCCGGACAACATGCCTTCACGGGCCAGTTCATTTATCGTAATGTCTTCCGCGTAAGAAGTGAAACCTTCGTCCATCCAGGCATACAGGCTTTCGTTGGAACCCAGTACCATCTGGTACCAGGAGTGCAATTGCTCGTGAATAGCCGCGCCGGCCAGGCTATTGGTCCCGCGATTACCGGTGATAAGCGTGGCAAGCGGGTATTCCATGCCGCCGTCGCCACCCTGAATAAAGGAATATTCGCGGTATGGATATTTTCCAAAATGCGCGTTCATGATACTGCGGGCGCGGTTCATAATGGCCGGAAGTTTTTCCCATGCCTCGTCGTAGCCTTTGCCCTTTTGCCAGAAGAAGTGCATGACCGTGCCGTCGTCGGCGTTGATTTTGGTGTGGGTAAAATCAGGGTCGGCAGCCCAGACGAAGTCGTGTACATTGGGAGTTTTGAAGTGCCAGGTCAGTTTGTCGCCGGATGTCCGGTTTACTTGCTGCCCGGCGGCCTCATAGCCGTAACCGATCTCCTGCGGGTTCTGCAGGTAGCCGCCGGCGGCGACTACGTATGACTTGTCGATGGAAATTTTTACATCAAAATCGCCCCATACGCCGTAAAACTCGCGGGCGATATAGGGGTTGGAATGCCAGCCCTGGTAGTCGTATTCGCACATCTTGGGGTACCACTGCGCCATGGAGTACCGGACCCCTTCACGGTTGTCGCGACCCGAACGGCGGATTTGCAGGGGCACCTGCGCATCCCAGTCCATTTCAAATATTGTGGTAGCGCCGGGCAGCACCGGTTCATTCAGCGCCACCTCGAGAATCGTTTCACTAACGGAATATCGAAGATCCTTGCCGTTGTTTTTCAATGAATTAACCTTGATCCAGCCCTGTTCTTCGGGTTGCAGTTTGAAAATCCGGTCAGCCACGCGGCCATCGGGATCAGCAATGGCCCGCGACCGCACATCCATCATGCTGCCGGGTTGAAAAGCATTGAAGTAGAGGTGGTAAAACACCTTGTCCAGCGTATCCGGACTATTGTTGGTGTAGGCAAGTCTCTGTGTGCCGTGGTATTGGTTCCGGGCAACGTCCATATCCACAGTAATTTCATAGTTGACATGTTGTTGCCAGCGGTCGGCTTGCGCCTGGGCGAAACACGATAAAGCGAGAAATAGGAGCGTGAGCGATTTTTTCAACTTAATTCGGTTTGTACAGTTATGAAAACGATTTCAGGGAACAGGTGTTCAAATATAATGGTCGGCGCAATAATACTCCAATGCCCGTTTCCCACCAAGTAAAGCCCTTAACGTTCTATCTTTGCCGGTCAACAGAACTAAAATACAGACAAAATGAAATTACGTCTCTCCATAGCACTCGTTTTTGCCGCAGCGCTGACACGCCTGCTGCCCCACCCTGATAATTTTACGCCTATCGGCGCCATGGCGCTGTTCGGCGCTGCCTACTTCGGCCGCAATACCCTGACCCTGGCAATTCCTTTCGTTTCCCTGTTTTTGAGCGACCTGATACTCAATAATGTAATTTACAGCCAGTACTACACCGGTTTTACCCTTATTACTTCCTGGTGGATTTACGGCGGTTTTGCGCTGGTGATGCTGGCCGGCTGGCTGCTGCTTCGCAACGGCATCAGCCCGGGACGGGTGGTTCTCGCCAGCCTGACGGCTTCTGCCCTCTTTTTCCTGGTGACCAATTTCAGCGTCTGGCAAAGCGGCATGATGTACCCCAAAACCGGCGCCGGACTGGCGGCTTGTTATGCCGCAGGGCTTCCCTTCCTGAAAAATACAATAATGGGCGACCTGTTCTTTTCTGCAGTGTTGTTCGGAACGTACGAGTGGGCCGGTCGCCGATGGGCAGCAGGTCAAAAGGTAGTGTCGTAATTGCCGGAGACTGGATTGCTACCCTTTCAAAACAGCAAACATGGAAAAAAACAAACTGACCCCGAAAAAGGTCTCCGACAGTAAAACCGTGATGACCGAGCTCATCATGCCCAACGATACCAACCCTATGGGCAACCTCATGGGAGGCTATTTGATGCGCTGGATGGATATTGCCAGCGCCATTTGTGCAGGAAAACACTGCGAAGCACATGTTGTGACGGTTGCTGTGGACTACATTTCATTTCAGAATCCCATCCATCTGGGCGATGTGATTACACTGGAGGCCTCTGTGACGAGGGCATTCAATACTTCGGTAGAGATATATGTGGAAGTGTTTGCCAACGATATAAAAGGGCAGCAGCCGCGCCGCTGCAACCACGCCTATTTCACCTTTGTGGCGATGGACGATCAGAAAAAAAACCCGGTTTCGGTGCCACCGGTGCTGCCGCTCGCCCACGAAGAACAGCAACTGTTTGAAGGCGCCGCCCGCCGCCGCGAATTGCGACTGATTCTTTCCGGCAGGATTAAACCCAAAGATGCCAGGGAAGTCCGAAAGTTTTTCGCAGACCTGGAATAAACCGTTTTAGCGAATGGTGTAGGCATGCACGCTGCTGCCGTCGCCCACCACCAGTACCTGCCCGCCTTTTTGGCGAAACGCATTGCTGATACTGTAGGCCGTTGTACCTGCAAGCGGAAAATCGGGGTGCAGGGTTCCGTCGGTTTGCAGCAACTGAACCTGCCGTCGCGACCGGTTGAGCGTTCCGACCCGATGCCCATCGACGGCAAAGAGGGTGTCCTGTTCCAATGGAAAAGTATGTGAAAAGATTGTCCGGATTGTCGATCCGGCATAGCCGCTCACCTGAACCTGGTTGCCCTGCGCCACGGCGTATTCGTATCGCGCGTCGCCGCTGATCTGGGTGAAAGCGAGATGGGCGGTCTGACGCCCTCCGTGTCCGCCCTGGAAAGCAAATGTTTCTCCGGCGAGGTTGCAGACAAATATTTTCCCGGCATTGTTGACACAAACGATCCGCGGTTGCGCGGAAACGGGATCGGCTTGCGGCGCGCCGAAGGATTTACCCGAAAACTGGACAGGCGGGAAACGCATTTCACCGTTGCGACCGAACACGAAAAGTTTCCCCTCCCGGTTCAGCGCTGCGAGGTAGTCTTTTTCTCCGCGTTCAAAATGTACAAGCGGATGGATGATACGCCCCACCCCACCCTGCGGATTCCAGCCGGGCAAGGGACGCCCGAAACGGTCGTAGCCATACAAATTGCCGTTGGTGCAGGCGATAAAGTAATTGTATCTCCTGTTTTGATCGAAATCGACCGCCACTACCCCGTTCAGGGCCGGCGATTGAAGGTCGAACGGAAAGCCTTCAATGTCCTCTCCCTTATCGTCGAGCAGCCATATGCGGTCGGGGGTGTTGAACAGGTAGCAGGTGGTCTGGTTATCCCAAAAATCGATGCCCTGAATCTCCGAAAGCACGGGGCCTTCCATCTGCCGCTTCCAGATGATCGAACCGCCGGCGTCGAGGCGGTATAACTGGTAGCCGGCATCCTGGATCAAAACGGCAGGGCCGGGGCGGTCTCCGGTCTGGTTGATGACGAAAGGGCGGGTCAGCGCCGGACTGGCCAGGGGTGTCTTCCACAGGATACTTGTGGCCGTCTGTTCATCCGATTGCGGTTGAGTGTTGAGGATGGCCTGTAGTTCGTTCAGGCCGGCCGGCTGCAGGTTAAATCCTGCCAGGCCGGTGTGTGAAAAAGCCTGTATGTCGGCGTCGGCGTATGGGTCCACCTGCGTTTGGAACAGGTTATTGGTCAGCAGGGGCAAATATCCGGAGTTCAGGAAAATGTATGCGCCGGTGGTGCCGGGCGCCTGTCTTTGTTGCAAGGATAAAAAGTCGGTTTTGTTGGAGAGTGTTTGGTTCACGATATACCGGTCGACCCAAAGTTCAACAGACGACCTGCTGTTGCCGAACACCACATATTTGCCAATCATCGCGCAGGCGGGGTTGACCAGGTGAATGCTCTTGCCGGACAAGGGCGCGAGAATGGATTGGCCGGTGAAGTCAAATATTTCGAAAGACTGGTAGGGTTCTGCCGGCACCATACCCCTTTCACGGCCATAGGAGCGCAACATGTCCATGGCGCGGGCGCTGTCGCGCACGGCGAATACGACGAACTGGTCGTCGCGCATATCTTTTGAAAAAGGCTCGGTGAGTACCCATGCAGCCTCGTTTCCGGCCCACGACAGCACAAATTGCTCGAAGTCGGCGCCACGCCTGTCCGTAATGCTGTTGAAAAAGACGTGCGGGTCTGAAAACGTGGCTTTTGCGATAAGGGCCGTATTGTCGGGCAATATGGAAAACATACCCCGGCTACCGGCGCCGCCCCAGCCGTACATCCCCCCGAGAAAACCTTTCGTTTCTGCCTGTGCAGCGGTTGTCCGGCCGTCCCAGGAAAACCCGATCCATACGAGGTTGTTGCGGATGATGCCCGGGAGGTCCGCCCAGTTGGTTTTCATCGACCCTTCGTATGCAGCGGCAATCGCATCGGGCCTGACCAGAATATGCAAGGGCGCGTTGGGGTCAAGTTTTTTTGCCAGCGGTCGGTCGGCCCACCAGGAACTCCTGCCGTCAAGTTGTGTGATGGCGTCTTCGACCAGGTAGGAAAACCTGGAAAACAGCAGCAGGCGATCTGCAACTGTAAACACAAGACGTTCCTTTTTGGAAATATATACGGTGTAAATAGCGTGTCCGTGAAAGACGGAAGGGAAAATCTTGGCGTCCGGGTTGCCCGAGGTGAGTACCTCAGGTAGGTTTATTTCCAGGCCGGTGTCTACAATAAAGAGTCCGTGCAAACTATCGGCTCGGTTCAGCGTTAGACCGACCAACACCCTGTTGCCGGCGATAGCCCGCTGGAATGCGCTTTTTTCCTCAAACAATTGCTTTGCCAGCGACAGGTCGTTCCCCAATTGCCGGAAAAGCGCCGTTTGCAGTATGTTGGCCCAGGCAGGGTCCGTCGTTCTGGCTTTCAAGCGCTCAAAAACAGCGGGCTCGTTCAAGGCAATTACTACGGCTGCATTGGAGGGCAGGGTGTGGAAGGAACTTGCTACTTGGTGGGTAAAGAAAATGACGGATAGCATAGCGACGCATGCCAGGGCTAAAATTCCGATCAGGCGGTAGTTTCCGGAAAAAAATTGCTTCATCGGGTCTGCTTTTAGCGGCGAAAATAGCCGAATTTTCGGCAAATATTTTCAGTCATTTATCCACATGTGCGGATAAACAATTGATTATCAATTATATAAAACATGAATCTAACCTCCCGTTTATTGATCAGGCTGGCTGCTGCATTTGGCTTTATTGCAGTAGCGACGGGCGCCTTCGGCGCGCATTTCCTGAAAAACAGGTTTCTGCTGCACCAACTTGATGCAGCTCATTTGCTTGATATTTATGAAAAAGGTGTGCAGTACCAGTTTTACCACAGCCTGGCGCTGGCGCTGGCCGGACTGCTGCTGGCACACCGGCCCGACAGCAAATGGCTGCCCAGGGCGGGTTGGTTGTTTGCTGCGGGAATGGTGTTTTTTTCCGGGTCGCTGTACCTGCTCGCGTGCCGCGACCTGCTGCCATTTTCGGTTGCCTGGGCAGGCCCGGTTACGCCGGTTGGAGGACTGTGTTTTATGGGAGGATGGCTGGCCGTGTTTTTGGGCATGCGGGAATAAATGGCGGGAGGGAAGCAATAGGTGAGACGCTGAAGGAGCGGGCCGTTTTCCCGGAAGCCCCTTCAGCGTCTCACTGCAAGCATATCTATCTCGATACCATCATCTTGCGCACCGTACGGCCGCTTCCGCTCTCCAGTGTTATGAAATAGAGCCCTTCAGAAAGCCCTGCGACAGGAAGATTGTATACCATCTCACCGGCCGGGAAGGTCTGGCCGGCCTGACTCCACACCACACGACCCATAGCATCCACGATACGGATATTGGCCTCGAACCCGGTGCTTACCTGTAGCAACAGGCTCGGTTGTTCGCCTGCGTTCACCGGGTTTGGCGCCACCTTGATGGAGCCGATCTCGGGGATTTCCGCTACAGCCGACACCAGCGAGGTTTTGAATTTGAGTTGGCGTGCCGCGGCGCAGGTTACATATTCATTGAAAGGACGTACGCGCCAGTAGTAGGTGCGGTTCGATTGCAGGTTGGTTATTAGTTTTGAAGTACCCTGAATGACAAAGGACTGGTAATTGACCGTGTTGAAGAATGTCGAAATATCGATTTCAAGCAGGTAGTTGTTGGCGCCGGCGACCGATTGCCACTCCAGCGATACTTCGTCGTAGTACGGTACAGTGATATTATCTGCAGGACTTGTCAACAGATCAGTCGGAGTATCGATGTTGGTAGCCAGGGGGGTAAAATTATTGTCGAGGTAATTGCGTGCAGGCGAAGCGAGGTCGGCCAAAACGACACTCTGCTGAATTGGCGTAAACACATAGGTGCTGCACCCGATGAAATAGCCCATGAAGTTGTTCTCCATTGGGTCTACCTGGACTGCAGAAGGATCTTTGGCAATGCCGGTATAGGGACTACAGGTTGTGGCGCAATAGCCGAAGTTGTAATCGGGCGGCGTATCCGCGATCATATCCGCTGCGGTGGTATCGTTGGAGCCGTTCTGGTATTCCGTCGGGATATTCGCGCCGTCAGGGTGATAAGACGCGATGAGCAACGCAATCGACCAGCCCGGATCGGCAGGATCGAAGCAACGCGGCTCATTAACATCCTGACCATCCAGTTCCCAGCCGTAAAAGGTATGGCGCAGGCTGAAGTAGTGACCAATCTCGTGTGCAAGCGTGCCGTTGCCGTTGCCGTTGATCTGGTTGTTGCGGCTGACTATCCAGTCGTCGGGTGTGGAATAATAGGCCAGTACCGAGGGATCGCCCTTGCAGGTGCCCACAGTGAACACATTGAGGGCGCTGTTGTGCCGTTTGAGGTTCATCTGAAATATACTGGACTGCGTGGACTGGGCAGTATAAATATCCTGATTATTGATCGAATAGTCGAAAAGGCCATACGTCGGGTGCGGTTTCAGGTAAAAACGCATTTCCATGGGTGCATAGGCGTCATTCAGATCGCAAATCTGGTTGAGCACATCGCTGACCTTGTGTTTACCGTTGCCATTGGCATCGCCGGTAAGGTGAAAAAAGATCGGGACGTATTGGATGGCACTGCGGTCGGAGACGGCCGTGCCATCGCCGGCTTTGGCGACATTTTCCTGTAGCCGGGCGGTATAGAGCCACTGATCTTCCGCTGTAGTGCCGCAGGGGCCGGTGGAGATTTGTCCCATAGCGCTGTAGCCCACAGCGAGGGAAAGCGCCAGCATCACCGGCATTTTTTTCATTCTGAACATAATTATTGCTTTTTGAATCGACCTGCAAAAGTAGAAAACTTACCTTTAACGGCCTGTCCGTGAATGGCAATTCAACCGAATTTGTAACCTTCGGTTCAAAAAAGAGGTCTATTGAATACACTCAGGGAAAGGAACCGGCGCAGTGCAACATTTGTTCTGTTGAAAATTTCCGACAGATTTTAATGTTAACTTTGCAATAATTCTGCTGGAGCGGTGTTTTGGAACTTTTAACCAAATATAATTGTTTGTATTTTTGCATTTCCGTAAATTGCATCGCAAACCAGCGATTCTCCGGGAAACCGATTTTAATTTCAGAATTAAATTCTGGCACCATGAACACTAAAATATTTTCTTTGACTCATATACGACTTTCCTTGTTTGTTCTTCTCTTTCCGCTTCTGGCATTTGGCCAGGGCACAGGCAAGAAACAGACGATTTATGAGGCGCTTTCACAAAAGGATGCCGCCAAGATCACCCTGGAGACAGACCTCACTACGATAATTGAGAATAAAAAAGCGGAGCAGTATTATCCGGGTACCCTGACCACAGAGGATGGCAAATCGTATCGTATTGAGGTAAAAGCCCGCGGCAAGTACCGACGGAAAATCGCGGAAATACCGCCTTTGAAGATCAAGTTTAAAAAGAAACTGCTCAAAGACGAAGGATTCGATACGCTCAACGAGATAAAACTGGTGCTGCCCACGATGGATAATGCCCAGGGCGACGAACTCCTGATCAAGGAATACCTCGCTTACAAAATGTTCGAGCACCTCACGTCGGCCAGCGTGCGCGCCCGGCTCGTCCGCCTGACCATCCGCGATATGCACGTGGAAAAATCGCGCAAGATGTACGCGATCCTGCTTGAAGACGAGGAGGAAACCGTGGCGCGTCTGAACGGCCAACTGATTGAACAATACGGCATTTCGCCCGACAGCCTCATCATGAACCAGGCTGCCCTCGTGGCCGTATTTGAATACATGATCGGCAATACCGACTGGGAGATATCCATGTTGCGCAACGTTCGGTTGATCAAGTCGCTGGAATCGGGCAAAGTACTGGTCGTGCCCTATGATTTTGATTTTTCAGGCCTCGTATCGGCGCCTTATGCCAGTCCTTCGTCGGAAAGCGGCCTTAAAACGGTGCGCGACCGCTTCATGATGGCTAATGGCATCAGCACAGAACACCTGAAACGGGCGTTGCAGGGATTGCGATCGGCAAAAAGGACCTCCTTGCTATCTGCCGTTCGAAATACCTGCCGAGGGAAACTTCCATGGACATGATCGCCTACCTGGAGACCTTTTTCCAGCAAATCGAGGAAAAAGACGAGGTGCCGACGCTGTTCAGGATGCCGCAGACGGACTAAAAATCTGCCCGTCATGTTGAAATTTTGAAAAGTATAGAATTTTGAAAATTCTGGTACATTTGCGGCTTCCAAACAGGAGGGGTGCCAGAGTGGTTTAATGGAGCGGTCTTGAAAACCGTCGTACCGAAAGGTACCGGGGGTTCGAATCCCTCCCCCTCCGCATGATACAAAGCAGCGCTTGCAGGTGTGATATCCTGCGGCGCTTTTTTAGTACCGCCAACAAGTCCGCGTATGGTAGTGTGTGTCCCGCAGATTCACGTAGAATATTGCTAAATCTGCGGCAATCTGTGGTTTTTTTCTGCGCGAATCGAGCGGTACTTTCCCGTGCAGACGCTGCGCGTCAGACGGGTGCTGGATCGTGCGTGATACCCGTCTGACGCGCAGCGTCTGCACGGGTGCTGGATCGTGCGTGATACCCGTCTGACGCGCAGCGTCTGCACGGGTGCTGGAGTGGTCCCCGTCTGACGCGCAGCGTCTGCACGGGGAGTGGTCCCCGTCTGACGCGCAGCGTCTGCACGGGGAGTGGTCCCCGTCTGACGCGCAGCGTCTGCACGGGAAAGCACCCAGTTAATCTTGCGTGAAACAAATTCGGGATGATCCATGTTAGCGGTACACGCGGTGTTTGCCGGGTCAGCACTTACCCTCTCTCTCCGTAAACCGCCCACTGTGTCAACTTACCGTCTTTATCCAAAAAAAGCATGATGGAGGTATACACACGAATCTCTCCCGCAAGCGTTTCAATCGTCCGCAAGGGCTTGCCGTAGGCGATCTCGATTTCAGCGGCCGAAGCGCCGGATTTGAGTTTTTCTGCCGTAGCGCCGGCATATTCAGGACCGGTGAGCAGGAAATAGGTCTGCAGGCCGGAGGCTGTGTTGTCGTTAAAATAAAAACGGGAATTCGCACCCGGGTGCAGGTTGTGGTAAAAATTGACCTGTGCATTCAGGCCGATCTCGCTCTCGGGGTCTACTTCGGGAATATTATACGGGTCGTCGAGGGTAATACCGTCAATCGATTCACCTTTGTTCACCCGGAACGGTGTTTCCGGCTTTTCCTCCTTTTCCCCGTTCAGTATGTTCAGGTTGCGCATCGCCAATGCACTACCCTGCCCTGCCGCCGTTTTGAATGCAACCTGCGCTTTTTCTTTTGTGCCGTTGCTTGCATGCAGAATGCCCTGTAGCACCAGGGCATCCACTGTTGTCTTTTCATAACCGGACTTTCCTGTTGCGGCGGCGGCTGTGGAACGCGCCTGTGCCGTGTCGCCTAACAATGCGTACGCGCAGGCCTTGTTGAGGTAGGCGGGCGCGTAACCCGAATCAAGCCTGATAGCCGCGTCGAAGTGCGTTATGGCTTCCCGAAGTTTTTGTTCCGGATATCTTTCATGTCCTTGATATCGCGTGTGCCGACCGATTCCATATCCAGTTCCACCGGATAGTGGAACCTGACTTCCGGTTCGGTGGGACGAAAATAGTTCAGGGCGTCGAGGATTGCCACGATACCGGCATTGTTGTACACCTGCCGGACAGGCGTATCTTTCAAAGCATAAACAAAATAGGCATGGGCATCCTCGTATTTGCCGATGGCCGTAAGCAGATATGCCGTTTCGAGTATTTCGCTGGGCGCAATAGTTGAGTCGCCGCGCGCCGGCAGGGCAGTATCCCTGGCAGGAAGGGGCTGCAGGGACAATGTTAGGGCAAAAAGGGAGATGATGTATTTCATTTTGATGGAATGTGGTTTGTATCTGCAATCAAACGCGGGTGGTTTGTATGGATCATTATGACTGAAATGGAAGCTTCAAACAGGCTGTAATGAAAAATCTTCACCTAATCATCCCCGACACCTTTCCCACAATCGCTTCGGCCAGTGCCTGTACTGCGTCCTTTTTCCCCGATATCTGAAAATCGCCTTTGGCTTCCTTTCCTTTAAACAATCGCCCGTTTACCAGCACATCGTCACCTGTCACCGTGTAGCGGCCTTTCATCGACAAGGCATTGTCGTATACATCAACGTCAACATATATGAGTTCGGCTTTTGCGCCTTTGGCTGTGATGCGCCGGAGTTGATCGCTCAGTGCGGCGTTTAGTCCCAACACATCGTCAAAAGCATTTTCATCCTGAAACCCGTTGCGGATAAACACCGGCTTTACCTGCGACACCGGGATTTTTACCCCTGCATCGACGATGGCAATATCGAAACTGGCGCCTGTGGCCGGAAATGCCAGCACCGGCGTCTGGATTCCGCCGATACCTTTGGCCAGCTCGGGTACCTTGTCGCGGGCGTACTGGAAGAGCGTCATGACGTCTACCCGTTTGTCTTCCGTAAGCGCCAGTCCGCTCATGCCCTGCAGTAATGTGTATGTGAGCAGTCCCTGCCCGAACTCGCTTGCCTCGTAACTCACCTTGTCCGCCGCACTGCCGGTCAGGATAAACATGCCGGTACGGTCTTTCATGCGGTCGAGTGCGCGTACCTGTGACGAACTGAGGTCTTTGCGGCCGGCGGCCACATCCTGCACGAGTTTGCCGGAGTTGCAGGCATCAAGCACCAGCACCTGTTTGAGGGCTGCGATGGATTTGACCCAATCGGTGAATTCCGTCGAAGAAACGGCGTAGTTCTGCCGGATTTCGGGATCGCTGAGGTTTTCGCTGGCAATATCTTTGGTCAGGTAATAGAACTGGGAGTTCTCTGCCGTGCCGTAGTTGACGCCGTGTCCGGAACAGTACACGAGCAGTACGTCCTGCGATTCCGCTTTGCCTGCAATGTCTTCAAACGCCTTTTGAATGTTTGATTTGCTCGAAACATCCTGCCGGGTGGCATCCTGGTCGTCGGTATTGAGCAGGGTGACGTGCACCCGGTCGCCAAACACCCTGGGGGCGGCAGCGCGAATTGCCTGGCTGATGCTGGTGGCGTCGCGGTCGGCAAACTGCAGGTCGAGTTTGTCGCCGGCGTAGTTGGCGGTGCCAACGACAACCGCGTATAACGCCGGTTTTTTGCGTGTTGCAGGCCCGCTTTTGGGAACGCCGGCCGGAGGGGTGTATTCCAGCTCCAGCGCCTGGCTTTTGAGCCAGCCAGCGCTGTTGTACACACGCAGGGCCAGTTTATTGGACTGGCCAGGCAGGCAATACCGGGTGTACGCATTAAGATCAAGGCTTAAAGAAACGGCGCGTTGCGGGTTGGCGTCATCCAGCACTTCCTTGTCGTTGATGAAAACGCTGAGTCTTCCGATGCCGCCGCTACGGGGAATCAGGTCGACCTGCAACATGGAACCTTTCAATTGCGCTTTCATTTCCGGATAAAGCGCAACGGTTTTAAAGGCTTCTACCGAACGGGAGGGGTCCTGATTTCGGCCGGTTTCTTTGGACAGCAAACCGGGCTCGTAGTAGCGCTCTTTGAGTTGCTCCAGTTCGACCACCTCCAGGCCAACGACAAAATGCATCATGCTCATTGCGCCGGGCGAGGCGTCGAAAAGGCCCGAAGGTGTAGTTACCACCCAGTCATTCGAACCGATCGCCATCAGGGTAGCGATCTCTTTGCCCCCGGAGGCCTGCCAGAGTCTGGCGGTATTGTCCAGGCTTCCGGTGAGCACAAACTTGCCATCGGGCGAAAAGGCCGCTCCATATACCTCTTTGGCATGTCCGGAAAAGGTTTGCAGCACGCGTCCGGCCAGCGTCCACAATTTGGCCGTATGATCATAACTTCCGGTCAGCACCTGTTTTCCGTCGGGCGAAAAAGCCACCGAACTGACGCCTTTTCCATGCCCGGTGAGGGTTTGAAGGAGTTGACCGTCCAGGCCCCACATCTTTGCTGTTTTGTCGTTGCTGCCGGTTAGAATTTTTGTTCCGTCAGGTGAAAAGGCGACCGAGGTAACCCAGTTTTCGTGGCCGGTAAAGGTTTGTACGGCCTGACCTTTGTCATTCCACAACTTCGCTTCCATCCCGCTGCCGGTCAGTACCTGTTTGCCGTCGGGCGAAAAAGCCACGGCAGTAATGATGGATTCATCGTCAGTAAAGGTTGTTATCTCGAGCCCGCTCTGGTCCCACAGTTTTGCCTCGGTGCCGCTACCCGTCAGAATTTGATTGCTGCCATTTGTGGGCAAAAAGGCCACGGAATTGACCGTGCCGGGATTCTCGATGCTTAATGGTTTTTTGCCTTTGGTGTCCCATAGTTTTGCCGTATAGTCTTTACTGCCGGTCAGTACCCTGCTTCCATCCGGTGAAAAGGCGACCGAAGTCACCCAGTCGGTGTGGCCATAATAGACCCGGACTTCAATTCCGGTGAGGCTCCACAGGTTGGCCGAGCCATCGACATTGCCCGTCAGGATTTGTTTGCCTCCGTCGGCGGATGAAAAAGCCACCGCACAAATCCCTTTGGCATGCCCCTCAAAGGTCTGGACGACACGGCCATCAAGGCTCCACAACCGTGATGTACCGTCTTTGCTGCCAGTCAGCACAAATTTTCCATCGGGCGAAAAGGCCACAGTGACCCGTGTCGGCGTATTGGGAGGACCGTTAAAGGTTTGAATGAGTTGGCCGTCGGGTTTCCACAATTTTGCCTTCTGATCGTGGCTGCCGGTGAGGATATAGTTTCCGTCGGGCGAAAATACGGCCATGTTGACCTGATCCGTATGGCCCGTAAGCGTCTGAACAATACGCCCGTCAAGGTTCCATAATTTGGCCGTATTGTCGTCGCTGGCAGTGAGTACCTTTTTGCCGTCGGGTGAAAATGCCGCCGATTTGACCTTGCCTTTGTGGCCTGAAAAAGTTTGGACAACCACTCCGTTCAGACTCCATATTTTGGCAGTGCTGTCCTTACTGCTGGTCAATATTTGCTGACCATCGGGTGAAAAAGCGACCGTATTAATGTCTTTCTCGTGACCTTTAAAAGTTTGGATTTCACGCCCGTCGAGGCTCCACAACTTGGCGTCGTTGTCCCGGCCTCCTGTCAGTACCTGTTTGCCGTCGGGTGAGAAAGCCACCGATTCAATCAGTTTTTTATGCCCTGAAAAGGTCCGGAGTATTTTCCCGGTGAGATCCCATAATATTGCCGTACCATCCCTGCTTCCGGTAAACACCTGTTTGCCGTCGGGCGAAAAGACCACCGAATTGACCCCATCCGTATGCCCGGTAAAAGTCAGGATTTCGTGCCCTTTGATATCCCAGAGTTTTGCCGTGTTATCGGTACTGCCGGTCAGTATATATTTGCCATCGGGCGAATAGGCAATAGCCTCTATGCCGCCGGTATGTCCGACCGGTGCAATCAACTGGGGTGTCTGGGACAAAATATTGCCCGTCAGTAAGGCAAATAACAGAGGAAAGGCTGTTTTCTTCATAAATTTGCGCTGTTATGGGGAAACAGGTAGCGTGGTTATTTTTACGCTGATATGTTGGTTTGGGCGTTGTAAGAAGGCCCAACTTTACGTCGAAAATAGGTGAAACCGCTAATTATCTCCCATATTTTACTAAATTTGATTTGAGTTGCAATTTTGAGGATGACTAAAATGGAGCAGTTAAGCAACCGGTTTGCGCCGGCAAACAGGTGGCGGGAAAGCGTATTCATTGCTTGTATGGCGATACTATTGCTGCCCCTTGTGCTTACTGCGCAGTTTTCGGGAGGTCCGGCCTTTTTTTCACACCTCTCTACAGAAAACGGCTTGTCCAATTCACGTGTCCGGGCCTTTTTTCAGGACAGCACAGGTTTTATCTGGATCGGTACTGAGGGCGGCCTGAACCGTTATGATGCCAGTAACTTTTCGGTATTCAAGCAATCCCCCGGCAGTACGTTCACCATCAACAATAATTCCATTCCTGCCATTTTGGAAGACCGGCGAAAAAAACTTCTGGATTGGCACAAAGGAGGGGCTGCAATTGATGGATCGGGATAAAAGCAACTTTTTCCCCGGGTCAAAACGACAACGGGAACCCGTTGAAAAACATAGGCTCCGTGCTGAGTTTGCATGAAGACAACAACGGCAATATTTGGGTTGGTACAACGGCAGGTTTATTCCGGCTTGACATCCGGGCAACAGAAGCATTTTCGCAAGAAACCCTTCGTGGCGCCTTGAAAAAAGGCCAAATGCATATTACGCATTTTAGCCGGGAGGCATCTGACGGGATGAAGTTGAGCCACAACCAGGTTTGGAGCATCGCCGAGGATCAAAAAGGTTATATTTGGATAGGTACCGGACGCGGATTAAACATCCTTGATCCGGCGACCGGTGTACTGCAACAATGGCGCAACAACGACGGCTCGCTCGAAACGGCAACCATCAATGCATTGGTGACGGACCGCGCCGGTTTTTTATGGGTTGGAACAGCCAACGGGCTTTACCGGGTAACACCGGACCGGCGCACGGTATCAGTATTTAAGGCAACCGCCGGACAGCCCAATGGCCTAAGCAACAATTTCATCACGAAGATCGCACAAGACCGGCAGGGGAATATCTGGATCGGTTCCGACGGCGGCGGCCTTGACCTTTGGCGGCCCGAAACCGGAACATTCATCCATCATCGCCACGACCCCGGCAATACGGGAAGCCTGAGCGACAATAATATTGAAGCCTTGTACGCAGACAGGAACGGCGGACTTTGGGTAGGCAGCCATAAAGGCATCAGTTATATCAATCAATACCGAAAGCCTTTTCATTATTACCGGAACACGGGCGTGCGCAACGCCCTCACGCCCGGAACCGTCACCTGCTTCTGTGAAAGGCCAGATGGGAAAATCTGGATCGGGATCGACGACGGTGGCATGGACCTGTTCGACAGGCGTACCGGCACTTTTACCCACTTCAGACACCAGCCCGGCAAACCGCAAAGCATCTGCAATGACGACGTTGTGACCATATGGGAAGACCGGCACGGGGAGGTATGGATTGGCACCTGGAGCGGCGGCCTGACCCGGTTCTCGCCCCGGAGCGCCGGAGGCGTATATAGGCATTATTACCCGGACGGGCGGCCCGGGAGCATCGGCGATAACGATGTATGGACCTTTTTTGAAGACAGCAGGGGGACAATTTGGATTGGCACTGTAGATGACGGACTGAATCGATACGACCGGGAAACCGATACATTCCGGTCTTACAGGTGGAAGTCAAACAACCAGAGCAGTTTATTCCGAAACTGGGTGTTTGATATATGTGAGGACCCAAAGGGGAATATCTGGATTGCTACCGCAGAAGGTATTTGCCGCCTGGTTCCGGAAACCGGGGAGTTTACCGCCTACCCCGTTTTGGGGCAGGGCAAGATGGATCGCATTTATGTCATTTTACCCAAACCCTCCGGCGGTTTCTGGCTGGGTACCGACAATGGTCTGCTGGCTGTTGACCCTGAAAGCGGGACAACCAAAAAATGGCAGGAGCAGGACGGGCTGGCCGACAATCTGGTGAACAGCATTCTCGAAGACGGTCACGGCAACCTGTGGCTGGGTACAGGGAAAGGCATTTCGGAATTCAACCCCGGGACAGGGCTGTTCCGGAATTACGATGCGCACGACGGCCTGCAAAGCGGCGGTTTTTCCGGCGCTTGTTTAAAATCCGCTTCGGGGCTGTTCTATTTTGGCGGCATCAACGGTTTTAATGTATTTCATCCCGACAGTATTCGGGATAATCCCGTTGTTCCACGCGTCGTTATTACGGATTTCATGCTGTACGGCAACTCCGTTCCCGTTCAGGGGTCCGGGGGAGACACCCTTTCGTTTGCCTCCCCGCTGAAAAGTCAAATATCCCATGTGACCGAAATTGTGCTTCCATATTGGCAAGACGACCTCTCTTTTGAGTTTTCAGCCTTGAATTACCTGAGCCCCGAAAAAAATCAGTTCAGGTACCAACTGAAAGGTTATAAAGACCAATGGATCACGGCCGAGCCGGGTCGGAATTTTGCCAACTATACCGGTTTGGACCCGGGCACCTATACTTTCAGGGTAACAGGCTCCAACAACGACGGTGTTTGGGATGAAAAAGGCGCCACACTCCGCATCACCATTGAATCTCCCTGGTGGAAAACATGGTGGGCATATTCCTTCTTTGCCCTGGTTATCTGTGCCCTGCTCTATTTCTCCGTGCGGTATGAGTTGCGGCGCCAGCAGTTGAAACACGACCTGGAAATGGAACACCTGGAAGCGGAACAACTGAAAGAGTTAGACAAAACCAAATCCCGCCTGTACGCCAATATTACCCATGAGTTCCGAACCCCTCTGACTGTCATACTCGGCATGACGGAACAACTGGACAAGGAAGTAGGCAAACTGGAGGAACTGCGATCGCCAAAATCTGCGCCCGATATCGAATTCCTCCATGCCACCGCTTCCCTCATCCATCGCAACGGCAGCCAGCTCCTGACCCTGGTTAACCAAATGCTCGATCTCTCCAAACTGGAATCGAACCGGATGGAAATACACTATATCCAGGGCGATATTGTTGGGTTTGTGAAGTACATCACCGAGTCTTTCCATTCGCTGGCGGAAGCCAAGGGCCTGAGCATAAGGGTATGCAGCACACCGGAATCGATTAACATGGATTATGACCCTTCCAAAATCATGCATATCGTTTCCAACCTGTTGTCCAATGCCATCAAGTTTACCTTGCCGGGCGGTGAAATAGTCGTTCAACTTTCGGCAGAGGGAGCAGAGGACGCCGATGAAAAGTATGCCGTACTGGTCGTCAGCGATACGGGTATCGGCATTCCGAGCGATCAATTGTCCCATATTTTTGACCGGTTTTATCAGGCGCCGGCAGCGTTTCGGTTAAAAGCAGGAGCGCTGCCGCTCACCGGCTCGGGTATCGGGTTGGCACTGGTCCGGGAGTTGGTCAAATTGTTTAATGGCCGGATTGTCGTGGAGAGCACAGCGGGCGAAGGAACACGTTTTACGGTGCAATTGCCGATTCGACGCGAAGCGCCGACTGAAACAAACCCCGCTACCCGATTGGCTTCGGATTTGGCAGAACAACGGCCAAACCATATTGCCGGATTCAGCAGGAAAGACGAACCGCCGGGCAGCGAAGATCTGCCATTACTGCTTATTATTGAAGACAATCCCGATGTATTGACGTACCTGGTCAGCTGCCTGGAAGAGCAATACCGCATTGAAACGGCGGCAAACGGACGGATTGGAGTCGAAAAAGGACTTGAACTTGTGCCCGATATCATCATCAGCGATGTGATGATGCCTGAAATGGACGGCTTTGAGGTGTGCGATGCACTTAAAAATGACCCGCGTACCAGCCATATACCCATTGTTATGCTGACCGCCAGGGCAACTGTGGAGGACCATATAGCCGGCATGAAGCACGGCGCCGACGCCTATATGGCCAAGCCTTTTCACCAGGGAGAGCTCACCGTTCAATTGCAAAACCTGCTCGATTCGCGTCGTCGCCTGCAGGAGCGCTATCGAAGCCTGGATATCCCGGTAGCCGGGGCCGATACTCCTGACAAACCGGAGGATGTCTTTTTGATGAAACTCCGCGGTTTCATCGAAGCCGAGATCAATAACGCAGACCTCTCCATCGATGATCTTTGCCGCCGGATGGCCATGAGCCGGATGCAGCTCCACCGCAAAATCAAGGCACTCACTGATCGCTCCACAGCCCTCTATATCCGAAGCATCCGATTGCAACGCGCGCGCCAATTGCTAACTACTGCCGATATAAATGTTTCGGAAGTCGCCTATCAGGTTGGTTTTGACGACCCCAAGTATTTCAGCAGGGTCTTTGCCGAGGAATTCGGCGTGACGCCCAGCGAAATGAAATCGAATCCGGTAAAATAATTCTCTGATCCTGTTGAGAATGCTCCATGTAACACGTCTGTTACAATAGTCCACCTTTTTGATACAATAGTGGGAAGGCTGTTCCGCATCAGGCCGCAACTTTGCAATTATCACGCTCCGTTACTTCTGCTTTTCCGGTATTCACATTGAACAAATCGTATCAATATGAACAGACGCTCTATGAAACGTCCTCTTTTTTCCTGGTTGTTGTGCGTGATAATTGGTCAGGCTTTGCCGGCCCAGGAGTTTAATACCGGCCTGATTCTCGACGATGAAGGATTTGAACGCGAGGTGGAAATGACTCCCGGATTTTCAAACGATGGCCGCAGGGCAGGCGACATGCCGTTGAAGGCAAGCCTCCGCCCCTATTGCCCCATTCCAAAAAATCAGGGTGAAATCAGTTCCTGTATCGGTTGGGCCATGGGATACGGGGCCCTCACGATCAGTCATGCTTATCGGGAAGGCAATACCGACCGGGAGGCCATAACTAAAAAGGCCTTCTCTGCGCTGTATCTGTATAACCAGTCGAAAATGGGCAATTGCATGGACGGCGCCAACATTCAACTGACGGCTAAAATACTTAAAGACAAGGGAGATTGCCCCAGCAAAGTATTTGACTCACCATTAGCCGACTGTGATCGGGAACCGAGTGCAACGCTGGTCGACCAATCACGTGAAAATGCCATCAAGGACTATATCGCCCTCTTCACCAACAGGTCCTTGCCCAGGGAAAAAGTAATCCGAACCAAAAGAAGTCTTGCCGAAGGCAAACCCGTCGTCATCGGTATGAAAATCAGGGAAAGCCTGAAGAACCTTACCGGTGAAACCACCGTATGGAAACCCGGAGATGATTCGGATAAACCCATGGGCGGCCATGCGCTGGTGGTCGTCGGATATAATGACTCATCGGGTGTTTTGACATTATGAACAGTTGGGGCCCCAACTGGGGCGACAACGGCTTTTTCCAGATGTACTACCCCGATTACGCCAACAATGTAGCCCAGGGTCTGCAACTTATCTTGCCCGAAGAAGACCTGACACCGGATCAGATCGCCGCCCTGAAAGCCCGATACCAAAAGGCTGCGGGGATCAAAAAAGACGCCGAAGTGAAGCAGGAAGAGGCTGCACGGCAGAAAGCAATTGCTGCCGAAGCGCTTAAAAATGCGGAAGCAACCCAGGCCGAACAGAATATCAAAGCGGCGCAAACGCAACTGGAACAGGCAACCAAACAGGAACAGGCCGCACTGGAACAACAAAAACAGGCCGAAGAAATCATTGCAGAAGCGTCTGATCGCATTGTCGCCCTGTACGGCGAATTTTTGGTGCGCATGCCGGAGACGGATGAATACGGCGCCCTGCGCACCGATGCGCAAGGGAAGCAGAAATTCACAGACCTGCGCCCTGCCTGGAATGGCCGTTACTACACCCTCGATAAAACGGACTGGCAGGAAGGCGACGGCTTCCAGGTTATCGCCCGGAACATCAAAAAAGACCGCTATGTCTACCTTTTCAGTTTTGACAGCGATGACAAACTTGAGGTCCACTGGCCCCGCAGCCTGCGCGCTGAAATGCTGGGCAAGCCGGCAACAGGCGCCACCGAAAGCGCACTCGTCGCACACAAAGGCGCCGAAATCATCATACCCGACGAAAATGGGGTACTCACCCGCGAGAACCTTTACGACGACAACATCTGTGTCTTGTACGCTTTCGATAAAATAGCCGATATCAAAGAACGGCTGGGCAAGTTGGGTAAATTATCAGGACCCTTTGAAAATCGACTCCAACAGGCTTTCGGCGACCTGTTTATCCCCCAAAACCTGATTGACTACGGACAAGAGCAAATGGTTTGTAAAACAACAGCAACGGGAAAAGGGTCGGTCATTCCGATCCTTGTGAAGATACAGAACCAATAACAACCGCTTTGCCCGGCAATTTTCAACTAAACAATGATGAAAAAGATACTGGTCCTTTTGTGCATTATTCCCGTTTTGGCGCATGGTCAGACCAAAGAGGCGCCAAACGTAACATGGAAAAATATCTACGGCGGAAAAAAGTCGGAAGCAGCGCATTGTGTGATTTCCAACTACGTGGGGCAAATACTCGTGGCCGGGGAAACAAATTCACCACCTGCCCAAAAAACAGACGGTTTTCTTATGTTGCTCGGCCCCAAGGGTGATACCATTTTTCAAAAAATGTACGGTGGGGCCGGCGACGATGTCGTCGAAGCCATGGTGCAAACCTACGACGGCAATTTTGTACTCGCCGGCCATACCAATTCGTTTGGAAACGGCCAGACAGATGCCTGGATTTTGAAGGTTAACGAATTGGGCGATACACTCTGGCAAAGAACCCTCGGCAGCCGCGGCGACGACGAATTCCGGGACGTCATCCAAACCTCCGACGGGCACCTGGTGGCAGTTGGCTCTACATCTGCCAACGGCAGGGAGGATACCTGGGTATATAAAATGTACGACGACGGCGAATTGATCTGGCAACAGACCTTCGGCAACAGGGGACTGGACAAAGCCACGGGTATTGCGGAAGGAAAGGACGGCAATTATGGTATTACGGGCATTACCTCGTCCGGAAAAGGCAGCCGCAACATCTGGCTTTTTGTGCTGAACAAAGAAGGCAAACCCCAGTACCACCAACTCTTCGGCTCCCGCCAGTACGACGAGGTGTTTAGCATAGTTGCAACCACCGGCGGAGGTTATGCGCTTGCGGGCTATGCCAAAACTGTTTCGGAAAACCAGGGATCGGGCCTGAAAGATATGTGGGTGATCAAAACAGACTTCGATGCTCAGGAAATATGGTCGAAGACATACGGCGGCAAAAGCAATGAAGGCGCATTTGACATGGTGGAAACGCCGGACGGCGGCCTGGTGTTGGCGGGATATACCTACTCCCACGTCATGGGCGCCAATACCCCCAAAGCAATGCTCATCAAGGTACAAGGCCAGACCGGGAAATTAATTTGGGAACAAAAACCGGAATTCGGCGGCACCGGGACGGACGAACTCCATGCGCTTGTGTTGATGCCCGATGGCAGTCTCGTACTCGCGGGCCAGACGGATTCCAAGCAGGAAGGTGCGAAAAACCAGGACATCTGGGTCATCCGCCTTGACCCGGAATATATTCCCACGACGACCTTGGAAACGAATGTCGTGGTGAAGGATATTCAGATCAAAGGCATTAAGAATGGTGTGCTGACTGAAAACGACGAGGCCTACCTGCTTTTCACGCTTGAAAATAGCGGCACCCAGGATGCCTATGCCATCGATATAGCCCTTCTGGACAAGGCAGGTGTACCGGGTTTTAGTTTTCCCAAAGTTGTCAGGGCCGGTTTTCTCGGCGTCGGCCAGTCTAAAAAATTCAACCTGCCGTTGCGGGCAAAAAAAGTGGAAAAGGTCGCAACGGCCCGACTGGAAATACAATATTCAGATGAAAGCCGCACCCGGGGAAAATCAGGTGAAATCCCTGTAACCGTCCAACCTGCCGTAGTGCCTTCCAACTTCCTCCAGATCGAGTGGGTAAAGCCCGGGCGTGAGGAATTTCCCACAGGAAAAAAGGACGTGAAGATGGAGAAAGTGAGTATAAAAGTCCTTGCCAGAAGCGATAAACCCCTGAAACGCGGCGACTTCACCGTGTACCTGAACGGGAATCCCTATAATGTCGGTCAAAAATCGGGCGAAGCAGGCCTGCGCCCCAAAAACAACCAGCAGGATGCCTCTGGCATGTACCTGTACACTTATACCAGCCTGATTACGGTTGGTCTGGGGACGAACGAACTTGAGGTCGTTGTCGCCAACGACGCAAAAAAAGAAAGTACCGGGAAGTTTACCATCGTGTATAATGACAAACCAAACCTGCACGTCATTTCCCTCGGCATTCAGCACGACGATCTGCTGTTTACCACCAAAGATGCACAGGATTTTGCCGCCAGTTTTCAAAAACAGGACGGAGGTGTCTTCGACAAAGGTTTACATGCGCACGCTCATCAGCGGCGACAGTACGAAGGCGGGTCAGATACAGACCGACGGCGATATCATCAAGCAGGCCTTCGCAGACCTGAAGGAAAAATACAACTATACCATTTACGAGCGCGATTTCCTGGTACTGTTCATTTCATCGCACGGCAGGAGCGTCAACAACTCATTCAAAATCGTACCCACCGATTTTGTAATGGTGGGTGAAAAGGCGCTGATTGACTTCCAGAGCGATGTCATTGAGCAAATTGACAAGATCACTTGCAACAAGTTGATTTTCATAGATGCCTGCCAAAGCGGTACCATTGGCGTTGCCGGTGGTGCAGCAGCGGCGAGCAGTCTCAGTCCGGAGGACCTGGCCAAGGAACAGGCCAGGGAAAAGGCACGGTTGCAGGCCCAGGCCAAGACTATCGTAGCCGAGAGCAACAAGGCCGCCACCACGAGTACGCTCGCTTCCTGCGATGCCAACGAATCCTCGTGGGAAGACAAGGTGTGGGGCAACGGCGCTTTTACGAGGGCCATCATCGGCGCTTTTCGCAATGAAGAATACAAGGATGACGGCGGCTCGTTCCGCCCCAGCGCCGACGATGAGGTCATTACCCTTGGCGAACTGGTTGCGTATATCGACCGCAGGGTCCCTCAAATGATCAAGGACGCCGGGAAAAACGGTACCCAGCACCCTTTCATCTCCCAGGAGCAGCTGTTAAAAGTGAAAGACATTCCGCTTTTCAAGATAAACCAATAAGCAGACAATTTTTTCAATGCAACGAATATCCAAATGAAAGCAACAAGTCGACACCGCGGATGAGCCCGTCTGCGCTCATCCTGCGCTGTGTTTAATTGCCCGGTAGACAGGAGACCAAATGAAAACCAGGCACAAAAACCGGTTGCGTTCACTCTAAATGTCAAAATCATGATGAAACGAAAAACAAGTGTGCCTTCCTTATTTCTGGTCACAGCATTGATCTTTATCGGCTCCAGCCAATGGAGTCAGCTGCTGGCCATCGATTGGGTCGTCACCAATGTGAACGACTCTGGCGCAGGTTCGCTTCGGAGCGCGATCAACTTCGCCAACGGATCGGCGGGTGGTTCCAATATCATTTTCGCGATACCCGGCAGCGGGCCGCATACCATTACCCTGATCACCCCGCTCCCCATCCTCCTTCAATCCCTGACGGTTATTGACGGCTCAACACAACCGGGCATTGAGCTTGTACCGGCCGGAGCAATGGCCAGTGGTATTCGGATTCAGGCTGAGTCCTGTACGATCAAAGGGTTACGTATAAGCGGTTTTGATATAGGGATCACCATTTTCGGTGATATTTGCAGCACCCTTATTGAAGACTGCACCATCGACCACAACCTGAAAAGAGGCATCGACTCCGGATCGGCCACCAATACCCAGTTCCGGCGAAATACGATGTATTGCAATGGTACAGCCCCGGAGGTGATCCGGTGCAACCCTCTCCCAATGCCAAACAGCCACCGGTGATTACCAGTGCGACAGCAAATGCTATCTCCGGTACGGCTACCTACAAAGCGCCTGTGCCTGGATTCCCTGATAATGTAGTGGAAGTGTTTATTGCCGGCGACACATCGTGCCTGACTGCCGGCGTACAGGGCAAAACCTACCTTGACCAGGCCATCGTCAACCCCGACGGCACCTGGTCTGTCTCGGGCAACTTCCCAACCGGGGTAGCACTAACGGCCACGGTGACCAACCCCACGGCATGCCCGATACCCTGCCTGCTGTATGCAGATTTCGGCTTTAATATTCTCACCGGAACAACCGTTCAGTTTACGGATATGACGATTGGCGGTACGCCGACTTCCTGGGAGTGGGATTTTGGCGACGGGACGATGTACAGCGGACAGGTTCCGCCCGTGCATGTGTACGACGACTATATTTCCTACCATGTCACCCTTACGGTTTCGTTGATCGACGCCAATGGCGAGGTTTGTACGAGTATGATTGAAAAAGACATTGACCTGAACTGTCCGTTAAGCGCGGCTTATTCCCAATACCAGGATGCTGATTATTACGATCTCATATATTTTTATGATCAGTCGTCCGGCAACCCGGATACCTGGGCATGGGACTTTGACGATCCGGACAGCGGTCCGGACAACTATTCAGATGAAGCAGAGCCTTACCACATCTTTACATATCCCGGTACGTACAATGTCTGCCTTGATGTTTCCGTGCTGATCAACGGCGTTTCGTGTGAGGACTATATTTGTCAGGATGTGGTGATTGAAGATCCCTGTGAAACGTTGGTGGCAGACTTTATAGCAACACCGATTGGCGGGCATTGTGTGGTAGCGTTCGAAGATAATTCACTTGGCGGTCCGACTGCCTGGTTCTGGGATTTTGGTGTACCGGGTATCTCCAGCGACACCAGTATACTTCAAAACCCTTCGTATGCTTTTCCCGGATTTTCAGCCAGTTATGTTTGCCTCACTGTTTATACCGATGCGCCATATTGCGAAAAGACAACCTGTCAATGGGTTAATCCTTATTGTGATTTATATATCACTGATAATGATTCCATCGCTACGCCATCCGGCAGTAAAGCATCCTCCGCCTATCTTCCCCCTGCCAATGCCGTGACGTCGGATTTCTCACCTGTGTTCTGCATTGGCGTTGCCGATACAACGTCGGTTAGTATTTGCGAAAATGAAACCTACCCGTTTTATGGAAATCTTTTAACCAGTTCCGGCACATACGATACAGTATTCGTGGCGTCCAACGGCTGCGACAGCACCATCGTGCTTATTCTGACGGTCAATCCGCTGCCCGTGGTTGATCTTTCCGGCGATCTGGATATTTGTTCGGGTCAAACCACCCTGCTCACGGCTTCTGGCGGCGTAAGTTACTTGTGGAATACAATGGAGTCCACTGTCAGTATTACCGTAGGTACCGCCGGTATTTACAGTTTTGTAGCCACTGATATCAACGGATGCACGAACAGTATATCCGCTACCATAACGGTTATTGATACCCCAACAGCGGACGCTCCGGCAGACGTGGTGGCCTGCGACAGTTATACGTTGCCTGCCTTGGGCACGGGCAACTATTTTACGGGTTCAGGCGGTACAGGCTTGCCCCTGAGTGCAGGGGATGCAATTGCCAGCACGCAAACCATCTATGTGTATGCTGAGACAGGTACAACGCCAAATTGCACGGACGAAAACAGTTTTACGGTTACCATTAATGCTACGCCTTCGGCTGATGCGCCGGCGGATGTAGCAGCCTGCGATACAGTTATACGTTGCCTGCCTTGGGCACGGGCAACTATTTTACGGGTTCAGGCGGTACCGGTTCGGCGCTCAGTGCCGGCGATGCAATTACCGGTACACAAACCATGTGTACGCCGAGACAAGTACAACACCTAATTGCACGGACGAAAACAGTTTTACGGTTACCATTAATGCTACGCCTTCGGCTGATGCGCCGGCGGATGTAGCGGCCTGCGACAGTTATACGTTGCCTGCTCTCGGCGTGGGCAACTATTTCACAGGCCCCGGCGGTACCGGTTCGGCACTCAGTGCCGGCGATGCTATCACCTCTACGCAAACTATCTATGTGTTTGCTGAGACGGGAACAACACCAAATTGCACGGACGAAAACAGTTTTACCGTCACCATTCTTCCTGCACCAACGGCTGATGCGCCTGTTGATCTAACAGCCTGCGACAGTTATACCCTGCCTGCTCTCGGCGTAGGCAACTATTTCACAGGCCCCGGCGGTACCGGTTCGGCACTCAGTGCCGGTGATGCGATCACCTCTACGCAAACTATCTATGTGTTTGCTGAGACGGGAACAACACCAAATTGCACGGACGAAAACAGCTTTGCCGTCACCATTCTTCCTGCCCCCACGGCCGATACGCCTGTTGATGTAACAGCCTGCGACAGTTATTCCCTGCCTGCCCTCGGCGTGGGCAACTATTTCACAGGCCCCGGCGGTACCGGTTCGGCACTCAGTGCCGGTGATGCAGTTACCACAACACAAATCATCTATGTGTATGCGGAAACGGGTACGACGCCCAATTGTACGGACGAAAACAGTTTTACCGTCACCATTCTTCCTGCACCAACGGCTGATGCGCCTGTTGATGTAACAGCCTGCGACAGTTATACGTTGCCTGCTCTCGGCGTGGGCAACTATTTCACAGGGCCCGGCGGCACCGGTTCGGCGCTCAGTGCCGGTGATGCGATCACCTCAACGCAAATCATCTATGTGTATGCGGAAACGGGTACGACGCCCAATTGTACGGACGAAAACAGTTTTACCGTCACCATTCTTCCTGCACCAACGGCTGATGCGCCGGCGGATGTAGCGGCCTGCGACAGTTATACCTTGCTTTCCCTTGGAACAGGCAACTATTTCACAGGTGCCGGCGGTACAGGCTCGGCACTCAGTGCCGGTGATGCAATTGCCGGTACGCAGACCATCTATGTGTATGCGGAGACAGGCACAACGCCAAACTGCACCGACGAAAACAGTTTTACTGTAACAATTAACACTACCCCCACGACTGATGTCCTCACCGACGAGGCGGCTTGCGACAGTTATACCTTGCTTTCTCTGGGAACAGGCAACTATTTCACGGCTCCGGGAGGAACAGGCATTTCACTCAGCGCAGGTGATGCGATTACCAGTACACAGACGGTTTATGTGTATGCAGAGTCTGGCACCATTCCCAACTGCGCTTCAGAGACCAGTTTCGACGTGACGATCAACGCCACTCCGGCGGCTGATGCACTCGCCGACGAGGCGGCTTGCGACAGTTATACCTTGCTTTCTCTGGGAACAGGCAACTATTTCACGGCTCCGGGAGGAACAGGCATTTTACTCAGTGCCGGTGACCCCATCACCAGTTCGCAGACCATTTATGTGTATGCCGAGTCGGGAACAACACCCAACTGCTCTACAGAGACCAGTTTTGATGTGACGATCAATAGCACCCCTACGGCTGATGCGTTAGCAGATGAAACGGCTTGCGATCATTATGACCTGCTACCCCTGGGAACAGGCAACTATTTCACGGCTCCAGGCGGTACGGGGACAGCGCTCATCGCCGGTGATGCGATCACGACCACGCAGACAGTCTATGTATATGCGGAGTCGGGAACAACGCCAAATTGCTCTACGGAGAGTAGTTTTGATGTGACGATCAATGTCACCCCATCGTTAAGCGCACAGACAGACGTCGTGGACTGTAACGGCTATACCCTGCTGCCTCTTGGGGCAGGCAATTACTTTACAGCGCCCGGTGGCACGGGTACTATGTTGAACGCAGGTGATTTGATCAGCAGTACGCAAACGATTTATGCGTACGCCGAATCGGGCACAACACCGAATTGTGTCATCGAGGAAAGTTTTACCGTGACGACGGCGCCTGTTGTCGACGCGCCGGCAGATGTCGAGTTTTGCGGTAGTTATACACTTCCTGCGCTTGTTTCCGGCAATTATTTCACCGGTCCGGTCGGCACAGGTACCGCATTGAATGCGGGTGACCTGATCAACAGTACGCAGACGGTTTATGTATTTGCGGAGACGGGAACTACCCCAAATTGCATTGACGAGAATAGTTTTGTCGTTACGATCAATGCTACTCCTACGGTTGATGCCGTTTCTGATGTGGCGGTTTGCGACAATTACACCCTGCTGGCTTTGGGAACGGGCAATTATTTCACCGGATCAGGCGGTACAGGGACCGCGCTCAGCGCAGGGGATGCAATCACTAGTTAACAGACTGGTTACGTGTATGCGGAGACGGCAACAACGCCGAATTGCACAGATGAAAGCAGTTTTACAGTTACAGTTAATACGACGCCTACGGTAGATATTCTTACAGATGAGGCGGTGTGTGACAGTTACACCCTGCTGCCTCTAGGATCGGGCGCCTACTTCACTGGTCCGGGTGGTACAGGCAGCATTCTGAATACAGGCGATGCGATCCTAAGCACACAAACGGTATATGTGTATGCGGAAACGGGTACTACCCCGAATTGTGCAGACGAAAGCAGTTTCGATGTTACCGTAAATAATACGGTTGTGGCCGATGCGCCGGCAGATGTGGCGGCCTGCGACAGTTATATATTACCCATACTTAGTGCAGGAAGTTACTTTACGGGATCAGGAGGAACTGGCTTGCCACTAAATCCCGGCGATACGATCACCATTTCACAAATGCTATTTGTCTATACCGAGTCGGCTACTACGCCCAACTGTACAGATGAAAACAGTTTCACCATCACCGTTTCGCCCAGCCCGGTTGTCAGCGCCCCGCTGGACGTGACGGCGTGCGACAGTTATACCCTGCCCGATCTGAATGCAGGTAAGTACTTCACCGGTCCGGGCGGCACAGGCAGCCAATTGAACACCGGCGATGTGATCACGAGTACACAAACCCTCTATGTATTTGCAGCGTCGGCAGCTAACCCGGCTTGTACAGACGAGAATAGTTTCCTGGTAACGATCATCCCGGCACCCATAGTCGATGAGCCGGCAAATGTGATCAGCTGCGGTGATTATACGCTTCCGGCCTTGGGGGTCGGCAACTACTTTACCGGAACGGGTGGTACGGGCGCCGCACTCAGCGCGGGAGATGTGATTTCCAGCACGCAGACCCTTTATGTGTACGCCGAAACCGGAACAATCCCGAATTGTACGGATGAACACAGTTTCACCGTAACCACTGCCCTCATGGTGGATGCGCCGGCTGATGTGGCGGTCTGCGACCAATACATCCTTCCGGATCTGGCGTTGGGCAATTACTTTACTGCAACCGGAGGAGGGGGCGACGCTTTGCTTGCCGGAGACACCATCAGCAGCACACAGACCTTATATGTGTACGCGCAAACAGCAACGACGCCCAATTGTACGGATGAGGAAACCTTTACTGTAACGGTAACCGGTTCGCCGACTGCTGTAATCCTGGGAGACACAGACATTTGCAAGGGCGACGCCACAACCTTTACCGCTACCGGCGGTACGGATTATGTTTGGAATACTGCATCAACTTCGGATGCTATCAGTGCCGACACGGCGGGCGTTTACAGTGTCACTGTCACCGATGCGAACGGCTGCACCGATGTAACCGCCGTTAACCTGACTGTCAACCCGTTACCGGTTGTATCTATAGCCGGTGACCTGACCCTCTGTCCCGGAGAAAGCACCACGCTCTTCGCGTCCGGTGGCATAAGTTATTCATGGAGCACCGCCGACACGTCAATGTCCATCACAGTCAGCGCTGCCGGAGACTACACTGTCGTCGCTACGGATGCCAATTCCTGCTCCGCCACAGAAACGGCAACCGTTTCGGTTGTCAACTGTGGAGATCTGGTCGCTGATTTTATCGTCAGCCAGGATATTGCCTGCGTGAAGCACCTGGTATATTTCACCGACCAGTCGTCGCCCAATACCACGAACTGGTTCTGGGATTTCGGCAACGGCAATTACAGCAACAGCCAGAACCCCTTTGATATTTATCCGGATACCGGGACCTACACTGTCACGCTTATCGCAACCGACAGCATTACGTCCTTCTCCGACACCTCTTACCATCAGATTTATGTCTATCCCCACGTTGTTGCGGACTTCACCTGGGCCATTCCGGACAGTTGCAAGTCAAACACCGTGGCGTATACCGACATATCGCAGTCGATATACCCGATCGAAAGTTGGAAGTGGAATTTTGGAGACGGCAATTATGACACCGAACAAAACCCGGATAACACATACGCGGAATACGATATTGAAAATGTAGGCCTCGTGATTATTGACATTTACGGCTGTGTGGATTCCATCAACCTGGATGTTCCGGTACTGAATCTCGCCTCTCCGGGAGATGAGGCCAATGCAGGGGAAGACCTGCTTCTTTGCCAGCAGCCGTCGGTGGTAAACCTGGCTTCTACGCCGTCTTCGTTGCCCAATGTAACCGGATATTGGTCGCAATCGCAGGCACAGGCGCAGGCGGGTGTCGTTATTGTCGATCCGGCAAATCCCAATACGGAGGTTTCGGGATTGCAATCAGACAATATTTACACTTTCACCTGGACGCTAAGCGCCAGTCCCTGCGGCGATTACACTTCCGATGAAGTCGTCGTCGACCTGACGGCAGGGTTCCTTGAACAGGCCGACGCAGGAGCGGATCAGCATACCTGCCCGCAGGAAACGAATGTGTTGTTGCTCGCCAATGCGCCTGCCGGTACGACCGGCATGTGGACTACCCTTGGAACAGCGGTCATTGATTTGCCGGTAGACGCAGAAACGGCTGCCAACAACCTGTCGACCGGGGAAAACATCTTTGTCTGGACACTTTCATCCGACGATTGCCCCGACTATTCCTCCGACACTATGGTTGTATCGGCCTATGGAGATTTGGTGGTGTTGAACGACACCTTTTTCAACCTGGGCAACCCGCCCAATGTCCGGCTTTATATCCTGGCCAATGATATTTTGCCCAATTCGCCGGAGATAAATGTTGACCTGATCACAACGCCACTGGGAGGGAGCCTGAGTGCCAATCCCGACGGCAGTTACACCTTCACTGCACCCTCGGAATTGACTGAAAATGCCCGGTTTATTTACCAGGTTTGTGTGGAAGACTGTCCGGCCATGTGCGCCACCGCCGAGGTAACGCTGTTGGCCAGACTGCCGTCCAGCCCGGTTCCGCCGCTTCTGCCACCGGCAAACGTCATAACGCCGAACGACGACGGGACCGGTGATGCGGCAATTATTCCCAACCTTCCGGATTACCCGAACGGCGTGGAATTCATCGTCCTCAGTCGCTGGGGTGATGTGGTGTTCCAGACAAAAAACTACGACAACAACTGGAAGGGCACCAACAACAATGGCAAGGCATTACCTGACGGTACCTACTACTACATCATCCGGGCAGGTGTACAGGACGAACAGGTTTTACAAGGTACCATAACCATTCTGAGATGACAGGCGGGTTTCGGATTTCCAGAACCTTCTTCAAACCATTTTCTCAACCAGAAAAATGAAAATCATGGCAAAATATATAGTTCTTCTCCTGCTTTGCAGCCTGTTTTCCACGGGCCTGGGCGCGCAACAGTTGCCTGTTTTTAACCAGTATACCGAATTGCAGAATTACCTCAACCCAGCCGGCATTCCGGTCGATTACCTGCAATACAACCAGACCAGGGTGGCCGGCATCAGTTTCCGCCGCCAGTGGGTAAATATCAAGGATGCGCCCGCAACCGGGCTTGCTCACTTCAATTACATCAGAGAAGACGCCAACCTCTCCGTATTCGGGGGATTGCTGGTCAACGACCAGACCGGGCCAACCGGAACAACAGGATTGTATGCCCGCTACTCCTACCAGATCAGGCCCTCGACGCGCGAAAACCTGCTCATTGGTTTTGGTTTGAGCGCAGGCCTGGTACAGCACCGCGCCCGCGCCGCCGAATTGCAATTCGACCCGGACGACCTCTTGTCCGGTATCAGGCAGGGCAATTTTCTGCCCGACTTTGGCATGGGAATCAATGTGGTGTATTACCCGGAAAAAGGCAGGAAGTATTACGCCGGCTTGTCCATGCCGCAGACTGCGGGTATACGGGCAAAGTTTAAGGGGCTGGGCGGAAGCGATTTGTCCATACAGCAGGCAGCGCACATTTACCTTAATGGCGGGGTTATTTTCCCTTCCGGCCAGAACGGGTTTATTGAGCCCTCTTTCTGGTTGAAATATGCGCCCAACGTACCGATGCACCTCGACATCAACATCCGGCAGAAGTTTGCCAACAACTTCTGGATCGGTGGCGGATACTCCACCTCCAATGCCATTCGCATTGAAACCGGCATCATTCTCACCCAATTGTTGCGGCTCGAAAACTCGCTTGTGCGGGTCGGGTATAGTTTCGATTACAACATTTCCAGTTTTGGCAATGTGTTTGGAACGAGCCATGAATTGACGGTGAGCTATGCGTGGAACTGAGTGTGTTTGGCACGCTGATGACGCTGATTGAACAGATTGGCGCAGATAAAAATTAATGCGCTGGAATTCTGTAATTTCTTAAATTCGGGGAATTCCGGTATAAAAAGAATTATCTGTGAATATCTGTTCAATCAGCGTCATCAGCGTGCCATCAAGCACTAAAAACAAGTTTACCGTCAGCCGTTTTAAAACATTACTTATATAATCCACCCGGAATTGGGGCGATGTTTTATTCAATGTCTATTTTTGGCAGTTGAGCGCCATGACACGTACTGCGGATTTCAGGTCTGCCGAAATGCCGGGCGCTGCAACGGGTTCGGAAATCCGCTGCGCATTTATTAAACGTACCTAATGAAAACATCCACAGCACCTGACCTTAGCACTCCTGAATGGGACAAGGTATTCAAGCCCCTGTTGTTCGACATGGGCCGTCAAAAATGCGTCCTCCTGCTCGGCCCTGAACTGGCGCACTCCGGCGGGCGCCTGCTGAGGGAGCAGTTGCGCGCCCAGTTGGACCAGCAGCACAAGGAGGACATTGCCCATTTTCACGAACGCGACAACCTGTTTCTGTTCCACAATAAAGCCGCCAAGTCGGAAGTGCAACGAGCGGTAAGTCTCTTTTACGAGGAGGCCAAGCCCGATTCGGAAGTATATCAAAAAATCGCTTCGCTACCGTTTGCACTTACCGTATCGACAACACCCGGTCACTTTCTCTACCAGGCCTATCCGAAAGGTGCACGGGCACAGTTTGCCTTTTTTAACCACATCGGCCAAAATGACGAGGATGAACTGGACGGCTGGGGAGCGCGATCGCCCCTTGCTGTACAACCTGTGCGGCTCGTACCGTGAAGACGCCTCGCTGGTGCTCGACTATGACGATCTTTTCCGACTGCTGAAAACAGCCATGGGTACGCCCGGTTTGCCCAAAAAGGTGCGGCGCGCCCTGGGCGAAGCGCGCTCGTTCTTTTTCCTCGGCTTTGATTTTGACAAATGGTATACTCAACTGCTGCTACGCCTGCTTTATGAAGACAATACGCCGATGCAGGTTGCGCTCAGCACCCAATACGGCAACAAGGACAACCAGATATTTTTGCTCAAACAGTTCAATATCAAGTTTATCGGGGAAGGAGAAGCCTTCTTCGACGAACTGTGCAGGCGCTGGCAGGAACAACTGAATGAAGGCGCTGCGGATGCTGAAAAGCCGGACAAACACCTGGTTTTGAGATTGTTAAAAGAAGGAAAGACCGGTCGCGCCCTCGAAATTCTGATGAAACTGCTCACAGAGCCGGAAGACAAGGACATGGCCGTTATGGTCAGCAACTGGTACCACAAATGGGAAAACGATACCAAGGCCGGCACCGAAGACAGTCGTAACCTCGATACGCTTTATAACCGTGTGGTAAAAAACATCAATGATCTTGCCACCAACCTGCCCGACTGATGATGACCACACGACATCTTCGCTACCCGGGCGTGCGCCCGTTTGAAACCAGTGAAAAGCACCTTTTCTTTGGCCGCAGCCGTGATATTGAAGAACTATACGACCTGATCCTGCTCGAACGGCTCACTGTGCTGTTTGCCAAAAGCGGCTATGGCAAGAGTTCGCTGCTGAAGGCAGGCGTAATACCCCGGTTTACCGACCCGTAAGCGCCCGAAAAGCACCAGTTTCAACCCCTGGAGATACGGCTGGGAACTTACGTCGCCGGCAAATCGGCGACGCCACTCCAGACAGTGGCAAAGTCGATTGAATCAATACTTCCGGTAGCAGACGCAGCATTTTTAAATACGCTGACGCCGGGAATCCGGCTTTGGCACCATTTCAAAATGCGACAACCAGCCGGCGGCACAGCCCGGTTCCTGCTTGTTTTTGATCAATTCGAAGAGTTTTTCACATATCCTGAAGCAGAGCAGGCGCAGTTTCGGGCCGAAATCGCCGAATTGCTGTATGAGGAAATCCCCCAGGATGTACGCCTTGCGGCGCGCTCGGGCGCCCGCGAGCAACGTGCCTTTCTCGCAACGCCATTCGATGCCAAGGTGTTATTCTCCATTCGGGCCGACCGGCTCAGCCTGCTCGACGGCATGAAAGATTACCTGCCGGCTATCCTGAACAAGCGATACGAACTTCAGGCACTCGATATAAAGCAGGCTCGCGAAGCCATTGTGATGCCCGCTTCACTACCCGTTGCCCTGTTGGGAGAAGGCGCCGGTCCGGAATTCGGCTACAGTGAAGATGCCCTTGAAAAGATGCTCGGCGAACTCTCCGGCAAGGATGCCGCGAGCAAGGGCCGGATCGAGGCGTTTCAGTTGCAAATTGTGTGCGCTTCCATCGAAAAACGCGTCAATGAACGCGGTTTGGCGACCGTCACAGCCGCCGATCTGCCTGACTTCGACACCGTATACGAAGATTACTACCAAAATCGCATCAGCGAATTGCCGGACGAGGAGCGACTCCCGGCCCGCCGTGTGCTGGAGGACGGTCTTCTGCTTGTAGATGCTCAAACCGGCGATGCCCGGCGCCTCAGCCGCGATTCCGTAGAACTTTCTCAAAGCCTCGGCATTGCGCCTGAACTGTTCAAAAACCTCGAACGCACCTACCTCATCCGCCGCGAACTCAACACGCTGGGAGGATACAACTACGAGATCAGCCACGATACCCTCATCGCACCCATGCTGAAGTCGCGCAAGGCGCGCGAAGCCACCCTGGAGCAGCAGCGCAAGGAACAGGAGCGACTCGAAGCCCTCGAGCGGGCAAGGGCAGCGGAGGAAAAGGTCCGCGAAGAAACCGCGCGCCGGGCCGAGGCGGAACGCCTGCAGGAAGCCGCCGAAAAAGCAAAAAAACGGGCCAATGTTTTTGCATTGGGTGTGGGTATGCTGGCCATCCTGGCTGCAATTGCTTTTTTCTGGGCAAACAGGCAGTCTGATATAGCTAGGGAACAGCGCGGCATTGCAGAGACAAACGCCACTATCGCCGTACAGCAAAAACAACTGGCTGATTCGAGCGCGGTCATTGCCCGGCAGCAGGAAATGCGGGCCGACACGCAAAAAATCATTGCACTTACCAAGGCGGAAGAAGCCCGGCGTTCGCTGGAAAACATGCAAAGGGCCAACGATAATCTCGTCGGGCAGGCCCTGCTGGAGGCAGCGCAGGATATCAACGGATTGCACTATGAAACGGCGCTTTCCAGGTTGACCAATGCCGCCGCACTGGGTCGGAAAAAACCGAAGGTGGCCGAGGCATTGCTTGAAATTGCCTATTTTTTTAATGAAAGCGGGCGACAGGAGAAATCGCGGCAAATTATTGCCACAGTAGCCGCGCTGATGGGCAAAAGCGGCAATACCGGCACAACGAGCGCCCGGACAGCGCTTCGAAGCGAAATCCAACGCCTCTCCCCTGCCCGTTTTGAGGCATTGAATGCCCGTTACTATCCCGTCATGGTTGGGGTAAAAGGCAGCGGCGGTGTTTCCGGATTCAAAATGGCCAAAACGGAAACCACGGTGTGGCAGTACAATCTTTTCCTGAACAACCGGGGAAGGATTTGCTGGATGAAAGTACCATCAAACGGCCGGGTTGGGGCTGGGAAGGCAACAATCCGGTGGTATTTGTTAGTTGGTACGACGCAGTGGAATATGCCAACTGGCTTAGTACACAACTCGGGCTTGCGCCCGTCTATACAATCGACCGGGATCAAAAAGACGCCGATAATATCAGCGATATCGACAAATTGAAATGGACCGTTACCCGTCGGGATAATGCAGAGGGCTTCCGCCTGCCAGTCGAAGCGGAGTGGGAATATGCTGCTCACGGAGGTCCGAATCAGGCTTCCTTCGAGTATGCAGGAAGCAACCAGGCGGATTTAGTAGCCTGGCATAAGGGTAATTCCGGAAATCGCACCAGGGCGGTGGCGACAGGCAAGAAGCACAACGGAATCGGGCTGTACGACCTCAGCGGAAACGTGTGGGAGTGGTGCTGGGACTGGAATACGGCTTCATACGGGCGGTATCGGGTAGTGCGTGGCGGGTCATGGAAAAACATGCCTACCGCCATTCGCATCTCCGATGGCGGCATTCGCTCTCCCGACAGCCGCGACGACCAGTACGGTTTTCGGGTGGTGCAGGGGCTTTAGCATGATTATCAATGGATATTTCCGGCTACTGTTTCGTCATACGCCCGGCGCGGCTTTTCAATACCCAAAATACCAGAATGCCGATCAGCAATAACCCCAGTCCGGGAAGCGCCTGCTCCGGCTGTTCCAGTAAGGTATTCAGCGCAAAAGCCGCCGAGATCAGCACAAAAACCAGGGGCACCAGCGGGTAAGCCCATACCCGTACCGGGCGGTCCGCGTCTTTTTTCCTGATCCGGAACACAAAAACGGCTGCGCCTGCCAGTCCCATGAATGCAATATCCATGAAAGTGACAAAGGTGATGATCTTGTCGAACAGCCCCTGAAAAAACAACAGCACAGCGATGGCCCAGACAACCTGCACCAGCATAGCCACCACCGGGGTACGCCATTTGGGATGCACGTATGCCAATTGTTTGAAAAAAATACCGTCTTCGGCCATAGCGAAGTATATCCTGGGTGCCGACATGGTGTAAATACTGATCGTTCCGAATATGGACAGGGCAATAGCCACTGCGACAGCCTTGCCGCCCCAGGGCGCTATGGTTGCCATGGCATCGCCGGCAACCCGTGGCGTTTCTGCAATCGCTTCCAGCGGCAGCAGAAACATATAGGCCAGGTTGACCAGCAGGTACATCACCAGCACAATGACCACGCCGAGGAACATCGCGCGCGGTACGGTGCGCGGCGCATCGATCGCTTCCCCTGCAAGGTAGGAGGCATGGTGCCACCCGCCCACAGAAAAGAGTACGCCGATCAGACCGGTGAGCATGGCGGTAGTCAAATGAACCGGCACGTTTTTATCCAGGGAAAAATCGAGATGGACCCTGGCCGGATCAAAATACAGGAACCCCGCAACGACAATGCCGCCTATTGCCAGCAGTTTCAACCCGGTGAACAGGTTCGAAAGGCCCTGACTCACATTGACCCCCAGAATATTGATGCCCGTAAGCGCCAGCATGGTGGCGGCTGCGACGGCCGTTTTGGCGCCCTGGCTCATGCCGGGAACAAAAATTTTCAGGTATTCGGCAAAGGCGACACAAAGGCCGGCCAGGGCGCCCGTGTTGATTACCAGCAGGATGACCCAGCCGTAAAGAAAGCCCACCATTTCGCCGTAGGCCTCTTTCAGGTATACATATACACCGCCTGATTTGGGATACATGCCGCCCAACTCGCTGAATGTCAGCGCTCCGGTGAGTGCGATCACGCCGCCCAATGCCCAAACGGCCAGTACAAGTGTCGCATTGGGTACAGCGCCTGCGATCTGCGCCGGAGTGATGAAAATACCCGAGCCGATACACGACCCTACGGCGATCATGGTAAGGCCGTAAAGCGTAAGTTTTTGCTGAAGGTTGGAGGATTCCACGTCAGGCCTGTCTTACCGGGTTTTTAAGTGCCTCCTGGTAAGGAAGGTAGTAATTGTCGAAGAACTGCGCCTTGGCACAGTTATAGGATTTCACGCCGCCGATCAGGTACAGGAAATAGATGTAATACCAGGCAAAATCGAGTTGGTGTTTCAGGAAGCCCGAACGCGCGCTGCGCGGGAACAGGTGGTGGTTGTTGTGCCATTCCCCTGCTACAATGCCGGGCCACATCTGGTTGATAGACATGTTTTTACGATCAAAATCAACGCCGTCCCTGCGCAAGTCCTTGCCTTTCCCGTGACCCTCGTAATTAAAAGTGCGCACCCCGAAAGCCCAGATCAGCGCTCCGGTGAAAAGCGTACACGCGAGCGCGTGCCCGCCGATCAGGAAAAATGCGGTATACCAAAAGGACCAATTCAATACCCAACTCACTATGGTATTGAACGGGTGCGCAACGGAGCCCCATTTCTGGTATTCCGCATACGAATTGCATTTTATGCCGGTGTGCTGCAATAGTCCTACAACGCCTGCATAATCTTTTTCATCCAGATCGTCGGCAATCGGCTGGTGGTTCACATCCGCCAGAAAGCAGTATAACCAGCCGGCATGGGTGTTATACGGGTCGCCTGGTTCGTCTGATTTTACATGGTGCACGTGGTGGGATATCACGTATATTTCTTCCGGCACCATCCGGATCATCAGGTGCTGGGTGATAAAACGCCAGAATTTATTGGAAAAAACATAGGACTGGTGGGTGCAATAGCGGTGGTACCAGATGGTTCCGTGAGTACCCATCAACACCATGCTGTATACAAACCCGATCAGCAGGAGCCACCAGGTAAAGTATTTCAAGAAAAAAATAAAGAAAACGGGAACCAGCAACAACAGCCATAACCAGGAAAGCATGGGCAGCCAGTTTTTCCGAGATTTGAATATGTTGATCCGTGAAAAGAATTCTGCAAAAATCTGCCCCACTGTAGGCTTTATCAAGGCCCCCTGTTCGTCCTGCCATCCGTACGACGGCGTTTTTAAAATGATATCGATAAATGCCATTGATTGATACTTGAAATGAAATTAAGGTGATAATCAAAGTGTTGCGCCAAACCGCAATTACACAAGGCGCCACCTCTAGCCGTGCAAGAAGTGATTGCCGGATGCGTTCCGGTTATCAGACGGATTTGGAAAATGGGTAAGGCTTTGTTCGGCAAAGGACGGCAAAGTTGCACATGCCGCGCCACAATATACACAAGACCTGTCATACTGTATTATTTTTGCCAAAAACGAAGTCCACCCCGTGAAGCAACATCAGGAGCCCATCGACATGCTGCGCCAGTATTGGGGGTATGCAGCATTCCGCCCCTTGCAGGAGGACATCATACGTGCTGCGCTCGCCGGCCAGGATGCCCTGGCCCTGCTCCCGACCGGCGGCGGCAAATCCATTTGTTACCAGGTGCCTGCACTTTGCCGGGAGGGGCTATGTCTGGTAATCTCTCCGCTTATCGCCCTGATGAAAGACCAGGTGTACAACCTGAAGGCGCGCGGCGTGCCCTGTGCGGCCATCTATTCCGGAATGAGCCGGCGGGAAATCGATATTATTTTTGAAAACGCCTGCAACGGTGCGTATAAGTTGCTGTATGTCAGCCCGGAACGCTTGCAAACCGAAATGGCTCGCGCCCGTATCCCGCGCATGAACGTGAACCTCCTGGCCGTCGACGAAGCGCATTGTATCAGTCAGTGGGGCTACGATTTTCGCCCGCCATACCTGAAAATTGCCGAGTTGCGGGCGCTGCTGCCCGAGGTGCCCGTTCTGGCGCTCACCGCAACCGCCACCACGGAAGTGCTGGAAGACATCCAGGAAAGGCTCGCATTCCGGGAAAAAAGGGTCTTTCGACAAAGTTTTGTGCGCGCCAACCTGTCCTACTCCGTGTTGTACGAGAGCAAAAAACGCGAAAAACTGCTCGATATCCTGCGCAATGTGCCCGGTACAGCCATCGTATATGCGCGCAGCCGGGGCGAGACACGGGAAATTGCCCGCTTTCTGACTGCCCACCGGTTCAGCGCCGATCACTATCATGCGGGACTCAGTGCTGAAGAGCGCAGCAACAGACAGGAGGCCTGGATAACCGGAAAAACGCGCGTCATTGTTTGCACCAATGCGTTTGGCATGGGCATCGACAAGCCGGGTGTGCGGGTAGTCGTGCACCTGAACCTGCCCGACAACCTGGAGGCCTATTTCCAGGAAGCCGGCCGGGGTGGCCGCGACGGTCGGAAATCGTACGCAACGCTGCTTTATGGCCCTGCCGACGCCGACGGCCTGAGGCTGAATTTGCAGACGGCCTACCCCGCACTCGACCTGGTCAAAAGGGTCTACCAGGCGCTGGGCAGTTATTCGCAACTGGCTATCGGCGCCGGCGCCGGAGAATCCATCGATTTTGACCTTCAGTATTTTTGCAGCACCTATAAACTGGACACAGCACCGACCCACGCAGCGCTCCGGCTGCTTGAACAGGAAGGCTGGATCGCCATGAGCGATGCCGCATCCACAGCCTCCAGGGTGTTTATCCAGGCAGACCGGGAGACCATTTACGATTACCAGATCCGCAATCGCCAGGCAGACAAGGTTGTAAAGGTCTTGTTACGTGCGTACCCTGGTATCAATTCCAATTTCTGCGAGATCAGTGAACCGACGATCGCCGGTTTTGCCAAAATACCTGCGGACGCGGTGCGCCAGGTTTTGACGGCGGCACATCAGGAAGAAATACTGGTGTATGAACAACGTAAAGACAAGCCACAACTCACCTTTACCCGGGAACGCGTTGCTGCAGAGTACCTGAGCATCGACTTTGAAAAATTCAATTTCAGAAAAAAACGGGCCGAAGAACGGCTTGAACAGGCCATCCGGTACGCCGAGACGCGGCAATGCAGGAGCCAGCAACTGGTTGCCTATTTCGGCGAACCGGATAGTCCCGCCTGCGGCATCTGCGATGTTTGTACCGGCAGGAATAAAAGCGACCTCCATTCAGGCGTTTTTGAATCCTATGAGCGCAAGATCAGGGAGGTGCTTCGTGAAGGCCCCTTGACCTTCGAAGAAATCCTCCAGGCTTTTGCCCTGAAACGCCACGAAACGGTTGCGCAGGTCATCACCTACCTGATGGATGAAGGAAAAATGAGCGATTCCGGTGGCGGCAAACTTATTTATTCCGGCGGATAAGGGCTTCCAGCCTTTCCTGGATCAGTTTCTCTTCCTGCGCCATATCGAGCACAATATCTGCCTTCAGATAACAGGATTCGCGCGCTGCCAGGCGTTCGTGAACAAATGAATGCAGGGCTGTTCGGTCGAGTTGCGCCAGGAGCGGTCGCTGTTCCGCTTCCCTTTCCAGCCTGGAGATTAATACTTCGGGCGCCGTTTTCAGGTAAACGGATGTCCCCGATGCTTCCATTACCGCCTGGTTGTCAAAAAAACAGGGTGTGCCGCCGCCCAAGGCAACAATGGACGCCGGTAGTCCTGCAACGCGATGCAGATAGCTGCGCTCCAGATCGCGAAACCCCGACTCGCCTTGCCGGGCAAATATTTCCGGGATACTGTTTCCCTCTCCTGCTTCGATTAAAACGTCGAGATCAAGAAAGGGAACACCCGTTCTCGCAGATATCTTTTCGCCCCAATGCGATTTGCCGGAACCCATAAACCCTACCAGGAACAGGTGTTTGGTCATTCACTTTTTATTGTGACTGCGGTGATTTACGCTTAAAAACGAAGTGTTGTACTTTTGCCGTACATCAAAAATAAACACATCAAAGATGAACAGATATTTTCTTTTCTTGCTTGCTGTCGCAGTATTTTCGGCTTGCCAGAACGACAACAATGCCGACGGTGTCAAAGAAATTCGCAGCGGCGGCTCCAATGCCGACCTGGTGCGCAACCCGGTCAGCGCCGATATACCCACCGATACCAGCCAATTGGCGCGCCTCACCTTTGAGGAAAAAGAATTTGACTTCGGTGAGGCGAATGAAGGCGACATTGTGACACACGAGTTCAAGTTCACCAACACAGGCAAGGTTCCACTGACCATTATTAAGGCGCGTTCATCCTGCGGCTGCACCATCCCGGAGTATCCGGAAGAGCCTGTGCCGCCGGGCGGTACGGGTGTGGTCACGGCCAAATTCAACACGGAAGGCAAGATGAACCAGCAAAGAAAAATGATCTATATCACTGCCAATACGTATCCGAACGAGTCGAGCGTGTTGCTGAAAGGGTTTGTCAAGCAAAAATAACACGCCATTTGGCTAAAAATGCAAGCGGGGATGCCGATTGGCACCCCCGCGTTTTTTGGTGGGAGGATGAGGGGGCTCGAACCCCCGACCTTCGGAACCACAATCCGACGCTCTAACCGGCTGAGCTACAACCTCCGTTTTTGCGGCTGCAAAGATAGATACCGCTTGGGATAAAAGACAAATTCTGAACAACGGAAAATTTTAAAAAGTTTCGATGATGTCCGTTTTCAGGCGGAAACGGCCGTTGCCGGGCGCCAGCCGCGCAGTTTTTTCAATAGCTTGCACATTTTTAGATTAAGCGAAGGGTTGGCGTTGAAAAAATGTCCGTTGACCGTCAGCCAGTTCTTGTCCTTTTTGATCTCCCGGATATCACTGTAACAGACGTTGCGGGGCTTGTCGAAAGGCGCGCGCCAATAGAGACCACGGTCGGTCATCGCGAACCCTTCCTTGCCGTTCTTCTTCAGCGAAAGGTCACAAATGAACCATATTTTCTCCCGCCGCTCTGCAAACAGGAAGGACTTGCAGATATTTTCGAGCAACTCCTTGTGCATCGAGATAAAGTCGAAATAAAACACTTCGTCCTCCCTGTTGAAATCCAGAAAATCGCGTATCATTTGTCCAAGGTCGGTTTTCCCGGATTGAACCTTTTCGTATTTCAGGATGGCGGAAGGCAGGATTACCCCGTTCAGGTCGGGACAAAACTGGATGATGAAATAATCCAGCAATCCCTCAAATGCCAGGTTGATGCGCCGGTCAATGTCGGGGAAAGCCTCCCGGCCAAAACGCTCCCACTGGATCATGGCATCCTCGGCGATCTGCTCTGCGCGCACGTCGTATATTTCCCTGAATTTGGAGCGGTAAAATCGCTCCACATAATCGCTGTATCGGGTGATGTCGTGTTCTTCTTCAATGCGTTTGCGCAAACTGCCGAAAAACAGCGCTTTTACCTGGTCTGCCAGCGTATCCGGGTCAAAATCAAGTACATACATCGGTTCGTACAGGCTGTCCGATACCGGCCGGCCGTTAAAATGGAAGCCGCAATGGTGGCAAAAAACGGACGCCAGCGGACTTTGCCCGTGGCAGGCCGGACAAGGCTTGGTTTTTTCAATGATATTGTCTCCGCAGCGGTGGCAGAACTTCGCACCCGGAATGATTTCAGCGGCGCAATTTGGACACAGATGCATAGTTCAGTTTGCAGTTTAGATTGCAAATATAAAACTATTTGTGTTTATTGTAAAATATTTTGTGTTGATATTTTTCAAAGCCCTTAATGCGAATGCACAAACTTGTCCCAAAGATCTGGACGGCGGGCTTTGGTGCGCTCCAGACTCTGTTCATGCAGCCATTCGTCGATCAGTTTATCGTTGCCGGAGAGCAGTACTTCGGGCACTACCCTACCCTCCCACTCTGCGGGGCGCGTGTACACCGGCGGCGCCAGCAGGTCGTCCTGAAAACTGTCGAAGAGCGCCGAGGTTTCGTCGTTCAGTACCCCTGGAATAAGCCTGCCGATGGAATCGACCATTACGGCTGCAGCGAGTTCGCCACCCGAAAGGACGTAATCGCCGATGCTGATCTCCAGCGTCACAAATTCTTCGCGGATACGCTCGTCGACACCTTTGTAATGCCCGCATATAACGAGCAGGTTCTCTTTGAGCGACAAGCGGTTGCACAGCGCCTGGTCAAGCCGTACGCCGTCAGGGGAGGTATAAATGACCTCATCGTATTGGCGTTCCGCCTGCAGCTTACGGATACAGGCCGCCAGCGGTTCGGGTTTCATCACCATGCCTGCTCCGCCGCCAAACTGGTAATCGTCGACCTGCCGGTGTTTTCCGGTCGCGTAATCGCGCAACTGGTGCACCAATACTTCCAGCAAGCCCTTGTCTTTCGCCCGCTTCATAATGGAGTGGTTGAGCGGGCTCTCCAGTAATTCCGGCAGTACACTGATGATATCGAATCGCATGGTTCAACAGGTCATAATTTGGTGAGAAAATCCATTACATCCACGCCGTCTGCGTAGTCGGACAGTCCGGGCTCCTGGGTTTTGCCGAAGGGCAACACCGGAAGGCTGCGGAGTTTTATATTCCCCACAACGCACTGAATTTCTGTTGCTTTTGCTTCCAGCAGCGCATCCAGATCGAACAATTCGTCGTAGTATTCGTAGTGCACCGTCGCGATTCTCGCCTGCAAAGCCGGGTCTTCAAGCAGGAGCAGGCAGCCGTTGTTCAGGTGCGGCATCTTGTTCATGATGCAAAGGGTAAAATTGTAATCGAAGTTATTCTTGTACTTGTGGTGATGGATGATCTCCCGGTACTCGTGCAGCGCCTCAAGCAAGGCGTCAAAATGGTATCCGTGGGGCACGTACAGTTTGGTGACGTTGCGACATCCCAGTCCGTAATAGGTGAAAATATCATTCCCGAGCGCATACAGGTCTGCGACGGATTCCAGACCGGTCAGCACGGCCACGCTGTTTCGGTTTCGGCGTATGATATGCGGGTATTTGCTAAAATACTGTTCAAAATAACGGGCGGAGTTGTTGCTTCCGGTGGCAATTACAGCGTCAAAGTCCTTCAGCGGTTCTCCTTCGGCAAGGAACTCCGTACAGGCCCAGGATGCGTGCTCCCATTCGCCCAGTTTTTTGATCAGCAGGGGCAACAGGCGTTTGTCTTTGTCCGACAGTTTGACTTTTGCCCGACATCCCGAGGCAAAAACGCATAGCCAGTCGTGAAATCCCACAAGCGGAATATTTCCCGCCATGACGATTCCGATCGTTTTGGCCGGGAACGGTGTGTCGGAGACAGCATACTGTTTCGTCCAGTCTGCCAGTTTTTCCCTGTCGAGAAATGCCGTTGCGATAGCCGCCAGGGATTTCCGCATGCTTTCTTCCGTAAACCAGCCGTTTTCGGCACATGCCTGGCGGATTGCCGTATCCAGGTCTTCATCACCACCGCTTCGCAGGTAATGACCGAGTTCGGCCAGCAAATCCAATCGTTCCTGAAGTATCAAAGTTGTTTAATTTTGAGGGCAAAATTATAAAGGCATTCGTGTCCGGCGGACGGAATACCCGATAGTTCTTGAATTTAATGAAAATAATAGTATTACTTTTAAACAAAATATTGCTATTCCCGTTTGGGAGGACACAATAAAATGACCATGCCCGAAATCAATTTGCAGCCCCTGTCCCCTGTACAACGCCTGTTTCGGTTGCTGGCGCAATACCGGCGGGAAATCCGTTACATCATATTGTATGCCGTGGTTGCAGGGTTGATTAACCTGTCATTACCACTTGGTATTCAGGCAATTATAAGTTTGATTGCCGGCGGCGCCATTTCGGCATCCTGGGTAGTGCTGGTCTTGTTCGTCAGTATCGGTGCATTGATGGTTGGCCTGCTCCGGCTGATGCAGTTGTCGATCATGGAATTCATGCAGCGCAGGATATTTGCCGACGCTGCCGTTGAATTTGCCGTGCGCATACCGCGCCTCAACCTTGAAGCCCTGCGCAAGGAGCATCTGCCGGAACTGGTCAATCGCTTTTTCGACACCCTGACCCTCCAGAAAGGGCTGCCCAAATTGTTGATCGACGGCAGCACCGCCATCCTGCAGATTATTTTCAGCCTGCTGCTGTTGTCGTTTTATCACCCTGCGTTTGTGCTTTTTTCGCTGATTCTGATCGGCATGCTCGCCATACTGTTTTTCCTGACGGCCCCGAAAGGACTGCAAACCAGTCTGAAAGAGTCCAAATACAAGTACAAACTCGCCTTTTGGCTGGAGGAAGTGGGTCGCGTAGCCACCACTTTCAAACTGGCCGGAGAAAACAGGTTGCCCCTGCTCCGCGCCGACGACATGACCGTTGATTACCTCGATGCCCGGGCCAAACACTGGCGTATCCTCGTCACCCAGTTTGCCGGCAGTGTCGCCTTCCGGGTATTGGTATTGTGCGGTTTCCTGGTGGTCGGCAGCCTGCTGGTCATGGACAACCAGATGAATATCGGGCAGTTTGTCGCTTCCGAGATTCTCGTATTATTCGTCATCGAATCGGTCGAAAAACTTATTCTGCTCCACGAAACGGGATACGACGTGCTGACTGCCATCGAAAAACTCGGTCAGGTTGGCGACCTCCCCCTCGAACGTGAAGACGGTATCCGGGTGGAGGAGTTTTGTACGGAAGGTCCGCTTGAAGTGGAGTTCCGCGACCTTTCATATCAGTACGACGACGGAACCACGCCGGTATTAAAAGGCATCAATCTCCGCATCGCCCACGGAGAGAAACTGGCGGTTGCCGGATACGACGGCTCGGGCAAGAGTACCCTGCTTCAGATCATATCGGTCGTCAAGCGCGATTTCACGGGTTCATTGTATTTTAACGGACTGCCCAAGCAAAACATCAACCTGCGCAGCCTGCGGGAGCATATCGGCGACCTTACCTCCCAGGAAGACGTATTCAAGGGCAGTATCCGGGAAAATATCACCCTGGGCAACGAACACATTACCCTCCAGCGTCTGTTGCAGGTTACCGAGGAGGTCGGGCTGGGCGAATTTATCCGCCAGTCGCCGCAGGGACTCGAAACGGAGTTGCTGCCGGGAGGCAAAAACATCCCGCGCAGTGTGATCACCAAGTTGCTGGTCGCCCGTGCGATCGCCCCGGACCCCAAGTTACTTGCCCTGGAAGAACCCCACGGCAACCTCAACTTCAACGACCGCCTGCGCATCGCCAAACTGCTCACCGAACGCGGCAACCCCTGGACGATGGTCTGCGTGACGACCGACCCGCTCATGGCTTCTATGTGCGACCGCATCGTGGTGCTGAAAGAGGGGCAGATCGTCTTCGACGGCAGTTTCCTCGACGTGCAAAAAACGGATCACTATAAACGGATATTCAGAACAATCGGTGAAAACGGCACTCCAACCGCACCAGACAACAACTGATTTACGGTATCCCGGGCAGATGCCCTTATCCTGTACACCGCAACATGCTGAACATATCTGAAAACATCGTTCACTGCGAAAAAGATCTCGTCGGATTGCAGTCGCCGGCAAAAACCGAGCTGGCCAAATGGCACTTTTCCTTCAGAAAACTGCTCCTGGTACTGCTTGGCCTTTTTGTCATTTTCATGTTCCTGCCCTGGACGCAAAATATACACGCCGACGGTAAAGTGACCACCCTGCGGCCCGAACAGCGCCCGCAGACCATACACGCCACCATTTCCGGGCGGATCGAACACTGGTACGTAACCGAGGGCCAGTCCGTACAAAAGGGCGATACCATTGTGTTTCTTTCAGAGGTGAAATCCGACTACTTCGATCCCCAACTCGTCGACCGCGTCGGCAACCAGGTAAACGCCAAACAAGGGGCCATTGAATCCTATTCGGGAAAAGTCGGAGCCCTCGAAACCCAGATGGACGCCATGCGCCGGGAACTGGAGAGTAAAATCAGCCAGATATACAACAAGATCGCACAGGGCAAACTCAAGGTGGAAAGCGACAGCATCAAGGTATTACAGGCGGGAATCGACCTGCAAGTGGCGCAACGGCAGTATTCCGGCGCCAAAAACCTGTACGACAAGGGAATAAAATCGCTCACGGAATTCGAGGAAAAACGCCTCAAACTGCAGGAAGCGGAAACCAAAATCGTCGCCGCAAGGAATAACTACGAAACCAGCCGGCAGGAACTGGACATTTACCGAACCGAACTCCGGCTTACCCAAAACGAATACGCCAACAAAATTGCCAAGACGCAAAGCGACCGGTTCAGCACGCTGTCTGAAAAGTTCGACGCCCAGGCCTCGGTCAACAAATTGCGGATTGAACGCGACAACTACGCCCGCCGCAGCACTTTTTACTACATCGTGGCGCCGCAGGACGGTTATATCGTAAAGGCCATTACCCCCGGCATCGGCGAAATTGTAAAAGAAGGCGCCCCCGTGGTGAGCATACAACCCGCTGATTATCAACTGGCCGTGGAGATGTACGTAAAACCGCTCGACCTTCCACTGATCAGCCCGGGCAGACATGTGCGGTTTATGTTCGACGGCTGGCCGGCCTTTTTCTTCAGCGGCTGGCCGGGCGTTTCGCTGGGCACCTTCGGCGGCTCGGTGGTCGCCATAGACCGGAACATCAGCGCCAACGGCAAGTTTCGCGTGCTGGTGGCGCCCGACAAAACGGATGCTCCCTGGCCCGATGCCCTCCAGATGGGGGGCGGCGCAAAAGGTATCGCGCTGCTCAACGATGTGCCGCTTGGATACGAATTATGGCGTATTTTTAACGGTTTTCCACCCGATTTGTATAAGGAGGAGGGAAAAGAAACACCGGACAACAGCAAAAAATAATGTTGCACGCCGTTTCGGCGCGCAGACCTGAATCCCGCTATCTATGAGCAGACCTCTCACCGGAATTGCCATACTTTGGATACTGTTGCATGCGACCCTGCTGCCAGCCCAGGAAGCCGATACGCTTTCGGGTTTGTCGGCTGAAAATGCCGTTGCAGACTGGCTTTCGTTCAAGGCGCGGGTACTCCGGAACCATCCACTGGCCAAAAATGCAAATCTGTACCGCGATCAGGCGGCGGCGATGCTGTTGCGCGCGCGCGGCGGCTTTGACCCGAAAGTTTACGGCGATTACACCGCAAAAAATTTCAACGACAAAAACTACTTCCAGTACACAGAAGCAGGCATCAAATGGCCGACCTGGCTCGGTCTGGAATTGAAAAGCACCCTCAATTATGCAACCGGCGATTACCTGAACCCTGAATTTTCTGTGCCTTCCAGGGGCCTTACCGCATTCGGCTTCAACTGGACGCTCGGACAGGGACTGCTGACCGACGAACGGCGAACGGCGCTGAGGCAGGCACGAATTGGCATCGATCAGGGGCAGGCGGAGCGCGATGCGTTGCTCAATGACCTGTTGCTGGAGGCTGCCAAAGCCTATTGGAACTGGGTGGTTGCCGGCAATCAACTGGAGGTGTACGATGCAGCGTTGCAGCAGGCGACCAACCGGCACCTGGCCATCCGGGAGAGTTACCTGCAAGGCGATAAACCCGCCATCGATACGATGGAGACGTTTATACAGGTTCAAAACAGGTTGCTCGACGTCAATTTTGCCCGCAATGATTACCGGAATGCCGCACTCGCCGTCTCCGGCTTCCTCTGGGACGACGACGGCGCCCCTGCCCGACCGGAGGACCTGCCTTCGGCGCCGGAGCCGGGCACGCAAGAGTTGTTGCCGGCGATCAATCCCGGCAGGCAAAGCATCCTGCAACAGGCCCGGATATCCCACCCCGAACTGCGTCTGTACGACGCCAAATTGCGTACCCTGGAGGCGGAACGTCGACTAAAAGTTGAAAAACGGAAACCGGTGCTCGACCTGAACTACAACATCCTGGGCGCCGGACTAAACTTCTTTCCCGCCGGCAGTCCCGACGGGCCCGGCGTATTGGCGAGCGATATCAAATGGGGCGTCAACGTCAGTTATCCCCTGCTCAACCGGAAGGCTCGCGGCGATCTGCAAGTCACGGACATCAAACTGGCCCAAACGGAGTTCGAACTGAGGCAAAAACGCCAAAGCATCGACATCAAGGTGCAACAATACGCCAATGAGGTCGACAACCTCGGCGCACAACTAACGCTTTATCAAAATATTACGGAAAACTACCGGGCCTTGCTGGATGCCGAAAACGAAAAATTCAACTTTGGTGAAAGCTCCGTTTTCCTCATCAATACCCGCGAACAACGCTGGCTCGACGCCCGGGTCAAATACCTCAAATTATTGGGGGAGTACCGCAAAATGGAAGCGGCACTGCGCTGGGCAGCAGGTGTTAATGATGAATGATAAATGATAAATTAATGATGAATCAGTTGTGCACTATATTCATCATTCATCATTTATCATTTATCATTCATCATTAACCATTCATCATTCCAAATTATACTTTTCCGCCGGTCAGTTCGTCCTGGAGTTTTTTCAATGCATCCCAGTTGCCCTGATCAGCGAGTGCGGCCTGAGCAGGCCAGGTAGAAGGATCGTGGATATTGAATTGTGATCCGCCGCCTTCAAGGATTTCCTTGATTTTGTCGGGCGCTGCTTCGGAAAGTTGCAGCCAGGTCTTGATGCCTGCCTTGTGCAACAATTCGGCAATTTTAGGGCCGATACCTTCCACGATTTGCAGGTCGTCTGCTTTGAATTTTTTTCCGGCAAAAGTAACCGAATTGGCTTTGCCGGTCTTGCTACCGACTTGTTCGCGCAGGGCATTCCGTTCGCTTTCACACATCATCAGATCGTCTTTTGCTTTGCGATGCTGTCCTTTCAGCGCTTCGATTTCGGCTTCGGCCTGCGAGAGTTTCAGGCGCAGGTCGGTCGTTTCAGCGGTAAGGCTGGTCACGCGGGTGGTCAGGGCTTCGTTTTCCGTCTTTAATGCACTGACTTTGTGGTAGATGTAGGAAAACAGCCAGCCGAGCAAAAAGGGTATGATGCAGAGCATGAGACCGACGGGCAGGTCTTGCTGGAAAGTGGAATTGTGCAGGAGTATGTAAGAGAAAAACATGATATATCGTTCGTTTTGAATGGTTAACGGTTGACAGTTATGACAACACGACGGTTTTGGTGACGGCCGTCGTCCGTTTTGTTATCGGCGACCGGCATGGCTTCGCCTTTGGAGTCCGTTTTGATGCGATTGGCGGCTATACCGTTGTCCATCAAAATTCTGGCGACGGATTTTGCGCGGGCAAGCCCCAGTCTGACGTTCTCTTCATCGTTGCCCACATCGTCGGTGTGGCCTACCACCTCAAACGTGGTGGCATTGGACTTGTGTTCGGTGCACATTTGCTTCAGGTACGCATCCACCTTGGGATCGTGGTCCTTCTCCGTCGAGTTGAAGGGGAAAAGCAGAATGACATCGTGGTACGATTCGATAATCGCGCTGTCCTCTTTTTTCAGCACCATTTTCACCCAGGAGAATCCGGCGGATTCCTTTGGCGCGCCGCCCTCAACGAGATCGTCTTCGACGAGTTTAGCGGCGATCCGGACCCGACTTTCGGGCAGATCGGGTTTCATCCAGTCGCGCAGTGCGGCAGCCCGGGCAAGTCCCAGTTGTTCGCCGTTGGTTTCATTGGCGCGATAGTAACCTGTGATAACAAGGGTGTCGCCCTGCCCGCCTGTTTTAAGCATTGCCTTTTTCCAGTCGGGAAACTTGGCATCCGGCACCGGATGGTCGGCGTTCCATTGGAACAATGGGACACCGGTAGTTTCGGCAGCAGCCTGTTCAGTCGCGGCGCCGTCACAGCATTGGCATTGACGACAATGCCAATAATTGACGCACCACGCTGTGTAGCCCGCAAACAGCAAGAGAATAAGCCAGTGTGGAATTTTCATGTGTGACTTGATTTAACGTTTTTCGATGTTTCGTTTTGGCAAATGTCTGAAAGGAAAAATCAAATTCTACACAATTTTACAAAAACTTCACACAGTTGTGGCCAAATAATCAGCCAGGTAATCAAATTGTTGGGTGAGGCGCCCGTTTTCGGCGATCATACCCCTTCCGATGACCGCGCTGCCGCGTCCCCGGAGCAGTTCGGGCAGTATCCGCTCAAGCAGCTGCCGGCCAAAAAAGGCCGACGCATCACGCGGCAACTCGGACGGCAGGTTGTCGATTGCCATCACGTCGATGCTATTGGTTTGAAAAGGCGCTGTCTCTGTGTTGCTTGCCGGGTCGAACCCATAAACGGGGTCGGCGATTTTGCTTGCCCGCAGGGTGCAGGGCACCGACGAATCGGGCATGATATCGCAGGTGATATCGGCGATGACCTGTATCCGGAAATCAGGCCGCTGCATATCGGCGACCGTAAAAAACGCCGGCGACTGTTTGTCGTAAAAAATACCGTTGATCAGGATGTCGCTGCTGTTGGAATAAGGTTCGAATGCGCTGCGGTACTCCGCTCCGTGTGCATAATAATGCAGTTTGTCGAAAGGGCGTCCGTCGCGATGCCTGACGTAGTCGCCTGCCAGGATACGCGTGAAAACGGCTTCCGCAAAATTGCCGTGCAGGTACTCCTGCGGCGTCACTTCCCGAATACCCATGTCGCGCAGGTTTTTGGCGGCGCCGGTGGCTACCCTGCCGCCGCCGGTCAGCACGATGCGCAGGGGCGGCAATTGCAGCGTTTCGTAAACGGCCAGCACCTCGGCGTAGTCGTGGCTCTCGCTGAGCCGGGGCAGCGCGAACTGCCCCGTACGGCGCCCCCAGGTCCACAGGGCGTTGTGCGCCCCCACGATGCCCGCGTAGAAACCGAAAGCGATCAGCCGTTTGCCGGCATCATCGGTGAGCGCTTCGTAGTCGATCAGCCGGATATTGTTGTCGAGTACAGCCTGCAGCAACCGGCGGTTGTGGGGCTGCTTTTTCATGGTGTGGGAAAAAAACAGGTAGGTTTTGCCGGGGATCAGCAGGTCGACGGGCACCTCCTTGACGCCCAACAGCACATCGCAATCGGTCAGGTCTTCCTGCATGGGCACCCCGTGTTCCCGGTATTCAGCGTCTTTGAAACAACGGACCGGCGAGGGTTGTACGACGATACGCACCGGCAGTTCGACCATCGCTTCTGCACATTGTTCCGGGGTGAGCGGCGCCCGCGCGTCGGGCGGGGTCTTGCCCTCCCGGATAATTCCAATTTTGATCATAGATTTGGTCAGGTAATTGATATTGCGGCGCGAAGGTAGGCGTTTCGGTCCTTGCAAAGCATGACGAAAGCGATGTGACGCCATGAGATTAACACGTCTACAGGACGCGAAATAAACCGGAGGCCGCCGAAACTTTTGGTACCGGAATTTGGTTTACCTTTGCGAAGTTCTTTGAAATACTGGTGTTGCCGAAAGCATTTATTGAAATCAAAAAATTACTAGAGAACCTGCCTTCGCCGAGGCTTCGGCGGGTAAAAACGGGGCTGCCTGGTATTGACGGGAAAGTGTAGTCGATTCGTAAGCATGCCGGAGCATAGTTGGTTACTCCGTAAAAAATAACGACTAAACAACAACTGGCAACACACAGTATGCCATGGCTGCCTAATTCAAGCGAATTAGAAAGCCTTTGTGCCGCGTGAAAGATACGCCAAGCGTTCTTTCTTTGTCTTGATGCCTGCTACACAGGCCACCGCGCATCAAAAAAAAGCAGGATTGCCCGACGGGATGTCTCGACCGAAGGGTGAAATCAAGAGGATAAGGTGCGGATGTGTCGGTCTCTGAACCAACCCGTACTCGAAAATCCAATCAGAAACTAAGCATGTAGAAGGCGTTTCGGCGCTTTGTCCGGACGCGGGTTCGACTCCCGCCAGCTCCACTAAATTTTAGCCGCCTCACAACTTTGCGTTGTGGGGCGGCTTTTTTGTTGGGTCAATTTTTTGTGGGCTGGAGAAGTTCATTGTCTGCATGCAGGTTGAAAATGTGGCGTTTCATAAAAAACCTTGCCCGATGTTACCTAATTAGGTACCTTTGTGTCAAATATAACCCATGCCGGAAATAGACCGAATTTCAGGTATTCGCATTTGCGTTTTTCAGCCGCGACCACCTACCGCCCCATTTTCATGCCTTTTACGGCGAAGATGAGGCGTTGATCGCTATTCGGGAAGGCACGGTGATCGCCGGGAGACTGCCACGCCGGAAATTGCGCGAAGCCCTGGAATACCTTGCCGAAAACCGGAACGACCTTTTGGAAACCTTTTATCAGTTGAACCCGACACTAAGACAATAAGATATGAAACCGCTGCCAAAAATTGCCCGGATTCTCGAAATAAAGCCATTCAAAATTACCTTGCTTTGGAATACGTCCGAAATAAGGTTGTCGGACTTCGCGCCGCTTTTTGAGCAATGGGAGGCCGAAGGCGATAGCAAAATGGCGACGCTTCGGGATTGGGAAACCTTCAAACAAGTTGCCGTTTCCGAAAACCGCACCCTTTGTTGGCCGAATATCCCCGTGTCCTTTACCTTTAAAGGAGAAACCCGTACCAGTCCGTTGGAACTGGATGCTTTGGAATTGTACCGACAAAGTATATTGGTCAAAAAAACGGAGCCGGTCAACGTCGGTGCCATGCTTCGGGAAGCACGGGAAGCCGCGGGACTTTCTCAGGCCGATGTCGCGCTAAAAAGCGGTACTACCCGCAACTACATTTCCCGAATTGAAAACGACAAGTCCGACATTCAGTTGGAGACCCTGCAAAAGATTGTGGAATTGGGTATTGGCGGGGAAATTGTTGTCCAGATCAAGCCCGGCAAAGTGACGAAACACGGCAATTTTATTCCCGCGAAACAAAACGGGAAAAACCCGACGGATGCGCAGAAACGGCGTTAATAATGGCTCTAACGGGAAAAAACTGATGGCGTCACTACCAAAGGCGAACGAGGTCGATACACCGGCCAATTCTTGTTGGACAATTCCGTTGCGTATGTTATTCAGTATGTAGGGACAGTTAGCGAATGCTTGCAAGCGGAGCAAACCCAACTTTTTTCTTATCAGATACTTCCCGAAAATCTTGCCCGACCTGAAAAAGACAGACTGATACGCCCGCCTTACAACCCGGTTTTCAAAGAGGGCTTGCATCGTTTCAAACCTGTTCCTAACTTTGACAAAAATTTCAGAAGTGGACGTTACCAAAATTGTAGAACAAGAGGTCGCCGACAAAGTCGATACGCAATATGTTGCTGCACAATTCCCGCACTTTCCGAACGTGGGGATTACATTCCTGTGTACGGAAGATGAAACCGATCAGGAAGAAGATGAATGGATCGATGAAAAAGGGCGGCACCAATTCATTATCCGGCTGCCGTATGACCTCGTAAAAAGTTCTCCCGATGTTCGGGATTTCATGGTAGCGATAGTAAAAAAACGGTTGGGAAAAGCAGCCTGAGGCACGGGCACTGCTTTGGAACGAACACGAAGAAAATTTGGCACGTTTTCAGGGAAACAGGAGTCATCCCGAATTTTCCAGGCGAGCACGACCTCCATAACGTCGGATATAGGCTGTGTATATGTACAACGGACTTCCAGGTCCGTTGTAACGCGGTGGAGGCGCCGGACTTGGAAGTCCGGCGTACATAATTATTACACGGCCACCTCCAGCACCTCCTCCCAGCACGTCGTAAACCGCCGTGAAAGGCGTTCCTGCCGTAGCCGCCAAGTGTTCGCCGTGCCTTGCGTTCCCACCGAAATAGCCCCGTGACCGTAACGCCCGCGCAGCGCGTCCATTGCCCGCATCAGGCGTTTGTGTTTGTCCACGTCGGTCATCGAAACATCAAAGTCCAACTGGATTTCATTTTCAGGAACAATGCCCGAAATGATAACCCCCGCTTTTTTATAGGCGTAGCCGTTGCGCCAGATCGCCTTCAGCGCCGCCTCAGCAAAGCCGACTATTAACAGGCTGCTATTGGTAGCCGTTGGCAGCGTCACCGTCCGGGAGGGGTTGTACTGCGGCAATTCCGGTTTAAACGGGTTGGTGTGCAGGAACACCGTCAATACGTTGGCCGCGCTGCCCTGCCCGCGCAATTTACAGGCGCAGCGGTGCGCATGATTGGCAACCGCTTCGCTCACCCCGCCGAAGTCAGTCAGCATTTTGCCGAAACTTCGGGAGGTGCAAATGTTCTTTTTCGGCGGCGCGACGGCTTCCAATTCGAGGCAGGGGAAGCCCTGCAATTCCATTTGCAGCCGTGCGCCCACGACGGTCAGGTTGCGCCGCACCCAATCGGCGGGTAAACGGGTGAAATCCCATGCCGTCGCCACGCCGTTGCGGGCGAGCAATTTTGCATACTGCCCGCCGATGCCCCACACGTCGCCGACAGGCATGGCGCGCAAAACAGTTTCGATGTCGCCGGGTGTTTCGAGTACAAAAACGCCGCCGTGTTCGGGATGCTTTTTTGCGACACGGTTTGCCACTTTGCCAGTGTCTTTGTTGGCGCGATGCCTACGCCCGTCGGGATGCCGACTTGCCGCAATACTTCCGCACGAATAAGGTATCCGCAAGCCCACCAATCAGGGCTGTCCGTATCGCTGAACTCCAAAAAGGCTTCGTCGATGGAATAGACTTCGATACCCGGCGCAAGCCCGCCCAAAACGGACATCATGCGGCGCGACAAATCGCCGTAGAGATTGTAATTCGATGAATACACGGCGACGCAGTGTTTGCGCAACAGGTCGGTCATCAGGAAGGCAGGAGCGGCCATTTCGATACCCAACGCCTTTGCCTCATTGGAGCGGCTGACAACGCAGCCGTCGTTGTTGGACAACACGATGACGGGGCGGCCTTCCAACGCGGGGTTGAAAAGCCGTTCACAACTGACATAAAAACAGTTGCCGTCTACTAACGCAAACTTACCCATTTGCCCCGCCCCCCTTCGCGGACGTTTTTGATAACAAACGTGACCACGCCCCACACCCGGAAGTCATCGCCTTCGTTGATCTGGATTTGCGGAAAATCCTGATTTGAGGGCAAAAGCAAACAGGTGTCACCGGTAAAACGCAATCGTTTCACCGTAAATTCACCGTTGAGAAAGGCGACAACGATGTCGCCATTATCGGCGGTCAGCGAGCGGTCAACAACCAGCACGTCGCCGTTTTGGATGCCCGCGTCTTGCATGGAACTACCTTTCACACGGGCGTAAAAGGTAGCATTCGGATTGTCCACCAATTCCCGGTTCAGGTCAATGGTCAAGTCCAGATAGTCGCCTGCGGGAGAGGGAAAACCCGCAGGGATGCCGTCATTTGCAAATGGGAGCGGTAAATCGGTGCTGACATCGGCCAAAAAGATGTCAAAGGTAGGGGTAGCCCACCCAAAAGATAGTTCGCTCATGGATTAGTATGTTTGAGCGACAAATATGAATCAATTTGTTTTAAAAATACAAATTTGCTAAAAATATAAATAATTTGTATTTCAAAGGGCACACATTTTTTTAGCTAAATGATGCTACAAAACATGCGGACCTAATGACCTCGGAGCGGTCCTGTAAGGCACGTCGGCCATTAACAAGCGTGTAAAAGAACGTTTGGGCTTTTCACCTAACACCCTGCTCCACCCTTCTTCGGAAAACTGACAAATGATTTCCCGTCATAACGGGCGACTCCCTCCGAGGTGCCGAACCAGAGGTTGCCCGCGTCGTCTTCCATGATGCTTTGGATATAATTACTGGGAAGTCCATCGGTGATGGTAAACTTGGTAAAGGAGGTTCCATCGTAGCGGCTCACGCCGCCGCCGGCAGTGGCGAACCACAGGTTGCCGGTTTTATCCTCAAATACCGTCCAGACAAAATTGCTGTTCAGTCCGTCTTTTTCTCTGAACGTGGTGAAGGACTTGCCGTCGTAACGGCTCACGCCGCCGAACTGGGTGGCAAACCAAAGGTTCCCTGCATGATCTTCAAAAACCGACACCACAAAATTATTGCACAGGCCGTTTTTCTCTGTAAAGGCGATAAAGGATTTTCCGTCGTAGCGGTAGACGCCCCCGCCATTCGAGGCAAACCACAGGATGCCGTTTTTATCCTGAAATATGCTGTTCACAAATTTGGGGGCCGGGTAAGCGCTTGGAAAACCTGAAAGATCGGCCGCAGGAACAGGCAAAACGGAAAATTTCTTCCCGTCGTAGTGGCAAACCCCGTTATCTGTGCCAAACCAAAGGTCTCCTGCTTTGTCTTCCAATACACTCCAGACCTCCTTGCTGCTCAGGCCTTCTGCCTCGGTGTAATGCTTAAAATCTGTTCCATCGTAGCAATACACACCGGCGTTGGTAGCGAACCACAGCTTGCCGGACTTGTCCACGGCTATATCTCTCACAATATCTGCCTCGAACCCGGTAAAGTAACTCATGGATTTACCGTCGTACCGGCCAACACCGTTGCCATAGGTGGCAAACCAAAGATGTCCGGCTTTATCCTGGAATATCCGGCGCACGTACCCGTTTATCTGCAAGGCGGTATCAACCCCGGGCGGATAAATTTCCGGCAGCCGGGGCATGCTAAAACCGGTCTGACCGGCAGGCATGATATCGATGTTGCCTGTGCCCGCTTGTGTCAGGTTCGTCCCGTCCTGGCAGATGCCCCACTGGAGTCCGATGAATAAAAACAGCAGGGAGAAGATGTGCCTGGTAATGCAGTGCTTTTTCATGTGTCAGCAGGTTGTTTTGTATTTTACCCATGTGAAATGCCTGGCAAATGTATCCTGTTTGTCGAACCATCCACTGAAGCACTTGTAAAAGCATGTAACGGAATTGTAAAACACGTGCTCCGGTATCACCTCTCAGGGCCAAACAAATTTTCGGGCAGCAATTTCCCGGCCAGCCACAAGCCGGACAACGTATACCCCGGGCAGGATTCCCGATCCATTGGCTGCAAGACTGTTCCAGGAAACCTGGTGATCGCCTTCCGGTTGTTTTCCGGCAACAACAGTCGCCACCTTTTGCCCGGATATATGAAAAACTTCAAGCCGTACATCGGCGGCGGATTTCAGGAAATACCGGATCATCAAGGTTCCGTTCGTCCGGTCCGGCGAAACGGAAACAATGCCCGGGCCACCGGATTGTGCCGTCTCCTTTGTTCCGGAAAGCGGTGAAAATTCAACAGCGAGACTTTTGGTGTACACTTCATCGCCCGTCAGCATGCCGTTGTTGTTGGTCGCATTGACGGCTGCGTAAAAAGTCACGACGCCAACGTTAACCGAAGGCGCTTTCCACGCGACTTTCCATTCGGCTTGCATGTTTCCTGCGGCCATGTGGGTCACATATTTCCGGCTGGGCAGCCCGATGCCGGGGATAATTTTCATTTTGTCAGGCTCCAGGAGTATCCATTCGCCGGTATTCTGGTTGTTCCCGTTCAGCGCCAGAATTTCGAAGCCGTTGCGCATGGTTTGCTGGTTAGCAATGGTTACGGTGAGTTCGTAGGTGCTATCGGCGACATATTCCAGGTCGTTGCCGCTGAATGCAATGGACATTTGCGCATTGCCTGCATTGACCGGCACATTGTGACAGGGCGCCCGGCCGCAAGTCAGTTCGCCCGGAGCACCCGTGTTCTCCGGAAATGCGCCATCCAGATTGGAAAGCAATAAGATGCCTCCTGCGAGGAGGACAATAAAAGGAAGTCGTCTTTTCATGCTATGCCTGGCGGTTTATTTCTGAACAATAATTTTTTGCGTAGCAATTCTGCTGCCGTCAGACATCCTGAAAAGGGCCAGGTAAACCCCGTTCGGCTGGTTTTGAGCATCCCAGCAGCAACTTTCAGAAAAATCGATCCGCGCCGCCAGCCCTCCCGATGAATTGTAAATCTCTGTCAGCAGGTCGCCCGGCCTGTCCTCCGAAACCGAAGCCATTTGAAAAACCGACCCGATGGATGGTACAAGAAAAGCAACGCCCGTTTCGACGGATGTTGTCGAAGATACCCCCATATTTCTCCATACAACTGCATTGGGCTTGAGCAAGTCGAGGGTTCCGGAGGGCACTAAATCGGACAAAAAATCGCCCGATTCGTTATACATTCTAACGGAAGAATAGCCGCCGCACCCCAGGAGAATGTTGCCGCCAGGCAGAAACTCCACGCCTTCTCCCTCGGGTAAACCGGCAATAAAAACACCCAGGTAGGCGCCGGCGCTGCTAAACCGTTTGACCGAGCCGCCGATGAAATCCACCACCAGCAGGTCTCCGTTGTCCGCAAACCAGATATTGGTCGGACCTGCGAGATTCGAATTTATGAACAAGCCGAGGTCGGCGCCGGTTGGACTGAATTTTCTAACGATTTTATCCTCGTAGGAGGAAACGTACAGGTTTCCTTCCGCATCCCAGTCGAGACCTATGCTTGTACCAACCCCGACGGCGGTAAAATCACCAATCAGGGCGCCATTCAAATTGTACCGCCGGACTTTTCCGTTGCCGTACGCCTGCAGGACATAGAGCAGGCTGTCGGGGCCTAATTTCATACGGGTCGGGCCGCTGATGTTGGTTGCAAATTCACCGGTATAGACGCCGGTGGCTGCATTGAATTTGGATATCCGGTTGGTATTCAGGTTGGAAATAAGGACGGTATTGCTGCTTTCAAGAAAAAAGATGTCTTGCGGCCAGGCCAAATGATCCGAGATAAACACCTCCCCGTTTTCACCATTTTCGTCAAATCTCAGGATTTGCCAGGGAGGAAAATTAAAGTTGCCGGCATCGCTGACGTAAATTTTTCCGGTTTGTGCGTTGACTTGCACCCAATAACACAGGGCCAAAATCGCAATGATGGATGTTGTTTTTGTTTTCATGCTTAATTATTATTTGATGATAAGTACAGGAACCTGTAATAATAGACCCGCCGAACGACTCTGCGTTTGTTGTTTCTTGCTAAATCCTGAATATTTTGACACAGCCCTTCATCGCAGCATTAGAAAACCCGGCAACTGGCATCGTCAAATTTTTTTTTGCGATTTTTTTTAAAACAAAATACATTTGCCCAACCCCGCCCCTGTTAAGTTCACCAAATGATTCGAGGCAACGCTCCCCGCCAGGCGGCTTCGATTACACGCACATCCTGTGAAAAACATCCTTCTTGCCTTAGACCTTCAACCTGCCGACAGATTGTTATTGGACCAGGCTGTCTTGCTCGCGGGGGCCTTCCATGCAAAACTCTGGCTGGTACATGTGGCAGCACCCGATCCTGAATTTGTGGGTTTTGAGACCGGTCCGGTCTACATCCGGGAGTCGCGCGCCAAAGAACTCCGCGAAGAACACCAGCAACTGCAACAGATTCTGGAGGATCTGCGCAGCAGGTCAATCGAGACGGAGGCACTCCTGATACAAGGCCCTACCGTCGGCATGCTTGAAAAAGAAGTGGAAAAACTGCAAATCGACCTGCTCGTTATGGGCAGCCACCGGCACGGCTTTTTTTATGAGACGTTCGTCGGGCACACTTCTTCCAAATTGATCAAACATCTTTCCATCCCTGTTCTGATCGTACCGCTACCAAATGAATCATAACATCAATCTCAGGTCTTTTCTGATCGCTTTGGGCCTGGCGCTGGGCTTGCTCGCCGTATACGAATGGCATTTCAGAAGTGTCGAACACTGGGCCCCCGGATACGACAACAATGCCGAATTATGGGCCTACTGGCGCGGCCAGGTGGATGCGCTTTCACCCGACGACGTGGTCATCCTGGGCTCTTCCAGGGGGCATTTTGACATCAATATCCACCTGTGGGATTCTATCACCGGCCATCGGCCGGTCATGCTGGCCATTCCGGGCGGCTCGCCGTATTACACGTTTGAAGACATCGTCGAGCGCTCGAACTTCAAGGGGCTGATTGTGCTGAGTACAGCCCCGGGTCTGTTTTACACCCTGGGCGCCAGCGGCGGGGCAATGTGGGTAAAATCGGACATGGTCGACTATTTCTACAAACAGACCTACGCCCAGAAATTCAGTTATTGGGTGTACCAGTGGATCGACCCCTGGTTTGCCTACACTGATCCGGATATCAACCTGCGGTCGCTGATCAACCGACTGCCGCTGCCCAACCGCGACTCGGTGGAAAACCCGACGAACTGGCCGCCCATGGTACGGATGGACCGCTACCGCGGCATACGCATGATACCTGAAATGGAAACGGATACAGCCCTGCAAAGCAGGCAAACAAGGATATGGGATCGGCCGGAGTGGAAAAATGAATACGCCGATAGCGTGGATGTGATACTGGGTCATTATGTCAACCTGGCAAAAAAATTCCGGGCAAAAGGCGGAAACGTGGCCTTTATCAGGCCGCCCGTGACAGGTCAATACCTGAAACACGAACCTGAAATGTTTCCCAGAGCCCAATATTGGGACCGGCTGCTGCGCGAATCCGGCTGCAAGGGGTATCACTTCCAGGATCATCCGGATACCCGCGACATGGTTCCGCCGGAATGGTCGCACCTGAACCGGAGAGATGCTGATATATATACCAGAACGATCATCGCACTGCTCCAAAAAGATCAGCTCATAACAACCAAATGATATGCTGTTTAACACCATCGGCTTTTTTGCCTTCCTGATCGTTGTCCTGACGCTGTATTATATCGTTCCGCTCACGTGGAAGGCCAAAAAAATCATGCTACTGGCCGCGAGTTATCTTTTCTACGGACTGTGGAACCCGCCGCTCATCGCACTGCTCCTGATATCGACCCTGGTCGACTGGACTGCCGGAAACCAACTGGCCCGAACCGAGGATCAGGCAAAGCGCAGGTTTTGGTTGCTGCTGAGTATTCTTGTCAACCTGGGTTTCCTGGGTTTCTTTAAATACGGCAATTTCATGCTGGAAAACTTCCAGCAACTGGTGGCGCTGTTCGGTGTCGAGTACACCCCGCCGAAGTGGGATATCCTGCTGCCAATGGGCATTTCGTTTTCCACCTTCCAGACGATGTCGTACACCATCGACCTGTATTTCAAAAGGATACAGCCGGCCCGCACTTTCCTGGATTTCGCCTTGTACGTGACATTTTTCCCGCAACTGGTTGCCGGCCCGATCGTGCGGTCCGATGAACTGGTGCCGCAGTTCTACGAACCGAAAAGGGCTTCGCAACAACAGTTCTTCACCGGACTGCTGCTCCTGACGATCGGACTTTTTCAGAAAACCGTTTTTGCCGATTCCCTGCTCAGCCCGGTGTCCGACAGTGTATTCGGGTCAAAAGACCTCCTGCTCCCGTTGGACGCCTGGACCGGCGTACTGGCCTTTTCGGGGCAAATATTTTTTGATTTTGCCGGGTACTCGCTCTGCGCCATCGGTATAGCAAACATGTTGGGTTTTACCCTGTCTGACAACTTCCGGTACCCGTACGGCAGCGTCGGGTTTTCCGATCTCTGGCGCAGGTGGCATATTTCGCTGTCCAGTTGGCTGCGCGATTATTTGTATATCCCCCTGGGCGGCAACCGTTTTGGCGTGAGCAGGACGTACGTGAACCTCATGCTCACCATGCTGCTGGGCGGCCTGTGGCACGGCGCGGCGTGGACCTTCGTTGCCTGGGGCTTTCTGCACGGCCTTTACCTGGCCCTGGAGCGCCTTTTTAAAAATGTTGTAACTTTCAAAACAGATAGCCAGGCCGTCCAACTGCTGCTGGCGTTTCTTACGTTCAACTGCGTCAATATCACCTGGGTGTTTTTCAGGGCAAAAGACTTTGGATCAGCGCTCCGGCTGCTGGGGTCCATGTTTTTCCTGCATGGCGACAAGCCGGTGCTGACCACCAACCACCTGGTGCTGGCATTGTTGGTGATGACGATGGTTTTCCTGGGGCATTTTTTCATGCGCAGGCATGCCTTGGTCGACGTATTGCAACGCACGCCCGGTTGGCTGCTCGTTGCAGGATGGGGAATCATGATCTTCGCACTGATGGTCGTACAGACTACCGGGCAACAGTTTATCTATTTTCAGTTTTAAGTAGTTAGGAGCCGGGCACTCTCCCCTATCCTATTCATACACTAAAAGAGCCCCGATTCGCACTGGCGTTTTATGCCGCGAAGCGCTTTTTTCATCATGCCTTTCCATTGAAAATGGCAGAAGAGCATTGTGAAGGGATGGTACAGGATGTTTTTGGAATAGAAAGTGTACGCATAATAAACATCTGTAACATTGGCCTCCCGGGCGGTGACCTTCCATTCGCCGACAGCCCTGCCAGCAAAGAACATCAGGGGAATTTTAAAGTCGTAAATCGTCCATTTCCACGACACGTTTTCGTTGCGTTCGAGTATCTCGTCCTTTAACAGCCTTCCCTTCGGCAACCACAAACTCCCGTTTGTAACGGGGTATCTGATACCGTTTACCTGCCCCCAACTGTCATCTTCCTCAAATCCGGTGACCGGCGGCTGAAGCCTGTATCCGTCCAGAAACTTTGTCGCATCGCCCAGTATGGGACATTTAAAAGCCCTTTCTACCGTTGTGTGAAAGGTATCGGTTAGTTTGATCGTAGTGGTCATAATTTTCGCATCCAAACGGTATTACCCTGAACCCGTATGTTCATATCCGCCTGAACACATGTCCCATTAACTTCAGTCGTTTGACCAGCGGGTATGCTTCCGGGTCCGTATTCTTAAAAATGACGTCTATGTCTTTTGACAAGTCTCCTGTTCGTCCGGTAGTGTCGAACACCACCTTTACCACGCCATGTTCGCCAGGCCCGATTGTCGTGCGGGTCCAATCCACCTCCATACACGCACAGGCGCTGACGATCTCAATCGTCAGCGCCTGTTTGCCGGTATTCGCAAATTCGTAAATGGCTTCTATCTGATCTCCGTCGGTAGCATTTTCAAACACGAGCACTTCGTGCTGGAATTGCAGTTCTGTATCGACGGGATTGACCCATTCGGCAGCAGGCCGGATGGTATCGCCCGAATGACGGGGCGTTTGTTTTAATTTTTCAAAAAAAAATTGTCGGGCCTTACCGATTGTTTGCCGCCAGGCGGCTGCCCTTTGTTCGTTGTTTCGCGTTTTTCAATGCGTTCGATGACAATGTTCGTTGGCCCGGAAATGATCTTGAACTCCGTGCGGCGGTTGACCTGGTGCTGCTCTTCCGTACATTCCACGCCGTTGGCGCATTCGTTCAGCAGTTGTTTTTCGCCATAGCCTTTGGCCACAATGCGGTCGGCGGAAACGCCCTTGGCAACAATCCATTCCTTTGCACTTTCTGCGCGTTTTTGCGAAAGCGATTCGTTGTAGTCGTCGCGACCGCGTGCGTCGGTGTGTGAAGAAAGTTCAATCTTCATCTCGGGATACTTGTTGAGCAGGTCGGTCAGGCGTTGCAGGTCAGGCTCGGCGTCTGTACGAATGTTCCACTTGTCGTAATCGTAGTAAATATTTGTCAGCCTGATCGGTTCGTTGATCCGAATCGTATCGTATTCGGGCTCTCTGCGGAGCAACCGGAGGGTCAGTTTTTTATCCAGACTGAGGCTTTTTTTCACCCCTACGGTGTTAAAAGTAATCGAATCTGTAACGTATCCGTCGCGCGAGGCGATCACCAGGTACGACTTGTCTGGCTGTAGCGTAAATCCAAAATCGTTGGCGCCGGCATTGGTTTTTTCATCCACACGGGCCGGATTTTTTTCCGTCACATCCTGCACCTGTACCGTGGCGCCGGTGAGTGCCGGGTTCTCTTTTTCGCCCTTGCGTTTGAAGCGGAAGGTCTTTACGTTGAGGTCGACTTTCACGCGTTCGATTTCCCATGTGTAAATATCATCACAGCAAGTCTTGCTTTTAAGGTTGTTAGGGCCCGGGCGATTGCTGACCAGGTAGCCGCTCATGCCGTCGGCGGTACGCGTGTAATACTGGTCGTCGACACTGGAGTTGATGCCTAGGGGCAACATCTTCGGTTCGCTCCACACGGAACCGTTCCACTGGCTCTCAAACACGTCGAGGCCGCCGATATTGGGGAGGCCGTTGCTGCTGAAATAGAGTTTGCCGTCCTGGTAAAAAGGGCTGGCCTCTTCCCCGACCGTATTGATCACTTCGCCGAGGTTGACGGGCAAACCGAACACACCGTCGGTCTTTTTGGGTGCATAGTAAATATCGAAGCCGCCTTTACCGCCGGGCATGTTGGCGACGAAAAACAGTACTTTTTCTCCAAACAATTCGCCCTCACAGGGGTGTTTGGCGACATAATCGCCGTTTACGCCAACCGCCTCGTTGGCCGCGCCCCAGCCGTCGGAGCCTTTGGTAGCGTAAAATATCTTGCTTTCAGCGATGCTCTGACCTTCTTCGGCCAGTTGAACGCGGGTAAAGTACATGGTGCGACCGTCGGGCGTAACGCTAACGTTGCCCTGGTGCCAGCCTTCGCGATTGATCTGCTGGCCGAGCGGCGTCGGTTCGCCGAATTCGGCCCCGCTTTTCGCTGCCGTGTACACCTTGGAATACCAATCGCCCTGCTTGCCGTCTACCACAATCACTTCTTTTGACTGAAGGGAAGTGTAGTACAACTCGCCGCCACTGTAAGACGGAGACGATTCCGTTTGCGGGCTGTTGGCTTTTTTGCCGATATTGCTCACCAGCAGATTTTCGGGTTGTTTGGCTTTTTTGCCGAGTTCGCAGCCTGCAATTTCGCGTTTGGAGGCCTGCACCAACCCGGGGTCTGCGGCCATATCATTGATATACTGGTTGAACATGTCGATGGCTTCGGCGTATTTGCCGTTGTGCTTCATGCTCATGGCGTACCAGTATTTGAGTTCCGTCAGTTCGTTTTTCCGGTCGCGGATCACCAGGCGCCCGAATGCGCGCTCGGCCTGGTTGTAATCGCGCAATTCGTATTCCAGTTTGGCGATTTTAACGGCAATATCCCTGTCTTTGGACTCGTCGTACACTTTTTCGTACAATTCGAGTGCCTCGTACGGATTGGCAGCCGCTTCGGCTGTTTCTGCCGATTTCAGGTTTGCCTCCGGAGTAGAGCGGTTGATCGGCTGGGCAGATGTAATGCCTGTGATTAGCGCGCCGATGGTTATGAGGAAAATGAGTTTTTTCATACTATGAAATGATTGTATTCGCTGTATGGGTGGATGCGTGTGCCGGGTAGATCAAATGATCAGAAACGCGGGCACAACACTTTGGGCCTGATGATGGATGGTTTGTAAATCCGGATGATATAATTGGCCGCGAGTTCGAAGCCGCCGCGGTAGTTACTGGCCGTTTTCAGGCTGGAGGTATTGATATCATAGGCAAGGCCGACACGAAGGTCTTTGTACTTAACCCCTGCAATGGCCTGTAAGGCATCGCGCAGGCGGTAACCCAGGCCAAAGTTGATGGTAATGTCTTTTTGCTTGTCAAACAGGTAACCCAGCATTCCCTGCAACTGAATTTCATCGGCGCCGCTCATGCTCTGAAACTGGAAAGCGGGATTCAGGGTCCATTTATCATTCAGTTCTGCGTTGAACTGACCGTGAATAACCATCCTGCGCGCTATTTGCGCATTGCCGGGTGTGGGGTTGGTCGGGGCGGGACCATTGGGGTTGGCAGGCCCTACGAGGCTGTACTTCCATTCGTTGATATGGAACATGCCGAACCCGATGTTCATGTCCATGCGCTTGTTGAGTTTGGCGGTCAGTATTATGCCCGCATCGATATCGGTATAACCGGCATCATCTGCCACGTTGCCCTCTTTACTGTTGCTTTGGCTGTATTGACCTGAATTGTCGTATCCGTCTTCATAACGGCGATCATCGCCCAGTTTGCGGCTTCCTTTGCCGTACTGGCCACCGATCGAAAGCACGTTGTTCCCTTTTTTGTCGAGTGCGAGGTGGTAGGTGGCGCCGAGTTTTGTGGCGCTGTGTTTCAGGCCCACCTCACCGGCTTTATCGGTAAAAACATAAGGCCGACACCGATCCAGTCGCGTTTGCGGAAACCGCGGATAACCGGAGCATCGGCCCACACAGACGGCGTTTTAAAACTGTTGGAACCCGACACCACACTGGCCCATTGTCCGCGGTAAATACCGCCGATACGCACCGTGCCTTCGAATTTGCCGCTCATGGCGGGATTCATGGTCAACGGCGACATATAGAACTGTGTGAAATGGATATCCTGCGCAGCGAGGCTGTTCAGGGTAAGGATGGTTACAGTGAGACAGAGTAGTTTTCTAACGTGCATATTCAGATTGTTTAGCAAAAAAGGTATTTATCGTGTAACACCGGCGCAAATTAGCGGAAAATCGGGAATTCAAACCCCAGCCCTGCAGCGGATTTTGTTAAAAACGGGAATTTGGTAGTTTACTGTCATTTAGGTATGTCCAATGCAGCGCGTATTTGTCCGACCGGCAGGTCGTTCATGCAGCGAAAATGTCGTTTGGGGCATGTATCGAAGCCAATCTTTGAGCAGGGCCGGCAGGGCAATCCCGTCACTTCAACAGACGTGTTCAGGTGTACGCCGGTTGGGTAAAGCGGGTACATCCCGAATTTTGGTATCGTATTGCCCCAAAGCGATACGATTTGTTTGCCGAAGGCCGCCGCAATATGCATCAAACCGGTGTCGTGCGTCAGCACTTTGGCCGACTGTCGCACCACGGATGCAGATTGATGCAGGGTAAGCTGACCACACAGGTTTACAAGATTTGAGCCAACTAGCGCTCCAGCCGTAGCTTGTTCCGATTTACCGCCGAGCAATACCACCGGAAGGTCAATTTCCCGACATATTTCCTGCGCCTTTTGGACCGGCAGCCGCTTGGTGGCGTGTGTGGCCCCCAGCACAAAAGCGATATATTGGCCGGCCGTCAGTCCGGGCGACAGGTCTTCCGGTCTCACCTCTTCTTCGGGTGGAATAAAATAATCCAGTCCGGCGCCGTCGTATTGTACGTCCAGGCCCCGAAGGGTATCCATGTAGCGGTCGACGATGTGTAGCGCCGGCAACAGGTCGATGCCGGTATTCACGAGCAGCCATTTTTCGAGGTTCAACTTGTCGAAAGACCGGGCCGGGCAACCCAGCGCCAGTTTTACCCGCAGACTGCGCAGGTTGCGGTGGAGGTCGATCACCAGGTCATATTGCGCGGATTTCAGATCGGGCAAGACCTCATCGACGTCGTTTTCAAAGGAAATGACCTTGTCAATGTACGGGTTGGGGGCAAGAATCGTGGAAAATCCGCTTTTGGTCAAAAAATGCACCGCGGCGCCGGTTTGCTTTTTCAGGCAGCGGACGACGGGCGTAGTCAGTACGATGTCGCCGATAGATGAAAACCGGAGCACAAGGATTTTCATACGACGGTTATTGTATCCGGCGCAAGCGGAAATTTTTGACCGGTCGAAGCACAAGCGGCACTTTTTCGATCTCCACCGAATCGCTGTCGAGGCCGAACCAGTTCTGCGGCGAAGCCGTCACGCCTTTTACGGCCAGGTAAACGTTCATAATAATTTGCTCCAGCACCGGCAGGTCGTTCTCGTGCGACAAAAACTCCTGGATGATTACAAATTTGAAATCGCCGGTCGGCAACTCTCCCCTGCTGATATGGTAACGCGACTCAATGTTCACCTCGTCGTTTTCCAGCAGGTCTTCCACTACTTTTTTGAGGAAGAGGTTCATGCGCTGTTCCACCCGGAACCCGAGCCGGAAGGTTATCTTGTACACGTCGTCAGAGGCCAGTACATTGACCTTGTATTCCATGGTATAGGGCTCATCGGTCACCTCGATATGCACAAACCAGTAGATATCGGCTCGTTTGGGCTGTGTCTGAAGAATGGAATACAAAATCTTTTCTTCTACCTTTTTAGGCGATTTGGCGCTACTCAGAAAGACAAGGTTGGTAGCGTATTTGGGAATGTTTTGGTCGTTGCTCAGGGAGATCAGTTGATCTATATAGTCGTTGATCTTGACGTTTTCAATAAAGCGGTCTTTGATCTGCTTGGCCCTGACCCAAATGAACATGAGGGCAAACAGAACCGAAGCAATTACGATGGTGATAAAACCGCCATCCTTGAACTTCAGGATATTGGCGGTGAAAAATGCGCCCTCGAAACACAGATACCAGGCCAGAAACGCCCAGATCAGCAGCGGGTTTACCCTGTTCATGACCCGGAAATTGGACAACAGGACGGTCGACATGAGCATGGTGATTGTCACAGAAAGACCATATGCCGCCTCCATGTACTTGCTTTCCTTGAAATAAAGGGTGACGAATACACAGCCCGCCCACAAGAGGAAGTTGACCGCCGGTACATACAACTGACCCTTCAGGTTGCTGGGAAAAATAACGGTCAGTTTGGGCAGCAATCCCAGCCGGATCGCTTCGCTGACCAAGGTAAACGAACCGGAGATCATGGCCTGGCTGGCAATGATGGCTGCCATGGCTGCAATGGCGATGCCAAACGGCAAAAACCAGGTGGGCATCACGCCGTAAAAAGGGTTTACCGCCTCGTCGCCAATCAACGGCAGGGGTTGCCCTTCAAACTGCAAACACCAGGCCGCCTGACCGAGATAGTTCAAAACAAGGCTGGTTTTTACGAACACCCAACTGACCCGAATATTCTGTTTGCCACAGTGGCCAAGGTCGGCATACAGCGCCTCCGCACCGGTCGTACATAAAAATACCGCACCCATGAGCACCAGGGCATGCTGGTGGTGGATGAGCATTTTAACGGCATATACCGGGTTAAGGGCGTGTAAAACGGACAGGTGGCCGTATACCTCAATGGAGCCGAAAATGGCGAGCATGGAGAACCAGACCAGCATGACGGGCCCGAAAAACCGCCCGACAGTTGCCGTACCGAATTGCTGAAAAATAAACAGTCCCGAAATGATACCGATGGTGATCTGAACGGTAGGAATGTGCACATCGCGCAGACTTTCAATGGATTGCAAGCCTTCTATTGCAGACGAAACCGAGATGGGCGGGGTGATCATGCCTTCCGACAATACGGCGCTGCCGCCGATCATCGCCGGAAACAACAGCCACCTTTGCCGCCGCCTTACCAGTGTGTACAATGAAAAAATGCCGCCCTCGCCGTTGTTATCCGCGCGCAGCACAAGCGTGACGTACTTGAATGTCGTCTGAATAGTGAGGGTCCAGAAGACAAGCGATACCGCACCGAGTATGGTTTCCCGGTCGACTATGCCTGTGCCGGCAATGGCTCGCATCACATACAACGGCGATGTACCAATATCGCCGTAAATGATGCCAAGGGTAATGATCAAACCGGCCAGGGTAAGGCGGTGATGGTGTCCGTGTTGTTCGCCGTTAGAGGGCATTTTCGGGTAAATTGCGTCCAGTCAATTACTTGTTTGTTAATACCAGATACTCCCAGGGTTTTAGCGTCAGGGTCATATCTCTGGTTACTTGTACCGTGCTTGTGCCAAACAGGTTGGTATAAGCGCCGGGTATGTCGCTTCCGGGATTCAGCGTTGCAGTGCGGTTTTGTTTACTCAGGTTAAGCACCACAATCACCTTGTCCCCGTTTTTTTCCCGGGCGAAGGCATAGACATATTCATCCATGTTTGTCGGGATTTTGATCAACTCGCCCCCATACTTACCCGACCAGATAGCCTGATTGTCACGGCGAAGGTTGCAAAGTTTTTGGAAAAACTCCTTCCTGGCGTATTTTTTCCAATGGATCGGGTCTTTTTCAAAAAAATTCAATCGCTGGGAAAGGCCGTCTTCCTGTCCGTTGTACAGCATCGGCATACCTTGCCAGGTGAACATGAGCACATTGAACACATCGGCCGAGGCGCCGTACAACTGGCTTTCCGTGCCACTCCACCAGTTCTCGTCGTGGTTTTGGGTGAAATACACCTGGCAATAGTTGTCCGGATAAAAATCATCGAGGTATTCCAGCAAGGTATCCAGCGACTGCGCATCCTGTGCGCCCGAACCGATGTCTTTGGTTACGTCTTTCCATTTCCACCCGTAATTGGCGTTGAAACAGGACTTGAAATGCCCCGGTTCATCCTGCCATTCGGACAGCATAAACACCTGTTTCACCGAATCCAAAGCAGGCCAGGCCTCAGCCCAGAAGTCGTTGGGCACCAGGCCTGCCATGTCGACCCTGAACCCGTCGATGTTGCAGGTTTTGAGCCAGTATTGCATGGCTTCGATCATGGCGTGGCGGGTTGCCGGATTGCCGTAATCGAGGTCGCATACATCAGACCAGTCTGCAATGGGCTCTCCATGTTCGTTGAGGGGCACCGTAAAGTCGCCGTTATATTTTGTAAAGTATTCCGGATGGTGTTTTTTCCACTCGGAATCCCAGGAGGTGTGGTTAGGCACCCAGTCGAGGATAACTTTCAGTTCGAGCCCGTGTGCATCCCGAACCAGGTTTTTCAGGTCGTTGATTGTCCCGAAATCCGGATTGATCGCATAATAGTCCTGAACCGAATATGGGCTACCCAGCGTGCCTTTACGATTTTCCTTGCCGATGGGGTGTACAGGCATCAGCCACAGAACCCCTATGCCGAGTTCTTTAAGCCGGGGCAGCTGTTTCCGAACACCTTCAAATGTTCCCTCCGGCGAAAATTGCCGGGTATTACATTCGTACAAAACGGCATTTTTTGCCCATTCGGGCTCGGATGGGTCGTATATCCGGGGTGGTGTGGGAGGAGCTGTTTGCACCGTGGGTTGAGATTGATTCCGGCAGGAAAACATCGCCACCGCAACAATGAAGAATATCAGATTTCTCATGTTCATACAGTTGATTTAGGGTGCGCCTAATCGCCGGAAGGCTCCGTTCCCGATCCGACAACCCTGACCTGTATGCCGGTTACATTCAGGTCGGTATTTCCCTTCCAGATCATCACGTAACCCTTTTCTGTAACATGCCAGGTGTTGTTGATATACGGATCCTTGCAAGACAGGTAAATCTCGTTTTTGGTTTCATCCCAGTTCCAGCGCCCGGTGTCGACCACCTTGTTTTTGATCAGGATATCGAAACTCTGGTCCTGCCGGAAACGAAGCCATTTGGACTGGTAATGCCTATGGACGGTCGTGTCGCTGGGCTGATATGCCATATTCATGTGCCACCATCCGGAACTGAGATAGGCCTTGTGGCTGGCAGTGGCCGGCGGAAGTGCGTCGATCGGGACATTGACCATCGCCGGCGGTTTGCTTATCTGCATTGTAGGTGCAGTATCGGGGTTTTCCCCTTTGATGACGTGCGAAGCCTTGACGTTGTAGCCTTCAGCCGGGTCCGGTACGGTTGTTACAGGTGCATCTGCAGGTGTTTCAGCAGCCGGTTTTTGCATGCTCTTGCAGGTCAGGTAGCCGGTACAAATGACAATTATGGCGAGAATGAAGTTGATTTTCATTGCTTTACGTAATATAGGTATGGTATTACAACATTATGAGTGAGAGAATATTGCTTCATTAACCCTGCCCAGCAGGCTTGTGCAGGAAAGGTCTTCAAAACCCGGAATAACAAGATGTGCATTGGGCAGGTAGTCAGGGTCGCCGATCCCTACAACCGTAAATCTTCCCGCCAGGGCGGCCATAACACCCAGTGCCGAATCTTCAAAAACAAGACATTCGGAGGGGACAAGATCAATGGCGCGGGCGGCCAGCAAAAAACACTCCGGATCGGGAATGGCCTTGCGTGTGATGTTTCCATCTATCACTGCATCAAAATAAGACTCCAGCCTGGTGGAATGGAGCACCTGACGGGCGCTTTTTGAAGCGGAAGCCAGGGCGATCTTAAGGCCGGCCTCGCGGGCCTGCCTGATGAACAACAGGGCGCCGGGCAAGACGTCGCCGGGCCGCAAACTGGAGATCAGTTCTACATACCAGTTGTTTTTGACATCAGACCAGTGCAGCTTTTCCGCCTCTGTCATATATATTTCGCCCCATTCAAGTATTTTTTCCAGACTGGCCATTCGGCTCAGTCCGCGCAGTGACTCGTGCTGCCCGGCGGAGAAATCAAAGCCAAGTTGGTTCGCCAGCCTTTTCCAGGCGACGTAGTGATACCTGGCTGTGTCGACAATCACGCCGTCCAGGTTGAAAACCATACCTTTTATATGCTCCGGGGAGCCTGTCATATTGCAACTCCGTTTCGCGGCGAAGGTACCGCAAATTCGAGTAATGACACCAAATTCTATCTGTGAAGGAATTCAATTACATTTGCCGCAACAGGCCGGCAGCCCTGAGTTCAACATGGAAGAGCATAAACAAGAAGATTCGACCGGAGCAAGAATTGATGTATTGTCGCGAACCATCATCGCACTCGTCATCGGCATTCTGCTGGGCGCTATTATCGGTCAGATGGGGTTAAATGCCTTGCAGGAAAAACTGAGCACGCTGATCCGCGGGTTCATCTGGCTGATTATCCTTTTCGCTTTGCTGACCTTCTGGATCGTACAGAACAAGGAATCTATCCTGAAAAGGCTGTTCCGGGTATCAGATACCGACCTTGGGGAACTGAACAACGTCGCCCAGTCGCTGCTGTTCAATACCATTGAAAAAGACTATCCTGCCGCCAGGCGCGACCTGACGGTCCTGTTCCGGCGCGCATCGGCCTGGGTGGCCTGGATGAATTTCAGGCGGTGGATCGTAGTGGTTTTTCAATCGCTGTTCGTAGGTCTCGGCGGTCTGCTCGGCACCGTCATGCTGTACAACCAGAACAAATTGCTCGTGCAACAAAACCAGTTGCTGAACCAGCAGAACATCCGCCTCGACCAACAAACCTATCTCCAGGAGGCCGAGCGCCGCAGTTCACTCGTCTTTTTGATGGGCAATATCCTCGATGCCGTCAATCAGGAACTCAAGGAAGACGTGGGAATCAAAGGGGTTCGCGATATCACACCGCAACTCATCGGGCGTATCATCGCACTCAGCAATTCGCTGCGCCCCTACCGATATCTCGGCAACGATTCGCTTGTTTTGCGTGAACTCAGCCCGGAACGCGGTTTTTTGCTTTTTTCCATAGCCAGCAGCGAAATAGATCAACGGAGCCTGCGTAAAATATACCGCTCTGCCGATTTCTCTTTTTCCGACCTGAAGGGCGCCGTGTTATCGGGAGAGTTTCTCGCCGGTATCAACCTGACCGGCGCCGACCTGAACCATGCCCAACTCGACGAAGCCGATCTGAGCGGAGCCCGGCTGAGTGAGGCAGAATTGACGGAAGCAGTGCTGGCGCGAGCCAACCTTCGGGATGCGCGGCTCCGAAACGCCAACCTGTACAAGACCTATTTTGAATCGGCCGATCTGCGGCACGCCAACCTCTCCGGCGCCAATATGCAATACGCCAATCTTGCCGGCGCCAATCTGGAAAACACCCACATGAGTTATACCGATATGTTCCGCGCCAACCTGAGCGGCGCCACGCTGGTCAACACCACCCTCAACCAGAGTATTCTCGACAGCGCAGTCGTCAGTGCGTTCGGCTGGCTGGACTCGCTGCAAACCAATCCAGATACCAGTCTGGGTACCCGGTACCTGACAAACCGGTACCATATCGATTCTGTGGAGACAAAATTCGGGTGGTTTTACCTTGTTTTGCCCAAAACCGTATCGGAAAGCAATAAATAAGGTTGTTTATTCCTGCACGGTTCTCAAAAAAAGGATGGTTGCCTCGATGTCGTTGTGCAAAATCCTGTCGCCTTCGAGCCGCGGCACAATTGCTCTGTACCGATGCAACAGTGTCTCAATGGCTTCAGATGAGCGTTTGGGGCGGCGGTATTCCAGGGCCTGCATGGCTACCATAAATTCGATGGCCAGAAGGCGCTCGAGGTTGAGGACGATGCGCCTGGTTTTGGTCGCGGCATTGGCGGCCATGCTCACGTGATCTTCCTGTCCATTACAACTGATAATGCTATCTACCGATGCCGGCGTGCACAATCCCTTGTTTTGACTGACAATGGCTGCCGCCGTGTACTGAGCGATCATCATGCCCGAATGCAATCCCGGGTTATCGGTCAGGAAAGCCGGCAATCCCCGGTTTCCACCGATCAACTGGTATACGCGGCGTTCGGAAATGCTGCCCAGTTCGGCGAGTGCAATACCGAGATAATCGAGCGGCAACGCCAGCGGCTGCGCGTGGAAGTTTCCTCCGGACAGGATCAGGTCGTCGTCGGGAAAAATATTCGGATTGTCGGTTACGGAATTGATCTCGGTCGTCAGCACCTGCTCTACGTGTGCCAGGGCATTCCGGCTGGCGCCATGTACCTGTGGAACGCAGCGAAAGGCATAGGGGTCCTGCACATCGGTTTTTTCGGCGTCGGCGATTTCGCTGCCTTTGAGCAGGTTTAATACCGTTTCGGCCACTTGTATCTGCCCTGCTTGCGGCCGTATGCGGTGGATGTGCGCGTCGAGCGGCGAAAGCCGGCAATTGAACGCATCGAACCCGATCGCTGCGTTCAGATCGGCCAGTGCTGCCAGGCGCCTGCCCTCCAGAACGCACCAGACGGCGTATGCTGCCGAGAATTGGGTGCCGTTGAGCAGGGCCAGCGCCTCTTTGGCTTTGAAGGCCAGCGGCGACCAGCCCCGGAGTTGCAACACTACATCTGCGCGTTGCCGACGCCCTTCGTACCACACTTCACCCAGTCCCGCCAGGGGCAGGCTCAGGTGCGCCAGCGGCGCCAGGTCGCCCGATGCGCCCAGCGAACCGAGTTCAAATACGACCGGCAGAACACCGGCATTGTAAAAGTCGACGAGGCGTTGCACCACTTTTTCCCGAACGGCGGAATAGCCATAGGCAAGGCTTTGCGCCTTGAGCAGCAGCATGATCCGTACAATCTCGGGAGGCGATGCATCGCCTGTACCGGCTGCATGGCTGACCAGAAGGTTGTACTGGAGTTGCTCGATGTCGCTTTCGGAAATCCGGATATTGCACAACGAACCAAAGCCGGTATTAATGCCGTAGAAGAGGTCCCTGGAATGTGCCAGTTTGGCGTCCAGATAGTGCCGGCAGTGGTTGATTTGCTGCAAGGATTTGTCGGAAATCACCAGTTGGTGTTGCGCCGAGAGTATTATTTGCAGGCGATCGAGCGTAAGCGGATCAGGGCCGATGTGGTGAACAGGGCTGGTGTTCATAATTGGTCAAGTATTCGGTTAGCACAAATAAAGGTGTTCAGGTAGGATTCGGGCGCGCAAAGGTATCGCTTCGCGTTAAAATCAATTAAGGGCTGGTTAAACGAAGGTTAAGGTTGCTTTCAGACCGATGCCAATACCCGCTGTTTAATGTTGAAAACGAGCAGGTTAGGTTTTGTTTGCAAAAAAAAATTAAAACGGATAAGCAACTTTACCCCGATATACGACGTCACAATTGCCGCGCTTCGCAGGGAAAACACCTAATTTTGCCCCTGACCGGGAGCCTTTCATTCCCGAGCCTCGAAGACGCACTATTCAACAAATCAACATTCAACCAATCATGATGAAGAAGATTATTTCGACCGCGGTTTTCGCCTTTTTGCTAACCGCGCTTGCCACAGCACAACGCATTGCATATGTAGACGTGACGGACATTCTGGAAAGCCTGCCCGAATACCAGAAAGCGCAAGAGCAACTCGATAAAGTCGCTACACAGTGGCGCCAGGAAATTGCCCAGGAGCAGGACAAGGTGAAAGGGCTTTACAGCAAATACCAGGCTGAGCAGGTGTTGCTGAGCGAAGAGATGAAAAAACAACGCGAAGAAGAGATTATGAACAAGGAGAAGGAAGTGCGCGATATGCAGCGCCTGAAATTCGGACCGGAAGGCGCCCTGTTCAAAAAACGCGAGGAACTCGTTAAGCCCATTCAGGACCGGGTTTATGCTGCCATTCAGAAGTTTGCGGAAGACAAAGGCTATGAATTTGTATTCGATAAAGGCAGCGCTTCGGGTATGTTGTATGCCGACAAACGCAACGACAAGACGGAAGACGTTAAAACTATGCTGAAGAAGGGCTAATTTTGCGCCGCCAAAATAGTTCTGCCGTCAAAACGGCCACCATTCATTACTAACACACTGAAAATGAACAAGTATTTCGTACCGGTACTCCTTTTTGCATTGTTGCTGGCCACTCCCGGCCAGGCTCAAAAGTTTGGGTACTGCAATTCCGTCGCTTTGCTTTCCCTTATGCCGGATGTAAAGGCAGCCGACAGCGACCTGAATGCCTTCCAAACCCAGCTGACCAAAAAAGGACAGGAACGGGTGAAAGCACTGCAGGACAATGCGGCCGAACTGGAACGCAAAAAAGAACTGGGCACTATTTCACCCAAAGATTATGAAGCCCAGTCGGCAAAACTGACAGAAGAACAGTCCAGCATCGCCAAATACCAGGAGGAGGTGTACCAGAAACTCGCGCAAAAACGCAAGGAACTGTATGAGCCGCTGCTCAACAAAGTAAACAAGGCTATGGAGGATGTGGCCAAAGAAAACGGCTATATGCTCGTTTTTGACCTCAGTACCCAGGTATTGATCTATGCCGAGGAATCGCTCGACGTAACCCCATTGGTGAAAGCCAAACTGGGCCTAAACTGATTTCCTGCCATTTGTGGATTTTTTGGAATGGGATTGCCCTTTGGGGTTATCCCATTCTTATTTTTGTGCAACTTTTTATCCATGAAGAAAGATCAGCCCATTGGTTTTTTCGATTCCGGCATTGGCGGACTCTCCGTATTGCACGAAGCGCTGAAGCTGCTGCCCCTGGAGCATTATATCTATTTTTCCGATGGCGACAACGCGCCCTACGGTGTGCGCACCAAGGAAAACGTCCGCGAACTGGTATTTGCAGCCATCGACTTTGTCGCAAAACGCGGCGTAAAAGCCATCGTGGTCGCGTGCAACACTGCGACGAGCGTTGCCATTGAAGACCTGCGGCGGCTGTACGATTTCCCGATCATAGGTATGGAGCCGGCCGTCAAGCCGGCCGTCGAGGCCGGCCACCGCAAACGCGTGCTGGTATTCGCCACCGAACTCACCCTTAAGGAAGAAAAGTTCAAAAATCTCGTCGCCCGCGTCGATACCGAACAATTGGTGGACTACCTGCCCCTCCAGGAACTGGTGCTGCTGGCAGAACACTTTGATTTCGACGAAAAAAAGGTCACGCCCTACCTGCAGGACAAATTGCGGGACATCGATTTTTCAAAATATGGCGCTGTGGTGCTGGGATGCACCCATTTCCTGTTTTTCAAAAACTTTATGGAACAGGTAGTGCCGTCCGAAGTTCAGATCATCGACGGAAATATGGGTACCGTCAACAACCTGATCAAACAACTGGGCAATAACCTGAACGAAGGGCCGGGGCATGTGGATTTCTTCCTTTCGGGCAAGGCAATGCCGGCGGCTCATTTCGAGCGTTACCTGCATTACCTGGAGGCGATCAATGCGCCGTCCGTTCCGCAATAGTCATCAGAATTTCGGACAAAGAATCTCTTCGTTCTCGTATTCGCCGAGGTATGTGATCGATATCTCGAATGCCCCCTGCCGTTGCTTGGCCTGTAAAGCATTGAGATTCAGGTCGTAACTCAACCCGATCAATACATTACTGAACTCTACGCCGAGGAGCGCCACTACTGCATCGAGTCCGAAACCGTCGTCGTTGCGTACCGGACGCAGCCAACTGCCTATGTGCAGGGCGCTACCGCCATACTGGCCCAGCGCAAACCTGAAATTGGTGCCGGTGTTGACCTCCATGTGCGGTCCCTGCTTCGACACGAGGAAACGCGGGAGCAACGATACCCGGTTGTCGCGCGTGAGCGGAATACTGGCTGCCAGTTGGCCCGAAACCTTCATATACAGTTTATCGCCTTCGGCGCCATTGCCGTAAAACGAAATCTGGGGCTGCAGAAAGTGGTGCAGCGACAGTCCGGCAAATACATTGCCCGAACGCCCCACCACGGCGGTGTAGTTGAGCCCTGCATTGAAGTCGGAAAAAGAGAAATTATTTGCAGGAAGGTCTTCACCCGTCTGAAAATTATACCCGGAGGAGCCGTCGAATTCATCGTGAAAGTCGAGCGATTCGTAGTTCACGTTCCGCTGTGAGAGCCCTCCCTGCAGTCCCAGGGTAAGAAACTGGCGGTTGTCGGAACCCAGCGATTTGTGATAGGCCAGTGAAACGGCAATCTGGGTGGTGCTGAAATCCACCACGCTTACCTTGTCGGTAAAGAACATGAGCCCAAGCCCTATCGCATCTTCTTTCACACGTTTGCCCGGTGCGTCGAAACGCAGATCAGCCGCGATGGCGAAGGTGCGGATCGGGTTTTCCAGTACTTTGCGCCACTGGTCGCGGTAAATCGTACCAACCCGGTAACGCCCCTCCATCGCTCCCGTCAACGCCGGGTTGAGGGTAAGCGGTGCGGCGTAGAACTGGGTAAAGTGTTTGTCCTGGGAAAATGCTTTTGGAAGAATAAAACAGAAAAGCAGGGAATAAAGGAGAAGTTTTTTCATGCTGTTGGGAAAAATTTCGGCAAAGGTAGACGATTTGAGAATGAGGACTAAGATTTCCGATTTTTTGCTGCGCCAAAACGTTAATTATCTGCAAAATCGGGCGACACATCTAAAGTTTAACACTGACACGTGCGGATGAGACGAAATTGGTTTAATTCCAAAATTATATACCTTTCGCCGTAATGATATCGAGATCGCCGGCTGAAGCCGGCGGTACGGCTTCAGCCGGCGACCCTCCACCCCAACCAATCCACATAAAAACAATCCTCACACTATTTCATGCGTATGGAAAAGCCCACTACTTCAAATTTTAAACCGTATGTCGCTCCGGAGAATACTACGGTAAAAGAATTTACCCTTCGCGCCGTTGTTCTGGGCGCTTTATTCGGCATCCTGTTCGGCGCCGCCACCGTTTACCTGGCACTCAAGGCAGGTCTGACCGTTTCCGCATCTATCCCCATTGCAGTACTGGCTATTTCGCTGGGTCGCAAGTTCCTTGGTACCACGATTCTGGAGAACAACATCATCCAGACAACCGGTTCGGCAGGTGAATCCGTTGCCGCAGGGGTCGTATTTACCCTTCCCGCGTTTTTATTCCTGAGCGACGGGATCGGCAAGGGCTATTTCAACTACTGGACGATACTCATGCTCGCTATTTTCGGCGGCATCCTGGGGGTGTTGATGATGATTCCTTTGCGTAAATCGCTCATTGTAAAAGAACATGACAACCTGCCCTATCCTGAAGGCACAGCCTGTGCGCAGGTGCTTGTAGCCGGTGAAAAGGGTGGCGATTTTGCCAAAACGCCCTATCAGGGCCTGGGGTTTGCACTTGGATACGCTGTACTGCAACGGATATTTCACGTCATCGCCGAGGTGCCGAAATGGGCAACCGGCGTTGCCAACAAGTACCTGCCGGCGGCAGTAGTCAGCGGCGAGATCACGCCGGAATACCTCGGTGTCGGCTATATCATCGGCCCGCGCATTGCGGGAGTACTGGTAGCAGGCGGCGTGCTTGCCTGGCTTGGACTGATTCCATTGCTGGCCACGCTGGTATCGCCGGATGTCATCGCGGCACAACTGGTCAAACTCGACCTGCTCAATATATATGACCCGCATACCAAAGAGATTATCGGATACCGCTACGGGTGGGATCCTTCCTTACACGCATTCACCAACCTTTCCGAGGCGGTATACCGCGCCTATGTCCGCCAGATTGGCGCCGGCGCAGTGGCCGGTGCGGGGTTCATCACCCTGATCAAGACCATGCCGACGATCATTTCTTCCTTCCGGGAGAGTTTTGCACAGATCAAAAACCGTGTTGCAGACGCAGCGGTGGTCCGCACTGAACATGACCTGTCGCTCAAGGTTGTAGGATTGGGCAGTCTGGCATTGATCGTGCTGATGGCCGTACTTCCCAACGTACCCGGTGAAGGGTTTTTCAGCAAACTGCTGATCGGTGTGCTGGTCATCATATTCGGCTTTTTCTTTGTTACGGTGTCGAGCCGCATTGTCGGTATCATCGGCAGCAGCAACAACCCCATATCAGGCATGACCATCGCTACGATCATGGGCACGGCACTGGTATTCATTGGAGTGGGCTGGACCGGCAAAGTATTCGAACCCATGGCACTCGTGGTGGGCAGCATGATTTGTATCGCGGCAGCCAATGCCGGCGCCACTTCCCAGGATTTAAAAACGGGCTACATTGTCGGCGCCACGCCACGCTATCAACAGCTGGCGTTGTTCATTGGTGTGGTTGTGTCGTCGCTGGTGATTGGCTTCACGGTGCTGTTTCTCGATAACCCCACCGCCGACATGCGCGCGATGGGCATAGAGCACGCGATCGGTGAAAAATTCAATGCGCCACAGGCCACGCTTATGGCAACCCTGATCAAAGGTCTGCTTTCGTTCAACCTCGACTGGCAGTTTGTGCTCGTCGGCCTGTTTATCGCCGTTACGATGGAATTGTGCGGCGTTAAATCCCTGTCATTTGCCGTGGGTCTTTACCTGCCGCTCTCCACTACCCTGCCCATCTATGTGGGCGGCGCGCTGAAAGGACTGACCGACTGGATGGCGAAACGCAAAGGGGAAGAAGCAGAAGATGCCGATCTCGGCAAGGGCAGCCTGTTTGCTACCGGACTGGTGGCGGGCGGCGCACTGGCCGGCGTCATAGTGGCCTTGTTCCAGGCTTCCGACGCCACAGCCGGAGCAATCAACTCCCTGAGCATGGAGCACAGTATTTCAGGAGCCCTGGGCGAATCCGGATATCACCTGCTTGGCGTAATGAGTTTTGCCGCACTGGCGTTTTTCCTGGTACGGGCGGCGCGGAGGAAGTAGACATAACCTGTCCGCATTTACAATGATTGCAGCCTGGAATATCATGAAAATGGTGTTCCAGGCTGCTTTTATTGCCTGTATTTGCTCAAAAGAAACGCCTCGAAAAACGTATTCAGGCATAGGGAATATCGACCCGGAAACAATCGCCCTGCTGTGTAATGGTATATTTACCGGGTAACAGTGTGCTGCCGGACAAGCCCAATGCCATTTTCAGATGCTGGTCCAGCGGGCAGGATTCGGGCATTTCAAAAATACCTTTTCTGAATTGCCGGCGGAACAATTCCACACAAAGCAAGGGCCTGAAAAACAGCAGGGATAGCACACCCTCCCCCTTTGAAGCAAAAGCAATGGTGTGGCGACATTCCTTTTTAGTCGACGAAAGATGGAACTCGCTGGAAAGTTTGCAGATACCCGTACCACGGCAATCCTGACTGGGCATACCGAATACGATATCGCACCTGATCAGTTGGGTATCAATGTTTTTGGCGGCAAGAGAATTAAAGGCGGAGGATTCCGCCGTGGAGCGGAAACCGGTGGTTGGGATGTTGGACATAGTTTAAAAATTGTGCAACTACGTTAAATCGGATGGATTAAAGTCAGCGTTTTTTTCGAGAAAACGGCAACTATCGGGGGGATAGCGGCTATGCTTTTCAGGTTAACGGCAAAGACTGTTCCAAAATTTGAATAACCTGCCCCTGTTGGAGCAGTCAGGTCAAATTTTAACAAAAATAGCGGGAAACAAACCCGGGATAACTCATTTCTTAATCCAGTATGCCGAGTACAGCGGCCACCACATCTTCTGCCTGCGGTTTGGAGTGGTAATCGCCATCCTGGCCGTAGGCCGGGCGGTGCGGTTTGGCATGGAGGGTGACAGGTTGCGCGTCGAGGTATCGATAACCGCCCTGTTTTTCCAGCACCTGCTGTAGCATATAGCCGGAAGCCCCGCCCTCGAAGTCTTCGTCCAGGAAAATCACACGATTGGTCTTTTTCAAACTATCAACGCATATATTCGACAAGTCAAACGGCAGGAGTGTCTGAATATCAATGAGTTCGGCTGAAATATTCTGGCCGGCAAGTATTTCGCAGGCTTGTTCTGCAACCCGAACGCTGGCGCCATAGGTAATAATGGTTACATCGGAACCGCTTCGGAGCACCTCCGGCACGCCTAGCGGCACAGTAAAGGAGCCCACATTATCAGGCAGTTTTTCCTTGAAACGATATGCATTCAGCACTTCCACCACGATGGCCGGGTCGTCGCCGCGAAGCAAGGTATTATACATGCCGGCAGCCTGGGTCATGTTGCGGGGTACGCATATGTGCATGCCGCGCAGCGAGCCCAGCATCATACCCATGGGTGAGCCGGAGTGCCACACCCCCACCAGGCGATGCCCGCGGGTGCGGATGATGGCTGGCGCGGCCTGAAGGTTGTTGGAGCGCCAGCGGAGGGTACACAGGTCGTCAGACAAGGGAGACAGGGCGTACAACAGATAGTCGAGATATTGAACTTCCGCAATGGGCCTAAGTCCGCGCATGGCCATGCCGATCGCCTGTCCCATAATGGTCCATTCGCGAATGCCGGTATCGAATACCCGCGCCTCGCCGTATTTGGCCTGCATACCGCGGAATCCCTGATTGACGTCGCCAATCTGGCCCACATCCTCCCCAAAGGCAAAAAGTTCGGGGAATTGTTCAAAATTTTTATCGAAACAGGCATTGAGCACCTCATAGCCATCCTTCAACGGCGCGTCGTCTGTGTAAACAGGCGGTTCAACTCGTACTTTCAACGGTGATCGGGGTGTCTCGCTGAGCAGATGCCCGGAAAACAAGCGGTCACCCTCTTCCGTTTCACGATTAATAAATCCTGCAAGTTGCGTATCGCCGGACAGTTTTTTGCCGGCAGCCAGCAGCACACGGCGGGCCGTCTGCAGCAGTTCGTAGCGCAACATTTCTTTTTTGGGTTCCAGATCGCTGATGGCCGATTGTGCATGTTCCAGTCCCGGATGTTCGTTCAGCAGCGCACGGAGTATGTCCAACAGTTCATTTTTCAGTTTCTGGACTTTATCGTGGTAGGCATGAAAGGCGCGTTTTGCGGCGGCAGTGGCTTCGCGCTTTGCCTCCGCCTCTATCAGTGCAATCTCTTCGCCTGTTGCAATGCCGTTGTCGATCATCCATGCTGCCATCCGTTTGTTGCAGTCAAACTCCTCTTCAAAAGCCAGGCGCTCCGGACTTTTGTACCGCCGGTGGTCGCCCGAAGTGGAGTGCCCGAGTTGTTGGGTGACCTCCTGGATATGGAAGAGCGCCGGACGGTGCGTCGCCCGCATTTCACTGATGGCGTCGCGATACAGCTGACAGAGGCCGGGATAGTCCCAGGCTTTTCCGGTATAAATTTCCATGCCGTTGGTATCGTTCGCGCCGTCGGGGCGGAAGCCCTCCAGTATTTCGGAAATGCTTTCCTTGGTCGTCTGGTATTTTTTGGGAACGCTGATGCCGTAGCCGTCGTCCCAGACGCTGACGGCCATGGGCGCCTGCAACACGCCGGCGGCGTTGAGGGTTTCCCAGAAAATGCCCTCTGAGGTGGAGGCATCACCAATTGTGACAAAAGCGACTTCGTTGCCGTTATCGGAAAGGTCTCCGCACAGATGCGGACTTTCCCGGAATTTCTTTGAAGCGAAAGCAAGCCCAAAGCCGCGAGCCATTTGACCGGCAGTCGGCGAGACATCCGACGAGATGTTATAGCGATTTTTCAGGTCAAGAAAGTTGCCGTTTTCATCGATAAACGAAGTAGCGAAATGGCAATTCATCTGACGCGCCCCCGAGAAAGGATCGTTGTAGGGATCGCCGTACAGCTGCGCAAAAAACGAGTCGAGGTTCATCAGGCCGAGCGCGAGCATCAGCGTCTGATCCCGGTAGTAACCGGACCTGAAGTCGCCTTTGCGCCAGGCCTTGGCCATGGCCACCTGCGCTACTTCCTTGCCGTCGCCGATAATCCCGAAATTGGCCTTGCCCATGAGCACTTCTTTCCGGGCAATGATGCTGGCTTCCCTGCTCAGACAGCAAATCCTGAAATCGTTCAGAACTTCCTCCCGGTAGGCTCCGGTAATTGTGGTGCTTTGCTTTTGGCGGCGTGGTGCTTTTGTCTCAATCATATTCAGTTAGGGAAATTCGGGTGCAAAAGTAGCGCTTTTTTCCCGTTTTTAGGTTCTGCCGTTTAGATGACATTGTCAATAAAAGTTTGATTATCAGGGTTAAAACACCTGAAAATAATAGTATAGTTTGAAAAAATAAGTTGAAGGGAACATTAAATTTTTGAATTCACTTGATTGCCAAAGTTTTTTTTGACCTAATTTTGCCCCCCGAATATCTCCCCGCCTCAATAGTTATTGACTTTAGTTCACAAAAACTGACCTCGACTATGTCTAACGAACCGAAAGTACGGTATAGTGATGAAGATCTCCAGGAATTCAAGGCGATCATCGACGAGAAACTGAATCAAGCGCAGGAGGAACTGGGCAGGACGCAACAACAGATCGATGACCTGAATGAAAATGGATTTAATCAGCAGGGCGGCGATTGGTACGACGATTCTACGGCACATACGGACCTGGAGATGCTCCAGCGTATGCTGACCCGCCAACAGCGCCACGTCCAGGATCTGAGAAATGCGTTGTTGCGGATCAACAACAAAACTTACGGCATCTGTATCATAACGGGCAACCTGATTGACAAGAATCGCCTGCGTCTTGTTCCCCACGCCACCAAAAGCGTGGACGGAAAAAATATCGCGAACTCCGGCAGGGAAATACCTTCCGACAACGCAGGTATCGATCCGTTTGGCAGTCCTGATGAAGACGACCGCCCCACCGGGAAACCGATTGGCGACAAGGTTCGGCTCCCTGGCTCCAAACGCTCTTCGCACAACAGCGGCGATGACTGGGAAGTCGACAACGAGAGTATGGAGGACCCCGGTTTTACCAACCGGAAGTTCGACGACGACGACGAATAGAAGGCCTCGGGGCTTAAAATGTAAACGGCTCTGTCGATGGTTCGACAGAGCCGTTCTTTATTTGAACTATCTGATTATACGCGCTTTACAGGCACTTTTACCGCAGGCGGGACGATCGACTTGCCATCTTTTCCGGATTTTTTACCGTATTTGTCCAGTACTTTGGATATGTCGTCCCACCGGAATTTGCCCTTGATGCTTACGAGGGCAAATTCATCCGGCGAACTCACCAGCACCACTATTTTCCGGATGACGTTGTTGCGCTCCTTGCCGAGTATTCTTACCCGCATCTTGCCCTCCCGGACGAACAGGAGGTCTTCCAGATGCCTTCTTTTGGCTTTGCGGTCAAATCGCCGGAGATCGCGTTCGGTTACCGGGTTTTCGCCGTTTTCAAAGTACATCACGCGAACCTTGTTGATCTTTCTGAGCAGCACCCGGTCCGTTTTATTGTCGACAAACCAGGAGCCCATATCGATGGCCAGCGACGGGACTGTCAGCGCTATGCCGCCGTCGTAGTCCTTATATTTCCAGTACAGGCCGTAATCCTGGGCTCCTGCGGCAATTGCGCAAGTCAGGAACAGCCCCAAGAGACAAGTTTTCATAGGCCGGTCAGTCTTTGCTTTTGTTTGACTTGAGTTTGTCCAGTTGTTCGATGCCTTTTACATCGAGCGATTTGGACAAACCGGAAATTTTGTCGAGATCGATCTTGCCTGTAAAGCTGAGCATGGTAAATTCATCGGGCGAGCCTACCAGCAGGAGCAATTCTTCGATGATGTTGCCGCTGTCTTTGGTCCAGATTCGGACATTCTCTTTACCGTCGCGAACGGTCAGCAACTCGGAATATTCGTTTTGCGGAACCCGGCTCAGGGCGTCTTTGTAAAAAGACAGTCCGTCGGCAATGCTGTCGGCGGTGAGCACACGCAACCCGCCAAGGTCCTTGACAATATCCCTGACCTTGTTCCAGTCTTCGTCGTCGGTTTCGATCTTTGATACCAGTTGAAACATTTTAGGGGCTACAAATACGACGGTAAAGCGTTCGTCGTCCATGTATTTTTCAAAAAACCGGGTAATGGCATCGTTTTGTGCCTGCAAGGGCATTACCGCCAGAAAATAAAGCGGCAACAGGAAAAGAGACTTTTTCATAGCGTTTACTGATTGAATTGGTGAGTTGTTAAGTGTTGAGAGGAGGGTAAAGTCTAGCCTTCCGTATCTGGTTTGATCTTGAATATTTTATCGACCTCTTCGAGATAGAGTGCCCCTTTGGCCGCTTCATGTCTGCCTTTTTTGATTTTGGAAGACACCAGCGCCAGTGCCGCCTTGATCTCCTCCATCGCTTTTTCCGCTTCGGGGTCAACAACCGGTTTTGAGTGAATCGCCGGTTTGCCTTTTTTGTGCGGGGGTTTTTCTTGCGCTATTACGACTTCATCCGGCGCCTCCTGTGGCGGTTCCGCAACATCTGGCAGGACTGTTTCGACTTCCTGCGGTGGCGTGTTGGTTTGTACAACCTGCTCTACAACAGGGAATTGGGATTGGTTCCACCACCAAAGACCGGCAGTAACCATTAATGCGACCGAAGCCGCGGCAGCCCATCCGTGCCACAAAAACCTATGCGTTCGGATCTCCACCACTTTCGATGTAGCAGCCATTTGTACAGATTGTTCCCGCTGCAGCGCCTGAAAGAGCGGTGCAATCCGAAGCAGCTCTTCGTCGACATTGCCGGAATTGAAGTAGGATTTGAGCAGTCGTTCTTCTTCGACACTCGTCTCTCCTTCCCAGTAGCGGTCCAAGAGCGCCTGTATATCACTGACCTTGTTCATATCAAGATATTTCGGTTAGATGGTTGACGGTTGCATTCAATTGTTCTCTTATTGCTTTCCGGGCGCGGTGCAGGTTGACTTTCACCTGTTCAAGGCTGATATTGAGCACTTCTGTGATCTCCTCGTAACTCAACTCTTCAATATCGCGCAGGTGCATGACCAGCCGCTGTTTTTCCGGAAGTTCCTGTATCATACGCCTCACGATTTCAGCCAGGTCGCGGGTTTCGACTGCCTGGGCCGGATTCGCCGATACGCCGGGGCGTTCGCCGAGGCCGTCGAGTGTTGTGGTACGGCGCTGCGTTTGTGCGCGCGCTTTGTCGAGCGAGCGGTTGCGCGTGAGCGTCATACACCAGGCCTCCCAGTTCAGTACCTGTTCTGATTGTGCTTCGGGCGTTCTCCAGATTTTTTCCAGCACCTCCTGCACCACATCTTCAGCTTCATGCGTATTGCCCGTAATGCGCAGGGCAAAACGATAAAGTTTATCTCGGATCGGAAATACTTGTTCCTGGAAAATTGTCCAATTCATCCCGGTATCGGCGTTTATTTGGAAAGAAGACGCCGGGGCAAAGCTTATGTTACAGCCGGGAAAGAAAAAAATTAACGCAAACAAAAAAAAAGCCCCCGGCGCGAAAGCATCGGAGGCTGTTGTATAATATTTCAGAAAAATCAGGCGGCAGGCGGTTCATCAGACTCTACCGTCTTTCCCTTCTTTTTCTTGTTCGTGCCTTCGAAGGTGATCACCAGGCTGTCTTTGGCTTCATTGAGCGTGGCGACCAGCGCGGAGCCCTCTCCCGGGTTTTCGCTGAGGATAAACTCTGCAAGCGGATCTTCCACATATTTCTGGAGGGCGCGGTGCAGGGGCCGGGCGCCAAACTGCGGGTCGTAGCCTTTCTCGGCAACGAATTCCTTGGCATCCTCGCCAAGCGTCAGTGTAAATTTCATGTTGCTCAGGCGCTTCATCAGCCCCTCCAGCACGTTGTCGATAATTTTGAATATCTCGTCGCGACCAAGCGCGTTGAAGACCATCACATCGTCGACCCTGTTCAGGAATTCCGGCGAGAAAGTGCGCTTCAGGGCGTTCTGAATCACCGTTTTACTGTTCTCTTCGGCAGCGTCCTGGCGAGCCTTGGTGGCAAAACCCACGCCCTGACCGAAGTCTTTCAACTGCCGCACACCGATATTGGAGGTCATGATGATGAGGGTGTTCTTGAAGTCCACCTTGCGGCCCAGGCCGTCGGTAAGTTGACCGTCGTCGAGCACCTGCAACAGGATATTGTACACATCGGGGTGTGCTTTTTCAATCTCGTCGAGCAACACCACAGAGTACGGCTTGCGGCGCACTTTTTCGGTCAGTTGCCCCCCTTCCTCATAGCCTACATAACCGGGAGGCGCGCCGATCAGGCGGCTCACGGAAAACTTTTCCATGTATTCGGACATGTCAATCCGCACCAGTGCATCTTCGGAGTCGAAGAGATAGCGCGCCAACGCCCGGGCAAGTTCGGTTTTACCTACACCGGTCGGGCCGAGGAAGATAAAGGAACCCACCGGCTTTTTCGGATCTTTCAGGCCTACCCTGTTGCGCTGGATGGCTTTGGATATTTTGATGACCGATTCGTCCTGACCGATGACCATTTTCTTGAGGTCGTCGGCCATGTGGACCAGTTTCTTGCTTTCGCTCTGGCCGACTTTGCGCACCGGAATACCGGTCATCATGGCCACAACTTCTGCAATATCATCTTCCTCAACGGGATACCGGCGCGTTTTTGTCTCGTCTTCCCACTCCATTTTAGCAAATTCGAGCTGGCGCATTAATTTGCTTTCCTGGTCGCGCAGGTTGGCCGCTTCTTCGTATTGCTGGTCTTTGACGGCGCGGTTTTTATCCTCTTTGAGGTCTTCTATCTTTTTCTCCAGTTCTTCAATGTTCTTGGGCACGACAATATTCTTGAGGTGCACGCGGGCGCCTACTTCGTCGAGTACGTCGATGGCTTTGTCCGGCAAAAAACGGTCGGTGATATACCGGTCGCTCAGCCTGACACAGGCCTTAACCGCTTCCGGAGAGTAGGTCACGTTGTGGAACTCTTCGTATTTCGGCTGAATATTCTGGAGGATATGAATGGTATCTTCCTGGCTCGGCGGGTCGACCATTACTTTCTGGAAGCGGCGGTCGAGTGCGCCGTCTTTTTCAATATACTGGCGGTATTCGTCGAGGGTGGAAGCGCCGATGCACTGGAGTTCGCCACGTGCAAGCGCGGGCTTGAAAATATTGGATGCGTCCAGTGATCCGGTAGCGCCGCCTGCGCCGACAATCGTATGTATCTCGTCGATAAACAGGATGACGTCGCGGCTTTTCTCCAGTTCGTTCATGATCGCCTTGATACGCTCTTCAAACTGTCCGCGGTACTTGGTGCCGGCTACCAGGGCAGCCAGGTCGAGCATCACGATCCGTTTGTTGAACAGCGTACGGCTTACCTTTTTTTGCATGATGCGCAAGGCGAGACCTTCCACAATAGCGGTTTTGCCCACACCGGGCTCACCGATCAGGATCGGGTTGTTCTTTTTCCTGCGGCTGAGAATCTGGCTGACACGTTCGATCTCGCGCTCGCGGCCGATGATCGGATCGAGTTTGCCTTCTTCAGCAAGTTTGGTGATATCGCGTCCGAAGTTGTCCAGCACAGGCGTCCGGCTTTTGGGCTGGCCCTTTTGCTGGCTGGAGCGGTAGTTGCGCTCATCGTCCTCATCGTATTCGCCGGAGCCCTCATTGGAGGCCTGGGCAAAAAGATTCGGCGGCGTCAAATCCTGTTCGGAGCGCACGTATTCGAGTTCTTTTTTAAAAGTTTCGTAGTCCACGTCGTATTCGTTTAGGAGTTTGGTTGCCAAAGCGTCCGGGTGTTTCAGCAGGGACAACATGAGGTGTTCGGGGAATATCTCCTCGTTCTTCATCAGCTTGGCTTCGAGGAACGTCACCTTTAATACGCGCTGAACCTGTGTGGTCACCTGAAATTCGCCGACAAAGAGATTTTCCGCAGGCGGATAGGCGCTGTAGCGGGGTATAGAATGTTCAAGGCGTTTTTTCAAATCGTGAACGTCTACCAGGAGAGCATCAAGAACCCTAACCGGCAAACTGTCGCGCTCGGCAATAATGCCGAGCAGCAGGTGTTCCGTGCCAATATAATCGTGGCCCAGGCGCCGTGCTTCCTGGCCGCTTTGGTTGATGATTTGTTTGACAACGGGCGAAAATTTATTGTTCATTAGTTGTGCCTTTTTTCCGGGACAAGTTTAGACTATTTAGCGGGTATTATTCAACCCGTACGGTGCATCTTTAACAATTTTTTCGCCGTTCGGGTTCATGCAGGGTGTAAACACAATGTTCGCCGGAAAAATTGCTGTCAGTATCAATCATCAGGGAAAATGGTGCCATTAAAAACAGGCCTGCCGCAATGTCAGGTACAGCATCCCGGCAAAAAGCCGCATAAAATTTTGGAGAAAAGAGTCCGGCATTGGTTACATTTGTCCCGAAAAAAGATTTTTAATCATCAAAGTTACCAATTATTTTTCTGAAAATCAGGTTTTTATGAAATACAGGATTGATAAACAAGATCAGTACGCGGTACTCTCCCTCGACGAAGAAAACCTGAACTCCACGATTGCGCCGGGTTTCAAAAGCGACCTGATTTTCTTTAATCAGGAAGGGGTGCGCAATATGATCCTTGACCTTTCCAATGTCAAATTTGTGGATTCAAGCGGACTGAGCGCCATTTTGACAGGACACCGTTTGTGGAAAGACGGCGGTTCCTTTATTCTTGCAGGTCAATTGCACCCTATGGTTACCAAGTTGATGGAAATTTCCAGACTGGACACCATTCTGACCATATTACCGACCCTCAGCGAGGCGATCGACTACGTCAAAATGGAAGAACTGGAACGGGAGTTACAGGGCGGGGAATAATACTTCGTTTGCTTGTTTTACCAGGTGAATAAGCCGTTTGTCAGGCAGACAAACGGCTTATTTTTTTGGCATTACGCCGCATTGCGCGCCGCGTTGATGATGCCGAACATGGCCCGGAGTACCAACTTGCGATACAGTTCCATGGCTTCCGGTGAACATCCACCCTCCTGCATCTTCTGAAGCGCGTACTGCTGGATGGCAATGAGCGGCCATACTATTTCTTCCCTGAGCGCAATACTCACTTTCGACGTAGGATTGTCCGAAAGCAGGTTTTTCTGCCCGGAAACGTCTTTCAGCATGCGTTCCGTCAATTCGTATTCCTGGTACAGCATTTTCCAGAAGGCCGCAAAGCGCGGGTGCTTCCGGTGGTACCTGGTCAGGTCGAAGTTTGATTTGGAAAGTGACTGCATCGAGTTTTCCAGGAGCGTCCGGAAAAACAGGGAGCGGTCGTACAGCCCCTTTATGGTGCGCTTCCGGGCGCCTTTGTACGCAGGCAAGGCGCTGCCCAGACCGTAATAACCCGGCACGTTTTGTTTCATTTGCGCCCATGCGCCGACAAAAGGAATGGCCCGCAGGTCTTCAAACCGCAATTCCGAGTCGCTGCCGCGTTTGGTCGGGCGGCTGGCAATATTTGTATCCCCATACCATTTCAGCGGCGTCATTTTTTCCAGGTAGGGAACGAAGTCGGGGTGATTTTTCAATTTCAGGTATGCTTCATACGCCTGGTCGGCCAGTTCATCCATCAACTGCCTGTCCTTGGCAGTCATCTCCAGGACATGGTCCGGAAACAGGTGATTCTCCAGGCCTGCCGTCAGCAAACGCTCCACATTATAGGTGGCAGAGGCATGTGTTCCGTACGAACTGCTGATCGTTTGTCCCTGAATGGTTACCTGGATGGCTTTATTCTCGATCTCGCGCCCGTGGGAGGCGTAATAACTGGCATTGTTGCCGCCGCCACGCCCCGGAGGTCCGCCGCGACCGTCAAAAAACACGATGGTCACGCCGTTCTGGCGACTTATACGGGTGAGTTCTTCTTTGGCGCGGTAAATACTCCAGTTGGCGCGCAGGTAACCGCCATCTTTGGTGCCGTCGGAAAAGCCCAGCATGACATATTGCAGGTTGCCTCGGCCGGCCAGGTGGCCGGCATAACGCCCCTGGGTGTACAGCGACTGCATCACTGCACCACAGGCGGCGAGGTCTTCAATGGTCTCGAACAGGGGCACGATATCCAGGTTGACCGCAGCCGTTTCGGGGTCGCCAATGGTAAGTTGTGCAAGCGCCAGCACTTCTGCAACGTTGAGGGCATTCCGGCAATTGCTGATGATATACCGGTGGCAGCCGCGTTCGCCGTTCTTTTGCTGGATTGATTCGATGGCCCGGAAGGAGCGCAGGGTTTCTTTGACAAATGGATCGGCAAAGTCATTTTCTTCGAGCCGGAATGTGGCATTCAGCAGCATATCGATCCTGGCGGGTTCGTCTGCCTGCTCCATGGCCCGCACATCGAAGGAGGGGTATTTTTCGCGCCACAGATCAAGAATGGCCCGCCACACTTCGCCGTGTTTGCGGCTGTCCTGCCGGATGTCGAGACTGGCAAAATAAAAGCCGAACACCCTGACTTTCAGGATAAAACGATCGAGCAAGGCCCTGAATTCAACCAGGTTTTTGCTGTCGCGGTCTGCATCAAGCGCCTTCCGCGCCTCGATCAGATCGTCAATCAGTTCTGTGCAGGAATGGTAGCAATCCGGTAATTCCGGGCGGTAGAGGGTGTTATAAATCCTGGTTTCCGCTACCGACAGCCAATCTTCGACATTCTTGAACGTCAGGCGCCGTCGCACCTGCCTTATTTCGCGATAATAACACCGGAGCGCACCCTCCCGCAGGCGACCGGCAACGCGATTGGTGGTATCTGCATTTACGGAAGGGTTGCCGTCGCGATCGCCGCCCGGCCAAAACCAAGCGCCAGCAAATGGGGATTCCCGAATGTGGCCACGTCCTGTTCCAGGGCGCGCAACAGCCGGAACAAAATATCGGGCAGGGTATTGAACAGGACGTTTTCCAGGAACCAGCCCAGGCTGATCGCTTCGTCGTATGGCGTGGGTTTCTCCCGGTTCAGAAAGGAGGTCTTGCCCAGTTGAAGCAACAGCAGCCGTATGTTTTCCAGGTTATGGTCGCGGATCTCATTGCCAAGGTCGTTGATGATACCGAGCACCTTTCCGGGGTAAAACTGGGTGGGGTGTGCGGTCAGTACCAGGTGAAGGCTGAATTCGCGGATTTTGTCCAGCAGTTTCTCCCTTTGCGCCGGCGTACCAAGGCGGGTCAGCATATGCTTTACCGAACCCGGGCCATCCAGGTCGTGCGACTGTCGAAACAAGGCATCTTCCACCGAATCGAACAATACGACCTGGCGTTCGGCGTACTGGATAAAGTACAGCAACTGATCCGGGCTGATGGCAGGGCCTGTCTTTTCCGACCTGCCGCCCCAGAAACTTTCAATGATCTGAACGGGCGTTTTCCCTGCCTGAAATCCTTCCCGGCAATGCCGGTTGAACAGCGCAAGCCGGGTGCCTGTGTCTTCGATCTCGCGAAAAGGCAAACTGAGGAATAAACTATTATAGGTATGGTACAGCAGTGCTGTAGGCGTGTCAACGTTCATAAAAATTAATTGTCTTTTATATACCGGTTTGGAATATGTCGCAAAGTAATATTCATAACCTTGTTCACAAACAAAATCCCTAAAATTGCGGGAAACTTGAATGGCTTAAAAATTGTTGGCATAAGTTATGCAAACCCAAACCTCTTATTTGGAGGACATTATAGACGAAAGTGTAGAGATGCAGGCACTTCCGCCGGATGTCTTTGACCGTTACATGGCCGAGGGTTGGCGCCTGTTGGGTCATTCCATCGTCCGGCATAACTTTTCTGTCTGCCGCGGCAAAATGTGCCGTACGACACCCTTGCGCATCCGGCTGGACGGCCTTGAGTTTTCCAAAAGTCAGCGCAGGCTGCTGAGCCGCGCCGCAGATTTAAACGTTCGCTACGGCCCGATCCGTATTACACAGACCAAATCACAGCTTTTCGCCCTTCATGCAGCCCTTCGCTTCGAGGAGCGCCGGCCGGAATCTATCACGTCCTTCCTCAATGCCCAGTCGCACCAGCAGCCGGTCACGGGTATGGAGTTTTACGTCACCCACCGCAACGGAAAACCCCTGGCATGTAGTTTTATCCATATCGGCGAAAAATCTGTTTCGGGGACCTATTGTTTTTACGACCCGAACGAAAAGCAGCGCAGTTTTGGCACCTACACCATGCTGCTTGAACTGGCCAAAGCGCAGGAACTGGGGAAAAAGTACTATTACCACGGTTATGTGTACGATGTGCCGTCCCAGTTCGACTACAAGATGAACTTCAACAACCTGGAGGCCCTTGACTGGGCCAGCGGCGAATGGCGCCCTGCCAGCCGTATCCCGGTTCGCCGCTGGTCCGACTTGCTGCAAAAGAAGCGCCGGGCGACGCAAAAACATCGCCCGACGCCACAGACATCGCTTCTACGGAGTAGATACTGCGATCAGTTCAGCCTGAAACTCGACGCACCGAGCAATCCCTTGTCACAATAGATCGCCACAACATAGTTGCCCGACTTGAGGCGTTCGTCAAACTTGTAGTGAAACGACATGCGCTGGGTATTTTCCAGCACTGCCGCCTTCACCTGCTGGGCGATGATTTCCACCGGACCGGTGGGGGCATACACCGTCGCTTTTACCGGATTGTCGCTTACGATTGGATTTCCCTTTTCGTCGGTAATAGACATGTACAGTTTTTGCGGGCCGAGGAACGGCTCCGGCACATCGGCGAGGTCAAAACTGACGTCTATTTCGCGGGTACGGCGCGCTTTCGTGGTTAGTTTATCCGTCTTCCGGGATGTGGTCACCCTGAACGACGTGGCCTTGAAAGTTGCCGATTGCGTTTTTCGGATTTGTTCTTCCAGTTGCTTGGCGAGATCCTGGACCTGTCCGCTGAGTGCGGTATTGGTGCCTTTCAACTCCTCGTTCTCGCCGGTGAGCCGCACGTTTTCGTTGCGCAGTTGTTCGTTTTCACTTCTCAGGGTACTGATAATCGTTTCGTATTCGATCTTGGTTTTCTGCAGGGCGGCCACCCTGGTCCTTCAGGCCCTGAATGTCTTTGGCGGAGGCCTGTTTTATTTGCCTGATCGTATTTTCTTTTTGGGCAATCAGTTCGGCTGTGCTTGTCAGACGCCCCTGCAGGTTCTCATTTTCCGTACGCACCACCGCATAGGCATTGGCAAGGCTGTCCAGTTCGCGTTCAATATTTACCTTTTCAGTTTCCAGGTTCTGGCGTTCCGTCTGCTCTTTTTCTTTCTCTTCCTTGTATCCTTTGGATTTCTGCCAGAAAACAAATCCTAAAATTGCCGCCAGTACGAGTAAAACCGTGACAACAATGGTGTAGGTACGCGAATTCCTTGTATCACTCATGAGTTTTTGTTTTGAAAATGAGAAAATCAAAATTGAAGTTGGCGCTGAAACGATACAGCGACAGTAATCTTGTAAGAAGGCGCGTTTTTCAATAAAATTTTGGCAAAAATAAGGTCAATTAGTGGTAAAAAAGAATTAAATTACTGACGTTTACAGGACAAAAAGTCGGGCAACATTCCGAAAGACCTGCTAATTTTACAACAATTTTAGCGCAAACCAAATTTTATACAAACATGGGAAAATTACTCTTTTCGTTGCTGCTTGCGGCGGGTATGGCCTGTCAGTATTCGAACGTAACGGCGCAATCAAAAATCTCGCCCGCAGCATTCGAGACCAAACTGCAGCAAGACTCCACGGTACAGTTGATTGATGTGAGAACACCGGAAGAATATGCTGCCGGGCATATCGCAGGTTCCGTCAATATGAATATATACGACGACGATTTTGCGGCGCAATTCGGCAAACTGGATAAAAACAGACCGGTACTCGTTTATTGTGCCAAGGGTGGCCGCAGCGCCGACGCGGCGGAGCAGATAGCGAAGGCCGGTTACCCACAGGTATTCGACCTGAGCGGCGGCTTCATCGCATGGAAGGATGCAGGCAAACCGGTCACGAAAAATTAAATTGATCCAATGGATGATTTGTCCAACCTCCTCTTTACTGCCGGTGCCCTCGCCCTCGCCGCCGGCGTGCTGATCGGATTGCACGGCATACGCGCCTACAGTCGTTTAACGGCTTACCTGAAAGATTCACGCGGCTCTACCGGGCAAGGTATCGTCATTCTGGGTCTGGTTCTGCGCGGCGCGGCCGTGCTCGTACTCGGCGGTATCGCCGTTTTCTGGATTCAGGAAAACAGCGGCAAAGCGCGCCGGCTTCAGGAGATCCGAACGAAGGCTTTAATGGCGTACAGCGACCAGGCGGACTGGAATGCACCCGACCCCCAAACCCTGCCCGAAGGGCGTGAGGAGCAATTGGTTGCATACGGCAGGGATCTCATCGCCCGGACGGGCGATTACTTTGGGGCATACGGTCTGGTGCGCCCCAACAGCGTAAACGACCTGAACTGCCAGAACTGCCACCTCGATGCCGGCAGCAAACCTTTTGGCAACAATTACGCCGCCGTAGCCGCCACCTACCCGAAAGTTCGCGCCCGGTCCGGCCTCCCGGAAGATATTTCTTTCCGGGTGAACGACTGCTTTATGCGCAGCCTCGACGGTCAGCCGCTCGATACCAACAGCCGGGAAATGCGCGCCATTGTGGCCTATATCCGATGGCTGGGGTCGAACGTGCCCGCCAAACAAACGCCCAAAGGATCGGGTATCCTCCGGTTGCCTTATCCCGACCGGGCGGCAGACCCGGACAAAGGGCAGGCCGTCTACACCGCCAAATGCGCAAGTTGCCACGGACCCGACGGCGCAGGGCTGCCCATACCGGAAAGTCCGCGCAACTACCCGCCCCTGTGGGGCATGAAAAGTTATAGTGAAGCGGCGGGGCTGTTCAGGGTATCCCGTTTTGCAGGTTATGTGAAGGCCAATATGCCTTTCGGGGCTACGTACCAGAACCCGCAACTGACCGACGAGGAGGCCTGGGATGTGGCGGCGTTCGTCAATTCCCAACCCCGGCCCAAACACCGTTTCCTGGCACAGGACTGGCCCGATATTTCCAAAAAGCCCATCGACCATCCATTCGGGCCTTATGCCGATACCTTCAGCGTACAACAGCATAAATACGGCCCCTACCAACCAATAGAAGATTTCTACAAGCAGAAAAATGGAAAAGTACGTTGAGATATTCCTGAACGGGTACCGCGGCTACGCCAACTACCTTTGGAAGGAGGTGATGCACCCGCACTGGGGCAATTATTTTTACTGGCTGATCGGCATTTCTCTGGTCGTTTACGGATTGGAACTCCTGTTCCCCTGGCGAAAAAACCAGCCGGCACTCCGCCGCGACTTCTGGCTGGATGTGTTTTACATGTTTTTCAACTTCTTTTTGTTCGGGCTGGTGGGATACGCGGCGGTCTCCGATGTGGTGGTCCACGCATTCAACGACCTGCTGGCAGGCGTTTTCGGCGTGCGCAACCTGGTGGCGATCAATGTGGCAAACCTGCCGGGCTGGGCGCAATTACTGATTCTTTTTGTGGTGCGCGATTTTATCCAGTGGAACACACACCGGCTGCTGCACCGCGTTCCGCAACTGTGGGAATTCCACAAAGTGCACCATTCCGTGCTTCAGATGGGTTTTGCCGCGCACCTGCGCTACCATTTCGTGGAGACCCTCGTCTACAGGAGCATTGAGTATATCCCGCTGGCCATGATCGGCTTCGGGATTCAGGAGTTTATCATCGTGCATTTGTTCACCCTGACCATCGGGCACCTGAACCACGCCAACATCTACCTGCCGCTCGGCCCTTTGCAGTACATCTTCAACAGCCCGCAGATGCATATCTGGCACCACGCCAAAGAATTGCCCGAAGGCAGCTACGGGGTGAACTACGGCTTAACGCTCAGTATCTGGGATTACCTGTTCAAAACGGTGTGGATGCCCACAAACGGGCGCGATATTGCCCTGGGATTCCCCAAAGTGGAAAAGTATCCCCACGGGTTTTTCAGCCAGATGATCAAGCCATTCCGCAGGTCATAACAGGCGCGGCGATTCCTTCACACATTGAAAAAACACCTTTTACATGAAATCATTTCGTTATACAGCCCTGATTGTCAGCATATTGTTCTTTTCTGCACCGGCGTTTTCACAGGAAGCAGCGCACACACCCGACCCCACCGAATACAAGGTTGTCATCCAGTTGACCAACGGGGATACCCTGGTCCACATGGCGCTTGTCAAGCAGATCGGTCATATCCTGGAGGCGGCGCCCAATACGAAAATCGAGGTGGTTTGCCACAGCGGCGGACTACCGTTTCTGGTCAGTGCGCAAACAACCGAGGCAGCCAAAATCAAGACCTTGCAAGCCAGGGGAGTGGAATTCAGTGCCTGCGAGAATACCATGCGCAGTCAGAAAGTGCAACGCGCCGACCTCGTGCAGGGATCGGGTACCGTGCCATCGGGCATGGTCGAGGTCATCAAAAAACAACACGAAGGCTGGGCATACATCAAGGCCGGGTTTTAGCGGAGTTGAAGATAAACCGTACCTTTGCGGGCCTTCACAACTAAACACTGCCCAATCATGCAAACCGCAGAGCCGGCGTCCAAAAAGCCCGTTAAAAGCACAACAACAACAGGGTTTCCCGCTGCCGAAACCCTGGAAAAAGCCTTCTTCCGCATGGCCACCGCCAAGGCCATGACGGAGATTTACGAAGCCAATTTCAAGTTTGTCAGCAAATACGTGCACGCCACTTCGCGGGGGCACGAGGCGATCCAGTTGGCCGTGGCCATGCAGTTGCTGCCGCAGGATTACGCCTATCCGTACTACCGCGACGACAGCATCCTGCTCGGCATGGGCCTCCAGCCCTACGAACTGATGCTGCAACTGATGGCCAAACGCGACGACCCGTTTTCCGGCGGTCGGTCGTACTACTGCCACCCGAGCCTGCGCCGCCCCGATTTTCCCAAAATACCCCACCAGAGCAGCGCCACCGGCATGCAGGTCATACCGGCCACCGGCTCGGCACTGGGATTCTGGTACAAGGAACAGATGAACCTGTTCGACGCCGCAGAACAGGCCGCGCCGCCGGTTGTCGTGTGCTCCCTCGGCGATGCCTCCGTTACGGAAGGCGAAGTCAGCGAGGCCTTCCAGATGGCGATATTGAAAAAACTGCCCATCCTGTACCTCGTACAGGACAACGGCTGGGACATCTCGGCAAACGCAGCAGAAACCCGGGTGGCCAACGCCTTCGAATACGCCAGGGGATTTCCCGGACTGGAAGCGATCAGCATAGAAGGGAATGATTTTGCAGAATGTTGGACACGCGTCCGGGAAATCCTGGAAACGATCCGCCGCGAACGCAGGCCGTTTTTGCTGCACGCGCGGGTGCCGCTGCTCAACCACCACACCTCGGGCGTGCGCAAAGAGTGGTACCGCGACGACCTCGAAGAACACGCCCAACGCGACCCCTACCCTATTTTGCGCAGCACCCTGCTGGCGAACGGCTTCAGCGAAAAACAACTGAAACAGATCGAAAAAGATGCCACAGCATTGGTGCAAAGCGATTTTGAAAAAGCCCGGAACGCCGAAGACCCGCGGCCTGAAGACCTCTATACCCACGACCTGGCGCCGACACCGGTAACGCAGGAAACGGGAGAACGCGCGCCCAGAGACCGCGAGGCCAAAGTAATGGTCGACTGCGCGCTGTTTGCCATCGAGGAGTTGATGCGCAAACACCCCGAGTGCCTGCTGTACGGGCAGGATGTGGGCCGTCGGCTGGGCGGTGTATTCCGCGAAGCGGCGACGCTGGCAGAAAAATTCGGCGACCACCGCGTGTTCAACACCCCCATCCAGGAAGCGTTTATCATCGGCAGCACGGTCGGCATGAGCGCCGTGGGACTGAAGCCCATCGTGGAGGTACAATTCGCCGATTATATCTGGCCGGGGCTCAACCAGTTGTTCACCGAAGTGAGCCGCTCCTGTTACCTGACCAACGGCAAATGGCCGGTGAGTTGCATCATCCGGGTGCCGATCGGCGCCTACGGCAGCGGCGGCCCCTACCACAGCAGCAGCGTGGAAAGCGTGGTGGCCAATATCCGGGGCATCAAGATCGCCTACCCGAGCACGGGCGCCGATCTCAAAGGGCTGCTGAAAGCGGCGTATCACGACCCGAACCCCGTGGTGATTTTTGAACACAAGGGCCTGTACTGGTCGAAGCTGCGCGGCACGGATGGCGCCAGAACCGTCGAGCCCGACGAAGACTACGTCGTGCCGTTCGGCAAGGCGCGACTTGCCTTGACGGCGGATGAAAGCAAGGTGAAGGCCGGCGAGTCGCTGGCCGTGATTACCTACGGAATGGGCGTACACTGGAGCATCAATGCGGCCGGCGACCGGTTTAAAGGGCGTGTGGAAGTCACGGACCTGCGCACGCTCGCGCCTGTCGACGAGCAGGCCATGTACGAAGCGGCAAAGCGGCACGGCAGGGTGCTCGTCGTCACGGAAGAACCTGTGAACAATACCTTTGCACAAAGCCTCGCCGCGCGCATTTCCGAACATTGTTTTCAATGGCTCGACGCGCCGGTGCGCACCGTCGGCGCCGCCAACATGCCCGCCGTGCCGCTCAACAACACCCTGGAGCAGGAGATGATTCCTTCGATTGAGAAAGTGGGGGATGCAATGGAGGGGCTTTTCGGGTATTAAACAGCCGTGACGGTCGTATCGTATGCGACAACAAGGGAAACCTGACTGACAGGATAAGCCCGGGATCATACTTGTCGGATAAAACCAATCTGAAAATGGGCGGGGCTTGTTGACAATCCATTGGGCACATTCGCAGGGTCGCAAAAGTATCGTGGCAGTATCGCGGAATGGTATTCCGCGACCCGGAATGATATTCAGCGCCCCGGAATACCATTCCGGGTTACAGGGCAAAACCATCAACCCCGGAATACCATTCCGGGTTACAGGGCATGCGCCCCATCTCCCACCGCTCCCACCGCTCGCAATTTGCGCCGCCCTGCTTACTTCGCTTCGCCGTCGGTCGTCCCTCCCTCCTTACTCGCTTCGTCGCAGCGCAGCGCTTTTTTGCTCACAGGAAAGCCGGAGTGGAGCGCCCATCTGCCTGCAGGGACAAAGCAAGGCGGAAGCCAATGTAGTCGTACCGATAGCCCGGCGAGTTGAAGTAGCGATAGGCGGCGCGGCAATACTGCGCCGTGCTGAGCCAACTGCCGCCGCGGCTCACGCGGTACGTGCCCCGATTAGAGTGGTTTATCCAGGCCGTGCCGTCTTCCGGCGCACCTTTGTAATCGCTGTGCCAGTCGTCTTCGCACCACTCCCACACATTCCCGCTCATATCATGAATACCCAACTGGTTAGGTTGCTTTTGCCCGACGGGCTTTGTCTCGCTCCCGCTGTTGCTCGCAAACCAGCCCACATCTTTAAGCCGGTCGCTGCCTGCGTATTTGTACCCCTCTGCGTGGTATTTGCCGCCGCGTGCCACGTATTCCCATTCGGCTTCAGAGGGAAGGCGGTAGAAATGACCCGCCGGGCGAGTATCATTTGTCACTTCATTCAATTGCTTGATAAATTCCTGTGCATCGTCCCAGGATACCTCCTCCACAGGGCGGTCATCCCCCTTAAATCCGGAGGGATTTTCGCCGTTCATCACCGCCTTCCACACCAATTGCGTTACCGGGTATTTCCCGATGTAAAAACCGGAAATCGTCACCTGGTGCTGCGGTTTTTCATCGGACGACGCCTCTGTATCGTTATCCGGGCTGCCCATTTCAAAGGCGCCACCCTCGACCGGGATCATCCAAAATTCACAGCCTTTGACGATTTCTTTGTGCGGGTCAGACATGGTTTTTATTGTATGAAAACTTAAAAGGTGATTGCCAAGTAAATTTCGTTTTCCCTTTTTGCTCACAGGAAAGCCGGAGTGGAGCGCCCATCTGCCTGCAGGGACAAAGCAAGGCGGAAGCCAATGTGGCCGTACCGACGGCGCGGCGTGGTGGCTGCGATAGGCGGCGCGGCAATTCTGCGCCGCGTTGAACCAACCGCCGCGGATCACGCGGTACGTGCCCGTAACAGGGCCCTGTGGGTCTGCAACAATGCCCGCTTTCCTGCCATTTTCGTAATAATCTGTGCCTCCAAACCAGTCTTCGCACCACTCCCACGTTACCGCTCATGTCGTATATGCCCAACTGGTTGGGCCGTTTCTGCTCCGGCGGGTTTCGTCTCTCTTCCGCTGTTGTCCCCAAACCAGCCCACATCCTTGAGCCGGTCGCTGCCTGCGTACTTGTACCTTCCGTGAAGTATTTGCCGCCGCGTGCCACAAACTCCCATTCGGTTCTGTCAGAAGGCGGTGAAATGCCCTTCCGGGCGAGTATCCTTTGTCACTTCATTCAAACGTTTGATGAAATCTTGTACATCATCCAGGATACCCGCTCCACAGGGCGGTCATCCTGAAATCCGGAAGGATTTTCGCCGTTCATCACCGCCTTCCACACCGCTTGCGTCACCGGGTATTTCCCGATGTAAAAAACCGGAAATCGTCTTTGGTGCTGCGGTTTTCATTGGACGCTGCCTCTGTATCGTTATCGGGCTGCCCATTTAAAGCGCCACCCTCGACCGGGATCATCCAAAATTCACAGCCTTTGACGATTTCTTTGTGCGGGTCAGTCTGGTTTTATTGTATGAAAACTTAAAGGTGATTGCCAAGTAAATTTCGTTTCCCCTTTTTGCTCACAGGAAAGCCGGAGTGGAGCGCCCATCTGCCTGCAGGGACAAAGCAAGGCGGAAGCCAATGACGCTGTACCGATTGCCCGGCGCGCCGCCGTTGCGAGAGGCGGCGCGGCAATAGTGCGCCGTGCTGTTTAACTGCCGCCGCGGCCCACGCGAGCCCGAACCAGGGCCCTAGGGTCTGCAATGTAGGCCTTTCTGCATTTTTCGTAATAATCTGTGTCGCCATACCAGTCCTCGCACCACTCCCGCACGTTACCGCTCATGTCGTAGATACCCAACTGGTTGGGCTGTTTCCGCCCGGCGGGTTTCGTCTCTCTTCCGCTATTGTCTTCAAACCAGCCCACATCCTTGAGCCGGTCGCTACCTGCGTACTTGTAGCCTTCCGTGAAGTCTTTGCCGCCGCGTGCCGCGTATTCCCATTAGCATTCCGAGGGAAGGCGGTAGAAATGACCCGCCGGGCGAGTATCATTTGTCACTTCATTCAATCGCTTGATAAATTCCTGCGCATCGTCCCAGGATACCTGATCTACAGGGCGGTCATCACCCTGAAATCGGGACGGATTTTCGCCGTTCATCACCGCCTTCCACACCGCTTGCGTCACCGGGTATTTCCCGATGTAAAAACCGGAAATCGTCACCTGATGCTGCGGTTTTTCATTGGACGCTGCCTCTGTATCGTTATCCGGGCTGCCCATTTCAAAGGCGCCACCCTCGACCGGGATCATCCAAAATTCACAGCCTTTGACGATTTCTTTGTGCGGGCCAGTCATGGTTTTTATTGTATGAAAACTTAAAAGGTGATTGCCAAGTAAATTTCGTTTTCCTTTTTGCTCTGGGAAAGCCGGAGTGGAGCGCCCATCTGCCTGCAGGGACAAAGCAAGGCGGAAGCCAATGTTGCTGCCCCGAGCGCCCGGCGTGCCGTAGTAGCGAGAGGCGGCGCGGCAATACCGCGCCGTGTAGGCCCAACCGCCGCCGCGGCGCGCCGCAATGCGCCCAACAGGGCCTGTGGGTCTGCAACAATACCCACTTTCCTGCATTTTTCGTAATAATCTGTGCCCCCAAACCAGTCCTCGCACCACTCCCACACGTTACCGCTCATGTCATAGATGCCCAACTGGTTGGGCTGTTTCTGCCCGGCGGGTTTCGTTTCTCTTCCGCTGTTGTCTGCAAACCAGCCCACATCCTTGAGCCGGTCGCTGCCTGCGTATTTGTAGCCTTCCGTGAAGTATTTGCCGCCGCGTGCCGCAAACTCCCATTCGGCCTCTGTCGGAAGGCGGTAGAAATGACCCGCCGGGCGAGTATCCCTTGTCAAATCATTCAAACGTTTGATGAAACCTTGTACATCCTCCCAGGATACCTGCTCCACAGGGCGGTCATCACTCTGAAATCGGGAAGGATTTTCGCCGTTCATCACCGCCTTCCACACCGCTTGCGTCACCGGGTATTTCCCGATGTAAAAACCGGAGACCTTCACCTGGTGTACGGGCCGGCAGTAATCCGGGAGATCGCCGTGTTCGTCGCCCATATCAAAAGTACCGCCTTCAACGGGTATCATGTCGAAGGGGAGGGGGAGGTTGGGAAGTGGTTGGGAGAATTTATCGTTGACCATATATTCTTTTCGGCTATGGCTTGGTAAAATATGCCCGTTTTTCATGTCGTGAACGATCTGACGGAACGCATCTTTCATATTCCAGGCAACTTCGGTCTCTAAGGCAAAAAACAACAGATTCAATCCCAGTTTGATTTTGGTTTTTACATCCGGCTCGGTTTTGAATTTTTGCACTTGTGATAAAAGCGGGTCATCGGCAGGTAATTTTCGGGAGAGTTCGTCGAGTCCGTTCTGAATTGTTGCAAAGAGGTCTTTTCGTTTTTGTCATCTTCGTTGAGTTGTTGAAGAATAGCCGATTGATGTTTTCCAAGTTGTTTGAGGAACCCTGTCTCTTCTGCAACCATATCCAACTTCATTTCAATGCGATTCAGTTGTTTGCCAAACATGTCTCTATCCCCCTGTTGAGAATATCCATCGAGTACTTCTGAAACCGGAATTTTTTTCTTCAGTTCAGGATGGAAATAAGACTCATTCTCTTCTTCATATGTCAGAAGGTGATCATAGTTGAGCCAGACGTTTTCGAAAGGAATTTCCCGTGTTACTTCAAGATTTTCAAACGGGCTATGCAATTCTCGAAATACTCCGAGCAATTCGTGCAAGTAGCCTCGTCGCTGTTTTTCAGGCCCGACCACCTCGATTTCAATGTATTCATTGGAGAACCCCCGGCGTACAATGGCCTGGCAACGGCCATCACTTACTACTACGCCGCTACGCCATCGCTTTTCGTCAACAATGTTGGCGTAGCCTTCGACAATAAATTGAGCCATGAACAAATCGGGCGGAAAGGAGCCATAATTGAAACGGAATTGCAGTCCCGTGCTTTCTTCAGGCCAAACCCCGGCAGGCTCAATGTCGGAAAAAGATCGGGCAACAAAAGTGTTATCAAGCCTGCGCACAGGGTAGCAAAGTTTAAACTTCTTCATCAATTCGATCAAAAGTTATATTTATCCCTCGGGTACCTGCCGTAGATAGCAGTCGTTTTAAATCGGCAAAACTGAACTGGCCGCGTCGTTTGTCTTTTATCACTGAATCGTTGATGAGCGTGTACACGCCATCCATGATCCACTGCGGGTTGATGACGTGGGTATGGTCCAGACGGGGGTCGTCAACAAAACTGACCACTGTGCCGAGTGAGGCCAACTGTTTGAGATTCATACGCTGTTCGTCTTCGGGTAGGCTTTTTATATGCTCAAGTTGGCGATATTTTTCGTAACTGATGTATTCCATGTCCATTGCTTCCAGTTCGTTCTTGACAGTAAACCATTCAGGCCGCTGTTCAACAAAAACGCTGGGCATTTCATTTTTATCCGAGACAATTTCGTGGATTTTGGCTTGCAATTCCTGAATGGTATCAAGTGCTACCACCTTTTTTTCAGGACTGTCATACACAGCAGTACGCACAAAACCTTTGATGTTAGGGTATTCCCGGCGAAGCGGTTCCCGGTCTATGTCGTGTTCATCCAGGTCGGTTTTGTTGATGAGGTCTTTGCGTTCGCGTCGTGCCACAGTAACCAGCACATAAAGTGTACGTTCGGTGAAGAAAAACTGGTGGGTGCTGCGCATAAACTGCTGCCCGCCCAAGTCCCAAACATTCAAACGAATGGGGCCCTCATTGGAAGGCGCATCTTCCATCCGGCAGCGCTCTATGCCATGAGTAGTGGTGATCTCACGAGTGATTTTCTGGTGACGGAGCATTTCAATCAGGTGTGTCTTTCCATAACTGCTGTCGCCAATGAACATCACTTTGGCTTCGAGGACAGGGCGTTTTCCCGTATCCTTCAGCCATTTAAAATTTCTGCACTTCCCCAGTGCCACCACGTCCGGCGGCGGCGATTCCAGCGGATTCTCCTCCAACTCCAGATCCGTCAGCGCATCCATACCTTCCGGTAGTGCGAATTCTTTGAGTTTGTTTTCCGCAAGGTGGAGGTTTTCCAGTTTTCGCAAACCCTGACCTTCGGGAAATGAGAATGCCGTCAGGCCGTTTTCGTTCAGGTTCAATGCCCGCAAGTGGTCGGCCAGGCCGGGCAGTGCAAGTATTTTTTGCCATTTTTCATCGGTCAGGCCAGTTTTGGCGAGGTTTAGCCCGATGATGTTGCCTGCGTCATCGAGAGCGTATTTCGGGTATTTTTCTTTGAACGCCATCACAGCGGCCAGGGAGTTGCCGTCGTCCCGTTCGGGTGCGCGATGGATGTGTTTCAGACCGAGGATTGTCGCAATTTTCGAGATCAGTTCAGGCATATGTTTTCAATGGTGGCAAAGTGGCAGGTATAAATCATTTCGTATCCAGGTTTTGGGTGCGTCAAAGTACAAATGTAGTTTAGAATTCTTTTTCTGCTGCACTGCCTGCGGCACACACCCCAAATAAACAAACCCGGCTAAAGGAACGCTTTGAAGCATGGAATGTCATACGACATGAGCGGATTCAGGTGGTGCAATTATCGTTATCGACATGCTCGGCGTTTGAAAGAAACCCAATCATCAATGCAACGACCCGCCCGGGATTCCGGACGGGTCGTTCGTTTTGGTGGGCGCCTCTTGGGTTTGGATACGGGCTGGAATTTAGTACTGTGTCGGCGATACGCCTGATGATTTACCGTTTCAATCCTCTTACGTCTGGATACGGGCTGGAAGCTCTACGCTTACTTTGCGTGGAAGTTTGGCGTTCCGTTTCAATCCTCTTACGTCTGGATACGGGCTGGAAGATGCTTGAGGTTCTGGTTGGGTGTTCGATTATTTGTTTCAATCCTCTTACGTCTGGATACGGGCTGGAAGGAAAGTCGGGCGTGGTCCTATCATCTGCGAAGTAGGTTTCAATCCTCTTACGTCTGGATACGGGCTGGAAGTTCTTGGAGTGCCTCCTGATATTCTCGGCAAGCAGTGTTTCAATCCTCTTACGTCTGGATACGGGCTGGAAGAAAACTTACAACCCGATCACTAATTATAACATCATAAGAGTTTCAATCCTCTTACGTCTGGATACGGGCTGGAAGTTGTGGTTCCCGGTTTGGGGTTGGCGAATATACAGTTTCAATCCTCTTACGTCTGGATACGGGCTGGAAGAGCGGAAATCAGGTCAAGTACCTGAAATACAATACGTAAAGTTGAATTACTTCCCGCGTCATTTCAAAATTTTCAACGAGAAATATCAGTTTTTTCTTTAAAAAGGCCCTGATTTTGAAATATTGGGTAAAATCCCAATGCGTTTTCCGCGTCGTATTTTACTGCCGTTCAACTGGTTGCATAGTTTTTTTACGCCTTCGTCCAAAACTGGCCTCGCGAAGCGCCGCTTTTCTCAAGTTATGCATCAGGATTTAACTTATATCAGATCATCACGCCTGACCGTTTATGCAGAGAGTATGTACAACGGACTTCCAGGTCCGTTGTAACGTGGTGGAGGCGCCGGACTTGGAAGTCCGGCGTACATACCCTGTCTGGTAAGTTGTTTAACGCAAATATCGCTACAGAAACCTTGCCGCTCTACCAGGTCGGATATTTTACATAACCGACTGATCTGTAAATATTTGACTTCTCCAAAATCAATTGCACAATTCGGGATGACTCCAGTTTTGGCCAGAACGACCTCCAAAATGCTCAGAAAATGAACCAATCAATTACAATTAATTCATTTTCAAGCACTTAAAATTTAAAGAAGTAGCCCCGACGGGGATCGAACCCCATTTTCCAGACTTTTCCGTTTTTTCCTAAAATATGTGATTATCAAGACTTTATTTGAAAACCGGGAAACATTTAGTAACTTTGAGCAGGTAAAAGAAAGAAATCTTACTCGCATTTTTACTCGCACTTTGCAAACCTGCCCACAACATGATAAATGTAATTTTCGCTTTGAATCGCCGCAAAGACGATACACCGACACCGAACGCCTGATCCAATGTCAGATTAGATATGTGGTCAATAGAGAAACGGTGCGGATGAACTTCCTACCGAACAAACGTGCAAACCGGTATTTCAAAAATCAAAGGTTTACCACATTTGCCCAGTTTGCCACACAGACAAACGCCCGGTTGAACGAAATCAGGAAGCGTGCCGAAAGCTTGTACCGTGATGCTGTGGAGCAGGGTAAAATGCCGCTGAAAGAAAAGTTCAAAGAACAAATACTTTCGGGGACATACACGGTGGAAGAGGAACGCGACCTGATGACCGATTTTGCCGCCTTCATCGAATACCATAGTGACAAAGGAACATCGAAAGGTAGTATGTCGCACATTCTGAACCTGAAAACCCATCTGGAGCAATTCGCCAAACGACAACGCTTTACCCTTACCTACGACAATATCAATCTGGCGTTTTACGGCAAGTTCCTGCGCTACCTGCAAGACTACGAGCACCGCGACGGCGCAACGTATCAGGAAAACACCGTCGGCAACTTCATCAAAAAACTGAAAATGTTCCTGAATTGGGCGAAGGGCAACGGCTGGAACCCATACGACTATTACCACCATCCCGACTTTAAAATCCCGGACAAG
>JADJRC010000017.1 GCA_016712415.1 Lewinellaceae bacterium | reverse complement strand
GTTCCTGCACGGAAGATCCTTTTATATTATCGGCCAGCAATTTCGTCATCGGACAAATCTACTATTTTGTACTTGACGGATGCGCCGGGAATGTATGATTATTCGATCGAAGTACTGGATGGTCTCCACCGTCGGCGCACCACCGGAGACACCGGGCGCCATCAGCGGCCCCGCCATGGCCTGCCAGGGCAATTCCTTCCAGTTTTACCATACCGCTGGGTACCGGGCGCCACCATTTATACCTGGAGCATTACGCCCGCCGGTATGGGTACGGTAACGGGTAGCGGCCCGAACATCGGCGCTGGACTGGAATGCCAATGCCAGCAGGCTGGCCAACACTGGCCTGAACGCAGCCAATGCGTGTTATCCCAACCTGACTCCAAGTTGCATCACCATCGACATCATCCCTCGCCGACGGCCATGATTGCCGGCAGCGGTGTAATGTGTGCGGGCGCTATGGGTTCGGTACCACTGACGGTCAACTTTACCGGCCAGGCGCCCTGGCAATTTGTGTATACCATCAACGGAGCGCCGCAACCCGCGATCCAAACCAGCGACAATCCGTATATCCTGATGGCAACTCCAGCCTGGCACCTACGCTATTCAGAGCGTTTCTTCGGTGAACGGACGCCGGGGCATGCGTCCGAAAATGCAGTCATCACCCAAACCACGATCACGGCCAATGCGCAGGTCACCAACGCGCAATGCGGATGCAAAGCAACGGCGCCATCAACCTCTTGGCAGGTGGCGGTACCGGTACCGTATACACTTGTCTGGTCAGGCGGGCAGATGACGGAAGACTCATTGGCGTCCCGCCGGCAACTACACCGTCACAGTTACCGATGCCAACGGCCGCACCAGCGTCGTGGATGTGGCTGTCAACGACAATATAGTCAACCTCAATATCACCGGTAATGTGGTTGTTAATACTACCTGCAGCGGCGGCAACGGCAGCATAGATATCAGCGTCAACCTGGCAGGTTTTCATACTTATATCTGGTCGAACAACGAAATGACCCAGGATATCAGCAACCTGCCACTGGGCGTCCATACTGTCACGGTCACGGCAGGCCCGACTTGCAGTTCTACGGCTACCTTCAACGTACCGGACAAATCTTCCCATTACCTCCATTATTGCTTTCGACGGTCGTACAAAGCACCTGCGACCTGAGCAATGGCAGCATCAACCTGAATGTGCAACGGGCGGCGTAGCGCCTTACACCTTCATGTGGGACAATGGAGCATCCACCTCCAGCCTGACCAACATACCGGCCGGCAGTTATGCCGCAGACGGTCACCGGCGCCAACGGGTGCTCCAGCACAGCCAGCATCAACGTCGGTAAAATAACAACCCGCCGATCAATATTACCTCCACTATCGTTGCCAACACCACCTGCAACGGCGGCAACGGCAGCATAACCCCCAACATCGCTCCTGCGGGCATGCACAGCGCACGATTACCCGGTCGGGGGCGAAACCACACAAAATTTATCCAACCTGCCCCCGGCACCCATGATGTCACGGTCAGCGGCGGCGGAAGTTGTACCTGTAAACCGCATCGTTCACCGTGCCGAACAACCCCAATACGCCGAATATCAACCCATCGCCTACAGCATCTACCCGCGACCTCAGCAACGGCGCCATCAGTGGGAATGTTACAGGCGGCGTGGCGCCTTATACTTATATGTGGGCCGGAGGACACCCATCTACGCCCAACCTCGGCAATATCTGTCGGCACATACGACCTAACGGTGACCGGCGCCAATGGATGCTCCACCACCGCCAGCATAACGGCTGGCAACAATAACCCGCCCAATACGATCAACCCGTAGTGATTGCCAATACCACCCGTAACGGCGGTACCTGCAGCATCAGCCTGACCGTGACGCCTCCCGGAAACTATACGTTTATCTCTCCGGCAGGCGTCAACCACCGCCAACATTGGAAATCCGCCTCCCGGAAACCTTACGATGACGGTGAACGGCGGCGGCAGCCGCACCCAGACGGCATCGATCACGGTGCCGGACAATCCCAACAACCCCGTTATCAACCCATTCCCATCCCTTCCACCTGCGATCTGAACAACGCAGTGTAACAGTCTCGGTATCCGGAGGTGTGGCGCCATTCACCTACCTGTGGTCGACAGGCGCTGCCCGGCATTTCGTAACTTGGCCGGCGGAGGAGCTCACGGTCACCGGCGCCGCACGGTTGCTCCAGCACGGCAAACATCACCATTCCCAATATCAATCCGCCCATCAATATCAGCGGCAACGCGGCTGCCAACACTTCCTGTAACAATAATGGCACAGGCAGTATTTCCATAAACGTAGCCCCGCCGGGCGCTTATACCTTTATGTGGTCGAACAATGCAACCACCCAGAACATCACCGGTCTCCCAGCCGGGTACGTACACGGTAACTGTGAGCGGCGGGGGGATCATGCACCCAGGTCACTTCCTTGCATCGTACCCGACAATCCGAACACCCGCAGTTGTCGTTTTCTGTCACAGCAGCATCGTGCGGACTGGAATAACGGCAGCATAAATCTAACGGTAATCGGTGGTGTTGCGCCATATATGTATCAATGGGGAAGTGGACAGGTGGTTCAGGACCTGAGCAATATTCCGGCCGGCGATTATACCGTAACCGTTACAGGCGCCAACGGCTGCGTAGCCGTGGGTAACGCCTTTGTCCCCGACAATGCCATTCCGATCAGCCTGGACGGCAATGTTACGCCACAGACCTCCTGTGTGACCAATAACGGCTCTATTGTACTGATCCTGTCGCCGAACAACCTGACAGTCCTTGGTCGAACGGCAGCAACTCGGCTAAACCTGACAATATTCCGCCCGGCACCTACGACGTTACGGTCAGCGCCGAGGCACCTGCACCGAAACGGCAAGTTTTACGGTAGACGATGCATCCGAAGTACCGTTTCTCGATGTATTCATCACGCCCGCTACCTGCGGTTTTAACAACGGCAGCGTCGATCTGGAGGTGTTCAGCGGACTTACCGCCGTTTACCTATAAATGGTCGAACAACCAGATGTCGCAGGACATTGCCAACCCGCCTGCCGGCAACTACGCCGTAACCGTCACCTCGGCGGTGGGCCGCACTTCCGTGATATTTGCCGCTGTACCCAGCGGAAACCATTACGATCGACATCATCGGGGTCGTTTCCGACAACTATTCCTGCGGCACGCCAAACGGCTATATCGATATCGACATTTCGCCGCCGGGCAACTACATGTACAACTGGTCGAACGGCAAAAAACGCAGGACATTGAAAACCTGACACCGGAAATTATACCGTTACGGTCAGTATTGGCGTCAACTGTAGTGCTGTAGCCAGTTTCGACGTGCTCGACGCCACCGTACCAACCAACCTTTCCGTGGTAGGTATACCCGCTACATGCGGCCTGAGCAACGGCGGGGCAGACGCAACGGTAAGCGGCGGCGCACCGCCGTATACCTACCATTGGTCGAACAACGCCACGACACAAGACCTGAGCAATATACCGCCGGGGACTTATCCCGTCACGGTAAGCGGATTTTTCGGCTGCTCTGCAACGGCTACTGTTAATGTTGCCAACAATATTGCCCTGAATATCAGCGGCACACCAACCGGCAACAATTCCTGTATCGCGGCAAATGGCGCAGTGAATATTTTGTTGCACCGGCGGGCATACACCTATCTGTGGTCGAACGCCGCCGCAACGCAAAATATCTCGGGTATTGCAGCAGGGCACTTATACCGTGACAGTCACCGCAGATGCCAATTGCAGCCCCGGCAACGTTTACTGTTGCAGACAATACGACCAACCCGGATATCACGCCGGTTGCAACGGCCGATATCTGCTCGAAGGCTATTGGCGCCATCGACCTCACCGTGAGCGGCGCACCGGCGCCCTATACCTATTCCTGGTCGAATATGGCTGTTTCGGAAGACCTCAACAGCCTGAATTCCGGCAATTACTCCGTTACTGTGACGGCCGGCAACGGCTGCACCGCCGATACGACGCTGAACGTACCGAATAACAGCTCAACCTTCAGCCTGTCGGGCACGGCTACGCCGCTGACCAGTTGTATCGGCGACAATGGCGCCATCAACCTGACGGTTACACCGGCAGGCGCCTACCTACCTGTGGTCGAACGCCGCTGCGACAGAGGATATTTCAAACCTCGCACCCGGCACCTATACCGTATCGGTAACGGAACCGGCAACTGCACGGCGACCGCCTCGTTTACCGTCAACGATGCCACCACCCTCCCTCCGCCGCCCAATCGGTAACACCGGAAATCTGCGGATTGTCGAATGAGGCGTCGACCTGACCGTTAGCGGCGGCGCAACGCCCCTCACATTTATGTGGACAGGCGGCGCCGTCACCGACGACCTGAATGGCGTTACCACGGGCAACTATACGGTCACCGTTACGGGCGCAAACGGCTGCTCGGTCACCAAACGGCGAATGTCCCGGAAAACTCGATCAGTTTTTCCATTGCGGGCACACCTGCTCCCAATACTTCCTGTGTAGTGAATAATGGCAGCATCGACGTTACGGTAACACCATCCACACCCGGCCCCGGCGCTTCATATACCTTCTCCTGGTCCAATAGCACCTCGAACGAAGACCTGAACGGCGTGCCGGCCGGCAACTATACCGTAACCGTCAAAGCGCGCAGGCGGCACCTGCACCAACACCGCAACCTATGTGGTAGGCGCCACGGCCCCGCCCCGTCTGTTTCCGACAACATCACACCGGCATCCTGCGGACAAAGCAATGGCGACATCAACCTTTCCGTCAGTGGCGGACAATCGCCCTATACCTTCATTTGGTCGAACAGTGCGCTTACCGAAGACATCAATACGCTTCCTGCCGGCACCTACACGGTAACCGTCACGGGCTCCAACAGTTGTACGTAGGCGTTCCTCCCGGCAATTATACCGTGACCGTGAGTAGCGGCAACGGGTGCACCTCTGTGGTTTCGTACGATGTGCCCGACAGTACCATGACCCCTGTGATAACGGGCAGCACCTTGCCCAACACGCTTTGTGTCGGCAGCGATGGCTCCGTTACGATCGATATTTCCTGGCACTGCCCTATACTTTTAAATGGTCCAACAACCAAACCACCCAGAATCTCCAGAATCTGACGGCAGGTGTTTACACCGTCACCGTTAGTGCCGGCGGCGCCTGCACCGCAACGGCCTCGTTTACGGTCGGTGCAGGTAGCGACGTGGTGGCCGTGAGCGGCTCCGCTACAAATCCTTTTTGTTTTGGCGCAAACGACGGCGCCATTGCACTTTCGGTAAGCGGCGGTGTCCAGCCTTATCAGTACAACTGGGCGCCCGGCATCCCCGGCAACCCGCCCAGTCCAGGAAGCCTGCCGCCGGGCGCCTGCTGCTGTGACCGTCACGGATGCCGCCGGATGCTCCGGTGTCGCTTCGTTCACGATCACCCAACCGGCAGGCAGCCTTCAACTTACCTGCAAACAATCGAGCAATGTGAGCCTTCCGGCGCTTCGGACGGCGCAGGCACGGTAAATATTTCCGGCGGTGTCAGCCCATACACCATCGTGTGGTCGCCAGGCAGTTCGCAAACCAATGTCGGCCCCGGCGATTTTGTCATCAGCAACCTCAGCGAAGGCAACTATGCCGTGAGTGTTACGGATGCCAACGGATGCGTCACCTTATGCGGTTTTGCCATTGCACTGATCAATTGTGAAACGTCGGTAGGCACTATGTCGGGCAATGCGCTGTCGTACTGCGGCGACGGATGCCTCACAGCAATTTATAACGCCACAGGGCAGTTTCTCGATCCCAACGACGCCTTCCAGTTTGTTTTGCATGAAGGCAGCAGCAACCAGATCGTAAACGAAATCGCGCGCAACAGCCAGCCTGTCTTTTGTTTCGATCCGGCGACAATGGTTTATAACAAGACGTATTATATCTCTGCTGTCGCGGGAGATAACGACGGCACGAACAATGTCCTGCTGAGCGATTTTTGTACTGCAGTCGCAGCGGGAACGCCTATTGTTTTCCGGGAAAAGCCGGTCGCCGCCGCCGCACAGCCGGAGCCGATCAATTGTGTCGTGCTACAGGTCAGCCTGTCGGGTACTTCCAGCGTTGCAGGCGCTGCATTTGCCTGGAGCACCCTCAACGGTACAATCATCGGAAACGCCAACCAGCCCGTAGTAACGGCGGGAAAAGCAGGCGCCTATACCCTGATCGTCAATTCATTTGGCTGTACGGATACCACGACCGTACAAGTGGCGGATATCACGAACAATCCGATGGCGACCATTCTGGCCAATCCCGACGATATATTGGACTGCACCATCAGCGAGATCATCCTTTCCGGTCAGGTAGAAGGCACCACCGCCGCCAATGTGATCTGGATCAGCAACGGCGTCATATATCCGGGCAATACCGTGCTTCCGATCGACCAGCCGGGTGTATATGAATTCGTGATTCTGGATACCCTGACCTTTTGTTCTGATACGGCGGGCATTGTGATCGACGAGGACCTGGATTATCCGCCGCTTTTCCTCAATCCGCCGGGCCTGCTGACATGTATTAACACCTCCGTCACGCTCAGCGGCGGTTCGCCACTGCCGGGTATTCAGTTTGCCTGGGCAACCGTGAACGGAACGGATACCACCATTATTGGCAACGGCGCCAGTACCGGTATTTCGGCGCCGGGCAACTATTATCTCATCGGCATCGACCCAGCCAACCAGTGTTCCAATATTCTGGGCACCAGCGTACTTGCAGACATCACGCCACCGGTGGCAGATGCCGGGGCGCCGTTCAGCATCGCCTGCTACGGCGAAACGGCCTCGCTTGACGGCAGCGCGTCATCCGGCACACCGGGCCTGGCTTTCCTGTGGTCCAGCACCGATGGAAGCCTGGTCACCGGCATTTTTACACCGAATCCAGTCATTAACGAACCCGGCACTTATACCCTGCTCGTTACCAACCCCGGTAACGGCTGTACGGATATCGATAACGTGGTCATAGTGCCCGACGAGCCGGTTCCAACGGTGGTGGTCAAACAACCCCGGTGCTATGGCGATAAAGGATCGATCCTCATCACGGATGTTCAGGGTGCAAAACCGCCTATCCGTTATTCGATCGATGGCGGGCAGCAGTTCACCGCGCAAAATTTGTTTACCGGACTGACTCCGGGCGACTATACCATCCTGATTGTAGATGCCTATGGCTGCAGCACAAGCGCAGATGCCCAGGTAGAAGAAGGAGATTTTATCGAGGTCGTTCTTGAGCCGCAGGCGGTGATCAAACTGGGCGACAGTTACCAGATCGACGCCCAGGTAAACCTGCCTCTGGACCAGATCGGGTCGATCGAATGGACACCGTCGACATGGCTGAGCTGCGACACGTGCCTGAACCCGCTGGCTACGCCACCCAACTCATACCAGTACAAGATCAAGGTATCGACCCTCAGCGGATGCGAAGACACAGCGCCGTTCCTCCTGGTGGTCGACCGCCAGATTGACGTTTATGTACCGAACATTTTTTCACCGGATAACAATGGCAACAACGACCTGTTCACCATCTATGCCGACCCGCGGGGCGTGACGAATATCAAGTCGTTCCAGATTTTTTCGCGTTGGGGTGAAATGGTCTATGAGCACTACAATTTCCAGCCCAACAGCCCCACCATCGGCTGGGACGGCAAACACAGGGGACAGGAACTCAACCCCGGCGTATTCGTCTGGTATGCCGTACTGGAATTTATAGACGGTACAGAAGCCCTGTATAAAGGCGATGTGACCGTAAAACGTTAGAGTATTGATGAAAACCTTCTTGATTATCCTGTTGCTTGCGGCGGCATCCTGTGTGTCTGCCCAGCACTTTCCTTACACGCCGGATCCGGATCCGCTGGTACGGCAAAACCTGGAAACATGGCAGGACCTCAAGTTCGGGTTTATGATGCATTGGGGCGCCTACAGCCAATGGGGCGTGGTGGAAAGCTGGAGTATCTGTTCGGAACCGTGGTGCGGCCGCGACGGCGCCGATTATATCGATTATGTAAAGCGCTACGAGGCACTGCCGCAGACCTTTAATGCGGAAAAGTTCCATCCGGAAAAATGGGCGGATGCTGCCTGGCAGGCGGGTATGCGCTACGTCGTGTTCACGACAAAACACCACGACGGGTTTTGCATGTTCGACAGCAAATACACCGATTACAAGATTACCGGAAAGGCATGCCCGTTTCACAGCAACCCCAGGGCAGACGTCAGCAAACACATCTTCGACGCCTTCCGCCATAAAGGCTTCCGAACGGGTGCGTATTTTTCGAAACCAGACTGGCACAACGAAGACTACTGGGCGCCGGAATGGGCCACTCCCGACCGCTGCAACAACTACGACATCCGGCAATACCCGGAACGCTGGCAACGGTATGAGGATTTTACGTACAACCAGATCGAGGAGTTGATGAGCCGCTATGGAAAAATGGACATTCTGTGGCTCGACGGCGGATGGGTGCGCCCCGACAGTACGATTACCGATGAAGTGCGCTCCTGGGGGTATCAGCTCCGCCCCTGGGGACAAAATATCGATATGGGCCGTATCGCTGCCATGGCCCGTCGCAACCAGCCCGGTATCCTGATCGTTGACCGGTCCGTGCATGGCCCTTATGAAAACTACCGCACCCCCGAACAACAGGTGCCCGGCAGTGTCCTGCCCTATCCGTGGGAAACCTGCATGACCATGGCCGGCGGCTGGTCGTATTCATTCAATCCGAACTATAAATCGTCGGGGCAACTCGTGCGTACCCTGGTCGATGTGGTGGCCAAGGGCGGCAATTTTCTGCTCAATGTCGGGCCTGGACCGGATGGAGAACTGGATACCGCAGCATATGGGAGACTACATGATATTGGCGACTGGATGGCCCTGAACGGCGAGGCCATTTACGGTACACGGCCGGTTGCGCCGTATAAGGAAGGCAAAGTATGCCTCACACAAAAGAAAGACGGTAAAACGATGTACCTGTTTTACCTCGCCGATGACGACGAAACCCGAATGCCCTCGCATATTTGGTTGTCGTCGCTTTCGTTACCTGGAAATGCGCATGTTCGGGTCCCCGGAACACAAACAGAGCCTGTCATGGGAAAAAGTCGGGAAAGGCTTCATGGTCCATATTCCTGAGGCATTGCAGCAAAACCCGGCATGTCGTTGGGTATGGGTTCTGGAAATCAACATTTAACACATAAACATATTATTATTAATAACTATTGCCGACATTTGTCAATCGCTTCAAACCAGTTCGCCCATGCGTAAAAGCGCACTTTCCGTTTTTGTTTTCGGCATTTACCTGTGCCTGACGGGCATTGTATTGATCCTTGCACCGAATGTGCTGCTGGGGCTGTTCGGCCTGCCGGAAACCGGGGAAGTTTGGATCAGGGTAGTTGGTGTACTGGCTTTGATTATCGGCTTTTACTATATACAAAGCCAGAATGGGCTTGACCGGTTTTTTCCGGCTGACGCTTTACACCCGATTTAGCGTCATCCTGTTCTTTGGCGCCTTTGTTTTACTGGGCTATATATCGCCTCCCCTGTTGCTTTTCGGTGCTGTCGATGTTGCAGGAGCCTTGTGGACCTGGTCGGCGCTTCGAAAAGAAAACGCCTCCGTTTAATCCATAATCCTGTTCCCTGAATGTTGAAAAGCAGGCAACGTATTCAAGGAATCACCGATTTTTTCATCTATAAACACTTGCATCATGACATTCCGTTTAATGATCCTGCTTTGCGCCTGCTCCTTCTTTCTTCAAGCCCAAAACGGAACGGGCATTCAGGTTTCCGGCCCGACATCCGTTTGTCCAAACGCTATTTACACTTATCAGATACTGGTTACCAGTGAAAACGTATGTTTTATCGATGTGACCAGCACAGGAGGCCACAAGGTAACTTGCGGCGTTGCCCATAACTTCGTTTCAGGGTCGCATCCTTCCTCCGATTTTGGCTTTTACCAATCGATTTCCAGCTCCGGCTACCCAAGCGGAACGATATTCAACCTGTGCATCCATTGGGTTTCTTCCTCTACCAAGAACCTGTGCTTTCAGGTGTACGACTGCCGGGGCAGGGAAATCAGTACATTCTGCTATAATGTTTACAATAATTCCCCTGCGATGGTCGTCCAGGGCAACACCTACGTGTGTAACGGCCAGTGGGCTTATTTTACGGCAACATCAGGCTTGAGCAACTACTCCTGGAGCGTAGTGCCCGATGCCAACGAGACGTACTCCTACTCCGGTGGCGGCGCCGTCGTCAATATCGGGAACCTGCTGAACAGTTCCTGGCACATGGTTTCCGTTTCCGCGACGGATTGCTGGGGAACGACCAAATACGGATCGAAGAGTTTCTGGACCACCCAGTGCCTGACTGACGACCATCAGGTTGCTGACTCGAGGGATGAGGACCATCAGACCGATCACCTACAGGCTGAAACAGCCGTTCTGGTGTTCCCGAACCCCGTCAGTAAGGGCGGCATATTGCTGCTGGATACGGGAAATCCGGAAGTTTCCGTCGAAGCTTACCAGCTGTTCTCCGTTGACGGAAAACTGATCGGAAGTGCCACGGCCACGGCCCTCACCAATATCGTTATGCCGGATGCCGCCGGCATGTACCTGCTTATACTTCAGGATTCGAAAGGCGAACTTTCCAGACACAGGGTAATTGTCGCAGAATAGCGCTGCCCTGACACTTTGGAGTGATAACTCCATGGAGGAACAAGAGTCTCGGAAATCAGGAAAACCCTTCCGGCATAACTGCCTGAACTAGGGCTGTGCAGTTTATGGAAAAAACCCATAAACTGTAGAAAAAACAGCAAAAACCCAGCAGACTTTTGTTCGTATTCATGTACCGCAGCCACGACATGGCAGGTTACCTCAAAGCACTGGATTGCAGGCCTCAAACAACCACACGATAAACTACTCATTGCTTTCACTCAAAACGATTCATTATGCATCAACACAGTTCATTTCTTCGGAACGTGAAAAGCCCGCTGATTTTTGCAGCGTGGCTGCTGGCCATTTCCGGAATATCAACCCTGAATGCCCAGTCACTTGATTTTTGCGGCATCCACAAAAACACAACCCCGCTGCCGCGCGACTACAAGGATGTAGTGGTATATGACCGGTTTGGAAACAGTTATTCGACGGAACAGGTTTTACAGGGGAACAATCCGCAGCCAAATCGGGCTGTAACTCGGGTATTTTTATGCTCAATTTTATTGGCAGTTTCCCTGCTGACGAAGAAGAGACCATTTGTGCCGTATTTGGCGACCTTTCAGGCATCATTTCGGGAGGCGCATCGGTATCCATACCCGTCAACATCATTCGCGAACCGAATACATACGGAGCGCCCGCTGCCGGCTCTGATTTGTTTGTGGTGGATTGCGGGCTGTTGCACAGCAGCATTCTGCAAACGTTGCTTACAGGGCAGAACAACCTGCCCGCAGGAGTGGGAGCAGGGGTGGTGCACATCAGAACGAATCCTACGTCAACGGCGACCTGGCACTCCCTGCAGGACGACCTGAACGGCCCGACCGGCCCGAATGAGGTGGACCTGTATTCGGTTGTGTTGCACGAAGCGTTGCACCTGTTGGGGTTTGCCTCCCGGATCGGACTTGGCGGCGACGCCATCGGTGGTGGCGACCTGTTCAGTGACTGGGACAGGTTCCTTTATTCCATGAACATCAACCGGCCACTAATCATGCCCAACCCGCTGGGCCCCTGCTGCAATTCTCACAAATTTAACCATACCGCATTCCCGAATATGCCGCAGGACCTGTCGGGAGGCTGTTCCATGAACATCGCCTTTTTTGACGGCACGACTGCCATAGCTCCTGTAAACAATATCAACCTGACGCCTTCCAGCGACTTTGAGATGGCGAATAAACTAAGCCATCTGGATAAAAACTGTAGCGCATCCGGGGAGAATTTCGTGATGCATCCCGGTATTGCGCAGGGGGAAGAGCGCAGGCACATCACCGACCCGGAATTGGCAATTCTGTGCAACCTGGGTTACAATGCCGTTGGCGGGTGTACAAGTTGTCTTGTGCTGGCCACTGACGATAACATTCAATCGCCGATTATCCTGACCGGACCCGGAGCCAACAACCCTTTATTCATTCCGTTTTCCACATTACTGGCCAACGACGCTTACCCGGCGGGGACGATACCGGTTTACCTGTCCGGTTGTGGTTTTGATGCCGGCATCCAGGTAACTCCTGTAGCGGGCGGCTTCAACGTGACGGGCCTCACACCCGGCATCTGGTCCTTCTGCTATACTATTTCCGGCTGTGCCGGCGCTTGTGAAGAGGCAACCGTGACAATTGTCGTCCAGAACACCGGAATAGATACCGATTGTGAGCCGTTGGACTGCAATTTATTGTGTTTCGGCACTTTCGAGGGTTTGAGCCCGCGTGGAGCAGTTATTACACTCAACTGGGGCTTCCCAATTTCCATATAGCCACGGCGCCGTCGGTTGATAATTCGGTCGACATCAATGTCCTGGGAGGAACCAACAACAAGGTACTGCACTGGGGGCGTTCGCATAGCGGCAGTTGGGAAGTGGTGCGGCTACCGCTTTCAATGCCTGTTGAGCCTGGATGCACCATTTCTGTAAGTTTTCTGGCCTCGGCTTCGATATCAGGACAGGGGTCACCCAGCCACGAGGTGAACTTCATTGGAATAACAGCGCCGCCATGCACCGCAATAGCAGAACCGTTTTGCCAGACGCAATTCCAGCTTTGTTCCTCTCCAACGGTGGATGCATTTTGCCTGCAAAGTTTCACCATGCCCAACGACGCTGGTATAACGTATGACAATACAAACAATGTCGTGCTGGGAGTCGACCTGCTGCCTTACTCTTTTACATGGACGAATACAACCGGCCAACCCATTACCGACCTGTTGGTATACGGCAATCCAGGGGCGATCGGGACAAATAATTACCATTTTTATCTGGACGATATCAGTGTGTACAACTCATGCACCCCTGCAATCTCCATCAAACCGGAGGTACTGGAACAGTGTTCGGGTGGACAAATAGTGATTGAATACACCGTTTGCCTGAGTGACGATTACCAGGGTTCGCCTTTACCCATTACGATGCAGGCAGATATTCCGGCATTCCCCGGACTGAGTATCGTTCCGGGTGGCGGTTTCGACGCCGGCGGCCAGGCACAAATTACCCTTCCGGATATGGACGGCGATCCTTTCTGTACAACACTGACCCTGACACTCCACGCAGGCGCCAACCTGCCGCCCGGAACCGGCATACCTATCGGACTTGATGCCCTGAGCGATGATATCTGTGTCGATCTGAACGGCGGCGGCAATGAAATTACAGTTGTACTGGAGGACTGCGTTGACCCCTGCGACGAGCAGATCACAGTAAACCACCAGTGCCGTGAAGTCAGTGAAGGCCACTGGGTCGATCGCATCACGCTGTACTTCAACGGAAACCCCATCGCTATGTACAACGACCCGAATTGCTGCGTGACCTGGGAGTATATTAACGGCATACCGACATACAATTGTCCACGCTTAAACTGGCAGGCTGACCAGAATTTCAACCCGCTGACGCTACCTGAAGACCAGCACTACAAAGTAACCATCATCTGCGGCGATTGCGTTTATGTTGAAGACGACATCGTGGATTGCAGCGCATTTGGTCCAATCATAGGCGGCGGCGGGAAACCGGATGGCCGGGACCAAATTGAATCGGGTTCGGAAAGCACTTTTGCCGTGATTTATCCGAATCCGGCCAAAATCAAATCGCAGTCAGACTGAAGGAAAGAAACCCATGATAACCAGCAGTTTACCCTACAGATTTACGATGCTTTAGGTCGGCAAGTAATGAACCACAGCCTGCTTGGCAGTACCCAGTGGCAGGTGCTGGATATTTCATCCTTTTCAGCCGGAATCTATGCCTGGTACCTGGTCGGCGAAGGCAAGGAAAAGGTGTTGGAGCAAGGAAAAATTGTGGTGATACCGTAAGTGATTCTGGGAAAACAGCAAAAAGTGTAGTTATTTTTTTCTGCCACCGGCCAGAACTTTGTACCATTCAAACTGGAATTTATCCGGTCACTCTACGTGAAACGTAACCCAAAATAGATTACCTGCTTTTCATCATACACCGGCGTCGGCAACAGTGCCGACGTCGGTTTTCACCTTGAAATATATCACTATTGAGCGATTCGGTTGTGTGTAAATAATTAAGTTTGCATTTAAAACCGAAAACGATGGCATCTGAAAACGGCTATCAGCCAACATTTATAGGAAAGAACCTTAAGGTTGACCTCCCTGTTTTGGGATCTGAAAAACACCACGAGCCCGCTCCGGTAAAGGGTGAAGAGAAGGCACTGCTTACCTATCCGCATTTCAGTGTTGCCCTGAGCAAGTTACGCAAACTGCCGCTCTACGCAGCCGTCAATATCGACGGCAAAAAATTTCAGGAAATAACCAGAACAGACTTGTTTGGCGGCAGCGACAGGTGGTCGGTTGACCCGCGCGCGGGCGAGTACCAATGGGGCAATGACCTGTATTCGGCAAGCGGCAGCGAATTCGATAAAGCGCCACATGGTAAAACGGGGAGGACCCACAATGGGGCGAAAACCTGGATCAGGCTACAGAAGCGGCCCGCTCCACCTTCTATTTCTCCAATTGCGCCCCTCAGGTGGGCGACCTGAACCGGAAGGAGTGGCGAAGTCTGGAAGATTATATCCTGAAAAAGGAATCTTCCCAAAACAAACTCAAAATCAATGTTTTCACCGGCCCGGTACTGTCCGAAAACGATCCGGTGTTCGTAACCCCGGTCAAGGGAGAGCAGGTCCAGATACCGACCCTGTTTTGGAAAGTTGTCTATTTTACAAACGACGACCAGACCCTCAACAGGGTAGGCTTTCTGATGGGACAAAAAAAACTGCTGTTCAAGAACAACATCGTCCGCGAGAAAGAAGAAGAACTGGAAGCGGTTGTCGTCAAACCAAAAGCTGTTCGATGATTACGATGACGCCGCAACCTATCAGGTCAATATCAACCTCATTGAGCAACTCACAGGACTGACCTTTTCGCATGCAAAAGACCCTATAAAGATTCCCGCTCGGTTAAAATGGTGCTGAAACAGGTTGAACTGGAAAGTTTTGGTCCAAATTCCATTGATTTCGACCTGGAAGGCATTGTACTGTCATAACATACGACGCATCTTTTTGATATAAACATTCGCGCACTGTTCAACCCTTTCTGAATATGTTCATCGGACATTTTGCCGTCGGACTTGCCGCTAAAAGGCCGCGCCAGGTGTTTCCCTCGGTACCTTGTTTTTTGCCGTGCAGTTTCTGGACCTGCTTTGGCCCACCCTGCTCCTCCTGAATTTGGAACAGGTGGAAATAACGACAGACCCTGCTGCTCCCATCCCCCTTCGATTTGTCCATTACCCCATATCGCACAGCCTGCTGGCGGCAGCCGGTTGGGGAGTCGCAATCGGTTTGGTGTACTGGCTTGCCCGAAAAGACCAGCGGGCGGCGATTATCGTCGGATTGTGCGTATTAAGCCACTGGATACTCGACCTGATTGTACATATACCTGACCTGCCCCTGTATCCGGGCGACTCCTCTCCTTTGCTGGGCCTGGGGTTATGGCATTCCAAATTGGGTACGCTGGTGCTGGAAACCCTGTTATTCGCAGGAGGAATATACCTGTATCTGGGAGCAGCAAGACCGCGCAGTAATGCAGCCAAATACAGTTTTTGGGCGCTGATAGTTTTTCTGTACGGCATTTACCTGACCAATATATTTGGTCCGCCGCCACCCGGTGTTGAAGCAATTGCCTGGGCTGGCCAGTTGCAATGGCTTTTCGTGGTTTGGGCCTGGTGGGTCGACCGGAAGTAATGCTAGCGGTCGAACAACAACCGCTCACCCATCCTGTCCTCCCGGAAACGACCTTCATGCCACGCAAGGTGTCCGCTTACCACTGTGCTCAGCACCTTGCCCCTGAATGATTGGTCCGTAAAGGGCGACCACCCGCATTTGTACAGGATATTGTCGGGCTTGACGGTCCAGTCGTGATTTATATCCACGATAGCGAGATCAGCCCAACAGCCCTCGTCGATAAAGCCGCGATCCTGCACCCGGAAAGCGATGGCAGGAGCGTGGCACATTTTTCTCCACCATTTGTTCCAGTGAAATTTTGCCGGCGTGGTAGAATTCCAGCATCACGTTCAACGAATGTTGCACCAGCGGGATTCGGGCAGGCGCCTGCAGGTATGGCTGCGTTTTCTCAACCTAGGTATGCGGCGCATGGTCGGTCGCCACTACGTCGAGATGACCGTCAAGCAGGGCCGGCAAAAGCGCGTCCCTGTGCCGGGCATCCTTGATGGCCGGGTTGCACTTGATCTTGTTTCCCAATTCGGCATAATCGTCGGAGCAAAACCGCAGATGGTGTACACAAACCTCGGCGGTAATCTTTTTTTCAGACAGCGGTGTAACAGGATCAAACAATTCCAGTTCGTCGCGGGTGCTGATATGCAGGATATGCAAACGGGTTCCGTGTTTTTGGCTAAAGCCACCGCAAGCGAAAGAGGACACGTAACATGCAACTCATTTCTGATCAGGGGATGGTGCGCAGCCGTAAGTTGTTCGCCATACATTGCCTTGTAGCGCTCGAGATTCCGGCGCACAGTCATTTCGTCTTCACAATGGGTAGCGATAAGTGTGGCGGCATTTGCAAACAGGCGTTCCAGCGTTTTTTCATCGTCTACCAGCATATTCCCGGTGCTGCTGCCCATGAAAATCTTGATACCACATATACGCTTCGGGTCAATGCGCAGTACTTCCTCAAGATTATCATTGGTTGTACCCATGTAAAACGAATAGTTGGCCAGTGAATCCCGGGCGCCGATACTGTATTTTGCTTCGAGCAACTCCCCGGTGACAGAAGGCGGGTTTACATTCGGCATTTCCATAAAGACGTTACGCCACCGGCAACCGCCGCCCTGCTTTCTGTCGCAATCGTCGCTTTATGGGTAAGGCCGGGCTCCCGAAAATGCACCTGGTCGTCTATTATCCCTGGGATAACATAATGGCCCGTTGCATCGATCGCTATGTCGGCATCAGCCGTAATGGCGCCGGCTATTTTCGCGATCCGCCCCTTTTTTATAAGAATATCGGCTTCTTTTATCGCGCCGCGGTTGACGACACGGGCATTTCGGATGAGTATTGATGTCATATGGATAACAAGATTGGCGCTAATATACGAACCGGTCTGCTTTTTCGGGCCTGGCAACAGCGCATCAAATGGCTAACAAAGCATCAACGCGCGCATATCAGGATGTGGAAACCAGGCCGTTTCAAATTGCGATAAAAAATATACGTTACTTTTTATTCAAAAAATATTGAAAAGTAGACAAAAGCATGCCTATATTTGTGGGTATAAAATGATGTATAGAATCTTCTTTACCTCTTTTCCGAGGTGTTAAGATCAAGATAAATGAAGCGTGTTTTGATGATGTCCTTCTCCGTGAAAGCACGGAGGGGGATTTTTTTTTGCCTTGCGTTGGATACTTGAATTTGATACGTACGACTTTTGCCTGTTTGAGCAAAAAAATAAAATTTTCCGGGAAACACTTTGAAAATTGACAGAAGGCGCCGTAGATTTGCATTAGGTTTTTTGGGGTTATATTTCTGACGGTGGGATGTTAACATCCTGCCGTCTTTTATTTTATACCCAAAACGCTGCAGCGATCGTTCGTCGTCTCTCCAGTTATCGCGCACCTTAACCGTTATTTCCAGGAACACTTTCATTTGTATAAACCGCTCTATGTCTGCACGCGCATAGGAGCCCAGTTTTTTATCGCGCTGCCGCCTTTTCCCAAAATGATGGCTTTCTGTGTTTCGCGCATGACAAAAACAGTCGCACTAATCCTGGCGATCGGTTCCCCGGTTTTGGTCGTGGTTTCCTTAAAATCATCAATACTAACTTCGCTGGAGTAAGGGTTTCGTCGGAATACAGCAGCAGTATTTTTCCCGTATGATCTCGCCGACAAAAAGCGCTCCGGGCGGTCGGTCAAAAACTGATCCACAGGATAAAAGGCCTGACCCTCAGGCAGATAGCCCAATATTTTATCGAGCAGTCCCTGCGTCTCTTCCCGCTTCAGGGCGGAGATTACAACTGAATCTGCAATGGGAATCCGCTTTTTCCACCAGCCCACTACATCCTGTGCGCGCTGTTCCGCAACCAGGTCGCGCTTGTTCAGCACCAGCAGCACCGGCGCCTCCGGATTTGTTCAGCATGCCGATCACCGGATTGTCGTCTTCCAGTTCTTCTGTAAGGTCGAATACAAATAACATAAGGTCTGCATCGTCGAGGTTCCCTCAATGAAGCGATTCATGGCCTCATGCATTTTATACGACGGATTTTTACGTATCAGGAGTATCCGAAAACACGATCTGAAAATCTTCCCCACTCAGAATACCGATGATCCGGTGGCGTGGTTTTGCGGTTTGTGGGTGATAATACTCATCCGCTCTCCCCAATGTATTCATCAGGGTCGATTTTTCCCGCATTCCGGGCGACCAATAATATTGACAAAACCGGATTTAAATGACATGGTAAATCTGTTTTGCGGCATTAGCCGGTAAGACGGTGCGAACGCCCGGTTACCATGGCATCAATGATCTGGAACACCATAAGGGGTTTTGGGTCTGCCAGTTGATGTCGTTGTATTCCTCTCCGAAATGCAGGTATTGATAGAGGCGGGCATCGTGCATTTCGTCGTTGATATGCTGGCGGATATTCAGCAGTGCAATCCATCCGCCTTCTTCATGCACCTCTTCAGCCCATTCTGCATAGTAATCATCATCGCCGGAAGCATGAAAATTGAGCACATTTTCACAGAACAGCACAAACTTGTTAATTCCCTGGCGGTATAACGGGTCTACCACGTTTCGCTTCAGGAACATGATGTCGTTGTGCAGCGTATCGTTCCATTCACCGATGGGTTCGATCAACGCAAAACCCTCGTCATAATCGACAAACAGTATTTTCCCGTACAGGGTAGATGAACCGAACGCATCCCACTGCGGATGCAGGTAGAATGTACAACCGGTGCGTGTAGTGAAACTCACTGTATTTCCGGCCGAAAAAACGGCGATTGCGCGTCTTCAGAAGCCTCATAGAGGTCTTGCCAGCGAAAATACGGTTCGATATTGTGCATATACCGGTTATTTGCAGCGCAAAAATACCTATTCATCCTGATAATGGGAAAAGAACAACTACATTTGAAAATCGTTGTCACCAGGTCCCAGAGTCATCCGGAAAAACGCTTCCTGGCGAGGCGGCGCTGGCTGCGGCTTTGAACGCGATTTGCGCCCCGGAATTTGCCCGATATTATGTAGCGCACCTGGAGCCGGCCTTATGTACACGCCGACCTCCGGCCGATCGGGCGCGGACAAAAAGCATGGGAGTCGTGGTATGCTGCAAGATTGCCCGGAGCAGGCCCGGCAGAACCTGTTGATATGCGACACGGACTGGACGGTGTTGCAGGTTTGGGAACAGTACCGTTTTGGCGTCGACAGCGATTTTCTCTGGCAGGAAGGTTATGGTATACCGCAGCAGGCAGACCTCTACCTGCTCTGCGCTCCCGACTTTCCTGGCAGCCCGATCCGTTGCGCGAGCGCCGGAGGGCGCGATGTGCTGTTTGGCATGTATAAACAACTGCTGCGCGACAATAATGCCCGTTTTACTGTCATGCAGGGCGATCCGGGCACACGATTGCAGCAGGCGCTTTCCGTTATCGCCGAATTATTCTGATCTTTGTACCGTCAACTCATTGGGGGGTGGGACTTTTCGATAAAGTTCCTGAGATCAAACCCATCGAGCCTGCCCGGGTCATGCCGGGAGGGAATTGAGACAGGTAGTGGCATCACTACGCCTGCGAAGCCCTACAAAGAGTGGATGTTTCACTCAGTACTTCATTTTCGATCTTTATCCTTCCATTTCTATTGC
>JADJRC010000016.1 GCA_016712415.1 Lewinellaceae bacterium | reverse complement strand
TCTTCATCGGACGGCAGATCGTATGCCAGTGTCCCCCGCTTCTTCATAACATTTAACGGCGATTTCCTTTATATCAGAAATATCTTGCTCATTATAATCCAACCCTTTGTATTTCTTCAACCTTAACGTATTGATGTTTTTCAGGTTAAGTTCAAAATCATTGGTTGGAGTTATCTGGTTGTGCAAAACCTCTGCCTGATTTATTTTTGCAGTTTTTTCCTGGTTGCCCGATAAAAGCCACTGATCAATATCCTGCTGAACAGCACGAAGTCCAGCTGCTGCGTTCAAGTAAGATGTCAGCAGGTTCTGATCTTCAGGTGAAGCCATAGTAGCTCATGGGCGTAATTCAACAGTTCAGCCTGAGTAGTGTAATCCTCATATAAGGCATCCAGATTTTGCCGTATGGAATCTGAAAAATTTAACCCCTCGGTGACCAGTTGTTCAAACGCATAAAACTGCGCAACAGGACTCCCCTGAAGAGCATTGGTAAAACTGTTCGCCAAAGCATTGCTCGCGTATGCATTGGCGTAATTTCGAAGTTTGCGGTATTCCGAATATTCAGCCTTCCAAATTGATACCGGGGATTGCCCGGTAGAAGCATAAGTTTCATTAATAATCAGCGAATCCAATGCATCCAATATACCTGCACTGCCTCCTCCTGTAATAGTTTGTTCACCGCAGCTATTTAAACAACCGACATTGTACTGAAACCAATTTGGCGTTACCGCAGAGATGCCGTTGGATGCAGGCCAGAAAATCGGGTTGCCGCAGGCCACGTTGGGGTTGTCATTCACAGTAAATGGCGAAATCTGAGGGTCTGTCCCGCTATGCCTGGCTGCAGATAAAGAAGCGAATGACCCGTTCCAGACATTTCCCTTGTGGTTATTGGTACCTACGCCCAGGTTTATCCCGTTTCCATCTAAAAATAATCCCGTGCTATTGGAACCAATGCCGTTAAAAGTATTTTCACCGACCTCGGTGTTCATACAATTGCCAGCCAATCTTATACCTGTATAAGTCGAGAGCAAATGATTTCCACAGATAAGAGCATTCAGTGTTGATCCTACATTTATCCCTCTTTTGAAGGCCATTTGTGTCTGTCCAATCAAATTATCCTGGATACGATTTTCTGTACCCGGGATGGACCCGGTAGCGCTTGTGAAATATATTCCCGTCGCTTTGTCATCGTTTTTGGCCAATAAATTATTGTTTCGTATAAAGTTATTACTGGAAGTCCCTGCTGTGAATTCAATACCTATATTTGCGTTAAAATTAACTCCACCGTTATCGCCGTTATACTCGATCAGCATAGAAGCATTTGAATTATTGTTATCAACAATTTTTATTATGCTTTTAGCGTCAAGAATATCAAAATTATTAAAACGAATGTGGTTCGTGCCAGTGGCCCCTTTGTCTGAAGCAATTACATGCTGAAGTCCGGTTCCCAAAAAGGGCGTAACAGTTGAGTGGAAATAATTATTTATAATGTGGAAGTAGTGGTTATTCATATTTTCAAGCCAAATATGAAATCTTCCTGTTTGGGTAAAAGGAATTGAAGCACTTTATATTTGAATTGTTTCCGTAAACTGCGGCGATATTATGATACTTAAAAGTGGGAGTATTCGGGTCTGAGTTCCCCAGCCCATGAATACATACATTGCTGTTGTTCACGGCATATACACCGCGGCCTGAAGGTAGCGCAGATGCAAATAAAAACGCCCCTCCATAAAATTGACACCTTCTGATACACACCGAGGAGTTATCGGAAACAATTTGTAGGCATATCCGCCTATAAAAGATATTATTGGAATAGCCATTTAAACCTAAAATTATCATGCCCGGGCAATTAGAAAGCATGATTCCTGCATATGAAATATTGTCCATATGCGTAATCGGAGACTGGTTTTTCATATAGCCATCACTTTCATTAAAAGAATTTCCTGCAATAGCGAAACGACACAAATCATCGCTGTCTTTTATATGTATAGCTATGTCATTCAAATTAAACGCATTATTAATAATCTGGCAGTAATTGCTTGGGTTCGATATTTCCAATGCCGTAAATGCATCTTCAATGGTATTATTCCAAAAAGAGATTGATGATTGGTTTGAAACAGTAATGCCATTCCACATAGCGCCACAACTAAAAATTTTACTATTCTTTATTTCCAGTTTGGAGTTATTTATTACAACAATTGAAGCCCCTGCTGCCATACGTATAGTACAATTATCAAATATAAAATAGGCGCTTACAGTGAAAACACCACTGATAAGTACCGTTTCATTTGTGAATCCGGATCCAAAATTACTTGAGTTGTCATTATCAATCTGTGGCTGAGTCAGCGCCTGCGAACCAAATTGAGTGCATAAATCAGCCGTTTGCGAATATAGAAAGCGAGTTGGCATCGCAACTATGAACAAACTCAGAAAGCAAATAACTATTAAATTATGTGAGACACAATTGGAGGGAAGGAAGGAAGGAAGGAAGGAACATATCTGTAAATTTTTAATGAAATTAATACTTTTTTTTCAAAGAACCTGCATTAACAAGGTGGCGCAGTTTCTTCAATGGCTGCAATATAGCAGATTGTTATTACGGTTTACAGGTTGAAAAGAAAATTAACATACCTGTTCTTTCAAAGCAGCAACAGGGCTGGCATGTTGCTTGAATTAACAATTGGTGTGTACACTGTTTTATTACTTTTGCGCCCGAAAAATAAAACATGGAGCCTATTCTGAAAGGAATATTAGCCGGACTGGCGTACGGACTGCTGTTGGGTCCGATGTTTTTCGTGAGCCTGAGGGTGACGCTTAGCCAGGGATGGCGCAATGGCGTGGCATTGGTGGGCGGTGCGTTCGCGAGCGACATGTTACTGGTTACCGGCGGCTGGTGGAGTGCGGCGAAACTGGCTGAATTCGCGCGACAGAGCACTTTTCAATCCGGTTTTGGCCTGCTGAGCGGCCTGATCCTGTTGGGATTCGGCATATCGGCAGTCTGGCCCAAAAAACAGCCCCCCGTTCAAAACACACTGGATGAGGAGCCTGTGAGACGCCGCTACTCCATCCTGCAGGGCTTTTTGATCAATATGACCAATCCCTCCAACTGGCTGTTCTGGATCAGCCTGGCGACACTCGTCCGGGCAGAGTCGATACCCGAAAACAACCGGTATGCGGAGACTTTCCTGATCACTACCCTGATCGTTGTGCTGGCCACCGACCTGTCCAAGGTGCTGCTCGCCCATCAGATCGGCAAGCGCCTGAAGCCGGGTCACACCCAAAAAGTCGTGCAAATAGCCGGTATTATGCTCATCATCGTCAGCAGCTGGATCTTGTTCAAGGTAATCAAAAACGCGTTTTAAAGAATTGCGAATTGTTCAAATTTCGGGCGACCGGCTTGTTCGCATAATCTCCGAACAAATACGCATGGAAGCACTCCGGGAACAACTACTCATCCTCATCAGCACACCCATATACCTCCTCGTCATCGGCCTGGAAGTGGCGCTCAGCCATTTTCGCCGCATCCCGTCCTATACCTGGCGCGATACCTGGCACAACCTGTACCTGATGCTGCTGAACAGCGGGATAGACCTGCTGTTCCGGGGCGTGTATGTGGTAGCGCTCGACTGGTTTTTCCGGCATCAATTGTTCCAACTGGACCATCCGCTCTGGTACTGGTTCTGGCTCGTGGTGGGCATGGACTTCCTGTTTTACTGGCTGCACCGGGTCGACCACCACAGCCGTTTTTTCTGGGCAGTACACGTGACGCACCACTCTTCGGAGCAGTTCAACCTGACCGTAGGCTTTCGCTCGTCGGTATTTCAACCCCTCTACCGCTTTATCTATTTTATTCCGCTGGCGCTTGCAGGCTTCAAGGCGTTAGATATCGTTTTTATCTTTTCCGCTACCCAGATTTGGGGTATCCTGGTGCATACCGAGCATGTCGGCAAACTCGGCTGGCTTGAATACATCCTGGTAACGCCCTCCCACCATCGGGTACACCACGCGTCCAACCCGCTTTACCTCGATCGCAACCTCGGCATGCTGCTGATCGTATGGGACAAATGGTTCGGTACGTTCCAGCCCGAACTCGAAGACCGGCAGTATGAACCGATACGCTACGGTCTGACCAAGTCCGTTGAGCGCCCGAATGCGTTGCGCATCGTATTCCATGAATGGCTGAATATCCTGCGCGACCTGCGCAAACCCGTGCGGTGGCGGGAAAAACTGTTGTATGTCTTCGGCCCACCCGGCTGGAGCCACGACGGGAGCACCCTCACCAGCGATCAACTCCGTGCAGACGAACAGCAGTCCGGGCCCGTGAAAGAAAAATTGTAATCGATCGCTCAGGCGGACGTGGTTATCCGTCGAAAACCCCAACTTCAGTAGATAAACTGCCGCGATTTATCGAAACGCCATACAGGGGCAGCAAGTCGCTGTTACCTTTGAAGACTAAAGCTCGCATCAACGTGTCCAAACCCATCGCTTCCGTATCATGAGGCAATTTTTCCGCATCCTGTTTGAAGGCGCCGCCCAGGCGTGGCAACAACTGATGGCCAATAAATTGCGCTCATTCCTGTCGCTGCTGGGCATCACCATCGGCATTTTTTGCATTATCGGGGTGAAAAGCGCGGTCAACTCGCTGGAAGACAACATCCGGGGCAGTCTGGCAAAGCTGGGCAATGATGTGATCTATCTGGAGAAATTTTCCTGGGCAGAGGATCCGGGCGCCAACTATTGGAAATGGATGCGTCGCCCCAACTTCGTCTATACGGAATTTGAAACCCTGAAGGAAAAACTTAAAAACGCATCTGAAGTTGGTTTTTGGCAGTTCATAGGCACCAAAACGCTGAAATGGCGATCTTCCAGCATTGAAAATGCCGTTTTTATGAGTGTAACGGAGGATTGCGCGAACCTGTTTCGCCTGGAATTCATAGGTGACGGGCGGTATTTTTCTACTTCGGAATACACCAACGGGAGCGACGTCTGTATCATCGGTTATGCGCTTGCAGATGGCCTTTTCGGGGAGAACATCGAAGCACTGGATAAAATGGTGACCGTCGGCGGGCGCAAACTCAAAGTGATCGGCGTCGTGCAGAAATCGGGAAAAGACCTGCTTAAAGTATCGAATTTTGACAATGCCGTCCTCATCAGCCACACCCTGGCCCGGCGCGGTTTCAATATCCGCGCAACAGGCCCCTGGGCCGGCAATACCAGTATGGGCGTCCGGGCCAAACCTGGCGTGGATATGGAGGTCATGAAAGACGAAATTACCGGCGTGTTGCGTGCAGAACGCCGGCTCAGACCCCGCGAAGAAACCAATTTTGCCCTCAATACACTTACCATCCTGAGCGGACTGTTCGACAGCCTTTTCGGCGTGATCAATATGGCCGGTTTTGTTATCGGCATTTTTGCCCTGGTGGTGGGCATGTTCTCGGTAGCCAACATCATGTTCGTTTCCGTCAAGGAACGCACCAATATCATCGGTATCAAGATGGCCCTCGGGGCGAAACGATGGTTTATCCTGATGGAAATCCTCTTTGAAGCCGTGGTACTCTGCGTCGTGGGTGGCGCTTTGGGCCTGCTTTTTATCTGGATAATCACCGAAATTATCACCAAACTGATCGACTTCGACATTCACCTGTCGCTGACCAATGTCCTGATCGGGGTACTGACCTCTATTGCCGTGGGCATTCTTTCGGGACTTATCCCGGCTTCCCAGGCGAGCAGTATGGATCCGGTGGAAGCGATTCGGAAGTAGCGCCAACCTCCGGTTGGCAACTCGGAAGTAGGGCATGTACCGCCAACCTCCGGTTGGCAGCACTTTGCCAACCGGAGGTTGGCGGTACTAGTTGTACAAATACATGCTCCGATTCCGATCCAGCTCCCTGAAATACGGGTCTTTCAAATCCTTGATAAAGTAAATCGCTTCGCCGGTACTCTTCATTTCCGGCCCGAGGCGTTTGTCGACGTTGGGGAATTTATCGAAAGAGAACACCGGTATCTTGATCGCGTACCCGTCGAGTTTGTGCTCGATGTTGAAGTCCTTCAGTTTGTGGGTACCCAGCATCACTTTGGTGGCGATATTGAGGTAAGGCACCCCGTAAGCCTTGGCGATGAACGGTGTGGTGCGTGAGGCACGCGGATTGGCTTCAATGACATACACCTGGTCGTCTTTGATCGCAAACTGGATATTGATCAATCCCTTGATATTCAGCGCTCTGGCGATACGTTCGGCATATTCGGCCATGGTCTGCACCACAATGGGGCCGAGGCTGTAATGCGGAAGCACGGCCGAGGAATCGCCGGAGGGAATACCTGCCGGCTCGATATGTTCCATCAGGCCCATGATGTGGAAATCTTCACCGTCAAAAATGGCGTCGATTTCGGCTTCCTTGGCGCGTTCGAGGAATTGGTCGATCAGCACCCGGTTGTCGGGCAGGTGCTTGAAAATGCTCAGCACCTGGCGTTCGAGTTCGTTGTCGTTGATCACGATCTTCATGCGCTGTCCGCCCAGCACGTACGACGGGCGCACGAGCAGCGGGTACGGGATGCTGCGCGCAATGTTCAGCGCCGCATCCACGTCGTTGGCTACGCCGTATTTGGGGTACGGGATGTCCAGCTCTTTCAGCAGGTCGGAAAAACGGCCGCGGTCTTCGGCAATATCCATATCGTTGAACGAGGTACCGATGATGTTCCAACCCTTTTTGTGCAGATTTTCGGCGAGTTTGAGCGCCGTTTGGCCGCCCAGTTGCACAATGACGCCATCGGGCTTTTCATGTTCCAGTATTTCTTCGAGGTGCTCCCAGTATACCGGTTCGAAGTAAAGTTTGTCGGCGATATCGAAATCGGTCGAGACCGTTTCGGGGTTGCAATTCACCATAATGGCCTCGAAACCGACTTCCTTGATGGCCAGCACCCCGTGTACGCAACAGTAGTCGAACTCTATGCCCTGGCCGATGCGGTTAGGTCCCGAACCGAGCACGACGATCTTCTTTTTGTCGGTGACGATGCTTTCGTTGCGGTCGTCGAAGGTGGAATAAAAGTAGTTGGTGGTCGACTCAAACTCTGCGGCACAGGTGTCCACCATTTTGTACACCCGGCGTATGTTGCGTTTCTTGCGTTCGGCTGTAACAAATTTTTCATCGACGCGCAGCAGCCAGGCGATTTGAGCATCGGAGTAGCCGTTCTTTTTCAGTTCGATAAAAAAGTCGGTCGGAATATCATCTGGCACATTGAAGCGCAGGAGTTTTTCCTCCATTTTCACCAGATTTTTGATCTGGCCGATAAACCAGGGGTCGATGCCGGTAAACTTCTGCACGGTTTTCGACGGGATACCGAGCCGCAAGGCGTCTTTGACCCGGTAAATACGATCGTCGCTGACCTTCTCCAACCGCTCCATGATATCGTCGGTGCGCAGCCACTCCTTTTTATCCGCCCCGAGTCCGGTGCGGTTGTTTTCCTGGCTCTGGCAGGCCTTCTGCAGGGCCTCGGTAAAGGTTCGGCCAATGGCCATGACCTCGCCGACGGATTTCATCTGGAGACCGAGGCGGTGGTCGGAGCCCTGGAACTTGTCGAAATTCCAGCGCGGCATTTTCACGATCACATAGTCGAGCGTCGGTTCAAAGTATGCAGAAGTGGTTTTGGTGATCTGGTTTTTCAACTCATCCAGCGAGTAGCCGATGGCGAGTTTGGCCGCGATTTTGGCGATCGGGTAACCCGTCGCTTTCGACGCCAGGGCGGAGGAACGCGACACCCGCGGGTTGACCTCGATGGCAATAAGTTCTTCTGTTTCAGGGTTTTGGGCGAACTGCACGTTGCAGCCGCCGGCAAAATTGCCCAGCGCCCGCATGATCCGGATGGCCTGGTTGCGCATGTCCTGATACGAGGTATCGGACAGGGTCATGGCCGGCGCGACGGTGATTGAGTCGCCGGTATGGATACCCATGGGGTCGAGGTTTTCAACCGTACAGATGATGACCACATTGTCGAGCGCATCGCGCAGGAGTTCGAGTTCGAATTCTTTCCAGCCGAGTACGGCCTTTTCTACCAGCACCTCGTGTGTGGGGGAGGCGGCAAGACCTCGTTTGAGCGCCTCGTCGAAGTCTTCATCCTTCATGACAAAGCCGCCGCCTGTGCCGCCCAGGGTATAGGAAGGACGGATGACCAGTGGGAAACCGATCTTTTGTGCGGCCTCTTTCCCTTCGAGGTAAGAGTTGGCGATAAAAGAAGGGGCAACGCCGAGGCCCAGGTCGACCACGAGTTTTTTAAAAGCCTCGCGGTTTTCAGTTGTTTCGATGGCTGCCGTATCGACGCCGATCATGCGCACGCTGTATTTTTCCCAGATACCCATTTTCTCGCACTCGATGGCCAGGTTAAGCGCCGTTTGTCCGCCCATGGTAGGCAGCACAGCATCTATGGCCGGCAATTCGATATTTTCCTGGTGCTCCTGCAAAATGGCTTCGATGCTTTCCGGCGTCAGCGGTCGCAGATAGATATAATCGGCCGTGACCGGGTCGGTCATAATTGTCGCAGGGTTGGAGTTGATGAGAGCGACTTTTATGCCTTCTTCCCGCAAGGAGCGGCTGGCTTGTGAGCCGGAGTAATCGAATTCGCAGGCCTGGCCGATGATGATGGGGCCGGAGCCGATAATGAGAACAGACTGTATGGAGGTATCGCGCACGGTAAACGATTAACGGTTGACAGTGGATGGTAGACGGTAGAGCAGATTAAAAAAATGCCGGAAACCGGTTCAAAAACCAGTTTCCGGCATGACCGAAGTGAATGACGATCGGTTCGTTTTTTCATCTCGGGAGGCAAAGGTAGGAGAATTGACAACTTTTCAAAAGTTGTCAATTCTGTTTTTTCAGGAATGGTTGAACCAGGCTGAGGGATTATTCCCTGTGCCTCCCCGCGTATTCTGACGGGGTCAAACCGGTCATTTTTTTAAACACCCGATTAAAAGAAGCTTTGTTGGCAAAGCCGCAATCCAAACCCACTGCCAGTATGGAATAGTGCGCACATTGCGGGTCGCACAGTTTTTCCCTGGCCGCTTTCACGCGGTAGCTATTGACAAAGTCGTAGAAGCCCATACGCATACCTTCGTTTAGTATTTGCGACAAGTGATGCGGGGGGATGTTTATCGCCGCAGCCAGATGATTGATTTTTAACTCTGCCTGCAGATAGGGTCTTTCCCGTTCCATCAGGTCAAGCAAGGCAAGCCGGAGGGTCTCCAGTTGTTCCGGAGTGAGCGGTGAGGTTTTGTATTTGCCATTCGCCTGCTGCTCCGGCAATATCTTTGGAAAGTTTACCAAATGCCCTATTGCATGATAACCCAGGAGGTGAATTACCAGCGCCAGTGCTGCAGCAAGCAGGTACTCGACTGTCGAGGCAGGAATATCGAAAGTATAAAAGAGAAATTTTACAGAGAGGTCAAAAAAGAGCAGCAGCAGCAGGAATTCGCTGAACCGGCGCATCCATCTGGCCACCCGGCGATTTTCATCAGCCATATGCGCCTGCTCTGTTCGGATGGATAACTGCCGGGTTGCCACAGCATAACCAATCAACAGGAAAATATGCATGTTACCCTCAACCAAGGCTTCTATGGGATATTTACTATCCGGATGCAAAAACCAGTCGATCACAGCTTGCTTTTTTTCTACCGGAAGCACCAATAAGGGCTGCACCCTGTACCAGCTCCAGAAGAACGGCAGCAAATGCAACAAATGTCTCCACTTCAGCCTGTAACCGGGGAGCAGTGATTTCTTTACAAAAATGTAAACACTGCCGCCCACCAGGAAAACCCATGGATACAACACCCCCAGGCAATTGGGATAATACCGGATGATACCACTCAAAAAAAGCAGGTAGTTGAGCAGATACGCCGACACCGACAACAATGCCAACCCCAACAGCCTGCCTTCTTCGATATTTTTGTTTTTGAAAAAGATCAGCGCCGACAGATATATGCCGTGCAGCACAGCTGCACCGAGCAGTAGAACCAGTAATTGTTGAGCGGCTGGCGACATTATTTTGATGAATGATGAGATGTGTGGATGATGAATGATGAATGGGTGATGATTTTCAAAAAATGTGGTCTCACTTTATGGAGTGCAGCTTTTAATCACGCAGTATTTGTCAGATTTGCCGCTAAAATTAATTGAAATGCTCCACATGAAATTTATTGCCACCCTGTGCCTCTACGGCGTATGTTACACTTCCCTGGTCGCCCAATCCGGTTTGGAAGATTTAAAAATCGCCTACAACGTACTGCACGACAGGGAAAATGACGATTACGAAGTTTATGTAATGAACCCCGATGGGTCGGGAAAAAGGAATATTTCCAACTCAAAAGGTGTGGACTGGGTATATTTTGCCTTTGCCGACAAGATATATTTCATCTCCGACCGTGACACCTGCCACCGTTGCTATTTTTTATATGAAATGGATGCCAACGGCGACAACAGCCGGAGGGTAGCCGATTTCCGACTTCGGGATTCCTGGATCAGCAGCCGCAATCATGGTCAGGAACTCATCGTGCATCCGCATCCGAAAGTGGATTCCGTTTTTCGGATCATCGACCTGCAGGGGAATGTGTTGCATCGCCTGTCCACCGGTCTGGCTTATGCCAACGACCCCTTCTTTTCCCCTGATGGTTCGCAGGTGGTTTTTCGCGGCAGCACAAAAAATTTTAAAAAAGATGCCGGCTATCTCGATGAACTGTACCTCATCAACAGCGACGGTAGCGGTCTGCGCAAACTGACTTCTTATCCCGCCGGTGATACCACGGCCAAATGGTGGAATTATCACGCCGGGCCGCCGTTCTGGGATGCGCATTCCGACGTCATAAGTTTCAACTCGGTCCAGCAAGGGAAAGGCAGCCTTTTTGCCATCAGGCCCGACGGTAGCGACTTTCGTCGCATTACGAACAATACTTTTCCGGAAGACTGGCACACCTGGTCGCCCGATAGCCGGTTCATGGTGTTCAGCGGCAGCCAGGCTAACGAACGAATCGCAGGAGATAATTACGATATTTATCTCTTCGACAAAAAAGCAAACATAACCAGTCGGCTAACTACCGATACACTGACTGAACAGGCTCCGGTATTTGTTCAAAGAAAAACGACTATCCCGGACTGGGTGCTCGACGACTGGAAAAAACGCTGTAGTGGAAGCGGACACTGGCTGGCAGAAAACGGCTATAAAAATGAACAGGAGCCCAACGACGCCTACGGCCTGCACTGGCAGTACGGCCCCGACAAACAAAGCATCAAAGGGCGGCTGTACGGCATGGTTGACGGCAGGGAAGGCGCAACATATTGGGAGTTCCTGATTTTCTGGGATGCCGCCGAGCAAGTGGTCAAGGTGATTCAGACCGGAAGCAACGGCATGGTCGGACTTGGCGCCCTTGCCTGTGTATATGATGGCGCCATAAAAATGCAACAGCGATTTGCAGCCCCTGACGGGACGGTGTTTTACTCCGGGCATCTGGAAAACTGGGACGCCGGGATGATTAATTCCAGGTCTTTCGACATCGTAGCCGGGAAATGGATAGAAAAAAGGCAATATATTTGGAAAAAAAAGTAACCATCTTCAAATCAAATACTTCCAAACGATGGACAAAGCAATAGCAACCATGCTCGCCAATCTTCAAAAAAACACCGGCAAATCCCTGGAAGAATGGGTAACCGTTGTGCGGGCGCAAAACTTCACCAAACACGGTGAAATCATAAAATTCCTCAAAACGGAGCATAACTTCACACACGGCTTTGCCAATCTGGTAGCCCATGAATCCCTGCAATCCCACGCGGCGGCGCTGGCAGAAACCACTGATCTGGTTGCCGAACAATACAAAGGAAAGGATGGCCTTTGGCCTGTTTACCAAAAACTAATGGCTGAAATTGAGCGCTTTGGAGATGATGTGGAAGTAGCGCCGAAAAAAGCCTATGTCAGCCTGCGCCGCAACAAGCAGTTTGCCCTGATCCAGCCCAGCACAAAAACCCGGATTGATATCGGCATCAACCTCAAAGGCGTAGCACCGACAGGCAGACTGGAAGCCTCCGGAAGTTCCAATGCGATGTGCTCCCACTTGGTTCGTATCGAAACGGTGGAAGATGTCACACCCGAGGTAATCGGGTGGCTGCGTCAGGCGTATGAAATAGCCTGATCTCTTGTTCAAAATGAGCGGCATCATGAAACTTCCTGTATTTCGAGTTATATTGTGTGCTGTATTGCCCTGCCTTACTCAATGTGGCAGCCGTGATAACACACCATACTTCGTCGGCCAACTGGAATACGCCTATTCCTACGAAAACGACGCGCTCGATGCAGACTCCCTGGCAAAGGAAATACCATTGAAGGGCATTCTACTGCGAAAAAGGGAACGGAGGACTTATATTAAAACTGGAACACCGGTTTAAAAAATATACCATGAAAGGAGTGGCAACTATCCTGATGCCCGGTGGCAAGGACTTCAGGGCCCTGGAATTAGCCGAGCAAACCATACAGACATCTTGTAATCAAAACATGTAAATCATTTTTTTACCCGACGGTAAAACAGCGGGGTCTGATACCTGAAATTGCCCATGTCGTCCATGACATCTATCAACGGCGCTACGGCATCCAGGCAAATGGACAAGCGGTGGCTTCGTTCGTCCCAATACCAGGTTTGCACGGTACGGAGGTATCGGATATTGTCCGGATTGAGGTCGTTGCGCACAATACGCACCCTTTCTTCATAGGTTTCCGGGTCGAAGGTGACGACAGTATCTGTTTTTACCAGGATGGCATTGCGGTCAGATAGGGTCAGTGGTTTTTCATTCCAGCCGTCGTAAAACGGGGTTTTGCTGTCAGATGCCATGATTTGCAGCAAATGCGGCAGCGGGCTCGTGTAGCCTTCCGTCATCTTGACCGGATGCGCCGGAACGGCCGCTATTTCCGTGCCCGGTTGTTTGTTCATCACTTTTTTGGCCCACACCACATGTCGGGAGTTCAGTTTCGGGCGACTGCTCTCCGGCCGGAACCAGAACAACGGCTGAGTACCGATGGAATCGCCTACTGCGTTCCGGACCACAACAAGTGGGGCTATGGCTTCAACGGTCGTGCTCCAGGAAGCGGCTTTGCGGTGGTATGCCAGCACCTGAATCAGCCGCCAGGTATTGTTCAGGTGTACTTCATTCCGGATAACCTGAATCTTTTGTTCGTAGGTTTCCGGATCGAAGGTGACGATGGTATCCAGTCTGTACAGCAAACGGGCCGCATCAGTCACCCGTTTGCTGAAAGCAGCATCCTGGTATATAGGCAATTGGCCGGTATTGGCCGCATAAAACACCAGTTCTTTCAGAAACGGCGTGTTCCAGTAGGGCTCATTCTGTTCCGTTCTCAGCAGTTTAACCGTTGTAATGCCGTTTTCCCATTCCCTGTCGAAGGAAGGAATATCTACCAGCCAGTCCTGGCTGATTTCAGTCGCCCAGAGGATGTCGGGATCGTTCAGGTAGGCGGACAACTGGGCGGATAATGCGGCAGGAAAAAGCAGGCAAAATAGAAGTGTTTTCATGATAAGGGAGGCAAGCCTGATGGCGGTGCGGCGTTTGTATCGGGTGGCAGATGCCGCACAATATTATGCAAAAAATCATTTTGCTTCCCGGTGTTTATGCTGTTGGCAAATGCGGGTGGTGGCAACGCCAAGCCTTTTCCAATACACCGAATCACCCCACCCAGCCGGCTTTTTTACCCGCCCGGCCACAAGCAGCGCCTGCCTGCCATATTGCGCGGTTAACTTCGTCTGGATTAACCTGTCAACCGTTTCAACATGCTGCGAACATTACCTTGCCTCGTCGCCGGATTGCTCTGGTACTTTTCCCTGAATGCCCAAACCTTTACTGCCGCGCCGGTTTTGCCTGTTACCGTGGGTACGACGTTGATATCTTCCCTGGAGGTCGGCGGACTGCCCGACAGTATCGGGTCGGAGCATTTCGGACTGGAAGCCGTGTGCCTGAGTCTGAGTTATCCGGAAATAAAACACCTGATCGTCACGCTGTACGCGCCGGACGGCACGATGGTAAAACTGATCCACCTGAACGGCCGCGACGACGCAGATCACCTGGCTAACACCTGCTTTGGTGAAGCGGGCAAGTATTTTCCCTGGGAATACCCGCCTTATTACGGAGGCTACCAGCCGGTGCTGCCGCTCGGCGTGGTCAACAACGGCCAGAATCCGAACGGCGCCTGGAAACTGGTGGTGCAGGAATACCAGAGCGACGACGATGAGACGGGATACCTGGAACGCTGGAGCCTGACCTTTGGCAAGCACCCTGCCAAACGTACTTTCCCGGAAAACAGTCACCTGCCTGTTCTGGTGATCCATACAGGCGGACAGGTTATTCCCGATGAGCCAAAGATAAACGCCCACCTGGGCGTAATCGACAACCCGCCCGGTACAGCCAACCGTTTTGACGGCGACTTCAATGCCTATAACGGCCCGGTCGGGATCGAATGGCGGGGCGCCAGTTCCAAATCATTCTGGCAGCCTTCTTTCGGTTTAGAAACCCGCGACACTTACGGAGAAGACCTCGACGTCTCCCTGCTTGGCCTGCCGGCTGAATCCGACTGGGTCCTGCACGGCCCTTTTACCGACAAAAGTCTGCTCCGCAACGCGCTCACGTACGCGTTGGCGCGCGAAGCATTCCCCGGTTACGTACCACGCACCCGGTTCTGCGAAGTGGTGCTCGACGGCTCCTACATGGGTGTGTACACCCTGGTTGAAAAGATCAAACGCGGCGTCAATCGACTGGATATTGCCAAACTGAAAAAAGGTGATACCGCCGGCGACGCGCTCACGGGCGGCTACATCGTCAAAATAGACCGCAGAGACGCCGACGGCTGGTACTCACAGTTTCGCTCCGAACCGCCGGGCGCAGGCTCGAAAGTTTACTTCAATTATGTGTACCCCAAGGCCGAAGACATACAACCCGAGCAAAAGGCCTATATTCAGACATATATCGACAGTTTTGAGGTTGCCCTGCAACAACCTGGATATACGGACCCGTCGACGGGCTGGCGGCGCTTTGCCGGGGAAGCATCTTTTATGGACTATTTTCTCTTCAACGAGATCAGCAAAAATGTAGATGCCTACAGGCTCAGCGCCTATTTGTACAAGGAAAAAGATTCGGACGGCGGAAAACTGCACGCTGGTCCGCTATGGGACTTCAACCTCGCCTGGCGAAACGCCAATTATGCGTTCAACGAATATCCCGACGGCTGGTCGTTCGACAGCATGCCGCGCGGCGTGCCGCTGTGGTGGAAGCGGATGCTGCAGGACAGCCTGTTTGCTCAAAACCTCAACTGCCGATGGTCGGAATTGCGCCAGAGCACCTTTTCACAACGCCATATCTTCCAGGTAATCGATTCTCTGGCGGCAACGCTGGGCGAGGCCACCGGTCGTCATTTCGGCCTCTACCCTATCCTGGGGCACGGCATCTGGCCCAATCCGAAACCGATCGCCAAAACGCACGAGGAAGAGATCGCCAACATGAAATACTGGATCAGCGCGCGCCTGCACTGGATGGATGCCGCCCTGCCCGGCGCCTGTGAGGGTCGGCCCGGCCCGTACAGTCCCGCACCCTGGCTGGTGTATCCCAACCCTGCGCCGCAGCAATTATCGGTCTTTTTTGAATCGGCGCCCGAGGAAGAAAGCGCGCTGGAACTGACAGATATCGCCGGCCGGGTGCTGGACCGCCGGATAAACAGCGGCTTTGAAACCACTTTCGACGTCTCGGCTCTGGCCAACGGAATGTACCTGCTGGTGTACAGGGGAAAGGAGGCCGGATGTTGCGTTGTGAAAAGGTGGTGAAAAGCTGAGGTGACGCCCTTCAAAAGAAAATCCCGCCGGTCGCGCGAATGCCGAAGCATCATGAGGGCGCGACCGGCGGGAGATATGCGTCATTGCCGGGCAGAGTCCGGGTTATTTCTTCAACTCCTTGATCTTTTCTTCCAGTTCCAGTTCGTCGCCGGGGGCATAGCCCACGTGTTCGAATACGATATTGCCCGACTGGTCGAGCAGGAGCGTATGTGGAACGGAAGCGACATTGGCGGTTTGCTGAAATTCTTTGTTCGAATCGACCAAAACGCGGTAGTCCCAACCTTTTTGTTTCACCATGGCGGGAATTTTAGCGGCCGTACGCGCGTCGTCGACACTAATAGCGATGAGTTCCATGTCGTACGTTTCCTTCCATTCGGGGTAGTAGTCTTTGATGGCATCGAGTTCTTTTTTGCAGGGAGAGCACCAGGTCGCCCAGAAACTGATCACGGTAATCTTACCCGACTCGCCGAGCGTTTGTACGTTAAGTGATTGTCCTTCAAGGGTTTTCACATTGGCAGAAGGCAGTGTTTTGTTTTGAGCGAAGGTCGCTACGGCAAAGAAACATGCCGCCAATACAATCAGTGTTTTTTTCATTGTCGGAATTTGATTTTGAAAAATGAATACAAATCAACGCTCAAAAGTAATACAAGCGTGGAATTCAATATTTTGATTAACCAGCCTTTAACGAGAATTGTCCTGAAAAGACATCGGACATTGTGGCGTGGCGCGGGATACCACCTCGCGCCGCCCTACGGCACACAAATCCTCCTCAGCGCCGCACTGTCCCCGTTAAACACATTGAAATCGACAGGTTCATTGATACCGTTCACATTGCCCTTGTCGCTGTGTTGCCAGAAATGCCATTTTTCGTCGCCCGGCATATCCAGATCGGTGACGTAGTAGTGCGCGATCCAGAAGCGATAACCGGAAAAGGCCTCATTGCCGGCAAAATTTCGCTTGTAGAAGTCCTTGTTGGTATACAGGATAGGCCTGATTTTGTAGTACTTTTCCAACAAGGTTAGAAACTCTTTGGTGTAACGTTGTATCTGGGCCTTATTCATGCCCCGCGCTTCCTCCACATCCACCACGGGAGGCAGGTCGCCGGAACGAAGCTGGACGGTATTCACAAACATCGTTGCCTGGTCTTTGGCACTGATGTCGGGCAGAAAATAATGATAGGCGCCCCTGATTATGCCGGCCGCCCGTGCATTGCTCCAGTTGTTGTCAAATTCAGGATCTTCCTTCCACGAGCCCTCCGTGGCCTTGATAAAGGCGAATGTAACACGCACGCCGCCTGCCTGCATTTTTTTGACCCGCCGCCAGTCGACTTTTTTCTGGTAACGGCTGACGTCGATACCGTGCACTTTGTATCCGTCCGGAATGCGGATGCCGAAATGTTTGTACTCCTTGTAATGGAAAGGGTACTCCAGGAGCGATCGTACTTTGTACCGCAGCCAGGGACTAAAGATCAATCCGATCAATAAGGACAGCAGCAGCACCGTCCATACACGCCTGCTCTGTCCCTGACGTTCGGCATAGCCGGAAGGAAAAATGATTAGTTTTTTTTGCCAGGACATGTGTAGACGGTGGACGGTGGGCGGTAGACGGTGGATGGTGGTCGGTGGAAAAATAAAATGGGATAATTTACTCGCCTTTGAATTCCGGTTTTCGTTTTTCCAGAAATGCGGCGACGCCTTCGCGGTAATCGTGGGTCTGACCGGCTGCGGTTTGCAGTTTATCTTCCAGGGCAAGTTGGGCCGGAAGGTCGTGGCTGAAACTCTGGTTAAGGGCCTGTTTGGTGTAGGCAAGCCCGCGTGTTGGCATTTTTGCCAGTATTTCGGCGAGTTCAAGGCTCTCGATGGCAAAAGTTTCGTCCGGAAAGGTTTTCCAGATCATACCTATGGCAGCAGCCTCCAGCGCTGTGATTTTGTCAGACAACATAGTCAGTGCCGCTGCGCGCTGCATGCCGACAAGTCGCGGAAGGGTCCAGGTACCGCCCGAATCAGGCACCAGCCCGATCCTGGAGAACGCCTGGGTGAAACTGGCCGAGCCCGAGGCCACCGTGATATCGCACGCCAGCGCGATATTGGCGCCGGCGCCGGCAGCCACCCCGTTGACCCCGCAAACAACCGGCTTTTCCAATGCCCTGATTTTCAGTATGATCGGATTATAACCTGATGAAATGATCTCTGTAAGGGAAGGGCCGTTGGGATCGGTTACCTCCTGCAGATCCTGCCCGGCGCAAAATGCTTTTCCGGAGCCTGTAATATAAACGGCGCGTACCGACGGGTCGTTTGCACAGATGTCCAACACCTCCAGTATTTCCTGCCGCATGGGGGCATTCATGGAGTTGAATACCTGCGGACGGTTGAAGGTGATTCGGGCGACCGAGTTTTCAATAGAGAAAAGGATATGGTTGTATTGTTTCATTGCTGTATTGTTTCATTGTTGCATTGCTGTGCATTGTTTCATTGCTGATACTGTTGCATTGTGTATCAGGCGGCCTGCATGCTTTCAGGTATAAATGGCCGGAACGGGAGAAAACCTGCCTGATCAAGGAAAGCGCCAATGCAGGGCAAAGATATGTTTCATACGGCTCTACTCGCAATTCTGAACCGGTCACGTTATGCCATTTCTGGATATAAAGCCTGGCAACACGTACCAACAATAAAACAATGCACAGCAATGCAACAATCCCAGCAATCACCCCGCGATCTCCCGGATAGCCAGGACGAGTTTATCCAGTTCTTCCAGGGTCGTATAGACATTGGGGGTCACCCGTACGCCGTTTACTTTTTCCCAATCGATTGAAGTTGTATGGATTTTCCATTTATTAAACAGCAGCGACGATATCTCGACGGCCTTTCTGCCTTCAAACCCAAAATTGCCGATTGCACAGCCCCAGTCGGAGTGCATCGAGGTGTAGAATTTGATACCGGGCAAGTCTTTCACCTGTTCCATCCAGTAGTTTTTCAGGAAATGCAGACGCTTTTGCTTGCGGCCGGTACCGATGAAATTGTGCAGGTCGAGCGAATAGCCGATCGCCATTTCCGTAGGAAAACTCCTGGTACCGAGCGATTCGAATTTGCGGATGCTGTCGCTTTCCGGATTATCGTTGCCCAGCAACGGCCAGACCCCCGGTATCTTCTCCTTTTTGATCCACAACAGACCGCTGCCAAACGGCCCGCAGAGCCATTTGTGCAGACTGGTGCCCCAATAATCGCACCCGAGGTCCGGGATTTTATAGTCGAGCAGGGCAAACGCGTGGGCGGAGTCCACCAGTACTTCGATGCCGCGTTCGTGTGCCCGGTCGGCGATCTTGCGCACGGGAAGTATCTGACCGTTCCAGTTGATGATATGGGTCAGGTGGACAATCCGGGTTTTATCTGTGAATTTTGAGGCGAAGGCGTTGCTCAGATAATTTTCATCTTCCGAGGGCAGGTCCAGGTCGACCCATACCAGGCGGATGCCGTCGCGTTTTTCGCGTTGCCGCCAGGCATTGATCATGTTCGGGTAGTCGTATTTGGAAAGCACCACTTCATCGCCCGCTTTAAGGTTAAGGCCGAAAATAATGCTGTTCAGCGCCTCGGTTGAATTGCGGTTAATGGCGATCTCATCGGTGCTCACGCCGGCCAGGGCAGCCAGGTTGTACCGCAGCGGCTCGCGGTCTTCTTCCAGGATGCGCCACATATAATAGGAAGGCGCTTCACAACACATGCGGTTGTAGTAATCCAGCGCATCCATCGTGGCCCGGGGGGAAGGGCTGACCCCTCCGTTGTTCAGGTTGATGATACTCGGGTTGGCGGCATAGGCCTGTCGAATCTGTCGCCAAAAGTCTTCCTCGTCGTCGGAAGGCTCGAATTTCGGAGAAGGCGGAAGGCCCGGATAGGCTGCGGCAAAATTCCGGTGCAAAGCGATGCTGCCCAGCAGCGTGGAGGCCTGGCGGATAAAACTGCGGCGGTTGGTCATGGCTTGAATACTTGGTCAAATACCGCCCAAAGAAAAACGAAATTGCGCTATTATTCAGTCCTTTCGCAAACGTTTCGTTAAGTGAGACCTGTCGCTATGTGACCCTTTTACCTTTCTGCGTTTAAAACCTACACTTTCACTAAATCCATTATTACAATGAAGAAAGCACTCATCCTCACCTTCGTTTTTGCATGCATCACCTTTGCAAAAGTGTGGGCACAAAGCGAAACGCAACCCGCCAAAGTAACCAAACCCGCAAAAGATAAAACGGAGCAGATCAAACACGCAGAAGAAAAATCAGACGGCGCTGCTTTCAGCGGTAAAGGAAAGGGCGGCGACAAGGATATGGTGGAAAAAAGCGAAAAAGGGAAAGCCAAGAGCAAGGTAAAAAAGAGCAAAAAGGGGAAGAAAGGCAAAAAGGGCAAAAAAGGAAAGAGCGATGATGATGTGAAAGAACAAGGCGAACATCATCATGAACATCACGGCGACAAAGACAAGCATGGAGCAAAGCCTAAAGCAGGCGATGGCAAGCCGAACGGTACCGGCAGTCCTCAGCCCAAGCCGAAACCCGCCGATAAAAAACCGGTTGAAGCCAAACCTAAAATGAAGGAAAACGGCGGCAACGGCAACGGATAAAATATCACCTTCAGCATACCATGAGGACAATACCCCGCGTCCCGGTTCATCCCGGGATTGCGGGGTTTGTTTTTTTATTCACTATCAGCGAGTTCCATTTCGATTTGCCGTTTCTGCAGGTCGACGGAGACTACCCGGATTCGCACCCGGTCGCCCATCTTGAACTGGCGCTTGTAACGCCGGCCAACCGCGCGCAAATTGCCTTCCTGCACTTCATACGCATCGTCGAGATACTTGAAATCGACAAGCCCTTCCGCCTTTGATTCCGGCAACTCCACAAAGAAGCCGCGATCGATCATACCGCTGATAATACCTTCAAAGGTTTCGCCGATATGACGGCGCATATATTCCGCCTGTTTGTATTTGATGCTTTCCCGCTCGGCATCGGCGGCTTTTTTCTCCTGGGCACTGACGTGCTTGCACTGTTCCTCCAGTTTGGCCTTGTCGACACGGTAGACCTTGCCGTCGAGGTTGCGTTCCAGCAGGCGGTGCGCCAGTACGTCGGAGTAGCGCCGGATCGGCGAGGTAAAGTGGCTGTAATGCGTAAAACCCAATCCGTAGTGCCCAATGTTGTTGGTGGAATATACGGCCTTGGCCATGGTGCGAATGGCGAGCGGTTCGAGCAACTTCAGCCGATCGTCTTTTTGAGCAGCCTTCATCAGGTGATTGAACGATTTGGCGATCTGCTTTGGCGTATCCACATTCAGGGGATGACCGAGTTCGGCTGCAAAACGCGCAAATTCCGCCACTTTGTCCATGTCCGGAAGGTCGTGTACCCGGTAAATAAAGGGCACCTCCTGTTGATTATTTCCTTTCTGGTCGATAAACCAGGCCACTTCCTTGTTGGCCAGCAACATATAGTCTTCGATCAGCATGTGCGCATCCTTGCGCGCCTTGACGTATGCCTCGATAGGCGCCCCGTCGGCATCGAGCCTGAAGCGCACTTCTTCCGTTTCAAAGCCGATCGCGCCGTTTCGCTCCCGTTCCCTGCGCATCTGCTTGGCAAAGTGGTCCAGGGTTTTCAAAGCCCAGTCGAGTTCGGGAAAGATGGTCAACTGACGCAATCCTTCATCCGGCTTGCCCTCAAGGATGGTCTGTGCTTCTTCGTATGAAAATCTTTTCGCCGAATGGATCACGGTGCGGCCAAACCAGCGCGACACGATTTTTCCTTTCTGGTCGAAGGTAAAAACGGCAGAAAAGGTCAGCCGGTCCTGGTGGGGCACCAGGGAACACAGGTTATTCGACAATTTCTCGGGCAGCATCGGATTAACCCGGTCGACGAGATATACCGAAGTGCTGCGCCGGAAGGCTTCCTTGTCGAGTTCCGAATCTGGCTTCAGGTAATAGGTTACGTCGGCAATGTGTACGCCGATTTCCAGTTGTTCGTTTTCCAGTTTGCGGATACTCAGCGCGTCGTCAAAATCCTTCGCGTCTTCGGGGTCAATGGTAAATGTCAGTATGTCCCGGAAGTCGCGCCGCCGCGCAATCTCCTGTGGCGATATCTTCTCGGGGATGTGCGCGGCTTCCGCTTCCGCTTCTTCAGAGTGCGAGTTCAAACCCCTGGTTGATGAGTATCTTTTTCATCTCGAAATCGTTGCCGCCGATCTCGCCAAGCGTTTGGGTCACTTTCCCGATGGGCACACGCCCCTTGCCTTCCTGCCAGTCGGTAACACGGGCCACCACTTTGTCGCCGTCGCGGGCGTCGCCGCAGGCTTCAAGCGGGATGTAGATATCGACCGGCATGTTGGGATTGTCGGGCAGCAGCAGGGCATACTTCCTGCTCTTCCGGAGTGTGCCGATAAAAAATTCGTTGGAGCGCTTCAGTACGGACACCACCTCGCCCTCCGGCTTGCGGGTCGACGGCCCTCTTTTACCACCGCGGTGCGGCGGCGCAGAAAACAGCAATACTTTTACAATATCGCCATTCAGGGCGCCATTCACATATTTCGGGGGGACGTACACATCGGAGTCCATCATCTCGCTGACGATGTAGGCGGCGCCGGTACGAGTCATATCGACGCGCCCTTCGATAAATTTTCTCGCGGCTTGCGGGCGTTTGGACTGGGGGTCTGCTCTTTCAAATTTTGGTGCGCCAACGGGAGCGGAAACACCTGAATCCCGGATTTTTTCTTTTTTACGGACGACTTCCCTTGTGCCGGTCTCCTCTTTGTCACCGGCATCCAGGGTCAACCGGTTGAGCGCAATGCCGAATTTGTTGGTGTCGGCCTCCACGACCGATCCTGCTGTCACCAGTTGGCGCAGGGCATGTTCTGCCGAGTCTTTGTTGTTGATAACGTGCAGTTGATCAGTAATCTGTCGGGGGGAGAAGCGTTTTTGGGGATGGGCAAGCAGAAATTTCAGTATCTCTATCTGGAGGTTTTGGGCATTCAACTTTTTGCCGCCGCTTTTTTTCTTTTTGGTCATATTCTAATAGGTGTGAAACCGTTTTTTCCTAACAAAGAACTTAAAGTTTCACGGATCATGCGATTGAAAATGAATAATTAAATTTGAATTTTAGTCGTGCATGAGGATGCAACAACCCACATAAAACCTTTTTCAGGTAAAAAAAGTTGCAAAACGGCGTTACCCATGCTCCCGGTACGGGTCTGAATGTTTGGTTTTCTTTAACCACCGCCACACAACCCGACTGCGGCATTCGCCGTTTAATGGACTAAACAATGCAAAACACCATGAAAAAACTGCTTTTCGCTCTGTTGATCCTGTTTGTCGCCCCTACCCTTCCCGCCCAAAGCAAGGCGCCTGCAAAGGCTGAAAAAAGCGACCCGGAAGCCAAAAAGGTGCTGGATAAGATACGGAAGAAATATGAAGGCTATAAAACGCTTGAAGCGGGATTCTCGCTGACCATTGAGTTGCCGGGACAGGATCAGGAGGTTCAAAAAGGGACGATTGGTCAGGAAGACAAAAAATTTCGCCTTGAAATGGACCAGCAAATCATCGTCAGCGATGCAAAAACGACCTGGGTTTACCTGAAAAAAAACAATGAAGTACAGATCAACGACGCCGATCCGGCCGATAGCGAAAGCGGATTTCTGACGCCTAAGGATTTGCTCAAGCGCTACCAAAAAGGCGACTACACCTACGCGATTACGGAAAAAACTACCGAAAACGGCAAATTAATCACCCAAATCGAGTTCAAGCCGAACGATAAAAATTCGGAGTATTCCAAATTGCGGGTCAGCATCGACGAAAAAGGCGGCAGGATTCAGGCAATCAAAGCCTTCGGCAAAGACGGTTCGCGGTACAGTTTCGCCATAACGCGCCTCACCCCCAACAAACAATTCGCTGCCGATCATTTTTCTTTCGATACCAAAAAATACCCTGGCGTCAAGGTGGAAGACCTGCGGCTGTAACCCTCCCCTACTGTACAATAACCCTGAATGTCCCGACCGCGCTACCTGTCCGGACCCTCAGCACATACACCCCTTTTGACAGGTTCAGGTGTTCAAAAAACACGGTGTGGTGTCCCGGTTTCAGCGACTGCTCCACGTGGTGCAGCATCCTGCCTCCTATCCCCAGAAGGGTCATATCCAGCACACCCGATTCCCGGCTTTCCAGTTCCACCCTGAAATCGCCTGCGCCGGGATTGGGCACGATCCGCACCAGCGGCAGTGCCGCTTCCGGGCCGTTTGTACCGGTGGTAAAATCGATGCTGGTCGACTTTGCCGAAGTACCGCAAAGGTTCAGCGCCGTGAGTTTTACCGTATAAACTCCGGGCATTGCATAGACGTGTACGGGGGCTTGTTCCATACTGGTACTGCCGTCGCCAAATTCCCAGAAATAGGAAAAGGCGTTCAGGCTCGTGTTGTCGAAGGTGGCCTGCAAGCCATTCAGCTGTGTGCTGAAACTTGCCGCAGGATTGCCGAACACTTTCAGGTTCCGGATCATGGTATCGGCGCCGAGGATATTTTTGACAATCAGGCGCACCGGTTTTGTGCCCGTGGTGAGAAACCGGACGGCATGCGGTCCGGGGCCCACCGAGGTAGGAGGCTGCGCCGTCAGGCCGTAAAACCACTCGTAGTTGGTGAAATTGCCCCCTGTTGGTGTCGCGGCAAAAAAGACCGTGTCGGCAAGGCAGGTCGTATCGGCAGACACGGAAAACTGTGCAAAGGGCTGGCTGACATTAAAGTCCGCAATCCCGATATTGTCCAGGTAGAGGTTGTCGCCGGGCGTTGCCGGCTGACTGTTCCAGGCCACAAAGCGTATGACAACCTTTTGCCCGCTGAACTGATTCAGGCTCACTGCTTCCGTCCGCCAGTCGTCGCCGTCTTGCGGCACAAACGAAAAAGCAGCGCTTGAGGTCGTATGCAGGGCGGGGTCGGTTTTCTGCCAGATCACCACCGGCTGGGCGGCAAGGTTGCAGGCGGGGTACACTTCCACCCGCAGGTGGGTCACACCGCTGTCGGTCTCCGCATGTGCGACCTGAAAAGTAAGGCCTGGGTTGACGATACCGTTCAGGTCAACCGGAAACATATCGAGATACCCCGATTTCATGGCATCGTAATAGTAGTAGTACACGATCGCATCGGTGGGCTGGCCGTCGGCGCCGGGAATATTGGAAGCCGACTTGAGCCAGGTCAGACTGCCCGGATCGCTGCCGGCAAGCCAGCCGAACGGCGGAAACTCGAAACTTTCCAGTTGTTCCGTAAAATATTCGTTTTTGGGCTTGACGACGGTGGGCAAACGGAGCAGGAGCGTATCGTTGAAAGGCGCATCTTCGGCGGCATAAGTCGACCAAACCCTGAGGTTGAGAACCCCGTTTTCCGTGACCTGGATAGGGGTTTGAAAGGTAAACGTCAGGGAGCCTGCCGCCGGAATATTGGGTACCGATTGTGAAACGACCGGTTTGTTGTCCACCTGATAGTTCAACACAGCCCCTGAAACGGCATTCAGGCCTTCGTTTTTCAGCAAAACCGTCACCGGCACGGCATACGGCGCGCATACATACACCGGCTGGCTGCCCGGCGACAACAGGGTGCGCACGCCGAGATCATCGGGTTGCGTGCAGTTTTTCAATTCGCCGGGCCACTGGACGGCCACGGCGCGGCGACCGGTGAGGCCGTTGGTGTTGCGCGCGCGCACCGACACCCATTTTTCACTGCCGCCATTCTGTATCGGGAAGGTGCAGGTGTTGCTGGCCACAGAGCCGACGATATCCATGTATTTGGCGCCGAGCAGGTAGACATCGCTGGGCAGGGTGTCCTTGGCAGGGTTCCAGCTGATGGTCATGGTGTGCGGACATACTTTTTCCACCTGAATATTCTCCGGAACCGGTACGATACTCAGCGGGAATTCGGTCAGGTAACTCGCCAGTCCCCGCTGTATCTGGAGCCGGACCCTGCCGCTCAGCACATCGGGCACCTGCCAGTCGAACAAGCGTTTGTCGCCCGGCACATCGGCGATCTGCTGCCAACTGAAGCCATCGTCGGTGGAATACCGCAGCGAAAACACGCCCTGATTCCCGTAGGCATCCCAGTGTATGCGTTCCACCTCGCCCGGCACAAGCCCTTCGCCACCTGCCGGGTAGGTGATCCGTACGTTATCGCTGACAAATTCCCAGACCAGTACATAGGTCTGGGGACCAAAAGGAACCTCCGCGCCGCTGACCGTGACCGAGTAATTGCCCGGCGCCGGGTCATCGACAGACACCTGCTCCACGTTGTTGAGCGAATCGCGGCCTTTTGCCGCAGGCAGGTTGAGGGCAACGGCGCCGGGCGCCGGGTTAAGTTTCCAGGGCAACCGCGCAGCGCCGTCCGAGGTCAGCACCTGCAGGTCAAGGTCGTTGGTCAGTGCCCTGGCGGCATTCACGGATGCCGGCGGGTCGGTCCAGCAGATCATGACCCTGAGCTGGCGTGTACCTGCCGGCACCTCAACGTTGTGCGTGGCACTTCCCGCATGATCGACCTGCCCTTCGAGCCAGTTGTTTTGTTCCAGCAGCCGGTAGGCGCGCCAGGCATTCACGTGGCCCCAGCCGAACATGAAATCGGGACCGGTATTGCCGAGGTCGTTGGCGGTATTGAGCATGGCAGCTTTCAGCAGTACGGAGCGGGGTTCCTGTCCGCCGTGCATCGTTTTATAGGCCTGGGTGAGCTGGGCCAGTACCCCTGCGATACCGGGGGCCGCCGCAGAGGTCCCCCCGAACACGAAATAAGCATTGTCCTGGTCTGTCGATTCCTGGTCGTTTCCGTTGGCCGAGATGTCGGGTTTGAGCCTTCCGTCGTATGCCGGGCCGCGGCTGGAACTGGAGACCAGTGTTCCATCCGGCATCAGGTTGGCCGTGACGACGGCATTTTTGGCCATCTTGTGGCCACCGGTGATGTTGCCCCACTGGTTGCCGGCGCCATAGCTCAGGCAGTTGCTGATGTTGTTCGAGTTTCCCGCCGAAAAGACATGGGTGAGTGTGGGATGCTGGAACATCTGCTGGTCGACGGTTTGAGCAGCGAGGGTATAGCCCACATTACAGCCGTTGGAATAGGAGGTGTTGGTTATGGTGACGTTTTTATCGAGATGGAGCGGCAGGGTTTGATCCTGAAAATCCGGGGTGTATCGAATGGCGTACACATTAGCGCCGGTCGCCATACCCTTTTTTGTAGGGTCGAGATTGCCCGCACCGGCGAGTATGCCGCCTACCCCGTCGCCATGGGTACCGTCGGCGCCGGGTTCGGTATTGTTAAACAGCCTGCCCCGGTAATCGATGTGCGGCCCCAGGGGTCCGTCGTCGCGCACAAGCACACTTACCCCGTCGCCGTTAAATTTCAGTCCGGAAGGATGACCGCTGTCGAGTAAATTGGATCGATGCAGCCCGCGCCCGCGGGTATCGTCGGGTTCGGCGGGCGGGGCAATGAGTTCCAGGCTCTGTACCCAGGGCATCGCGGCAAGTTCAATTATCTTGTCCTGAGGCAGCCTGATTTGCAGAAAGCCGTTTTGATTGCCTTCGAGCAGCACGGAAAATCCCGATTGCCGGCAAAGCGCTGCACCGCGCGGTATGCCTACATGCGGGTAGACCTGAATATTAATGTCGACCTGCCCGCCATGTACCGCCCAGTCGCCATAGGGCAATTCGCGCAGACTTTGAGCCATTTTCCATCCGGGTTGTACCTCTACGAGGCTCCGGGGATTGATGGCTTGCAGCTTTACCAGGTCAAACCCTTCCGGGATGGCGACGAGGTATGTGCCAAAGGGAACGTATGCCAGGAAGCGGAGCCCTTCTTTTTCCAGCGCAGCGCGTTGGGTTGCGTCGGGGATACGGTAACACTGGACGTATCGGACGTACATGCCATCCATCAGATCATGGACACTTTCGGGTACATTTTCGAGGATTTTTGTGTAATTTTCGGGAAAAATTTCGACGCCGGCAGGGAGCCTGACAGGGAGGGAGTCCTGGGCAAAAACCGGCAAACCGGCAGCCATTGCGAGCAGTAGCGCGTAACAGAATTTCATTTTTGAGATGGCGGATTGATCGAGAAAAGCGATTAGTCGGTAGATGAATGAGCCGGGTCGGAAGGAAACGACGCAACCAAAAAAGAAGGCGCGTGTTTTGCTGCTTATTTTATGCCAAATATACTATTGTTCAAAGAAACCATAAACTTTGCGCCCGCATGCCGACTGATTTGCCAAAATCCGCCAAAAGACCCGACAAAACACTGCTGACATGATAGACCCTTTAGTCTGGATCGGATTCATCGCCCTGATATTCGTGCTGATGGCGGCGGATCTCGGTCTGTTTAATAAAAAAGCGCATATCCCTACCGCACGGGAAGCGGTATTGAGTACCATTGGCTGGATTGTGCTGGCGTTGGGCTTCAATGTTTTTATTTATTTCGCCTATGAAAACCAGTGGCAAAATCTGGGCACGTACGTGCATGAGCCAATGGACGGTGAAGAGGCCGCCCTCAAGTTTTTTACGGGTTATTTGCTGGAAGAATCGCTGAGTATTGACAACCTGTTTGTCATGGCCCTCGTATTCAGCAAGTTTCGTGTACCCAAGATGTACCAGCACCGCATCCTGTTCTGTGGCATCATCGGGGTGCTTGTTTTTCGCGGTATCCTGATCGGACTCGGCATCGCGCTGGTGCACAACTTTTCCTGGCTGTTTTATATTTTCGGGTTGTTCCTGTTGTATTCGGCGTATAAAATGCTCGCTCAGCATGACGGAGAGGAAGAGGATATCAACAACCGCTCTGTCGTAAAATTCATCCGGCGCTTTTACCCGGTGAGCAGCAGTTACGACGGCGGTCATTTCTTTACGGTGGAAGACGGTCGCCGCGCCGTAACGCCGATGTTCGTGGCACTGATGGTTATCGAAACGACCGATATCCTGTTCGCATTCGATTCCGTACCTGCCGTCTTTTCCATTACGACTGATCCATTCCTGGTCTTTTCCTCCAACATCTTCGCAATCATGGGTTTGCGATCGCTGTATTTCGTGCTGGCCAACGTACTCGACCGTTTCGAACATCTGCGATACAGCCTGATCGCCATATTGTTTTTTATTGGAGCCAAGATGATGCTCATCCCGTTAAAGGTGCATATTCCGATCGGCATTTCGCTGGGTGTGATCGGACTGCTACTGGCTATAGGCGTGGCTGTTTCGCTGTGGAAAAGCCGGTCCGGGGAAGCGCCGGAATAGCCCGTATGAAGGCAAGCCCTCCGGCAGAAAAGAAAAATTTAACAGTCGATTCTCTTGACAATATCAAGTTAGGGTTTATTTTTGTACCTGTAATGCATTTGTTTCCGGTGTTTCAGGATCTGGAATCCGGCTTTTGCAAAACATCTTCATTCACATTATTTTATTCACCTTCTTCCCGATAAACGCCCGGTTGAGCCGGGAAATGGGCAGATAAACCAAAATCAACTTTTGCCATGAGACACTGGGAAAAGAGCAAAAAAGAACTTCGCCGCTCGGACGAACGCGCCCTCCAAATGCAGGACCACAAAAAGAAAAAACTTAAACCAGTAGAAAAATCAAAATACCGCATCAAAGGTTATGAAGTAGAAGACGAAGAATAACACCATTTCAGAATATATACCGCAAAGGCGAAGGGGTTGAATCCCTTCGCCTTTTTGTTTGGCACTGTTCGGTATTGTATTGCACCATCATTGGCTCCTGGCAAGACGGAACCCGATACATTTGACAGAATCATAGGAGGCCGTCTGACGGCTGGTAACCCGGAAGGTGGGGAGGCGTATCAATCCATGAGCCGCCACGGCAGACCCTTTCTTTGCCTGTGGGAGGTCCCTGAGGATCTATTTGAGGCCCTGAACCATAAAGGCCGTACCAATCAGAACACCACTCATGGGCATTTCCGCTCATATCATACAAGCCAAAGCGGTTGGCCTTTAAAGCACCTACCGAAATTGGCTTTCCCCTGTAGGCGCCTTCTGTGGAATAAGATGTTTTGTGTGTAGAGCTGGCATCAAAGTTCGCTTCATCTACATCGAGTCTATTGTTTCCTGTGCCAAAAGCACCTTTTTACCGCCCTCTCTTGCAGCATACTCCTATTCTGCCTCCGTCGGCAATCGGTATTGCCGTCCGGTTTGACGATTGAGTTTTTGGATATAAACCTGAACATCGTCCCAACTCACGTGCTCAACGGGACATTCATCACAGTTCTTATTCCGGAAGGGTTTGTGCTCATCAACTTGTTCCATTCTTTTTGCGTTACCTCATAAGCGCCAATATAGTAGTTGCTTAAGGTAACTTTATGCACCGGAGTTTCATCAATTTCACAGTCCCCTTGCAGATTGAAACACCCCATATCAAATGTCCCCCCCTCTATAAACACAAGCCCGTCGCTGGCCACGGTGCCGGAGGTTTCACGTGCCAACAGCGCTTTAATTTTTACCGATACCTCTCCGGTATGCCGGCCGTTCGGGAAATCCGCCTGGTACTTTTTATAAGCTTCTTCCGTATTTTTTTCTTCTGCCACCTGCCAGGCCAGATCGTCGCGGCGGAGCGCCAGATCCTGTTCGATCGCGCGGATACCCGCCTGTGCCTGCTCGCGGAATTCGCCGTTTGCGAACCGGTTGAGGTAGTCGGTGTATGCGGCAATGGTATTGGCAGATTTGGCGGTTCGCCAGGCCATGAGGTCCTTTTCAAGACTGGCCGTTTCGTCAGGTCCGGGAACATTTTTGGGAGCGACGGCAACCGTCTGGATAAATAAAAAGGAGCCCTTCTGATCGTCGCCGAATTCGCTGAGCCGTGGAATGGGTGCAGCAAAGCGCAGGTAACCGGCAAGTGTTTCGGAAGTAAGGATACCATCCTGACGGACGCCGCTGCGCAAACCTTCGATAAACTTCCGGGCAAAATTGGAGCGTTCGGGCACCTTGTCTTCCGAGCCGTCCGACGTAAAAACAATTCGGCACTTGTCCGATTCGTTGGCCAGCAGCAACTTGTCGCCCTCGCTCAGTTCACCGGGGCGTTTGAAGCCGGATGGGTCCATTTTTTTACTGTACCAGTCGGGATCGAACGTAACCGAATAACAGGCATCAATGGCTACAAGGATATGGCGGCAGTCAATCTTGTTGATAAAAGGACGCCATATTTCATAGGCAAAAGCCGTACTGTAAAGTTTTTTGATATTGCCATCGGACGGCACGAAATAACCGTTGTTGTCTTCGGAAATGCCATGGCCGGTAAAATAAATCAGCAACTGGCCGGTGCTGGGGTATTTACCCTGCGGGTTCCTGGCATAAAAAGACTGGTACTCGCGCAGTTTGGCGCCAATCTGATCGAGCGTGGGATTCTTCACCACTTCGGTCTGAAATCCGTACCGCTCGCGCAATTCCTTGGCCACGGCTTCGGCATTTTCGACCGGTTTGCCGAGGTCTTCAAAGCCCGACCCGGGCTGATAGTCATTGACGGCAAAAAAAAGGGCGTAGTCTTTACCGGGGCGCAACTTCGATTGGGGTGAACCCGTGCTGCCGCAATTGATCATAGCCACAAAAAGCAGGAAGATGATTATAGTTTTATTCATACGACACCTTGTGGTATTATTGTTATAAATCGAACAAATATACTACCACAGGTCAACATCTGCAATCGGCTGCTTACAACACCGTCATCGGCAACTCCAGCGTCCGTTTCAAATAATACTGCGCGTTTTCTTTCACGACGATATCCAGCGGCAGGTACTGATTCTGCGGCATGTCTTTCTTGAGGATCAGGCTGTTGACGATGGCCAGTATGCCGAGGTATCCCTGGTGCCAGGCGTTCTGGTTGATCAGGAACCGGATCTTGTTCTCGTCGAGCAGGGCGAGGTTGGGTTCGATGAGGTCGAAACCGACGATCTTGATACGCTTTTGGGTATCCGGGTCAAGGGCTTGCGCCAGTTTGTATGCGCGGGAGTTGGTTACAAAAAAGCCGTTCAGTCGCGGGTATCTTTCAAACTGCCCGTACACCCATGCGCGCAGCCGGACGAGATCGTCGAAATCCTCGAATATTTCCGAGTGAATGACAATGGATTTCTCTTTGACGCTCCTGAAAAAATCCTTGAAGCCCTGTTCCTTGTCGAGCAGGTGGCGCGCGTTCAGCACTTCTTTGTCGAGGTTCAGCACCATTGCATGGTCGCCGTCGTTGAGGCCGAAGTTGAGCAGCCGCCCGGCCAGCACGCCGCTCTGGTAGGAGTCCTGGCCGATGTAGCAAAGGGCATCGGTACCTTCGATATTGGTGTTGATCATCACCTTGGGGATGCCGAGTCGCGATGCTTCCCCGATCAGGTATTCGGATTCGTGCAGGAAAAGAGGGGCGAACAACAGGGCGTCGGGTTGTTTGCCCAGCACTTTTTTTACCAGGGTCAGAAAAGCCGCGGCATCGAACATGGGGAAAAACTGGAACTCGGTGACCACGCCGTAGTGTTTGACCGCTTCGGTCGCGCGTTCCACGCCTTCTTTCGGCTGCGCCCAGTAGGGGTCGAGCCGGTAATCGGGCAGAATCACTGCAATCCGCAACTGTTTCTTGTTGTTGGCCAGCGAGCGGGCCATGAGGTTAGGCTCGTAACCCATCTCCTTCATCACCTGTAGCACCCGGGCACGCACCTCGGGCGCTACATTGCCGCGGTTGTGCAACACCCGGTCAACGGTGCCCGGCGAAACACCGGTTTGTGCCGCTATGTCCTTGATTCGAATACGCTGGCTCATAAAAATTTGGTTTTGGCTGTCAGGTCTGAAAACACCGCTTCATAACTCCCGAATTTAGAGGCTTTTGCAAAAACGGTTGTCCATAACAAGCCCAAAAGTCGCAAGGATTTTTTGGACTGTGTACGCACACGGCAAAAAAAATTTTGGCCGTGTGCGCACACGGTTTAAAAACAAGCGCATATATTTGGGACAGAATTCTGACACAGGTCAATCCGAAGTGAAATCCTGCCCATCAGGCATCTATGCGCGACAACCATGAAAGCGAAAGAAAAAACTGCTCCCGGTTACCTTAAATACGAGCTCAAAACGTTCGAAAAAATCCCCGCCAAAATCTGGGACGACGCGGTGGAGGCCTCCCGCCATGTCGCGCGTTCCATCGCGCTGGCCATGCGCCAACGGCAGCAGGAAGGGGAGCAGATCGTACTGGGACTCGCCACAGGAAGCACACCGATAAAAGTATATGAGGAACTCGTGCGCATGCACAAGGAAGAGGGACTGAGTTTTCAGAACGTCGTCACTTTTAACCTCGACGAATATTACCCCATGGCCAAAGAGGCCCAGCAGAGTTACTGGCGTTTTATGCACGAGTACCTGTTCGACCATGTCGACATCAATCCGGAAAACATCCATATCCCCGACGGCACCATTCCGATGGAAAAAGTGGCCGAGTATTGCGAACGCTACGAAAAACTGATCGACCTGGCAGGCGGCATCGATATCCAGTTGCTGGGTATCGGCAGGACGGGCCACATCGGTTTCAACGAGCCGGGCGCCTGGGAAACCTCTCCGACACGTATGGTCCGGCTCGACCACCTCACCCGACACGATGCCATCAAGGATTTCCAGAGTGAAGACGATGTGCCCTACAGGGCTATCACAATGGGCGTGGGCAGCATTTTCAAGGCACGTACGGTTTACCTTATGGCCTGGGGGCAACACAAGGCAAGTATCATCCGCCAGGCCATTGAAGGCGAGATCAGCAATTCTGTACCTGCCTCTTTCCTGCAAAAACACCCCAATGTCAAGGTCGTTCTCGACAAAAGCGCAGCCGAAGACCTGACAAAGATGAAATCGCCCTGGCTCGCAGGTATCTGCAACTGGAACGAGGACCTGATCTGCAAAGCCGTTGTCTGGCTTTCCCAAACCACCGGCAAGCCCATTCTCAAACTTACAGACGAAGACTACAACGAACACGGCCTCAGTGACCTGATCATTGAACAGGCCAACTCCTACGAACTCAATATCCGCATATTCAACCGCCTGCAGCACACCATCACAGGCTGGCCGGGCGGCAAACCCAACGCCGACGACACCAACCGGCCCGAACGTGCAAAACCCGCCAAAAAACGGGCTATCCTGTTCAGTCCGCACCCCGACGACGATGTGATTTCGATGGGCGGCACTTTCCAGCGGCTGATCGACCAGGGACATGAGGTGCACGTGGCCTACCAGACCTCGGGCAATATAGCAGTGCACGACTATGACGCCCTGCGTTATGCAGAATTTATGCTCGAATTCTCGGACCGGCACGGCGACATCAGCGAGGACGAGCGCAAACTATACCGGAAAGTCATCAAATTCCTGCAGAAAAAGGACAGCGGCATGGACGACATTCCCGAGGTGCGCAGCATCAAGGGACTGATCCGGCGCGGGGAAGCCCGAGCCGGCGCGCGTTTTACCGGCGCCGACGACAACCATATCCATTTTCTGGACATGCCTTTTTATGAAACCGGTCGCACCCGCAAAAAGCCGCTGGGCGAGGCAGATATACAACTTATCGTCGATTTGATGGAGCGAATAAAACCCCACCAGGTTTATGCCGCCGGCGATCTCGCCGATCCGCACGGCACACACCGCGTTTGCCTCGACGCCATTACTGAGGCATTCCGGCGTCTGGATGGCAAGGACTGGATAAAAGACTGCTGGCTGTGGATGTACCGGGGCGCCTGGCACGAATGGGCAGTACATGAGATTGAAATGGCCGTGCCGATGAGCCCGCAGCAACTGCGCCGCAAACGGCAGGCGATATTCATGCACCAAAGTCAGAAAGACAGGCCGCCATTCCCCGGCGGCGACGACCGTGAGTTCTGGCAGCGTGCAGAGCACCGCAACAAGGAAACCGCCCAGATGTACCGATCGCTGGGCCTGGCGGAATACGAGGCCATGGAGGCCTTTGTTCGCTGGAAAGGATAATCCAACCTCCCAGGCCCTCGCCCACCGGGAAAGGAATGAGGAAACTCATTATCGAGCCCCTTTCCAGGTGGGAAGGCGCCGGGGCAGGTTGACGCTATACTACCCGAATAAATACCCGTACTAATCCACTGTTCATTCCCCGGAAAAATTTGACCGGCACAGGTCGTGTACCCGTGCCGGATTGGAATGTATCATCCATATACGACCGGCATCAAACCTGATATCTCTATACATTTTTCACTAACCACACATTTTCGTATGAATCAATTCAACATTAAACTGCTGGACAGGAGCTTTTTAAAGGCCCCCCTGTTGCTCCTGTGCCTGGCCCTCAGCGGTCAGATGTTCGCACAGGTCGTCACCGGCAAGGTGACGGACAGCGCCACCGGTGAAGCCCTTGTGGGTGTTACGGTGGCCGAAGTCGGCTCCCGCAGCGGGGCTGTAACCGACATCGACGGCAACTACCGCATCAGTGTCAGCGACATGAACGGCTCTATCGTAATCTCCTACACCGGCTACCAGTCGAAAACCGTCGCACTGAACGGCAGCACTACTGTCGATGTGATGCTGACAGCCGGTGTCGAACTTGATGAAGTCGTGGTGACTGCCCTGGGTATTTCCCGGGAGAAAAAGTCGCTTACCTACGGCGCACAGGAGATCAGCAGCGGCGACCTCACCCGCGTTAAAGACGCCAACGTGATCAACTCACTGTCGGGCAGAACCGCCGGTTTGCAGATCAACCGCAGCGGTTCGGGTGTCGGCGGCTCCACGCGCGTGGTGATGCGCGGTCAGAAATCGACCCGCGACAACAACGTATTGTACGTGATCGACGGCGTACCGATGTTCAACTACTCCCCTGCCCAACCGGGCGATATCTGGGGACAATCGGGCAACAGCGGAAACGTTGGTCGCGACGGCGGCGATGCCATTTCCAACCTCAACCCGGAGGATATCGAGAGTATGACCGTGCTGAAAGGCGCATCCGCAGCAGCCCTGTACGGCAGTCAGGCCGCCAACGGCGTGATTCTGGTGACCACTAAAAAAGGCAAAGACGGCCAGACCAAAATCGATTTCTCCTCCAATGTGACCTTTGAATCGCCCACCCTGACGCCCGAGCTACAGTTTAACTACGGATCGCGGCCAAACGAAAATTTCAGCTGGGGCGACAAGGCAAGCTCGAACGATCATGTCAAGGATTTTTTCCAGACGGGAACAACCTACATCAATTCGATCGGCCTGACCGGAGGTAACAAGGTGGCGCAAACCTATTTTTCCTACGCCAACACGACCTCCAAGGGCATCATTCCGACCAGCGAACTCAAGCGCCACAACCTGACGCTGCGCGAAACGGCGGAATTCCTCGACGGTCGCCTGAGCCTGAGCGCCAACCTGAACTACACCAACCAGCGCGGCGACAACCGCAATGCGCAGGGACTGTACTTCAACCCGCTCACGGGCCTGTACCTCTTCCCGCGCAGTGAAAACTGGGCAGACTACAGCGGCGCCAATTTTGAACAGTTCGACGACGCCAGCAAACTCTACCTCCAGAACTGGGTGGGCAGCCGCGATGACTGGCAGAACCCCTACTGGATCCTGAACCGCAACCCGAATTTCGACCTGCGCAACCGCTTCTACGGCACTGTAACCGTCGGCCTTAAACTTACAGATTGGGCCAACCTGCAGTTCCGCGGCAACCTGGACAAGACCTACGACCAGTTTGAACAGCACGCCTACGCAGGCACAGAGCCGACGCTGGCCGACCCGAACGGCCGCTTTGTGATGAACCGCAGCGAAGGCACCGTTAAATACGGCGACGTACTCCTGAACCTTAAAAAAGACTTTAATAACCTCAGCGCGGGCCTTACGCTGGGATCGAGCATCAATGATGTAAAAGTACTTTCCGAGTACGCTGATTCTAAGGGCCCCGGCCTTCGGTACGCCAATATTTTCATCCTGCAGAATATCATTCAACCCGGCAACATTCAACAAAGCCAGCCGGTACGCTCGCAGCTGCAATCGGTATTCGGCAGCCTCTCGCTGGGCTACAAAAACATGGTTTATCTCGACGTAACGGGACGCAACGACTGGTCGTCGACCCTGGCCTATACGAGCTCGACCTCGTTCTTCTACCCGTCGGTCGGCATATCAGGTATACTCTCTGAGATGTTTACCATACGCGGCGTAAGTTTCGCCAAAGTGCGCGCTTCCTATGCAGAAGTGGGCAACGGTGTAAACCCGTACGATACTTACCGCCTGAACAGTCTCATTCCCGGCGGCGTGGTGCAAAACTCGATCGGTTCGCTGCCGGGTGAGGAGTTGAAACCGGAATTGTCGAAATCACTGGAATTTGGCGCCGATGTGCGCTTCTGGAACAACCGCGTAGGCCTCGACCTGACCTGGTATAAAACCAACACAACCAACCAGCGCATCCAGGTTGGCGCACCGCTGGGCAGCGGACTTTCGGCTTTTGTGATCAATGCAGGCGACATTCAGAACAAAGGCATAGAAGCAACGCTATCGTTCGTGCCGGTACGGACCCAGAAACTGGAATGGTCGACTAATTTCAATTTTACGACAAACAAGAATGAGGTACTGGAACTCACACCGCTGCTCGCAGACGGAGTGTACACCCTCACAGACGGCGGGGTAAACAACTACGATATGGTGATCCGCGAAGGTTATCCGTTCGGCGAGATCGGCGGAAAAGGCTTCCGCTACCTCAACGGCAACATCGTTGTCAGTGCAGATGGTATCCCGCAGGCAGGCGCCGATACTGTGCTGGGCAATCCGGCTCCCGATTTCACCCTGGGATGGAACAACAACATCACCTTCGGCAACTTCTCCGTAGGCTTCCTGATCGACGGCCGCTTCGGCGGCGAAGTGATGTCGGTGACGCAGGCCGTGATCGACCGTTTTGGCGTATCGCAGGCTACTTCCGACGCACGTGATGCAGGTGGCGTGCGCGTTCCGGCAGTACTGGAAGACGGCACCGCCTACAACGGCACACTTGACGCTGAAAAATATTATGTGGCCGTTGGTGGGCGCGATGGTATTACAGAAGCGTATATTTACAATGGCACCAGCGTCCGGCTGCGTGAACTTACGGTTGGATACAGCTTCCCGAAATCGTTCACCAGCAGGATCAGCAAAGGAGCCGGACTTCGTTTGTCGTTTGTGGCCCGCAACCTGATCTACTTTAAAAATGACGCGCCGTTCGATCCGGATATTGCCATGGCGACAGGAACCGGTCTGCAAGGGGTGGATGTATTCAGTGCACCGGCTGTACGCAGTTACGGTCTGAATCTAGGGTTTACGTTTTGATGTCATTGCCGGGCATTGTTTCATTGTTAGGATTGCAGGAACACTCCCGAAGACGAACGCATGATTTTATACCGGAATTTTCCGAATTTATGGAATTCCAGTGCATTGAAAATCAATGTGTTGTTGGGATTTACTTTCGCAAACCAACTAACTTTGAGTATAATGCCGACAATGATGAATGATGAATATTCACTAAATTGATTTTCACAAAATTGATCAATACAATGAAAAATAAAACAATACTTTTCCTGAGCGCAATTGTGTTGGTAGCAGCCGGTCTGTTTACCTTCCAGAGTTGCACCAAGGATTTTGAAGAAATAAACCGCGACCCGTACGCGGCTACCGACGAGCAGTTGCCGGTCGGCGAGGAGTTCAAGCAGGTGCTGCAAAACATTTATTCCTACTCTCCGGCATGGGTTACGCAATTGCAGCAAAACCTGATCGGCGATGTATATTCCGGTTATATGATGCCGCCCACGCCGTTCCAGGGCAACTCGAACAACATGACCTACGACCTCGTGGATGGATGGAACGAATGGCCATGGAATGTTGCCTATCAGAGTGTCATGGCGCCGCTCGCGTCGGTAGACCGCAAGGCCGGTACCAATTTTCCGGAATTCAACGCCTGGGCCAAGATTTGCCGTGTCGCAGCCATGCACCGTGTGAGCGATATCTACGGTCCGATCATTTACTCCAGCTACGGCGTACTGACGGCCAACGGAGGTGTGGCATACGATTGCCAGGAGGTGGCCTACGACCTGTTTTTCAAAGACCTGGATGCCGCCATTACGACGCTGACGCCACTGGTGAACGATGCCAATGCCACTGCGAATTTCACCAAGTTCGATCTCGTATACAGCGGCGATATCACCAAATGGGTGCAGTTTGCCAACTCGCTGCGTCTGCGCCTCGCTGTTCGGATTTCCAAGGTAGACGCCGCACGCGCCAAAACGGAAGGAGAAAAATCCATGGCCCATCCGCTGGGTGTGATTACGTCCAACGACGGCAACTTCCTCGTGACCAGTGCTGACGGCACCACGCACCCGCTCAATGTAATGGACAACGCCTGGAACGACATCCGCATGGGCGCACCGATGGAATCAATCCTGACCGGCTACAACGACCCGCGTCTGCCCAGGTACTTCGAATCATCGCTCATCGTGCCCGGCCAGTTCAAAGGCATCCGGCAGGGTATTGCTATCGCTTCAAAATCGGATTACGAAGGATTTTCCGCCCTCGTTGATCTTGGCAAAGTGCAACTCATGACCGCCGCCGAGGTGTTCTTCCTGCGTGCCGAAGGCGCATTGCGCGGCTGGAATATGGGCGGCACAGCGCAAAGCCTTTATGAGCAGGGCATTCAGGTATCGTTCGACCAGTACGGACTCGGCAGTGCGGCAACCTATATTGCCGGCACAACCCTTCCCGCACCGTATGTCGATCCGGTCAACGCCGGTAATAACGCCGGCCCTGCAGGCAACGTCGACGTAAAATGGAACGACGCAGCCAGCCAGGAAGCCAAACTGGAGCAGATCATCACCCAGAAGTGGATATCCATGTACCCCGACGGACAGGAAGCATGGTCTGAATACCGGCGTACCGGTTTTCCGCGACTCTATCCTGTTCTGGTGAACAACAGCGCCGGCAAGATCAACACCCAGGCCGGAATCAAGCGCATCAATATGCCTGCGCCCGAATACCGCACCAACAAGGAAGAAGTCACCAAAGCCGTACAATGCCTTGGTGGTCCTGACAACGGCGGCACCAGCCTTTGGTGGGATGTCGATTAATCTTAGGAACTTCTACGATTTTGTATAGTGGATTGCGCCTGCCTGCCTGTTGTGCAGGCAGGCTTTTTCGTCTGACAGGATGAACAAGTAGTTTTCAGACAGGATTTACAGGGTTTACAAGTTTGTTGCAGAACAAATTCCAGTTTGTTTAAAGTGGTTATAATATGGAAATTATCCTGTTGATCCTGTAAATCCTGTCTGAAAACCTCCTGTAAAAACTGTAAATCCCGTCTGAAAACCTCCTGTAAAAACCTGTAAATCCTGCCTGAAAACCTCCTGTAAAACCTAAATCCGTCTGAAAACCTCCTGTAAAAACCTGTAAATCCTGCCTGAAAACCTCCTGTAAAAACCTGTAAATCCTGTCTGAAAACCTCCTGTAAAAACCTGTAAATCCTGTCTGAAAACCTCCTGTAAACCCTGTAAATCCCGTCTGAAAACCTCCTGTAAAAACCTGTAAATCCTGTCTGAAAACCTCCTGTAAAAACCTGTAAATCCTGTCTGAAAACCTCCTGTAAAAACCTGTAAATCCTGCCTGAAAACCTCCTGTAAAACCTGAAATCCTGCCTGAAAACCTCTTGTAATAACCAGTAAACCCTGACTGAGATCCTCCTGTAACAACCTGTAAATCCTGTCTGAAAACCTCCTGTAAAAACCTGTAAATCCTGCCTGAAAACCTCCTGTAAAAACCTGTAAATCCTGTCTGAAAACCTCCTGTAAAAACCTGTAAATCCTGTCTGAAAACCTCCTGTAAAAACCTGTAAATCCTGTCTGAAAACCTCCTGTAAAAACCTGTAAATCCTGTCTGAAAACCTCCTGTAAAATCCTGTAAATCCTGTCTGAAAACCTCCTGTAAAAACCTGTAAATCCTGTCTGAAAACCTCCTGTAAAAACCTGTAAATCCTGTCTGAAAACCTCCTGTAAACCCTGTAAATCCCGTCTGAAAACCTCCTGTAAACCCTGTCTACCTTTGCCGAATCATGAAACACATTCTACTGCTCTCGATTCTGATTGTCTTTTCCTGCGGTGAAAAATCGTCTCCCGGCGCGATGTTCAGCGAAGTTCCGCGCAGCAAAACAGGCATCGATTTCCGAAACCTGGTCATCGAGAAGGAAACCTTCAATATTTTCAAATACCAGTACTTCTACAACGGCGGCGGTGTGGCGGTTGGCGATTTCAACAACGACGGCCTGCAAGACCTCGTGTTTACCGGCAACATGGTCAAAAACAGGCTATACCTCAACAAAGGAGGCCTTGAATTTGAGGATGCCACACTAGCCTCCGGTATTGCCGCCAAAGAGGGCTGGTGCACCGGCGTCACAACCGTCGATATCAACCTCGACGGCAAACTCGACCTGTATATTTGCCGGGCCGGCTACCCGTTTGATGCGCTCCGAAAAAACCTGCTTTTTATCAATAAAGGCATTTCCGATGCCGGCGAGGTACTGTTTGAGGAAAATGCCGCTGCTTACGGACTCGACGACGCCGGACATTCGACCCAGGCATCCTTCTTCGATTACGATAAGGACGGCGACCTCGACCTGTTCCTGATGAACCACTCCACGGTGGAATACTCGCGCGGCTCGCTCGACATATACCAGATCAGAAACAAACAAAATCCTGCTTTTACCAATAAACTGTTCCGCAACGATCAGGGTCGCTTCACCAACGTTACCGAACAGGCAGGTATTACCTCCAACGTCCTCACCTTCAGCCTCGGGCTTTCCACCTGCGACATCAACATGGACGGCTGGCCCGATATCTTTATCGGCAACGACTTCAACGAGCCCGATTACCTGTTCATCAACCAACACGACGGTACTTTCCGCGACGAGTTGAAATCCCGATTCGACCACACTTCCCTCTTTACCATGGGCTGCGATGTGGCAGATTTCGATGGCGACGGTCTGCCCGACCTCGTCAGCCTGGATATGCTACCGGAAGGCAACCACCTGCAAAAAATGCACTCCGGGGTCGACAATTTTGAAAAGGTAAACCAGATGATCCGCAGCGGCTTTTATAAACAGTACAGCCGCAACATGTTGCAGCACAACAACGGCGACGGTACCTTCAGCGAAGTAGGCCAACTCGCCGGAATCTCGAACACCGACTGGAGCTGGGCCTCCCTGTTCTTCGACTTCGACAACGACGGCCGGCGCGATCTGTTTGTCTCGAACGGCTACCCGCGCGACCACACCAATATGGATTTCCTGAAATTTACGGCTGATGAAGTGCTGCGTATACAGCGCGGGGAGGAAAATATCGGTTTCCAGGACTACCTGAAAAAGATGCCCCCGATCATCGAACCGAATTACTTTTTTAAAAATGAGGGCGGATTGCGGTTCTCCAACCAAACCGCCGCCTGGAATCTGTCGAAACCGGTCGTAACTCAAAGCGCTGCCTGGGCCGACCTGGACAACGACGGCGACCTCGACCTGGTGCTGAACAACACCAATGAATACGCCGACATCCTCGAGAACCACGCCGGAGAAAACCCGGATCAGCACTGGCTTCGCTTCCAACTGCTGGGCAGAAAGGAAAATCCTGCCGGTACCGGAACAAAGGTTTTCGCCTATACCCGTGGAACGCAGTTCTACCTCGAGCAAAATCCGGTACGCGGCTTTCAGGCCTCCATGGACCCGGTCCTGCACATCGGGCTTGGTCCCATCGATCAGGTCGACTCGATTGTTGTCGTTTGGCCCGGCAATGAAAAACAGGTGCTGGAGCAGGTCAGGTCTAACCAAAGGCTTACCCTGAACATCCGGGATGCCGGGCAACGTTATGTGTACAGGGCGCCTTCAATCGAGCCTGTTTACAGAGAAACACCTGGAGCGCTTCCTTTTCAACACATTGAAAATGAGAACAATGACTTCAAACGACAGAGCCTGTTACCCTGGTTTTATTCCCGGCAAGGGCCGGCGCTGGCAGTCGCCGACCTCAATGGAGACGGGCTGGATGATGTGTTCATGGGCGGCGCCAAGGGGCAGGCAGGGCAGGTATTGCTACAGCAAAAAGGCAATGGAACGTTCAAACTGTCCTCAACCTTTGAAGCCGATGCCGCGTGCGAAGACGTTGATGCATGCTTTTTCGACGCCGATGGCGACGGCGACCAGGATTTGTATGTGGCATCCGGCGGCTACGAATACGATGAGCAGTCGCCTGAATTGCGCGACAGGCTGTACATAAACGACAGACACGGCCACTTTTCAAAGGCCTCAGATGCACTTCCCAACCTTCCCTACCCTGCATCGTGCGTTCGCGCTGCGGATATAGACGGCGACCGGGATGTCGACCTCTTTATCGGCGGCAGTGTTATTCCCGGCAAATTTCCACATGTAGCGCCGGGCAGGTTGCTGTTGAACGACGGGAAAGGCCGGTTCAGGGAAGACGGGCGGTTCCTCATTCCCCCGGCAACAGCGGGTATGCAGGACGGCATCGCCTCACAGGCTGTTTTTGCCGACCTGGACAAGGATGGCGATCCGGACCTTGTAACAGCCGGCGAATGGTCGCCTGTCCGTTTTTTTGAAAATCGAAACGGGGTGTTCAGTGAACAGTCCCATAAGTATATCTCCTTTATTTCCAGCGGCTTGTGGAATACTTTGCAGGCTGCCGACCTTGACGGCGACGGCGATATTGACCTTATCGCCGGCAACCTGGGACAGAATACGCAGCTGCGGACAAAGGAGAAAGAGCCGCTCGACATCTGGTTTGGCGACTTCGACAACAACGGCAGCGTCGATCCGTTGATCTGCTATTTCGTACAGGGAAAATCATACCCTGCGGCCTCTATGGAAGACCTGACCGGGCAATTGCCGGTGCTGAGAAAGAAGTTCAACTATTTTCGGGATTATGCCGATGCACAGGCAGCCGACATTCTCAGCCCGGAACAGATGAAGTCGGCCGGGCGCCTCGATGCCGCCGTACTGGAAACGATCTGGCTGGAAAACAACAACGGGCATTTCGAGCGGCGCGACCTGCCTGCAGAGGCCCAAATCGCGCCCGTGCAGGCCATTGCCACCTCCGATGTAAACGGCGACGGCATAACGGACCTGATACTGGCCGGCAATCGCACCAACGCCCGCGTAAAATTCGGGAGCCTCGACGGCAACCACGGCCAGTTGTTCCTGGGCGACGGCAAGGGCGGGTTCCACTTTGTACCCTACCCCAAAAGCGGTTTGAAGATCAGGGGCGATGTGCGCGGACTCAAAACAATACGGATAGCCGGTAAATCAGCGGTAGTGTTCGGGGTGAACAACGGTGCTGCAGGTGTTTTCACCCAGACCAATACACCCCGATAAGTCCCGAAATTTTCTTATTGCTTCATCGCTTCATCCGACATGCCCAACAACCCCATCATCCAGGAATACTCGAGCGCGCGCTCCTTCAGTCTGCTGAAACGACCTGATGAGCCTCCGTGCGAGCCGGTCATGTTGGTTTTGAACAACAGCACATTTTTATCCGTCTTCAGGTCGCGGAGTTTGGCTACGTATTTGGCCGGTTCGAAGTATTGTACCTGGGAATCTGAAAAGGAGGTGAGCACCAACAGGTTCGGATAGTTTTGCGGCTTCAGGTTGTCGTAAGGAGAATACTTTTTCATGTAGTCGTATTCAGCCTTTATCGCCGGGTTGCCCCATTCGGTGTATTCGCCCGTTGTCAGCGGGATACTGGCATCGCTCATGGTCGTGAGGACATCCACGAAGGGGACGCCGGAAATAATGCCTTTGAACAGATCGGGGCGCATGTTCGCCACAGCGCCCATCAGCAAGCCGCCGGCGGAGCGTCCCTCGGCGAACAGGCGATCGGAAGCCGTATATTTTTCCCTGACCAGAAACTCCGCACAGTCGATGAAATCCGTAAACGTATTCATCTTTTTCATCATTTTACCTTCCTCGTACCATTTATACCCCATTTCCATGCCGCCGCGAATGTGTGCAATCCCGACAACGAAGCCCCTGTCGGCAAGGCTGATCTTGTCGCGGTTGAAGTACGGATCGTACGAAGAGCCGTAACTGCCGTATCCGGTGAGGTGGCAAGGCGCAGTACCGTCGCGTTTCAGGCCCTTTTTTGTACATCAGGGATATGGGCACTTTGGCGCCGTCGCCTGCGATTGCCCAGATAAACTCGGTTTGATAATTGTTCGCATCGAAGCCGCCGAGCACGGGGGCCACTTTTTTCACCTCGCCTTTGCGGGTTTCCATGTCGTAATCGATCACCGTATAGGGCGTTTTCATCGAATTGAACCCATAGCGCAGGGTTTTGGTGTCAAATTCGGGGTTGGCGTCGATATTGCAGCCGTAGGTCGGCTCACCGGTTTCGATGTAGTGGCCGGCCCTGTCTGACCAGCGGATGACGTGTAACTGGCCCAGGCCGCCCTTGTGCTCTTCCGTCACCAGGTAATCCTTAAACACGGTAAAGTTGTCGATCAGCACATCGTCGCGGTGCGGCAATACGTCTTTCCAGTTTTCCCGGCGCGGGTCGCTTACCGGCGTTTCCATGATCCGGAAGTTGGGCGCGTCCCAGTTCGTGCGGATCAGAAATTTGTCGTCGAGGTGTTCAAGGGTGTAGTAAAAGTCTTTTTCACGCGGACGGACAGACTTGAATGTGCCGGTCGGGTCGTTGGCATCGAGATAATGCACCTCTACCGTTTGGGTATAGGCGGAGTTGATAAAGAAAAAGCGCTCCGACTTGGACTTGCCCAGGTATGCGTACTGGGTCTCGTCTTTTTCCTCGTACATCAACACGTCCTTTTTGTGGTCGGCGCCCAGCACGTGTCGCCAGATTTTGTCATTGCGCAGTGTGACGGGGTCTTTTGTATCGTACAGGATCGTTTTTGAATCATTTGCCCAGGCAAAGGAACCGCCGACATCGAAGGAATCCGGCAGGATTTGTCCATTGGACAGGTCTTTGAAGAACAGTTTGAACAGGTTTCGGCCGGAGTAATCCACAGCGTAGGCCAGCATGCGATTGTCGGGGCTGACGGAGAGTCCGCCCAATTGGCAATAAGGCTTGCCTTTGGCCAGTTCATTCACATCGACCAGTATCTCTTCAGTTGCATCGAGCGTGCCTTTTTTACGGCTGAAAATCTGGTATTCCTTGCCTTTTTCAAACCGCCCGATATACCAGTATCCGTTTTTGAAATAGGGGACACTGCTGTCGTCTTCCTTGATCCGCGCCTTCAGTTCTTCAAACAGTTTTTCCCTGAGCCCTGCCACCGGTGCGAGCACGGAGTCGGCATAGCGGTTTTCAGATTCGAGATAGGCTTTTACAGCAGGGTTCTCCCGTTCGTTGAGCCAGTAATAATCGTCGGTGCGCTTGTCGCCGGAAGCCGATATGAGTTCTTTCGGTTTTTTTTCCGGATGGGGAGCGGTAAAGTGATCCGGTTGGAATAAAGACGGTCGCACGGTAGCATTGGTGTTGTGATCGGATGTAGTCTGTTGCTGGCATGATGCCAGCAGGGCAGGTGCCAGAATGGCAAGGAAGGTCAAATGTTTCACGGTTTGGGCATTTTTAATTGTTTAATAGAAAACCGATTTGATCAGAACCGGTATTGAACACGGGTGGTAAAGGTATTATCCTTTGCATCCTTTTCAAAGCCGGCAAGCCTGGTGCTTTCATTGTGCACGATATCGAACCAGGTGGTGATTTTCAGGTGGGGATTTGCGTAAAAAACATAGCCAAACCCGAATGTGCTGTATTTCATATCTGCCCAGGTAAATGATGCATCGATTGCATCGCCGCTGACGGCTGAATTGGGATCATACCAGTCGTACTTGAGCACCAGTTGGTGCCGTTCGCTGCCGAGATGTTGAAGGAAATAAAAATATGCGCCGTTAAACGAGCGGATGAACAAGGGCGCAGGATCGCCTTTACTGTCGAGAGGAACGGCGCCCGGCGTTTCCGAGGTGTTTTTTGTTGCAGATTGTTTTCCCGCCACGTATTCCGCCCGGAATTCGGAAAAACCTTTTCTATTGGGCAACCTGATCTGTATGTCGGCGCCGAAGTACTGCCTTGGCGCAGTCTTTCCAATATTGGTCCCGGCTGAATCCGGGCTAAAGGCTCCGTTTTTCATGCGGAAAACGGTCGCGGTGTTTTGCCGTATACCCCCCATCAACATGGATGCTGCAGTGGTGATGCGCAGTCCCGAGGGCAATTCAACTGATTTTAAGTTGAGTCTCGCGATCAGGTCTTTCCGGCTGTCGAACTCGGCCGGCCCTGCCAGTCCCTGACCATTGAACAGCCCTACATCCAGTTTGAATTGTCGCAGAAAGTGGTTTTTCCGCCTCGGTTCAATAGTGAGCATAGCCCCCAGATCGCGCTCGGTTTTCATCAGCAACTGCGACATCCGGCCTCGTTCGGGCGATTCCCGGTCGGAGGATGAGTACAGCACTTCCTGCCCGAACGGACGGGCAAATATGCCGGTTGTCAGCGCGAACAGTTCGAGTTTGTTTTCAAAAATCCGCCCCCAGAAGTCACGGGTGACAAATCCGCGTTCGGTGCCGTCGAACTGGAATACGAAAAACACCTGCGGTTGCTGTTTTTGATTGTATAAGACATAATCGAGGCGCAAACGTCCGCGCCGAAGCATGAAACGGTTGTCTACATTAGGAGCATAGTCGCCGCCATTGAAACTTCTGGCGCCCTTGGACTCGGCGACTTGAAATTGCGGCTGCAAATAGCCGGAGAATCTTATGTGTTCAAATTTTTGATACAACCGGAAAAATTCACGGCCGAAACCGCGGGTCGTATCAATATCATTGAGGGTCTGGGCATTGAGTACCGAAGCCCAACAGCTCGCAGCGAGCACTGCGATCAATAGTCTAGTCATAGGTTAGGTTGTTTCAGCGGTAAATCTCTGCATTTTACCTAAAAAAAATCAAAACAAGTTTTCAAAAACCCTTGCGCTACCTTTGCGATAGAAAAAAACTGGAAACCCGTGAACAAAGGCAAATCAGAAACGTCGGCCAGATCAAACGCAAATGGCAAGAGTAATGAAGATGTCGTCGAACTTCGCAGGCGATGCGAACAATTGTCGCGCTGGGCATTTACCGATTTTGAGCGCGCCAAAAAACTGCTCGATGAACTGGCCGGCATGGTCACCAGGCAGACCCCTTTCGATGTCCGCCTGGCATATGCCACGCACGCCGCGTTTCTCCACAACCAATGGCACCACTACGATAAAGCCCTGGAATACACCAAACAAGCCATTTCCATCCTCGAAAGTCTGGCCAATGCGCCGGCGCTGGTGGAGATGTGGGCCGACCAGGCCGCCATTCACCTCAACCGCCGCGACTGGCGCGCTGCCGAAAAAAGTCTCGACCGTGCCCGGCGGTACCTCAGTGATGCGATTTCACCCATCCTGCTCGCGCACCTCTCGTGCCGCGAAGGTTTTTTGCACCTGCACCTGGGCAACCACCGCCAGGCGCTGGACTGCCTGATGGAGGCAGAGAAAGACATGCTCGCGCTGGATGAAGAGACCGCTGGATTGAAAGATTATTACATCCAGACGCTTATCTTCAGCGGCCTGGGCGATCTGTACGAGCGGCTCGGTGAAAAGGCAAAAAGCCTGGAAGCATACCGCTGCGTACTGCCCATTGTAGAACGGCACGGGCTGCGCCCCCGGCTTTCCTGGCATTACCTGAATGCCGGGCGGGCGGCAATGGCCCAGCAGGACGTCACCCAGGCACAGGCCAGCTTTGAAAAAGCAATGGAAGTCGTCAGCGAAGGTGAATCCGAGGCAAAAACACATGCGTTGGGTAATCTGGGTATTCTGGCGCTTTGGGCCGATAATACCGCGCGCGCCCTCGCCCTGTTCGACAAAGCGGCGGCAGAGTATGAAAACCCGTCCAAACCGGCTGATTTTACCAACCTGTCGAAGATAGAAAGCTGGCGCGCAGGGCTGTTCTCCCAGTTGAATGACCCCGTCAAAGCCCGGTTCCATCTGGAGAGATCGTGGGAGACCGGACAGAACGGACATGATCTTTATCACTTGAGCCAGGTAGCCCAAAACCTCGCAGCGCTGCACGAAGAGCGCAAAAACTTCGAGCAGGCTTACGAATGGCAGCGGCAGACCTCTGAACTGGTCGCCAAACACTACCACCAGTTGCGCGACCGGGAACGGGAGGAGATCGAAGCGCGGCACCAGTTGGAGCGCAACCGCCAGGAGGCACAGATGGCGCGGCTGCGGGTAGCGAGCCTGCAGCTCAAGGCCTTGCGCGCACAGATGAACCCGCACTTTATGTTTAATGCGCTGAATGCCATTCAGGGATTGATCACCTCCGGGCGCAATAATGAAGCGGAATCGTACCTGGCCAAATTTGCCAAGATGATGCGGCATACCCTCGAATATTCCGACCTCGAGGTTGTATCCCTGGAACAGGAAATCGAATTTCTCGAGCGGTACCTCGATATCAACCGCAAGCTGCGCTTCAGGGATAAACTGCACTACCAGATCATTTCCCCTTCGGGACCCGACATGACCGATCTGCTGGTACCGACCATGATCCTTCAGCCGTTTGTGGAAAACGCGATCGAACACGGTATCCGTCCGCGACAGGAAGGCAACCTGCGTATAGAGTTTATGCTTTCCGAAGACGGACAGGTCCTGCGCTGCATCATTGAAGACGACGGTGTGGGCTACAATAAGGGCAAGCAAAAACTGACCGAAGGCGCAGCATTCCAGTCGCACCGCTCGCGCGGCATGGAGATTACGAGGGAACGCCTGTCGCTGCTGCACCAACTGCAAAAGCACGAAGGCGGTGACTTTATCCGGATTTCCGACCTTGGTGACCTGACACAAAAAGAGCGCAGCGGAACCCATGTAGAGGTACTGCTACCCATTATGGAACAGGAGGGCTGAAAAAACTTAACAATAACTTAATCTACACTCTAGAACGCCCGTAACCAGCATCTTACTTTTGCGGCGAATTTGACGGTTAGGCGTCAGTTCTGAAAATTTGCACAAAACAACATTCTTATATGGCGCTGGCCTTCATTGCTGACCTGTCCACCTCCACTGCCCTGCTTTTGGTAATATGCCTTATCGCCGTTTGTTTTTTTGAGGCGATCAATGGCTTTCATGACACCGCCAATGCAGTAGCGACGGTGATTTATACCAAAACGCTCAAGCCGATGAACGCAGTCATTTGGTCGGGTATCTGGAATTTTCTGGGCGTGTACGTGGGCGGCATTGCCGTTGCCATGGGTATCATTAAACTCATTCCCCTCAACGACCTGATCCTGCAACCCATCGGCGAAAACAGCGCTCTTGTGCTGGCCATTCTCCTCTCGGCCATCGTCTGGAATCTCGGCACCTGGTACCTGGGCATCCCTTGTTCCAGTTCCCACACCCTGATTGGGTCCTTGCTCGGGGCAGGGTTTGCTTTTTACAGCATCCACAACGGCTCGGGGCCCAACTGGGGCAAAGCGGCAGATATCGGGCTTTCGCTGTTGCTTTCACCGGCATTTGGTTTCAGCCTGGCTATAATGCTCATGTACCTGCTGAGAACAACCATTAAGAACAAGGTTATATTCAAAGAGCCCGACAAGAAAAAAACACCGCCGATGTGGATACGCGCCATCCTCGTCACGACGTGTACCTTGGTCAGTTTTTTTCACGGGTCCAACGACGGACAAAAAGGCGTAGGCCTGTTGCTTGTCGTATTGATTGCTTTCATGCCCTTGCAGTATGCCTTCAACCACGAAGTGCCCCTGGATAAGTTCAAAGCCTCTGTTCGCAATGTCGAATACCAACTTAATACTGCAGCAACCGGCGTTGATGCCGAACACACCCGCGGTTTGGCAGCTGTCGCCGGAAAGGTCGCCGCTGAAATGGACAACGTCGATATGAAGAATAAAGAACAGGTGTTCGCGTTGCGCAAATCCATTCAAAGCCTGAACAAGAGCCTCGAAGCAGATCTGAAAACCAAAGCCATCCCGTCACAGGTGGAAGGCACCATCCGGCATGAACTGAAAACACTCAAGAGCGCCTATGAATTTGCGCCACTGTGGGCGATCATTCTCATTGCGCTTTGCCTCGGCATCGGCACCATGATTGGCTGGAAACGCATCGTGGTGACCATCGGTGAAAAAATAGGGAAAAGCCACCTGACCTATGCACAAGGCGCCAGCGCCGAAATTTGCGCAGCGGCCACCATTGGCGTCAGCACCGCATTTGGTCTGCCGGTTAGCACCACGCACGTGCTTTCTTCAGGTATCGCGGGCACGATGGTTGCAGCCGGCGGTATCAAAAACCTTCAGAAAAAAACGATCAAAAATATCGCCATTGCCTGGGTGCTCACCCTGCCGGTGACCTTTGTCCTGGCTGCGATATTGTTCTTTTTCCTTAGAATGGTGCTTTGAGAAAGGGTTACTGAGGTTGGCGGGTTGTGGGTTGCGGGTTGCGGAAGTGGTGGATTTGCCACAAGTCAACGTGAGTTTACCTAAGTCACCCTGAGTTTGTCATGTTGTAAACAACCGTCCGCTCTGCAAGGGGTAGTAGCGACGTTACCCGAACTTGATCCGGACGGGTGTTTACAAACATGACAAGGGAACGCGGATACGTTGCCCGAAGTAGGTTTGCAACAGGGCCCCACAAGCCCCAAAAAACTCTTATTACGCCCGCTCCCGCACAATCTCAAGTATCCTTACCAGCAGATACGACAGGATAATACTCATCGCAATGCCTTCCACCAAAATAAAGAGGCTGGCCGTAACAGGGGTAAAATACTGGCCAATAGGCGATCCGTTTTGTATACTCGCCAGAAAAGCAGGATTATAGGCCAGGAACAACACCATGAAAACGGTGAATGGAACCACCCCAACCAAAGAAGTGAACATGCCCATTACCACACCGGAAGCATAATCATCCGTCGGATCGGGGTGCTCGCGTATCCAGGCACGCAAGGCAAACCACAAAAAGCCGACATGTATCACTCCGTTAAAAACACGCAGGTAGTAGTTTTCGCTGAGGTGCAACAAATGCATGGCCAGAAAGAACCCGGTAAATCCGAGGAACATCCACAGGCCGTAACGCAAGGCAATGTGTCTCATAACTGGTATGGTTTAGTTAAAATATATTTCCCAACGCCGTTCGGTACGAATTTACCACACGACATACAGCGATGTTTTCGCGAATGTCTAATAATGTCGAGGGCATAATCCGCAATCATTGTGGCAAACATGGCTAAACATACAAATTAATTTGCATTTTTCCAAAAATATAAATATCAAATTAACATTTTACAAATAACAATATAATCACTTTTTTAATTTGACTATTGGCATATTTATAAACAATAGTTTTACGTCACCCAAAGTGCATTGTGCCGGTATATTCAAGCGGGCGCAACTGGCCACGCAGTTTTTCGGGGTGCTGCGCGTCTTTGCGAGTGTAAATGATGAAGAGGCTGTTCACCTATGTACGACGGACTTCCAAGTCCGCTGCGTCCGCCCGGACTTGGAAGTCCGGGGTACAACCATTGCCCGGATATGAAAGTCAGAGACACAAACAAAAAAGCGGCCCGGAGTCCCACCCTCCGAGGCCGCTACAACTTAGCAGAAATAAATTATTCGAAAAAATGATGAAAACCCAACGCGGCATCATTCATCATTCATCATTCATCATTCATCATCATCATTCACCATTCACCATTTAATCCACATTGTCGTGGAGGAACGAATTGCCTCCCATTTTGATCTCCCCTTCTTCTTCAAGTGAGATCGTCCAGTTCGACATACCGGGCTGCTCCGCGTCGGGAACATCGTCAAGGTTGATGTTTTTGCGCAGGTAGGCCGGCTGACTTTCCAGTTCGATGATCGTTTGCGGTGAATTCAGTTTCACCACGTTGATGGGCCGGTTGCGGACCTCTTCCCGGCGGCGCTGCGCCTCTTCGATGCGGCGGCGGCGTTCTTCCGGACTGATATCCGCTTCATCCCGACCTACAAAAGGATCGTTGCCTGCCCCCTGGGTGCGGCGGATTTTGTCAACCGTTTCCCGGATATCATCAAACTCGAATTCAAGTTTGCTGGCTGCCTTCTCATCTACCGGGCTATACTCCTCCTCAGAGGTGATCGTAAAGAGAGAAGGCCGGGGCTTTTTTTCGTCCTCGTCGAGGTGTACCACCTGGCGTTCGGATGAACTGCCCTGGTGTTGAGCGCCCTGGCTGGAAAAACGCCGTTCGCCGGCCTCGAAGCCTGTGGCAATAATCGTCACGGCAAGTTTTTCACCCAGGCGTTCGTCGAAGCAGTTACCCCAGATCAGGTTGGTCTCATTGCCGGCTTCTTCCTGGATAAATTCCGTGATCTCGAAAATTTCATCCATGGTCGCCTCTTTTACACCGGAAGTGATGTTGACGAGGATATTCTTCGCACCGCGGATGTTGTTTTCTTCGAGCAGCGGTGAGTTAAGCGCCTCATCCACCGCACGACGCGCGCGGTTTTCACCTTCCACGGCTGCTGTGCCCATGATGGCTACACCCGAGCCGCGCATTACTGTGTTCACGTCTTCAAAATCGACGTTCACATAACCGGGCACGGTGATAATCTCCGCAATACCTTTCGCGGCTGTGCAAAGGATGTTGTCTGCCTGCGAGAAGGCTTGGGAGATGGAGAGGTTGCCGTGGATCTGGCGCAGTTTATCATTGCTGATCACCACCAGGCAATCTACATTTTTACGCAGGTCTTCAAGCCCTTCCATGCCGTTGCTGACACGGATGCGGCCCTCAAACAGGAAAGGCAGCGTGACGATACCCACCGTGAGGATACCCAGTTCCTGGGCTGTTTTGGCGATGATAGGCGCCGCACCGGTACCGGTGCCGCCACCCATTCCGGCAGTGATAAAGGCCATTTTGGTGCCGTCTTCGAGGAAACGCTTGATGTCGTCGAGGCTTTCGATGCAGGCCTGCTTGCCCACACTGGGCTTGCTGCCTGCGCCGCGGCCTTCGGTCAGCATCTGGCCAAGCGAGATTTTGTTGGGCACAGGGCTGAGTTGCATGGCCTGCGCGTCTGTATTGCAAATGGCGTAGTCAACACCAACGATACCTTGTTTGAACATATGGGTCACGGCATTGGAACCGCCACCGCCGACGCCTATTATCTTTATGATGGAAGGTTCATCCTTCGGAAGATCAAAAAGCATGATATTTAAATTTTAGAGCGTTATCGAATGTTATTTTTTCCGGTCGAAGTCCATATCGGGTTCGGCTTCGAACCATTCTTTTGTTTTGCGGAAGACGCTGTCGAGCCAGGAGGCTTCTTTTTCTTCCGAAACATTGGAGGGCTCGCGGTTGCCGTCTGAAATGGCTTCTGCGGTATTTCCGGCGCCGGCTGATTCCACTTCCTGCAGTCCGCGCAGCAGCAGACCGATGGCCGTGCTGTAGATCGGGCTGTTGACCGATTCGTGGTAGCCGTGGGCCAGGTGTTCGACGGGTACCCCGATGCGACACGACATTCCGGTGTGGAATTCGGTCAGCTTGTGGGAATGCCCCATCAGCGAGCCGCCGCCGGTCAGTACGATACCGCCGATCAGTTTGCGCTCGTAGCCGCTGCGGCGTATTTCCCAGAGTACGTAGTCGAGCACCTCTTCCATGCGCGCCTGGATGATACGGGCGAGGTTTTTCTCGCTGATCTCCTTGTGTTCGCGCCCTTTGAGGCCCGGAATAGTTATGATTCGATTGTCAAAAACTTCCGTTGCGAGCGCAGAGCCGAACTTCACCTTGAGTTTTTCAGCCTGCGGTTGCATGACCGTACAGCCTTCCTTGATGTCGGCTGTGATCACATTGCCGCCGAAAGGAATGACGGCGGTGTGCCGGATGATGCCTTCGTGGAAAATGGTGATATCTGTGGTGCCGCCGCCGATGTCGACCAACGCTACGCCGGCCTGCTTTTCCTCTTCGGAGAGCGTCGATTCGGCGCTTGCGATGGGTTCGAGCGTGAGATCAGCCACCTTCAATCCCGCTTTTTCAATGCAACGGTAGATGTTGTTGATCGCAGTGATCTGCCCGGTGATGATGTGGAAGTTGGCTTCCAGCCGCACCCCGCACATGCCGATCGGGTCGATAATGCCCTGTTCGGAATCCACCGTAAATTCCTGCGGAAAAACATGGATGATCTTGTCGCCCGGAGGGAGTACGAGTTTGAACATGTCGTTTACGATCCGGTCCACGTCGCGGCGATTGATCTCGATGTGATCGCTCTCCCGCGTCAGGATGCCCCGATGCTGCAAACTTTTGATGTGCTGGCCGGCGATGCCGACATGCACGGTGCGGAATTTCATGCGGGCGTTGCGCTCGCATATCTCGACGGCTTCACGAATAGCGCCGACCGTCTTTTCGATGTTGCTGACCACGCCGCGCAAAACGCCGACGCTTTCAACTTTGCCTACACCGATGACTTCCAATTTACCATGTGTGTCCTTGCGGCCTGCCAGGCAGCATACTTTCGTCGTACCGATGTCGAGCGCTACGACAACATCATGGGGTTGTGGGATAAACTCCATCATAATGTTATGTTGTTTAAATGGTTTTGAGTTTCAGTTTGTTTTCTCGTTCTCCCTGCAGTCGGCACGAAACTCTTTTCCGCCAGCAAAGATATTTTAAAATATTTTGTTTCAAAAAAAATATTCATTTTGTTTCAAAAACAAGCATGCTTTCCTGCCCTCATTTCCGGCAGACAACCTGCCCGTTGTACTTGAGGTTGATCGATTCGTAGAGTCGCCAGCCTGCATACGGCATGCCTTCCCGGTAAAATATTTTCAGCCTGTTGAGTTTGTCATCCAGTTTGCGGGCGCTGCCGAGCACGATGTTCTGGTCGCCAACAAGGGGTACCAGGATAAACTCTCCCGCATTGTTCACGTGTACCTGTTGAATGAACGAAGCAAAAAACTCATCGCTCATCAGGGTTTGGGTCAGGTTGAACAGGTCTTTCAGGGTACTGCGTCTTTTGTTGCGGAATTCGGGGGTATAGGGCGCCACATTCCCGGTGGCGACCAAAACCCGGGCGGCGAAGTTTTTGGAGGGCGGCATTTTTACGCCGTTTTTATCCAGATAATAATTGCCGCCGTTGTTGTCCAGCACCCGCAAAAGCGGTTCGCGTTGCGTAATCCGCACATGCAACACGTTCTGCTGGTCGATATAGGCCTCGGCATCCAGCACGAAAGGATCCTCCTCCAACACGCGTTCCATGCGTTCGACTTCGAGGCGACCCAGTTCAGTGCCTTCCAGGGTATTGCCGAACGACACCAGCAATGCCTGTTTGACATCGCGCTCGCTGATCAGTTTGTCGCCGCTTTCCAGGGGCAACACCTCCACCTCCACGCCGCCCGCGAAGCTGTTCTTTTTCCGGTCGATGGCCGAAAAAAGCGCCAGCACAACCACCAGGATGAAGAACACCCAGATGAGTCGGTTATAGCGTATGCGAGGCAGTTTGATCATGATGCGTTATGGTGAAGGATAAGCTGTTTGATGTCTTCAATTTTTGTATCGATATCGCCGGCGCCCATCGTCATCAACACGTCCGGTTTACGGGTTTTGAGCACATTGAGCAATTCAGTCCTGGTTGTCAGGGTAGTATTGCTATTCTTCATCAATCCGGCAATGGAAGCCGATGTAATACCGGGGATCGGAAGTTCCCGTGCCGGATAAATATCGAGCAGGATACATTCGTCCAGTCCGTCCAGTGCCGCGGCGAAGCCGGCCGCAAAATCACGGGTCCGCGTATACAGGTGCGGTTGAAAAATTCCTGTGATCTTCCTCGCCGGATACAGCAGGCGTGCTGCGGCGATCGCCGCTTCCAGTTCTGCCGGATGGTGCGCATAATCGTCGATGTACACCACTTCCGGTGTGCGCACGATGTATTCGAAGCGGCGTTTTACTCCTTTAAAATCGGCCAGTGCTGCGCGGATTTTTTCTCCGTCGCCGCCGGCTGCCAGCGTAGCGGCAATAGCGGCGACTGCGTTGGTCACGTTGTGCCGACCAGGATAGCTCATTTGCAGGTGTTCGTATTCGGTATTTCCGGCTTCAAAACCTGCGGGCACGGCAACATCAAAAGTCATCATGCCGTGTTCGACCCGGGTATTTCGGGCGCAAAAATCGCCGCTGTCGATACCGAATGTGAACACCCGGACGCCTTTCCCCGACAGTTCGTCTGCTACTGCGCCCAGGTCGAGGTCGTGCTTGTAGAACAGCACGCCACCGGGCTGTACCTGCCGGGCAAACTGGATATAACTCTCCCGAACAGCCGCCTCTGAACCGTAGATATCCAGATGGTCGGGATCGATGGAGTTGATCACTGCCACCGTCGGGTGCAGGTGCAGGAAACTGCGATCGTATTCGTCTGCTTCCACCACGACCCAGTCGCTTTCGCCTTCCACGAAGTTGCTGCCGAGGTTGAGCGAAATGCCGCCCACGAAAGCCGTGGCATCCACACCGCAGGCGCGAAGCAGGTGTGCGGTCATGGTGCTGGTGGTGGTTTTACCGTGGGTGCCTGCAATGGCGACACACTTTTTGGATCGGCTGATAATGCCGAGTACTTCAGCGCGTTTTTTCACCGGGTAGCCGCGATCGAGGAACCAGTTCAGTTCCGTATGCTCTTTCGGCACGGCGGGCGTATATACCACGAGGTCGACGTTTTGAGGAATAAATGCCGCGTCGTCCGTATAGTGGACGTGCATCCCTTCAGCCGCAAGCGCACGTGTCAGGGCGCTCTCGGAACGGTCGTAGCCATGCACCTCGGCGCCGTGCTTTTTGAAATAGCGCGCCAGTGCCGACATGCCTATGCCGCCGATACCGATGAAGTAGATATTTTTTATCGCGTTGAATTCCATTGTCCGTGGTGCCTTATTTTTTTTGCAGTTTAAGCGTCTCCTGTTGACCGCCGCGGTTCATTTCGAATTCCAGGCTTGCGCCATCCGCTTTCAGGAGTTTGACCATGATTTCTTTTTTACCTTTTTCCGTGGTGTACAGTTTGTCTTTTTCCGTACGCCAGACGCCTTGCTGGTGTTGTTCGCCAAATTGGGCACTGTACGAACCGTCTTCAGAAAATTCAAAGAATACCTGTGCGGCATCCATACCGGACGGTTGGCCGAACAGCAGCCATTCGGTTCCCTGCCATTTTCCAAGGAGCGCCGGGTTTTTGTCGTTTGCCTGCCGGCAAGCCGCCAACCCAAGGGCGAGTGCTGCAAACAGGATCGTATAAAGGCGTATTTTTTTCATTGTCTTTATTATTTATGCCGGGTTCAGGGTCCAGTCCCCGGTTTTGAGGTGCAAATCGCGCTGCGGGTACGGTATCTGGATACCGTGCTCCTGGAAGGCATCCCAGATGGCAAAGCGCAGGTTGCTTTTTGTTGTTTCGATCCGGAACATGTTGCTGCTGTAAAAAAGCAGGGTGAAGTCTACCGAACTGTCGCCAAAATTCTCCATACGGACAGAAGGCTTCCATTCGTCCACATCGGTAATGACATCCGGGTCGGCATATGCGCATTTGATCAGGATGTCCGCAACCTTATGCATGTCAGAGTCGTATGAAACACCCACTATGACTCCAAAACGGGCGGTATAATGATCGTGGCTCCAGTTTATGACATTGTCGTTGATAAATTTATGGTTCGGGATAATCATCACCTGGTCGTCGCGGTTGCGGAATTTTGTGGTGCGCAGGTAGATTTCTTCGATACGCCCCACAACGCCGTCTACTTCGATGATGTCGTCCTTTTCAACGGTACCTTCAAACAAGAGGAAAATGCCCGAGATCAGGTCGGAGAAAATCTGTTGCAAGCCGAAACCAAGTCCGACGAGCAGGGCTGCCGAACTGGCCAGCACCCAGGCCAGGTTCAGGCCCAGCATGGAGAGCATGACAGCAATGGAGATCGTCCAGATCAGGTAATGGAACAGCAGCCGGAAAGAGTGCTGGCGACCCATTTCTATATTCCGCTTTGTAGAAAACCCGGTCATGAAGCGGTTGAACAGGCCCAACAACAGTCTGGTGATGAGGTACGTACCCACCAGAAGAAACAGGGAATACACCGACAGGCTGTATCCGCCAATTTCAAACAGTTTATATTCGAGCAGTTCTTTCATTGTTGTTGATAGTCAGATTATTTATCCGTCGTTACGCACAGTTTTAAGACTTCATGAGCGATTTGTTCGGCTGCATTCGGGCGGCCGAGATGGTGTATACTTTCACCCAGACTGAAGGCCAGGGCATCATTTCCCAGGATAAGCAGGGCCTCCTGGAGCATTCGCGCTCCTGCTTCGCCGTCGCGCACGAGTCGGGCAGCGTTTTTTTCAACCAGCGACAGCGCATTCTTTGTCTGGTGATCTTCGGCTACATTGGGCGACGGCACGAGTACGGCCGGTTTGCCTACCATACACAACTCACTGATTGTAAGCGCACCGGCGCGTGAGACGACCACATCCGCAGCGGCATACAGCAGGTCCATCCGGTCGATAAATCCCCTGAGGTGTACGTGGGGCAACTTAGCCGTATCGCAAGCACTGAACTCGTATTCGTAAAACTTCCCGCATTGCCACAGTACCTGAACCTGCGGGTTGGCTGTAAGCAGAGCGGTGTTGTCGCGAAGTGCGTTGTTGAGGGTTCTGGCGCCGAGGCTGCCTCCTACTACTGCTATGGTTTTTTTATGCGGGTCCAACCCGTAATGCCGCATCGCTTCATCGCGTTTGGTTCGCAGGTCGAGAATATCCTGGCGCACCGGATTGCCGGTAAAAACAATCTTTTCAGCGGGGAAGAACTGTTCCATATGATCGTAGGCCACACAAATAACCGAAGCCTTTTTCGCGAGCAGTCTGTTTGTCACGCCTGCATAGGAGTTCTGTTCCTGTATCACCGTCGGCACACCACTGCGTTGAGCCGCCCGCATCACCGGTCCTGAAGCGTACCCCCCTGTGCCCACAACCACATCCGGCTGGAAGCGTTCGACAATCTTGCGGGCTTTCCAGAGGCTGGTCAGCAGCCTGTAGGGGAAGGCCAGGTTTTTAAGGCTCAGGCTGCGCTGGAAGCCTGCAATATTCAGGCCTTCGATGGCATATCCTGCCTGGGGTACACGTTCCATCTCCATCTTCCCCATCGCGCCAACAAACAAAAACTCCACATCCGGACGAAGTCGCCTGACAGCATCGGCAATAGCAATGGCCGGGAATACATGGCCTCCCGTGCCGCCGCCCGTGATGAGTATTTTGATATGTTTGTTGTCGGTTGTCATTTTTTTATTTCGTCATTTCGTCATTTCGTCAATCCAGGCTTTCAATAAATTTGCTGACGCTGAGGATCATACCCAGCGAAATACAGGTGAACAGCATACTGGTACCTCCCATCGAAATAAGCGGGAGGGTAAGGCCGGTAGCCGGCACCAGGTTGACATTCACCGCCATATTGGCCAGGGCCTGTACGGTCAGCAGGAGGCTCAGCCCGATCGCGAGAAAGGCGCCGAAGGCTTTGGGGCTTTTGGTCACTAGTTTTACGTTGCGCAGGAAGAGCATGACGTACAGGGCCAGCACGATGGTGCCGCCAAACAGGCCGTACTCCTCACAAATGATTGCGTAGATAAAATCAGCGTGCGCATAGGGCAAAAAGTTGCGTATAATCGAATTGCCCGGGCCTTGCCCGATGATGCCGCCTTTTGCAATGGCAATTTTGGCCTGCTGCACCTGGTAGCCGCCGTCTTCGCTGTGCAGGAAAACCTGCACGCGGGCCACCCAGGTATCCACACGCACCAGGTCTGCTTCGGGGTACAATTTCCCGATCGCCACCAGGCCTGCAAACACCACAATGCCCAGCAACCCCAGCAGCAGGATATATTTCATCGTCACCCTCCCTATGAACATCAGCAGAATACAGGTGCTAAACAGCACCAGCGCAGACGACAGGTTGGCCGGCGCAATCAGTCCGCATATGATCAACACCGGTATGATGATGGGCATGAACGCGTCTTTGAAACTGGATATATAGTCCTGTTTACGTGTCAACTCTCTGGCGATGTAGATGATCAACGCGATTTTGGCCATTTCCGAGGGCTGAAAACTGAATCCTAAAATGCCGATCCAGCGATTGGCGTCGTTGATATTGCGGCCAAAAAACAGCGTAAATGCCAGCAGGGGTATACACACCAGGAGCAGCACCGGCGCGATGCGCTGGTACTGCCGGTAATGCAGCAGGTGGCACAAATACACCAGGAACAACCCAAACGCCAACCGCACCATGTGTGAGACGAACATCACGGTGGTATTGCCGCCGCGCATACGCCAGGCCTCCCATCCCGAAGCCGAATAAACGGCCAGCAGGCTGAACAGGCTCAGCACGGCGATGATCATCCAGATGGTGCGATCGCCTCTTAATTCTGCTGCTATGCGGTTGCCGAGTGACATGGTGGTTGATGTGTTAGTGTTTCAGATTTTGAACGGCCTGGCGGAATTGCTCGCCGCGGTCTTCGTAATTTTTAAACAGGTCGAAACTCGCGCAGGCCGGACTCAGCAACACCGTATCGCCTGCTGTTGCCCATTTGGCTGCCGCATTTACGGCATCCGCCATACTCTTTGTTTCAATCATATGTTTCTTTAAGTCCTTGAATGCGCTGACAATCTTGCTGTTATCCAGTCCCATACACACAATGCCCTTTACTTTTTTCTTCACCCAGGGGAATAAAGGGGTATAATCGTTGCCTTTATCCTGACCGCCGACGATCCATACCGTCGGGGTTTCCATGGCCTGTAAAGCATAAAAGACCGAATCGACGTTGGTTGCCTTGGAGTCGTTGATCCAGGTGACGCCGTTTTTCACGGCCACCCGCTCAAGGCGGTGCGGCGGCGGCACGAAGGTGTTCAGGCCATCCTGAACCTTCAGGGGATCGGCGCCGAGCAGCAGGGATGCCCGAATGGCGCATACGGCGTTGAACATGTTGTGCGGACCGCGCAGGTTGCCCTTTGTCATGTCGAAAGCATGCGATCTGCCAATGTTGATGCGGCCGTTTTTATAAAAACCCCGGCGGATGGCGATGCGTTTCGGACCGGCGGCCTGCATGGGCTGCCCGGCGATTACGGGATCAAATCCGTTGAAAATGAACACATCGCCGCGTTTCTGATTCATAGTAATACGGAACTTGGCCTGCGCGTAGTTTTCCAGTTTGTAATCGTAGCGGTCGAGGTGGTCGGGTGTGATGTTCAACAGCACGGCAATTTTGGGCCGGAACTGCTGTATGTCGTCGAGTTGAAAACTGGACACCTCGAGCACAAATACCCGTGTGGCATCTTTCGTTTTGCCTGCACGTATATCGTCGAGCGCCATGCGGGCAAAACTGTTTCCGATGTTGCCGCCCATCCGCACCGGCAATCCGGCTGCTTTCATCAGGTGAAAGGTCAGTTCGGTAGTCGTTGTCTTACCGTTGGAGCCTGTGATGGCGACGATGCTGCATTTACCAGCATGGCGCCAGCCGAATTCGATCTCTCCAATGACGTTGATGCCCTTGGCCCTGACAGCCTGCATTACCTCGCTTTTTTCCGGGATACCGGGACTTTTGATGATCTCCGCAGCATTCAGGATGGCATCAGGCGTATGGCGGTTTTCTTCCCAGGCGATACCCTGCGCGTCGAGTTCTTTTTTGTACCGGTCTTTAATAGCGCCTGAATCCGACACGAACACATCGTATCCCAGGTGCTTTGCCAGGAGGGCAGCACCCGTGCCGGATTCACCGGAACCTAAGATGACGATGCGTTTTTTCATTGTTGTATATTTTACCGGTTTTAAAGTCAGTCGTTTGTTATTGTATCAGGTTTAGCGGATTTTCAGGGTAATAATGGTCAGTACGGCCAGCAGTATCTGGATGATCCAGAATCGCACGGATATCGTCACTTCGTGATAACCCTGCTTTTGATAGTGGTGGTGCAAGGGCGCCATGAGGAACACCCTGCGACCTTCACCGTATTTTTTCCTGGTGTATTTGAAATACCATACCTGGATGATTACCGACAGGTTTTCGATCAGGAATACGCCGCAGAGCAGGGGCACCAGCAATTCTTTGCGGATGATGATCGCCAGTGCGGCAATGATACCACCCAGGGTAAGGCTGCCTGTATCGCCCATGAACACGCGGGCCGGAAACACATTGTGCCACAAAAAACCGATGCACCCGCCCATTAGACACGCCGTAAAAATGACCAGTTCGCCGCTGTACGGGATGTACAGGATTTTCAGAAACTCGGCAGCCACCGAGTTGCCGCTGAGATATGCCAGAATGCCCAGCGCCGTGATCACGATAGCCGAGACGCCTGCCGCCTGTCCGTCGAGACCGTCGGTCAGGTTGGCGCCGTTGCTGACAGCGGTGATCACCAGAATCGTCATGATGACGAACAGGATCGAACTCAGCCCCCGTGCATTGTCGCCAAGAAACCACAGCAGCCTGGAATAGTCGAGTTCGTTATTTTTGAAAAAGGGAACGTTTGTAATAGGCGCCTTTACGTAAACCATCTCCTTGTACGTATTCGGAGCGGTGTTGTCCTTTACAAACAGGGAGTTGGTAACCCTGTAGCCGTATGTTGTTGCGACAGACGGTTCCATACGCACCACCACTTCATCGTTTACCAGCATCGTGATGCCGACGATCAAACCCAGGCCCACCTGTCCCATCACCTTGAAAATGCCCTTTAGTCCCTTTTTGTCTTTTTTGAAAACCTTGATATAATCGTCGATAAAACCGATGGCAAACATCCATGCGGTACTGATCAGCATGAGCAGGATGTAAATATTGTCGAGCCGTGCCAGCAGGATGCAAGGAATAACGGTGGCCGCTACGATAATCACCCCGCCCATTGTAGGCGTGCCTGCTTTCGAGGTCTGGCCGGCAAGCCCGAGATCGCGCACTGTTTCTCCAATCTGCAGCGAACGCAACCAGTTGATGATGTGCTTTCCAATAAAAATAGAGATCAACAACGACAGAATCAATGCTGTACCGGCCCGAAACGAGATGTACTGGAACAACCCGGCCCCGGGCAGGTCGTAAGTACTCTTAAGGTATTCGAAAAGGTAGTACAGCATTGTTGAGTTGTTATTGGTTTGTCATTTTTAAATTGGCTGCGGGGCGATATTTCATCGCCCCTCAACCTGCTCAAAATAATAGTCCCTCCACTATTATATCTTTCAAACGGGTTCACCCCACTGCCATCCCCACCATTCAACCCGCTCATTATATTCACCATTCATCATTCCTCATTCCTCATTCCTCATTCATCATTCCTCATTCACCATTCATCATTCCTCACTCACCATTCATCATTTCAACCAAAACCGCTTTATCGTCGAAGGGATATTTCACCCCCATGATGTCCTGATATTTCTCGTGGCCTTTGCCGGCAACGAGGATGACATCCTGCGGACCAGCCAGTGTTACAGCCGTTTTGATAGCCTGCCGCCTGTCCTGGATCACCAGCGTTTTTTTTACCGCTTCGGCGTCAAGTCCGGCTTCCATATCGCGCAATATTGCGGCCGGGTCTTCCGTACGCGGATTATCGCTCGTCAGGATCAGTTGATCGCTCAGTCTGGCGCAAACCCTGGCCATGACGGGGCGTTTTGTTTTGTCGCGGTCGCCGCCTGCGCCGGTGACACTGATGACGCGCGAGTTTTTTTTCTTGAGTTTCCGGATAGCCTCCAGCACCTTTTCCAGGGCATCCGGCGTATGTGCATAGTCCACGATACCGATACAGCCGGGTTTGGCTGGATGGTTGACATAGTCGAACCGGCCTTCCGCACCGCGCAGGTCGCTCAGCACCGTCAGGGTTTCCATTTTATCCTGCCCCATGAGCCGGGCGACGCCATATGCAGCTGTCAGGTTGTAGGCGTTGAAGACCCCGATCATGCGGGCATGCAGGGTTTGTCCGTCCATTTCAAGTGTCAGGCCAGACAAGCCGTCTTCGATAATCCTCGTCTTGAACGTGGCAGGTTTTTGTAGTCCGTATGTATATTTCGATGCCCTGGTGTTTTGAAGCATGACAGCGCCATTCTTGTCATCGGTATTGGTGAGGGCAAAGGCTGTGCTGTCCAGGTCGTCAAAAAATCTTTTTTTGGCGTCGCGGTATGCTGCAAAGGAGTTATGATAGTCGAGGTGGTCGTGGGTCAGGTTGGAGAAGACGCCGCCGGCAAACACTGCTCCCGCAATGCGGCGCTGGTGAATGGCGTGGCTGCTCACTTCCATAAATACATATGTGCATCCGGCGTCGGCCATTTGGCGCAGCAGTCCCTGGAATTGTACCGCATCGGGAGTGGTATGGGTGCTGGTCAGTACGGTATCCCCTACCCTGTTTTCCACTGGTGCCGATAAGGCCGCAGGTATGGCCCAGGCGACTAAAGAGTTGCCAAAGGAGCGTGACGATTGTCGTTTTACCGTTGGTGCCGGTCACCCCCACGAGTTTAACCTCCCTGGATGGGTTGCCGTAATAATTGGCTGCCATTTGCCCGAGAGCCTCTGCGGTATTGTCTGCCCGGACGAGGGTGACGCCGGGATACGCCGATGGAAGGGGCGTTTCCTGAACGACCGCTGCGGCGCCTTTCTCTACGGCTGTTGCGATATAGTCGTGCCCATCCACCTGCGCGCCGCGCACCGCCACGAATACATCGCCCGGCTGCACCTGTCGCGAGTCGAAGCGAATGGCGCCGACCCCGACGGCGGTGTCGCCGACGGTATCCAGAATGCGGACGTTTTTAAGCAGATGGTTGAGTGTCATGATCAAAATACTTTTGGTTTATTCAAGGTATAGCACACAGGATTGTCCGTTTGCCCTTGTTCCCGGCGCCAGACTTTGGCGCCGCACTTTGCCCACACCGCTTACCCGCACGCGGCAGCCGCGGTTTTCGAGCAGGTAAATAGCGTCTTTCAGTCCCATACCAATTACAGAAGGCACCGTTTTGTCCGAAATATTCCGGCTAAGCAGCATCAGCGAATCGCCGCGCGCCGCCTTCATTACCGTCCATTCGGGCAGTTTGTCTTCTTCAAAATAGTCGATGCCCAGCCATTTCAGGCTGCTGGTGATATCCGCCGAACTGCCTGCGTCGTACGACGGCAACTGGCTGGTTTTCAACTTTTCGGGTTTTTTCAGATTGATCGGCTCGTGCATTTCGGTCTTCATGGCAAAGCATTTATCCGCGATGGCCCGAAATACCGGAGCGGCTACTTCTGCGCCGTGATAGCCGCCACGCTCCGGTTCGCTGATCACCACGATGCACGAATAGACGGGGTCGTCGGCAGGGAAAAAGCCGCAGAAGCCGGCCTGGTGGCGTATGCCTTTCGATGCCCGGAACTTGTGGTAGTTTAACTGGGCAGTACCGGTTTTCCCGGCCAGCACGATATTGTCGGAGCGTATTTTCCGGGCGGTGCCCTCTGATACGACAGCCTTCAGCAGTTCTTTTGCCTTTTTTATGGTACCGGCAGAGGCAATACTGCGCTTGACCACCGATGGGTTGAACTCCCGGATCGGTTCGCCATAGCGCTCGGTGCGCTGTACGATATACGGTTTCATCATACGCCCGTTATTGGCAACGGCGTTGTAAAAAGTCAGCAGCTGTAGCGGCGTCAGCAGCAATTCGTACCCGATGCTCATCCACGGCAGGGTGGTACCCGACCACTCACTTTTCGGATCATTGGGATTTTTAACAATTGGCGTCTCTTCGCCGCCCACTTCGATACCGGTGGAGAGATCGAGTCCGAAATCGCGCAGGTGTTGTACGAATTTATCCGCATTGCCTTTGCCGTAGAAGTTCTGGACCATCGTCGCTGTGCCCACGTTGGAGGAGTGCGCAAAAATTTGTTTGACGGTCATCGTGTCCAGGCCGTGCGGCTCTGCGTCGACCAGTTCTTCGTCGTAAATCTTTACTTTGCCTTTATACACCGGGATCGGCTGGTCAAAATCGTCGATATAATCGTCTTCCATCATGGCCATGAAAGAAGCGAGTTTGAACATCGAGCCTGGCTCCACCCGCTCGCCAATGGCATAGTTGTAGGTTTCCCACCAGCCCTCGGGCGTGCGGCCGATGTTTGCCATGGCCCGTATTTTTCCGGTCTTTACTTCCATAACGATGGCGCAGCCGTGGTCGGCGTTGTGGGTCTGGCATGCCTTGAGCAGGGCATTTTCGGCCACATCCTGCACGTTGATGTCGAGGGTAGTGACGACATCGTCGCCTGCCTCCGGCTCTATTTCCGCCAGATCGTCGACCGGGATATAGAGGTCGCCGGGCACACGAATCATCAGTTGTTTGCCGGGGCGGCCTTCCAGAACGTTGTAGAAACTGCCTTCCAAACCCACTGGCAACGCACCTTCACGGGTATAGCCGATGGTGCGTTGTGCCAGTAGTTTGAATGGCCGTTCGCGCCGTGGTTTCTGTTCCATGATAAAGCCGCCCCTGTAACGGCCTTCCCTGAATATGGGGAAGGTCTTGATAAGCAGTGCTTTATTGTAAGGAAGATCTTTTGCAATGGGGATATAGCGGATGCCGCGTGTATCGTCCGGCGCATTGCGCAGGTCGATCAGCCAGTCGCGGTATGCGCCGGGGGTATATTGCTGGTCGATGTAGGTCGACAGAAACCATGCGAGGCTGTCAACAGCGGCCGGGTTGAAAATATCTTCGGTCAGGCCTTCCGCTTTGGCGTCCCAGTGAACGTCAAAGAAAGGCAGGGAAGTAGCCAGCAGACTTCCGTCGTCGGCAAGGATATTGCCGCGTTGCGACGGGGCATCGACTATTTTTACATACAGGCTGTCCGACTTAGCACGCCACTTTGAAGCCTGCACCACACTGATCTGGTACAAACGCCCGAATATCACGACGGCCACGAATACGATCAGTGCTGCCACTGCGTATACGCGAACAAGAACCTCGTTTTTGATATTGAGCATTGTTTGTTAGTGTTAAGTGATGAGTGTTAAGTGGTTAGTGTTAAGTGGTTAGTGTTAAGTGGTTAGTGTTAAGTGGTTAGTGTTAAGTGGTTAGTGTTAAGTGGTTAGTGTTAAGTGGTTAGTGTTAAGTGGTTAGTGTTAAGTGGTTAGTGTTAAGTGATGAGTGATTATTACACTTTATTTCTTTAGGTTTTGTTTTCTGGTTTTTATGGAGCTTGTGAGTAGCCGCATCACCTCATCGACATCTTCCATGATGGACCGGTATTCGGGTTCCTGGATATATTCAGCGGCATACAGCAAATCGATCCAGAAACGTGACTCATTCAGTTCCTTTTGGGCTATGCCCAACTTGTGTATAAAATCAGCACCCGTTTCTGCGTATTCCGATTCCCGCACCATCGCGCCGGGGTTGGTTCCACTTTTCAACAGCTGTTTTGTTATGTCAAATTCTCTCCTCTCTTCCCTGATATAGCGGCACATTTTTATTAACCTCAAGGCCAGGTTGAAACTTTTTTCACGCAATGCCCCCTTATTATTAATTTTTTCTTCCATAAAATATATTTTAAATATTTAATTACTTATTTATCAATCACTTAATATTCAACACTAACCACTAACCACTAACCACTTATCACTAACCACTTATCACTAACCACTTATCACTAACCACTTATCACTTATCACTTAACACTTATCACTTTCGGTCCCTGATTTTCCAGATTCAACCCTGCCGGTTCAAGGCTTTCGTCAATCTGGCTTTGCATGGATTTGTACATTGTTTCGCTTTTAATCGAGGTATATTCCCATTTCAGTTCCTTGATCTCTTTTTGCAATTGCTGGATACGGCGCACGTTTTTTTCGGAAAAGTGCGCATTGGCGATGTAGACAATTCCGAGAAACCCGAGAAACAGGACAAACTGAAAGTTGCCGAACACCAGGTTGGTGGTGTGCTGACTCACATTGAATGCCGCAAGCATTTTATTCGCCATATTCCGGTACTTTATTAGTTGTTATATTTTTTGTCCGACGCGCAGTTTTGCGCTGCGCGCCCTTGGATTTCCTGCAATTTCCGCTTCCCGGGGCTCTACCGGCTTTTTGGTGATCAGCTCGAAGGGCCGTGTGATATTCCCGTAGAAGTCTGTATTCATCTCGCCGCCGATATTACCGGCCTTCAAAAAGTTCTTCACCATTCGGTCTTCCAGGGAATGGAAGGTGATGACAGCCAGCCGCCCGCCCGGCGCAAGCATTTCATATGCATCGTTCAAAAAGGCTTCAAGCGCGCCGAGTTCGTCATTCACCTCCATGCGCAGCGCCTGAAACACCTGCGAGAAGTAGCGCATGCGGTCGCCCATGAGGTTTTTGCTGCACAAATCCACCAGATCGCCCGTCGTGCGAATGGGCTTTTGCTCCCGGAGCCGAAGCACCGCCAGCGCCAGTGTTTTCGAGTTGCGCACTTCTCCTAGTTCGCTGAAGACACGCTGCAGGGCCGCCGCATCATAGGTATTGAGCACATCAGCGGCAGTCAACCCGTCCAGCCTGTTCATCCGCATGTCCAGTTCCGCTTCAAAACGGTAACTGAATCCGCGTTCGGCCGTGTCGAGTTGAAAACTGCTGACGCCGAGGTCGGCCAGAATTCCATTGACCGTTCCGGATCGAAGCGCTTCAGCGCGCAATTGCCGTTTCAAATGCCTGAAATTCGAGTGGATAAAAAAAAAGGAAGGATTCGCTGAAAATTCCTGCTGTTCAGTGTTTCGCTTCGCGTCTTCATCCTGATCGAAGGCGTACAGGCGGCCTTTGCCGCCCAGTTTTTGCAGTATCAACCTGGAGTGTCCTCCTCCTCCAAATGTCGCATCGACATAGATCATGCCTGGCATAACATTCAGATAATCAATGGATTCAGAAAGAAGGACTGTCTCGTGATACATTTTTTAATTGTGCGTTGTGAGTCGCGGCACACAGCCGGCAACTACAACCTGTAACTTCATTATTCCACGTCCCCTACCCCGTCCAGACCCCCGCCCATAACGTTATTGGCGAGATCTGCAAAGTCGTTGACATCCATCGCGGCAACGCGCGCATGTTCATCAGGCGACCATATCTCAATTCGATCATCCATAGCGACGAGTACGGCATCTTTGCCCAGACCCGCATAATCCATCAAATGTTTTTGCAGAAGAATCCGATCCGCGCTATCGGAGGCGATTGGATACGCTCCGAGGTAAAAGGAGCGAATAAAGGCGCGGTTCCGGTCATTAAAACGATTGAGACGGCTCAACTTGGCAGCGATGCCATCCCAGACCGGTTTTGGGTAAAGTGTGAGACACTTTTCAAAACCCCTGTTGACTACAAACTCATAACCGGAACCCTCGCCATTGGGTTTATCACCCAGCTGGCGGAGCAGCGCTGTTGGAAGGCGCATGCGGCCCTTGTCATCAAGAGCGACGGGATATTCGCCTATGAGTTGCATGTTTTCAGTGTGGGACTGACTTATTTCTGCTTCGGAGCGCTACAGACGTTGTAATGTGGGATACTCGCCTATAATTCACCGCCACAAATGTATCCTCTTTTCCCACATTTTCCCACATTCCAACATTTTTTTCCTGTTTTTTTACATAAAAAAGTAATTATTTTTTATTAAGTACTGATAATCAATAATTTAAAATATTTTCTGAAAATGTTAAATTGAAATACGAAAACGCCTGGAAATGCAAAACCGAGATAAATTCCATCGTTTTGCTTGCGAAAAACGTGTTTGTCAGCCTGAATACTTCCTTTTCGGTGTTTGAATCGGGTAATATTACTTGAATTCAGAAAGAGGTGGGAAAAAGTGGAGACTTGTCCGGCCGGATGCCGGGACAGGTGGGCAAAAGTGGGAACAGGCAGGGCTGACCATGCGTCAGCATGTGCCATTTTGGGTTTGGGACCGTGAAGTTTGCTGCAAATACGCTCAGAAACAGTCGGATTCTCAATACCCGCCTGCGGCATCGTCGCCGCGACTGTCGGCCACGCCCTGCCAGCGGCCATCTCCGAGCCGAAGAATTGCTTCTACCCTGCCAATCGGGCCACGCGGTTCTACAATATGCCCCATTGCGCCGAGCTGGTTCATAATTTCTTCACTGACGGCGCCTTCTTCAACAAATATCTTGTCGGGTTTCCACTGGTGGTGAAATCTTCCGGCCTTTACCGCATCGGGCAGCGGCATGTCGAACTCGGCCACATTTGCGATGATCTGGAATACGCTGGTAGGTATGGTGGTGCCACCGGGTGTGCCGACGACCATCCAGGCGACGCCTTTCCGGGTAATGATACAGGGTGTCATGCTGCTCAGGGGGCGTTTGCCGGGCGCCACGGCATTGGCTTTGCCGCCCACGGCGCCGTACAGGTTGGGCGCGCCGGGTTTTGCGCTGAAATCGTCCATTTCGTTGTTCAGGATGAAGCCGGCGCCTGTGACCACCACCCGGCTGCCATAACTGTCGTTGAGCGTCGTGGTGACCGACACGGCATTGCCTTCCGCATCTACGATCGAAAAATGCGTCGTCTCTTCGCTCTCCTTCACTTTTCCGGCCTGTATACCTGCGCTGGCGCTCACCTTCGCCGGATCGAAATCGGCCATACGCGACCGGATATAGGCGGTATCCGTCAATTGCTTTAACGGGACTTTCCAAAAATCCGGATCACCCATGTGCCCGGCGCGGTCGGCGTACGACCGGCGTTCGGCTTCCGCCATCAGGTGGATCGCCTGTACGGAATGGAAACCATAGGTCTTCAGCGGATAACCCTCGATCATACCCAGCAGCTGGCGCAGGATGATGCCCCCGCTGCTGGGCGGCGGCATGGCAATAATATGCAGGTCCTTGTAGTCAAATTCGAGGGGCGTCCGCCATACGCTCTTATAAGTACTCAGGTCTTCGTAACTGATCAGTCCGCCTCTTTTGGTCATCTCGTTGACGATCAGCATCGCCGTCCCACCTGTATAAAACCCGTCGCGGCCATAACCGGCGATGCGCGCCAGCGTCTGCGCGAGTTCTTTCTGGATCAGCCAGTCGCCCGCCTGCCACTCTTCCAACTTTACAAAGGCGGGCATCACGGAAGATTGCCGGACAAATGTATAGCGTTCGGCATGCAGGTTTTTGGCCTCCTGTTCTGTTATCTGAAACCCTTTTTCGGCGAGTTCTATAGCAGGCGTCACCAGTTCGCCCCAACTCAGGCGACCGTATTTCCGGTGCGCTTCCCACATTCCGTCGACGGTACCCGGCACACCGGAAGCGAATATCCCAAGCCGGCTTTTCACTGCAATAACATTCCCTGCCGAGTCCTGAAACATAGTCTCCGTAGCTGCCGCAGGGGCTTTTTCGCGATAGTCGAGCGCTGCGGTCTGGCCGTCTTTTCCGCGGTAGATCATAAACCCGCCGCCGCCGATATTACCCGCCTGTGGATATACGACCGCAAGTGCAAACTGTACCGCCACCGCCGCGTCGACCGCGTTGCCGCCCTTGTGCAATATTGCCAATCCGACGCTTGTTGCCAGCGGATGGGCCGTAACCACAACCGCACTGTCGGCTACAACCGTTTTCTGAATTTCATAAGGGAATGGAACGATCTGCGCCCCCACGACTGTACAAAACAGAAAAAAGGCAACCAAAACCGGCAAGTATTTTCGCAAGAAACTCATAGTGAAAGTTTTATACAGTAAGAATGAATGATTATGGACACATCCGGATAGCAAACCTATAATGCGATTTGCATACTTGGATAAGTTCGCCCTACATTTGGCAAAAAACTGAGCACTTTGATCGGAAACATGGTCTTTTCCCAGAAAGATATCCTGGCAAAACTGCGCGACGCATTGCAGTCTGAAGGCGTGGTTTACCACAAAAAACTCAATATCCTGGCCAAAAAAGCCCTTGGAGGCGAGCGGATCATTACCATCACCGGCGACGGCCCGGAAACAAGCAACCAGGCCCGCGAAGGTGATTATATCGTTCAGAACCAAACCAGGGCAGGCGAACAATACGTCGTGCCGGGTGAAGAGTTCCTGCGCAAATACGAGCCGGTTAAAGCATCCGCTGCGGACGGGTTTGCAGAATACCGGTCGCTGGGTGTGATCGTCGCTATCGAACTAACCCCAGAACGCCTGCATCAACTCGACCTGCCGGGGGAATTCATTTTCCGGACCGACTGGGGCGAGGAAATGATCGCCAAGGAAGGCGACTTTATGGGCGGACCCGCAGACCTGTCTGAGGTATACCGGCTGGCCCGTAAGGAGTTTTTTGAGACATATAGCAGATAACTATTTTAATTCCAACACCTTACCTACAATGGAAACAACCTTAAAGTCTAAAATGACCCCGGATGAATACCTCGGCAAGCGTGTCGAGGAACAATTCACCTGGTATGAGGGCAAAAGCGCCCTGATGAAACGCAACTATTACCGCTGCAAGGTCATTGTGATCGTAAGCAGTGCGCTTATTCCGCTGCTGGTCGGCTTCTCCGACTCCATCAACGAAAACCTGAAATACGTCGCCGGTGCGCTTGGCGCCGTTGTAGCCATCACCGAAGGCATTCTTTCCCTGAAAAAATACCGCGAAAACTGGCTCATCTACCGCACCACTGCCGAATCGCTGAACCGCGAAAAACTTTTCCTGGTCAACAGGGTCGGACCTTACGGGGAAGGCGATGAATCCGAATTGTTCAAAAAATTTGTGGAACGCGCCGAACAGATCATGGCCAGCGAAAACTCCAGCTGGATGTCGGCTTCGCAGGCGAAGGCAGATGAAAACGCGGGACAGTAGACAGTTGGCAGTTGGCAGTAAACAGTTGGCAGTTGGCAGTTGGCAGTTGGCAGTTGGCAGTTGGCAGTAGACAGTTGGCAGTTGGCAGTAAACAGTTGGCACAGTAGATAATATTGGAGCGGCACTTTACAGCGGTTATTGCCCCTGAAGGGATTTGATCAAAATTTCCGGCCGGTTTTCATCAGATTTTCCTGAAAAAACCGTTATCAGGTGATTCTTTCCAACCACAAGACATCCGGGAATGCGCAAATCGACCATATTTCTTTTACTCTTTCTTCTCCCTTTCACGCTCCTGTCGCAAAGCAACGCAGATTGCTCCACTGCGATGGACGTTTGCAAAAAACAGGTTTACCACTTCGACCACGCCGGAGGCGAAGGACAAAATAACCGCGAAGCAGACTTCATTGCCTGCTTTATGAACAGCGACAACTTTGGCAATGCCGAAGAAAATTCAACCTGGATAAAATTCGAGGTGGACAAGAGCGGCACCCTGACTTTTGCCATCACCCCGCACCGGCTCGACGACGATATCGATTTCGTGGTGTTCAAACTCCCGGCCAGCGGCGATTGCAACGACAAACAGATCGTACGCTGCATGGCTGCCGGCGATACGCCTGAAAATGCCTTCAGCAGCAAATGCATGGGAGAAACAGGACTCCGCAACGGTGAAACGGACACAAGCGAAGACGCAGGCTGTTCCGACACCCTCGACAACGCCTGGCTGGCGCCGCTGCGCGTTGTGGCCGGCGAAAAATACGTCATACTCGTCAGCAATGTCACCTCGCGCGGACCCGGGTTCAGCATACGTTTCGGCGGCTCGGCCAAACTGCCCTGCGACACGGAAAAAGAAAAACCCAAACAGGTAGCCAAAAAACCGGCCACCAGGACCGAAAAGCCCAAGCCGCTTGAAAAGCCCAGACCACCGGCCGTTGCAAGCGCATCCGTCAAGCCCGACTCCATCGGTGGCCGCGCCGTTCAGGTCGGCAAATCCCTTTCGGTAAAAAACCGCAAGATCAAGGTGAAAATCTGGGACAGCCAGATCGAAGACGGGGATATCATCTCCGTTTACCTCGACGACAAAAAAGTGATCGACCGGCTCTACCTGCGCCTCAAGCCGCAGGAGTTTGAGATCGAACTGCCTCCCGGCAAAGAGCACTACCTCACCGTTTATGCCGACGATTTTGGCAAGGCCGAACCCAATACCGCCATGGTTTCTGTATTTGATGGTGTCCGGGAGCAGATCATCGACCTGGTAGCGGACCGGAAAAAGCAGGAAAGTGTAAAGATCACCATGGAATAAAAGGTCCGCCGGAAACAGATATCCGGAGACCCTTGCATCAACTTTTATGCGGCATGGCTGTTTGATCTGTCATTCCAAATCCGCTCCACCATACCGCTTATGCTTGGTTTCCGATTTTCCGACTACAAACCCGATCCCAACCAGTCGACCTTCGACCGGCTGTTCAAGATATTCCAGGAATTAATGCTCTACACCTCCGGCGATGTAACGGAGGCGCTGGCCTGGCTCAACGAACTGGACCGTGAATACAAACTCACCAATGACGAGTACGGTATGGGCGACTTTCTACGCGAATTGGAAGAAAGGGGCTATATCCGGCGCGACGGCGACGGTCAGGGCGGCATGGGACCTACCAGGAAACTCGAGATCAGCCTGCGCCAGAAAAGCCTCGACGATATATTTGGAGACCTGAAAAAAGCGAAAAGCGGCAAGCACAATACAACCGTTATCGGCCAGGGCGACGAGTTTACAGCCGACGTGAAGCCCTACGAATTCGGCGACAGCCTGGATAACCTTGCAGTCACCAACTCGCTCAAAAACGCCTATATCAACCACGGGATCGATGAGTTCAACCTTACCCAGGATGACCTCGAAGTACACGAAACCTACTCCCAAAGCCAGATGTCGTCGGTGCTGATGATCGACATTTCGCACTCCATGATCCTGTACGGGGAAGACCGGATCACACCTGCCAAAAAGGTTGCCCTTGCCCTGGCGGAATTCATTCAGACCCGCTACCCCAAAGACACGCTCGACATCCTCGTATTCGGCGATGATGCATGGCCCATCGAACTCAAAGAAGTGCCCTACCTGCAGGTCGGCCCTTACCATACCAATACTGTTGCAGGGCTCGAACTGGCTCTCGATATCCTCAAACGCCGCCGCAACCCGAACAAGCAGATTTTCATGATCACCGACGGCAAACCCACCTGCCTGAAAATCGGCAAAAACTACTACAAAAACTCTTTCGGGCTCGACCGCAAAATCGTCAACCGCTGCCTCAACCTGGCCATGCGCTGCAAAAAACTCAACGTCCCCATTACCACCTTCATGATCGCCCGCGACCCCTACCTGGTACGATTCGTGGAGGCCTTCACGCAGACCAACAATGGCAAGGCATTTTACTCGTCCCTGCAGGGCCTGGGGTCGTTTGTGCTGGAAAACTATAAAAAGCGCAAGCGCAAAAAGTAATACCCAACCCGAAACCTTCCTACTTTTGCCCCATGTACATTCTGCTGCTCTCCATTGTCATCGGTCTGTTCGTGGCCATGTTGTTCGTCAACCTGTATTTCAGGGCCAAAGTGTTCAAGGTGTATGGCGTCTTGGTGCGCAACAAGGTAGAGTTCGGCGCCGCACACATCTTCAACAGGCAAAAACTGGAAGCGGAGATACTGCCCCGCTATCCGCAGTTCCGCGACGAGATTGAAAGTTTTATCCGTCATATGCGCTATTCCATCCGTATGGCCACCGTACTGCTGCTGCTGATCACGGCATTCGGGGCCATCCTGATGTACTTCCGCTGAGTCTGACTGAAAACAGGATTGTTCCGCATGAAAATCTACCTGTTGTTGTTCATGCTGCCTTTTCTGGGGTCGGCGTGTACGCCATCCTCCGCCCCGCAGCCGCTATCCCCGTCTCCCTGGGCAAAGATCAAGCCCGGCAGGTACAACGCCGCCATTCTTGTCATGGACGGCGTGTACAATACCGAACTCGTCGCACCGATGGATATTTTTCACCATACCCGGTTTCGCGACAGCATCCGGGCGATGAACGTATTTACCGTTGCGGACGACAGGCGTACAATCACCACCTTCGAAGGGCTGTGCCTGATTCCCGATTTCAACTTTACATACGACTCCCTGCCACCTATCGATATTCTGATCGTGCCCAGCGCCGAACACCATCTGGACAGCGATCTTGACAATACCCGGATGATCGAATGGGTAAAAAATACCGGAGCAACCGCAGATTTTGTCCTGTCGCTCTGCGATGGCGCCTTCGTACTCGCCAAAGCAGGGCTGCTCGATTCTGTACAGTGCACCACTTTTCCGGACGATACGCGGCAGTTGAAAAAAATGTTTCCTCAACTTAATGTGGTGGAGGGCGTATCTTTTGTTCACGACGGCAAATACATCACCTCCGCAGGGGGCGATCGCTCTTTCGACGCGGCGCTTTACCTTTGCGAACACCTTTACGGTAAACATATCGCCGACCGACTCGCGCACGGGCTGGTGATCGACTGGAATTTGCAAAGCATAAAACACCTGGCGCCGGGAAAAGAACAACGATGAGCGAAACACCAACCACGAAACGGATTGCCCTGCTCGGCGCCGGCCACCTCGGCAAGATCCACCTGAAATGCTTACGCGCAACCGAATGCTGGGAACTGGCAGGATTCTACGATCCGGATGATAAAAATGCCGCCTCTGCCATCGCCCAGTACGACGTGAAACGCTTTCGCTCGCTCGATCAACTACTGCACGAAGTTGATGCCGTCGACATCGTCACTCCTACCCCCTCGCATTTCAAACTCGCGGCCAAAGCCATCCGCGCCGGCAAACATGTATTTATCGAAAAGCCCGTGACAGCGAGCGTTTCACAAGGCAGAAACCTGCTTCTACTCGCTGAAAAACAAGGCGTTAAAGTCCAGGTTGGCCACGTAGAACGCTTCAACCCCGCCTTTCTGGCATTGCGCGACATGGTGCTGTCGCCCATGTTCATTGAAGGGCATCGCCTGTCTGCTTTCCAGCCCCGTGGTACAGAGGTATCGGTTATCCTGGACCTGATGATCCACGACCTGGACCTGGTGTTGCACCTCGTTCAATCGCCTGTTTCGAAAGTCAGCGCCAGCGGCGTGGCCGTGCTCAGCCATACACCCGACATCGCCAATGCGCGGATCGAGTTTGCCAACGGCGCTGTAGCCAACCTGACGGCCAGTCGCATTTCGATGAAGCAAATGAGAAAAATGCGCCTTTTCCAGCCCGACCATTACCTGAGCCTCGATTTTCTGGAAAAAAACGCCCAAATCGTGCGCCTCTACGAACAGGATGCACACAACCTGCCGCCGCAGGAACAACTCATGGAATTCGAAACAAACGCCGGAAAAAAATGGCTGCAACTGCAAATGCCCGAAACGGCGCCGGTGAATGCCATTCAGCGCGAGCTGGAAACCTTTTTCGACGCCATTCACCAGGATACCGAACCGGTGGTTACCCTGCGCGACGGTTTTGAGGCCTTGAAACTCGCGCATCGCATCCTTAAGGAGATCGACATCCGGCAACGAAAATTTATATAGCGGGCCTTGCATGAAAACCGTATTGCAAACGAAAAGGCTGCTGCTGCGCGAACTCAACGCCGAAGACGCTGAAAACATGTACCTTCTGAACCTCGATCCAGAGGTGATCCGGTATACCGGCGACGGCCCGTTTGCAAGCGAAGCGGAGGCCCGGTTGTTTCTCGAAAACTACGACCATTACAAAAAATACGGCATGGGCCGCTGGGCGGTAATCAGCCAATCGGACGAGGCATTCCTGGGTTGGTGCGGACTCAAATTCAGCCCCGATGCCGGTGAACACGACATCGGTTTTCGTTTTTTCAGAAAATATTGGAGCCGGGGGTACGCAACGGAAGCGGCAGAGGCTTGCCTGGAATACGGTTTTGACACGCTGGGGCTGACGTCAATTGTCGGAAGAGCCATGCGCGACAACCTGGCCTCCATCAGGGTGCTGGAAAAAATCGGACTGCGCTACCACAGCGATTTTGACTTTGAGGGGCAGCCCGGCGTCGTATATCGACTTGACAGGCAGCGTTACCGGCTGACGCGGCACTAGTGCGGAAAAACCTCCAGCGCCATTGCCATGCTCTTCCCGAACGCCGAACGATCAATGGTAAGGTCGGCCTCCACATCATCGAAAAAGAACACCAGGTTTTCGGTGGCCATGTTTCCGGTAAGGTCGTCTTTTGCCATTGGGCAGCCCCCGAAGCCGCGCATGGCGCCATCGAAGCGGCGACAACCATTGCGCCAGGCAGCGTCTATTTTTTCACGCCAGTTGTGCGGCTGGGTGTGCAGGTGCGCCCCGAATTCAATATCCGGATAAGCCGGGATCAGGTTGCCGAACAGGTAGGAAATATTCTGCGGATTGGAACAGCCGATTGTGTCGGAAAGCGAGAAGATGCGGATGCCGAACGGCACCAGTTCGTCGACCCAATGCTGCACGATATCCATGTTCCAGGGGTCGCCGTACGGGTTTCCAAAGCCCATGGACAGGTACAACACCAGCTGTTTACCGTGTTTTTCACAGAGATCCTGAATCGCTTTGGTCCGCTCGAGGCTTTCAGATATCGTCGCATTGGTGTTGCGCAACTGGAAGGTCTCACTGATACTGAACGGGTAGCCGAGGTACTGAATCTCGGGATATTTACAGGCATCCGCTGCGCCGCGTTCGTTGGCTACGATGGCCAAAAGTTTCGTCTTCGTGCGGGAAAGGTCTAACTTTGCCAGCACTTCCGCCGTGTCGCGCATTTGCGGAATGGCTTTGGGGCTGACGAATGACCCGAAATCAATAGTATCAAAGCCCACGCGCAACAACTGGTTGATATAGGCGGCTTTGATATCCGTCTCGATATAATCCGGCAAGCCCCTGCATGGCATCTCGCGGACATTCGATGAGTTTAATGGGCGGTCGTTTATTTGGCAGGATAGATTCAGGCAAAGTGGTGGAATGATTTATCTGGTCTGTTTAAACAAAAATGGCAGGCCAAAGTTATGCCTTCGCTACAAACACCTGCAAAAACCATATTCATTACCCTGTAAAATTTTTTCCATTTAACACTACTCCGCTACAGGAGACACTCCATGAAGAATAAAGGATACTGGATATTGCTCGGCTTTTTATTTATTGTGTTCGGCCTCACATCGATTGTACTGCAATTGATCGGTGTAGGCTGGTGGTTTCTTCAGTTCCTGGAACTGGGCGGTCGGCTGCTCGCATTCGTCTTTAAAATCCTCATGGTGCTCGCCGGCGTGCTGATCGTGGTTTTTGCTCATACGGACTGGGATCGGGAGCGGATGGATAGCAGCGGGGAATGAATGATGAATGATGAATGATGAGTGATGAGTGATGAAGTGATAAGTTTCGGCCGGAACTTAAAATGCAGGCAGGTAGTTTGGAGTGCATATAATGAGACAATACGCCGATTCCAAAACCATGATGCACCTCCAGATTTTTGGCGAACCGATTATCGACGAAAAAGCGATAGAACAAATCAGGCGCTGTGCCGCTTCTCCTGAAGATTTGGGCGCCCTGACTGCCGACGCACACTACGGCTATGGCCATCCGATCGGAGGTGTCATGGCCTATAAAGACAAGATCAGCCTTTCCGGTGTGGGTTTTGATATCGCCTGCGGCAACAAAGCCTGCCAGACCAATATCCGTGCAGCAGATATTGACACCGATAAGGTCATGGACGAGATTTTCAAAAACATCGGCTTCGGCATGGGGCGCCCAAACCCGAAACCCATCGACCACCCCGTGTTCGATCACATCGCAAAAGCAGCATTCCAACCACAGCAAAAGATGATCCGGCTGGCTATGGACCAACTGGGCACCGTTGGTTCGGGCAATCACTTCGTCGACCTTTTTGAAGACGGGGAGGGCTGGCTCTGGATCGGTGTGCACTTCGGTTCGAGGGGCTTTGGACACAAAACCACCTCGGGTTTTATTTCCCTCTACAAAGGAAAAGACTTTGAAGAACGGGTACATGAAGGCGGCATGGATGCACCACCCATCCTTTTTGATGCGAATACACCGATCGGGCAGGACTATCTCGCAGCCATGCGCCTGGCAGGCGAATACGCTTATGCGGGTCGCGATGTCGTAGTGGACAAGGTGCTGGAAATATTAAAGGCCGAGTCAGTTTTTGAAGTACACAACCACCACAATTTCCTGTGGGAAGAAGAACATTTCGGGGAAAAATACTACGTCGTGCGCAAAGGAGCGACGCCCGCTTTCCCGGGACAATACGGCTTCATCGGCGCTACCATGTCCGATATTTCTGTCATCGTCCGCGGCGTGGATTCCGAAATGAGCCGGCAGGGGCTGTACTCTACCGTCCACGGCGCGGGTCGCGCGATGAGCCGCAACCAGGCCGCCGGGAAAAAGCGCTGGAAAAACGGCAAGGTGGAGTACCTCAGCAAGGGCGTGGTGGACTGGCTGAAAGTGAAAAAAGAGATCAAAAAGAAAGGTATTGCCCTGCGTGGCGGCGGCGCCGACGAGGCGCCGGAATGCTATAAAAAACTGTACCAGGTGCTGGCTTTTCACGAAGGCACGATTGAAACGGTACACCGCCTGCGTCCGGTTGGCGTGGCCATGGCGGCGCCGGATATGTATGATCCGTACAAAGATTAGGAGACAGGAAAAAACTTCAACGTACAAGGACCCGGTGAATTGAAAGGTCAAAAAGTGCGCGTGCGTTTTACCTTACCCGTCCGGTTCAAGCTTTGAACCCGAAAAACGCCCACTGAATCCGACATACTGCATGAAGTGTGTCGGATTTTTTATTTTTGGGAACCAATGCCTGTAACTTGGCCGTCAAATGTCATTTGCCATGCGTAGTATCGTTTTTTTGTTGCTTTTGGTCCAAAGTGCATATGCGCAAACCGACCGTGGGATCGCCCTGCGGAAAATCTATGCCGTCAGCGACGTATCCACTATCCCGCAGTTCCCCGGCGGAGATGGAGCGCTGCTCGGATTCCTGTCCGACAATATCCGCCTGCCAAAGACGGCAAACCTGCCCTCCGGGAAAGTAATCACCTCATTTGTCGTCAATCCCGACGGCAGTATTTCCGACATTGAAATTGTACGGGGTGACAGTAGCCTGTCCAGGCAGGTCATGGAAAAACTTGGCCGGAGTCCGGCCTGGGCGCCAGGCACCGTCGACGGCCTTCCTGTCTGCGTGCGTATGATGATCCCGATTCAATTTGAATTTGACATGGACGCGCCTTCACACGTTATCCGACGGCTCGACAGTCTCGACGTAAGGGAAGGGGTTCGGATCAAAACGGAGAAAATCTACCAAAAAGCCGTGCCTGACCTTTCGTTCCGGATCAAAAAAAACAAGAAAAAACGGAAGGAACTTATCGAAGCCCTGGAAGCACAATTCCAGGTGAATATCAGCGACGACAATACCCGCGATCTTAAAACGGCGGGCGACCTCGCCGGATTCATCTACCGCGCCCAGGGAGGCATTACCCTGTTCAGTAAGTCCGGATTCCAGGGAAAGGTAGAACGCATGGCCGGCAGCCGCAAGGATTGCGCCGGAGGAGACTGCCTGAATTACCCCGGCTCGCTCATCGTACCCAAAGGGTTTACCGTCACATTTTACACCAAACCCAAATTCAAGGGCGATCAACTTGTCGTCGATGCCCGCGAACAGGAGGTGCGTATCAACAGTTTTATCAACCTTCAAATCAAAGGCCCGGTACGCACGACCAATGAGGGCATTGTCTGGCGGGAATCGATCAGGTCGATCAGGATTGACGGCCCACCAGACTGACCCAACTAATTTTCCATATCGTGCCCCCCTCCCCCCCCCTTTTTTCCGCGCCCCCCCCCCCCCCCGCCCCCCCCCCCCCCCCCCCCCCCCCCCCCCCCCCCCCCCCCCCCCCCCCCCCCCCCCCCCCCCCCCCCCCCCCCCCACCCCCCCCGGGACCCCCCCCCCCCCCCCCCCCCCCCCGCCCCCCCCTCCCCCCGCCCCCCCCCCTGCCCGCCCCCCCCCCCCCCCCCCGCCCCCCGGCCCCCCACCCCCGGCGCCCCCCCCCCCCCCCCCCCCAGGAGAGCCCCCCCAACAAACCCCCCCCCGCCGGCCCCGAAATACCTGTAACCCCCCCCCCCCCCCCCCGGGGGGGGGGGGGATTGCGGGCGATGGTGGGGGGGGGGGGGGGGGGGGGGGGGGGGGGGGGGGGGGGGGGTTTGAAAATTGGTTCGTATCAGGCAGCACTGTGATGCCTGTATCCAACTACGAGCAGGACCGGTATTCCGGATTTCAAAACCGGTGAAATAATAAAATATAGTCTTTTTTAGGCAGGATTTAAAATCAGGCCCATCCTGAAATCACTTGTTCGATGATGTGGCAGCATTCCTCGAGTTGCTCGGGCGTCATCACCAGCGGCGGTGCAAAGCGAATGATATTGCCGTGGGTGGGTTTGGCCAGCAGTCCGTTTTCTGCCATTTCGATACATATATTCCAGGCCGTCCGGCTTTGTTCCGAATCGTTGATCACAATCGCGTTGAGCAGGCCCTTGCCGCGCACCTGCGCAATCAGGTCGGGGCGTTTGTGCTGCAAGGCTTCCATGCGGCTGCGAAATATTTTGCCCAGCGCTTCGGCATTTTCGGCGAGTTTCTCGTCTTGCACCACTTTAAGCGCCTCCGTGGCCACGGCGCAGGCGAGCGGGTTGCCGCCAAAGGTAGAGCCGTGTTCGCCCGGCTTGATCGTAAGCATGACCTCGTCGCTGCTGAGCACGGCACTCACCGGGAGTACGCCGCCCGACAGGGCTTTACCAAGTATCAGCACGTCCGGTTTGAACCCGTAATGGTCGCAGCACAGCAGTTTTCCGGTTCGGGCAATGCCGGTCTGCACCTCGTCGGCGATAAACAGCACACGGTGCCGCTTGCACAGTTCGTATGCCCCGGGCAGGTACTGGTCGTCGGGTACAAATACGCCCGCTTCGCCCTGAATCGGCTCCACGATAAATCCGCAGACGTCGGGATCCTGCAGGGCAGCCTCCAATGCAGGAAGGTTGTTATAAGGTATCACGATATAGCCCGGCATATACGGGCCGAAGCCCTTCCGGCTGTCGGGATCGGTGGAGGCGGATATGGCGCCGAGTGTCCGGCCGTGAAAATTGCCTTCCACAAAAATGATCTTTGCCTGTCCTTCCGCGACGCCCTTGACCTGGTATGCCCATTTCCGGGCGAGTTTGATGGCCGTTTCGACACCCTCCACACCTGTGTTCATGGGCAACATGCGGTCGTAGCCAAAATAACTGGTGACAAACTCCGCGTATTCGCCCAGCAGGTTGTTGTAAAATGCCCGTGAGGTCAGGGTCAGCTGCTGTGCCTGGGTTGTCAGCGCACGGATAATCCTCGGGTGGCAGTGCCCTTGGTTGACGGCGCTGTAAGCAGAGAGAAAGTCGTAGTACCGCTTCCCGTCCACATCCCAGACGTACACCCCCTGCCCCCGCTCCAGCACAACCGGCATCGGGTGATAATTATGGGCGTTAAATCGGTCTTCGAGTTCCATGTAGGCGGTGGCAGACGATGTGGTGGTCAGGACTTCCATATGTGAGCGGCGTGATAGAGTGAGCGATAAGAAGTGTGGTGAATTATAGCGCAAAATTAGCGCATTTTGGCCGCAAAGCGTCAAAGAAAAACAAAATGGCGGCTCTGGGTAAAACCCAAAACCGCCGCAGTAGTTTTCTATGTCTGTTAAAATGCCAGGGTCAGGCCCCTCAGTTTTCGTAGTTCTTTCGATAGTCTTCGCGTTTGTGGTAACGCCCCCAGGAAAAGCCGAACTTCAGACTGGCCTGCCCGAAAACCCCGGAGAGGTCGTTGTTGTTCAGGCTGACATAGTCGACATTCCGGGCAAAACGATAGCCGCCTTCCAGGCCGAAGCGGAACCAGCGGAATACATTGATCTCGACACCGGCAGAAGGCTGTATGATGAACATGTTGTCGGTCCCTTCGCCGGACAAGGTAGCGTGGCCCCTGCCCAGTTCTACATTGAGCATGGGATGCACTGCCTTGTAGGGTACAAATGCATACCCGATTCTGCCGCCGTTAAACCGGAAATCGAAGCGCTGGTTGTCGCCGTCTATGAGCAGAATATCGTCGCGCAGGCTGTAATGCGTCCATCCCAGAAAAAGGGATTTCCCGAATTCAAAGCCGAAGAAGCCCCCCCTGTTGAACCCATCCGTGTTTTGATATCCGGTATATTGATGGCTGTAGCCACCCCAGATACCGGAGAGCCCCCAGCCGCGGGAGCCCAGTACGGTTTCTTCGCGTTGGGCGAAAAGTGAAATACTCAAGAGCAGAAAAGCAAGGGCGAAAAAGCTGGATTTGGTACGCATGGTGTGTGGTATTAAGTTTTGCTACTGAAAGTGGATCACTGTTTTGAGGGGAGACGATCAAACTGACAGCAAGGTTACAGGAGAGGTTGCACCTGTACAACCTCTAAAGGCGCCACAGACCCAATATTCACCTTTCACTAACGGGTTTTAACCGGTTTTAACAAAAAAAGGCTCAGGAGACCCTGCGCCGCAGGATGGCCGACGACAGCAGTGTGACCAGCACGCCGACAGGAAATGGTTCCAGAAAGGTAAAGGCTACACGCACCAAGGGGTTTTTATACATGGTCTTGAACTCCTCCATCTTGGCGGCCTCCTGCCGGATCTGCTCCACCGTGGCGCCGTTCAATTTCATTTGGGCCAGAGCCTGCTCGATGTATCTATCCATAAAATCGGGCATCAAGGTCTGGTAAACGACCAGCCAGGCGATGACGTAGCAGGCACAGGAAATCAGGGTAATCAGGATGCCTACCTTGAATGCCGTTCCAAAAGAAAGTGCGCCATCGGTATAGTTGTCGCGAAATGCCCGTACGCCCAAATACACAAATACCATACTCAGCAAAATACCCGCGTAACCGAACAGTTCGCCGTTCCGGTAGTCGGTGGCATTATTGAAATAGAGGGCAGTAGCGGTCATGAGCACGGCAGCAATACCGCCGGAGATCAAGCCGTAGGTCAGAATGGTCTTTTTCATGCAGTAATTTTTTTGTGAAACATGCTGCAAATGAAGCGGAAGCGAAGCAAAAACCGCTCGTCCTTTCGGGTGATTCGCGGTACCTGTACCCAAAATCATACTTTCGGGTGAGCCGCTACTCCAGCAGGCCGAGCGCCTTGGCCTTCTGAATGGCCTGGGTACGGCGTTGCGCATCCAGTTTGCCGAATACGTTAGAAGTGTGGGTTTTTACCGTGTTCAGCGATACGAACAGTCGGTCGGCAATTTCCTGGTTACTCAGCCCCTGCGCAATCAGTTCCAGCACCTCGTATTCCCTGGGTGTGATGCCGAGCCCTTCCAGCACCCTTGCTTTCGGCAGGACCGCAGCTCCGATCTCCGGGACCGGTTCTTCGGGCTTTTGACGCTTTTTACGGGCAATTTTTCCGCCTGCCCAGACGCCTACCACCATGAACAACAAAGCGACGATACCGATATACCAGTGCTCCGCGTGCTCCATGATCAGCAGGCGGTACTGAAAATACTGCAGGGCTGCCAACAGGAGCCCCAGTATCAACCCGTAAAGCGCAAGTGTTGTCCACTTCATTTTTAAACAGCAGGCATAATCCGGTACAAAAATGAGAAAAGTCACCCTGAAACCCAGGATGACTTTTCCCCAAAAAACCAAAACGGCAAAATATACTGGTCAGGGCTTCAATACGACCAGGCGTTTGGTACCGATCGTATTGCCTTTGCTATCCAGCAGGCTGTAGAGATAGGTGCCTTTTTTGAAGTCCTCCAGGGCAATTTTTATGGTTTTACTGCCTGAAATGACGTAGTTTTCTTTCCAGACTACCTTGCCGACGATATTGAAAATCTTGAGCGTATAATCGTCCTGTGGCAGGTTGGTGCATTCAAAACTCACCCATTCCACGGCAGGATTCGGACGTGCCTGAATATTGGCGCTTCCCGGCGATGGCGCAACGGGGGAATCGGTAGTTTCATTGAACTTGTACTGCACGCTCAGCACTTCGGAAAGGTCGTTGCTCATGGTGGCTACGGCAATCTCCTGCTTTTCGGTGCCGCTGTAAAAACGGTACGTAGTTGTCGTATCCGTACCCAGAAAATTGCCCAGTCCACCAGTTCCGGGAGGCAGGATAAGCGACAGGTCGACCCAGCCAAGAGGGAAGGGGGAAGAGATGTACACATCAAGGTTGGTCGTAACATAGTCGACCCGTTTTTTGCGCAGCACGGGGTAGGAGCCGCCCGGTATCTGGCAGGTGCCCCAGCCATCTACTGCATCAAGTCGCTCCGTGTGCAAGCGGACGCGTATGGAGTCGGGCGCCGAGAACCCCTGAAACAGGGAATCGGGGAGTTGGGCAGTGGAAAACGGCAGGGAAAGGTCTGTTTCCGACTGTGTTATATCAAAAAAAGACATGGGAGACTGGCGCTCGACAAAAGGAGGCGAAAACTTGGCCAGCACATTCAACCCGAATCCGGCGGGGTCGGCGCCGGCATAACCCAGCGCTTCCACCTTGTTGTTGGTGATGTTGTAATACGTCTCACCCGTCTGTCCGATCACCACAGCATCGGCGCCGGGGTAACTCATGAAATACAGCCCGGCGCTTGCCGGACGAAAAATGATCTCGCTGGTAGAGGAAGCCTGAAGGCTTGTAAAATCCCACAGCTGGTTACCGCCGGGAGGCGTTGCCGGATTTACACCCATAGGGGCTGCATCGAGCGCGATATGAAATGTATCGCCAGCAGCGGGAAATGTAGCGGAAGTAACAATAATTTGGGAATAAGCGCTGAAGCACAGAGCGGAGAAAACTGCCAGTAACATTCGTCTCATCGGATTGTTTGATAAAATTGAAAAGGAGGAGATTAAATTTGATATTACTCAATTGTAGTATGTATTGTCCCGAATCGGGCCTGCTTCAAAGGTACGCTGCTTTTTTGCTAAAAGGCAAAAAGGCGGCGAAGTAGATTCCCCTTTTCTGCAGAAACGTCATAATGCTTGCAATTCAACGAGCTTGCGGTATACCAGTCCCGACTTCATCAATGTTTCATGCGTCCCGCGCTCAATTATTTTGCCCGCATCCAGTACGACGATTTCGTCGGCATACTGAACGGTGCTGAGCCGGTGGGCGATCACAAGTGCCGTGCGGTTTTGCAACAAGCGCTCCAATGCAAGCTGGACAAGTTTCTCAGACTCCGAATCAAGCGCTGAAGTTGCCTCGTCGAGGATTAAAATTGGCGGATTTTTTAATAATGCCCGCGCAATGGTCAGCCGCTGCCGCTGTCCGCCGCTGAGTTTCGACCCGCGGTCGCCTATGTTGGTGTCATAACCCTCCGGCATCCGGACGATAAACTCGTGCGCATTGGCGGCCCTGGCGGCGGCCTCAACGGCGGCGGCATCTGCCGGAAATCCGAACGCGATATTGTTGCGTACCGTGTCGTTAAACAGTATGGCTTCCTGGCTGACAATGCCCATCAGCGCGCGCAGTTCGCGTACCCGCAGCGTCCGGATGTCTTTGCCGTCGATCAGAATCTCCCCCGACGACACGTCGTAAAAGCGCGGCAACAAATCGGCGATGGTGCTTTTACCCGCGCCGGATGCCCCGACAAGCGCGATGACCTTTCCGTACGGAATGGTCAGGTTTATATTTTCCAGCGCGGCGCGTTCGGCATTCCGGTATTGGAAGGCGACATTTTTGAATTCAATCCTGTCGCCGAAGGATGCTATGGGCAGCGCAGCATCCGTATCTGATATGGATACGGGGGCATCCAGTACCGACTGCACCCGCTCGAGCGCACCCAGCCCTTTGCGCATGCTGTATGATGCGCTGCTGAGTTGTTTGGCCGGTTCGATAATGTTGTAAAAGGCGTATAAAAAGGTAATAAACGTCGCCGCCGACAGTTCGCCGGCAAACACCTGCCGCGCGCCGAACCACAACAACACCGACACCGCCGCTATACCGAGAAATTCGGACAGGGGCGATGCCAGGTCTTTGCGCCGGTACAACCGCGTGAGCATGCGGGCATACCCCTTGTTTTCGCGTCGAAAACGCTCTTCCTGCCATTTCTCGGCATTAAAGCCTTTGATGATGCGCAAACCGCCCAGGGTTTCTTCAATCAATGACCCGATCAGCCCCAGCCTGGTCTGCACGGCACCCGACTGCCGCCGCAACGAGCGGCCGATGCCACCGATAATGAGGCCGGAAAACAACATCAGGGCAAACACAAAGACGAGTAATTGCGGGGAAACAAAGATCATAAAGGCCAGGCTTCCCAGAATGACCAGCGGCTCGCGGGCCACGGATTCCACAACGTTTACAATGCTCCATTCCACTTCCTGCACATCGGCCTGCGCCCGGCTCATCAGGTCGCCCTTGCGTTCTTCCGAAAAATAGGACAGGGGCAATTCGAGTATTTTTTCCACCACTTTTTGCCGCAGGTCGCTGATGATGCCGTTGCGCACCGGCGCCAGAAAATACAGCGAGTTTGCAAAAAGGGTTGCAACACCGGGATGCTGACGATCATGAACATCGACATCAGCAGGTTGCACAGAATGGCAAGTATGACGTACTTTTTATATGGGCCGTAATAACGAAAAAGCAGAAGCATGCAGCGAAGGTGCGGGTTGTGAAGGGGTTTGGCCGAAAAAGGGGCAAGATAAGCAGAAGCCATGTCAACGGATTTGAAAATCCGTAGTACATGGCGGACTATATCTCCCGGACGATCCGAAAACCGTAGGCATCGTATCGGTAATCCGGAAGCCCGCGGTACCGGTAAACGGAGCGGCAATAAAAATCGATAACATTCCAGGATCCGCCACGCAGGACCCGCATTTTATGATTGCCTTCTTTCGTCCAGGCATTGCTATTTGCCGGAGCGTTTTTGTAGTCGTCGTGCCAGTGGTCGGCGCACCATTCCCAGACATTGCCGCTCATATCGTACAGGCCCAGCTCATTTCCGGCCTTCTCCCCTACCGGATGGGTTTTGCCGCCGGAATTGCCGCTGTGCCAGCCTGCCTTGTCGAGGTTGTCGCTTCCGGCAAACCGATAATGTTGAGCGATCGTCCCACCGCGCGCAGCGAATTCCCACTCCGCTTCCGACGGCAACCGGTAGGTGTTGCCTGTTATCTGGCTGAGCCATTGGCAATAGGCTTGCGCTTCGTGCCAGTTGACGCGTATGACCGGGCGGCGACCGCGCCCCCAGCCCTGGTCGCCGGGTTGGACGAGCCCTTTTTCAGCGCAAAAGAGGTCGAACATCTCCATGGTCACCGGGAATTTTCCAATCCAGAAGGGTGATATATGCACATCGCGGAGGGGTTTTGTCGCGGAATAGTCCGGACTGCCCATATGCAGTATGCCGCCCTCCACGTAAACTATTTCCGGCGCCTCGGGCCGGTCGCGATGGACCAGCCCGTTTTGAAGCACTTGCGGCAGCGCCGCTTCACCGGTTGGTTCGGAAGCTACATTACCGGACCTGGCAGGAGGGTCTGCGGCCTGTCGTGCTTTCTGAAGGTGCTGTACCCGTTCCGCGATTTTTTGCACCACCACATCCCAGGCTTTATCCCGTTGTTTCCAATGTTCCAGATCCGTCACGGCAACGCCGCCCGGTGGCAACACCTGCAAGTCTTTGATAACGGGAAAGAGGTTCCAGGAACAGGGCCGAACGATGATCGGGATTATCAGCGCATTGCCATTGTTCAGTTTGTCGACTGCTGTGCTGAATTCTTCCCCCCGGATATAGTCAGAGTTATAAAAATCCACACTTACCAGTATCAGGAACAATTCGGCGGCCTGCAGTTGTTCCCTGATAGCGGCATCCCAATAGGCGCCGGGCATGATTTCCCGGTCGCTCCACAGATCAAGCCAACCGAGATCGACCAAAGGCCTCAGGTGGCCTTCGAGTTCTTCGCGCAGCGTTTTGTCTTTGCTGGAGTAAATAACAAATGTTTTCAGCGGGTTGGGCGCCATGTTGCAGGAAATATACGGCGACGGTAAAACTACCGCCCGCCTTAGGAGCATGCCGGGGATTTTCTGCCGGAAGCAAAAAATCCCCGGCATGCTTATGCCATCTCGCTTTTGAAATCCCAGTTGTTCAAAAAACCGGTGGTAAAATTGCCCTCCTGGAAGTCCTTGTTGCGCATCAGACGTTGGTGAAAAGGAACGGTTGTTTTGACGCCCTCCACGATAAACTCATCGAGTGCGCGCTCCATTTTCAGGATCGCCTCGTCGCGCGTACGGGCGCGTACGATGAGTTTGGCAATCATTGAATCGTAATAAGGCGGTATGGTATAGCCTGCATAAACGTGTGTATCCACCCGTACGCCGTGTCCTTTGGGTGAATGGAACGAGGTGATCTTGCCAGGGCTGGGGCGGAAATCGTTAAAGGGGTCTTCAGCGTTGATTCGGCATTCGATGGCGTGCATTTCAGGGAAGTAATTTTTGCCTGAAATGGGCAGACCTGACGCGATTTTGATCTGTTCCTTGATGAGGTCGAAGTCTATCACCTCCTCGGTCACGGTATGCTCCACCTGGATGCGGGTGTTCATTTCCATGAAATAGAAGTTGCGGTACTTGTCCACGAGAAATTCGATGGTCCCCACGCCTTCGTAATTGATAGCACTGCAGGCTTTGATGGCTGCTTCACCCATTTTTTCGCGGAGTTCCGGCGTCATGAAGGGAGACGGGCTTTCTTCGACCAGTTTCTGGTGGCGGCGCTGTATGGAGCAGTCCCGTTCCGAGAGGTGGCATGCCTTGCCCAGTTGGTCGCCTGCGACCTGTATCTCAATATGGCGCGGTTCCTCAATATATTTTTCCATGTAGATACCGTCGTTGCTGAACGAAGCCTTGGCCTCGCGCCGTGCTGTATCCCATTGATTTTCAAATTCTTCCGGTTTCCATACGATACGCATGCCCTTTCCGCCGCCGCCGGCGGTAGCCTTCAGGATAACGGGATAACCGATCTCCTTAGCCATCTTCATGCCCGATTTTGCGTCGGTGAGCAGACCTTCTGTACCCGGGACGCAGGGCACACCGGCCTTGAGCATCGTTTCCTTTGCCGTGATCTTGTCGCCCATCGAACGGATCTGGTCGGGGGTAGGACCGATAAATTTGATACCATACTCCTGGCACACCTCTGCGAAAGAGGCATTTTCAGACAAAAAGCCGTATCCGGGATGGATAGCATCGGCGTCGGTGATCTCGACCGCAGCCATGATGCGCGGCACATTGAGATAACTCTCAGAGGAGGGCGGCGGACCGATACAAACGGCTTCGTCGGCGAAGCGCACATGCAGGCTGTCGCGGTCGGCCGTAGAGTACAGCGCTACCGTTTTAATACCCATCTCCTTGCAGGTGCGAATGATGCGCAAGGCAATTTCGCCCCGGTTTGCGATCAGTATTTTTTTGAACATATTGGCGATGTAAGCCTTTCATATTCAGGGGCATAACTATAATTTTTCAAACAAAAATTTATGCCGCTAAGTATGAAAGACTGTAGTTTTAAATATGAATACAATAGACGTCGAAGTCTGCTGGGGAGGATAAAACTGCTTTAAAGAAAGCCGGGCAAGTCTCCGCAAAACGCCTTTCCCTGTCACACCCCTACCCTTCGACCAGGAACAAGGGCTGATCGTACTCCACGGGGGAAGCGTCTTCGACCAGTACCTTTACGATCTTGCCTTTTATTTCCGATTCAATCTCGTTGAACAGTTTCATCGCTTCGATGATACAGACCTTAGAGCCTACCTCCACGGTGTCGCCTACCTTGACAAAAGGCGGTTTATCCGGACCGCCGCTGCGATAAAAAGTGCCGACCATGGGTGATTTGATCTGTTTGTATTTGGAGTCATCGTCGGCAGGGGCAGGGGCGGCGGCTTCCGTTTTTGCCGGTGCGGCAGGCGCCGGGGCGGGGGCAGCCGGCGCCGGGGCAGAAGGCGCCATGGACACCATAGGCTGTTGCATCGGAACCATTACTTGTGCAGGCGGAGGTGCTTCATGGGTCTGATTCCGGATAACAAGTTTAAATTCTCCTTCCTTCAGGATAAATTCGGTGAGTTTGTACTTACTCATCATCCGAATCAATTCTTGTATTTGGTTAAAATCCATACCGAACAATGTTTTGCTGTTGCGAAAAAAAAGAGGGGGAAGCAAAGAAAAAACGTTTCTGATGAAATATTTTTTCCTTCTCCCCCCAAAGGTATCAAATGATGAAAGATTTTTACTTTTTGACGCGCTCCATGTAAGCACCGGTAGCGGTGTCGATCTTGATGAAGTCGCCTTCTTCACAGAAAAGCGGTACACGTACCTCGGCGCCGGTTTCTACCGTGGCCGGTTTCAGGGTGTTGGTGGCGGTATCGCCGCGAAGCCCCGGCTCGGTGTAGGTAATCTGCAACACAACCGTCTGCGGAAGTTCTACCGAAAGCAGGGTTTCCTTCTGGGAATGGAAAAGCGCATCGACCACGTCGCCTTCCTTGAGGAACTTGCCATTGTCGATCATATCCTCGGGTACGGAAATCTGATCGTAGGTTTCCTGATTCATAAGCATATAGCCGCCGTCTTCAGGGTACAGGTACTGGAATTTGCGCCGTTCCACGCGCACTTCGGTAATCGAGTGACCACTCTGAAAGGTATGTTCGATCACCTTGCCGGAAGTTGAACTTTTCAGTTTGGTCCAAACCTTTCCACTGCCGCGACCTACCTGAAAGCGCTGAAAATCAATCACCCGGAGGATATCGTTATTGAGTTCGATGCACAGGCCGTTGCGGATGTCTGCCGTCGTTGCCATTTTTTTAAAGAATAAATGATGAAAAATGAATGTTTGGGTCAGGGGGAATGACTTCAGAGGCGAAGCCTGGTTTTAAAAAGGCGCGCAAAGGTAGGTTATTTTTGGTTATTGCCAAATGTCGAATTGAATTGAAGGCCGTATAGCCACACCCTTCTAATACGCCCATTTAAGGAATAGCGCTCCCCAGGTGAATCCCCCTCCAAACGCCGTCAGGATAATATTGTCGCCTTTTTTGAACTGGTCTTCGTATTCCCACATACAAAGCGGCAGGGTACCTGAGGTCGTATTGCCGTATTTATGGATATTGACGGTGACGCGATCCAGCGGAAACTGCAGGTGTTCGGCAACCGAGGTGATAATGCGCATGTTGGCCTGGTGCGGCACGATCCAGTTTACATCTTCAATGGTCATTTTGTTGCGGCGCATCACCTCTTCCACCGTGCCGGTCATGCCTTTCACGGCCTGCACAAACACGCGTTTGCCATCCTGCCAGGCATAGTGTTCGCGATTGGCGACGGTTTCAGCGCTGGCCGGACGGAGCGACCCGCCGGCTTTCATATGGAGGAACTCGCGACCGGAGCCATCGCCACGGAGGACGAAATCCTGAATTCCGGTACCGTCTTTACGCGCTTCGAGCAGCACGGCGGCGGCGCCGTCGCCAAAAATGACACAGGTATTGCGGTCGGTGTAATCTATTATGGACGACATCATATCTGCGCCCACAACCACTACTTTGCTGTACGTTTCGCTCTGAATAAACTGGGTGCCCGTCGCCAGGGCATAGAGAAAGCCCGAACACGCCGCATTGATATCATAGCCGAAGGCATTCTTTGCGCCGATCTTGTCACAAACAGTATTGGCGGTGTCGGGAAAAACCATATCGCCGGTAATAGTGCCGACGATCAGCATGTCAATTTCGCCGGGTTTGGTATTGGTCTTTTCCAGCAAGCCCTTAACGGCCTCTGCGCACATATCGCTGGTAGCCCAGCCCGGCGTTTTGAGGATACGGCGTTCGCGAATGCCGGTACGGGAGGTGATCCACTCATCGTTGGTGTCCACCATTTTTTCAAGGTCAAAATTGGTCAGCCGGTCCTCGGGTACCCAGCCATGAACGCCGGTGATGGCTGCATGCAGTTTGTTCGCCATTTACTTGAGATGTTTGTTCGGGGCGCAAAGGTAGCGAACCGGCTGAAATCGCTATGAAGTACTGTGACAAGATTATGGAATTATGCCTCGGTACTTTCCGCTGCTGATTTCAATAGCGCAAGCCCCAGAACCAGGGCTCTTCAGCCTTGGTTTTTTCCTCAACGTACTTTCTGACGATTTCCTGGTATTCGGCTTCGGTGACTTTCTTGCCCTTTTGCTTCTTGGGCAGGTCGAGTTCCTTGTCAAGTTTTTGCAGGGTTATCCGGTCTGCGCTGATGAGCATGGCGCCATTGTTCACATCCACTTCGAGGATCAGTCCGGGCAGGCCGCAGAAGCGTTCGGGGCCGCCGCTCAGGGGTATATCCAGGGCAAACCACGCGATAATCTCCTGTTTTTTGAGTGTATCTGCCAGCGAGGCGCTCATGCACACGTGGCCGGCCACCTCTTTCAATTCATTCAGGATTTTCCACTCCGGTTTGGAAAGGGTGTCTTCAATGATATAGGTTTTCCCGATCATCTGGATGATGTCGTGTACGGTGTTATTTTCAAAATCGCGTTTGATCTGGTACACGTCCTTGCGCCAGGAATAACCCTCGTCGTCGGGCTCTGCCCTTTCTTCCGAATCTTCATACCGCGTTGCCGTCGGGGAAAAGTAGAGGGTGGTAAACACCTTCCACTCCGAGCGACTGCCCCACATATAGGCAATGCGCTCGCGCTGCTGTTTGCTGAGGTAATCGATGGCGGCCATTTTTTTCGACCAGTTGTGGGTGACCAGGTACCGGATCACGCCTTCTTCGAGGGGCTGTTCCTGGGATAAAAGTGCTGCCGGAAACAGCAGGATAAGGGCAATAAGTATATTTTTCATGTCTTGTCGATGCTGATTTACCACCAGTTGTTTTTGCTGATCTTGTCTTCATAGCCCCTCAGGTTGTACGTGAGGCTCAACATAAAATAGCGGGCCAGTGTGGGCGCGATATTGCGTACGACGTAGTTCTGCGTGCCCCGTTGCGTGATGTTAACGCGGCGGTCGAGCAGGTCGAAAGCGGCGAGGCGGACCTCCAGTCTGTTTTGCTTGCCGAGCAGGCGTCGCACCGAAGCATTCAGGATGGGGATATCGCGATTGAAGTCGAAGCGGTCGTTGCGATAGATGGCGTAGTTGAAATTGCTCTCCAGGAAAAACTTCGAAGCGAACTGCCATTTTACGGACGCATCAATATTGTGGTTCTGTATCTTTTGGTTCTGCCGTTGCTCGATGGAATACGAAATATCGTTGAAGCCGATCCTGCCGCTCAGCCCGATGATCAGTTTTTGGGCCGGCGTGTAATTGAACCGCGCGTTGAGGCCGAATCCGTTGTTGGTGGTTTCGTTTTCCACGCCATTCACAAATGACGGCGTTTTGCCAAAATTGAGGTTACCGTTGAGGCTCAGGGTCAGTTTGGTTTTTACGATGGGGAAGTTGGACCACAGGTAAGTGCTGAATCGCCTGCCCCCTGATACATTTTCCGGCCTGGTGGTCGTGACAATTCCGAAAGTATCCAGGGCCTCAACCGTCTGGCTGTACACGATCTGGCTGTCGTAAATGTTGTAATCACTGCCGATGCCGATACTGCTCATGGAAGATGGATTCCAGTAGTTAAAATTCAGACCGAGGCTGTGCGACCGCTCCGGGCCCAGATTCGGGTTGCCTTCGACCCGGAAAGCGGGGTTGTTTACATTTGGTACGGGTTGCAGGTCGTTGAATTGGGGCTCGCCGATACCGTACCCGTAATTCATGCTCAGCCACATATTGTTGACGAATTCGTAGTTGAAATCGAGGTTGGGCGTCCAGTTTGTAAAAGTGCGGTCGATGGGGTCTGCAATCAGCGGCGCATCCCGGTCGCGGGCGTATTCCCCTTTGAGATTCAGTTGCTGTGCGGCAATGCCTGCCGATACATTGAGCCCTTCATTGGAATACCGGATGCTCGACCCGACGCGGTTGTACAGGATGTTGTTGTCGTAAAAAATACTCAGGCTGTCGATCCGCTGTCCGCTGTTCTCGGGATCGGCGACCTGGCGGTCTACCCTGTTGTTGGCTTTGCTGAAATTGTAAAAGGTTTCCAGAAACCATTTTTTGGCGAGCGGCTCGGTGAAGAGCAGGCTCGACTTCGCCTGCCAGGAGTCATTGGCGTTGTCGTTCATCTGGCGTATTTGCTCCTCCACTGTTGTCGCATCAAAGAAACGGTTGAGCGAAAACAGGTTTTCCATGCCGTTTGTACGGTTATTGTTATAGGCCCCGCTCATGGCAAAGGAGCGGCCTTTTTTGCGAAAGCGGTGGCGGAAAATGGCGGCACTCGTGACGCGCCACGAATCCATATCGCTGTTATTGTTGATATTCAGGTTGTTGATCGGCGTATTGTCGGAACTGGAGAAATGTTGCGTTTGATAACTATCGGATGACGCATTGCTGAACCTGCCGTTTGCCTTGACAATCAATACGTTATTGGAGTCGATGTCTTTTTCAAACCGTGTATTCAGGGTGTGGTTTCCCCTGAAATCCGTGTTGCCGGTGGTGTCGGAACTGAAAAACGAATCATCGCCTGCGAAAGTTTGCCGGTCAGAATACTGGTCGACAAACAACCTGCTCTGGTTGTAAAAATAACTGGCGTTGAATTTTGCCTTTTTGTTGTCGAAATTATAGTTCGCGCCGCTCCCGAAGTTTTCCGTAAAACCCCGCCCGTCGAAGTTGTTGACCGGCGCGTCGTCGCTATTGAAATAATAATACCGCCCGCCGCCGCTGCTGAAACCAAAATCGCCGTTGTCAAAATCATTGAACGAATTCTGCCCCTTGAACTCCCCGTAATCCTCCCAGTTCACGCCCGTCTGGTTGATGTTGTTGCCGTAGGCAATAAACGACAGTTGCTCTTTTTCGTTGAAGCGGTTGTAGTTGCCGCGCGCTGCCCAGCGCTCCTGGTCGCCCACTGCGCCAGATACCTTGCCGAAGGCGCCTTTTTTGTATTCATCCTTCAGTTCCAGGTTCATGGCCTTTTCTTTTTTGCCGTCGTCCACGCCCGTGAGTTTGGACTGCTCCGATTTCTCGTTGTACACCTGGACTTTCGACAGGGTTTCGGCGCCCAGGTTTTTGGTAGCAGCCTTGGGGTCGGAGCCGAAGAACGTCTTTCCATCCACGTACACGCGTTTTACGTCCTGGCCCTGCGCCTTGATATTGCCGTCGGCATCTACCTCAATACCCGGCAGCCGGCGCAGAAGGTCTTCGACCGTGGAGCCAGGCGGCACCTTGAACGACGAAGCGTCGTACTCGATCGTATCGCCGCGGATGCTGAGCGTCGCTTTGGCTGTTTTTACCACCACCTCCATGAGTTCTGTGCTGATCGGTTTTATACCGATCTGGCCCAGATCGTTTGGAGAAGCGCCGGCCTCCGGCACGTATTGTTGCAGCGGCAGGTAGCCGATGTATGATATTTTCAGCAGGTAAGGGATGTTCTTCACATTTCTGAACTCAAAATTGCCCTTGTCGTCGGTCCGCGTAAAATTGACCAGCGTAGAGTCGGCCGGTGCGAGCAACATGACCGTTGCAAAGGCGATCTCACTGCCGGAAGTGTCCGCAACGGCGCCTTTGAGGGTTACTTTGGATGGATTTTGTGCATAGAGAAAGGTGCTGAAAAACAGCAATACGGAGAGGAGGCGGTACTTCTGCATGAGTAGTTGTTGGTGTTTACGGTTGGGTCAGCGCGACAAAATTACCCTAAAGGTGCAATTGTCGTTTGTTTTGCTGCACGTACTTTAAACAAGTTTGATGTCCGGTTTGAAAAATAAAGTCAATCCCCACAGGCACAAGGTTGCCTGCGGGGATTGAAAATTATGGAATTTACCTGTTATTTACCTGATCACAGTCAAGTCGCCGTGCAGTTTATGCACCGAGCCGTCGACCAGATCGACCTGCATCATCCAGGTGTACACGCCGGGCATCACCAATTTGCCTTTGTGGCGGCCGTCCCAGGCCCTGGAGTTGTCATTCGGCGCGGCGTCCCTTATTTCATACACCAGCGAACCCCAGCGGTCGAAGACCTGCAACAGGCGAATTTTTTGCGCTGCCGGACCGAAACTGAGTTCAAACCGGCTGTTCAGGTCGCCGGCAGACAAGGGAGAAAAAACATTTGGCGCAAAGACATCGAGTATATGTTCGACTTCAATCAGCAGATCATCGGTGGAGGTGCAGCCGTTTTGATCCGTGATGGTCAGCCTGTACCGGACGTCGGAAAGGGGTTTGGAAACCGGATTCGGACAATCAGAGCAACTCAGGTAAAACGAATCCGCCCAGGCATAACTGACCGGTGTAAGACCGAAAGTCTGGATAAAAATATCGAGGCTGTCGCCGAGCCGCAGCGTTGTATCGGCAGGCAGTACCACTACGAGTTGCGGCGGCTGCAATACGCCGATAGGCAGCGTATCGACGCAGCCGTAAATATCCTGGGCATACACATCGTACGACCCGCCGGTCAGGTTGTCGAATTGCTTGCCCTGCGACCACATGTCGCCGTCGAGGCTGAATACCAGCGAGGTATCGGGCGTCTGTACGGCAATAGCGCCGTCGGGTACGCCAAAACAACTCGCAGAATCGGACGTCGCCGTGAATACAATGGGCGGATAGGCGGGCACCTGGGCATTTGCCGTTTCCGAACAGTCGTTGGTGTCCGTCACCGTCACAGTGTACGTCCCGGCAAGCAAATCATCTACTTCCTTATTGTTCGCGCCTGGAATACTCCAGGTATAATCAAAAGGCGGCGCGCTGCCGGAGGCCGTGACTTTGAGCGTTCCCGTGGCCTCATTGAAACAGGACGGTGTGCCGTCTATTTCGAGCACAATGGGGTCGAGTACGGTCAGGTTTACCGTATGGGTGGAATCGCAACCGTTTGCAGCGGCAAAGGTCATGCGGTAAATGCCGCTTGTCGTTTGAGGCGTTCCGAAAATGGACGACGACTCACCGGCGCATATCGTTTGAACCTCGGCCGTGGAAAAGGTGTCTTTTGCCGCTACAAAAACGTGTACCGTAGAATCGCAACCCGTCACGGCAGACAGGTAAAAGGTCTCCGAAGCGCCGGGTGGCAGGTTGGCGCCATTGATGGCAAGTGAAGCGCCCAGACACACCGCCGTGTCTACCTGGATATTGAAAGTACCTGCCAGCGTACCGTGCACCCGCACTTCGACAATGGAATCGCAGCCAAAAATGGTTTGCATGTAAAAGGTGCGGCTGCTGTCGGGCGGAATCACTTCGCTGTTCCAGAATACCGTTCTGCCATAACAGATCGTTGTATCGACCTTGTAATTGAAGGTATCGTGTACGGTAATATACACCGAATCGGTATTCACGCACCCGTTTACAAAACCTGCCTCCAGGACGACATAGCCCGAGGCCGACGGCGCGACGGTCACAGCCGGGCAGGTTGTACAACTCAGACCGTTGCCGCTCCAGTTGTAAAAATCAAAACCCGTACCGGCCAGCGCCGTTGTTTCCCCCGCACATAGCGATTGATCTGCCCCGAGATAAACAACGCTGCTGCTGTCTATGGACACCATAATCTCGTCGGTTTGGGTAATGCCGCAGACATCGGTGACGGTCACGGCATACGTCCCGGCATCCGGAACGGTGAAGCCGGAATTGGTCGAACCACCCGTCCATGACCAGGCAACGAGGTCGTTGCCCGACGCGTCGAGGGGTACGGTGGTGTTGTCGCAAATGATCGTGTCCGGGCCCAGGTTGACCAAGTCAGGCTGGTAGGCATAATAAAACGCGGCAATATTGTTGGAAAACCCGCATTCGCCGATGGCCGTTACCGGAAAATCCGTCGACAGGTTGTACGGCGCAGGCAGCGTGTTGTCGTCGTTGAGCACAATGAATATGGAATCGTTGGCAATGCGGGGTAAACGGAAAGTAAAGGACTGGCAACTGTCCTGGGGCAGGGTGATGCCGATTGGAACGGAGCCGATCCATTGAGCCGGGGTGCTCTGCGGGTTGCCGATATATGCCGATATAGGTGTTTGTGGCGGCAACAGGTTGTCTCCGGGATTGCAGAGCGAAACGGTGATCACCAGCGAATCCTGGTCGCAAATCACCTCCTGGAGGGTTAGGGCGCCATCGGGCGAGGGAAAAGTGGGATTAAAAAACTGGTTCATGAAGGTATTCAGCCGGAGGCTGTCGCCGATGATGTGCGGGTTCTGCTGGTAGCGCGGTACGCTCAGGTCGTCGTTGATATTGGTATTGAAATAGGCATGCTGGTTCCATACCTTGCGGGAAGCAATCCCCGGTGTTCCGACCGCCTCATAGGCCACCACTGTGCCTGTGGCAAGATCGTTGGGGTCGGAGCCGCACTCGATCACGATTTCCGTCTGGCCGTCGCCGTCGACGTCGAGCACGAGCGGGTTTTCGATATGTGTCAGACTGGTACATACATCCTCCCAGCTGATCGCGCCGGTGGTACCGCTGATTACCCGCAGTTTATCCTGGTCGCGGTACACGATATCGGCCGATCCGTCGCCGCAGAAGTCGAACACACTGGAGCAGGTGATCGAGGAAGCGTCGTTGATCTGGCGCGTCCACATAATGCTGAAGTTATTGCGCAGCGCATACAACCTCGGGTAACTGACGAAACTCACCTCCAGTTGACCGTCGCCGTTCAGGTCGGCAACATTCACACGGGAAGCGCCTTCCTGCCAGTTGTTCAGGAGTTGAAATTGGCGGAGGATTGTAGACGTCTGGATATCCCAACAGTAAATGGTATTGAAGTTGTTGGTTGTTTTCCGACCCTGTACAATCGCGTCAAGATCGCCGTCGCCGTCAAAATCGGCCACGCTGGTGAAGCCATCGGTAAACGGCGCCGGGGCGGTCACCTGGGGCATAACGGCGCCCGTGACGAGGTTGACCGACAAAACCTGGTTGCCGGCCACGATTTCCAGGCCGTCGCAATCCGGACAAAAGGAATCGGGCAGCACGTCCATCGCGACAGGCGAGGCAAAGGAAATGCCCACTGCTACCCGGGCGGGGTGTTCCCCTGCCGATACGGCGGGGCCGCCGGAGGCCAGCAATGCGCCGGTCTGGCCATTGTACACCTGGTTGCCGATATTCACTTCTGCCCAGCCGTCGTGGTTAAAATCGGCAATATTGGGCACCGCAAAGCGGTATCTTGAGTCGTAGCCGACCTGGATGGCGCTGGTATATTTCAGGGCGCCGTCGTGCTCAAAGCAATACAGCAACCGGTCTTCGCCCACAATGACGATTTCTCCGAAACCGTCGTTGTCGAGATCGGCAATGGCCGGAGCGGTACCGCCGGGCCAGTTTACCGGCGCCATGACGTGCACCTTGGTGGCGCCCGTCGCGCCGTCGATCACGTACAGGTCGGGCGCTTCCACCCTGTAGGTCACGATATCCGGTATGCCGTCTTTATCCATATCCCCGGCAACAAGCGTGGAATAAGTGCCCGTCTGGGCTGTGGCCTGCCACTGAATACCCAGCGAAATCTGTCCGCAGGGCGGGATATAGTAACAATCGGCGTTGCAGGTGGTGTAGTAAAAATCGGCGCATTGCCCCGAGCAGGTGCAATCCGGATCGTAACAGTCGATCAGTCCGTCGCCGTCGTCGTCGATGCCATTGGTACAGTTTTCTGTCTGTGTCTGGGAATAAAGCAGGAAAGGGGTGAAGAGGATAAAAAGGAAAAGGGATTTTCGCCGCAGCAATGTGTGTTGTTTTAAGAACATGGGGATCCGGTTAGGTTTCGTCGGGTTTGGAAACGCCGTTTGCACGGCACTTCTTTCCCCGGACAAAACGATTAACGAAACGTTTTGAAAACCTGAGACTACGGCGGGAAATTGGTTGAAAATGGGGGATCGCCTGAGTGTGCGGCAGGCCGGGGGATTATGATGTGGCGAAAAATGATGGCGCAAATGTCCGCATTTTTTTGAAATCGCAGCGCCTAATTTAGCGGTTCGGTAAATAACGTTAAAAGTCACCGCCACTGCCGCCACCGCCGAACTGTCCCCCTTCCATCGACGTTTTTCCGGTCGTTGCCGGCGCCGCCTGCCCTACTATGGCTTTGTCAAAAATCTCCTCCTGAACCCGCTGAAGCAGGGTATCCTTCTCCTCGGGTTCGTAGGCGTATGAGTGCGGGCGCTTGCGAAGATAACGTATTGATAACCAGGATATCAGGAACAATACCGCCCCGCCGGTAGCTGCTGCCCAGGCCAAAGGAAGCACGTTGAAGTAATACCGGAAAGTAAACACGGCAGCCGCCATACAGGCAATACCCACATCGAGCATCAGTCGGTCCCTTGCCCGGATGCCGCGGAAAATGCAGTACGCCGGAACAATAAAAGTAAAAGCCCAAAACAGACCGCCTGCAGGCGGGGCATCCATACCAAAAAAATAGTGACCGGCCTGCTGCACCACCCAGTAGTTGCCGCTGGCATAAAATGTCAGCAAGGCCAGCAACTCCACAACCGCCAGGACGCCATGCCAGTATCGCCATTCGACACGAACCCCTCCCCTCCGGGCGAACCGGTAAAGGAGCAGGGAAAACACCATACCCGTCAGCGGCAAAACATATACGGCGACTTGGGGCACATCTTTTGCGATGTGCAACACGATCAGCAATGTGCAAACAAAGGCGCCTGCGGCCATGAGCCGATCGAGATAACGAATACTCCCGGCTACCAGAAAAGGCAGCACCACGATGTATGCCGCGAGGCCGTCGGGTATATCAAACAGCAGGAACAATCCACTGATGATGGCCGTCGTGCCGGCGTACAGGAGCACATCGTCAAGGCCGCTGCCGAAGTGGCGTTTGTTGCGGATAAGCTGAACTTCGAGCATAAACAGACAGGCAGACCCAAAGAGCATGCCAAGCAAAGCCACGCTTTCACTTGAATCGGGACTCAGAATAAGTCCGGTCAGTCCGACAATGGCCAGCAGCATTACCACGCAAAAAACAGCCAGGCCGATTCGGACAAACACATTGGGCGAATAGAACCCGCTTGGGTGCTGCTCCCTGATTTGTTGCCATTTCTCCTCTGAAAACAGGCCTTTTTTGCGCCAGAGTTCGGCATATTCCACTGTTTGCTGCGCGTCGAGCGATTTGCGGTCGTAAGCGATCATGCGTTCCGGTGTTTTTTATAGTTGATCAAAAATGCGATCATGATGCCGCAGGATATCAGGAAGTAGAGCATATAAAATTCAAATTCCAGTCCTGAAACGGAACTCAGCAACAGATAGGTAAACCCGATGTAGCCGTAAATGACCGCAACAACCATAAAATAAAACGAATGGCGCATGCGGGCATACCACAGGTAAAAGGCCACCGAAAGGGCCAGCAAAGGAAAATATACAGCCTTTTCATCCAATACGAAAAGGCCGGCCAGGCAGGAGACCATCAGAATATGTATACTGAAGTTGAGCCAGGTAACGGAAAAGTGTTTTTTAAAATCAAGCCGCTCGCTCAGCGTCGGAATAGCCGCCAGCACGACACCCAGCAGGATACCGGTAATGATGATGGTCTGGCTTTTGAAATCATTCTGGCTCAACATTTCTTCCGGCGCGACCGTAATGCCTACCCAGGAGGCGAGGGCCGAAATGGCCAGCGACAGCACACCCCGGTTGTCGAAAAGGTAAGCCAGTACGAAAAATAATACCATCGGAATAAACGTCGCCAATCCGTACCGGTCGCCGAACACGTTGTACTGGTATTGCCAGTAGCCTTCCATGATCAGGAAAGTGAAACACCCCAGCAATAAAATATAGTCGTAATAAGGCGTCGGGCTTTCCACTTCCCCCCTTGAAAAGGGCGCCCGGTGGCGCCAGGCATACCAGAAACAGCCTGCACTGGCCAGGCCGACCAGCACAATCAGCACCGCATGACCCACCGTGTCGATATTTTCGTAGATGAGAATGCCCAGACCGACATTGAGCAACAGGACGCCTACATACAGCATCGTTTTCAACTCCCAATGCAGCGAAAAGGGTTTCGTTTTTTCATAGGTGCCGATCCGTTCCGCATCTTCGGGTTCAAGAAGATTTTTCTCCACCAGATCGGTTAAAACGGGTTTGTACATAAGCGTTCTTTTTTTCAAATGTAGATAAACTTTGAAATCGGTCGAATATAAAATTTCCCCACCCCGTACCCCGGAATGGTATTCCGGAACATTACCCACCCCGTACCCCGGAATACCATTCCGGAACATTACCCACCCCGTACCCCGGAATGGTATTCCGGAACATTACCCACCCCGTACCCCGGAATGGTATTCCGGAACATTACCCACCCCGTACCCCGGAATGGTATTCCGGAACATTACCCACCCCGTACCCCGGAATGGTATTCCGGAACATTACCCACCCCGTACCCCGGAATGGTATTCCGGAACATTACCCGCCCCGTACCCCGGAATGGTATTCCGGAACATTACCCACCCCCGAATGGTATTCCGGAACATTACCCACCCCGTACCCCGGAATGGTATTCCGGAACATTACCCACCCCGTACCCCGGAATGGTATTCCGGAACATTACCCGCCCCGTATCCCGGAATGGTATTCCGGAACATTACCCGCCCCGTACCCCGGAATGGTATTCCGGAACATTACCCACCCCGTACCCCGGAATGGTATTCCGGAACATTACCCACCCCGCATTCCGGAACATTACCCACCGCATTCCGGAACATTACCCACCCTGTACCCCGGAATACCATTCCGGGATACTGGTCGCAGCCGGCGTCAGGGATATTTGACAAATTTTTTTGCGTTTATGCCCTGTTGGGTATAAACGACGGCCACCCAAACACCCGATGGCAGTTCCACTACCGGGAGTTCGAAGCGATGGTTGCTCCCTGCTGTTGTTGCAAACACACACGCGCCGGTCAGGCTGTGTATTTCAACCTTTTCCATTAGGGCGTCGGGCGATTCAATCACCAGTATATCCCGGACGGGGTTGGGCGACAGGTGTACGTCAAAACCCCTCAATTCCGGTTCGGAAACCGGAGAAATAATCAATACCGGCGCCTGTTTCACCTCCCCGAAGCACACGATTTGTTCCAGGTTATTGACCAGCAGTACGTTGGAAATATTGATCGAAAACTGCTCCTCGCCCCGGATAATCATGTCATCAATGATAAATTTCGCCACAAACAGGGTATCGGAAATAAAAAACACATTGGCTCCCCTGCCCGCTGCGGCAAAGCCCATACGCCCCGGCGCCGGCAGTCTCCAGAGTTGGGCCGCCGTGCTTGTGGCAATCACATACATGCGGGTATCGGGAAAGGTATCGGGATAGACTTCCGTAAGCGCATCGACGATCTTGTCCGGGTCATAATTGTATGCTACATCAAAAGCGATACCCAGCGCCCCGGCCGGGGGCGGCACATTGGACGGATACCGCAAAACGATATAGGCGTACAAGGTGTCGAACCCGCCCTCTTCTGTGAACAGCGTATCGCGGCTGTACGTAATCGAGATATCAGGCTTGGCGCAACTCAGACAGGTATCGATGAGTTTCGGCGGGTAGGCAGCGGGCAGCGGCTGCGCGTTGTTCTGGATGCTGTCGAAATTCAGCACGATCGCCGAAAGGTCGAACGTATCGATAAAGCCGTTGCCGTCGCAATCAACAAAACCTTTATTGATACCGCTCACCGGAAGCGCGTCGGGCCAGGGCGGGAACAGCAATTGTGGCGCCCAGTCAAATGTTGCGCCCGGCCGGGGGATGCCTTCCATCCCATACGCCACGCCAATGGGCAGCAGATCGAAGTGGTTGGCCACCCCGTCGTTGTTGGTATCGCCGGGATAAAGGGTGACGGGTTGTGCGATACAGGTGCTGCAAAACAGGAAGGTTGCCGCGATTGGAAACAGGGTAAAGCGCATGGTCGAATGGTTTGTTTCAACAATTAAGTGCTCCGATAAGGACATCAAATCGCCAGAGCACTTACTTTTGGGAGGCACCGTAACATCCTGCAGGTACTTGACAGACAGCAAACTCATAGAACTTCTGCGCGCTTTATCGGCCCGGCAGATGTCGCGACTCGGCGAATTTTTACAATCGCCCTTTTGCAACAAGAGCAAAGACTGCCTCTTGCTGTTCCTGCATCTACAAAATACGCGCCTTCTTTCGAGCATCCCCATATTTCCCGGGAAACAATCGTGGAAAAACTGGATGTCGGCAAACCCCTGGATGAAAAATCACTGGCCCACCTGAGCAGCAGGCTTCTGGCACTGGTGGAAAAGTTTCTGGCGCTGGAGTCTTTTTTGGCCGACCCCTGGAAACAGCAGCTCGCCCTGCTGCAGGAATACCACGCATTGGCGATGCCCAAACATTACAAGGCGGTTCGCGCTGCCGCGGAAAAATCGCTGGAATCATTTCCCTACCACAACGCGGACCGCTACCGGGAGCAGTACCTGTTCGAGCGGCTTCAGTACGAACACAGCGACCGCAACCAGCGTGCGTTCAACGAGCGCCTGCAATCGGCCTCGGCAGCGCTGGATGCCTGGCTGGTCGCGGAAAAGTTGCGCGACGCCTGCGAAATGCTCAATTATGAAGCCGTATTAAATATCCGGTACGATATCCGTTTTCTGGACGAACTCCTGCAATGGTCGGCAGCGCCCGCCTTCGCCGACATGCCCGTCGTTCAGGTATACCGCCACCTCGTTTTGCTGCTGCAAAACCCCGACGAACCCGGGTATTTTGAAAAAGCGCGCGCCCTGGTTACCGGCGCCGACAGGTATTTTGACCCCGAAGAGCAAAGGGCGTTGTACACCTTGCTGCTGAATTACTGTACCCGCCGCATCAACCGATTCAACGATATTCACTTTTTGCAGGAACATTTGGAAATCAATAAGTTACTGCTCAACAACGGACTCATTTTCGAATCTTCGCTGCTTCCGCCCTGGAAATACACCAACATCGCGACGGCCGGACTGAAAACCGGTCAGTACGACTGGACCTGGCGTTTTATCCACGACTACCGGGACCGGTTGCCGGCCGGATATGCGGAAAATGTGTTCCGGTACAACCTGGCGCAGTACCATTACCATCTGAAAGAATATGACCACGCCCAGAAAGCGCTGCTGCACGTGGAAATTTCGGATGTACTGCTCAACGTGGCCGTGCGCAGCCTGCTCATTAAAGTGTATTGTGAAACAGGGCAGGACGACCTCCTGCTGTCGTATCTCGAAGCGACCCGCCTTTTTCTGCACCGCAACCGCCTGATGGATACGCACCTCAAAAAGCAGATGCAAAAGTTTGTCGAATGCACGGCCCGGTTTATAAAGACACCGCCTTTTGACCGCGAGCGTTTTCAGACCCTGCTGGACTCCTTGCCGCCCGCCAGCGAAATGATGCACCGGGAATGGCTGTCTGCGCAGTTGATGCAAAAACTGAAGGCGAAGTGATGCTATTTTTCCAGGATAAAAAATGCCTCGGCGCCTGCACGGGGATCAATGGAATTGTAACAGGACGCCAGGGTTCTGATGCGAAAATGCGGCTCGAACAAGATGCGATAAGCGTCCCGGCTCCCGCCGAATGGCGGTCCGCCCGAAAACGCCCTGTCGAACAAAACCCCGGCGAGTTTACCGCCGGGTTGGAGCAATTGCTTCATTTGCAGGGTGTATTGCTCCCGCAGAGAGGGGTCCAGGGCACAGAAAAAAGTCTGCTCCAGGATCAGGTCGTATGCGCCGCTGTGCGCAAAAAAATCGCCGCATACCAGTTGGAGGCGCTCCTCCCAATCCGGAGCCTCCGCATTCAGTCTTTGTCGGAGCCGCTCCACTGCCGTGGGCGCGATATCGAGCATGGTAACAGAGCGGAAGCCCTTTTCCAGCAGGTACATTGCTTCGTAACCGTTGCCGCAACCGGGAATCAGAATATGCAAACGATCGCGATTTTCGGGCGGTATCTGGTCGATATAGCCTGCAAGCGGGGGCGAAACGCCCTTGATATCCCAGCCGGTTTCGTTGTTTTGCCAGCGGTTTTCCCAGAAATCTTCCATGAGTATTGTATTGGAAACAGGAAAAAAATGCCGTCAGAGACCCAGTAAATGGCCCATAAGGTCTTGCTTGGTCTTGAGGTAGTTGCGACTGTCGTCCTGTGGCGGAATCACCAGGGGTATGCGTCCGGTTACCTGAATGGGCGATCGACGCAATGCTTCGACCTTGTCAGGGTTGTTGGTAATCAGTTCAACTTCGCTGATACCCAGGTCCTGGAGTATAAAAATAGCGCAATCGTACTGCCGACCATCGACATCGAAGCCAAGGTGGGTATTGGCTTCCGCTGTGTTGAGGCCTATATCCTGGAGGTTGTAGGCTTTGAGTTTGTTGATCAGCCCTATCCCGCGACCTTCCTGCCGGAGATAGATGACTACACCGCCGCGTTCGGAAACAATCTGGAGGGATGCATCGAGCTGCTCGCCACAATCGCAGCGTTTTGATCCAAACACATCGCCGGTCATACATTCGGAGTGAATACGAACGGGTACGGGCCCGTCCGGCGCAAATCCATCCGCGATAAAGGCAATGTGCGGCATCCGCTCGGAAGATTTGTCCGCATACGCGATCATGGTGAACTGGCCGTGATGCGACGGGATGCGGGCTTCTGCTTGTCGTTGCATAGTCGTTAGGCAATAGCTGCCATGCCGGGGCAAAAGTAAACGGAATTTTGAGTACGACCCTTAAACAGTGCGAAGCAACTTATGTTTGAGCGCCCTGAATTTATCGTTGCGCTGCTTCGGACCGGCATTTGCGGTCAATCGGATCGACCGGCTCTTTACCTGATGAACGAAATATCGACAGTAATTTCGGCATCCTGCCCGCGCACCCAATCCCAGGCCTTGATCAGGCGCACGGCTTCCTGGTCGCAGCCGTAGCCCAGCGAGCGCAGGGTGACAAAGTTTTGCGGTTCGCCGTTGGCATTGATCGTGAACTTGACCTGCACTGTTCCGCTGATGTTGTTGTTGAGCGCCTCGATGGGGAGGCGCGCATTTTGTCGCAGGTATTCCCGGAAGACATCCCATCCACCCAAAGGTTCGCTTTTCAACGGTTCAGCCTCCTGGGCAGCGGCCTTCCGCTCGGCATCCATGTCCGGTTTTTGGTCGGTTTTGTGCCAGACGCTGTCGGGCGGACCTGCGGGCGGCATCGATTTTTTTGCTTTTACACGGTCAGCGGCCGGCGGCATCCGGGAAACGGGCGCGGTCTGTTCGGGCTTTGAAAATGACTTGTTCATGGCCCCTTCGCTTCGTTTTGCAATGACCGGCGCGGCATTGGGCGCCTGAGGCGGCACTATATTGTATTCGGCCTGCTGCAAATTTTCTTCGGCAGCAAATGATGCGTCGTCTGCTGCCGGGTTGCCGGAGAGACTTTCTTTTTCGCTCAGGTCGGCAGGGCCGGATGTCGCTGCACCTCCCTGCGCGATGGTACGCGCAGCGGGCGGCTTTGAAGGCTCGGTCACTGCGGCGATGCCGTCCGTCTCCGGCGCAGTCTGTGTCGGCATTGGGCCCGGAGCCGGTAGCGTTTCCTGCGGTTGATTTTGCGCCACCGGCGCCTGCCTGTCCCGGTTCCACTGTGGTACAAACCAGAAAGCGGCAATCAGCAAGACCAGCGCGGCAGCGGCGGCCCACAATTGCGGCATCCGGAAGCGGCGCGGCAGGGTTGCGCGGTTGCGCAAACGGTTCTGCAACGCATTCAGTCTTGCCTGGTGATCCGGTTCAGGCAGGGCCATAAACCCCTCCATCGCCTCCCTGCGGAAGTCGTCGGCATCGGTCAGCGCCAGCAGTTCCTGTTCGTCGGCCCTGGTAAAGTCGCCACTTTGCCAGCGCCGGAGCAGGTCCAGAAAACGCGCATCGTCGTGTTGCACAGAAGGATTCATGTCCGGATTACTTTATTGTTGCATTGCTTGACTGCTTATTGTTACCGTGTTGTCTCACTCTCCTGTACCTTCAACCCCCGCTTTTTCGAGACATATTTTAAGGTTGCGACGGCCATTTTGAATATAGGAGCGCACTTTCCCCAGTTCTTCGTTCGTCATATCGGCAATTTCCCTGTACGACTTTTCTTCGTAGTAAAACCATTGCACGCTTTGTCGCTGGAGCGCCGGCAGCTGGTCGAGGCATTTTTCCAGGGGTGTGGCGCCTTGCGGCAGCTCGTATTCCCGGGTTGATTCGGCCGCGTCGAAGCGGTTCATGTCGTCGTGCAGGTCGGTCGGCCGGCGGTTGTTTTTGCGCCATTCCATCAGGCAATGGTTTCGCGCCAGCACATAAAGCCAGCCCCGGAACGATTCGATCTCGTGCACTTTCACTTTGCGGACCAGTTCTTCATAAATATTCATCACCGCATCCTCCGCCTTGCCGGGGTCGCGCAGGATTTTCAGGCAAACCCCGTACACCATCGGCATATATCGCTCGTACAATTGCCCCAAATGGCCCGAATCGTCGCCGGAAATGTACTTTTCCAGCAACTGCTCGTCAGTCCAGTGTTCGGGAGCGCCGGTACGGCGGAATTTTAGCATGAACGTTTCTTAAATGATGTCCGCCAAAATTTACACAAGGATGTAAAACGACGGTGAATTACATAAAGTCACACCACAACATTGATCATTCGGCCGGGCACGAAGACCACTTTGCGGGCCGGCTTTCCTTCCATCCACTTCTGCACCGGTTCCAGGGCCAGGGCCGCCTTTTCCGCGTCGTGGGCTGTAACATCGGATGGCAATTCAATCGTCGCGCGCAGTTTTCCGTTGATCTGGATCGGGTAGTTCACCGTATCCGTTTTCAGGTATTCCTCGTTGTACACCGGCCAGGCGGCATCACATACGGTGGTGTCATGGCCAAGTTGATGCCAGAGTTCTTCAGCGGTATGCGGGCCGAAAGGCGCCAGCATAATCACGAGAGGCTCCAGGGCGGCTCGTTTTGAGGTATTCAGGCGGCGCAGTTCGTTCGTAGCGATCATAAAATGGCTGACGCAGGTATTCATGCTCATCCGCTCGATATCATCGGTCACTTTTTTGATGCAGGTGTGCAACACCCGAAGTTCCTCCTTTGTCAGGTCTTCATCTGACACTGAAAACGCGCCGCTCCCGATAAAAAACAATCCCCAGAATTTTTTCAGGAACCCGCTCACGCCACTGATGCCCTGCGTATTCCAGGGCTTCGCATCCGTGATCGGCCCAAGGAACATTTCGAACATGCGGAAACAATCGGCGCCATGCTCCGCAACGATATCATCCGGATTAACCACATTGTACTTCGACTTTGACATCTTTTCTACCTCATAGGAGCAGGTGTACTGCCCTTTTGGGTCGAGTTTGAAATTGGCTTTTTCAAACATGGGTTGGGTGCGGGCCTTTTCCAGGTTCAGGATGTCGGCATCCACCAGGCTCACATCCACGTGCAGCTTGGTGCAGGTATCGGGATGGTATTTGTACAAGAGATTCTCCGATACGAACAATTGCTCGCAAACGGGCTTTTCCGGCGATGCGATATACTTTTCCCTGCTCTGCAGGGCGGCGCGAATTTTTTCGGCGGTCACCCCGGGTTCGTTGATATGATCGATCAGTTCTTCGGTGAACAACACCATCAGGCGCTTGCCATCCGCCTGCGCCGATTTGTACACGCGGGCGATTTTCTCCTCCTGCCGCCACGAGGTGACCTCGATAACCAGGTCGTTGGCCTCGAAGGCAAAATCGTACTGAAATTCTTCTTCATAGTCCGGCTCTGCAATAACCATCGGGCCCATGTCCGCAAAAAACGGTTGCAATACCTTGATCATCAGGTACTCTTCGAAAAATTGTTCCCTGGCACGGTAAACAAAGTTGGAGCGCCCCTGAATCATGCCCTGGTTGACCAGTTTACGGGCAAATTCTCGGTGCGGCACCAGGCCCAGGTCGTAGAGAAAATGGTTCCAGAAACGGCTGTACAGGAGGTGTCCCACAGCGTGTTCGGCCCCGCCGAGATAAAAATCGACCTGTTGCCAGTAGTCGATAGCCGGGCGGTTGCAAAATTCGCCGTCGTTGTGGGGATCCATGTACCTGTAAAAATACCAGGACGACCCGGCCCAGCCCGGCATGGTGCTGAGTTCGTATTGGTGGCCCTTGTAGTTCCAGCCTTCTGCGCGGCCCAGCGGCGGTTCGCCCGTTTCCGTTGGCAGGTATTTGTCGATATTGGGAAGCACCAGTGGCAGGTCGCTTTCTTCAATGAGCCGGGGCACATCGTCGACCCAGTAGGCGGGAACAGGCTCGCCCCAGTAGCGCTGGCGGCTGAACACGGCATTGCGCAGCTTGTACTGCGTTTTTCCTTTGCCCAGTCCGTTTTTCTCCAGCCAGGCGATCAGGGTTGGTACGGCTTCTGCATAAGGCATGCCGTTGATCATGCCTGAATTGATGTAGCGGCCCTCTTTGGTGGGGTCGGCAGCCTGATCCAGGTCTTTCTGGGCATCGAGAATGGGCACGATGGGCAGTTTGAACTGTGTGGCGAAGTTCCAGTCGCGCTGATCGCCCGAAGGCACGGCCATAACGGCGCCTGTGCCATATCCCGCCAGCACATAATCGGCGATCCAGATAGGGATACGTTCGCCGTTGAACGGATTGACGGCATAGGCGCCTGTAAAGACACCGGTGACCTTTTTGGTCTCCGCCATGCGGTCTATTTCCGAGCGGGAGGCAGCCCACCTGGTATAGGCGTCGACTTCTGTGCGCTGTTTATCCGTGGTGAGTTTTTCTACCAGTTCGTGTTCGGGCGCCAGCACCATAAACGTAGCGCCGTAGATGGTATCCACACGCGTCGTAAACACCTCGATAAATGCCTGGTCGTGGCCATCCACCGCAAAACGAACGGAAGCGCCGACGGAGCGGCCGATCCAGTTGCGCTGTTGTTCTTTGATCGAATCGGGCCAGTCGATCCCGTCGAGACCCTCGATCAGACGGTCGGCATAGGCGGTGATGCGCATGTTCCACTGGTTCATCAGTTTGCGTTCCACCCGATGGCCGCCACGCTCGCTGACGCCATCCTTTACCTCGTCGTTAGACAATACGGAACCCAGGGCAGGGCACCAGTTGACATATGCTTCTCCGGGATAGGTCAGCCGGTATTTCAACAACAGCAGCAATTGCTCCCGTTCGCTCATGGCATTCCATTCGGCGGCGCTGAAACTCGGCGTTTCGTCGTCGCAAACGGCCTTAACACCCGCATTGCCGGATTGGGCGAACCGCTTCACCAGATCGCTGACCGGCATGGCTTTATTTGCCGCACTATCGTAATAGTGGTTGAACAATTGCATGAAAATCCACTGGGTCCATTTGTAAAAAGCCGGGTCGCTGGTCCGCACTTCCCGACTCCAGTCGAAGGAAAAGCCGATATTATCCAGTTGTTCCCGGTAACGGACGATGTTCTGTTCGGTTGAAATGGCGGGATGAATACCCGTTTGGATGGCGTATTGTTCCGCCGGCAGTCCGAAGGAATCGTAGCCCATAGGGTGCAACACGTTGAATCCACGCATCCGCTTGTAACGCGCCAGGATGTCGGTAGCAATATACCCCAGCGGGTGACCGACGTGAAGCCCCGCTCCGGAAGGATAGGGGAACATGTCGAGAATGTAGTACTTTGGCTTGTCGGGATGATCCTCAACCTTGTAGGTCTGGTGTTCTTTCCACCAGTTGCGCCATTTCTGCTCGATGTCGGACGGGCGATATTCCATGGAAGACTAGTTGATTTGCGTTTCCGGATTTAAAGGCGCGAAAATAGATAATTGGCAGCACTCGCGGCTAAAACAGCCGGATCGTTCAACAGATATATATAAAAAAGAAGTTCCCGCTGTTCTTTCAGGCAACTCAAGACTATATTTGTGACAGCCAAATCAAATTTTCCTTATGAGAAACGCCAGCCTTTTTTTCTGCCTGACCCTGACCCTGTTGCTGTTTGCACAATGCGCACCTTCCCGCAAACTGAAGGACGCCCGGATGAATGAGGAGACGATTCGACTCTGGTTTGAGGAAGGTTGGAACAAGAATCGCAATGAGGAGTTAATTGAACGCGTTTTTTCACCCAACTGGTCCGACGGCAACCCGCTGCGCTCCAACCAGGTGGAAGGCTACGAAGGGATGCGCCAGTTGGTCCGGTTCTACCAGCAGGCTTTCAACGAAACGCACTTTACCATCACCCACCTCTTTGCCGACGAAACCCACGTGGCCATCCGCTACGATGTGGCGGCAAAACATATCGGACCGGCGTTCGGCATTGAGCCCACAGGCAAACACTTTACCTCATCCGGCATCGTCATCTACGAAATGGAAAAGCACCGCATTCTGCGCAGCTGGCAGGAACTTGATCTGATGGGAATTATCAAGCAGTTGAAGGCAGATTGACGTAGAGGGGGTTTCCCGCAGAGGAGGTTTCCCGCAGATTTCCGCAGAGGAGGTTTCCCGCAGATTTCCGCAGAGGAGGTTTCCAGCAGATTTCCGCAGAAGGGGTTTCCTGCAGATTTCCGCAGAAGGGGTTCTCCCCAGTTTCCCCTCGTCAATCCGTACGTGCGGTTTTCCCGCATACGGCTTTCCTATGAACTTCTTCATCGGCTTTCCCAGGCGAACTCCGCCAGAAGTGTATTTCGTCGGGTCTATTATCCATACTTTTCGACTAATGCCTCAAAGGCCTTTTGTCCATATAGCCTACACTTCCTTTGCTCTTGCGGTTATAGTATCGGTTCTTTTTTTTTCTTGGTAGTGCCGTAACCGTCTTTTGCTTACTGCTGGATAACTCACCCCTTTGATGTCAAGTAGTTAAGCCACCCCTCGCAGCAGTTTGTTCAGGTCTTCGCTTGCTTGTTGACCAGTGTGATGACATGTGCATCAAGATAGGTTTTGATCTTGTCTCGGATCTTTTGTTCCGATTTCGTTGGGATGATGTTCCAGTACCGTTTGTTACTATCCCTAAATCCTTGTCGTCCGGATGGTGAATCCTAAAAAGTCAAACTCTCTCGTTTTGCTTCCACAATCCGTTTTCCTCATTCAGGCATAGACCATTCGACTTAGCGACTCTTGAGTTGATCCTTTATTGTGTCATCTGCTTGCCCATCATCACAAAGTCATCTGCATACCGTACTATCTTGATCCCATTTGACTAAACATACTCATTGGATGGTTCACGATCCGATTAATAAGTTCAGGTGTTTGGCCAGTAAGGAGAGATCACTCCACCCTGTGGCGTTCCTACTTTGTTCTTCTTGCCCCTTTAAACTCTCCATCTTCGTATATCGGCGCTTTCAGCCATTGATGGATCAAGTCAATATCCTCCGATCACTGATCCGCTCTTTTAAACCTATCAGCAGTTTATCGTGGGGATAGTGTCAAAGTATTTACTCAAATCTGCATCCAATACCTCGCTCTTCCTTCTTTTAGATATCCCTGATCGCTCCCGGCTCCGCTGAACTGCGTTCTGGCCGAAAACCATACGAACTCTCTTCAAAGTCCGCTTCAAATATGGGTTCGGTAGTAATTTCATGCGCTCTGTCTATCCGGTCTTTAACCGGTGGTATCCCCAGCGGACGCTCGCCGCCGTTCGCTTTCGGGATCTACCCTTACTGCTTGCGTTCGGTAGCGCTTCGTCTCAGTTCTTCCCCTAGTGCCGAAAGGTAGTCCGTTACGCCTTGATGCTCCACATCGCTTTGCTGGCCCTTATTCCGTGTGCCTTGGTTCGCTTTGACAGACGCCCAGCCTCTCGCATTGTTTTTGGAACAACTTATCGTATAGCACATCCGCTTCTCCTGTTTGGTTTTGATATAACTTACATTTAACAAATACCCTTTCCGCATCACTCATCTCTCCCTTCTTCTTGCTGAATAAGGCGAGTTGTTGTTCTGCTCCGTCTTTCTGATGATACTTATTTCTCAATTTTGACTGGTCTTCCATTTTTTAAGTTTTATTCATAGCATGCCCCTTCGCTACTCCTTTTTACCTTTCCGGGATCATCACTACTATGGGCTCTCCGATTCCCTCGACTAGCCTGGACAGACTATCGTTAGGGCCTCCCCACGTTCTGCGCAACCTTCGAGCAACACAGTCCCCATTGTGCTCTTTGCCGATGCTTCCAATGGAAGCGGTTTCATCAATCTGGCAGATTGACCACTACCATCAGCGTAGGGCCTAACTAGTGCGCTTTATCACTCGCGTTAGCTTTCCTCCGATCAATCGCACCTCCTTCGGCTGATCGGCATCTTGGCTCGTGTGGTTCTTGCATCCACATGGGTTAACCGCCTCGTGGCGCACCAGATTTCCGCAGAAGGGGTTTCCCGCAGATTTCAGAAGGGGTTTCGCAGATTTCCGCAGAAGGGGTTTCCTGCAGATTTCCGCAGAAGGGGTTTCCGCAGATTTCCGCAGAAGGGGTCCCGGTAGAGTGAGAAGCGGCGCTGCCGCTTCTCCCTCAATCCCGTGCGGTTTTCCCGCCGGCTTTCCTATGAACTTCTTCATCGCTTTCACCGAACTCCGCCAGAAGTGTATTTCGTCGGGTCTATTAGTCCTACTTTTCGACCGCCTCAAAGGCCTTTTGTCCATATAGCCTACACTTCCTTTGGCTCTTGCGGTTATAGTATCGGTCATTTTCTCTTGCGGTAGTGCCAACCGCTACTGCTGGATAACTCACCTTGTGTCCAAGTAGTTAAGCCACCCTCCGGTGCGTGACCATGTGCATCAAGATAGTTTGATCTTGTCTCGGATCTTTGTTCCGATTTCCGACTTGGGATGATGTTCCAGTACCGTTTGTTACTATCCTAAATCCTTGTCGTACCGGTGGGATCCTAAAAAGTCAAAACTCTCTCGTTTTGCTTCCACGTTCGGCTAGACCCATTGACTTAGCAGACTCTTGGGTGCCTTTATTTGTGTCCCGTCTGCCAAGTCATCTGCTTTTTGATAAACATACTCTGGTGGTTCCCGATCTATAAGTTCAGGTTTGGCCCGTAAGGGAGAGATCACTCCACCCTGTGGCGTTCCTCTTTTTAAACTCTCCATCTTCGTATATCGGCGCTTTCCAGCATTGATGGATCAATATCCTCCGATCACTGATCCGCTCTTTTAAACCTATCAGCAGTTTATCGGGGATGTCAAAGTATTTACTCAAATCTGCATCAATACCTCGCTCTTCCCTTCTTTTTAGATATCCCTTGATCGCTCCCGGCCCTGAATAAAACCATACGAACTCTCTTCAAAATCCGCTTCAAATATGGGTTCAGTAGTTTACATGCGCTCTGTCTTCGGTCTTTAACCGTTGGTATCCCCAGCGCCGTTCGCTTTCGGGCTTTCTGCTTGCGTTCGGTAGCGCTTCGTCCGTTACGTTTGCTCCCTCTTTCCCGGTGTGCTTCCCTTTGACAGACGCCCGGCATGTGTTTTGAACAACTTATCATTAGCTCATAAAACCTATACCGCTTCTCCTGTTTGGCTTTGATATAACTTACATTGTAACGAAAATACCCTTTCCGCATCACTCATCTCTCCCTTCTTTGCTGAATAAGGCGAGTTGTTGTTCTGCTCCGTCTTTCTGATGATACTTATTTCTCAATTTTGACTGGTCTTCCATTTTTGTAAGTTTTATTCATAGCAATGCCCCTTCGCTACTCCCTTTTTTTACCTTTCCGGGGATCATCACTACTATGGGCATCTCCGATTCCCTCGCCTGGACAGACTATCGTTAGGGCCTCCCACGTTCATCCGAGCAACACGCAACACTATACTACCCCGGGTAGTCCCCATTGTGCTCTTTGCCGATGCTTCCAATGGAGTAGCAGGTTTCATCCAATCTGGCAGATTGACCACTACCATCAGCGTAACGGGGCTAACTAGTCGTATCACTCGCGTTAGTGCGGCTTGATCTTTCGTTTCCTCCAGATCAATCGCACCTCCTTCACGCTCTTGGCTCGTGTGGTTCTTGCATCCACATAGGTTGTATATTTAACGCAGCTTTCGTGCAGAAGGGGTTTCCTGCAGATTTCCGCAGAAGGGGTTTCCTGCAGATTTCCGCAGAAAAATCCCGCAGATTGACGCAGAAGGAGAAAACTCACGCAGGATAAGTGCTGAGTTGTACCGAATTATATCTGCGTTTTTCTGCGGGATTTTTCTGCGGAAATCTGCGGGAAACCTCCTCCGCGGGAAACCTCCTCCGCGGGAAACCTCCTCCGCGGGAAACCCCAACCACACACAAGTCTACGCTACTGTCCCACAACGATCTTACGCACTACCCTGCCCCGGTCCGTCTCCACAGCCAGCAGGTACAGGCCCGCGGGCAGCCCCGTAAGTGGCAACCGGAACGCGGGGGACGATACCTTTTGCTGCAACACGACCTTGCCAAACATATCGATCAACAACACCTGCCGGGGTTGGTCGCCCTCCACCTGTACCCAAACGCTTTCAATGGCAGGGTTGGGGGAAACAGATACGGCCACCCCGCTCCCGGGTTCAAACACCGGCGTGCCGCTGAAATCGACCACCCGGCAAAATTTATCCGAACACGACCCGGCGAAATTGCTGATCGTCAGGCAAATCTGGTAGATGCCCGACACAGTATACTGGTGTGTCAGCGAATCGAAATAGCCGGAATGGCTGCTCCCGTCGCCAAATTCCAGGTACCAGGATTCGGCGCTGTACGACGAATCGCTCAGGATAACCGTATTGCCGGGGCCTGTTTCCAGGCTGAAATAAGCCTTGCAGGCCGCATCCGGGCAACACTTGCCTTCCCGCCATCCGGTGATGCCATTGGCCTGTGCCGTACAGGCATTGTCGTACGTGACGTTGTCGCAACCGCATACGGGATCATAAATCTCCGGACAGGGTGTCTGCGGGTCTACCCATGCCGGGTTGAGGCAAGCATCCGGACAGATGCCTGATGTCCAGGAAGTTACGCCGTGGTAGTACTTCGCGACACACTCGTTGGGATAGGTCACGCCATCACAACCGCAAACCGGGGAATAAACGGCGGGGCACAACACCGAAGGATCGATCTGATCCTGATCGATGCAGGATACTTCCGGCACGTGGATGGTTTTACAGATACTTGTACCACACTGCATACCGCCATCGGAAAGTCCCGATACAGTCAGGCAAACGGTGTAATCGCCCGGCGTCTGAAAATTGATCGCCGGATTCTGCTCGAAGGACGTTTCGCCATTGCCAAAGTCCCAATACCAGCTGCTGATACTGCCGGACGGGAATGCCGAGCGATCGAAAAAACTGAAGTAGGTCAGCGAACCGCCTGTGTTAAGACCTTCGAAGTCGATGTACAGGTTATTGCACGCACTGCCGCAAATGCCCGGCACCCAGGAAGTGACGCCGCCGTAGTTTTCCGCCGTACAGGCATTGTCGTAGGTCACACCGTCGCAGCCGCAAACCGGAATAAAGGCGAGGGGGCAGGGCACATTGGGGTCGATCTGGCTGCTGTCGATACAGGCAGCGGTTACCTCAAATGCTTTGCACACGGTGCAGTTCAGCGGAGCAAAATCGCCGGTAGGATACGTCGCACACAAGACATGGCGTCCGGGTTCGCTGAACTGATACACAAAATCGGGTCCGTTGCCGGTAACCTGATCGTTGTCGAGCGACCAGGTGGTAAAGAAAAACGGAAACGGTGGCGGTACTGTCACCGGGAAAAGCGAGGCATGCAGTTTGGCGCCGTCCAGCGTATGGCTGATGTTGTAAAAACATCCGGATTGGCAGCCGCCACTCACGGTAATCATCTCGCAATACGTTTTGGTACACGACATGCCTGTATTCGTCTGGGCCTTTATCGTCAGGCAGACTTTGTAAACACCGGGCTCTGTGAAATAGTGTTGCGGACTTTTTTCCTGGGATGTGGCGCCGTCGCCAAAATCCCAATTCCAGCTCAGCAGGCTGCCGTTGTTGATCTGGCTTTCATCGGAAAAGTTGATGTTTAGTGGGCCGTCGGGCATGGGCGACCAGGAATACTTTACAACAAGAGCGGCACAATCGGAGGCGCCGCACTCGCCGGAAGTCCACGACGTAACACCGCCAAAATACTGGGCTTCACAGTCGTTGCCATACGTAACCCCGTTGCAACCGCAAACAGGGTCGTATATTGCCAGGCAAACGGCGTTCGGGTCGATCTGGGCGGAATCAATACAATTATTCTGGGCGGAAACATTTGTCGCCACAGCCATACACAACAGCAAAAACAATCGGACAGGGATTTGAAACATTGAATTCATGTGATCGGAATTTAGTAAAAAAAATTGCACCTGGAGCGTACACATGCTCTAATGGTGCTTAGACGGGTTCGGGCGGGAATAAGGTTGGCGGTATCAAAGGGATTTGATAAAACTATACACGCCAAACCAATCGACTTGCCTGTTTCCCGGAAAATTAAAACGGCTGCAACCGGCTTTCATTTCCCCAAAAATCACATTAAAATCATTTTAAATGCCCGGTAAGTTGTTCACCGGCTTACGTGCCATTTGTCCGTTTTTGACAGATATCGGGTTTTGTTTAACCCTCATCGACCAAACCTTAAACACAGGCAACACAAGGCTGTTAAGAGCGGCAATTACATTTCAAAACCATTTCACAAACCAATCTTCTTTTTCACATGAAAAATTTAATCACGACCCTTGTGGCGATGTTGCTTTTGGCAACGGGCGTTCAGGCGCAATTTGCACGGTTGCAGGTCATCCACAACGCGCCCGACCAGGCCGTTGATGTCTACCTGAACGGCGTGCTTGCCTTGAATGACTTTGCCTTCCGTTCCGCCACGCCTTTTCTCAATGTCCCGGCCGGTGTATCGCTCACGATCGCCGTTGCACCGGCGAGCAGCGTTTCGGCTGCCGATGCCTTTTTCTCCGAAACACAGACCCTTCAGAACGGGTCGACATACGCCGTTACGGCTTGTGGTATCGAGGGGGACCCTGTGACGCCTTTCACCCTGGTCATCGACGCCAATGCCCTCGAGGGTTCTCCAGACCCGACAAAAACAGACCTCAACGTACTGCACGGCGCGCCGGATGCGCCTGCCGTAGATGTGGTGGTCCGCACCGGCGGCAAGATCGTATCGAACCTTGCCTACGGCTCGTTTACGCCTTATCTCAGCGTCGACCCCGGCGTATATTACCTGGATGTAAAACCGGCGGGCGGCAACGCCATTGTCGGCACCTTTAAGGCAGACCTCACGACGCTGGCGGGCGGCGCAGTGCGCGTATTCGCCAGCGGACTCCTGAAATGGAACGCCAGGCTTCGGTTTATTCGCCGCGCTGGCCAGCGGGGATGTTATTGAACTTCCCCTCACGCCGGTCGCCAGGGTGCAGGTCATCCATAATTCGCCTGATCCGATCGTAGACGTTTACGCCAACGGCGCCTTGCTGCTCGACGATTTCGAGTATTTTACAGCTTCGCCATTTGTGTTTGTGCCTGCAGGTACAGGAGTCAATATCGGTATCGCACTCGACAACAGCATTTCGGTAGAAGATACCCTGGTCAATGTGAAAGCCGATCTGCTTAACGGCAGCACCTATGTAATTGTCGCCAACGGCATCGTCGGCGACCCCAATGCCCCTTTCGAACTGGTTATCAACGACAATGCGCGCGAAGCCGCATCCGACACCGCCAAAGTTGACATCACGGTGTTTCACGGCTCTCCCGACGCACCGGCGGTCGACATCGACGCGATTTTTGTCGCCAATAACGCCATCACCAACCTCGCCTACGGCAGTTTTGGACCCGGCTATCTCGGTCTTGACCCGGAAATCAACGACTTTGCCGTCCGTGTTGCCGGTACCGGCGACGCTGTGAATACCTACCGGGCCGACCTCGGCACGCAGAAAGGAAAGGCCGTGACGGTCTTTGCCGGCGGCTTTCTCGCGGGCACTCCCAATTTCGGACTGTTCGCGGTACTGACCGACGGAACCATATTACCCCTGGGCATCACACCGACAGCGCGCCTTCAGGTGATCCATAACTCTCCGGCGCCGACCGTCGACGTGTACGCAGGTTCCGTCCTGCTGATCGACAACTTCGCCTTCCGTACCGCCACGCCCTACATCGATGTGCCGGCCGACCGCAGTATCAAAATTGCAGTTGCGCCGGGAAACAGCGCTTCGGTAGCTGACGCGATCGCCACGATCCCCGTCAGCCCACAGGCAGGCAAAGTATATGCAGCGTTTGCCGGCGGCATTGTCGGAAACGCAGGCACACCGTTCGCCCTTTTCGTCGATGAGTCGCGGGAAACAGCGATCGATCCCGACAATGTGGAATTTAACGTACACCACGGTTCGCCGGACGCACCGCCCGTTGAAGTAGGCATCGCCGGTATCGGCAATGTGATCAGCGATATCGCCTACGGCGCATTTTCGCCGTATTTCAGCCTGGCGCCCGCCACCTATCAGATAGAAGTCAAACCCACCGGTTCACCCGATGCGCCGGATGTGTTTATCGCCAATCTCAGCGGGCTCAATGGCGCAGCGGCACGCGTGTTCGCCGGCGGACTGGCTAGCGGCACCCCTGATTTCGGTCTGTTCGCCGCGCTGGCCGATGGTTCGGTTATTGAGTTTCCACGTCAAAAAGGCCCGGCACGGGTGCAGATCATACACAACGCACCCGACCAGACGGTCGACGTTTACGCCAACGGCACGCTGGTTGCCAACGATCTGGCGTTCCGGACTGCCACACCGTTTACCGACATTTCCGGCGGTGCAAACGAAATAGCCGTCGCACCGGCAAACAGCAGCTCCGCAGCAGATGCATTCGCGACTTTCCAACTCACCCTTGAACCGGAATTCACCTACGTGGTGACGGCGGTAGGGGTGGCCGGCGGCAGTCCGGCATTCGACCTGGTGGTCAATACCGACGGACTGGAACAAGCCGTCAGCGCTGCAAAAGTGGATATTTCTGTTGTACACGGCGCGCCCGACGCACCGGCAGTAGACGTCGATGCTGTGTTTGTCGCCGACAACGTCGTCAGCAACCTCGCTTACGGCGCTTTCACGCCTTACCTGTCGCTCGACCCGGACAAGTACGATTTCGCGATCCGCGCCAACGGCTCGGCAAACGTCGTGGCGTCGTATCGCGCTGACCTGAGCGCGCTGGCCGGCGGAGCGGCAACCGTTTTCGCCAGCGGCTATTTGGGCAGCACGCCGGCATTCGGCCTCTTTGCCGCATTCCCCGACGGGACGGTCGCTGAGTTGCCGATCACCCCGCTCGCCCGCGTCCAGGTGGTACACAACGCGCCCGAACCAACGGTAGATGTATATGCCGGCAATACCTTGTTGCTCGACAACTTTGTATTCCGCACTGGGTCGCCCTATGTGGAAGTTCCCGCAGACCGTACGTTTAGCGTCAATGTAGCCCCTGAAACCAGCGCCTCGGCAGCCGACGCCATCGCTTCCTTCCCGGTCAGTTTCGAGACTGGCAAACTGTACCAGGTCTTTGCTTCCGGTCTGGTCGGTGGCAGCCCGGCCTTCAATCTGCTGGCAGACGAGGCACGCGGTGTGGCACAGAACCCTGCAAAAGTGGAGTTTTCCACCCACCACGGCGCTCCGGGCGCACCGGCAGTTGATGTATCCGTTTTTGGCGCGGGACCGATTGCCAGCAACCTGAACTACGGTGATTTTTCAAACTACCTTGCCGTAGATCCTGGCAGTTACCTGGTACAGGTCAAACTGGCCGGAACGAATACCGTGGTAGGTACCTATCAGGCTGATTTGAGCGGGCTGACCGGCGCTGCTGCACGCGTGTTTGCCAGCGGAATTGTCGGCGGCATGCCGGGTTTTGGACTGTTTGCCGTGCTCGCTGACGGTACCGTTATCGAATTTCCCCAAGTGGCCAACCCTTCCTCGGCACGCCTGCAGGTCATCCACAACAGCCCGTCGCCTACCGTCGACGTGTACGTGAACGGCGACCTGCTGCTCGACGATTTTACCTTCCGCACCGCCACGCCATTTATTGATGTTCTGGCCAATGTGCCCCTTTCAATTGCGGTAGCGCCCGGCAACAGTGGTTCGGTAGCAGATGCCATAGCAACCTTCCCCGTCACTTTTGCCGAAGGTGAAACATATATCGTGACGGCATCCGGTATTTTGGGCGACCCAACCACGCCGTTTGCACTGATCACCAATACGAACGGTCGGGAAACCTCCAATGTGCCCGGCCGGGTGGATGTTGCCGTGCTGCACGGCGCACCCGACGCACCCGCCGTGGATGTCGATGCCGTATTCCTCGCCGATAATGTCGTGGAAAACCTGCCGTACGGACAGTTTACCCCCTACCTGAGTTTTGACCCCGTGATATACGACCTCGCCGTACGGGCCAACGGCACAACGACACCGGTGGCTACCTATCGCGCCGACCTGAGCGGATTGGCCGATGGCGCCGCCTATGTATTTGCGAGTGGTCTGCTGGGTGGTGCGCCGGCCTTCGGGCTCTTTGCCGCGCTGGCCGACGGCACTGTGATCGAGTTTCCACTTACCCCCACTACACGGGTACAGGTGGTGCACAACTCCCCCACCCCCACGGTTGATGTATACGCGGGAAATACACTGCTGCTCGACAATTTTGAATTCCGCACGGCCACGCCATTCGTGGATATTCCCGCCGATCGCGACATTGAGATCGGCATTGCGCCGGACAACAGCACCTCTTCCGGCGATGCCATAGCCACCTTCACCGCCAATTTTGCCACGGGCAATACCTACATGGTCATGGCAGCAGGTGTGGTCGGCAGCACAGACAAGCCTTTCAGTCTGTACATCGACGATCAGGCGCGGGAAACGACCGCTCCGGGCTTTACCACCCTGGGCGCCTTCCACGGTCTGTTCACCACATTTGATCTCAACCTCGATTTGTCGGAACGCCTTATCGGTGCGTTGTACGACGACCTTACGTTTGGTACATTCACCCCCTACATTGACCTGGCCGACGGCGATTACTTTATCGATATCACCGAGACGGGAACGACCGACCTGCTGGGCACGCACTATATTGATCCTGCGCTCTTTGCAGGCAAGGCAGCGCGCCTGTTTACCAGCGGTATCCTCGGCGGCGACCCGGCATACGGCCTGTTCGCGGTGTTTGCCGACGGGTCGGTTGTTGAGCTGCCCTACACCCCGGTAGCAAGGGTGCAGGTCATACACAACAGCCCGTCGCCAACGGTCGATGTGTATGCCGGAGACCTGCTCCTGATCGACGATTTCGAGTTCAGGACTGCTACACCTTTCTTCTACGTACCGGCAGAAGTGCAGATCGACCTGGGCGTGGCGCCTGGCAGCAGCCAGTCGTCGGCCGACGTGATCGCCACCTTCCCCGTTACTTTTGACAACCGCAAGACCTATGTGGCGGTAGCCAGCGGTATTGTGGGAGGAACGCCCGGCTTCGACCTGATCGTGAACGATATGGGTCGCGAACGGGCATTGGACGACACGCAACTGGAACTCGCCATCCTGCACGGCGCTCCCGGCGCTCCGGATGTAGACATTACGCCGCTGGGCGGAAGCACGCCACTGGTTGCAAACCTCCAGTACGGCGAGTTTACCGGTTACCTGGGCCTCAATCCGGATGTGCTCCTGCTTGAACTGACGCCGAGCGGCCTGCCGAACCAGCCCGTCGGCATCTGGGGTGGCGACTTCACGGGACTCGGCGGACTGGTGGGTATTGTTTTTGCCACCGGACTGATCGATGATGATCCGGAGTTTGACCTGTGGGTAGCGTTGCCCGACGGTACAACCTTCCCGTTGCCATCCTTTGCCAAGGTGCAGGTAATCCACAATGCGCCCAGCCCGACCGTCGACGTATACCTGGATGATGTCCAGGTACTGGACAATTTCGCGTTCCACGAAGCCACCGGTATCGGCCTTTTCCCGGCACGGACGCCGTTCACGCTCTCGGTAGCCCCGGGTACCAGCACCTCCGTAGGCGATGCGATCTACGCCCTGCCTGTCGATCAGTTGATAACCGGCAAAACCTATATCATCATGGCCGCAGGTGTGGTGGGCGGCACGCCCGGATTCGGACTGTTTATCAATGAAAACGGCCGCGAACGGGCGTTCAACAGCGCCAATGTGGAAGCCTCGCTGTTCCACGGTTCACTTGATGCCCCGGATGTAGACGTGCAGGTGCAGGGTGGACCGGTGCTGTTTGACAATGTAACGTTTGGCGAATTCGCCGACTATGTCAGCGTCGCGCCGGCAGCCTATACCATTCAGGTGACGCCAGCCGACGACAATAACGCGATCGTGAAAACGTACAATGCAGACCTGAGTACCCTCACTGGTCAGGCGATCACTGTGTTCGCATCGGGGTACCTCACCGGTCAGCCCGGCTTCCAGGCCTGGGTGGCCGAAACCGACGGCGACACCTATCCGCTTGAAGAGATCGTGAAGACCAACGAACTGGACGATATCCTCGGCAACTTCGGCATATCGCCGAACCCGGCCGTCGACAACCTGTTGGTGCGGTTCAACCTCAGCGGATCGGAAGCCTTGCGCTACGGTATCCGCGACGTGGCCGGCCGACTGATGCTCGAAGGCGACTTCGGAACGGTGAACGCCGGTGCATTTGCGCAGCAAATCGACCTCGGCAGGCTCCCGTCCGGCATATACCAGTTGGAAATCGTCTCCGACGCGGGACTGCGCGTGATGAAGTTTGCGGTGCAGCGTTAAAAGGTAGCGGAGTTTGATATTGCAGCGGGTAGCGGGTCCGTGCGTGGTTATGTCACGCACTCATCCGCTACCCGCTAACTGTTTTTGTTGTTATCTTTGCTTGCATTCCTAACAACAAAACAGACATACTATGATCCGCACCCTGCTTAAATACGGCGCCTTGCTGGTAGCCGGCATTTTGATCTATAATTACTTTTTCGGCACGGACACAGAAAAGGACAACTCCAGAAAAATATTCGGACAGGTTCGCGATGTAGTGGTTTCGGTGGGCCAGTTGGTCAAGTCGGAAAAGTCGAAATTCGACGCCGGCAAATACGACGCGGCGCTGGAGAAACTGGGCAGTGCATACAAAGCGGTGCGGGAGCGCGCCCAGCACCTCGACGCATCCATGCTGAAAAGACTGGATGAACTGGAGCAGCGCAAATCTGCCCTGCAAGGGGAGCTGGACAAGATCGAGCAGAATGAACCGCCCGAGGCCGCCCCGGCGCCATCCGGCAAAAAAACGCTGAAAGCCGATCCGAAAGCGGAAAAGATAAAAGCCGGCAAAGCAGCCGACCAGCAACGCCGGAAAGAACAGCTGCAACGCGAACTGGAAACATTGCTCCAGGATTCCGATGCCCTGCTGAAGCAGGCACAGGAACAATAATTTTTTCCGGACCTACACTTTAAACGTTAGTGGTGGGGATTTTGCAGACGGATAACCTTCGCCCGAAAACCGGCGGATGTTATCCGTCTTTCTTTTTTGCAAAGTATGTCCAAATTGTGTCAAATTTGCAGCCCCAAAACGGCTTCACCTTGAAACGAACATCTTTTTGGCAAAAAAAACGTTTCGCTAATCCTTTTAACCAGGCAGCATTTAATGACAGAACTTCTGCAACATATATCGGGCAGTGATTGGGAGAACGCCCTGATCATTATTTTTAACCTCATCATCATTGAAAGCCTGTTGTCGGTCGACAACGCAGCCGTACTCGCCACTATGGTGTTGGACCTTCCCCCGCACCAGCGCGCCAAGGCGCTGCGCTATGGTATTCTCGGCGCTTATATTTTTCGCGGGCTGTGTCTCATTTTCGCCGCGTGGCTGATCAAAATATGGTGGTTGAAACCATTGGGCGGCGTTTACCTCATGTACCTGACCATTGACTATTTCAGGCGGAAAGCCACCCCGGAGAAAGAAGACGACGCACTCGTCAAGGAAGAAAAATGGTTTTACAAAATGTCGTTCGGGCTGATCGGCTCCTTTTGGGCGACCGTAGTTGCGGTAGAGATCATGGACCTCGCGTTTTCGCTCGACAATGTGTTTGCCGCCGTGGCATTCACCGATAATATTTACCTGATCTGTATCGGCGTCTTTATCGGTATTCTGGCCATGCGCTTTGTGGCACAGTGGTTTGTGACCCTGCTGGAACGGTACCCGTTTCTCGAAACCAGCGCCTTCATGGTCATCGGTATTCTCGGAATCAAATTGTTTTTGTCCCTGCCCTGCCATTTTTACGAGGATACCGAATGGGCCAGAACTATCGACGGCGAATCGGCAGACATGCTTGTGTCAGTCATTACGGCCGGCTTTTTCTTTATCCCCATCCTGACCTCCCGCTTTTTCGGCTGGCCCAAAAAACAGGCGCAGCAACAGGATACCACCGAAAAAAATGCCGGGACACCCGTGCACCCCAATCATTCCAAATAGGCTTTCGCCGACATTTACGGTCTGAACAATGGTCAATTTTACCCGGAAAATATTATCCAACGGACTGCGCGTACTGGTGCACGAAGACAAGTCGACCCCGCTCGCGGCTGTGAACATCACCTACTACGTCGGCTCGCGCAACGAACAGTCCGACAAAACGGGATTTGCCCACCTGTTCGAGCACCTGATGTTTGCAGGCAGCAAAAACGTGTCGGATTTTGACGATCCCCTGCAGCGCGCAGGCGGGGAAAACAACGCCTACACGACCAATGATTACACCTCTTTTTACGAAATACTGCCCGCCGAAAACTATGAAACGGCGCTATGGCTTGAGAGCGACCGGATGATGGCCCTGAGCATCTCCAAGCGGGCCCTGAATGTGCAGCAAAAAGTGGTGGTCGAGGAGTTTATGGAAACCTGCCTCAACGAACCCTATGGCGACGCCTGGCACCACTTGTCCGAACTGATGTACCGCGAACACCCTTACCGCTGGCCGGTGATCGGGCTGGCGCCCGAACACGTCGCCAATGCCTCGATCGACGATGTACGCGCTTTTTATAAAAACTGGTACACCCCGAATAACGCCGTATTGTGCATTGCCGGCAACGTACGCACCGATGAAGCCCTGCAACTGGCGGAAAAGTGGTTTGGCGCCATACCCGCCGGCCCTGCAATCACCCACAACCTCCCCCCCGAACCACCCCAAACGGAGCACCACCAAAAAACCCTGCTCGCCAAAGTGCCCGTCCCGGCGGTATTCCTCACCTTCCGGACGCCCGCCCGGCTGCATCCCGATTTCTATTGCGTCGACCTGCTGACCGATGTGCTGGCCCAGGGGCCCTCGTCGCGCCTGTACCGCCGCCTGCTGAAAGAACGCCAGGTGTTCTCGCAGATCGATGCCTATGTAACCGGCAATATAGATCCGGGACTACTGGTCATCGAAGGGCGCCCGGCCGAAAATGTCAGTCCTGAAGCGGCACTCAAAGCCATTTGGGAAGAACTTGAACTGCTGAAAAAAGAAGTGATCGACGACCGCGAGTTGAAAAAGATACAGCACCGCTTTGAAAGCACCGTCGTGTTTTCGGAGACCAGCGTGCTGAACAAGGCGCAGAACCTGGCATTTTACGAACTGCTCGACCGCGCCGAACTGATGAACGAAGAGGTGGGCATTTACCTCAACGTCACCCCGCACGACTTGCACCGGGTGGCCAATTCGCTGTTTCGGGAAGACAATTCTGCGACCCTGATCTACGTTCCTACGTAGAATAATCGCTTATTTCTTCCTGTCCATGAACCGATCCGTCCTTCGTTTTCCGGCGGTTTTTGCCGTTGTATGTATGTTTCCGCAATTCTCTGCCGCCCAGGAGCAACTTGGTATGCGCCTGGAACGCTACGCCGGAATATACAGCGCCGCATTGAACCCCGCCAACACAGCCTTCAATCCCAACAACTGGGAGGTCAGCCTGTTCTCCGCAGATGTTTTTGCTGAAAACGCCTACCTGTACCTGCAAAATACCAGTCTCCAAAATGCGCTCCGCCATTCGGACCGGATTATTGCCGTGACCGACACCACCGCAGAAAATCCGCCTGCCAGCGACGCTATTTTTCAGAATTATTTTGACGCCAAAAGTCGTATGCGCGCCGTGGCACAGGCGCGGGTTGCCGGACCGTCATTCAGTTTTCGTTTCGGGGAAAATAATGTGATCGGGCTTGTCACGGCTTTCCGAACAGGCATTTCTTCCTATAAAATTCCTTCTGTGCTGGCCTACCGCACCATCAGTGATGTGCCTGTCAACACCACGATCAACATTCCCAGGACGGGCGTACAACTCATGGCCTGGAGCGAGATCGGGCTGCACTACAGTCATCGCAACACCGACGCGGACATTTACACGGCATTCGGTATCACGCCACGCCTGCTGCTGGGTTTTGAAAGCGCTTTTACCCGCGCACAATCGGCCTTCGATTACACGCAGCGCCCCGGCGATACCGTGGCCTTCGGCAGCGCACGCTGGGACTATGCCCTCACCACCGGCAACCTCACCGACAACACGGATTCGGTGCGCCTGCGGGTGCAGGGAACAGGCTTCGGCATCGACCTCGGCTTTGTCTGGGCCGAACCAGACGAGGAAGGCGACTCCGACGAGGACTACCGGTGGAAACTCGGCGTGTCGCTGCTCGACCTCGGGTTTATCCGCTACGGCAAAAGCGCGGAGCGCCACCACATCGAATTTGATACGACAGTTACCGTATCCGACGCCGACTTTCCGCCGCGCACCGACCCGCACGACCTGATTACCGATGCCAGCCAGGCTTTTCTGGGTGATCCGGCGACATCGCTGCAGGCGCGCGCCTTTTCGATGGGTCTTCCGACGGCACTGTCCGTACAACTCGACGCCAAACTCGCGCCGCACCTGTACGCCGCCGCTGTGGCGGTGCAGCGCATTCCCCTGCTGAAATACAGTCTCCAGCGACCCAGCACCGTCGCGATCGTACCGCGCTACGAACACCGCTGGCTATCGCTCTCCCTGCCTGTCGTTCTGAACGACTGGCGTTCGCTGCGCATGGGCCTGGCGGCCAGGCTGGGCGTGCTCTACCTGGGTACGGACAACCTGGGCAGTTTTTTCAAAAAAGAGAAACTGACGGGCGCAGATGTTTATATCGGGCTGAAAATCAATGGTTTTTCGTTGGGGGCATGGAGAAATGACGGCGGTGGAAAAAGCAGGAGCGGGCGACAGAAGCGGAACAAGATTAAATGCTATGACTTTTAGTCTCAATGCGCATTTCGTTAAACTACCCTTCGAACAAAAACCAGCGACACCATCACGCCTTGTCATGTTGTAAACACCCGTCCGATATACGGGCGCGTAACCTCAAAACACAGTGCTTTACCCACAACTACCCCGGCACCCTATCCCACCACGGCGCCGCCTTTTCCAACTGCCCGGCCAGCCGGAACATCAAATCCTCCTCCCCGAAACGCCCGGTAAACATCACCCCGACCGGCAGATTTTCCTCTTCCGTCCAGTACAGGGGCACCGACATGGATGGCTGGCCGGTCATGTTGGCAAATCCCGTCCAGGGCATCCAGTCATAAATTTTTTCGGCCAGCGGATCGACCTGGCTGCGCACGGCGGCGGCGATACCCAGCGTGTTGACAAAGGCCACCAGTCGCTTTTCTGCCGGCGTGTTTTGCAGCGCGCCGGTGCGGAAAGGCCGCTGCGCGAGCGTCGGCGTCAGCAGGAGGTCATAAGTGCCGTGAAAACCGGCGATGCGGCGGCAGAGTTCGTTCCATTTGTGTTTGGCGTAGGCATAATCCGAGGCTGTGTACGATTTGCCGAGCAGGTGCAGGGCGTAGGTATTCGGCTCGACGTCGGAGGTCCGGACCGGGCGACCGAGGTAATCGCCGAGGACGCGCAATTCGGCAGCCACTTCACCCGCCACTATCGTTAGAAAAGATCGGGTAAGTTCCTCTTTATGGTACGGCAATGCCACCTCTTCTACCTGATGTCCCTCGCTGCGCAGGATTTCGACGGTGCGTGCGACGGCTGCCAGGCAGGCGGGATCGACCTCATGCCCGAGCGTATGGGCGGTGGTAAAGGCGATGCGCAGTTTGCCCGGCGCCGTGGCGACCTCCTCCAGATAGGGGCGTTGCGGGCGTTCGATGGTGTACGGATCGCCGGGACCGGGGCCCATAATGGCATCGAGATAGGCAGCCGAGTCGCGCACGCTGCGGCTGACGCAGCCTTCCACCGCCGCGCCGTTCCACATATCGCCGAACATACGCCCCCACGACACGCGCCCGCGCGAGGGTTTCAGTCCGAACAGGCCGCAGCACGACGCCGGCATACGGATGCTCCCGCCGCCGTCGTTGGCCGTGGCCATAGGCACCATGCCCGAGGCCACGGCTGCTGCCGAGCCACCGCTGGAGCCTGCGGTGGTGTATGCCTTGTTCCAGGGGTTGTGCGTTGGACCGAACAACAGCGGCTCGGTAAACGGCGTGAGGCCGAATTCCGGCGTATTGGTCTTGCCCAGGAAGATCAGTCCTGCCGCCCGCATTTTTTGCACGGCAAAGCTGTCCTGTTCCGACACGAAGTTGTTGTAACCCCGGCATCCCGAGCGCATGGGCGCTCCCTTGACTTCCATACCCAGGTCTTTCAGCAGGAAAGGCACCCCGGCAAAAGGCGCTTTGCGGTCGACTTGTTTGGCCGACGCGCGTGCTTCGTCGTACATGGTATGGATCACGGCATTGAGTGAAGGGTTCAGTTCTTCGATGCGGCAGATGGCGATGTCCACCAGTGCCTCGGGCGTGGTGTCGCCCTGCTGTACCAGTGCAGCCAGGCCGAGCGCGTCGTGTTTGCGGTATTCGTCGAATGTCATGTGCTTCAGTTTGATTAAACTTCGGCAAATGTTGGAAAAAATGGGCGAGAATCAAATTTTTGACCGGACAGGATGAATATGTGCAGTACTGGCGAGTGAATGCCGTCAAATTCGTCGTCGCCCAAAAGCACAACGCGACATCCAAGCGGACAAATTGGAAGAATCATTTGGAGTAAGCGGAGGCACATTGCCTCCCAAAGAGGTGTATCCTTTCCAAGAAATTAAATGAAAAATACCTGCTGCCAGCACCAAGCATGACGAAAAACGTTAAAGTTTTGTAGGGGATTCATTAATACAACTAAAATGCTGTATTTTTGAATACTACATTTTTTTAATACGCTTGACTACCAGATCGGCTGTGCACATCTGAGTTCATCAAAATATTCTTCTGTCATGCAAAAACTGATTTTATCTCCTGCATTGTCCCTTTTATCTTTCTTGTTACATGTTTTTTTCTCCAATATGAGGGGGGGGGGGTAATTACCTCATCCATTATAGTAGTTCTTTCATTCCTGGGCGCATATCTCCCGGCCCAGACACTTTGCCAGCAATATGCTAACGAGCCGGTAAGCATTACTATTGGCACTCCCATCAACAGTCAAAACCAGCAGAACGTACACTTCCTTTCCGTGCCCTACCCCAATGGCATCTATTTCCAGAATCAAAAAATCCGGATAAATGGGATACTGAAAGCAGACCGAAACATAACTTTTGATAACTGCACGGTCGAGATGGAACAAGGTGCTCAAATCGTTACTGATGGGGTAGTATCAATAACCTGCCTCAATTCAAGGTTCTATTCCTGTAACCAAATGTGGCAGGGATTCTATGTAAAATCTGTCGCATCCATTGCGATATTCTTTGGAGAAATCCAGGACGCCCAGGCCGCAATTACCCTTGACGACGGTGCGGCGGCGGCTTTGTACACGGTCAAATTCGACCGCAATCATATCGGAATCCGAAACGGGAGTGCGACCGCCGGCATTGCGTCCGTCAATTTTACTTTTTCAGCGACAATATCTTCGATTGTACTTCCCCGCTTTTGCCACCTTTCAACACACTTTCCCCGGCTCATACAGGCACCTCTTTTGCAGGCATTTACCTTAACACAGCGGTAGCGTCCATACCATCCTACTGGGGTACAAGTTTTTTCAGAAACATGCACTTTGGTCTTTTTTTGGAAAATACCGATGCATTCGTAATAGGTTGCGACTTTCAGAATATGGTCACAAACCCGAGTGTATCATTCAGTAATAACGGGATAAGATGTATTAACGGTGCGCTTACCGTTTCGAACTGCTATTTCAACCAGGCGACCCACGGCATTTGGGCAGAAGGGTCTGAACTGGATGTATATAGTAATACGTTCGATGTAACCGGGCGATCAGGCCTCTCTTCCAACACCAACCTGAATACTGATTTTATATACATTCGGAATAATGTATTGACGATTCATAACAATTTCAGCGGTTTTACAAAGACAGGTATCAGGGTTGACAGAAACTCACGTACATCGGCAGGAAATCCGACCCTGACCAGCCTTGACATTTCGGGGAATGATATTACCATGAACGGACTTGCAACCAATACCTTTATGTTGCAACAGCGCGGCATATTGGTGACCGCCCCCTTCCCCTCACTCGATATTGGGTTGATTTCCAATAATAATATCACGGCTACCGCAACTGTGGACCACCGCCAAAACGGCATTGAAATACAGGCCGGGCTTGCCGACAGATTCCGGATTTTGGGCAACAATGTCGTTTATAATCAGGGAATGGGATTTCTCAGCACGCTTAGGTGGGGGATATCCATGCTCTATGGCAACGGCATAAATCACCGGCTGCAAAATAACAACTGTATAGGTTTGGGAGGAAACAACCGCACAGGTTACTGCGGCATCCACATGGAGGATATTCCCAACGTAACCATGTGTGGTGATTCAGTACATAACTTCGAGCACGGTATTCATTTTTTCGGGGTTTTCAATAACCTGGGACTTTGGCAGAATGCCATGAACGATCACCTGCGTTCCCTGAGAGTACAGGATAACTCGAACAACATGAACATGGGATTTATCGGAACACATACCCGAACGGCAAACCGATGGACGCTGGCTCGAAACGTTACAAACAACTCAACGTGGACAGGAACACCGCCAAACCGATTGACCCTTCCTCAGAACATTCTGCCTTTCTCTCCCACAGTCTTTCAAGGCAATATTTTACAATTCGCCCCTGGGCCGGAAACGGCTTGCATACAACCGGCCACCTTTGGAGAAGAAGGCGAAATCATGCTGACTGGCTACGATATCCAGATATCGACCGGTGCTACAGGCGCAAATACAACGTCGGCATGGGAAGAAAAACGCAGGTTGATGTATAAATTGCTCCGGCTCCCGACATTAATCAATGAAGACATATCGATAAGCAATTTCTACTCGAATGAATACAATACGACAGCCGGCCAATTAGCAGGGGTCGAATACGCCATCTACGGTACCATTTACCAGACTACAGCGATACAAAACAGCAACCTTGACATGCTTGATAGTCAACGCATATCGCTTTTGGAACAATTGCAGGGCATGGATGAAGCAACCGGCAGTATCAGCCCGACAGAAGCGCTGGAATATTCGATAGTTTCGACCAGGCAGGAAATATTGAACGCCTGGAAAACCAATTTTACTAACCGCTCTGTGCAAAAGCAACAGATCGCAATACAACGCCAGGTGTCAATTCCGCTTGCGCAACAGTTACTCGGTTCAATTACCGCGTCTACTGCGCAGGAAGCAAACTGGAAAACCATTTTTGCCATTCGGCTCGGTCAGTTTTCAGGCATTATACCCGACGAAAGCATGTTGAATCAATTGAGGGCAATCGCGGCACAGTGTCCGGATACGGCTGGCAGCACGGCGATAACCGCCCTGTACATGTTGCCAGAAGAAGAGTGGCTTCAACTACTCCCGCATGAAGAAACAGGTTTGTCCGGTAATTGCGTCCAGCAGCGCAAATCCAATAACCGCACTGATCCCGGGTCCGATATACGGGTATTCCCCAATCCCGCCACGGATCAGGTATTGGTAGAGTTGCCCAATGAAATCAATGGTTCATGGGAGCTCCGCGATATTAACGGCAGAATATTGCTCGCCGGGCAGCTTGATCAAATGCGCGTTTTTAGTATCCAAATTCAAGCGATATCTCAAGGAATTTATACGCTGAGGGTTCGCTCATTAGAAGATAATGTCCAGTTTACAAAGTTTCTTATTTCAAGATAACAGCTTCTTCATTTAATCCACTTTGTGCCAGATTTAGGTGTGATAAAGTGGATTCCCCCTGCATGTGTATGAAAAAAATATTTTTTATTGCTATCCCGTTTTTTTTGTTGATACATTCTCTTTTTGGGCAAGGGAAAGAGGGCTTTATCTGGGTATTGGGCTATCCTTCTGATCCGGGCCTCCCATCATCCCTACAAGGAGGCACCTTAATCAATTTCGATAACGGGTTACCCGATACGAGCCGTTTTATGCTTGGGATTGAGATGTCGCTTTCTTCTTCCATTACTGATGCTGACGGCAAATTATTATTCTATACAAATGGCTGTGAAATCTATAACCGGAACCATCTGATTACCCAGAATGGGAATAATCTGAACGCAGGAGAAGCACGCGACTATTCTTGTATCGACCCGCTAAAATTATATAATATTTACCAAGGAATTGTCGCCTTACCATGGCCCAAACACGAAAGTTTTTATCAAATAATCCATATTAGGCAAATTAAACCTTTTATCATAAATAACGAAATCTGTATTACCACAATCGATGGGAGATTGGATAATGGGTTAGGAGGTGTAATCGAAAAAAATACCGTAATCTTTGATAAAGGAATTTCACAATGGTTTATGACAGCCACCCGCCACGGTAACGGACTTGACTGGTGGATCAGCGTTCCGGAATGGCGCAGTCGACGGTATTTCGTATATCTGCTGGATTCTTTGGGTATGCACGGACCGGATATTCAGGAAAATGCCGGACTGTTCACGGAAACAGGCGCAGCCGGCCAATGCGCTTTCAGCCCGGACGGGACGAAATACGCCGAAGTAAGCCTGACACACGGGCAGGTACTGGATTTCAACCGATGCACTGGAAAGTTTTCCAACCCAAGGATAATCCAGTTCGACCTTTCCGGCTTAACCATGTGTGCCGGCGTAGCGTTTTCGCCCGATTCGCGCTACTTGTATGTATCGCGCGGCGATATACTGTTTCAGTATGATATGACCGCCGCCGACTTTAACGGCACACGACTGACGGTTGCGCAATTCGACGGCGTGTTTGACCCCACAGGGCTAAAAAGCCCGTTTTTTTATACCATGCTTCCGGCGCCGGATGGCAAAATTTACATGAATGCGAATACCAGTACCAAAGCCTTGCATATCATCCACCGCCCGAATGAACGCGGTACCGACTGCGATTTCCAGAAATGGGGTCTTGAACTGCCCACCCTGCATTTCGGGCAATTGCCCAACCTGCCCAATTTCCGCCTCGGCGCGGTCGACCCGCCCTGTGGCAGCGGCAACTGCGATACCCTGCCGGCAACGGAGGTATTTACGGTATTTCCCAATCCGGCGCGCGACTATGTCGTTATCAGCAATAAACATGCAAGTAATTCAGCGCCTTTTACCTTTCAACTCTACGATGCCTTGGGACGCCTTGTCGTCGAAGAACACCCGGACTGCCTGCCGCACCGTGTCGAATTGACAGATTTGCCGGATGCGGGTTATTTCTACAGGGTGTTCAATGCAGCGGGCGGGAAGGTCGGAAGCGGAACATTGGTTAAAGGGTAGTGTCAAGTAGTGTGTGATTGTTTATTTTTGCAAAAACATGATCAACTTATGGTAATCGAGCAGAAACGTTGTCATAAATGTGGTTCTGAGCATATCGTTAAAAACGGTTCGAACAGGGTGGGCAATCCTAAGTACAAATGTAAAGCCTGTGGCTTTGGAGGTGTTTTTGAAACTAAACGTGCGTCGGAAGAATTCAAAGAAACCGTTATTCGTGCTGCTCAGGAGCGCTCCTCCTCCCGAGGGTTGAGTCGAACATTTGGAATCAGCCACCAGACGGCCTTGAATTGGATTAAAAAAAAGCAGCATCGCTCCCCGACATAACTCAAACGTTGCTCCCGGCGAAAAAAGGAGATGAGCTTGAATTGGATGAATTGTGGTCATTTGTTTATTGTAAAGCATTCAAACGATGGATTTGGATAGCCTTATGCCGCAGGACTCGACAGATTATTTCTTATTTCATCGGTGACCGAAGTGCAGATACCTGCCGTAGATTCTGGAGCCTTATTCCGCCTAAATATCGGCGCTGCAAATCGTTCAGTGATTTTTGGGAGGCCTACGATGAGGTAATTAAAACGGGTAAGCACCAGATGGTTGGCAAAGGGTCGGGAGAAACTAACCATGTAGAGCGATGGAACAACACATTACGGCAGCGAATCTGCCGTTTCGTCCGAAAAACATTATCATTTTCAAAGAGCGATGAAATGCACGAACTCTATCTTCATCTTTTCATCTTTAATTACAACCTTTCACTCACTGATTGACACTATCGAAATTCACACTAGTTTTTTAATGGAAATTGATCGAGATTATTTTACAATAAAAGACAATATTGATAAGCATTTGCAATAAACTGTCCTGCCATATACAAATTTCGTCCGGTAAAACCCTCATCATGGCGGCGCTGCTGCTCGCTTTCGTCCATGTACATGTTTTCGCACAGGGCAAGGGCAAACTGGCATATATCGACTCGCTCACAACCATTATCGCGCGCCAGGACACGGGCGATCCGGGGCGGGAAGCCAATGTCAAAACCCTCCGGATCAGTCTTATGAACAGCCTGAAAGACAAAACGCTGACCCAGGACGAGAACAACCGTGCCTGGAATACGCTGCGGGAACTGGAATTCAGGAAGGGCGCCTACGCATTTCTCCATCCTGAGCAACCGAAAAACGACACCCTCAACCCCGAAACAATCGCCCTGAAACGACAACTTGACCGTTTGCAGGATAGTATCTCTGCCATTCAGCGCAGGCTGATCGAAACGCTGGAAGACAGGAACGAAAACAAGGCCACCAAGGCCTATGCAACCCGCGTGCTGGCCGGTATCGAAAAACCGGAAGTGATTACCTACCTGCTGGAACATGAAAGCGAACTGCAATTCGGCAACCTCGACCCCGACAACGAAGGAGATGAAACCCACAGGACGGCATTACACGCCCTGAACGACGTGTATCTGGCCAACCGAAACTGGATGATCTTTCCCTTTCTGTATCGCTATCTGACAAAAATCGACTACATGGAGATCGGCATGATCAACAGGTGGCTCCTTCAACCCTACGAACTGAAAGCACCGTGGTCGCTGCTGGAGTTTATGAAAGCCAATGCCCTCCCGGAAGCAGCGCCGGTTATAGAATTCATGCAGACGGAATTTCCGCATTTCAAGAAACCCAAAGACTAAACCTGGCAAGTATTGCCCTGACTACGCTCACACCAAACGGTACACAGATCAAAAGATACACACATGAAAAATATAGTAATCATTGCAGGCATGTTGCTTTTGACATTTAGCCGCACCGTAGCCGCCGACATTACCGTCACCGCCACCCACGTGGTTTCACCTCCCGGAAACAACGGTGCGCTGCATGTGGAAATCGACGCCTCTATTACGGACATGCCGTTCGTCATTACAATTACCAATGCACTGGGCGTAGTGACCACGCAGACCATCAATTCGCATACTTTTAATTACGGCAACCTGCCTACGGGTAATTACTGCGTCAATGTTGCCACACAAAGCGGCTGCGAAGCGACTGCCTGCGTGACCATCATCAGGTGCAAAAAATTCGGCTCATCCTACATGTGCTCGATTGTGGCAGAAGGGTGTTGCAAGGAGGCGCTGATCGTCACCGGCGACCCGAGTGCCTATATCAACGCGATGCCTTCGAACTTCAACTTCGAGGCGCATTATCCGCCGGTATTTGCCGGTTTTGATATGATTCAAGACGACGTTTTTGCCCAGTCGCTCGCCATTGCCCAGGAGATTGTCGCTTACGGCGCTTCGCCATACGACATACCCGAGCAAAATGAAATAGAGACAGACGCCATGTTTGTCTTCAAATTCGATTCGTCGGGGCATATCATTTGGGCCTACCACAGGTATGCTGCGCCGGAATCATTCCAACGCGCCGATGCCGTATTCCGGCAACCGGGCAGTGGGCCAGAGGCCGCCATATCGGTATATCCCAATCCGGCGAACGACATGGTCAATGTCGTTTTTCAGCCGGGTATATTTCATTCGGTCACCCTAACGGGTTTGACCGGCCGGCAAATCACAACGGAACGGATCGGCACACCCGATGAAAGCCTTCAGATCAACATCGCGGATTTGCCTGCCGGCGCCTACATGCTGCAATTCAACCATATCGACGGCACGACCACTGTTTCGAGGTTTGTGAAGATGAATTGACGCGCGTCTCTTTAGCCTTGTTTGCAGGTTTATACCGGAATTCCCGGAAATTAAGCATTTACAGAGATCCATCGTACTGAAAATCAATGTGTTGGCGGGGTCTGTTTTCGCAAACCAATTTACGTTGAGTATAACTTCGGTACCCCTCTACCCTAACGCACGTTGCCCCTGCGACCGGATTTCCGGCCGCAGGGGCAACGTGTTTTTTACCGGGGTTGATGCAGTACAATCCTGACCGGTTTTACCGTTCGGAAAAAAATGTAAGAAAAACTTGCGCAACCAAATGATTGCATATATATTTGCAACCGATTGCTTTCACAAACAAACGATCTATCCGATGAGAAGAGATGTTTTTCAGGCCATCGCCGACCCAACCCGACGGGCTATTATACTGCTGATTGCGTCCCAGGCAATGACCCCAAACGCCCTTGCCGAACACTTCGACTCCACCCGGCAAGCGGTTTCCAAACACCTGCGCATTTTGACCGAATGCCGGCTGGTACAGCAGGAGCAATCGGGCAGAGAAATCTACTATAGACTTAACGACGCCAAACTGAAAGAAATCGATGACTGGCTTGAACAATTCAGGAAGATTTGGGAAAGCCGCTTTAATGAACTCGACACCATATTGTTAACAATGAAAAACAAGAAAAAATGAGCACCAATCCGGCATTCGATTTTTCTGTAAACAAGGACAACAACACCATCACCGTAAAAAAGGAAATTCGCCGCAGAACGCTCCCTGGTTTGGGACGCCTACACCCAAAGCGAGATACTTGACCAGTGGTGGGCGCCAAGGCCCTGGAAGGCAAGAACAAAAACAATGGACTTCAGGGAAGGGGGGTACTGGCATTACGCCATGGTCGGACCGGAAGGTGAAGAACATTGGGCTATGGTACAGTACAAAACCATCCGGGCTCAGGAACAATTCACAGGCCTCGACGCATTTGCTGATGCGGACGGCAATGTAAACAAGGATATGCCGCAGTCTGAATGGGAGGCAACCTTTACCGACAAAGGGCAGGCAACACTTGTGGAACTCCACATTTCCTACGATGATCTGGCTCAACTGGAAGCAACCATTCAAATGGGCTTTAAAGAAGGCCTGGGCATGGCTATGGAAGGCCTGGACGAGTTATTGGCTTCATTGGTGCACGGCAAACAGGACGGCTTGCGTTAATTTTCCGCTGATTGCTTTAGGTTCAGGCATGCTCAAGGGAAATTGATTTGCGAATATTTCAAAGCTTACACACTTTTTAACTACGAGCGTGTCTAAGAAACCGTCTGAAAACCCCTACCGGGCGGACCAATCCATCTTTTGCGGCGATACTTCGGCTATTTTTTCAGCAATAGAACACGGCTATTCCTTCAAAAATGAGCCTTGTCTGGCCACAAAGTCTGAATTGCTTCGTCTCGCCAGGGGTTTTCAGACGGTTTCTAAATGATACTTTGAATGGGTACACATTTTTGAAATCCCCGAAAATTGGTTCGTAACGACCTCGGAGAGGTCAAATATTGGTAGAAATGCCCGCGTTCGATAGATTCCACGACCTCGGAGGGGTCGAATATGGGGCGCGAGAACAAACCAATATGCGACCTCTACAATCTACCGCTTCTTCCCCCCCTTCTTGATCGGCTTTTTATACTTCTTCTCGCGCAGGAACTTGGTTTTGTTTCCCTTGTTCACCTTTTTGTTTTTGGCCTTTTTTTCGTGGAAAGCCCCGGTCGGGCGGGCGGGAAGTTTGACCTGAACCTCGGGGACCGTAAAGCGTTCGTCTTCTGTGAGTTGATCCGAAATATCGAGATCGCCGGGCAGCGGCAGCAAGGGTATTTCCTTTTGCATCAGCGTCTCGATAGCCTCCTGTGCAGCCTGCTCGGCCTCTGTGACAAATAGAACAGCCATGCCGTCACGGTCGGCGCGACCCGTACGCCCGATACGGTGGATGTACGTCTCGGGTTCGGCAGGAGTGTCCACGTTGATGACGTGTGTCACATCGGATACGTCCAGTCCGCGCGCGAGCAGGTCGGTGGTGATGAGTCCCCGCAACAGCCCTTTCTCAAACTTCGCCACGGCATTCATCCGGAAATTCTGCGATTTGTTGGAGTGTACGATTTCAAACTGGTCGGGAAAGCGCGCTTCGAGGCGATCGTAGATGACATCAGCCATCCGTTTGGAAGGCCCGAAAATCAGCACCTTTTGCATGGTGTCATCGGCGCCGAGCAGGTATTCGAGCAGGTTGATCTTGGTAAAAAAATTGGGCACGCGGTAGGCGCTTTGTTCGATGCGCTCCAGCGGCGTGCCGGCGCGCACGGCTTCAATATTGACCGGCGCGTTGAAAAAGATACCGATCATCTCATCCACCTCTTCCGTCATGGTGGCGGAAAACAACAGGTTCTGCCGTTTACGGGGCAGCATGTCGAGAATATTGGTCAGTTGCGCGCGAAAGCCCAGGTTGAGCATTTCGTCTACCTCGTCGATCACAAATTGCCGTATGTATTTGAGGTTTAATGCCCGGCACATCGCCAGGTCGACCAGGCGGCCCGGCGTAGCCACCAGGACATCCACCCCGTTGACCAGCAACAGTTTTTGCGTATTGATGTTGGTACCGCCGTAAACGCCTTCCACACGTGTCGTCATATAAGGCGTGAGTTTTCTGATCTCTCCGACCAGTTGAACCACCAGTTCCCGGGTAGGCACAACGATCAGCACACGCGGTTCTTTCTGTTTGGAAAAGGTGAGTTGGCGCAGGATGGGCAAGAGGTAGGCGAAGGTTTTTCCGGTACCGGTCTGGGCAATTCCAACCACATCGCGGCCCGACATCACCACCGAAAACACCTTTTGCTGGATGGGGGTAGGTTGGGTAAAACCCAGGTCGCTGAGGGCGTTCAGGAGTGGGGTATTCAGGTTCAAATCTTCAAAAGTCATGTCGCAAAGCCGGATTTGGCGCGAAGATAGGGTGTTTTGGACAGGCCTGTATTCCTGCCAAGCCCCGGAGGCGTCTCGCAGGTCCGCCATGATACCTTGGTGACGGGTTTTCTTTTAGACAGGATAAACAAGACTTACAGGATTAGCAAGTTGGCCTGGTCGCCCCAAAACCTGTTAATCCTGTATATCCTGTCTGAAACCTTCCATTCCTGTCAAAGGCGCCGCTTCAGACGCCGCGCTGCATATTAACACCCCGTTTCAGTCGTTATTGCTGCATGAAACCCATGCTCCTGCTGTTGTTGTTTATCGAAACCTGTTTCCCGCCGACCCTGCCTGCCCCGGAGGCAGACTCCCGGAGCGCACAGCCGCCAACCGATACCCTCCTCTGCCAACGCTTCGCCCCGCCAGCCGGCTTCGGGCGCCCGGCAGCCGATTCCGGCTCCTTCGCATTTTACCTTCGCCACCTGCCGCTAAAACCTCCCGGCAGCCGCGTCCTGCTTTTCGATGGCCGGGAAAAGCCCCGCTCCGATGTTTATGAAGCAGTAGTCGACCTGCCCATCGGCAACAAAGACCTGCACCAGTGCGCCGATGCCGTCATCCGCCTGCGGGCGGAGTACCTGTGGCGAACCGGTCAGTTCAACGATATTCATTTTAACCTGACCAACGGATTCCGGGTAGACTATACCCGCTGGCGCATGGGCGGTCGCGTAAAAGTGATCGGTAACAAAACAAGTTGGGAGCAAAAAAAAGCGGTTTCCGACACGTATGCAACCTTCTGGCAATACCTCGAATTCGTGTTCACCTATGCCGGCACCCTCTCCCTGTCGAAAGAATTGCAGCCGGTCGAAGTTTCGGAAATGAAAATCGGCGATGTGTTTATTCAGGGCGGCACACCTGGCCATGCCGTGATCGTGGTTGACCTGGCTGTGGATAATACAGGCAAAAAGGTATTTCTGCTGGCACAGAGTTATATGCCCGCACAAGAAATTCAGGTACTAAAAAACCCGGCAAATGGAACGCTGAGCCCGTGGTATAGCGTTAATTTCGGGGAAACGCCGGAAACACCGGAATGGACCTTCAATAAAGGCGACCTGAAAAGATTCAGGGAAGAATAAACCCTCGCCTGGATAAATATATTTTTGGCTCCGCGTCACATATAGATGCAAAGGCCATTATATTTGTACACAATCAACCCTTATTAACAACATAACTGAACAATCTAAAACCTGAAAAATGAGTTTCTTCTCACGTCTGAGCAACGGCTGGGACCTGGCCAAAATCAGTCTCTCCACCATCAACAGCAACCGGTCGTTGCTGCTTTTCCCCGTCTTTTCCGTTGTATCCCTCGTTCTGGTGCTCGCCACTTTCTTTGGCGGGACCTTTTTCTTCATTGGCGATGAACTGGAGGTACTGTTCAACGACGAGCAGTACGGCAATCTGGTGGGCTATGGCCTGGTTTTTCTGTACTACCTGATCAACTTCTTCGTCATCGTTTTTTTCAACTCTGCCCTGATCCACTGCGCGGTAAAAATCCTGAACGGCGAGGAAACCAGCCTGCAGGAGGGCATGTCCTTTGCCTGGTCCAGGGTCGACAAGATATTTGCCTGGTCTGTACTTTCCGCTACGGTAGGTACGTTGCTCCAGGCGCTGCAAAATGCCGGCAAGATCGGCGAGATCGCAGCCTCCCTGATCGGGATAGCCTGGTCGATCCTTACGTTTTTTGTCGTGCCTGTGCTGATTTACGAAGACAAAGGTGTCATTGAGTCCGTGAAGGAGTCCGGTCGCCTGATGAAACAGAAATGGGGCGAATCGCTCGCCGCTAACGTGAGTTTCGGGGTGTTCCACTTTCTCGGTATCCTTGTAGCCGTTGGTATTGGCATTTTGTTGTCGTCCGTGAGTGTCGTCCTCGGCATCGTGGCAGGTGTGGCGATCGTACTGCTGGTCAGTACCGTCATGTCGGCCGCACAAACCGTCTTTGTAGCGGCGGTGTACAACCACGTGACCGGAAGGCCGGTGGGCAATTTTGACGGCGATGCGCTCGACAGCGTGTTTATTACGAAGTAAGCGGAGGCTTATTCGTGCTTCTAAAAGAAATCAATCTGCATGGATCATCCCGCAGATTGCCGCAGAATATTACCAAATCTGCGGCAATCTGCGGGTTTTTTCTGCGTGAATCTGCGGGAAACACACTACCGTACGCGAAATTCGGGATAACTCCATGTATATAAAAAACCGGGAAGGACACTAAAAACAATCCGCACAACTTCTCAGAAGCGTGCGGATTGTCATTATAACTTGCAGAAAAGAGTGCTTTACATATTGCTGATGATCTCCGTACCGAATTCGGAACATTTCAGTTTGGTCGCGCCTTTCATCAAACGCTCGAAGTCGTACGTCACGCGTTTTTTGCGGATGCTGCGCTCCAGGCCCTTGACGATGAGTTTTGCGGCTTTGTCCCAACCCATGTATTCCAGCATCATCACGCCCGACAGGATCACCGAAGCGGGGTTTACCATGTCTTTGCCCGCATATTTGGGCGCAGTACCGTGTGTGGCTTCGAAGATGGCGTGTCCGCTCACATAGTTGATGTTGGCACCGGGAGCGATGCCGATACCGCCGACCTGGGCAGCCAGTGCGTCGGACAGGTAGTCGCCGTTCAGGTTGAGCGTAGCAACCATATCGTACTCTGCCGGGCGCAGCAGAATCTGCTGCAGGAAAGCGTCGGCGATGACGTCTTTGACGAGCAGTTTACCGGCAGCCAGCGCCTCGGATTGGGCCTTGTTGGCCGCCTCTTCACCCTTGGCTTCCTTGATGCGGTCGTACTCCACCCAGGTGAATACACGATCGCCGTATTCGCGCTCTGCAAGTGCATAGCCCCAGTCCTTGAATTTGCCTTCGGTGAATTTCATGATGTTGCCCTTGTGCACCAGCGTCAGCGATTTGCGCTTGTATTTGAAGGCATATTCCAGGGCGGCACGAACCAGGCGCTCCGTACCTTCGGTAGAAACCGGTTTGATGCCGATGGAGGAGGTTTTCGGGAAACGAATTTTTTTGACGCCCATCTCGGTTTGGAGGAAGTTCATCACCTTGGCGCATTCCTCCGTACCGGCGAGGTATTCAATACCGGCGTAGATGTCTTCCGTGTTTTCGCGGAAAATCACCATGTTGACGAGGCCAGGTTCTTTTACCGGACTGGGGACTCCGCGGAACCAGCGCACCGGACGCACGCAGGCATAGAGGTCAAGTTCCTGGCGCAGGGCCACATTGAGCGAACGGATACCACCGCCAACCGGCGTGGTCAGCGGACCTTTGATGGCTACCTTATATTCATTTATAACTTCGAGGGTCTCCTTCGGAAGCCAGTTCTGGGTTTTGTTAAAGGCTTTTTCGCCGGCCAATACCTCTTTCCAAAAGATTTTTCTTTTGCCCTGGTATGCCTTTTCAATGGCAGCATCGAATACACGTACAGAAGCCGCCCAAATGTCTGGACCAATGCCGTCGCCTTCAATGAACGGGATGATCGGATCGTTGGGTACTTTTAGTTTGCCTTTTCGGATTGTAATGGTAGAACCTTGCATTTCGAAGTGGTGCGTTATAGGTGGTGAGTTACTGTGTAGAGCGTTGGTTTATTGGTCAATTATGGGGTTATTTTTCGGGAGCGCTAAGGTAGGAAGTGAAAACGCAACTTTTTAAGGGTTTTCCTCCTGAATTTGCACAAAAAATGACAAAATTTGTTCCGTTGCTCCTCTGTTGTCCTCCAAATATCCCAATACCGCACCCGAAGCCTTTTGATAATACGCCGGATCTTGCAATTTGTCCAGTACGGCCGACAACGCATCTGCATCTGTTACACTGTATGCGCCGCCACGTGCAACAAACTGCCGGGCTTCCTCAAATTTTTTATATTCAGGTCCAAAAATAACGGGCAAACCAAATGCCGCCGGCTCCAGGGTATTGTGGATACCCTTGCCGAATCCGCCACCGATATACGCCACCGTACCATACCGATACAGGGTATTGAGCAGGCCCACGTTATCAATAATTAGTATTTGTGCCAACCGGGCGCTGGAAGGAGTGGCCCGGGAATAGCACAGGACGGGTTGACCGGCAGCCGGAAATGCAGCGCCGGCCGACCTGAAAATCCGCCCCACGTTTTCCGCTGAGGGATCGTGCGGAGCAACTATGATTTTCCATTTTCCGGGTGCTTCGGTCATCACCCGGTGCAATACGGGCAGGAAAAGTTCCTCATCCGCGCGCCAGGAACTGCCCGCAATGAACACCTTTGTTGCACCCGGCTCGCCGGCAAAATCTGCCACAATCTCGTTTGCAGGCGTATTACGGGCAATATCCAGCACCCGGTCCACCCGCGTATCGCCCGCGATCGTCGTGTTCCGCAATCCGATCTGTTGCAGGAGTTTTGCCGAATGGGCGTTTTGAACAAAGAAATGGGTAAAACATCCCAGCATCTGCCGCCAGAATGCCCCGTACCAGCGGAAAAAGGGCTGTGTATCCCGGAATAGCGCCGAAATGAGCAGCGTCGGAATACGGCGCTGCTTCAACCGGCCCAGGTAGTTGGCCCAGAATTCATATTTGATAAAAATGACCGCGTCTGGACGGATCAGGTCTGTAAAGTCGACCGCATTGCGACGGGTATCTGCAGGAAGGTAGCAGATGAAATCGGCGTGGGCATAGTTTTTCCTGACCTCATAACCGGAAGGGGAAAAAAAGGTCAGCACAACAAACCATTCCGGATGTGCCGCACGAAAAGATTCGATCACAGGTCGGCCCTGTTCGAACTCACCAAGCGACGCGGCGTGTATCCAGAGCGTTTTTTTGCCGTGATCGGCGGGGTACTCCCGGGCGTAGCGGTCGCGCCAGTGCCGGCGGCCTGCTACCCAGTGCCGTGCTTTCGTATTGAAAAAGGAAGCCAGGTAAACGGCGGCGGTAAAAAAGCGAATGCCGATTTCATACAACAAGGCCATGAGCATACCGCCGCAGGGCAGGGTTTAGTAATAAATTTTGTCTGCACCGCCCTGGTAGAACGGCAGCGTCCAGGCAATACGGATACCAATGCGCAGGTCGGTTCGCTTGCCGTCGAGTTTGCGCATTTCCGTAAAATCCCAGTCGCGCAACGTCTGGGTAAATCCCTCGTTGAACTCAAATCCGGCCATCCAGTTGGAGCGCCGGGTGGCGCCGAGGTGTTGCCATCCGATAAACTGGTTGAGGGCAATGCCGCCGCACAAGCGGTCGTAGCCATTTTTGTACTCGCCGGTCAGTTGGGTCACGCTGTCGCTGTCGTCCTGCACCCTGATCCGGTGGCGCGTGACGCCGGCGCCCAGTGTCAGGCGAATGCCCGATCGCTTTTGGGAAAACGTGATCAGTTTGCCGATCATACCGCCGATATAATAGCCGCGTTCGCGCAACGCGACGGAGGCAATCAGGCGGTCGTTGCCGATAATATCACCTTCAGGCGTGCGCAGAATGGCCAAAGGGTCGTCTTTCACCTTGTTTCCAAAGAAATAGTGGCCTTCGGCGCCAAAAAGGTAATTGCCAGCAGTCATGAATTCGAAGGCGCCGCCAAAATCGCCGTCCACGCCAAACCGGTCGGCCATGTCGCCCGCGGGCGTATGCACACCTGCGGTGACATGCAGGGAAAGTACCTTGCCCGTATTCCGCGCCGTCATATCCGGGTGTTCGGGAAATTTTTGTGCCCGAAGACCAGGCGCGCAAAACAGGAGCAGTGTTGTAAAAACAATATACTTCATAATGCAGAAAATTCAACGGTGCGCAGCCAACTGCCATGCGCCGCAAAAGTAACGTTCTTATGCCCCACTCCGCTTCCCTTGGAATGAAATTGCATCAGGGTGCGTCGTGCAGCGCCCGTGCGATCTCGCGTTGTGCCGCCACCCGCCCGTATGAAGCAAAACCGTGAAAAAAAAAAGCGCTCCGGTTTTCCGAAGCGCTTGTGAAGGTGCGGGAAGCGAGACTCGAACTCGCACGACCGTGAAGTCACAGGTGTTTGAGACCAGCGCGTCTACCATTCCGCCATTCCCGCGTTTTTTTTGTCATGCATCAATGACGATTTTCACGGCGCAAACTTAGAAAGGTTTTCCCTAATCCGCAACAAATACCTTTTTTTCAAATAATGATCGCGCACTGCCTTCAACGGTGCAACGCCTTGATCAGGTTCCCATCCGTCCAAAACCGGCTGGATGGCGTGTAAAAGTGATTTTTCAATGTCCTGTACCTGCTGCATGGCCGCCTGGAGCCGCGTTTCATCGAAGTCAAATTCGAGTTCCATCAGCGCTTCATTGATCTCCATCATGTCCATCAGGAAGTCGGGCGGGAGTTCCGGCAGTTCGACGCCATCGCCGAGCAGTCCGTTGATCTCCAGTATATACCGCATCCGGCGGTCCGGATCGAGCAGCGTCTTGTAGGCCTCGTTGTTCAGGGTGCTCAGGTCGAGCATATCGGCCTGATCGCCGTCGCTGGCCCGGGTGTGGAAGTCGGGATGGTATTTCCGGCTGTTTTCCAGGTACATGCGCCGGAGTGCGGACGCATCTACCTGGAAAGAGACCGGGATATCAAAAAACGCGAAGTAGTTCAAATTTTAGAACAGTTGTTGAATCCAGTGCCGCCAAATGTCATTGCCGAGGGCAAAAACCATGAGACCGAGCAACAGGAAAAAGCCCATGGTAACGGCCTTTTCCATAAAGGCATCGCTGACCCGGCGACGGGTGACGACTTCCCAGAGCAAAAACACCACATAACCGCCGTCGAGTGCCGGAATGGGCAGCAGTTTCATAAAGGCGAGGATAATACTCAGGTTGGCGGTCATGCCCCAGAAACGCTCCCAATCCCATTCGGTGCCGTACATTTTACCGATACTGATCAGACTTCCGAGATTGTCCTTGACGGCAATTTTGCCTTTAAACATCTGGCCGAAAGCCTTGATCTGGTTGTTCAGGAAGTCGATACCAACCCCGACACCCGCAGGCAGGGCCTGCGCCAGGGAGTATTTTTCGCGTTCTTCCTTGAAAAGACCGTCCAGTTTGGTGCGTACGCCGATTTGCCCTTCCTCCGTAAGGGTGAGATTGGCCTGGATGGTATCCGTACCCCGAAGGATGCCGAGCGTAATGGCTTTCCCTTTGTTGCGCTGCGCTGCTGCGCTGAACTGATCAAAGTAAGGCGTAGGCTCGCCGTTGACCATAATAATGCGGTCGTCGGGTTGCAATTTGGCAGCGGCGGCTGGTTTACCGGGCACTACCTCCTCCACAAAGAAGGGCATGCGGGGCGCCATCAGCAGTGATTTGGGCACATGCTGGCCGGTAATCTGTTTGGCGATGTCGTCGGGCAGGTTGAGCACCGTCTCTTTGCCGTCGCGGATCACCGTCACCTGGTGCACATCATTGAGCACCAGCGCTTCGATGAACGCCGCCGGGTCGAGGCGGTCGAACGGCTGGTCGCCGAGTTTTACGATATTATCACCGTTTTGAAAACCCTGCCGGAGCAGAATGGAGTCCATGGCAAGCCCGTATTTCAACTCAGAGGTGGGGATATAGGCTTTGCCAAAGCCCCACAGCATCATGCCGAAGATAAAAAAGCCGAGCAGGAAGTTGACCGTGACCCCTCCGACCATGATGATCAGGCGCTGCCAGGCCGGTTTGGAACGGAATTCCCAGGGCTGAGGCGGTTGTTTGAGGGCTTCGGTATCCATACTTTCATCGACCATACCGGCTATTTTGACGTAGCCGCCGAGCGGAAGCCAGCCGATACCGTATTCGGTTTCGCCTTTCCGGATCTTCCACAGCGAGTTAAAGGGTGCAAAATCGAAGAATAGATAAAATTTTTCTACCCTGGTTTTAAACCACTTCGCGGGGAGAAAATGCCCCATTTCATGCAGTACAATCAGGATGGAAAGACTCAGCAGGAATTGGCTTACGGTTACAATACTATCCATTATATGGTTCAGGATGATGATGAAGTTTAAAAACAAAAAAGGGCTTCCGAAGTTCGGGCAAAACTACGGAAGCCCCGGCGGTTGAAGGGTTCAATCGGCAGAAATAGTTGAATGTTGGATAAAAGAACAACTTTAACGCATTTCCGGCGCCGGTCAGGCCCCTATTTCCCGGTATCGCTGGGTGTTGGCCGGGTCTATTTTTGTCATGATCTGGATAACGCGTTCCTTTTGTGGCCGGCCGGCTACCTTCCACATTTCCACGAGTTCATCTCTTTTCGCATTGGCGAACATCTGGATAATCATGGAATTGAAATAAGCGGTATTCACCTTGTCCACTTCTTCCAGCGACTGCAAAATAACGCCTTTGGCCTTGTCCATATCGGTCGTGAACATATCGAGTCCCTTCCGGTAGTAATTGTACATGGCCGCACGGTACGGCTTCACACGCGGGTTGAGCAGATTCTCGATGATCCAGTACCGGTTGCGGTTTTTGCCGCCGTCGGCAGGCCGCCAGCCGGGTGTGCTGTTGGTGGAGGAGTTCTGGATATTGGTCACAATCTGCTGTGCCGTAAGCAGGTAGGGATCGCCGCCGTACAGGGAATAGGAGTCGAAGTCCATCCCGATCATCAGGTAGGCATAAAAGGCAAACAGCGAGGGCAGGTTCTGGTTGTCCGTAGCATCTACCTGAAACTCAATGGGTTGGTTCTGCTCGTAGGTAAAAACGATATCCTTGTCGAGGTGGGAGAGCAGGGCCGTTTCATAGCCGCTTCCAAATACAGGGCGTGTGGACTGTACGGCCAGTTCGGCCCGGAACACGTTGTTGTCCTGCTCTTCAGATATCGTAAGGATAAAATTGCATTTGATGCGCTCCTCCGGTTCAAAGCGTTCCTGGGTCCAGGTCGTATTGTTCACAAAATCGCGCAGCGATATTTCGAGCTGATCGAATACTTTCCGGTCATTCTTTTGCAGTTGCGGCGTACTTACCCGTACCGTCGCATTCAGTTCGCCCTGGGCGAAACTGACCGTTATGCAACATGCCGAAATCAACAAGACGGGGAAAATTTTTCTCAACATAATACCAGATATTCAAAAATGACGAATGACTAAATGACGAAATGACGAATAACAACAATGACGCCCAAAACCCGTTTCAGGTTGCCAGCCGGCTTATTTCTTCGACAATATCGCGGGCCGCTTCTTTTTTGATTTCAGCGGAAATGCCTTTTGCTCGCCGTTGCGCCGCACCAGCGTAATTTTGTTGGTATCGTGCCCGAAACCGGCGCCTGCGTCCTGCAGAGAGTTAAGTACGATGAAGTCAAAATTCTTTTTTTCCAGTTTGGCCTGTGCGTTGGCCAGTTCGTCGTTGGTTTCCAGCGCAAACCCGACAAATATCTGTCCGGGTCGTTTTTCCCTGCCCAGGGTGGCGGCGATGTCCACCGTTTTCTCCAGTTCCAGGGTCAATTCGCCTGCTTTCTTTTTGATCTTGGTCTCGGAAAATGTTTTGGGGCGGTAATCGGCGACTGCGGCAGCCAGCACGGCAATATCCGTCTGGGCAAAAACGGCGTTGCAGGCCTCATACATTTCCTTTGCCGACATCACGTGTACGGTATGAATATCCGGGCGTTCGGGCCTGACATCCGTCGGGCCTAACACCAGCGTGACATCGCAGCCCCGGGCAGCCAGTTCCTCTGCTATGGCTATACCCATCTTGCCGGTGGAATGGTTGCCGATGAACCGCACCGGATCGAGTGGTTCGAAGGTAGGACCGGCGGTCACCAGCGCTTTTTTGCCCTTCAGTGCTGACAAAAACGATAAATCGGCAGTCTTCCCAAGGTTTTCCTGTACAAACGCGACGATGGCCTCGGGTTCGGCCATGCGCCCTTCCCCTACCAGACCACTGGCCAGTTCGCCGTGACCAACGGGGATGACCCGGACACCGTGTGCTTGCAGGCGACGGATATTGTCCTGTGTCGCCGGATGGCGCCACATGTCGACATCCATGGCGGGTGCGACAAACACCGGGCAACGCGCAGAGAGATAAACCGCGCTCAAAATATTGTCGCACAAGCCGTTAGCAAGTTTTGCAAGTGTATTTGCCGTTGCAGGCGCGATCACAACGGCATCGGCCCAAAGGCCGAGTTCGACGTGATTGTTCCAGCCCGCTTCAGAGCGGACATCGGAGAATACCGGACGTTTGGATAAGGTGGAAAGGGTAAGCGGCGCGATAAAATCTGCGGCGGAGTCGGTCATCAGCACCTGTACCTCCACGCCTGCTTTCACCCAAAGCCGGGTGAGCGATGCAGCCTTGTACGCTGCGATGGAGCCGCTAATGCCCAGGATGATCTTCATAAAAATGAAGGTTTAGATTGAAGCGGTGCTCTTGTGTCCGCCATCTTGACAGGGTTGTTTATTTTGAGACAGGATTTACAGGATTTTACAGGCAAAACCTTCTTTAATCCTGTAAAATCCTGTAAATCCTGTCTCAAAATAAACAACCCTGTCAAAATAGTATGTACGAGACCCGCTTCAAACTTTACTCTTTTTCATCAACGAAGCGCCACTGGATCTCGCCGTTGAGAAACTCATTGGTGGCGATGATCGGGGTATTGGGCAGACGCTCGTAAAATTTGGAGATTTCGATCTGTTCCTTGTTCTCCTGAACCTCTTCGATCGTGTCGGTATTTACCGCGAACTCCTCCAGTTTGCGCTGTATTTCCCATTTCAGATCGCTTGATATCTGGCGGGAACGCTTACTGATAATGGCAATGCTCTCGTAAATGTTGTTGGTTTTTTCTACCAGTTCGAGGACATCGCGGGGCTGCACGTTGGCATCAAGACCCTGGGCTTTACTTTTTATATCGCTCATTTTAAAAATGTGGTTGACGGTGGACGATGGACGGTGGACGGTGGACGGTGCCGTCTAAGTATTTTTAATACGTTTGCGCACTTCTTTGCGCGCCTGTTCGGCTTTTTTGCGGATTTCGCGTATTTCCTTGGCGTATTTGCCACTGGAGTATTTTTCCAGGAAATCATCACAACGGACGATCGTTTCCGAGTAACGGTCCGTCTTCTTTTCTACAATACTGTTTTCACTGAGCAGAAAGTATGCCTTGGCGATCAGGAAACGCACACGTTCCACATCAGGACTCTCCGGGTAATCGCGCAGCAGGTTGTCGAAAGAAATAACGGCAGACTGGTACTGGCGGAGGTCGTAATAGAGTTCGCCTTCGGCAAAGGCTTTTTGCTCCAGTTTGCGGCGCATTTCATCGATGAGTTTGTTACACCCCTCCACGCGTTCGCTTTTCGGGAAAAGGTTGACAAACAACTGAAATTCCTCGATGGCCTTTTGGGTATTCGTCTGGTCGAGGCGGTACACCGGCGACAACTGGTAATTGGAGTATGCCGACATGTAGGCTGCCTCCTCCCGGTATTGCGAGTTGAGGAAAGTATTGGAGAAATTCTTGAAATAGTAGGCTGCCAACAGGTACTGCTTCAGGTGGTAGTGGGTGTAGGAGTAGTAGTAATTGGCTTTCTCCGCTTCCGGCCGACCCGTAATATTGGTCAATACCAGTTCAAAAAGCGTTTGAGCGCGGAGGTATTCCTCCTTCTCATAGTACTCAAATGCCTTTTTCAGGATGATGTCGGGGTTGCCGCTGGTACGCACCTGCTCAAAATTGCTTTTGCAGGCGCCGGCTAAAAAAAGAAGGCTGGGAAATGCCAGCCAGCAGAGGGTTTTTCTCATAGCGCGCAAAGATACGGAATTCTGTGAAAACAGAAACAAGAGCTTTTTAATGAACTGCAAAACGTCGGAACCGGGCATTTTGTGGCGTAAGGGAAAAAATTTTGTTCAAAAACCGGAACCAGGCGCTTTGTGCGACGTTTTGCAAGTCAGGGTAAACGGGAAAAGGACAACGTTATTATCTTTGCCGGACCTTGCCCGAATTCAATAAAGATCAAATCTATGGAAGTCCGCAAACACGCGCTGGAAGACCAGTTTCAGGCCAAAATTGACGAAGATATCCGCATCGAGCCCAAAGACTGGATGCCCGACGCCTACCGCAAAACGCTGGTCCGCCAGATCGGTCAGCACGCACACTCCGAAATCGTGGGTATGTTGCCCGAAGGCGCCTGGATCACCCGCGCGCCATCGCTCAAACGCAAGGCCATCCTGCTGGCAAAAGTCCAGGACGAAGCCGGGCACGGACTCTACCTGTATTCCGCCGCCGAAACCCTCGGGGTAGGACGCGATCAAATGATCGACGAACTGCACAGCGGCAAGGCCAAATACTCCTCCATTTTCAACTACCCCGCTATTTCCTGGGCCGACATCGGCGCCATAGGCTGGCTGGTCGACGGCGCTGCCATACTCAACCAGATCCCGCTCTGCCGCTGCTCCTACGGCCCTTACGCCCGCGCCATGGTGCGGATATGCAAGGAAGAGAGCTTTCACCAGCGCCAGGGTTTCGAGATACTGCTTACCCTGGCCAAAGGTTCGCCCGAGCAAAAAGCCATGGCCCAGGATGCCATCGACCGCTGGTACTGGCCGGCCGTCATGATGTTTGGTCCCTCCGACAATGACTCTACCCATAGCGCCCAAAGCATGAACTGGAAGATCAAACGCTTCAGCAACGACGAATTGCGCCAGCGTTTTGTCGACATGATCGCCGAACAGATCAAGGTACTCGGACTTGAAGTACCTGATCCCGATCTGAAATGGAACGAGGAGCGCGGCCACTACGACTCCGGTCCCATCGACTGGGATGAATTCTGGAATGTGGTAAAAGGCAACGGCCCCTGCAACAAACAGCGCCTGCGCGACCGCGTGCAAGCGCACGAGGAAGGCGCCTGGGTACGCGAGGCGGCGGCGGCCTATGCGGAGAAAAAGCGCAGGCGGGAGGCGGAACAGGCAGGTATTAAGGCGGCGTAATAACAAGACGTATCTATAGTTGGATTTGCTTCCGGCTGACAATACTTCTGAAATTATAATGTTATGATCCTAAATATGTTAAAGTTTAAAGATGTTGAAAATATGTGAGAAAGGGTGTCGGTTTATTCCGCATCATCGATGACACATATCCTCTATCTTCATTCACCTGCAAAAACTTTACATTTTGAAACCGATTGCAAAAATTTCCGCCTTGATCGTTGCCTTTGGCTTGATGGCAACGCATTCATGTAAAAAAGATTTCCAATCCGAACAGATTGGTAATGCTTCCCCTGAAAGTATAGATCATGGGGGGGCAATTGGGTAAGCAGCACTGACCGGGACGGCGAAGAAACTACTGTTATAGGGCAAAAGCGGGATAACCCTTATGCCGTCGAAATAATACGACAAGCCTATAACAATCTTTATGAACCCGATATTTCGTTGCTCTATGCAAACTATTTGTATGTCCGCTTTCTCCCCCAAAGCCCGGATGACGTCAAAATACTTTTGGAATCGGGACTCGAATTATGGGATTTCCCTCTCGATCATGACATCGTTTCCATAGGGGAATTTTATCACGATCCCTCAGTGACAGATTCGACGTATACATGGCAATATACAGTCGTTCCCGCCAATTTTATCTTTCCAGGCATTCAGTATGAAATTCTCGAACAACTTGCCCTGGTACCAGAAGACTCCAGGATTGCGGAAGAAGCCTTCAGGTTGACTGGCAATGAATTTGAGGCTCCTCATGAATACGAACCTGATCCACTGCTTGTTAACGGAAGATTTGACTTCGTTCTTGATCACAGTTCTCCGGAAGGAACCGGCGCCGGTACGGGTGGCGCATGCAGTTGTCCTTTGCCCGATCATACACGCAAGCCTTCCGGCTGTGTTCAGGTTGAGGATAACATGCTCAATCAATGGCATGGTGTTAGGGAGGTAAAAGTAATCGTCTCCAAAAGTCGCCTGTTCGGGATTATTTTTCACAGGTCGGATTACACGGATGCCGTCGGATGTTGGCTGATTAATCACAAGTATAAGGGGAAAATTCACGTATGGATAAAATGGGAAAGTGCGACCTGCAACATCAAAACCATGAAAAGTAATGCTGATTTGTGGAACTACACCTTCCCAAGGCGCGCTTACATAGGCAAGTATAACGGCCCGTTTTTCAACAACATCACCATCGAATTTAACTGGACAAACACAATTGGAACAAAGGCCTTCCGCAACTGGGTGGCATCAACGGCAAATAATACCATACACGATTTTCAGGTATTTACGAATGACAATGACCTCCCCAACCCGCCTGGCGACCTCAAGGTGCTCATCACGCCCTGGGGATCGGCCAATACCGGAGCAGCTCCGATGTTAGACAAATCATTTGTCGCAAGTTTTATCCTCGCCGCTGACGCCTCGGGATTATTCGGAGGGTTGTTCGCCGTTACAGGGCCGATAGGCTCTCTGGTTGGCATTGCCATGGGCGCCTGGCTTGCCGTGGCTGCTCCGGACATCGTTCTGAACATAAATGAGTCGAACAACGTCAATTCCGATGATATCCGGGAATTGTTATACCACGAACTGGCCCATGCCCAGCACTTCACCCAGGTTGGCGACAGTTACTGGCTCGATAACATTGAATACGTCATTGACAATAACGGCTACGGAGATGGAACGGCTTCAGGAGCAGGGCGCTGCGCCGTTATTGAAATGTGGGGATTTCATACCGGGATGTGGGCTGCACATTTGAGCTATGGGCTGAATCACAGTAATGGTTCTTCTATTGGAAATGGATCCCTTGCAGCGAACACCTGGCAAGCAAAGTTAGAAAGAGCACAATTTGCATCAGGCTACATACCATTTGGGTGGCAGTATGACATCATCGATGACGACGGATTCAATCCGACTTTAGGCATCAGTGAAAACAACGCTGTTTCTGATGCTGTGAGGCAATACACCCGTACACAGATATTCTCGACTATGACATCAAATTTGCAATCTCCTTCGCAGCAGAAGAATGCATTGTTGCCATTATTGCCGCCTATTGTTCCGCTTTCAGCCTGGACAATTCTGGCCAGCGCTTACGGTATATAATTGGCAACCATTAAATTATGTGCGTATCAACAATATTTGATACGCACATAATGATATCGAACAAACCTTATTCATCATGAAGAATGTACTTATTGGCACATGTGTGATTTCTATACTTATAGGGATTGCATGTTCATCATCCTGCAACAAAAATTGCCCTGATTATCTGCTTTATCGAATTCCGTACTCCCTTTATCCCATGAAGATACCTTTTCAGTTGGAGATACCTTGTGGCTGGAGATGGATTTCGGAACGGAAATGACAGATGAGATCGGCGGCATAAAAAATTCGTTTGTCGATTATGACTTCAGGCTTGAGTCCACCTGCGAAAGGATTGATATTGACCCTCCGCTCGCTCATACCACGAATTATTTATCTATCAACACATTAATTGGATCTGACTCGTCGATTAACCTGTCTGCTTCAAGTGTATCGTACTACGAAATAACGCCTGTATATTCTTCTGATAAATATACATTTAAATGCGCATTGATTATTCAGGAAAAAGGCTTTTCTGTTTGGCACCAGTCCTTATAATAGCGAGGAAAACCCGTTCCAGATTATTGGAGCGTGTGACAACCTGAGTGTTGACATTGGCTGTGTATTCGAAAATGGTCGAGAACAATTTTCAGATGCTCCAGTTTGCATCCAATCCGGCATATCACAAACTGAAACCAGAAAATCTTCGAAGTAATTTCTGTTTTTTCGTTCAGTAGCAGTGCCCTTCTCGCACTACTGGTACAAAACCGTTTTCATGCTGTTGCCGTAGTATGGCTGCTTTGGCGTGGGTGCCAATATCGACAAGAAAATGCGTTTATTGCCGCCTGTTGTTCCGCTTTCAGCCTGGACAATTTTAGCAAGTGCATATGGAACATGAAAGATCACGTGTGGGTAACCGCAGGTACCGTTACCCACACGTTTCAATACGAAAATATTTCGAAACATGAAACACCCACTTGTTATTTTTACAATAGTGACCCCAATAGTTATCTGGGCATTCTCTTCTGCATCCTGCAATAAAGACTGCCCGGATTATCTGTTTTACAAAGTCCCATACAGCATTTCTCCAATGAAAGACACTTTTAATGTAGGTGATACCATTTGGGTAAACCTGGATTTCAAAGAAGAATTAACAGACGAAAACGGAGGCGTAACAAATGTGTTTCGAAATTACGACTTCCGATTTCGCGTCTCGAGCGATAAAATGGATATTGACCCGCCACTTGCACAGACCGCCAATTTCTTTGACTTGCACAGCATTACAGGCTCTGATTCACTGATTTCCCTCCCGATTTCCAATATTTCTGTATTCAGCATCTCCACTGTTGAGTTAGTTGGCATATACAAATACCAAGGTGTTTTTATCTTGAAAGAAAAAGGATTGTTCTGGTTTGGATTGGGTCCAACATCCGATACAGGAAAATTTGGCATCTCAGGTAATTGTTCAAAAGTACCCGTATACATCGGGAGTCGTGTCACAAATGAATCCGAAAACAACTACCACATGCTTCAATGGGCCGCCAATCCGGCCTATCACAAGATCGATGCAAAGCGGTTTAGTGATTATGGAGGGTATTGTTTTGTGGTAGAATAAACCCTACCCACCGCCGTAATCGGCATTTCCACAAAGAAGTCCGTCCCCTCGTTCTCCCGTGTTTCAAAGCGGATATTCCCGTCGTGGGCCTCGATGATCTTTTTGCAGATGGCAAGCCCAAGTCCGCTGCCGGAAGTTTTGGTGGTAAAATTCGGCTCGAACACGCGCTCCACAATTTCAGGCGGTATGCCGCCGCCGTTGTCGCTGATTTTGATGACCGCCAGGTTGTTCTGTCGAAGCAGCGATACGTGTATTTTGCCTTCCCGGTCGGATGGAATGGCCTGTATTGCGTTGATTACCAAGTTGTTGAACACGCGAATCAGGTGATTTTTGTCGCCGAGGATATGGAAGCGCTCCTCCGGTATCTTGAGGTCGAGCGCGACGTTTTTCTGCTCGCTGAACAGGTCGTACACACTCTCCACCACTTCGTTGACCACCATGTCCGATTTCTGACGGATATCCAGGTTGGCGAACATGGAAAACTCCGATGCGATCTGCGCGAGGGAGTCGATCTGTTCGATCAGGCGCGTAATGGCCTTGCGCAGGTATGCTGCAGCCTGCTCCGGGTTGTTCGACACCCGCTCCAGTTGCTGCATGGAAAGTTTCATCGTCGTCAGCGGGTTTTTGATGTCGTGCGCCACCTGCCGCGCCATTTCGCGCCAGGCGCCCTCGCGTTCCAGCCGCACGAGTTGCACTTTTGAGTCCTCCAGTTTGTCAACCATACGGTTGTACTCCCCGATCAGTCCGCTGAGTTCGTCGCCGGCCTCGCCTGCATATTCCAGCGGCTGGTTTTTGTCCTCCAGCTTCAGCAGGCGTATCTTTTCCGAGATAAGGCTCAGCGGGCGTATGATCGAACGCGCCAGCAGCAGGGTAACCACCAGGGTGATCAGCAGCAGGAACACGTACAAACTGGCCAGCATGCCGATAAAGTCGGACACCTCGGCGCCGATCTTTCTGTCGCTGAGTTGGTAAGGCACACCGAGAAAACCGAGTAGTTCGTTTTCTCCGGAGCGCAGGGGCAGGTATTTGGTAAAATAATTGAACCCCGCCACTTTTTCCGGCTCCACCAGTTCAGGCATACGGCTGTTTTTCAGCAAATACATGGCAAGCGGATTCATCTTGCCCGGCAGGATACCTAACTGACGGAGGTCGCTCTGCGTGGTGTAGACCAGGTCGCCCGCAGGCGTGTACAGATTGGCGTCCATGGACAGGCTGCCTGATATATTGGACAGCGACCTGGGCAGTGCGCGGCTCAGGCTGTCTTTGGAAACGGAGGAGCCGGCCAGTTGGGTTTTGAGGCTGATCAGCATGGCGTTGGCGCGGTAATTCAGGTTGGCGCGCTCGGCCTCTGCAGAGGCAAGGTTAAAATGCCGGTACGTCATCAGGCCGATCACAAAAAAGGCGACCCCGATAAGCGTAGCGGTCCAGTACTGTATCCGTTTGCCCAGAGAGCCCCGGGTGCTGACGCGAAACTGGAACTTCTCCGGCAGGAAATGTACCCAGGAATTGATCATCGCCAGCGCGAAAATGAACAATGAGGCCAGGGTAAACAACATGGAAAACAGGTACAGTTGTTTGTACCAGCCGCCTTGAGGCCGCCCTACGGCAGCGATCGTTTGTCCGTCGGCGCTTTTGAAAACGGCATCGAGGCGACTCGGTATTTCGGTTTCCACATCGCGCCCGTTTCCGTCTTTCAGCGAACTGTTTAACGCGACGGTGTTGGCCTGCCCTTGCTCTACCACGATTTTACCGTGTTTCTGTACTGTGAAATCGTAGTTCGACAGCCGCTCCAGGTTTTTATACGGCGTGTTGTAAAAGAGTTGCGCATATACGCGTGTCGGCGCAGGATAATCGTGGTCGAGGAAGCAATACACCCGCGCCGGCTGTCCCGGGTCGTTCATGCGCAGGGCCGTCAGTTCCATCATATAGCGGAAGCGGCCGTCGGCGTCGGTTCTATACCGGATGCCGGGAGCGCCCGGAAGGGCTGCTCCTTTTTGCCAGTTTTCTTGCACAACGTATTGGTAGCCCTGCGACTGCTGTTGCAAAAGGGATTCGTTGCCTTTGTCGAAGGCAAATACGTCGGGTTGGTAATGTTGAAACAGGTAATTCTGCTGAAAAATACGGCGGTTGAAATACGCGCGCAATTCATCAGCCTCGGGCTTGAACGGCCAGGGCTTCAGCAGTATGTTCAGTTGCTGCGAATCGCGCCGGAGTTGGTCCAGCAGCAGGGGCAGCATTTTTTCTGCAGATTCGGCGTCGCGGTCGCTGGCCAGCGCTTCGGCATAAGCAAGGCGTATTTCACTGTCTTTCAGGTTGTTGTATCGATACAACAGAATAGAGGCAAAAAGCGAAAACAGGAGCAGCCAACTCACGATCCAGCCGAATCCCGCGTTGCCCCAATATACAAATGCGTCAAACACCACGGCATACAACACCGACAGGCCGAGGATATACAGCGGTTCAATTCGAAGACTGTCGCCATTGACCAGGCAGATGATGGCCATCAGAACCGCCGCCCCCGCCAGCGATACCGCCCGCTGGGGGATGGTAAGCCCGGCCTTGCGCAGGGTGAGCATCATCCGGTGGCTGAACAGAAACAGGCCCACCATCAGCATAATGATACCGCCGATGGCCAGCAGACTGGACTGGTCAGAATTCAGCACATTTTCGAAGTCGAAACTGATCCCGGAGTGAAAAACCAGCCGCCGCAGCACCTCCACGCCCACCAGGATAGAGAGCATCGTGGAGAGGTAAAAAATGACGCCCAGGGCCGTGCGCAGCACAAGCGGCGCATGGGTGAGCGAGCCGGACCGGAAGCGGCGGTGAAAAAAGACCATCAGCCAAACCAATAGGCTGATGTTGACGAGCCAGTCGCCCAGCGACTTGCCGATCAGCGAGGGCGAATCAAATTTTTGGGCGAAAAAAGGCAGGTCGCCAAACTGGCTTCCGGTAAAGTTGAAGCGGGTATTGAACCAAAAAAAGCATCCGGTAACCGCCAGAAGCAGGGCTGCTCCGGCAAGCGGCGCAAATCGCTCGGACAGCCAGACGGCAAACTGGTTGACCAGCGCCAGCAGCACCACAAAAAACAACCCGTAAAAAATCAGTTTCATCCACTGTAACCAGCCTGCGTGTACCGGGCCGTCGGATTGCAGCCAGCATACATCCTTGCCTGCAACGCGGACCGGGTAATCGCCCGGCGATTTGCTGATTTGAATATGGAGGCCGATATTTTTTCCTGCGGGAAAGGGCGGCTGCCCCGCGTCGGCAGAAATGATCGAATACCGTACCGGGGTAAGCAGGAGCAGGGTGCTGGCGCCGGCGGATTCCCGGCGAACGGCAAAAAAGCCGGCGGGCAATTGGACGAGGCGTTGGCTGCTTCCGGTAATCTCGCGGAGTTGCGCTGCCGTCGGCAATATTTTATTGTTGGTCCACAGGAGTATGGAATCGCCGCTCAGCCCCAGAATCGTATAGTCTTTAAGTAATTGGGTTTCAAGTTCTTCCGCCCATTTTTGATCCGGACGGCCATTGAACGAAGTTCCGAGCAACGCCTGGTTATCCCTTATCCATGCAAGGGCGTCCGACTCCTGCGCATCGAGGTAGGCGGATATTTGGTTGGCGTGCTCTTGCAGCAGCGCCGTATCTTTGTCCCATTGACCGGCACTTACGGCCACTGCCAGAAGCACGGCCATTGTCAGCAGGTAAAGGAGCAGGCGTTTGAACATAAAAGATTTTTTATCGGGAAAAAACCGGTTTTCGGCGGCAATCTAGCCAAAAGCCTGCCGATGGAAACGATTAAATGCGCCTTTTGCGCCGCAAAAGTATCTAAACAAAGTTTACGCCAATACTTGTTGGGGGTGTAAAATTGTGAAGATGAATAAAAGAACTACAGACCGCTCTGTCGCCTTTCGGGGAGGAAAGTCCGGACAACACAGAGCGCCGCACCACCTAACGGGTGGAATTCCCGGAGCAGTCCGGGGATATAGAGAGTGTCACAGAAAATTACCGCCACGGGTCAAAAGCCCGGGGTAAGGGTGAAAACGTGCGGTAAGAGCGCACGCTGCAGCCGGGCAACCGGCGGCAGGGATAAACCTTGCGGGTTGAAATGCCACGCACACCTTGTTATATGCGTTGCTCGCGCATCATCCTTCGGGGTGGCAAGGGGGGTAGGCAGCGCAAATCCTGCCGGGCGACCGGCGGGATCAGACAAATGACAGAGCCCCCGGCGCGAGCCGGGTGGACAGAATCCGGCTTACAGGTCTGTAGTTTTTTTTATTTTTTTGCCTTACGGCATTCATCCGCCAATCAAAGTGCCCATTGCCAATGAAAATCGCCAACAGCCTCTCCTTGCTCTTCGCGTTGTACAGCCTTACCGTTGCCGCCCAGTCTCCCGACCGCACTGACCTGGCTATTTTTTTCCCCGTGACCGAATACAGCAACGGCTGGCAAAGCCTTCCCGGGACGAAGCCCGAACTCGATAGCATAGCAAAAGACGTCCGCGACTTGTACGGTTTTTATACCGAGGTTCATCCCAACAAGAGCAAAAGACAGATCAAAGAACAACTTGCCGAACTGGCCATCCGCAGATACGGGCCGCAGGATCAACTTCTGTTGTTTTTCTCCATGCATGGCAATTTTGATGAAGCCGGCGATGCGGGGTGTCTGGTACCTTATGGAGGCAGATATACGGACCCCACTTTTGACAGCTGGCTTTTGCATACGGAACTCCGCGCACTGGTCGCCCGCATCCCCTGCGAACACATTTTGCTGGTACTCGATGCCTGCTATTCCGGCACTTTCAGCGGTCAAAAATCGAAACCCGAAACGGCAGTCTGGGAAAACAAACCCGATTGCAAAACCAAAGTGGAGCAGGCGCTCAACAGAAAAACGCGGCTTTACCTCACTGCCGGAGGCAAGGAAAAGGTGCCGGCCGCTTCCGATTTTGTAAAAAAATGGCGCAGCGCCCTGGGAAGCGGTGGCGGCGAGGACGGCATATTGTCCTTCGCCGAATTGTTCACCCTGTTGAGCGAGGCTTACCCGTCTCCACGCTCGGGCAGTTTCACCGGACATCTGGGGGGTGATTTTGTTTTCGTCACCAAAACCGGCTGCGCAGGCCAAGCCAGGGAAAAATCCGCCGATCCGCCGCCTGTGCCGGGCAATGTCGCACAACCCCTGTCGATCAGGGAAACTGCCGCAACCTGGAAAGCATTTTTTGACGAACGCGGAAGAAAGGGCTTCAAAGACCAGGATGGCCGTATTGTGGTGCAGCCCAGGTTCATCGGGGACAGCGATGATTTCTCCGATGGATTATCCGCAGTCTGGTTTGAAAACAACATGGGATTTATCGACACAACCGGCAAGATCGTTTTGCTCGATGATAATTACACCATGATCGTAAGCGAATATTATTCCGACGGATTAAGACCGATCGTCGGAAACGGGATAAAATTCGTGGACAAATCAAACCGGGTCGTGCTTCAAACGCCTTACTACGAGGTGGATGACTTCAGTGAAGGGCTGGTAACGGCTTACCAAAATGACAGGCAGGGGGTGATCGATAAAAAAGGGAATGTCGTGATACCCTTTGAATACGAAAACGTCAACGAGTTCGTCAACGGCCTTGCGGAAGTGCGGTTAAACGGCAAATGGGGCGTCATAGACAGAAACGGAAAGGTGATCATTCCCTTCATCCATTCGAGTATTCAACATATTTATAAAAGCAGGGTGATTCTGGCTTGCAGGGATGGCAAAATGGCCATGTTTGATGAACAGGGGAATAACCTGACGCAATATATATATACGGTAAATCCGAGATTCGGCTTTGTCCCCGTTGGCGACAATTACGAGGAAGACCTTTTCCCCGTACAATTCAAAGACAAATGGGGTTATATCGACCGATATGGCAATGAAGCAATCCCGTTTATCTTCGATGCCGCGAAAGCCTTTGACGACGGTCTCGCGCAGGTCAACCAGAACCGCATGGTTATTGATAAAAGCGGCCATGCTGTTCTGGAACTGACTGGAAGCGCCCATTATCACAGGATGGGCAAGTTCTTTGTGCTCAAAACGGACGATACCGGCGAAAACACCGGAACCGGATGGAGTAGCCAATATACCCGGGACAAGGTAATGGCTGTTTTCGACCGATCGGGCAATGCGGTATTCAAGCCGGCACCCGGGCTGACCTATTATCACACTGCCAACAGAAACCTCTGGCTTCTGGTTGAAAAAAACCGCCAGTTCGGGGTTGCCGACCCCGGTGGGAAAGTGACCATATCCGCTGAATTCGACAGCATTACGAACATTAGTCACTGGTTCCGCATCAATTCGTTTTTTTATGTATGGAAAAACGGCAAGACAGGTGTCGCGCATATCGACGGAAAAATTGTTATTCCAGCAGCATATGATGACATCGTTCAATCCAGCCGCACCAACATCTATGCGGCCCAAACCGGCGGCAAATGGGTTTTTATCAATATCGACGGAACAAGGCCCATGATGTCGATCAATCGCTACGACAGCGTTGAAGTAAGCGTATCGGAATTTTCCATGCTGGGCTTTCGCGAAGGCAAATGGTGCTTCCTGGACGCCAATCTGATCGAATCGACGCCGCCAAAGTTCCAGAAAATCTACCCGTTTGTTTCAGGCCGTACCTGGGCTCTGCTGGAAGGGAAGTGGGGGATTACCGACCTGAAAGGGCATGAGATCACCGGCTTCATTTTTGAAGAAATCGTCGAGCCTGATAAATTCGATGGATGGTGGTGTGCTGCCAAAAAAAACGGCAAGTGGGGGTACATAGACATAACGGACGGGAAAACCATGATCGATTTTGTCTACGACGAACTGAGCGATTCCCCTGATTTTGATGAAAACATCGTCGCAGTCAAAAAAAACGGCAAGTGGGGCGGCATCAATAGAAAGGGTGAGGCTATAATAAAATTCATCTATACCGAAGACTTTTATTTTCTCCACGGAAAAGCCGACGTAACAGACATGCAGGGCAGAACTTACGTCATCGACCGCAACGGTACTTGTATTGAAAATTGCCCCAAATAGCGCACAGGCGTTATAAAACCGGATCAACCGATGAAAAAACTGCTGTTCCTCCTGCTTATTCCTTTGCTGCTCGGAAATACCGGGGGCCACCATTCGGCGTTGCGTAAAGGCCATGATTACGCCGTCTTTTTCTACGTCAGCACCTTCCAGCCCGGCTGGCAGCCGCTGCCAGATACCCAAACGGAAGCGGAAGCCCTGACAAAGGTCCTGGAAAGCGATTACGGCTTCGAGGTAAAACTTGTAGCCAATCCTTCCCGGCAACAGATTTACGATGAAATTGCCGACTGGAACGAGCGCCTCGGCCCGGACGACCAGGTGCTGTTCTTCTTTTCCATGCACGGCTACTACGACCCCGGCAGCGAACTGGGCTACCTCATCGCCGCTGACGGCCTCTACCGCGACGATTACTACAAGACCTGGCTCGACTACAACAGCTTGCGCCCCTACTTCGCCAAATGCAAAGCCAAACATATGCTCATCGCCCTGGACGCTTGTTATTCCGGCTCTTTTGGCAACATAGAGCGAGCGCCTGACCGCCCCGCATACGATGAGGGACAGGACTGCCAGACACAGATTGACGCCTCTTTCCAATTCCGTGTACGACAGTACATCTGTTCGAGCAACAAAGACTCCAAAACACCCGGCAAATCGCTGTTCGCCGCCAAGCTCCTCGAAGCATTGCGTCAAAACGAAACCAACGGCATCCTGCACTTCGACGACCTGACCTACACGCTCGGCAAAGTGCGCAACCCCGAACCCGTACACGGCTCCTTCACCGGCCATACACCCGGCGGCGAGTTTATTTTTATACGCAAAAACGCCTGCGCCCAACAGCCCGACCGCGACGGCGACACCGTGCCCGATGCCCTCGACCAGTGCCCCGACACCTGGGGCAGCCAGGCCAACGGCTGTCCGTCCGAACTGCCCAAAAGCGACGATACCGCCCGCGACCTCGCCCTCTGGAAAACCGCCAAACAACAAAATACAGAGACCGCATACCGCGATTACCTGCGCCAGTTTCCGCAGGGCGAGTTCAAGGAGCAGGCTAATCAAGCCCTGCGGACGCTCGAAGCGGCCGCCGCACGCCGCCGCGACGACACCGCCTGGGAAATCGCTACCGAAAAGAACACCCAGGAAGACTACAAAAAGTATATCGCCGACTACCCTGATGGCTTGCACCGCAGTGAAGCGGACGCCAAAATAAATGTCCCTGCATCTGTACAGACCAATGAGAAAGAACGAACCGACAACATGGTACTGATCAAAGGGGGAATGTTTGAAATGGGCAGCGATAAGGGTATTGATGAAATGCCACTCCACAGGGTAACCGTCAGCGATTTTTACCTGGCTAAATACGAGCTTACCATAGCCGAATTCAAGGCATTTGTGGATGCCACAGGGTATAAAACCGATGCGGACAAGGAAGGCAGCAGTTACGTGTACACGAATGACTGGAAAGAGCAAAAAGGTGTCAACTGGAAATACGACACCCGCGGCAACCTGCGCCCATCCAATGAATACAACCACCCCGTGGTCCATGTCAGTTGGAACGACGCGGTGGCCTATTGTGAATGGCTCAGCAAAGAGACCGGATTGAAATACCGCCTGCCTACCGAGGCAGAATGGGAATATGCAGCAGGCGGCGGCAGCAACGGGCGAACCCAATGGTCCGGCACATCCAATGAGAGCACCCTGATACGATATGCCAATTATTCCGGCAACCAGGATGGTTATGCCAATACTGCTCCGGTTGGGAGCCTCCAAGCCAATTTCTTGAACCTGTATGACATGACTGGCAATGTTTTGGAATGGTGTAGTGATTGGTATGGTTCCAACTATTACTACAGCAGCCCCTCAAAAAATCCCACAGGCCCCGCTTCCGGCTCCTACCGCGTCCAACGCGGAGGGGCGTGGCACTACAACCCAGAGAGTTGCCGCGTGGCGGATCGCTTCTTCGTTTCGTCCAGTTACCGCAGCCTCAATGCAGGTTTCCGCCTTGCCCGGACCAAGTAACCACGAATCCCGCTTGACAGCAAGGTTAGAGCGTGTTTAAATTTCAGTGCCGGAGCGAAAGTAGGCAAATTTAAACACGCTCTTATATACGGATCTTTACATCGGTTTGCACAAAACTCCGGAATTTAAAGGATTGATATGGTGAACTATTCTCCGCATCAACCTTCCTTTTAATTAATTGTGGAGTAGAACGTAGTAAAATCTGCTGCCCGTCTACAGCATACGCCTGACGCGCCTCCAGCGTTACAGAGACATATCCGTCCTTTTCTCTTGATACATTTGTAATGAGACCTGTTGCCAATGCTCCTGCAGCAATCGTGGTTTTTCCATTCACAATAACAGGCTGCGCAACAGTAAAGCTGATCACATCGCCACCCGTGAGTTTGGCAAAATCCAGGGGGCCCTGAAACTCCAGCATGACACTATTACCGGCAGCCAGTGTTAAGAGGTGTCCGCTTTGCCCCGGAGGCTTGATTATTGCCGGAGCATCCCATAAAAAGGCGGTAGTGTCTGTTTTTGCCTCGCCGATTACAGCGTTATTTATAATGGTAGCAATAATTACCCGAAAAGGAGAAACCTCCATGCTTTCATTGTTAAATTGTCCACAAAACGATTGCTTATTGCCAAGCAGCGAAATTTGCTGACCATCAACTGCTTTTACCAGCACGGCCTCCAATACCACGCACTCAGGATGATTGTAACTCGCCTTTTCTACTTCTATTATTCTGCCAAGCGCTGGTGCGCCTGCCCGAATGACCACGCGATTATCGGATTTCACATCTGTGCGTACCCGCATTTGCACCGGTGTTCCGATGCCAATATCTGTTGAATTGATCCGTTCGCTTGTTTCCAGTGATATCAGTGTACCCGCATTTAAAGGAGTGCCTAAAACAGCTGATTGGGTGGCCGATTGTGGACGTCCAGGAACGGCGCCTTCGACAATCGAACAGTTTCCTTTTCTTACAAATACAAAATCACCGCCTGCATGCCCTCTGAACGAACCGCTCTCAGGCCTCGGCGATTCAATTTTCCCCAGGAAATATTCCAGATCATCAAAACGAACAATTCCACCGGTGCCGCCCTTTCTAAGGGCTTCCAAAAACCGGGCAGCAAAGAGCGATTTCGCCGGCGTGTTGGCGTCTTTATTTCCTGAAGTACAAAACTGTCGGCCACTATATTGCATCGCTTTACCGACCTGGGTGGCGCAGTCTTCCGCTATGTCATAAGCCGGCACATCCGGGCCACTTTTGTTCCGGATGCCGAAAGACCCCGAATGGCAAGCATCAAGGGCCAACAGGACATGCTTGGCCTTGCAGGGCGCCAGGTCAGTTCGCAGGTCGTCGTAACTCAACCAGGTGTCGCCATATGCATCTGTAGCCACCCCGTCTGATCCCACCAAATAACCCCGATCGCCGATCTCGCTGTAATGGCCATGCATAGAAAAAAAATACAATATCTGGTCGCTGTCCGTCAGTAAACCATTGTATTCCCGGATCTTTTGGCGCATCTGTTGCTTGGTAGGGTTTGCTACCAATTCACACTGAACCCCAAATTCGGCTTCCAGTTCAGCTTTTATAATTGTTGCCTCGGCTTCCGTTTCCGGGAGTGTTGTCCAGCCGGGCTGGAAAGTAGTAACATAAAAAAAGACAGCGTAGTCCTTGCCCGTACGGACAGGGGATTGGGCGTGGGCAGTGATGGGGTTCCCCCATAAACTGTCCCAATGCCGTTTCCACCCCGACAAACGCCAGACTTGCCATTTCAAAACTCAAGTTGCCCACTACCTTTTGTACGATCAGGAAAGCCTGGACGAAAAAATAAGCCGTAAACGCTACAAAAACCAGGGTTCTAAACCGCGTGGAGACATAACGCTGCGGCGAATCGCCATCAATGCTGGCGCGAAACAGACTGCGAAACATCATTGAGGCGTTGACGATCATACCCGGCAGCAGGGCATTGAACAGGCTGAATGCTTCCGCGTTCTGGAAGCCTTTTGTTTGCCAGATAAATGCCGCCCAACCCAGTACAAGCAGTTTGGCAATCAAAAACAGGTAAAATACCAGCCATTTGAACCCGCTTTCGCGTATGCGCCGGCGCGCAGCCGTACGTGTGGGCGCTTCGGGCAACTCGGCTATTCGGCCTATCAATCCCGACGTGATACGCGCCTGGGCACGGGCAAACTCCTCGAAGGATATCTGCCCGGTATTCCAGAAATCGCGATGCTTGGCAAGGTCGCTTTGTAACGCAATGAGGCCATTCAGCGTGTCGGTATCCGCAGCCGCTTCGGCATATGCCAGCGCACCGGAGACAGCATCGGTCATCTGGCCATCAGCAACAAGATCATGCAGTTCCTTTTTATTTCTCATGGCTTTTCCTGCAGGAGGCGTTGAAGGGTAAGGCGAAAGTCGTTTTTGTACTTTTCAAAGAAATCGTCGAAATCGGGCTCCATATTCATGTATCCACTGGTACGGGGCTTGAACAACCCGGAACCGAACTTGCCATCGACCATGCACTTCAACGAGTACCCGCCGTCGGCAGCAGGAATATATTCGAACTGAAAACTAAGCCGCTCCATAGCAATGGTATTGATACCCACCCATTTCTCCCATACCCAACGTGTTTGGTCGGTTAACACCTCCCGGCCCAAGTCGGTAACCGTAAACTTAAACGTAGTTGTCGTGCGAACAGAGTCGCTTTCGATACGTGGCCGGCGATCGGCGAGCTCCTTTTGATAACGCGGGTGGTCTAGCATGGCGGTTTTCACATGTTTCAGGATCAGGTCAAAGACCGCGTTGGCGCTGCGGCGTTTCGCTGCCGACAGTTTGGTCGAGTTGCCTTTACCCGTTTTGTTTACCGGGTAGGATACGCTGATCTCGAAGGATTTGGCTTTGCTTACCGCCACTTTTTTCTCCGAAACGATCAGCCCGTTTTCTGACCAGATCCAGATGTGGTTGTCTTTCACGTAGCTGCCATACTTATCGCGTACGTAGATTTGGATATTACCCTGCGCTTCCGGTATTTCCATCATGTGGACATAGGTGCGGAACAGGTAGGCCTCCAGCGAGTCTGCATCCGTGTCAAAATCTGTTTTAAGGCGGTTCCATTTTGCCATGGCGGTATCTGCGTCTGTGGACTTCAGCAGCAGGAACATTTCCAGTTCAGTGGGGTCCGTCTGATTATTGCGGTCCACTTTCAATCGCACTCGCTCAACGGTCAGTACCGCACCAAAACCCTTGGCGTCGAGCCAGCGTTGGTATTCTGCGGTTTTTTGTTCAAAAAAGGGCAGACCCAACGTGAGGTCTTCGCGTTGGGCGGTGGCGGCAATGGCACTTTAAGAGGAGGATTGTCAGGAGAAAGTGCTTCAACATGGCTTTTTCGTTTTGTGCAACATATGAATCGACCCCGGCAAGATTTCGGAAATTTCTAAAATTTTCGTAGCCAGTATGTATTCCCGAATACACAATTTGGTCTGCAAAAACGACAAATAGACAGAATTCATGCAAATTGTGCGTGCGAAAATCTTTACAACACGGCAAGCCCCGGCCCACCTTGCTGCATTCGGGGCAATAAGTCCACAGAAATAATCCCTGCCTGTTATTTAAGGACACTGTATTTTCGCAACAATCGAACCGTGTATTTCCTACAAAAATCCTTTGCTGCCTTCTTGTTTTCCACATCCATCCCTGCATGAAACAACTGCTCCTCCTCCCGTCGCTTTTTTTCACCTTTTTCTTTTTTGCCTTTACAACCATGGACAACCCGACCCGCGTCGTTTTTTTCGGCGACAGCATCACCGAGGCCGGTGTCCGGCCCGGCGGATATATTGTAAAAATGCGGGAAATGCTCGCTGCTGACGGGAAGGGCGATGACTACGACCTGATCGGTGCAGGCATTAGCGGCAATAAGGTGTACGACCTTTATCTACGCCTGGAAAAAGATGTGCTGGCCCAAAAGCCCGATATCGTGGTGGTATATGTAGGCGTGAACGACGTGTGGCACAAACGCATGCTGGGCACCGGGACTGATGCAGACAAATTTGGTCGTTTCTACGAAGCGCTGATCTCTAAAATGCGGGAAGCAGGCATCCGGCTGGTGCTGTGCACACCCGCCTGTATCGGCGAAAAAACCGATTGCACCAACCCGCAGGATGGGGAAATCAACCAGTACGCTCAAATTATCCGGGAACTGGCAGAGACATACAATTGCACCCTTTGTGACTTCAGGACGGCTTTTTCAGACTACAACGGTGCACACAACCCGGAGAACAAAGACAAGGGCATCCTCACGACCGATGGCGTTCACCTGAACGACGCAGGCAACAATCTGGTTGCGGAATTGCTGCTGGAAAAGATCACAGGCAATTAGAGCGTGTTTACTCTTTGTCCGACTTTCGAAAGTCGTAGGTCACCCCTTTTCGGAAAAGGGTCAGGTCTGCATTGTCCAGTTTTTTGATCTCAAAGTCGGCAAAGGCATGACCGTCCGAGTCCTTGAGAATCAGCCTGTTGTTGCTGATCTCCCACGAGGTATTCGTGGGGAAAAACCCGTCAAGGCAAGTGCTGACGAGGGTAAAATCCTCTTTAAAGAGCAAAAATCCGTCGCAGTTGATCTGGTAGGAAGTAGAAGCGTCCAGGTTGCCGGACTTAATGTTGCATTCCCATTTGCCCTGCAGTTGTGCTGCGGCATAGCGGAAGGAGAAAAACGGGATGGCCAATAGCAAAAAGATGGCTCCCCGAACCGAAGGTGTGTAAGTGCGCATAAGTGTGGATTATTCGATTTTTGATAAGGCGAAAATAACACTTATGTGGTACGATGCATAGGAAAATATGTTAAAACTTTTTCATCTATTCCGGGTTTGCCCGCCACCCGACAGGTTTTGCCTTCACCTGTACAACGGACTTCCAACGTGCGTTCTATGCGCACACCTTCGCCGGATTTGGAATACGCCCTTGACGGATTTGGAAATCCGGCTCCTACACCTCCGGCCGCATCTGCGGGAAAAACAATACTTCCTGGATGCTCGTCTGGTTGGTGAACAGCATCGCCAGCCGGTCGATGCCGAAACCGATTCCTGCGGTGGGCGGCATGCCGTATTCCAGGGCACGCAGGAAGTCCTCATCCATGGCCATGGCTTCCTCGTCGCCACGGGCCGCCAGGCCCAGCTGGTCTTCAAAGCGCTCGCGCTGATCGATGGGATCGTTCAACTCTGAATAGGCGTTGCCCACTTCCTTGCCGTTGACAAACAGCTCGAAACGCTCCACCAGACCGGGCTTGCTGCGGTGCTTTTTGGTAAGCGGCGACATTTCCACCGGGTAATCAATCAGGAACGTGGGCTGGATCAGGTTGCCCTCTACCTTTTCGCCGAATATCTCGTCGATGAGTTTTGCCTTGCCCATGGTTGCGTCGATCTCGATGTGCTGCTGCCGGCAATAACTGCGCAGTTCTGCCTCATCGGCGGTTTCCACATTCAGACCGGTGTATTGCAGTATGGCGTCGAACATGGTGAGGCGTTTGTAAGGACCGGCAAACTCAATCTCGTGCTCCCCTACTGTGACCTTCGTACTGCCGTCGCTGTTCAAGGCGCGGGCAATGCGCTCGAACATCTGCTCCGTGACGTCCATCAGCCAGTAATAGTCCTTGTAGGCCACGTAAAATTCCAGCATGCTGAATTCCGGGTTGTGCGTCCGGTCCATGCCCTCGTTGCGGAACATTTTGCTCAGTTCGTACACCCCATCGAAACCGGCAACGATCAGGCGCTTGAGGTACAGCTCATTGGCGATGCGCATGTAGATGGGCATGTCGAGCGCATTGTGGTGCGTCTTGAACGGCCGTGCCGCCGCACCGCCGTGGATCGGCTGCAGGATCGGCGTTTCTACTTCAAGCAGACCGAGTTCGTCGAGAAACGCCCGGATCGTTTTGATCATCTTCGTGCGCTTGATGAATATCTCCCTGAATTCCGGATTTACCGTCAGGTCGACATATCGCATGCGGTAACGCAGTTCCGGATCGGTAAAGGCATCGAAAATATGACCTTCATTGTCTTTTTTCACCACCGGGAGCGGGCGCAGGCTTTTCGACAGGAACTTGAATTCCTGCACGTGCACGCTCACTTCGCCGGTTTTGGTGCGAAATGCAAAACCTTTCACCCCAACATAATCGCCCAGGTCGAGCAGTTTTTTGACGACGGTGTCGAACATCGGCGAATTTTCATCACCGCCGTTGATCTCCTCCCGGCGCATATACAACTGTATGCGGCCGCTCGAATCCTGCAGGTTCATAAACATAGCCTTCCCTGCTTCCCGGGTGGCCATGATACGGCCGGCCAGCGCTACGGATGTATAGTTCAGGCGGTTTTTGGTACCGTCTTCCAGCACTTCTTCCCGATAGTTTTGTACGATATCGGCGGCATGTGCCGTCACTTCAAACATTTCGGCGGGATAGGGATCGATGCCCAGTTCCCGGAGTTTCTGCAGCGATTCGCGGCGCAGGAGTTCTTGTTCTGTCATGGTATTGGCTGTCGTCGGACAGGTTGGCTTTGAAAAAAGAGCCGCAAAAGTAGTCGATTCCTGCCGCGAAGCGTCCGTCGCAACCGTATAATTTTCTTGATTACCGCGCGCTTTTCAGCACTTTACCCCATCGCACGGCGCCTCCGGCAAATATTTTGACCGTAAAAACGCCTTCCGGCAAGGCCGTTGCATCGAGCCATACGGAGGCATTGCCATTGCCGGCAACCGATCGAAGCAGCCGTCCCTGCATATCGAACAACTCCACACGATCGACTTGTTCTGCAACCTCGATTTGCCAACCGTTTTGTGCCGGGTTAGGGAATATTCTGAAGAATTGGTCGGCAGCCTCGCCGGCAGCCGTCGGCGCACAAACCAACTGGTTCAGATAACCCCACATCGCATTGTCAAAAAGGATCGGCACCGTATTGCCCCCGGAACCGGTGAACCCGGCTGCATTGCCCTGGCGGACCACCACCCACCCCTTGGATGGGATCACGTGAATTTTCTGATCGTTTTTTCCCAGGGCCGCAATCATATCGTCCGGTGCATTGGGAATGAGTTTTCCGGGAAACACGAATTGCAGTCCCGGCACCATGAAGCTCTCCTGTCCGTTGAGCCACCACAGGTAGCCGTAACTTTTATTGAGTTCCTGTGAACGATGCGTCATGTCGTAAAAATACTGCTGGTCGTGCAGCAGCGTATCGCCGTTCCAGACGCCGCCGGCGAGGGTAAGCAACCCGAAACGCGCCATGTCGCGCGCGCGTCCGTACATGACGTCGGCGACCCAAAGTCCCTTCATACCCGTGGGGTCGAGCACATGCGATTTGGTAAACTGATTGATCGTAACGCCACTGGCCGCCGCGATTACATCCTGTAAAAGCCGGTAGGCGCCGGTGTGATAAGCCCAGCGGGTGCCCGCATCTGCCAGGTAGTTGAGGCATGCAGGGTCGGTGCAGGTATTCGGGTCGGGTTGAGTGGGTGTGGGCGTGAAAGTATCGTCGAGCCCACTGGTCATGGTCAGCTGATGCCAAATAGTAATCAGGGCTTCCTTGTCGGGCGGAGCGCTCGTCCATCCTGCACCCAGGTAGTCGCTCGTCTTGTCGTGGATATCGTACAACCCTTCCTCCTGTGCCTGTCCGACCAGAAAAGCGGTGAGCGATTTGCCCGCCGAGGCCCAATACCAGATGGAGTCCTGCTTATAGGTGCCGAAATAATGTTCCAGCACGATCTTTCCGTCTTTCAAAAGGATGAACGACTTGGTATTGTTTTCCTCCAGGAAGTTGTACAGGCTGTCGATGCGGTCGGCACAAAAACCCAGTGACGCAGGCGCCAGCGATTCCCAGGCAGTACCGGTTTGGGGCGGGAAATAGAGCGTCTGTGCCTGGGAAAGTGATTGAAAAAAACTGATAATCAACAGGTTAATGATGAGTATGGATTTCCTTGCCATGTTAAAAGCGGTTTAAAGTCAATTGGACAAATTTTCAGGCGGCGCGTTTAAACAGACAACATAAAAAACGCCCGGCAGTTGAAGCTCTGCCGGGCGCTGAATGCAGGTGTTTGTGTTTTGTCTCTTTTCAATTCGTAACATTCTGGAATTGGGGCACGGTTTTCATAGACTCATCTTTATGGCCACCGAAGCGATACATCACCCCGGCATTGATGCTGTAATCGGCAAATGCTGCGTCGCCGTGGCGTTGTCCGGCCGGGTCAGCAAGATCGTAGGTACTTTTTACCCGGTTGCGGTACAACGCTACGGGCACACTGAGGTTAAAATTAAAACCGCCGCTTGAAAAGAACAGTCCCGGCTCTGCAGATACCACGTACCCTGGCCTGCGGAAACCCTCGCTTTTCCCGATCAGATCGCTGGAGGGGATGCCTTCTGCACGGGCGCCCAGACTTACCGACAGGTTTTGTGCCGGCAGGACGAGCAGGTTTGTGCCGAGGCGTACCGCATACTGATCCGCGATGGAATGGTATGCGATCAGGGGATCGACATTGGTGAGCGTGCCCCGGGTCAGGGTTTCATTTACGTTTTCGGGATTAAACAGGTAGAAGCCGCTGAAGTACAAAGACAGGTGGTGCGACAGCTGTTGATAGGCCTGCACATCGAAGGTGAAACCCCAGCCGCCGTCGCCGAGTTGTATGGACTGGTCGACTGCCTTGCGATTGATGGTATCAATTTTTTCGCTGGTGAGTTTGTGAAAATCATCCTGCACGTTGGCGTTGCCGGTAGGGAGTTTGACACCCAGGCCGAGTGAAATATTACCTGAGCCTGGTTTGTTCGGATCGAACAGCCAGTAATTTGCCGCCAGTCGCAGATCGCCGATGCCCTTGGCATCCGTGTGGAAACGCAGTTGGTCGGGGTTGGCCGTAGTGCTGTTGCCATAGTGCTCGTACAGCGAAGAGCGGTCGTAAGAAATAACGGGAAGGTTGACAGAAAAGGACAGGCGGCTGGTCAGCGAATAACTCAGCCCCAGATCGGCAGAATGGGCGATATTGATCACCTCCGTTCCGTTTTCCACACGTTCGTGTTCTTCCGAATCGCCTCTGAAGTGCTTGTAAGAGCGGAAGTATCGATAGTTGACGGCTGCCCGCCATTCTCCCTTGCCGAACAGGTTGGACTGCGTCATGGGGTTACTGCCGCCGCAACCCATCGATCTGATGGCTACGCAGCCCTGGGCGTTTGCACTTTGTGATCCAAATGCCCATACGGCGCAAAGCAGGCAAAGCAGGTGTAGTCGTTTTTTCATAAATGAGGAAGTTGTTCTGGTAAACATGGGTACAAAAGTATTGCCAGCGGGGATGCCCGTCGATTAGAATAGCCTTAGAATTACCGACTATACCCTAGCGGGAACAACAGCCGCGACAGTTTATCCCGCATAAACCATTGGTTCTGTTGCAAAATACATATTTTTACAGCCGGTAAAAAACAGAAGGAAACCCGCCCGGAAACAACTGCAATGCACCATGAACAGACTTGATGAGATCATTAATACCCTCAAAACACATATCGGGGAAGGCGTGGAGGTTGCGCTCGAATATCTGGAAACGGTGCTCGACCACAACTCAGACCGCTATAACGACTATATCCAGATCAAATCGCGGTACAACAGCCTTCAACGGGAACTCTTGCTTGGCGTGCTGGATCATTCGACCTACGATATCTCCAGGAACAACATCAGTAAGGCCCTCCTGTTGCTGGCAGAAGAGATCACTGAAAAAGACCTCATTCCGGAGGGCGGCGTAAAGGAAGAAAAAGAGGACAAGCACGGCGAAGTATTGTACCACGTGCCCGACCTCATGCAACTCAACCACGAAGAAAAATGCACGGTGCGCATTGCCTTTGAAGCCGATCAGCTATTCCGGGATTGGGAAAAAACCGATGTAGATGTAGTAAAAAGTATCCGGGTTTCCGAGATTATGGCCGTTTCAATGCTAAACGTGGATGAAACCGACCCGCCCTTTGCAATCCGGACCCTGAGTGAAACCGTGCAATTTCTCGACAGGGACGATTTTACCGAATGGCTGTTTTATGTAAAGCCCATTCGAATGGGTAAATTCCCACTGATACTACGTGTTTCGGTGATCGAAATGATCAACAACAAGGAGTACAAAAAAGACATCGTACTCGAAGAAGAGATTATCGTACAGGCAGAAGAGGTGCCGCCTTCCGGTGAAGCGGAGTTCAAATCAGCCGGCACGAGTATTACCCTGAATACCAACCCGCTGCCCCCTGAACATATTCCCGCCCCTGCTGCACAGGCACAGGATGCGGGTAAAAAAGGAATGTCGCGCATTGCAGGCGCATTGCTCACCACCGCCGCATTGGCGGCAGCCGGATACTTCGGGGTGCAGTACTATCAGGAGGAACAAGCCTGGAAAGAAGCGAAGAGTGGCGGCGGCAAAGAACATTACCAGCGATATCTGGACAGGTATCCCGACGGCCGGCATGAGGAGCAGGCGCTGACGGTACTCGATTCGCTGAGCCGCGCAGACTCTCTGCCCGGCCAATCCGTTTTACCGCTTGACGGTCCGGACGACACCGGCACGGGCGCAACGGATACATTGGCACAAGGTACGGGTATGGAAGAAGTCGCCCCTGCGCCGGTCGGCAAACCCGCACCTCCCCGCAAAGCCGACCCCAAAAAGAACCGCCCACCCGCTCCGAAGGTGCCGGGAGCAACAGATGTCAAGCCACCGCTTAAGGAACCCAGGGTACAGCCACCCGCCCCTGTTGCTACCCCGCTGTTGCGCGGCAATAATTTTTACTTCAAAATTCCGCGTTTTCCGGTGGTGGACGGAGACAACCAGTACATGGATTTCAAGTTTTACCAGTTCAACCAATACCGCGAAGTGCTGGCAGTGCTGGGAAGCCAGGGCGGAATGCAGTTCCAACCGGGCATGATGCTGTCGCTGATACCTGAAAAAGGAGAGGCCATTGTCACTGAACTGAAATATGTGGCCCAAACGCCCGACCTAAAAAACAGGTACGACGGATACTTTACACTCACGGCAGATGAATTGGTTCGGCTATCGAAAGAAAGGATCAAAAGTGTGCGGGTGCTCACGTCGTCACGGCAAATGATCCGGGCCTACAACCTGACCCGCAGCGGCGGGAAAAACCTCACTCGCCGCGCCGGGGATGCGTTGAAGCAGCTGGAGGACAAATAATAGGCGCCCGGCGCATACCAGATTACACCACAAATATGAGTCATCCCGAATTTATTTCCCGCAGATACCCGCAGAAAAAAACCGCAGATTGCCGCAGATTTGGTAATATTCTGCGCATTTCTGCGGGTATCTGCGGGAAACATCCTTAGTTTTCCACGAAATACATATCAATTTCGCCTTTGTTCTTGGCAGCAATCTTGCCCCGGTATTCGCAGGGGATTTTGTTTTTGATCGCCTCGTAGGCAGGGCCTGAAATATTGATCTTCCCGCCTTCGCCGGCCTGTTCTACCCGGGCAGCGATGTTGACCGTGTCGCCCCAGATATCAAAAGCAAATTTTTTGGAACCCACCACGCCCGCGACAACGGGTCCGCGGTGTATGCCGATGCGCGCGTCAAAGCGCGGCAGCCCCTCAGCCTGCCGTCCGGAATTCCAGACAGCCAGCCATTTCTGCATGTCGAGCGCAGCATTTACCATATCGCGCATTTGGCTGCCGCCGCCGTTGGGCAATCCGCCTGCACACATATAGGCATCCCCAATCGTCTTGATTTTTTCCAGGTTGTATTTGGCGATGATCTCGTCGAATGCCCTGAACGCGGTGTCCAGTTCGGTGACCAACTGTTCCGGTTTGAGTTGTTCGGCTATTTTGCTGAATCCGATAAAATCTGCAAACAGAACGCTCACATCTTCAAAATACCGGGCGTTCGTGTGGCCTTTTTTCTTGAGTTCTTCGGCAACCAGCGACGGCAGGATATTGAGCAGCAGGTTTTCCGAGCGCTGTTGCTCTTCCCGGATGGTTACATTTTTTTCTTCCATCACCCTGGCGTGCTGCCTGGCGCGGACGAAGCTGAACAATGATCCGCCGGCAAGGATGAGCAGGGCGGCAATGGCCGCGATGAAAAACTTTTGGCTGGTCTCCGCCTCGCGCAGGGCAAGGTTCCAGTTGGCTACGGAAAGGGAATCAAGCCGCGCCGTGTACACCACCGAATCGAGCATGAAGCGCTGTTGCATCAGCAACATGGAAGTCTTCATCTGTTCTTCAGTCATCTGGTCGATTGCGCCTCCCGTTCAGCAAGTGCTGCTTCCAACGCCTGTTTTTGCTTTTCGTAGTCGGCGGAATTGGGAGCGACGCCGGAATTGCGCGCCTGTTGTTTGGCTATTTCCTTTTGCAATACCCCTATTTCCTCGCGCAGCTCTTCCCGGGTTACCGGCGCAGATGACGGGGGTTGGGGTGCAGATAATGCCGAATTGTTGCTAATGCGGTTGATCTGGTCTTCAATTTCGACAATATCTTTGGCTTTACCCGTGCGTTGTGCCAGGGTACGGAGCGCTACAAGATTGTTGAGCGCCAGGTTTTTATCCGGACTGTCCATCGACCGGAGTATGTCGAGGCTCTGCTCGAAGCGGTTTCCCGCTTTCTTCTTACCGGCAAGCATCATGGCCTTGCCTTCCCGGTTGAGTGCAACGGCGCGCTGGTACTGCAAGCGGAGTTTCCGGGCAAAGTCGCCGGCCTCGTCGGCCCAGTTGGCCGCTTTGTCGTACTGGCCAGCATCCAGGTACGCGTCCGACAACTGGATCAGTTTTTCCACACGGTCGGCGCCGGATGCTGCGCGCATTTCCGTCTCCAGTTGCTGGAAACGATCAGCCTGTGCCGCCAAAGTAGAATATTGGAAAAAAGCCGCGAGCAGGATAGCCGGGCAAAGGAGTGTTTTCATCATAGAATTGGTAGTCATTACGATATACGCTGATGCGAAAGTACAATACATGATCATCATTTAAACAAGTTCTTTGCCAAAAACCCGGACTTTTTGCCAACGCTGGGCAAAATACATTATGGTTGTACATTCGCACATGCGAATACTGCTCATAGAAGATGAAATTAAAACGATCCAGTCGCTCCGGCAGGGCCTGGAAGAGCAGGATATTCATGCTGACATCGCCCTGGATGGCAAAGACGGCCTTGCGCTGGCCACTCAAAACACCTACGACGTCATCGTTTCCGATATCATTATGCCGGGCATCGACGGACTGGAACTCTGCAATCGCCTGCGGGCATCGGGTCTGAAAACACCGATCCTGCTGCTTTCGGCGCTTGGGCATACGGACGACAAGGTTCGCGGCCTCGAATCCGGCGCCGACGATTACCTCAGCAAACCATTTGAATTCAGGGAGTTCATTGCCCGGATCAAGGCGCTCGCCCGCCGCCCCGCCGACGCCTATAAGCAGCATAGTGTGTTGCGCTTTGCCGATATCGAACTGGATATCGACGCCAAATCCGTCAAGCGAGACAACCGTGACATCATGCTTACCCGCGTGAATTTGCCCTGCTCGAATTTTTCCTCCGCAACCCCGGCCGCGTGCTGTCCAAAACAGAGATTGCGGAGAAGGTATGGGACGTGGATTTTGATACGGGAACCAACGTGATCGAGGTTTATGTCAACTACCTCAGGAACAAAATAGACAAGGGGTTTGACACCAAACTGATCCATACCCTGTTCGGGCAAGGTTATGTTTTACGGCTGGACCGCTGACGTGAAAACCGGTTGAACAGCCTGTTTTTTCAAACATTCCCACCGCATCACCCCGTTTTTTGTCGGCTTTTTCAGAAATTCTCTATTTTACATTTGGAATCAAATTTTCTTTCTTTTTTTGCAAGGCAAACAGGGTTTTATAAATTCCAGTGTTTCACATAGTTTTATCTGAAAAATAATCTTACACCCGTATGAAGCAACTCAACAAAATTTTGATTGTCAGCCTCTTGTGGATCATGTTTGGCAGCGCCTCCGCTTATGCACAAATTACGCTTCGCGGGAAGGTTGTTGACGGAGAAACCGGGGAGGAACTGATCGGCGCGGCAGTCGTTTTAGTCGGCAACGGCGGTACGATCACAGATTATAACGGGGAGTTTACCCTCAAGGTAGACGCTCTTCCTGTAAACCTGAAGTTTTCCTATACCGGCTATAGCACACAAGACCTCCAGGTGACTACCGATGAGCAGCGTCTGATCATCAAACTGGCCACCAATTCCATCATTATCGCTGAAACCGTGGTAAAGGGACAACGCATCGACGACAAGCAAAAGGCGGCTCCGCTGACCGTGGAAAACCTGGATGCCATTGCTATCAGGGAAACGCCGGCAGTCAGTTTTTACAACGGACTCGGCAACCTGAAAGGTGTCGACCTGACCACCGCTTCGCTGGGATTTACCATCATCAATACCCGCGGCTTTAACTCCACCAGCCCTGTGCGGTCGCTCCAGATCATCGACGGCGTGGACAACCAGGCGCCCGGCCTGAACTTTTCGCTGGGCAACTTCCTGGGCTCCAGCGATCTCGATGTGCTCAAGGCGGACCTGATACAGGGCGCCAGTTCTGCATATTATGGCCCCAATGCTTTCAACGGCGTGATCTCGATGGAAACGAAAAACCCGTTTGTCCAGCGCGGACTCTCGGCAAGTGTCAAAACCGGCAGCCGAAGCCTGCTGGAAACGGCCGTTCGCTGGGCCGACGCGTTTAAAAATAAAAATGGCCAGTATTGGTCGGCGCTGAAACTCAACCTGTTCTACCTGCGCGCCAACGACTGGAAAGCGGAAAACTACAATCCGGTAGATGGAACAGTGACGGGAATCGGAAACCCCGGAAGGTTCGACGCCGTCAATATCTATGGCGACGAGTATTTCTCGTTGAGCGATCTCTCCGACCCTACCAACCTGGGACAAAGCACCGCAGGGCTGGGCATTTTCCACCGGACCGGCTATCGCGAGACAGACCTGGTGGATTACAACACGAAGAATACGAAAGCAAACATCGCCTTCCATATCCGGACCAACCCTTCGAAAGAGTTCGAATCGCCCGAACTGATTTTTTCCTCCAGTTTTGGCAGCGGCACAACGGTCTATCAGGGCGACAACCGCTTCAGTCTCAGGGGTATATTGTTCTTCCAGAACCGGATTGAGTTTCGCAAGAAAGACAAATTCTTTATCCGGGCTTATGCTACGCATGAAGACGCGGGAAAGTCATTCGACCCCTATTTCACGGCCCTGCGCCTCCAGGAACTGGCTAAAAATGACGAAACCTGGACGCTTAACTACACCGACTACTGGGGCAGTGAAATATTCCTCAAGCGTATGAAGCCGCAGGGTTACCCTCAAAATGTTATCCTTATTCCTGAACCGCCGTTTGCCATATTCGACCAGCAGGCCTCGCTCAACTGGCTGGCCGCCAACCAGGATTCCCTGGCCTACTGGCATACGCTGGCAGAAGCGTACGCCAACCTGACAGACCCTCAAAATTTGAACAGCACCCAGCCATTCTTTGCACCCGGCACTGCGCGTTTCCAGTCTGCATTCGACAGTCTGACCTCATTGAAGTCTACAGAAGGCGGCACCCGGTTCTTCGACAAGTCGGCCCTCTACCACATGCACGGCGAATACCAGTTTACGCCCAAATTCACCGACCGGATCATTGTCGGGGGAAATACACGCCTGTACATGCCAAAATCGGAAGGCACGATCTTCAAGGATACGGCAGGCACGACGATCCGAAACTTCGAGTTCGGCATATACACAGGTATCGAGAAAAAATTTGCCGATGAACGACTGATCGCCAGCGCAACAGTCAGGGTAGATAAAAACCAGAATTTCAACTGGGTATCCACACCGGCCGCATCACTGGTGTGGAAAGCGGGCCTGAACACGTTTATCCGAACCTCGTTTTCCTCTGCTATACGGAACCCGACACTTACGGACCAGTACCTCAACCTCAACGTAGGCCGGGCAACTTTGCTGGGCAATCTGGACGGTTTCGACAGCCTGATCACGGTGGAGTCGTTCCGGAGTTACCTGAATTCCCGCAGTTTTGACTCGCTGAGTTATTTCAACGCGCCGCCTATCCAACCGGAGAAAGTAAAAACTTTCGAAGTTGGCCTCCGCACCACACTGTTCAACAGTATTTACGTCGATGCCGGGTACTACTACAGTTTTTACAATGATTTCATCGGCTACAATATCGGTGTCTACTCTGATTTTGACGCACAGACATCGCTTCCCACCAATACCCGGGTATACCGCGTTTCGGCCAATTCGGTCAATCAGGTGACAACCCAGGGCTTTTCCATCGGGCTGAATTACTTCTTTGCCAATTATTACATGTTCGGAGGCAACTATTCCTGGAATCGCCTGAACTCGACGATAGACGACCCAATCATCCCTGCCTTTAATACCCCGGAACACAAATACAACATCAGTTTTTCGGGTCGCGACGTCCCGCTCAACCTCGGTTTTGCGCGGATCAAAAAAACCGGCTTTAATATCAACTACAAATGGGTACAAGGCTTCACCTTTGAAGGTTCACCGCAATTCACCGGCGGCATCGACAACTATGGCCTGTTTGACGCACAAGTGAATGCCACTTTTGAACGCAGCCATACCACCCTGAAAATCGGCGCAGCCAATCTGCTGGACAAGCAGGTAGCACAAACCTATGGCGGGCCCCGCATCGGCAGGATGGCCTATGCTTCGCTCGTTTATGAATTTTTAAAAAAATAACAGTAACCAACAAATTTTTACATCATGAAACAACTGCAAGTTATCCTGCTTTTTCTTTTGGCCCTTTCCACCTCACTCAGCGCCCAGCGGCGCTATTACGACCAGGTATTTACCAACGTCGATCTTGCAACCAACATTACATATGGCGTCAATGCAAGCGTTCTGGAATTGTCGGTAGCCATGCAAGCCATTCCGAAGGAACTTAAAATGAATGTCTACTCGCCCGCAGGCGATACCGAAACGAACCGCCCGCTGGTGATTATCCTGCACACCGGAAACTTCCTGCCGCCGACTGTCAACGGCGGCTGCAGCGGCACCATTTTCGATGCCGACGACGTGGAAATGGCTACCCGCCTTGCCAAGATGGGCTATGTGGCTGCCATTGCCGACTATCGCATTGGCTGGAACCCGATTGGCGACCAGACGACACGGGTTGCCACCCTGATCAACGCTGCATACCGCGGAGTTCAGGACTCCCGCACCTGTATCCGCTTTTTCCGTAAAGACCACGCGAATGGCAATAACTATGGCATCGACCCAAACAAAATCACCCTGTGGGGCATCGGTACGGGCGGCTATATCTCGCTGGCTTCGGCTACGCTTGATACCATTACGGATACTTATATTCCCAAATTCCTGACTGCACAAGGCCCAATGGTTCTTGAAGCAGTAAACGGCAACCCGGACGGAACAACGGTGGGCATCACCTTCCCCGGTTACCCCGGCTTCCCTGCCGGCGATACGCTGTGCTACCCGAATCACGTCGGATACAGCTCTGAATTCGGACTTGCCATTAACCTCGGCGGCGCCCTTGGCGACACCTCCTGGATCGAAGCAGGTGAAACGCCCATCATTTCGTTCCACGTACCTACCGATCCGTTCGCACCCTGCGGAACCGGCATCGTAAACGTACCGCCGCCTGTAAACCTGCCTGTAGTGGAAGTCACCGGCAGCTGCGGATTTCAGCCCATTCTCGACGCTGTGGGCAACAACGACGCCATGGTCAATGCAAACCTGAGCGACGACCTTTCCCTCCATGCACGCAGCATCAACGGCAATATCGAAGCATTTTATCCCTTCATCGGTCTGCCGGCAGGCGAATCGGCGCCCTGGTCTTTCGCCAGCAGTTCCAACCCGTACGGACTTACCACCGATCCGATGTGTGAAACACAAAATGCTTCGCACCTGGCTACTATCGATACCATCATGCGCTATTTTGCTCCACGCGTCTGTGGAGTTGTCCGGCTCTACAACCATTGCCAGGTGACGTCTACCAAAAACCTGACGTCTATCGAAGTGGGCATGTCCGCAACGCCCAACCCGGCATCTGACCAGTTCGTGCTCAAAACCGACAGCCGTTTTACCATGCAGCACATTGAACTGATCGACGTGGCAGGACGCCTCTGCCGTTCTATCCGCGACGTCAATGCCAGCCAGTACACTGTTCAGCGCGACGGTCTCGCTCCCGGCATCTATTTTGCCCGCGTAACCTTCAAGGAGGGCCTGGCTACGCAGAAAGTAGTGTTACACTGAGTAACGCCAATCTCTGATTGGCACTGAGTAACGCCAATCTCTGATTGGCACTGAGTAACGCCAATCTCTGATTGGCACTGAGTAACGCCAATCTCTGATTGGCACTGAGTAACGCCAATCTCTGATTGGCACTGAGTAACGCCAATCTCTGATTGGCACTGAGTAGGGCCAATCAGAGATTGGCGTTACTGGGTGACCGCCAATCAGAGATTGGCGTTACTTGATATTTTTTCGCACACCTATACAAAAGCGGCTGTCCCGAACTGGGACAGCCGCTCCTTTTTGGGTTATCAGCAAAAGTATGGCACTTAACGCACAATTACCAACCTTCCAATCGCCCTTACCGCTTCTGTTGCTATCTCCAGATGGTATACGCCGTTGGCCAAGCCGGTGCAATCCAATTGGAACTGTTGTACACCTGCCTGGATATTGTCACGGATCACCAGCCTTCCCATAACGTCCCAAACATTCAACCGTGCATTGAAGGCGAATCTCTCCGGCAGCGTCACCTGGACCTGACCGGATGCGGGGTTCGGGAAAAGCGCCAGCACCTGTATTGGATATTCATTCGTGCCAACGGTGCAGTCGAAAGCAGGATCGTATATGATCGAGGCGGAGTAGAAATTGGTGCAACCCGTTGCCAGGTCAGTTACTTGCAATCCATAGTTGCCATTTTCCGTAGCGCAATAGCGAAAACCGGTTGCGCCAGGGATGGCATCGTTGCCGTTGTACCACTGCAAGGCATAAGCCGGCGGGAGGGCGGTGGTATCGATCAGTCGCAGCGAGTTGTTGACGTTGGAATATACGGGCTGAACCTGTAGCGCGTAGATTTCCACCAGTACGCTGTCGGAAATATCCGAGCAACCATAGGATGTATTGATCTGAACCTGGTAATAGCCGCTTTGTGCCGGTTCGTAAATAAAGTCATTGGCGCCCGAAATGGCTTCGCCATCGAGCCACCATTGGTTGCCTGCGCCCGACGACGATACGAGGATAATAGAATCAGCGCCTGCACAGGCAGTAAGGCCTTCCGGTGCATCGATAAACGGCGGCGCCGGCTGCGGGTATACATAAACCGTATCGGTAGAATTTACTTCAGTGATGTCGTGCACAATATTCAACACTACCGTCAGGCCACCGGCTACCAGCGTGCCGTTGCTGAGCAAATTGAAGGTGGCGGCGCCACATTCATCGTCGGAGCCCTTCAATCCGGAATCTTCGTCCCAGACTGCAAGGGTGTAATTGCCCATGCCGAGGGTGAGGTTGACGGGAAAATTGTAGGGCAGCGGTGTATTGTCGACATGGGGCGACGAGTCGAACAGTTCGACGCCATCCGGCCCGTAAACAAAAAAGTAAAGGTCAGGAAGCCCTACTCCGAGCTGGTCGACGCACTCTACTTCCAAAATGGTGACACTTTCCAGGATATAGGCTGCCGTGTCGACTTTGGCGTGGTAGTTTACCGGGTAAATCCCCGGCGTATTATAAACGTGCGGCGGCGGGTTTTCACCATTATAGGTCGTGCCGTCGCCGAAATCCCAGGTGTAAGTAAAGCCAGGCAGACCACCGGAAGGGATATTGTTGGAAAAAGATACTTCGGCCGAGCCGCATCCGGTAAAATTGGTCATGGTAAAGCCTTCCGTCGTACTGACCTTCGGCGCCACATACAAAACCAACGGGAAAGAGATTTCCTGGCTGAAAAACAATACAGTAGCCTTCACGGTCACCGTCATAATAAAGGTATCGGACTGCATAGGCGTGCCGCAAAACTTGACGCAGCCGTCTGTTTGGATATCGGTTTCAAACACCCATTGGTTTGGCTCCCAATGCAGCCCGGGGGGCAGACCGCCGATGGAAATAATTTCAATTTTTGAAATCGGCAACCCCGCCGGTGTCGTGCTGTCTACAGCATGAACCGGAGTGGTCGTTTTAGGCATTCGGAAAGAAAGATCGTGGCTGTAATACATACCGTGTTCCCCGTCGGGCAAGTTCTGGAGGAACAGGGTATCGGCCGGGAGTCCGGCCGGAAGGTTCACGGCGCAACCCGGGCAACCGGTTTGGGCATTCAGGGCGGATAAAATAAACAGGAGAATAAAAGGCAGCAGGAGATAGCGTTGTTGCATGGTACAACCGGTTTTATTTGTGAAAAAATGCGTCGCGCGAAGTGGGGCAGGATCGGATAAGAAGCCGTAAGGCGGCAACGACTTTTCAAAGAGACCGGAGGATTAGTTGGCAGTAGCAGGGGCAGTTGGCAGCAGCAGGGGCAGTTGGCAGTTGGCAGTAGCAGGGCAGTTAGCAGGGGCAGGGAACTTGAATATTATCCCTGCCTGCTGCTACTGCTTACCGCCAACTGGAGGTTTTACCTGGAAATTACCATCATGCGCGATACCCTTCCTTCGGCATTGCCCAGGGTGTAGTAGTATGCGCCATTGGGCAGTTCACCTGCCTCGAAGGTAAACTGGTTGGAGCCGGTGAGCATATTGACATTCTGGTGGTGGATACTGCGACCGGTCAGGTCGAACACCTCGAAACGAAACGCCCCGCTTACATTCGACTCAACACTGATAAGTGTCTGATCTCCAAAGGGATTGGGAACGTTTTTCACCGAAGCGATTTGACCGCTCAGATCGCTGGTGCCTACGGCGCACTCTCCCATGTTCTTGACAACGATGTAATAGTGCGAACTGGGTGCAACATCTGCGGGGAACTTGAGCGGAATCGGCACTGCAAACAGCGGCGAACTAACCTTTACATTGATCGTCAGGTCCGCAGTATCTGTCGGTCCGGTCGGTGTCCCGTACAGCAGCACACAACCCAGGGTGTTTTTCTGGAAAACGCAGTTCGGAGGATCGCAGAGATACGTAATACCGGCCGGCAGGTTTTCAACTGCGCCGGTCGTAGCCACTGTGATGCTGTTGATCGGAACGGGAAACGGTACGTTTGGAATGGCAGCGGTGTCGGGCACATTAAAGGTGACTGACTGGAGGTAAGGCTCTCCGATGCAAGCCGGTGCGGTATTGATTAAAGGGAAATCCGGTGTCCACGGCGCCGGAGAGACAATCTCGTTGGTTCCCAAAATAGACGAATCCGGCATACACGTTTGAGCGCCGGCCCGTGCAAGACAAACAATCGCGCACAGCAGGAGTACAGTTTTTTTCATAGTTCAGGTTGTTGAATGTGAAGAATCGGTTTGGAAATCACTGATAGTGAGATATTTGATCCAAAACAAGGCTCAAGTTCCGGCATTTTCGGCATTTTTCTGAAGAAACGGGAAAATTTAAGTTGCCTGAAACCGCGTTTCGGCCAAAACGAAACGAGGAACCCGCAACATGCAGATTCCTCGTTCATAGATTTTAACAGGACAAACTTTTCTTACCCTTTCGCTTTAACGGCGTCGACAATCGCTTTAAACGCTGCCGGATGGTTGAGCGCCAGGTCGGCCAGTGCCTTGCGGTTCAGGCCGATACCTTTTTGACCCAGTGCATGGATAAAGCGGCTGTAGTTCATGCCTTCCGACCGTGTGGCGGCATTGATACGGGCTATCCACAGCCGGCGGAAGGTGCGTTTTTTGTACTTGCGATCCCGGAAAGCGTACTGCCAGCCTTTTTCAAGGGTGTTTTTCGCTACGGTGTAAACCTTTGAACGGGCGCCGAAAAAGCCGCGTGCGGCTAACATGATTTTTTTCCGGCGGGCACGACTGGCCGGGTTGTTGGTTGCTCTTGGCATGAATAAAATTTTTTAGTACAATACCGGGGAAGGGAACACGTGGCTGTTGCCCAGTGACTTGTTGCCACTGTAAACGGCTACTGCATTCAACTTCTCTTTTACCGATATCCTCGTTAAAAAATAAGATGGTTAAACAAATCCCGCTTCAGGGAATTGCAGGCTTTGGGATAACGGGCGATAAGCCGTCACAACAGGACGGATCAGATCACCAGCAGGCGCTCGATACGTGCGTGTTCGGAAGCATCAACAATGACGCTGCCGCGCAGGTGGCGCTTCTGCTTCTTCGTTTTGGAGCTCGCGATGTGGCGGAGCCGGGCGCGATTGCGCTTTATTTTTCCAGTGCCGGTTACTTTAAAACGCTTCTTGGCGCTGGAGTGGGTCTTCATTTTCGGCATAACAAAAATGATGTGTGTTAAAAATGGAGCGCAAAGGTATCACTCCCGCGCTAAGCGCAAAAGAAAAGTTTAAAATTGTTCGGAAAATATGTCCGGCGCCCGCTTATGAATCCTTTTTCTTGGGCATTCCCGTCTTTTTAGGCGACAGGATGACATTCATGCGCTTTCCTTCCATACGGGGCAGCTGCTCTGCCGTTCCATAATCGTCCAGTTCCTTCATAAAACGGAGCAGCAGCAGTTCGCCGCGGTCTTTGAAGACGATAGCCCGACCGCGAAACTGTACATAGGCTTTAACTTTGTTGCCTTCCATCAGAAAGTTTTTGGCGTGCCGTACTTTGAAGTCAAAGTCATGGTCGCCGGTTTCGGGGCCGAAACGGATTTCCTTCAACTCCACCTTGACGGAGTTGGCTTTCATCTCTTTTTCTTTTTTCTTCTTCTGGTACAGGAATTTGTTGTAATCTACGATCCGTACGACAGGGGGATCTGCATTCGGAGAAATTTCTACCAGGTCGAGTCCCATTTCCTCCGCCCACTTCTGCAACCGGGATGTTGCATACACGCCGGCTTCAACTTTTTCGCCAACAGCTTCAGTGATCTCTTCCAGGTTCTCGCCTACAAGACGCACTTCATTGGCGCGGATAAAACTGTTGATGTTGTGCTCTGGAGGGCGGGGACCGCGATTAAACGGACGAGGGCCGCCCGGACGTGAACCGGGAGGTCGATTGCCTGGCGGTTTGGGTCGGTAAGGTTTAAATGCCAATTAATAGATAAGTTTGGTGAAAAAAATGAAAATACTGAACCGAAACAGCGTATCCCGATTCATTAAGTGTCACAAAAATAAACTAATTCTTCCGTTTGATGGTTTCGGGAATGCATAAAAAATTTTTTGTTTTACGTTTGACACCCGAAACTGTTCTACATTCGATCATCAACCCGGTATGTTTCGGGTAGGTAAATACATCGCGCTATCGATACTTACGCTGACATCATTCTGCCACTGCCGCTTCCCAAACGCACCTATACCTACGCTGTGCCGGACGACCTTGCCGCGTCAGTCCAACCCGGTGTGCGCGTGGAGGTGCAATTCGGACAGAGCAAGTTGTATAGCGGACTTGTTGAACGCGTCCACCATGAAAAGCCGGACTACCCAACCAAGCAGGTTATCGCCGTGCTCGACGACGTGACAGTGGTCACGCCGCAGCAGCTTAAACTCTGGGACTGGATCGCCGATTATTATTGCAGCACCCTCGGCGAGGTCATGCAGGCCGCCATGCCCGGCCACCTGAAACTGACCAGCGAAACCAAACTGGTTTTTAACGCCCTGTACGGCGACGATTTTTCGGAACTCGACAACGACGAATACCTGATTGCGGAGGCACTGCACATCCAAAACGAAGTCACGATCGACGATACACGAAAGATACTCAACAAAAAAACCGTTTTCCCGGTGGTACAGCGCCTGCTGAACAAAGGGGTGCTCTTCCTGCGGGAAGACCTCCAGGACAAGTTTAAACCCAAAAAAGTAAGCGCCGTACGCCTCGCCGAGCCTTTTCGCACGCAGCCCGACCTGCTTCGGGAAGTTTTCAAAACACTGCAAAAAAAAGAACGCCAGGTAGAAATACTCATGGCCTATCTCAGCCTGGAAAAAAACCGGCCCATCGTGCTAAAGCAGGAGGTACTGCAAAAGGCCGACGTTTCACCCGCTGCCCTGCAAACACTTGTCAAAAACGGTATCCTGGAGATATACCACCACGAGGTGAGCCGCCTGAGCGGTTATGAGGACGAACTTGCAGATGCCGGCGCCCTTTCTGCACAACAAACACTGGCGTTAACCGCGATAGCAGACAGTTTTAAGACGAAAAATGTCGCCCTGCTGCACGGTGTCACCGGCAGTGGAAAAACGCGGATTTACCTGGAAATGATCCGGGAAACAATCAGCCGGGGCGGTCAGGTGCTGTACCTCGTGCCCGAAATTGCGCTTACAACACAACTGGTCAGCCGGCTCCAGCGCATCATGGGCAAAGACATCTCGGTTTATCATTCGAAGATCAACTACAACGAAAGGGTGGAGATATGGCGCAGCGCCGGCGCAGGGCAACCCGTGATTATGGCAGCGCGCTCGGGGCTGTTCCTGCCCTTTCGCAACCTGCAACTCATCGTCGTGGATGAGGAACACGACCCCTCATTCAAGCAGTTCGACCCCGCCCCGCGTTATCATGCCCGCGATACGGCCATTTTTCTGGCCAATCTCTACGGCGCAAAAGTATTGTTGGGGACCGCTACCCCGTCGCTGGAAAGCTACCAGAATGCACAGTCGGGCAAATACGGCCTGATCGAACTGAATGAACGTTTCGGCGGACTCCAACTTCCGGAAATACTGCCTGTCGACCTGCGCGAGCAGCACAGGAAAAAGCAGATGCAAAGCATCTTTTCCACGCCCTTGCTGGAGGCCTTGCAAGCAGCGCTCGACAACGGCGAGCAGGCTATTTTGTTCCAGAACCGGCGCGGCTATGCTCCGATCCTGGAATGCCAGGTGTGCGGCTGGACGGCCATGTGCATACACTGCGATGTCAGCCTCGCCTACCACAAACACACCAATCGGCTGCATTGCCACTACTGCGGCTACCAGCGCGAACCCGTCCAAACCTGCCCGGCCTGCGGCAGCGGCAAGATCACCCTGCTCAGTTTCGGTACGGAAAAGATCGAAGACGAACTCAAACTGTTCCTGCCCAAAGCCCGGATCGGACGCATGGACCTCGACACCGCAGGTTCCAAAACCAGCCTGTCGAACCTGCTCAATGATTTTGAAGAAAAACGGCTCGACATCCTGGTAGGCACCCAAATGGTGACCAAAGGACTTGACTTCGACAATGTCGGCATCGTGGGTATCCTCAGCGCCGACCAGTTGGTTCGCTTCCCGGATTTCCGCGCCGGCGAGCGGGCATACCAGCTGCTGACGCAGGTGGCCGGCCGCGCCGGCCGTAAAAACAAGCAGGGAAAAGTGCTGATGCAAGCCTACGATACGGCACATCCTGTGCTACAGGAGGTATTGAAAGGCGATTTTACAGGTTTCATCACCCGGGAACTCCATGAACGCCGCGAGTTCCGGTACCCGCCCTACCAGCGGCTGATCCACATCACGCTGCGGCACCGCGACGCTAAGACGGTACACGAAGCCGCAGCATTTTTTGGCCGGCAACTCAAAGCCAAACTCGGCGCCCGCGTGCTCGGCCCCGTACTCCCGCACATCCCGCGCGTGCGGGGGCTTTATGCAGAAGAGATTATGCTAAAACTTGAAAAATCGGCGCCGCTGCTGGCCAATACCAAAGCACTGATCCGTTACGTGACAGAAATTATGACCGGCAAGCCGGGATTGGGCAGGGTATTGGTAGCGGTGGATGTGGATCCGGTGTGAGGTGTCATCGGGACAAGAGCGGTGGCCTCCTGGATTAAACTTTGAAAGTCCAGGCTGCATTTAGCAACGGAGTAAAGGGGCAAAAGCCAAAACAGAAAAAGAAAATGTGTTTTCATATTGCGTGCCGAATGTTCAGGTGGCAAAACGGAGCCCAAAGGCAATCATTGGGCTCTCAGTTCGCAATCCGGAAGCAGCTTCCGAATCCGTTGCTGTTCTGCTTCAGACAGCATATCAAGGGAAAAAGCCAGGTAATTCAGTTTTTTGAGTTGTCCGATCCCGGCGGGCAGGCTGGTAATTCCGGTATATGAGATATCCAGTTTTTGCAGGTTTTTCATTTGAAGGATCACAGCTGGCAATTGGGTGAATTCATTGCCCCTCAAGTCCAGCACGGTCAGGTTTTCCAGCTGCGCAAGGGCGTCAGGCAGTTTTTTCAGGCGGTTTTTACTCAACCCCAGGTGGGTCAGGTTTTCCAGCCGGCCGATTTCCGGAGGCAACGACGCCAGTCGATTCTCGCCGAGGTGCAATTCGGTCAGCAGCGTCAGATCGCCGATTGTTGCCGGAAGTGTTTCCAGCAGGTTTTTTCCCACGACCAGTTTGTCGAGGCGCTTCATCTGGCCGATTACGGGAGGTAGTTCGGCCAATTGGTCATCGTAGAGCCACAGTTCAGTCAGGTGCTCCAGGGCTGCGCAGCGGGAAAAATCGAGATTCGACGGATTGATATTGACGAGTAACTTGTTCTCTGTTGAGTTGCCGCCTTCTGGGTCGGTGGCAAGCATGATATCCTGAGGAAATTCTGAAACCACCCGGTATATGGCATCGGCGTCCAATTGACCGTTTCCGTAGAGATTCAGGTGTTTCAGGTTTTTCAGGCGGGCGAGGTCAGAGGGCAGGCTGTCGAGGTTGTTGTTACTGAGCACCAGTTTGGTCAGGTTTTCCAGCCTTGCCAGGGTAGCAGGCAGGCCGGTCAATTGATTTGATCCAAGGTCAAGTCTCGTCAAATTTTCCAGATTTCCGATTTCGGCAGGCAGCGTCTTCAGTTGATTCTTTTCCAGGTCGAGTATTGTCAGGTTTTTGAGTTGCCAGGTGCCGGGGGGCAGGGTGGAAAGGCGGTTTTTGTACAAATACAAGGCATTTAGTTGTTGCAACCGGTCTATGCCGTCCGGAATCTCCGATATCTGGTTGTCGCTGATATTCAACTTTTGCAACTGCTCTAATCCATAAATTTCGGCCGGCAGCACCGAAAAGCGGTTGCCGCGCAAATCGAGGTCTTCCAGGTGCTCCAGTTTGGCGAACGCTGCGGGTAGGTCAGCCAGTTGATTCGCGCCGGCATCAAGGTCAATCAGGTTTTCCAGTTTACCGATAGCGGGCGGCAAATGGGTCAGGCGATTGTCTTTCAAAGCCAGTTTGGTTAAATTGCCCAGTTTGCTTATTTCAGCCGGAATCTCCGACAGTTGGTTTGAATAGAGTACCAGTGTCATCAGGTTGCCCAGGTTGCCGATCTCTGGTGGCAGACTTCCGATCTCGTTTTTGGCAAGGTTCAGATTGACCAGGCTTTGAAGTTGTCCTATGCCCGACGGAAGACTTTGCAAGTTATTGTTATTCAGCCACAAGTATTTCAGATTATGCAGTTTCCACAATTCGTTGGGCAGTGATTCCAGACCATTTTCAGATACATGCAGTTGTTCCAGGTTTTTCAAATCGCCGATCTCTCCCGGCAAGCCTGTAAACTGATTGCGGTCCAGGTTCAAGTGGAGCAGGTTTTTCAGGCGTCCGATTTTGGGCGAGAGGTTTTCGAAGCGGTTGTGCGTGAGCAGGAGGACCTTGAGGGGTTCATGATCGAATACCCTGGCGGGTACCCCGGTAAACGGATCGAGCACTTTAAACGCCGTGACGTCGACGTCCAGGTCTTTGGTCTTTTCGGCAAAGCGGTAGCGGTTCCCCTCAAAATCCAGCAGATAGTCGTGCAACTCATACTGCTCATATTTCTGCACTCGGGCAAAGTCAGTAAACCGGTCAAACGGCTCCGCCTTTTCCCAGCGACCAAGATGTCTGACCTCCTCTCCGTTTTTGTCAATAAAATAATAGACGTAGGGGTAGGCATAGTTTTGTCCCGCTGCACCATAAGTCAGGGCATAACTGTCCAGGTAATAATACGAAGCGTTGACCAGCCTGTTTGCTTTTTCCAGGTTGCTTTGGGCCTTGCGCCTGGCTTTTTCAGCGTCGATGAGGGCTAGCCGCGTAAGGGAGTCGCTTTCGATCGCCTTGTGCAGGGCGCTGTCGGCGCGGAGTTTTGCCCGCCCGGTTTCTTCGAGCGCACGTTGGGTTTTGCGTTGTTCGTCCTGCACCTGAAGCAGCGCTTCTTTTGCCTGACCTTCTGCTTTCCCAGCCAGCATTCGCTGTGCATCCACTTCTGCAAAGACCTCCAGAATCCTGCCCTTGACTTCACTATCTTTCTCAGGCCTGCACTCTCGTGCGGAAAAGAGTTTATTGATCGCCTGGCTGTACAACCCATCTTTTTGAGCCGTTTTGGCCTCTTTGAGCAGGGTTTGGTAGTCGTCGAGGCTGCATTGGGCGGAGGCGGCCAGGGGCAGGCCGAGCAGCAGAAAGAGGATTGGCATTTTCATTCTTGCGGTCTTGTCTGGTTGTTGGCATCTATTATTTTACGGGCGATTTGCCGCTTTCTTTCCAGCAATACCGAGTCGCCCGGGAACCGCGCCAGTATGCTGTCGGCCTTTTGATAAAACCGCAGGGCAAGGCCGAAATTATATGAGTTGGCAAATACATCGCCGGAACCGGCGAGATTGTCGGAGTTCAACAGTTCTTTTTGCCGTTCCTCCGCGATTTTGTCGTTAAGGGCCTTTTCGGCGATCTGCTGCTGTTTGACGGCATCGGCAGCGCTGGCCTCGGCTTTTTTCTGCGCATCAAGCGCCCAGACAGTCGTCCCGACAGACGTCAGCAGCAGCATCGAAAGGACCAGCAAGGCCCCGTTCCGCAGCCGGATATTGCGCCGGTATACCTTGATTTCCTCGTCGTTCAGATCCTCGGGGTTTACGCCTTTCAGTCGTGCCGAAAGTGCGTTGATCTCGTGCCGGTAACGGGGGGTCTGGAGGGCGGTGTCTGTAGTACTTTTCGCCCATCGTAAATCCAGGTAAAGCGGAACGGAGGTAAGATATGGCCGGAGCAGGGGAGGCAGGGCGGTGGTTTGTGACCAATCGATGCTATCGGTGCCATCTAGTACAATGTCATCGTCGATCAGGATGATGATAAGATTTTCCTTGCGGTTGAGCATTTTCGGGTTGCACCAGTATTCCAGTTCCTCGCCGCACCACTGCGAGTTGGCAGATGCCTTTTCGGCGAGAAAAATCAGGAATTCCGAATTGTCGAGGCCGTTGCGGATCAGTTTTGGCAGACTGAGGTCGGGCTTCATGTGCTTTTCGTCGCGAAAGATTTTCATGGGCCGCGCCAGGGTAGGCTTGGCGTAGCGTTTCAAAGCAGTTTCAAGCGCTGCGGCATGCCGTCGGCCGTTTTCGGAATGGCGGTAGGAGATGAAGGCTTTATACATCCTGGTTAATGGACGGATTTTCGGCGAAATATAATTCCAATGCGTTTAATTGCACACCACGTAGGGCAAAATCTCTTTCGAACGGGAAAATACGGTGCGGGCGACAAGTTCCTGTACAGCGGAGCCGATCCTTATCCCGTAGCGGCACAATAAAAAAGCGCCTTTCAGGCAGGTCCCTTTCATAGAACCAGCCGTAAAAGGCGCTATTTATGCTGCAACTAAATATTGCTCAATCCTTACCCGCAACAACAAGTTTACCCGCCGCCAGTGCGCCACCCGCCGTATCCAGCCGGAACAGGTACACCCCGGGTACAAGCCCGGTCGCATCGAATTCGAAGGTATTGGCGCCAAACGGCTGCGTCCGCACCTGCCGGCCTTGCAGGTTGTACAGATACATCATACCCTGTTCCGTCGAACGCGATTGTATGGAAAAGACCGCTTTTGTCGCCGTCGGATTTGGAAATACGACCAGTTCGATACCGGGCCGAAGGGCAGACCCTGAAACACTCAGGTATTGCTCTCCGACCGTGTGCCGTGTGCTGTTGGTGATGACAGGTTCGTTGAAGTCGAAGTAAATAGCCGCGTCATTTTCGATAGTAGTCTGGTTGGGCAGGTCCTTGCGGGGCTTGATGGCGAATTTGACAAAGCCGTGCGAGGCCGGTTCGTTGATGTTGCTGTCGGGCAACATGATGTTCTGGAATACAAATTGTGCCACGCCCGGTCCGGCCAGGCTGAAAGCGTAGGGGTGGCTGCTGCTACCCGGCCGCAACGAAGCCCAATCGAGCGATGGCGACAATGTATCCAGTATTACGATGTTAAAAGCCGTATCGGTGCCTGTGTTTTGAAAACGGATCAGGTATTCGATCTCGGTTTCCCGGGGAATGTAATGTTCCGCAAAAACGCCTTTCGGGAACCCTTGTTTGTCGTTCGGGTCGAATGAGCCTACGTTTTCCCTGCAATCGATATCCGTAAATCCGCCGTATTCATTTTCCGGGTATTGGGTGAGGAAGCCAAGGCTGAAGGCGCCGCCGGCATTTTCCCCGCAGCCTTCAATTGCGGCACTGATAAAAGTATTCCAGGGGTTTCCTGCCACCTGGGGCATTTCCACACGCCAGGTGGAGCCGTTGGCAGGTACAGAAATGGTATGGACTTCGCCGCTGTCGAGCAGGATGGTACCGCCGGTCATTTGGATCATGATATCTTCAATTACAATATAATCGAGCGGCGCCGTCATACTACTGCCCGTATTGGTTATGGTGAAGGTCACTTCGTCGTCCTGACAAGTAGCGCTTACTTCGAGGTTTGCCCCGCTCCAGAGTGTATTCACGGGCTCGCACAGGGAGTCCGGGTAGATATGCGCCTCGGAGCAATGTGTTTGTCCCAGAACGGCATCGCAACTGAGGGAAACAACAACGTTAAAATAGCCGCAGTCTCCGGCAGGCACGTCGCCCAAATCAAAGGTGTAGGTATTGCCGTTTACCGAGGTCCAGGGCAGGCTACTGCTTAATACCGTGAGGAAAGCGTCGAACTGAACCTCCACGTAAGCGTTCTCGGCGGTAACGGTTCCGTTGTTGCAATAGTGCACCCTGTAGTAATTCTGAAAACAACGCCGCAGAACAGTCGTGGCGATATCGACATCCATTTTTGGACAGTCAGCGACGACCTGCACCGAATAGTCAACCATCGATGCGGTGTCCAGCAACATGGCCTGTATGCCGGTCAGGGTATCGACGCAAACGTCCCACAGGTTGTTGGGTTTGTTCAGCCATACGTCGTAGGTTCCGGAAGGCAGGTAGATGACGAAATTGCCGTCTTCATTGGTCGTGCCGAAAAAAGTGCCCAGTGGCCCGTTGGCCGTGGCGGTCCAGCCTTCCAACGGCTGCTCGCCGGCTGAAATGACACAATCGTTGTCGCTGTCAATCCGAACACGACCCGAGACACCTCTGTTGTAAAGGCTGTCGGTATCGACGCTAAAGTTCAGATCACCGGCTTTTATTGCCCAGAAATCGCGGTTGACGGCATCGCCGGACAGGTTGTTGATCGTTATTTCCTCGGGAAACGGGAAGGGGCTTTGGGGATTGGGGAATTCATAACCTTTTGACACAAAACGCCAGGAACCGATATTGGGAAACTCAGCAATTAAGCCCACTATCAGTTGTCGGATCAGCAATGAGTCGGTGGCGTTGACAAGATTGTCGCCGTTACCATCAGCAGCAATGATTTGAAAGGGAGAAAAAAACTGAAATTCTCCGGAAAGGTAGTTCCTAAGATATACCAGATCAAAGGTGCTTACGCCGTAAAGTGGATTGATATCCCTGTATGGCTTGACCGTATAGGTATCTCCCCGTTGGAACGGAGACGGCATAATTTCCATCCGCATCGGTCAGGTCAAAATAACTGGTACCCGAGGCGCCTGTGACCTCTATAGTAGTTTCTTCCAGGCCCTGGCCGAACAGGGTGGTTATTCTTCCGGAAATGGTGGCCTGTTGCGACCACATAGCCGTGAGGTGCATTACGGCAAAAAAAACGGTTACTGCGGCTTTCATTCCGAAGCGCAATGGTTGCGTAGTCATATTCATGAGATGCCTGTTTAGGTAGAATAAATTTTTCACGATACAAAAGTGAATGATGTACGGCAGACAGGCAAAAACAAAAATAACAGTTTGTAACTAACAGATGAGGTTATTTTTTTTATATTTTATTGATATTCAATTGTTATATCCATAGTTTTGTCTACTATTTTTCATACATAAAGATAAATATACTTTTTACTGCCATGGAAAAAAGCCGGCTGCTGAAGCTGTTGCGCACCCTTTCTCCCGAAGAGTTGCGCGGCTTGAAAAAGTTTGTACATACGCCGTTTTTCAACCAGCGCACCGAAGTGGCTGCCTTGCTCGATTTGCTGGAAAAATCTCTGAAAAAGAATAGTCCGGCGCCGGAAAAGCGCGATGCGTTCTTGCATCTGTTCGGCAATGCGGTCTACGACGACCACCGTATCCGTATGGCCATGAGTTTTTTGTACCAGATTACCGGACAGTTCCTGACGGTCAGCGAATTTTTAGCCGACAAGCAGCAGTACCACATCCGGCTTGCCAATATTTTCCGCAAACGGCAGTTACCTGATGCCTTTACCGGCGCCTGGCAGGAGGCAGATAAGACTCAATATGACAAGCCGTACAGGAATGCGGATTTTTTCGAGGAGCGTTACCGGATGTTGCTGGAAAAATATCGCTTCGAAGTAGAAACACAATCAACGGAGCACCTTGATTTCCAGGAATTATCTGACCAACTGGACAGCGCCTTTCTCGCCCGAAAACTCTGGCAGGCCTGTTTTATGCACTCGCACCAGACCGTACGCAACTCAGCCTACCATTTTGGCCTGCTGGATGCCGCGCTGCATCATATCGAACAGGCCGGCATTTCTGACAACCCGGCAATTAGCCTGTATTACCACTGCTTCAAGGCGCTTGCGGAACCGGAAGAGAAGACGCACTTTCAGCAGTTCAAAGCCTTGCTTACCCAATATGGAAACCTGTTCCCGGCTGACGAACTCCGCGATTTGTTTATCCTCGCCATCAATTTCTGTATCAGGCAGTACAACGCCGGCAGCAGCGACTACCTGGCAGAACAGTTTGAACTGTACAAGGAAGGCTTCTCAAAAGATTTTTTTATCACCAATGGCGTTTTGTCGCGGTATACCTACCAAAATGCCGCAACGATCGGCCTGGTCATGCGCGATTTCGCCTGGGTAGAGCGCTTCGTACACGACTATCGCATGACCCTCAGGGAAGCGCACCGCGAGGGGTTGTTCTGTTTTAACCTCGCCAGACTGGAGTATCAGCGCAGCAACCCCGGAAAAGCATTGCAGTTGCTCCAACGGGCGGAATACAAAGACCTGTTGCTCAACCTGGCGGCCAAAACCCTTCAAATGAAGATATTTTACGAATTGGAAGAATACGACCTCCTGGAATCGCACCTGCAGGCCATCGGCACGTTTATCCGCCGAAAGAAAGTTATGGGATACCACCGGGAGAATTACCTGAACACCGTCCAATTTACCCGAAAACTATTGGAAACCAACCCGCTGGACAAGTCTGCCCGAGCCGCGCTGCACCAGGAAATAGAAGCCACCAGGGCCGTGGCGGAAAAAGAGTGGCTCCTGGAGCAGACGGCAGGATAGTCTGTGCCCTGCGCTACAAGGGCCCTTCCGGCAAACGACCCGCCCGAAACGCCGCAACCTGGTCATCTGTAAACGGCGGGTTCAGCAACTCCGGACTTTCCCCGTAACAACGGAACAAATCGGCAATATAATGGATGCGGTCCGGCAGGTCCGCCCAGTCTGCCGCGCCGGAATCCCGCAGGCTGTCGGTCGTGGGATCAATCTCATGCAACAAAGCCACCAGCTCCGGATTCGTCAGGCGCCGCAGCGTTTCAGGGTACCCGGCACGCAGGTCATCTCCAAGCCGCATACGGCCAACCGGAAGTTCCAGCACCATCATGTAGTCCGTGAGCAACAGCCGTATCCTGTGGCGGACGGCCATGAAAAACCGGTTGATTGCGGTGTCCAGTTTGCTGGGAAAACCTAATTGGCGCATCACCCACCAGACGCCATGGATCATCCAGCCGCGATTGGGGAACAATGCATCGACCAGTCGGCGCGAAAACACATAAGGGTCAACTACAGAGGCTTCGAGCGCTTCAGCGATCTCGGGTTGCAGACGCGTTTGTTCGTGAAATCCGATCTGAAGGTTGGCCAGCAAGAGCAACTCAACGCGTGTTTTGGCATCTGTTTCAAACAAGGCGCGGTAATAGCAGGTGAATGCCGAATGCAGGTACCGCTGCCCGTCGGGCGGGTCGCCGGGTTTTAAACCGGCGCAAAAACGGGCAACTTTTTCTGCATCTGGCACTGTGTCGCCCAGGCATTCCGCCGCAAAGCGGGCAAATTCATGGCCGATCTCGGCGAATACCTTTTGGTTGCCGCGCCCCACGGCATCGCTGGCGCGTTCCATAGCAGCCCTGGGCCCCAGGGCATCCCACACCAGTTGCCGGATCTGGTCAACGCTGTGTCCGGTGTTTTCACCCCTGATAAGGTCTGATACCCGGCCAAGCATTTCATTGATATCGGCCGCATTGGCCAGCACTTGCTCCAGGGTGCGAAGGAGGTCCTCCTTGCGGATCGTCTGGCCCGCCTGCTTGGATGCCCAGGTAGCAAAAGTGCACCAGTTGGCCACCGGGCCGGTACGCGCAGCGAAAGTAGAGGACAGTTCCCTGTAACTTTGGGTGATGTGGAGATTGCGGATAACCGGGTCGGATTGCGCGGCAATACCGTCAATTTCAGCAATAGTTGGTAGATGATTCAATATGAGTTCTCATTTAGTATTACAACAGGGCATTATTTACTCAAAACACCTACCCCCTTTTCCGCACCATCGTCAAAATTGTCGCCACCGCCACCGTTTCGCCGGTTTCGTCGTACACATCAACAAGCCATTTGACGATGCCGCGCGGAATTGCCGCTACGCCCTCGCGGGACGGGTCGCTTTCCTGTTCAATTTTTTCCTTCACGGTCAGTTTAACCCCAATGGTCATGCCCGGATAGACGGGTTTGGTAAAACGGCATTCATCCAGACCGTAATTCAGCAAAACCGGGCCTTTTTTGGCGTCTACAAACAAACCGGCTGCCTTGGACAGCACAAAATAGCCATGCGCCACACGCCGGGTGAAGGGTGTTCCTTCGAGCGCCGTTTCGTCCATGTGGGCGTAAAAATTATCGCCGCTGACGTTGGCAAAATTATGAATATCTGCCTCGGAAACCGTGTGTTTGGCCGTGACGAGCGTTTCGCCGACAAACAGGTCGTCAAAATATTTTTTGAACGGGTGGACAGGTGTTTCTGTCTGCCCGGCGCCAACCTGGAATTGCCTGGTCACAGCGGTAATGTCGGTTGGATGTCCCTGGAGCGCCGTACGCTGCATGTAATGGAGCACGCCGCGCATGCCGCCCATCTCCTCGCCGCCACCGGCGTGCCCCGGTCCGCCGTGCACCAGCATAGGCATGGGTGAGCCGTGCCCGGTGCTCTCCTTGGCGGATGTCCGGTTGAGGATCATAATACGGCCGTGAAATGCTGCTGCCTCGAGTATATAGTCACGCATGATATTTGGGTCGAGGGTGCAGATAGTACTCACCAGTGAGCCTTTGCCCATATTCGCCAGTTCGATGGCCTGATCGATCGACTGATACGGCATTATGGTGGAAACGGGACCGAAACACTCCGTTTCGTGGGCCAGTTGTTTGATAAAGGGCTTGTCGTTCAGCAGCAGCACCGGCGGCATAAAAGCGCCCTTTTCCCGCTCTGCGCCCACCAGTTCGAAGGTATCCGGGTTGCCGAAAACGACCTGGTTTTCGCCGGCCAGCAGGGCCAGTTTTTCCCGCACCCGGGCCAGTTGCTGCCGGTTGATCAGGGCGCCCATGCGCACGCCTTCTGCCGCAGGATCGCCGATCACCGTTTTGGCCAGTTCCCTTGAAAGCGCCTCCTGCACCTCCGCAAGCATGTTTTCCGGTACGATGATGCGGCGGATAGCCGTGCATTTCTGCCCGGCTTTGGTTACCATTTCCCGGCGGCATTCCTTGATAAAAAGGTCAAATTCGGGGGTGCCCGGAACGGCATCTTCGCCCAATATGGCCGCGTTCAGGGAATCTGCTTCGACTGTAAAGGGGACGGAATGGCGGATGATGGACGGGTGCGCGCGCAGGATGCGCCCCGTTTCGGCTGAGCCTGTGAAGGTCACCACATCCTGGCTCCCCACCGGGTCGATGATGCCGCGGCCGGTTCCCACGACGAGTTGCAGGGCGCCTTCCGGCAGAATACCCGATGCAATGATGTCGCGCACCATCGCTTCCGTGAGGTAGGAGGTCTGCTCGCTGGGCTTTACCACAGCCGGCACGCCGGCCATGAGGTTGACGGCTACTTTTTCCAGCATACCCCAAATGGGGAAATTATACGCGTTGATGTGTACGGCAATACCGTGTTTGGGTACCAGAATATGGTGCCCGATAAAAGTGTTTTCCTTCGAGAGGCGTATGGCTTCCCCTTCGACATAGTACGGTTCGTCGGGGAATTTTCTGCGGAGGCTGCTGTTGGCAAAAAGGTTGCCGATACCGCCTTCAATATCGACCCACGAATCGGCTCGTGTAGCGCCGGTCTTGTGTGATACCTGGTAGTATTTTTCCTTGCGTTCGAGTAAATACAGCGCCAGGGCTTTGAGCATACGCCCGCGCTCGGGAAAGGTCATGCGCCGAAGCACCGGGCCGCCTTTTTTGCGGCCATAATCGAGAATAGCGGCATAATCAAGCCCTTCACTACTGGCGGTGCTCACCAACGCACCGGTGATGGCGTGGTATTGCGGCACACCGTCGCCGTCGCCGGGCGCCCATTGGCCGAGAATATAATTGTGGAGTTTTTGCATGGTCGGGTATGGTTAGTGTCGATATTGTTGTGGCGCGGCAAAAGTAGTAAAGTTGTCCGGGGAATAGCGCCATGCGAGTGGAAGCAGGTTTGGTACAAGTATTTTCCGGCCCGAATTTTGACCGGAGTGGGCATCAGGTTTTTTTATTCAAAAACCGGTGCAATCCACCTTTCCCGCCTCCCGTTGGTAAATAGTGTTGTTGTGTTCACGCATGGGCACAACCGTCGCCCCGGAATTTCGATTATTTTGTTCAACGGTAACCCTGACTTATTCATAAGGCATGTCAATTCGTTACTTACGTTTGCTGTGGCTACTGCCGCTGTTGTCCCAATCCCTGGTTTTATCCGGTCGCCCGGTTTCCACAGAACCAATGCATGGCGCTGCCCCCTGTCCGCAACCCGAACTGCTGTCAGCCAGCCAGATCACCGATTCCAGCGCCCAGCTTACCTGGACCGATGTGGGCGACCTGTATGAACTGGAGATCAGGGAAACAGCCCAGCCTCTGACCGGAAATCCGACACACGTGGTCAACGGCGCGCCGCCGCTTGTGTTGACCGGACTTACACCCGGGCAACAGTATAGGTTTCGCGTGCGTACGGTTTGCCCGGACAGTACCCGCAGCGACTGGAGTGCCCTGCGCAATTTTTCCACCGATATCAACAATTCCCGGCCGTGTCCACTTAATTTCGATCTGCGGGACACCTCTTGCGCGAGCGGGAGGCAGTTTTTCAAAATCCATGTAGATGATGCTCCAGGCAACGCATTGGGTGGCGATGTATCGCTATCGGGTATTCGGCTTGTGATTGAGCATCCCTGGCGCTCCGACTTAAGGGTCTGGCTTTGGTCGCCCGACAGTACCAGGGTACAACTTATCGGCGGGCTGAATGCGGGAGACAAAAACATCGGCAACCCGGAAGGCACGCCCTGCGCCCAGTTTGTCGAACTAAACGAACAACCGGGCGCGCTGCCACTGTCGGCAGCCGCTGAACACGATAATTTTACCGGTTACTATATTCCTTTTCAATCGCTCGCACCTTTCGCCAACGGCCAAAACCCAAACGGGGTGTGGCTGCTGGAGGTATGCGACAACAAAACCAACGACAAGGGCAAACTTCGCCTCTTCGGGCTGGTGTTTTCGTCGACGGCCTGCCCGGCAGTGGCAGGTGTTTCCGTCGGGAATGTCACCGGAACATCGGCAGATATTTCCTGGACGCCCGGTGCGCCGGGCGACAGCGTGCTGATCGAATACGGACCGGCAGGTTTTTTCCCCGGAACAGGCAGTACCGCAGGAATCGGGGGTATGGTTGTCGCTTTACAGGAGCCGGTGATGCAACCCTTTACCCTCAACGGGCTTTCAACATTAGTGCAATACCAGGTGTATCTCCGCCGCCAATGCGCCCCGGGCGTATGGGGACCCAACAGCAACCTGACCGGCTTTTTCACCAATTGCCCCCCTACGCTGCTCGAAAATGCCGATACGCTGATGACCTGTACCGCAGGGTGCGCCGACCCCTGCCCGCTTCCGGGTCTCTGGCAAAACGTGCCCGACGACGACTACGAATGGAAGGTGTGGACGGGATATGGTCTGACCTATCCGGTGGCAGGCCCCCCCGCTGCACCGGAAGGAAACGGCAATTACCTCTATTTCCGCAACTCCTGCTCGCCTACGGGCGCCAACGGGAAAAAAGCGATCCTGCGAACCCTGTGCATATTGGTGAATGCTCCGACGTCGCAACCCTGCCACTTCTCGTTCGACCTGTATATGAACACCAAAACCGGACTGATGAGCAGCCTGGCCCTGCAGGCGTCCACAGATGGCGGACAAAACTGGTTGCCGGTAAAAACCTGGTCGGGAAACAGAGGGAAACAATGGCGGCGGGAATATGTCGACCTGAGCGCTTATGACGGACAAATTGCACTCTTCCAACTGGTCGCAACAGGCGTATTCGGCGCCTACGGCGATATCGCCATCGATAACCTGACCTTCTACGGCTCCACGGAAGCCGGCACCCCTGATTTTGAATATTTCCGCGATGCAGACGGCGACGGATTCGGCGACCCGGCGCAACGGGTCATCCTCTGCAATCCGAACACGCCGCCGGGCTATGTCCTGAATAACACCGACTGCGACGATGGCGATGATACCAGTTACCCAAGCGCCGTCGAGATTTTGTGCAACGGCAAAGATGAAAACTGCAACGGCCCGGCCGACGACAGTTTTATCGCCGCGCCGGCTGGTACCGGCGCCGTGGTCTGTGCCGGATTGCCCGTAACACTCTCGGCAAACGGAACACCGACCGGTCAGTTTTTCTGGTTCGACAGCCCTTCGGGCGGTGTTCCGGTCGCAACAGGAAGCACCTTGTCCATCAACAACCTCCAGTCGGGCACGACGTTCTTCCTGCTCGACTCGATCGTTGTTTCCGGCGGCGGTTGCGCGAGCACGCGCACAGCCGTTACAGCAACAGTAAATCCGACACCCGCGCTTTCGCTTGTCGCAGCCCCGACGCTGTGTACCGGCGGCGTACTCGACCTGGGCGCCCTGCCTTTGACCGACACCGCCGGTGCAAACGGAGTGCTGACCTATTATTTTGCGCAGCCGCTGGTTCCGGGCAACCAACTTTCCTCGCCGGTCATTGTACCGCCGGCCACCACGATATATTACATATTAAGCACGACGGGAGCCGGATGTAAAGACACGGCATCCGTAACGGCGACGGTTTTTCCGCCGCCATCCTTGCAAATCGCGCAGGGCGACTCCATCACTATTTGTCGCAATAAAACGCTGAACCTGACGGCCACGGCCACCGGCGCTTCACCCTTTACCTATGTATGGAGCAACGGACTTAATTTCCAGACCATACCTGTACAGGCGAGTGCCATGCCCGGAACAACGACGACCTATATCGTTACCGTGACGGATACAAACGGGTGCACGGCCGTACGCTCGATCAAAGTGTATACCCTGAACAATGTAACCCAGACAACGATCGAGAGCGTTGTAAATCCCGGCGTATGCGGCGGCACCAACGGCAGCATAACCCTGCACCCCCAGAACGGTATCCCGCCGTACACCTTTTCATGGTCGGGAGCAAGTGCGGGGAGTTTGCCGGGAATCAACGGCTCGGGTACCATAACCGGATTGAAACAAGGCGGGTATCGAATTACCATTACGGACGCCTCCGGCGGTTGTTCCATGACCTTGCCGCAGATTGTGCTCAATGCGCCCGGACTTACCGTGGATGTGGATACAATTGTCGGCGTAAGTTGTCCCGGCGATGCCACGGGCAGTATTTCGCTGAATGTAAACGGCGTTGCGCCGGTATTTCAATGGAGCAACAACCAGTCGACCGCCTCGATCACCAACCTGCCCGGAGGCATGTACTCCGTTACGATCACCGACGGTAGTTGCACCCAGATCGTCAACAACCTGGAGGTCGCCGCACCTGCGCCCATCCAAATCATACAGAACGACTTGCACGACGTAGGCTGTTTTGGCGGCAATTCCGGACTCGTCGATCTGGCCATCTTCGGCGCAACACCGCCATATCAGTCCAATTGGTCGAACAGCGCCAACACGGAAGACATTCAGAATGTAGCCGCAGGCACATATTCGACAACGATAACCGACGCTAACGGCTGCACGTTCACCTCACCGATATATACCATTGCGCAACCTTCAGAACTGCTCGTTTCCCAGAATTCCATACAGCATGTAACGTGTTTTGGAGGTAATAGCGGCGCGCTTTCGATCAATATTTCAGGTGGAACAATGCCTTACCAGGTGTCGTGGGACAACGGCGCGACAACGCCGTCGTTGAGCAGCCTTGCTGCCGGCAACTACAACGCAACCGTAACAGATGCCAACGGCTGTACGAAAACATTTGCCGCCACGGTTATGCAACCCGCCGCGTTGACCCTTGATGAATTGCTGAAAACAAATCCTACCTGCATCGGAGCCAACGACGGCCGCATAGAAGCCATCATTGGCGGCGGCGTCATGCCCTATCATTATAGCTGGAATACCGGGCAATCCGGCGCCGGGCAGAATATTCTGAGCGACCAGATCGCCGGTGTGTACGGTTTGACGGTTACGGATGCACAGGGCTGTACGCTGTTGTTGAACAATATTGTCCTTGATGCGCCGCAACTGCTGACGCTCGCTCTGAACGGGATTACACCCGTCGCTTGTTACGGCGATAGCACAGGGCAAATCGATGTCGGCGTTAGCGGCGGAGAAGGCGATCTGGAGGTAACCTGGAACGGTATAGCCGGAAACCTGCCACTGACGCTTGTGCCGGCAGGACAATATATTTTACAGGTTCGCGACAGTCGCGGCTGTGCGATCAGCGATACCTTTTCGATCGAGCAGCCAAAATCACCGTTGGGTGTAACCCTGATCGGCCAACAAAATGCCGCATGCGCCAAAGAACCGAACGGCAGCATCGATATCTACACTACCGGAGGCGCACAGCCCTATACCTTTGCCTGGAGCAACGGGGCGGTAACGGAAGACCTGCCTGCCATCCCTGCCGGCACTTTTACCCTCACCGTCACCGATAACAACGGTTGCACCTATCTGTTTGGGCCATTGACCGTCACCGAGCCGCCTGCACTGGTCGTAACACCGATTGTTACGGATATCCCCTGTTTCGGCGTGCTGACAGGCACTATAACACTGGCCGTTTCCGGTGGCATTCCACCTTACAGGTATTTCTGGAACACCGGCGACACGACCCAAAACCTGTATTTTCTTCAGGAAGGAGCCTACAGCGTGACGGTGCTCGATGCGATTGGATGCGCACAAATCCTCAATAATTTGACGGTGATCGACAAGGGAAAATCCTTTTCCGTACAAACAATTGAGATACAGCCTGTTAAGTGCCCCGGCACTGACGACGGAAAGATTGTGGTCATGGCCTCCAACGGTACACCGCCCTACCAGTTTGCCTGGTCGCCACCCATAGGGGTACACAACAACATTCCGGCGCCGATTGACCAGGCGACTGCGCTATCGGGAGGTGTTTACACTGTAACGATCACGGACGCTACCGGCTGTGTGGCGGTTTCGGAACAATACCTGATCGAAGAAGCGCCAGTGATCCTTTTCAACGTCGCCTCACAGACCAATGTCGCGTGCAAAGGCGACAGCACCGGCGCCATCCTGACCCAGCTTTCAGGCGGCTTGCCCCCCTTTACTTTCCTTTGGAATAATGGCGCCACGACGCAGAATCTGAGTCAAATACCCGCCGGGACTTACATGCTCACGGTCACCGATTTCAGGGACTGCAAGGTGGTATCGCCGGCAGTGGTTATTTCCCAGCCTTCGCTGGGCATTGTGGTTACCCTGGACTCCATTGTTCAGGATAAATGCGGACTGGAGCAAGGCGCCATATTTTTACACATCAACGGAGGAACGCCGCCGACGCAATACCAATGGAGCAGCGGGCAGCAAACCGCCTCTGTTGCCGGGCTGCCTGATGGAAACTACCAACTTACAGTCACCGATGCCGCCGGCTGTACGAAAGCGACGCCTGTCTACGAAATTCAGGCGCTTGCATCGCCGCTCCAACTGACCGGATCGGCAACCGACGTGCTTTGTTTCGGACAAAATAACGGCACGATCACAGTGCAGGCCGGTGGAGGCACGCCGCCTTACGGCTATTTCTGGAGCAACGCCCAGAGCGGCGCGCAATTGGAGAACTTGCCTGCGGGTAACTATACCCTGACCCTGACCGATGCCGTTGGGTGTTTTAACTACTACCCGTTTACTATCGGTCAACCGCCTGTGCTCGCGGCAAGCTGGACCGTTGATTCGGTTGCCGGCGGCTGGACGGTTGCACTCAACATTTCTGGTGGAACGGCGCCCTACGACGTCGTCTGGGATGCCGCCAGCGGCAACCAGACCGGCCCCATAGCAACTGGGCTGGCTACAGGTCATTACACGGTGTCGATTACAGATATCAACGGGTGCAAACTGGTGCTGGAGGTTTTCGCAGGCACAACTGGCGCCTCGCAACCGGCGGCATGGAAGGGCCTGAGCATTGCGCCCAACCCTGCAACGGGTACGGCATTGCTCAGCCTGGAAATGACACAGGCATCGGCGCCGGATATTTCGATGTACGACCAGTTGGGCAGGCAGGTGTATAGACTGGAAGTTGACACGCGTAGTACGGCACACGCCGTTCCGCTTGATTTGGAGCGTTTACCTGCAGGCATATACTTTATCCGGATCAGGCTCGAAAGTGGCGAGGCACAAACACTCCGGTTGATAAAATCACAGCAATAATGCAGTTTTTCACCATTCTCATTTGCCCTTTACGTCCTTTTGTGGAACTTCGCGCTTTATACTACTTCCTGTGCTGAGCCTGTTCCGCAATAACCAGTTTACCACTGCAATATTTCTGGCAATTTATGTCGGATTGACGCACCTCGCTTCTCTGACCGGCTATTGGCCGGCTCCGGGTGAAGATGTGGTAGACAGCGGGGCGCTGTACCGCATGTGGTTCGACTGGCTGGGTCAGCATCCCCTTTATTCGGCCATCAGCGCCACAGTGCTGGTATTTATCCAGGCACTCGCAGTCAACATGCTGGCCGATGAATTCCGGATGCTGGGCGACCGGAACTGGCTTCCGGGGCTTTTTTATGCGCTGGTGGCTGTTTGCCTGCCCGATTTCCTGTACCTGTCGCCGCCCCTGGTTGCCGTGACGTTTATCCCGATGGTACTCCGGCGCGTTTTCAGCACCTACAAACAGCCCAGTGCCACCGCGCTGATCTTCGATGCAGCCTTTTGGACTACAGTAGCCTCCTTGTTCTATCCTCCTGCCGTTTTCCTGCTTGTGGCTGTTTTTGCAGGGATCAATATTATGCGGGCGTTTAATTTTAGAGAATTGCTGGTTTTGCTGACCGGTGTGGCAACGCCGGTTTTTCTCGCCTGGCTCTGGTATTTCTGGACCGACCGGGGAGGGGAGTTCTGGGGTGTTCAGTTCAACGGGTTGTTCCATCGCTACCAGTTCGATTCCAGTTTCGGCTATTTTACCATAGTTGAAAGCATCATGATGGGTTTGTTATTTGTCATCGTGTTGCTGAGTTACGGCACCTATTCCTTCCGGAAACTGATACAAATGCAGAAGTATGTCGGCGTTTTGTACTGGTTTCTTTTTGCCGCCGGCCTTACGTTGTTGCTGCAAAGCAAGGCGCCGCCGGTACACCTGTTCTTGTTGATGCCGTCGATGGGCATCTTTTTGTCCATGACCTTTTCAGCCATGAAGAACAAAGCGCTGGCCGAGGTATTCCATCTTTTGCTGCTTTGTTTTGTATTATTTATTCAATTTTTCCCTTTTACATCATAGGACGGCGTACTGCCGGCTCCTGAATAAACACAGAGTCAACCATGAAATTTGGCGTTATCGTTTTCCCCGGTTCCAATTGCGACGATGATATGGTGCACGTGCTGGGCGACGTGATGGGACAGGATGTTGTAAAGATTTGGCATAAGGATACG
>JADJRC010000015.1 GCA_016712415.1 Lewinellaceae bacterium | reverse complement strand
GTCGAACTCTTAAAAACTCGAAAGGGTATGCCGAAATGAAACTCCTATCATCAACATCATTTTTCCAAGAACCAAGGAAACAGAGTTTATCCTGAGCCACGGCAGACAAATAATCAACGCTCGTGTCCCCTGTTTCGCTGCCGATGATGATAGCATCCCAGATTGTAAATAATACACCTTTGGCCATGGATATGCCCTCTAACGCCACCTCTACAAGTAGGCGAAAGCCAGGTTGGCCTTCGTCAGGTTAATGATGGCAGCCTTGCTCATAAGGCCCTTTCATACCTTCTTTTTCGTGAGGGGTGTCGTACACACTGTGTTACTGATATGCGAATTGGCAAAAATCGACTCCCATTTTGCCAAGCGGTACGCAGATAAAGCGGGATAAGGCTCATCTATCCAGCCGTGGCACAGTCGGATGTCAGGCTTACAGCCAGATGTTTACTGCATTCCAATGACGCACTTACAAAGAGAAAGCGGCGCGGTCGGGATTATCTTCAAAAGGAAACTTGTCCTCAGCGTCTTTAGGCTTTGATTTGCGTTTTAAGGAGTCCTCGTTATCGAGAGAGAAATAAACCTACAAACGGGAGCTAACGGAGGCAACGATGCAACCTTGATAATCAGCGGGTAATCATCCTCATCCAACGATAATGTTCATTCCGGAAGGAGCGCACCACTTCAGCCACGGCCCGGTGACGACGTTCATTGACCACGCACCATAACGCGGCATCAAAATCCGTAATTCATAACCGTTATCTTGCATAAAATTTGGGCAGCTTACCCACTAATGCCGAGATATCATTTACATACACCGTATAAGGTTCCATCTCACAGGTAACAACAGAGCAAGCAACTACTTTTCCATGGATCTAAAGCCCAGAGCTTTGCAGCTATTACCAAATCCCAGACAAGGGCAAGAAGCCGGCAGGAAGAGACTGCTTGCATTCAGGGGAAGACCTCCAACTTGCGCTGATGGACCCGCCACCGCCGGAAATTGCGGCAAGAAGCAAATCAGATGCAAAGAAAGTATAAAAGAAATGCTCATTTTGTATGCACGATTTGCAGAGCCAGGAAAATTTATTCCACTCACACATTTTCAGGAAAACAGCCGCTTTTCTACCTTTGCCTTGCACCCACCTTGCTGGCCGAAACGAAAGCCTCCAAACAACCCCGCCAACGGAAAGCCAGTCAGAAGCCAGTTTTCCAATCCGCCTGAATGCCAAAGAGTACCAGATAATCTGCTGCAACTGCAAACAGTGAGCCCACTTGATCCTGGACATCCACTGCTGGGATGAAGTCGGAAGAGCAGCTTTGGCCACAGCATCTAAGAGACCCTCTCAGAACTCTACAGAAGTGAAAGCCACCACAGTAGCCTTAGCACGCTATAAATGCCTGCCTGATACGTCAGGATCCGAAACAGGTTGGGCGTTACATTCGGCACGATGCCGATCAGAGAAAGAAGCGGCGATTCTTCATATCGCGCAGCCGCTCTCTTTCCTATTATTGCCCTAATAGCTGCGGTGCAGAAGTAAATATTCACGTCGCCCCACTCGCGGCGCTGAAGGCCGGGTGAAAAGCGGCCCCAGCGTATCCCAGCGCGATACGGTGAGTAAATGGCAACCATCAGGAGTTACGGCGCCAGATCCTCCCGAGCCCAAAGGAAAATACGCCGCCGCCGCGAGGAGTAATGCTGCCGGTCCACGGCAAACTAAAGAACTCTGGCACGAAGCGCCAGCGACCACCGCCACGCCTGTAGCCGCCGGAGTGTCTTTCGGCAGCCAGGCAAACATGGGCGAAGCAGCAGCGAAGCGAACATGAATCCGAGCATATTGCGGGCGTCAACAGAGGCGGCCGGTAGGCTTACGCGCGCATACGCTTTGCATGTGTCTCGCCGTCGGGCAGCGATCGCTCCAGTACCCCCGTCGGGGCCCGGGTATGGGCAAACATCCAATAGGACAATGAGGGCATACGGGGATAACGCACTGCGCAGCAGGAAACAACACCACTGGTCGCCCTGCGCTTGCCAGTTTACAGCCCACGACGGCAGATCGGAGATTCCGCCTTCTACCGAAGCGAAAGCCTACAAAACGATCAGGACGGTCAGAACCACCAAGAGGAAGATGGCGTCTGCGCCAGCGCAGATGTCTCAATGAGTAAAGGAGATATGGCCGAAACGGATTGGCCCACAGCAGCAGTATACCGCAGGTCGCCCAGCATCAGGTTTATCCGGGAGAGACCGGGGAAACTACCTCCGGAGCCAGTAATGCACCAAGAAGTCCGGAAACGCATTGGATGCTGGGAACAAAAACCATCTGCACCAGTATCGAATTGAGCAGGAGGATCCCAGCAGAAGCCGGCAGTTCATGGCCACGACCGTCAGCAGCCAGGCAGCCTACGGGCGACCAGCGGCGGCACGTAACGGCCGCTACATAAAAGAATACCCAACGGAGGTCCCCCTTTAAGCCCAGCAGGTTCAGAGAATACTTGGGCGGGAGTTGCAGGTGCCTGCTGATACGGTGATTGCTGGGGAAGCGACCCTGAATGCCCCAATCATTGACGATCTGAAAAATACTGGAGTCAGGAGTTCAACTTCAGCGCAGAGAATAAAGCCCGTAATCCACTCCAATGCGGATTTTGCAACGTCGGAGTCAATCCCGAAAATGAACGCCGGTTTGATCGGCAGGGTTGATCAGGAACAGGAACGGGATGTTGATGATGAATTCGCGATTCAGTGATGATATTTCTGGCGGCAGTAGCAGGCGGGCCGTGCGCCTGCTATGGCTGGCTGATGCAAAGGTGGTGAAATCCAGCCACCCGGCAACAGATTTGCCCGATTCTACTTTGCTGCCTCCGACCGAGAATCAAATCCTTCCACTTCCTTCAGCCGGAGCAAGCGGCGGGTACGCCTAGGCTCAGGATCATGGGTAACAAGCACAGGCGCAGGTACTTACCGCCATGCGGTTCAGATCGAAGGTCAGGTCGACGATACCTGCCGCGTTATCAGCGGCAATCGGTTTGCCCGTCGGTTCGTCGGCGAAGATCATTTTTCGAATGTTGGAAGGCGCGCGCGCGATGCACACGCTTTTGCTGTTCGCCACCCGAAAGTTGGACCGGATGGTCCGATCAGGCCGGTCGCCTTGGGCCCACGCACTTAAGGCCACTGGCGGGCCGCTGTTCGGCTTTACCACTGCCTTCGCCGCGCAAGGTCGAGGCGAAATTCCCATCACATTTTCGAAGAGGCGGTAAAGGGTAAGGGATCAGTTGAAAATTCTGAAAACAAACCCGACTTGTAGCGGTTTGCTTACCTCCAGCGCACTCGTCTTCTGAAGGGTTGTCAGGTTGAATATCTCGTTCAGCGCAACCAGACCGCTGATCAGCGCCCGGTCAGGTCCCGCACAAAATCCGAGCAGGATTGTTTGCCCAAAAACGGAGGAGCCTCTGATAGCTGAAGGGTGTCCGCCCCCCTGGGCCAGGTCCAAAAAGCAACAACATCATGGCTCAGCGGAAGTACGGTGCGCGCATGGCCGGAGGGCGGAGCAATCACTGTTTGGTAAGGTTAAGGAAGCGGACAACGTTTTTGGACAGTGGACCGAAATGGACGGTAGCAGAACTGGCTGGGTTCGAGTTAGCCCTTTGGAAATGATGGATGCAAAAGGCCGAGCAGAACGAACAGGTACATTCCGGAACGCAGCGCCCTGCAACCCGGAATGGCATTCCGGGCTTAACGCAGCGCCATGCAACCCGGAATGGCATTCCGGAACGCAGCGTCCTCCTTAACCCGGAATGGCATTCCGGGAGGCACAGTCCTGTAACTTGGAATGGTATTCCGGAACGCGCGCTCTGTAACCCGGAATGGCATTCCGGAACGTAAGCGTCCTGTAATCTGAATGGCATTCCGGAACGCGGAACATCATTCCGCGATACCTTTCTACGGCTATTTTGAAATCACATAAACATGACAGTGATTTGCAGATGGTTAGCAGGGGGCCTGAAAAGCAGACGGAAGTGCCCGGTTTTAGATAAACCAAAACCCCGTCGGTGGTGCGACGAGGGGTTTGTCTTCTTGGTACTGAAGCATCCTTTTTCAAAGGGATGCCCCAAAAACAGTTTTTGTGCTGTATCGCAGGATGTTGTCTAGGCTTGCTGCGACGGGTTGCGCTTTCCTGAGTTGCATTTTCGAACGCCTAGATCATCAAACTCGGCGCACTTCCCCGGGCGTTCTTCCAGAAGATGTGCCAATTTCGATGGCTTCTGTGATGTGCATTTCATGGTAAAGATACTGTACCAATGCGTTGTATGTGTAGGTTTCTTCCATAGGTGCTTTAAGCCGTTTAAATTTAGAATTTTAGTTTGAAAAAATCGCGGTATAAAACAGCGGGCCTTACCCCCTTTATTGCCTCCGTTCCAACAATAATTGCGATTTTAACATTCGGTTGAACACGCCGTAGTCAATCCGACAAATGCACACCAGAACGCATCTCTAATCAGTTCAAATCACCACTTTCGTGATGATCGCATCGGGCGTATCGAAGGTCTGGCGTACTGCGGCGAATACCAGGTAAAGAAGGCCCCAAGCAGCCCTTGGCCCAGGTAGTCGTGACCGTCCCATACCGCCTGTCCGCCAAGCGCCTTGCCTCATCGACCAGATTGCCCGCTACATCGGTGATTTTACATTGGCATCGCGGGCCAAACCGTGTATCGCGATGGGTGCGCCATAGTCGGGCCGCACGGGGTTGATAGGCCTAGGCAGCCGTGCTGCTGATGCGCCCTTCAGTCGCTTCGGCACGCAGCGATACGATGCCTTTTCGGTGCCGATCCACACTTCCTCCCGTTTCCTGATTGATGGCAATATCCGTGATGGCATCATCGAACAGCGGGCTGTTGGTCGAGGTATAATGCGCTTCCTGGGTGAGGGCATCGGGCGACTGCACAAAAACGCCGTTGGTGGTGCCGAACCACTTGCGGTTGGCGCCGTCGATGGCGATGGTCGCACCCCCTCCGTCCGACAGGCAGGCGTTGAACCCTTCCATTGACGATAAGTCGCCGTCCGTGCAGTTGCTCGCATCGAAGACATTGCTACCGCATTCGAAAACTCACCGCGCCCTGTTGGGTGCCCACCCACACATCGCCCTCCTGGGTCGACGGCAATAGTCGTCACGCTGTTGGTTGGCAGGTGCGCTGTTGGCAGCATTGATGATGCGGTAGCGGTCATCGGCAGGGTTGTCGATATCGGCCCCGCTATCATATACGAGTACGCCGCCGTTGGAAGCCGATGACAAACCATTTGTAGCCGCTGTTGTCTACCACGACCTGCAGCCGGTTGTTGGCCGGCGCTGCGGAAAAATTGCGGGGGGTACCGTCTGCTTTTAATACGGCGATGGGCGACTCGGCGCTGTAGTTGCATATCCAAAGATTGTTGTCCTGATCGAAGGCCATACCGCCGATAGCCGTCCGGTCGGCTCCCGCAGCGCCTGCACTCTGCAGGATGGAGTTGCTTTTGGTGAACCGTTTGGTGGTGCGCCCGGCGGAGTTGCTTCCCCCAGTCCGCCGACCAAAGCTGCCGGCGTAAAATTTATCCTCCTCCGGGTGTGCAACGACGCGCCACAAGGCTGCGCATCCGAATCCGCCGGCCAGTTCGGGGTTCGATTCGCCGTAAAAACGGTCCCATTGTCCCTCGCTGAAGATATAAACCCCCAATCCCGATACAGCGGCGTGAGGTCGGGCAGATGCCCGGCGTGGCAACGTATACTTTATTGTGTGCAATGGCGATCTCCGTGGAATGCCCAGGTAGGGCGAGTTGTGGGTAAATTTTTCACATTGTCCGGTATTGTGGTCGTAATACCGGTACTGGTCGTTGCCATCGGCGATCCAGAACTTCTTTCGCCGTCTTCTATACCATACAGCGGTATGGCAGCGCCGCAGGGATCCTGTATTTCACCGCGCGCCCGAAGGTTCCATATACTCCACCGAACCGACCCCTGCTTCCTGGAGATCATGAGGCCCGGCCCTTCACTGGTGAGGTAAAATACTTCGCGGGTAGGGTTCTGGGCTACGATGGACACGTTTGTCCTGGTCATGAAACAGCCTACAAAGTATTGCCGATGCCGAGGTGCAGTTGGCCATTCCAGACGGTCATCGCATTGACGGAAATACCGGCGGGAAATCCGTCGGCTGGGCCCAGCTTTTGCCAGCGGCTGAAATCTTCGGATTGACGTCGTCGGAAGCGATGCGGAACACCCCTCGGCCGTACCGGCGTACAGGTTACCGTTGAACACACCGGAACGACTTGACCGCCACATCCGTAAAGACCGTGTACTCCACCTCCGCCCGTTCGAGGTTGAGTTTCAGGACGCCGAAATCGCTGGCCAGGTAGGCCGCCTTCCCTTCAAAAGCGACATCGTTGATCTGCTTGTCGCCCGCTATGTTGATATTTTTCTTGATGAAAGGCAGGTTGACCACCAGCCCGTCTGCCGGGTAGTACAGGTCCAGGTTGCTGTTGGTATAGGCCAGATGAGTATATCGGCAGCCTTGCTGTAACGGATCAGGCGCATGCCCACATCGCTGAGGCCTTCCACCTTTGTAAGAAAACGCTGCGAGCGGTCGGCCTTGTCGATTTCCACTACCGCCCATTCGGAGGCAAAATAAACCTTTGAGTCGCTCTGCGTCACGTAGGTCGAGCGCTGCCAGGGCAGGTGCTGGCGCCATTCGCCTATTTTAAGCGGCGGAAACCCGGGGCTAACCGCCTGGGGCAAAGAGGTGCTGGCAAAGAAACAGACAAAGATAAAAAAGGGCGTAGAGCAATCGCATGGTGGTCAGATAACTGATTGTTTTAGCGGATGGATAGAGCCTGATGCACGGCGGCGGCGGCGGGTTGCCTGTTCCTTTTTCATTTTCCGGTTTGAGCGCGGCTGTTTATACGTATGGAAGCGCCGCTTATGCCTAATATTGCGGCACATTTGAAAAAAACGACACCTTCCTTCATCCAACCGGTCGTGGTCATGCCTTCCGGTGTCAAAATACAGAGCGTTTGAAAGCGGCAATAAAACGGCTCCTGAAATTGCTACCCATCGCGTTTACGCAGAACCAGCGTTACGACCGGCAGACGCTACAGGTCATACGCAAGGTGTGCACACCCGGCTGTAACTGCATCGATGTAGGCTGCCACAAGGGCGAGATACTGGACCAGTTCATCAAATATGCACCGGGAGGGACGCATTTCGGCTACGAGCCGATCCCCCGACCTTTACATGGACCTCGTGAAAAATACGCAGGCGTGCCCAACTGCCATTTGTTCGACATTGCGCTGTCCGACAGGGCGGGGACTTCCAGTTTCAACTACGTGGTGAGCAACCCCTCCTACAGCGGCCTGGTAAAACGAACTTACGACCATCCGAACGAGCAGGACACCCAGATTACGGTTAAAACCGAACGGCTCGACGCATTGATCCCCGCCGACCGGAGTATCGACCTGATCAAGATTGATGTGGAAGGCGGCGAACTGCTGGTACTGAAAGGAGCGGTCCGGACGCTGGAGCGCTGCAAACCTGTCGTCATCTTCGAGCACGGCCTTGGCGCATCGGAACTGTACGGCGCCACACCCGAGCAAGTGTACGATCTGCTCGACGGCTGCGGCCTGCAGGTATCCCTGATGGGGCGTTTTATAAGAACGAAACCGCGTTGTCGCGGGAGGAATTTTGCCGGCACTATTACGGCAAAGCTGAATTACTACTTCATTGCCTACCCCTGACCCCGGTAGAGCGTGCCCGATTCGAGGTATTCCCATACGGCATCGGGCACCAGGTAGCGCACTGATTTTCCGGTGCGCAGGCATTCCCGGATATAAGTAGCGGAAATATCGAGCATGGGCGCCTCGCACAGGCGCACGCGCGGGTGCGCGGCAAGCGCTCCGGCGTCGAACGAGGGGCGCTTGTACACATATATATCGTAACCGGCGAGCAGCTGTTCGTAGTTTTTCCACTGGTGTAGCGACGCGAGGTTATCGCCGCCCATGATAAGGGCGAACTCCTGGCTTGTCCAGATCGGTCTGTGTTGCCATAAAGTTGGCGATGATCAGGTGGCCGACATGGACGGGGTTGAAAGAGCCGAAGAAGAGTCCGATTTTCATATCGTCATGGTCGTCATGGTCGTCATTCGTCATGGTCGTCATTGGGCTAAATGACGAATGACGATAATGACGAATGACGATAATATCGATTATTTTCCCAAATTTTTATCCTCCTCATTGACCCGGCTGAGCAGGGCATCCACGCGGTACATTTCGTCGATGGTGTCGTCGAGGAAAAATTCGAGTTCGGGTACGCGGCGCATTTGTTTGCCGACTTTGGAAGCCAGGGCCTGGCGCAGGCGGGGAGGTTGTCTTCGAGTTCGAGGATCACCTCCTGTTTGTTTTCGGTGCCATATACGCTGACATATATTTTGGCCACGAGCAGGTCGGGGGTCATACGGACCACCGTGACCGTCACGAGTTTATCGCGGCCATAGATATTGCTGCCTTCTTCGGTGAGCAGCATGCCGAAATAACGCCGGAGGGTTTCGCCTATCTGTTTTTGACGGATACTTTCCATACTAGTATGAGTTGAGTGGTTGAGGTTGGGGTGTGAACGGTTTTTTACGCCTGAAAGTGCCACAAAGGTACACCGATACAAAACTATTTTTTCCGGAAGCTTTGTTTACAGGGGCAAAATCCAAATAATTATTGGAAAAAATTTCAGGCGGGTTGGATTTTCCGGAAGGAGTCGATGTATCTTTGCCCCCGCTTTTTAAGCGAGCATAGCCCGATCCCGTAATCAGTCGGTAGAGCACTTGACTTTTTAATCAAGGAGTCATGGGTTCGAGTCCCATCGGGATCACAACTTGTAAGGCTAACTTTCTGATTTTCAGATTGTTAGCCTTTTCTATTTTTGGATTGGGTAGGGATTTGTGTATATAAAGTGTGGTTTTCAAAAAAAGGCTTGGGAGAGGTATTTTAATGTTTTTTCATCGTTTGTCGAAAATATTTGCAACTTACCGGAATAAGGAGCGTTATTTGTACATGAGTGAGATTGAAACTTAGATTTATAGTTGATTTAATCGCGCACCCCTTGCTGTAGTCTCATATTCACCTACTTCTCCTAATGACAGCGTTTAGTACTTCATCTATGCAGTTTTATGATACACCTATTCGTTTGGGTATCAGTACAGCATGGATTACTAAGATTATGCGCTGGATCTATAAGGGAGCATACCCTGCTGCTTCTAATTTTATAGTTACGGCATTTTTCGTGACAATATCTATTCCTGTTGGCACTTTACTTTACTTTGCTGTTGTCTACCTTAAAAAAAGGCTAATCAAGGCCTGTGATACAAATGTATCTATCAATCCAGCGAATTGTGAAAAATTGTGGTATAGGCAAGTAAAATTATCTGAGGTTGTTACTCAGATAAAAGATATTCCTAATATCCCATTAGAGAAAGTACCTTGGCACGTTAGCCTTTTCCTAAAACAACTTATAGTTGCTGTTAGGGCAATCGTCAATTATCAAGCGGCATTAGAACAAAAATTTCAACATCTTGATAAAACTCTTATTCTCCCCTTCCTCAAGGCATGAAAGTCGTTACTATGGAGGATTTATGCAAAAGTCGAGTCCGTGGATATGAATATTTAGTTTAATATTTGACTCCTTTTATCAATTCAAGCCTTGCGGCCGCAAAAAGATGGATGACCTTATCATCCATCTTTTTCGATTTAAAATTGAGATGCGCATAATTTTAGTCGAAGTTGAATACTTTAAGGATCATCCAGTGCACTCGTAAAGTTCTATGATAAACGGGATCGGAACTCCGCAAATAGATTTAATGTGCTGACTAACAGAGGTAATTTTCAACCTATTTTGCGTACCTGCATCAATATCATGTTACATTTATACCATCAAAACCCTTATTTATCTTTTTTGGCTTTTACGGGACACAGCCCCCGAAGAGCAAAAAGAAGGGCAAAAAGAGAATACAATCCGATTCCGCCTTTATCGATATGCTATTCAGCAACTTTTTAGTAATACATCGTTTCTTCATTTGACAGTTGAATCGCTTAGCCATTACTTTTTGATTAATCGTGATTACTGTGAAAATAATCCCAGTGGCCAAAGCGAGATGCTTAATCTCATAAAAAAAATATACCCTTATGAAGCACTTTGGGAAGAGCCCGAAATAAACAAATTGATAGTTTGGACTCTTTACGCTTCACAAACTTTCTTCTTCCTCCCTAAACGCAACAAACCCTTCAACACCTGCCGTGCGCGGGCGACATCCCCAACCGATCAGCCAGGGCAAGCATATTTTTCAGGGCGGTTACTTTGTTGTGCAACTCGACCACCAACGGGCCTTTGGCGGCTTCTTCGCTGCATCGGAAGTAGTAGCGGCTTCGGTGGCGTACTGTGCCAGGGAAAGCAAATCAGACGCCATTAGCAGCCTTCAGAAGGGTAGCCCACTCCGGATATTTCGGCATTTCAGAGAGACACAGCACAATTTCTTCTCTTTTATCCGTTTTTCACTTCGTCGCGCAATACTTTTACCTTGCGAAGCGCAAAAATTGATCGAATATGCCGATGTGCCGGCAAAGGTGAGCGAAGTGCGTAAACTCCACTAAATGATCCTGTAAAAATGAGCCGGAAAATCCCATCCAAAATATTCATCAGCTACCGCCGCGACGATACCGATGCTGTGGCTGAAAATATTTACCACCATCTGAAAGAGGCCTTCGGCGATGTCGTTTTCAAGGACAACATGCGGATCGGCCCGGGCGATGTATGGGACAGGGAAATATTGACGCATCTGGAAAGTTCGGACGTTGTCATTGTCCTGATTGGAGATAAATGGTTTATCCAGGATAAGCACGGCTGCGTACGGCTGGAAGATGAGGAAGACTGGGTTCGAAAGGAAATCGAATACAGCCTTGATCGCGAGAAAAAAGTCGTCCCGTTGCTGGTCGACCCGGCTCAGGCGCCGACACCCCGCTCTTTTCGCCACCTGCCCCTGCTGGCCAAAAAGTTCCCCTTTCGCCAGGCCCTGAGCGTCAATTCCCGCGAACTAATAAAAGACCTTTCCAGGTTCATTTTCATAGACCTCCCTGAAATGGGCATTCCGCTCCTTCAGCAAAACCCTTCCGAACCCGGAGCCCTCGAACTGAACGAGGTCGATGTGCTCGCCAATTATCCGCTGCCCGTAAAACCGGACAAGCGCAACCTGCCTCCCCCCTACGTCGGCTTGCGCCCTTTCGCAGCCGGCGAATCTTTCCTCTTTTTCGGCCGCGACCAGGACATCCTGAAACTCATCAAAAAACTGGAATCGCAGTGCCGGGACAAAAAAATTATCCTGTATCACGGCCGCTCGGGCGTGGGAAAATCCTCGCTTCTGACGGCAGGCCTGTACCCGCGCATGAAGCGCGGCGGTTGGGAGGCGCCCCCGCCCTGCCGCCGGAAAAAAGAGAACGGACTGGCCGCCGACCTCGAAAGCCTCTTGCAAACATACTCGGACAAATTCCTGCGCCATCTCTTCGTACTGGACCAGGTGGAAGAGATATTCTCCAACCCCTGGGACGAGCCGGAGCAGGAAATCAGCGCCTTGCAGGATGCCCTGATCCATTTCAGGGACAATTACGACAACGCCTGCCTGCTGCTCAGCTTCCGCAGCGATTATTTCACGCAGGTGCGCAAACTGCTCGACGACCAAAACATCCTCTACGACGAACTCGAACTCTTCCCGCTCGACCGGGAAGGCATCCTGAAGGCCATTACGGGCATCATGGAAAAACCAGAACTCCAGGCGTTTTACAACATTTCTTTTGACCCTGCCGGTTTGCCGAAAGAGATACGAGACGACGTCGTCAAAGACAAAAACTCGTCGCACGTGACTACGCTGCTGCAATACCAGATGGACAAGTTGTTCCAACTGGCAGCGCCCCGCTGGGCCGACGACCCTACCCCGGTGACCATCACGTCCGAACACTACTCCGAGGATTTCCGCAAAGACAACCTCGAACGCATGCTCGATGTCGAGTTCGAACACCTGCAAAAAGACTGGCCGGAGCAAACCACCGGCGGCCTGGCTTTCGATGTGCTGCAACAATACATTACCGACCAAACCACAGCCCGCGAACGAAAAGACGACCACATCCTTGCCTTGTACGAGGGCCATTGCAAAAACTTCCCCGCCTTTTTCGATTACCTGAAAAACCGGCGCTCCCTGCTGATCGGCAACAAAACGGAGGAGGGGCAGGATGCCGGCGCGCGCCTGGCACACGACTCCCTGGCGCCCTTGCTGCTGGCCCGCTTCCGCGTGTCCGAAGCCCCGGCACAGCAGGCGCAGCGTATCTTTGAAAGCAAAAAATACCTGGGCGACGATAAAAAAATACATTTCAAATCCATCCAGGATAAAGAGGATATCGCCCTGCTCGGGCATGCCAGAGCATTTATGCGCCGCTGGTCGGCAGCAGAAACGGAGGCCTTCGAACAGGGCAAAAAGGCCGTGGAAGAATCCGGAGGCACAACTGCTCGAAAAAACCCGAAGTGTCTTCAACAGCTTCGCTGAAGTGGGCAAAGACCTCATCAAAAGCCTCGACCACGCCGAAGCGCTGAAAAAAATTGAAGTCGCCATCGAGGTGGATATCGCCCTGCAAACGAAGCAAAAAAACCTCCGGGAACCCCTCGAAGAACTGCTTTTTTTCTTCGCTGAAGCGGGCAGACGCCCCGAACGGGCGCGAAAAGCCGCCGAACTGCTGCTCCAACTCGAGCCGGAAAAAGAATCCCTGCGCGCCGCACTCGTACAATGCGAGACTGAAAAATGGGACCAACGGGCGCAATTTTCCGGACTCCTCCGGGTGTTGCCCGGATACGAATCCCTCCAAAGGCGCTACTACCCCGATATGATTGATATTGAAGGCGATACGTACGAAATGGGTCGCGACTCCAACTACCTGCAACACACGGTAACCCTGCGTCCATTCCGCCTTGCCGCCACCCCGCTCAGCTTTTATCAATACGCCCTGTACTGCGAAGCCTCGGGAAAAAGCATTATCGCCCGTACACCCGCCTGGGGCCGCATTGGCGACCACCCGCTGGTGAATATTTCGTGGTACGATGCAGCCGTTTTTTGCAATTGGCTGAGTGAGCAGTACGGTCGGGCGCCCTGTTATGTTATTTTGGATGAAAAAGAGCGCGACAAGGAAAACAATCGGGTTGAAAACGATTATTTGAAATGGAAAGTGACCTGGAATAAAAATGCAAATGGCTTCCGGTTGCCTACCGAAGCGGAATGGGAATTCGCAGCCAGGGGCGGCAAACAGAGCAAAGGCTTCAAATTTGCCGGCAGCAACGATCCTGCCGAAGTGGCCTGGTCATGGGAAAACTCCGGCGACAAACCACTTTCCGGTGAATGGGATTTTAACCGGATTCTGGAAAACAATGGCCGAACGCATCCCGTTGCCGATAAAAAAATAAAACCCAATGAACTCGGGCTGTACGACATGAGCGGCAATGTTTGGGAATGGTGCTGGGACTGGCATGACAAAGCATACTACCAAACATGTGCAAAAGAAGGCATCGCACAAAACCCGCCGGGTCCGGATGGTAGCGATACCGGTCGTGTGTTGCGGGGCGGCTCGTGGAGCATCAACGTTAACCTTTGCCAGGTGTCTGTTCGTGACAGGTACTTCCCGAATGACAGGAGCTATGATATCGGGTTCCGATTGGCTCAGGACTCCCTTTAACCCTTTGTCCTTTTATTTTTTTACCCTTTTTTCCATACCGGCGCAGCCGGTCGAAATTTTTTTTTGAAAAGTGAAGGCCGGTCATTTTTTGTTGCGCGGTTGTTCGAGCAGTTTCCAGGCGGCGCCTTTTTCAAACAGGTTCAGGCCTTCGTCGATCAAATAATAGAATATTTTCCGGCGAAGGCGCCAGGTATCGGCCTGGCGGGCATGTCCGAGCCAGCTGTTGAGTTGGAGTTCAAATATTTCCGGATGGATATCGCCTTTGCGGTAATCTTTCAGGCGTTGCGTCAGGCGTTTTCGAAAACGCTGCAGGTTTTCGCGCCTGAGTCGTCGATGTGTAGTGAAAATCCGCTGGCCAAGAAAGGTAATGCCCATTGCGGTGGGAGAAATAGCCGTTTTACGGTCGTGCAATACCAGGCGAAGTTCTGAAGCCAGAAAATGGCGGATGCGTTTTTCTATCTTAAGTACTCCGGCACAGGGCACCTGAAAATGCCCTTTGGTAAGTACTGAGCCAATCGGAACCCGATATTATTGTTCCTGTTATTCGGGTTGTTCCTGTTACGAACAGACACCTGGCAATTGTTATTGTTGTTGTTCCACGAGCCGCCCCGCAACACACGACCGGTTTTAAGCACCATCTCCACTGGCGCAAATGTAAAAAATAGACGGCGCTTCGCGCCGTATGGAAAAAAAGGGTAAAAAAATAAAAGCGCAAAGGGTTACAAAGAGTCCTGAGCCAATCGGAACCCGAAATCATTGACCCTGCCATTCGGGCGCACCAGTTACGAACAGACACCTGGCAATCGATATTGCTGTCGCTCCACGAGCCGCCCCGCAACACACGACCGGTTCCTTTATCCGCCCCGGCGTAATTTCGGGGGAGGGGTTTCGGATAGTCAGCGTACCAATCCCAACACCATTCCAAAACATTGCCGCTCATATCGAGGAGCCCGAGCTCATTGGGTTTTAAATTACCTACAGGATGCGTTTTGCTTCCGGAATTCTTATCATACCAGCCCACTTCATCCAAATTATTGCTGCCTGCAAATTTGAAACCTTTGCTTTGTAAACCGCCGCGCGCTGCGAATTCCCACTCCGCTTCGGTAGGCAGGCGGTAGCCGTCGGCCTTGTCATTTACGGTTGCCAGCCATTTAAATTTATCATTCTTATCTTCATTGGTATTGCCGGGGTCTTTTACAGCTTTAGTGATGTCATACACTTTGCTTTTCCCCTCCATCCTGCTCAGCCAGTTGCAGTATTCGACGGCATCGTACCAGCGAACATTTACCACGGGGTGATCGCCGTTGAGGCCCCAACTGGGCGCCATATCTTTCAGGTCTTTTTCCCGGCCTTCGGCAAAAAGGTATATCCCGTATTTGTGGAAGGTGGTTTGCACATTGGACAGGTAAAAGGTATCGACCTCGATCTGGCGTTTTTCCTTGTCAGTGCTGATGCCAGATCTGCCGCCGGGTATTTTCACCATAACGGCATCCATGGGGGCAAAATACTTCTTACGCATATCTGCATACCGGCCGGGATCGGTTTTTTTCAGCCAGTCGCGCAGGTCATCCCGCGCGGGTTCGGGGCCGAGTTGCCCGGCTTCCAGGGTGAGTTTTTCCGAGAGGATATGGCTGTCGAGCCAGTATCGGAGGGTTTGCTGCGCCGGCTCGCGGCGGCCCGTTTCGTTCCAGAAAAAGAGCAACTCGAACAGGTAGGGACGCAGTTCTTCGCGGCGAATGTCCAGTTCGAATATCCGGGCCAGCGTATCCTGTGCTTCAGAATATTGCAATCCATAAATCTGATTGCGCAGGTCCACGATCAGCCGGTCGAAGAATCCTGTGCGGGTTTCGCGCAGGCGGGCCTCTGTGAGCGTTTTGTAGCGCCCGTGGATCACGCGTGCCAGCACATCGTGCGACAGCCGGGTGGCGCGCTGCCCGTCGTTGGATATTTCTGTGAGCAGGTATTGTTTTTTGAGTTCGCGGTGCAATTCGGAAAAGACCTTCTTTTCCTGTTCAAATTCCTTCACGCCAGACAGTTCAGTGTCGAGCCTGGTTGCCGAGGCCGGTTCGTCCTGCACGTAAAAGTTCAGCAATTGAAGTATCTTCTGGTCGTCGGCCTGGCCCTCGGTAATCGCTTCCCGTATTTTCCGGATGTAGTGATCGAGCAGTTCGTCCTGCTTGTCGATGAAGTTTTCCAGGGCATGGGACGTGATCACTACCGAGCCGTCGGCTTGTTTGCAGCGTTCCCAGAGCAATTCCATGTTCACCTGCAGGAGCGGAGCGACAAAGTAGTTGTCGCGCCCTTGCAGCAAGCGGTCTGCAATTTCGTAGGGCAGGTTGCTGGGTTTGAACTCGAGATCGTATCGCTGGTGCAATTCTTCAGCGGCCGCCGCTGATCGCTTCCGCCGCGCCGACCCGGTCGAGCGGGAACAGGGTGTTCTCATCATCGAAAGGAATGCGATGGTCATTCAAAATTTTTTTGATTCGGGTAGCCTGTTCGCTGCGGAAGCCGATGATGAATTTGTAGCCGGGGTGTTCCCCGAAGGCGGCTTGAAGCGCCGCAGCGAATGCTTCCAGTTCATCGGGCAATCCTTCGATCTTGTCGGTTACGGCCTCCTCCACCTGATCCAGGATGAGTACACTCTTCCCGTTTCCTTCTTTCTTCAGTTTTTCCAGCAATCCATCGAACACGCCCCGGAGGCCATTTACCGGGTCATCTTCCCGGCGGCCATACGCCCAGCCCCAGCGCTGTGCCTCAATGCGCGGGATCAACCCGGCCTGCAGCAGGGAAGACTTGCCCGTTCCGGAATAGCCGTCGAGCAGCAGCAGGCGCGGTTTGGGCGCTTCAAACAGTTTGAAACACAGGTTGAATATCTCGCGGTTGCGGCCAAAAAAGAGCCTGGCATGTTCGCGTTTGAATGGTTTCAAACCTATGAACGGCGATTCGGCCTCCGGAAGCAATTCATCGTCCAGAGGGTATTCTTTTTTCAAGGTAGGCTGGAAAATATTGTCGTGTGCATCGACCTGCTGCTCGATACCCGCTTTTTCAGCAATTTGAGCGAACAGGGCCTTGAACTGATCAATATCCGGCTGCGAAAAATCCAGCGCCTGTCCTTTGTTGGCGATGTTGAATTTTTCAAACAGCGGGCGGATACTTGCCGGCATTTGGTTATCCAGCGGCTTTTGGGCGCCATTCAGGAGAATGGGTATGATGGTCAACCCTTCCGTCTTCAACCCGGCTTCGATTTCCATGCGGACAATATCGTTGGGTCTGTGTATCAGGCCGTCGTGGATGCAGTCCGGGTTTTTTGTATAAAAATCCAGGTCAACGGCGTAGCTGACCCAACGGGGCGGTATCAGCACCAGCATCACTTTTGCACTTTCGATGCTTTCCCTGATTTTGGGCAACCACTCATCGCCGGCTTTCAGGGTTGCTTCGTCCTGAAAAAGCGCTCCCGGGAAGCGCGCATCCAGCATGAGATAGAGCAGGCGCGCTTCTTTGGTGCACAATGCCCGGCGGTAATTGATGAAAACGGAAGGTTTCTCTTTAGCCATTGTTGGGTTCAGGCGCAGGTAATCGTCGGTGACAAATGTATGTTATTCTGGTTTGCGGGAGAAGCCATCACAAAGGCCCAAACGTTTTTGGCCCAAATTATACCTTGAACAGATACACTTTTTGAAACATTACCCTGGCTTCAAAGTAGCGGTATTAACCACCCCAAATGGCCGGGCTGTAGAAATCGCTTTTTTACCCGGTTCCTGTTTTGATTCAAAATTTCTTAGAAATAATTACGAAGGATATGAAATTGAGTGAACGTTTGTACTACACAATCCTGCGTCTAAAAAAGTACTGACACGATGAAATACCTCCTTGGCATTCTTCTCCTTTCCTTTACTTGTTGCCATCCGGCACAGACCCAATCCATCGAAAAAACAAATTTCGAGTTGAAAAGCGCCTCCGGCGTTTCTTGCGTGTGGGTGGCGCCCAAAACAGGAACGGTAAAAGGCGCTGTGGTCCTGATTGCCGGCTTCGGCGAGACGGCGGAGGGGGCGCTGACCGAAACCCTCATCCCGGCGGCTTTGTGTGAGCGCGAAATAATGGCGGTGGTCGTGGGTTTCGGCGCACGCATGTACGCAGACTCGCTGGTGACGGCAGCACTCGATGAGGTGACAGCCGCTGTGCAGGAGCGCTATCAACTGGAATGTGCGTGTATTGCGCTGGGCGGATTTTCCATCGGCGGAGCCATCGCCCTGCGTTATGCCGAACACTGCCACGAACAACCGGAGCGGCACCCTCTGTCGCCAAAGGCCGTCTTTGCCATCGATGCACCGGTAGACCTTATTGAGTTGTGGCGTTATTTTGAACGGGAAATAACCCGGAATTTCGATCCTGACGGGGTAGCAGAAGCGAAATATGTATCCGAACTCTTGAAGAAGGAAATCGGCACGCCTGCCGAAAACCGGGCGCTGTATGAGGCGCTCACACCCTACTGCCACAGCTGTCCGGCGCCCGGCAACGAGCGCTTTCTGCAAAATACAGCCGTTCGGGTGTACCACGATATTGATCTGGATTGGTACCTGAAACACAAAAAACGAAGCGCTTACGATTGCAATTTTCTGAATACCTCGGCGCTCCTTGCACAACTGTTACAACTGGGCAATGAAGAGGCGACATTTGTCAAGGGCAAAACCGGCTACCGCAGCAACGGCACGAGAAACCCGCACGCCTGGTCGATCGTGGATGAACAGGAATTGGCCGCGTGGATCGATCAGATGTTCTGACAGGGGGAACCTTTCTGGCAATCAACCCAGCTCACCCACTCTTTCCAGAAACTCGCTCTCGCTCCATATTTCCACCGTCTCCAGCGCCTGCGCCTTTTTCAGTTTCGAGCCCGCTTTTTCGCCGACTACCAGGATGCTGAGGTGCTTGCTCACGCCGGAAGCGAGACTGGCCCCGGCGGCGGCGGCACGTTTTTCGGCCTCCTCGCGGGTCATCTGGCTGAGGGTACCGGTGAACAGGATGCTTTTGCCGTACAGCGGCCCGTCGGTGTTCACGTCGGTTTTTTTGTCCTCGTCGGTCTGGTGCAGGTTGACGCCGAGGTTTTCCATCGTTTGCAGGAGTTCTATGTTGTGCTCGTTGTGGAAGAAGTGGTACACGTTGCGCGCGAGCACGGGACCAACATCTTTAATCGTCTGGTATTTCTCCAGATCCCAGTCGCGCAGGTCGAGCACATGGTTGATCTCGGCGGCGAGCAGTTTGGAGGCCTTCTGGCCGAGGTGGTGGACGCTGAGGCTGTGCAGCAGCCTGTGGATGGGGTTCTTTTTTGCTTTTTCGATACCTGCGCGCATGTTGGCCGCCGATTTTTCGCCAAAACCCTCGAGTTGCGCCACCTTTTCGTAGTCGAGCCGGTAGAGGTCGGCGATGGAATGCAGCCAGCCGAGTTTGTAGAAGCGCTCGATGGTGCTTTCGCCCAGCCCCTCGATGTCCATAGCGTGTTTGGAGGTATGGAAGATCATGCGTTGCACGACCTGTGCTTCACATTCGGCATTTTCGCAGCGCCAGATGGCCTCATCGTCGGGTTTGATGAGTTCGGAGTGGCAGACCGGGCAGCGTTTGGGATACACCACTTCGCGTTCGCTGCCGTCGCGCAGTTCGGGCAGGCTCTTGACGATGTAGGGGATCACATCACCGGCGCGCTCCACGAGCACCTGGTCGCCGATGCGGATGTCTTTGGCGCGGATAAACTCTTCGTTGTGCAGGCTTACGTTCTGCACTATGACGCCGGCGAGCGGCACGGGCTCCAGTTTGGCGACGGGCGTGACGGCGCCGGTTTTGCCGACCTGGAATTCCACGTCGCGCAGGCGTGTGGTGGCCTGGCGGGCCTTGAACTTGAACGCAATCGCCCAGCGGGGGTGGTGGCTGGTGTAGCCGCATTGCGCCTGCAATTCGAGGCTGTTGACCTTGATGACCATGCCGTCGATCTCATAGGGATACTCGTCGCGGAAATCCTGCCAGGCCTGGCAGAAAGTGATCACGTCGGCGATGTTGCGGCAGGTTTTGGTCTCCTCAAGGTGGTTGCCGGGTTCGGGTTGGTGCAGCGGCACCTTGAAACCGAGTTCGCGCAGCAGTCGTATGCTTTCGTCGTGGGTGGTAAAGTTTTCCAGCGCATTGTTGCCCTGTGCATCTGCGGCGTAGCCGAGTTGGTACAAAAATGCTTCGAGGCCGCGGCTTGCGGCTTCGCGCGGGTCTTTCATGCGCAGGCCGCCGGTGGCGGCATTGCGCGGGTTGGCAAAGAGTTGCTCGCCGGCCTCCTGCCGTTTTGTATTGATTTTTTCAAAAACATCCTTCCGGATCAGCGCTTCACCGCGCAGTTCGGCCTTGACGATGCCGCGGTTGGAAAAAGCAGCCTGCAGGGGCACCGTCCGGAGGGTGCGGATGTTGGCCGATATTTCGTCGCCCACCTGTCCGTTGCCGCGTGTGGCTGCACGCACGAAGCGGTCGTTTTCATACACCAGGGCGATGGTGCCGCCGTCGAACTTGGGCTCCACGCAGTATTCCACATCCGACTCTTTCTGGAGCTTGCACAGTTTCTTCACCTGTTCGTCGAAGTCAATGAGGTCTTCGGCGTCATAGGAGTTGTCGAGCGAGAGCATGGGGGTCAGGTGCGCGACCTGGCTGAAACGCTCCGTGAGGTCTTTGCCCACGCGCAGCGTCGGCGAGTCGGGCGTAACGAGTTCGGGATTGGCGGCCTCGATGGCTTCGAGTTGCTTGTACAACTGGTCGTATTCAAAATCGCTGAGCACAGGGTCATTCTGCACGTAATAGCGCCACTCATGGTAGCGGATCACGCGGCGCAGGTCGTCGGCGCGTTGTTCGGATTGCGTTCCAAAAAGATCGGCCTGCGGGGAGTACAGCAATTTTTTGGAAAGATCGTAGAGGGCGCGTTGTTCGGCAGTGGCGTACATGAAGTAGTTGTGAGTAAGCGTCGGGAGTCAGGCGTGGGAATCCGGGGTCGTATAACAATGGGGCAATACAGCAATCTACATTTTTTTCAAGGCCACTTCAGCCACCTCCATGGCTTTGGCGAGGTTGTCGTGTGGGGTATCCATGCAGTTGAGTGCGATACTGACCATAGAATGGCCCTTTCGGACCAGCAGGGTGACCGTGGTGGTACTCCACAGGGCGCCTTCACCGAGGTTGGGGATGTCTTCCTCGTAGGTATCGCGGCGGTCGCGTTGGAGCATTTCCATTTGGAGCCGCGCGTGTTCGTCGGTGCCGTAACTGAATACCTGCACGATCAGGCTGTTATTCGGGTCGAGGTAGGTGGCGCCTTCCTTTTCATTGGCGCTTTCGCGTTCTTTCCAGTCGGGTTTATTCCATTTTCGGATACAAAAGGCCTGGTCGGGCAGGGTGCCTGTATTCAGCACATCGCGGGCGGGGTCTATGTCAAAAATCTCCACCATATCCTGGTCTGAAATGAGTTCGCAGCCGTGGTTTCTCCAGTTGGCAGCCTGATAGGCGGCCCATTTCACGGAGTCCTGCGCGGCTTTGGCGGCAGCCTCGGCAGCCTGCTTTTGGGCTTCACGGTCGCAGGAAAACAGGAGTAAGGGCAAAAAAAGTACAACAGCGGCAAAACGTATCATGAGCACGGATTTTAGTATCCTGAAATTTGCTTAAAGGTCACCAGTCACGTCATTTTTTTTGGCAAAACGGCTGTTTTTTTCAAAAAGCGGGCAAAGATAATGCAGCGGCCGTATGCTTAATAGTGCCCGGAATGCATTGCAAGCCGAAAAAAAGAGGAATACAATTCAAGGCTTGGTACATTGCCGCCGAATTTCTTTCTGCATCCAGTCGACCCGGGCGGAGAAAAATTCGCACATTTGCCCGCCCCGATACCTGAAATTCAATTTTCAAAAACAGTTTAAAACATTTCAACTTAACTCAAACGGACAATTATGGCTGATACGCCTACACCTCAACCGAAAGGCAAATTCCCGTCCAGTATCCCGTATATCATCGGGAACGAGGCGGCAGAGCGCTTCAACTACTATGGTCTTCGCGCCATCCTGACCACCTTCATGGTAGCGCAATTTTACAACCCCGACGGCTCCACCGATCCGGCAATTGTGCAGGCCGCCGAGGCTACCGCAAATGCCAAAACGCACGATTTCGTGGCGATGGTTTACCTGTTGCCCATGTTTGGCGGCATGATCGCCGACTGGTTCTGGGGCAAGTACAAAACCATCCTGTGGCTGTCGCTGGTATACGCTGTCGGCAACATCATGGTGGCCCTGTCGGTCAGCAACGAATTTATGTTTACCACATCGCTGATGCTTATTGCCATTGGCGCCGGGGGTATCAAGCCCTGTGTATCGGCCAACGTGGGCGATCAGTTCGACGAATCCAACAAACACCTCCTGCCCCGCGCTTTCGACGCTTTTTATGCGTCCATCAACTTTGGTTCGGTGCTTTCCATCCTCCTGATCCCGTATCTGAAGGCCAAGTTCGGCCCCACTATTGCTTTCGGCGTTCCGGCCATTGCCATGTTGGTTGCCGTGTTCTTCTTCTGGGCCGGCCGCAACAAGTACCGCCGTGTACCGCCGCCAAAATTCGACCAAAACAAGATGGTCATCCTGCTGACGGCATTCGGATCGCTGGTGGCCAGTTATATTTATTTTGACAAAATATTGCACGCCAGCATCGGTTCGGTACTGGGCGCCTGGGCTGTGGCCGTTATCGTCCTGGCCTTCGTTTTCAAAAAACAGTGGTTTGCCAAGCCGGGCAACTTTGTAGGCATCAACCTCTATGCGCTGACCAACGGCGGCTTTGCCGCAGCGGCCAAAGAATACGGCGACGAGGCCATCGAGGGCATCCGCTCCGTGTGGCGTGTGCTTGCCGTATTTGCGTTTATCCCCGTTTTCTGGGCCCTGTGGGACCAAAGCCAGTCGGAATGGGTGGTACAGGCTACAAAAATGGACCTCGACTTCCTGGGCATCACCTGGCAGGCCGAGCAGATATCCTTCGTCAATGCGGCGTTTATCCTGGCCTTTATTCCGCTGTTCTCGTTTGTACTCTACCCGGCGCTGAACAAAGCCGGCATACAGGTCACGCCGCTGCGCAAGATCGGTGCAGGCTTTGTCCTGACAGCACTGTCGTTTGTCATCATCGCCATCATACAGGGCTGGATCGACGCCGGCGAACGCCCCAACATCAGTTGGCAGATTCTGGCATTCGTGGTGCTTACCGCCGGCGAGGTGCTGATCTCCATCACGGGTCTGGAATACGCGTACACGCAGGCGCCGCCCTCGATGAAATCGACCATCATGGCGTGCTGGCTGATCACGGTTACCATGGGCAACCTCCTGGTGGCGGTTATTCAGACCAATATCAGCAACGGCGGGTTCTTCGCGCAGTTCCACGGCGCCGATTTCTTCTGGCTGTTTACGGGAATATGCGCCGTTACTGCGCTGCTGTTTATGGCCATATCGCCGCGCATCAAAGAAAAATCGTATGTAGGCGGCTAAGGGTCGTTTAAGGCGTCTGACCGGGCTGCACAGCAAGAAGGGTTTGATCGGGAAATACAGCAGGTTTTGAATCTTGATTACCTGTAAAAATGTAAATCCTGCACAAACACTGCTTGTCGTGCAGCCTCTTTTTTTGCCAAAAACTGCCGAATTGAAGTGTGGCTTTTGCATATTGCCGTCAACGCTTACCTTTGAAGCCTGCCCCCCATAGCCAAAGCAAACGCCCTCATAAATGGAAATTTACAAATAAACAGGCTGAAACATGAACTTAAAACTACTTCGCCTCTTCCTCTTCGCCTTTTGCCTGCCGTGGTTTCAAACGGCTAACGCCCAATGCGAATACACGCTTGAAATGTTCGACAATTTTGGCGACGGCTGGGAAGGCGGTTCGCTTACCATAACCAACGGCTCGAACGTTTATAATTTTACCCTGAACAATGTGGACGACGACGGTATCGACAGCACGGTGACATTCGTCATTACCAACGGCGCTCCATTATCGGTATCCTGGACGCCCGGTTTTACCGATTTTGAAGTGTCTTTCGTGCTCTATGACTACGATGGCAATGTCATCTATGATGGCCTCTTTCCCAACTCCGGGGTTATTTTTACCGATACTGGCTTTTGCCCCGACTGTCTGAAAGCCAAAAACCTGAAAACGGACAATGTGTATGATACCTACGCCAAACTGCGCTGGCAACCCGGCAGCGTCAACCCGGTGCTTGGATGGTGGGTTATCTATGGCGCAAAAGGCTTTTTGCCGAGCTCGGGCGTAGGCGACAGCGTGTTTGTAAGCATACCCAAAGTAACGCTTACGGGGCTCGCCAAAAAGACCGACTATGACTTTTATGTCATCGAACAGTGCGACTCCACGACCGCTGCCACGACGGTAGGGCCGGTTTCTTTCCAGACCTACTGGTCCGACGACGTGGGTATCGCCAACGTACTCACTCCGCTCAGCGGCTGCGACCTCGGGATAGAGACGGTGACCATCGTCATGCAGAACTACGGCGCACAGCCCCAATCGCTGGTTCCCTTCCGCTTCACCGTGAACGGCCTCGACGCGGGCGTGCCGCAACCTCAGGACGGTTTTTACACCGGTGTACTGGGTAAAGACAGCATGAAAGTCATCCAGTTTGAAACCGTGTACGACTTTTCCGAGCCCGGCGAATACCTGATCGAGGTGTTTACCCAAATGACGGGCGACGAAGATACCCGGAACGATACGTTCAAATATTACATCAACAACCGCCTGGTATTGCCTTATTTCCAGGATTTCGAGAACTGGGACGGCGGCTGGCGGGTAGACCAGGACAACAGTTTTTTGCCCAGTTGGGAATTCGGCGAGCCTGCAGGTAACACCATTTCTGCCGCAGCCAGCGGGAAAAATGCCTGGGTCACCAACCTCACCGGGACGTACAACGGCAACGAAGTATCGTACCTGGAGTCTCCCTGTTTCGACCTTGCCGACCTGACTGAAGAGCCGGTCATCGAGTTTTCGATCAATTATTTTACGGAACTCAGTTTCGACGGTACATACCTGGAAATGTCGACCAACGACGGGCAGGACTGGGAAAAAGTAGGCGCCATAGGCGACGGACTCAACTGGTATAATTTTAACAATACCATCCTCGGTCTGGGCGATGTCTGGGCCGGCCAAAGCAACGGCTGGCTGACGGCGCGCATCAGGCTTATGGGCGCCGCCGGAAACAGTTCGGTAAAACTGCGCTTTGCCTTTGCGGCCGACTTTATCATCAACTACGATGGCATCGGCATAGACGACATCCGGATGTACGTCCCGCTCGCCAACGACCTGGTAGGGTTTGATGCCACTTCAGCCGGCGAAGATGTAAATTGCGGACTCGATGCAGACGAATTGACATTTACCTTCACCAACTTCGGTACGCAGCCACAATCCAATTTCCAGGTAGGTTATTCTGTAAACGGCGGCGCACCCGTCGTCGAAACCATTACCGCGACTGTTCAGCCCGACGAATCGTTTAACTACGCCTTTACGACGCCTTTCAACAGTCAGGATGGTGTATTTAATATTAAATGCTGGACCTCCCTGTCAAGCGAGCAGAACCTCGCCAACGATACCGCCTACTACACGGTCAGCCACCTCCCGCGCCCCGTACCGTTTTTCGAAGATTTTGAAGACCTGGTCATTCCCGACGGATGGACGGTAACCGGATTTCCGTTTATCACCAATGGAAATGCCAATACCTCCTATGTAATCGAGATGAACCTGTGGGGCAGCAACCCCTCCCTCATTTACGACCTGCCGCGTTACGGAGAGATCGGCGCAGGCGATTCGCTTACGTTCGATTACCGCATCACCAACTTCGGCAGCGGAGGCACCGTGCCTACATCACTGGCCGGCGGCACCAAGATCGACGTGATGGTCTCAACCGACTGCCAGAACTACCAGGCAATCTATTCGATCAATATCGTCACGCACGTCCCATCGGTCAATATGAAAAAGATCAAACTCAGTCTGGCGGCATACGCAGGACAGGATATTTCGATCCGATTCAGAGGCACATGGTCGGCCGGTGACTTTTATTTTGACCTCGACAACATCAACCTCCGCGCCTGCGCAGCCGACATGGGTCTTTACCCCACCGTCGTGCCGTCGACCAACGGACAGAACGGCCAGGCAACCGTCAACGTGGGTCTCGGCAATCCGCCATACACCTATGCCTGGAGCAACGGCGACACTACCCAAACCGTGACCGGCCTGCCTGTAGGCCCAATCATCGTTACTGTCACAGATGCCCTGGGTTGCACGGATGAACTGACCGTCAATATCGGTACGACTTCTGCACAGGAGGTCGACGGACTGCGTTCGCTCTCGTTGCGCCCGAACCCCACATCGGGTTTGGCGGAACTGAATGTCGATTTCGACCGTGCCGTTGATATGAACGTCGAACTGATCAACCTGCTCGGACAGCGCATCTGGGAAGCTAATGCCTCGAATGCAACCGGTTTGTCCGAAACGATCGACCTGTCCGGCTATCCCGACGGCATGTACCTCGTCCGGCTGACAGTGGAAGGACGCGTGCTGACGAAAAAACTGGTAAAAAGCAATTAAGATTCGGGATTTAAATATGTGAGTCATCCCGAATTTCGCGTGTGGTAGTGTGTTTCCCGCAGATTGCCGCGGAAAAAACCCGCAGATTGACGCAGATTCAGCAATATTCTGCGCCTTTCTGCGGGTTTTTTCTGCGGCAATCTGCGGGAAATAAACTCGGGAAGGGTCCTGTTTTAAGCCCCGAATCTTTTAAAACAACCTCATCTGCTCACCCTGAGGCAACAGCCGGAACGATTTCCGATGATAGGGCGAAATGCCGTGTTTGCGAATCGCCTCGCGGTGCGCTTCCGTGGGATACCCTTTGTTGGAATGCCAGTCGTAATACGGGAATGCTTCGTGCAATTTCAGCATAAAGGCATCGCGGTGCGTTTTGGCCAAAACCGAGGCGGCGGCAATTGCAGCGTACTTGCCGTCGCCTTTGACCACACAAAGATGGGGTATGCCCGCATAGGCCGTAAAACGGTTGCCGTCGACCAGGATAAATTCGGGATGCTGTCGCAAGGCCTCCAACGCCCGGTGCATGGCCAAAAATGACGCTTTCAGGATATTGATGCGGTCAATTTCGCCGGCATCCACTTGCGCAACCGCCCATGCAATGGCTTCCTGCTCGATGACATGGCGCAATTGATCGCGTTGATTTTCAGCAAGTTGCTTCGAATCATTCAGCACCGGATGCGAAAAATCCTTCGGCAATATCACCGCCGACGCAAATACAGGCCCGGCCAGGCAGCCGCGCCCGGCCTCGTCGCAGCCGGCCTCTGTTATTGCAGGATGATGAAAGGGAAGAAGTGCCATAGCCGGGTAAAAGTAAAGCAGAAGGGGTGTATTTCAAATTGTCGCCCTCTGTATCCCGGAATGATATTCCGGAACGCGAAGTACCATTCTCCCGATGTTTATCAGCATATTAAGCGGCGCATTTGTGTTTGCATCCGACCTGATACGGGCATTCAGGGGCGACTGCGAGATCGGTTTTGTCAAACTCTCCTCTTATAGCGGCACCCGCTCCACCGGGTCGATCCAGACGGTCATGGGCCTGGAAAAAGACCTTTCAGGCCGACATGTGATCGTGGTGGAAGACATTGTCGATACCGGCCGTACCCTGCATTATTTTATCGCTCAGTTACAGCAACAATCGCCAGCCTCGATCTGTACCGTCACCTTTCTGCGCAAACCCCAGGCAGCCCGTTTTTCGGTGCAGGTCGACCACGTCGGCTTCGATATCGATGATCAATTTGTGGTGGGATATGGGCTTGACTACGAGGGACTGGGCAGAAATTTACCCGGCGTATACCAACTGCCGGAACAGTAATACCTTACTCCGCCGGCAGCACGCCGTCTTTCAGCAGCAAATCGATATAAGCCCCGGCGCCCGCTTTGTTCGGGTGCATGAAGTCGCCGAACAATGCGGGATTTGCCAGCGCCTGCCGGTAATCGCGAACGGACTGGCCTGTTGCCTGTTCCACAGCGACCTGGAGCGCATCGAGGTTTTTCACCTGAAATGGAGGGAAATAAGGGCTGATGACCAACTCCACCGTTACCCCCTTTTTCGCGGGCGCTGTCCACCAGCGCCTTTAGTTGCCCGACCAGATCGGGATGCACTTCCAGATCATACGAGCGCCGGCCCGCTTCGGCAGCGAGTTGTGGCGCGATGACGCGGTCGAGCAGCCAGTCGCTGTCGGTTTTGTTGCGGTGATAGAGCGCCCTTTGAAATACTTCACCGTTAAACCGGTACAGGGCCGAAACCCGCGCGGCCCGCCATGTTTCAGGCAACTTGTTGTGTATCAGGTTGTCCAGACGAAACGACCGGCCGGTAAAAGGCAGAAAACCCGCAATCAGGGCGTCGTTTGAACGATCGCACAAAGTGATGTCCACGATCATTTTTTTTCGGCGCCGGGTAGCGGTCGAGGTAGTCCTGCACCAGCACCCTGGCGAGGTCGGCAGGCAAACCGTTATAACTCATGTTGAATGTTCGAAGGCCCGTTTTTTCTTCGATAAAGGGCTGGTAAAACGTCAGGCCGCGCGAGTTGCCCACAAACAACAGATCCGCCCCGGCCTCTCCCCGGTACAGGCGGGAATACCGGAACAGGCTTGCATCGGCCTGCCGTTGCAGCAACACCCCGCCGAGCCGGTCGCCGGCCAGCAGCAGCATCAAAAATCCGGAGAACCAAAGCAGGTGTTTCATCGGTTAAAACTGAAAATAGATAAAGGCGTTTGATCCAAAAGTGCCGAAAAAGGCGATCAGCCAAAGTAAAACGGCAAAAGCAGCCATGCGGAAGCCCGGCTGCTGCACCTGGCGTACATTCCAGTGGTAACGGACATTCGTGAGTTCGATAGCCAGCAGAATACCGATCAGGACAAAGCCTTTTACGACCTGAAATTTATTGACAACAGCTCCTAAACTGAATCCTTCCAGGCCGCCGATGCCCGAAATTACCTGGTTGGCCGTTGCAAAACTGTCGCCCCCTGCCAGCCCAATACTGCCGCTCCGGAAATACACCCATGCCAACAGAGTCAGGCTGTAAACAACGGCAACTTCAATACCGTGATTCAGCAAGCCCGGGAGCCGGGTAAATCGGACCAAACGCCGCCAGACCGGGGCCACTGCGCGTTGCAGAATGAGATACACCCCATGAAGCAATCCCCAGAAGACAAACGCCCAGTTGGCGCCGTGCCACAACCCGCCAAGCAGCATGGTGAGCATATTGTTCCGGTAAGTCGCCACCCCCCCCAGCCGGTTGCCGCCGAGCGGGATGTACAGGTAATCGCGCAGCCAGGAGGAAAGCGATACATGCCAGCGCGTCCAAAACTCGCTGAAACTCCTGGAGAAATAAGGCGTGCGGAAGTTTTCCGGAAAACCGAAACCCATCATACGCGCGAGGCCGATAGCAATGTCCGAATACCCCGAAAAGTCGCAGTATATCTGGAAGGAATAAAAAACCACCCCGATCAGCAAGTGCAGGGAACCGAAGGATTCGGGCGCCTCGAATACCTGATCCACAAACGGCGCAAGGCTGTCGGCTATGGCCACTTTTTTGAAAAAACCCCACAATACGCGCCCTGACCCCGAATACAAGTTGCGCCAGACAAATGGCCGGTCGCTCTGCATCTGCGGCAGCAGGTCGGCTGCGCGTACGATAGGCCCGGCCACCAATTGGGGAAACAGGGAGATGAACGTTGCAAAGCGCAGCAGCGAAGGCTCCCGGTCAATCTGACGGCGGTACACGTCGATGGTGTACGACATGCTCTGGAAAGTGTAAAAAGATATCCCCACCGGCAGAATGATGTTCAAGGTCGTCCAGGAAGGCGTCAAACCGACCGCTGAGAAAGCAGAAATAGCGTTTTCAATGAAAAAGTTAAAATATTTGAAAAACCCCAAAACAACCAGATTCATGCATATACTGAAGACCAGCACTGCTTTTCTGCCCAAACCTGTACGTGCAACGATAGCAGTCGCTTTTCCAAAACTGCGCAGGGTCGGGCTACCGGCATCGCACCGTTTAAGGGTTTCATCCGGAGCATCCAGATAACTGATCCACAGCCCAAACCACCAATCCATCACCGTCGAAAATGCGATAAGTGCAAGGAAACGCCAATCCCACCAGCCGTAAAAAACATAGCTGGCTAACAGACAGAATCCCAAGCGCATACGTCCGCGTGTACCAAAGTACAGCGGAAAAAAAACAGCGATGAAAATCAAAAAGGAAAGGCTGTTAAAGACCATTCGTCGTTGTCGTCATTTCATCATTCATCATTCATCATTCATCATTCATCATTACCTCCACCTGCTTTTTTACCACGGCATATCCCAATCCGTTGAGGTGAATACCATCGGACGTGAATTGCGCCGACAGTTTTCCCGTGGCATCGGTCAGGTTATTGTATAAATCGACAAATGGAAGGGCAAAATCCCTGGCAATACGAGCGATACAGGCATTGAGCGCCTGTATCGCTGTGTTGTCGGTTTGTAGCGACCGGATATCCGTGTTTACAGGAAGCACACTTAACAATACGAGTTGCGCATCGGGTTGTTCCCGCCTGATCCTTTGCACCATGTCGCGATAGCGCGGTTCGATCTCTTCCGGAGATTTTCCCCAGAGCAGGTCATTCACGCCGACCAGTAAAAACACCCTGGAGGGCGCATGCCGCAGGACTTCGTCCAGGCGCCCCAGGATACCCTCCACATGATCGCCGCCGATGCCGCGGTTGAGTACATGCGGCAGGTCGTTGTACATTTCCTGCCATTCACACTGTTCGATCTGGCTGTCGCCAAGAAACACAACAGCACCGGGCCGTGCGGGCATGCGTTCGAAGAGCGATTTGCGGTGCTGGTACATGGCAGACTCGCCGTGGAACAAACGATGGACAGTCAGTTTCCAGCCGCCCACACGGTTCACCGCAAACAGCATACCTGCAGCCAGGAGCAGGTTGAGCAAGAAAGAAAGGACCAAAAAACGTTTCATATAAGTACCGGGACTGAATTAATTGATAAAATTTTAGAAAGGGTACACATTTTTTTCAACAAACAGGAAGCGAGAGAAAAACGGGCAAAATGACCTCTCCGAGGTCATTACGAACCAATTTTCGGGGATTTCAAAAATGTGTACCCTTTCAAAACGCGGTATTGACGCAAAAGGCCAAGTTTAAATTATCAATTAATTCGGTCCCGGTACTTAGAATCGCGCTGTTCAAATAAGGCGGTCCACCGTCGGCTGACCGGTTCGAACAACCTGCCGGCCAGCAGCGCCACTGCAGCGAAAGGTAACAAAGACAGGCCATTTACCGCAATGCCGGCTGCAAATAAGGCCCTGACGTACAATTCAAGTACAAGCACGTGCACCAGGTATAAGGCATAAGAAAAACTGCCGATCCAAAGAAAAAACCGGTTCAGTAGCGGTAAAATGCTTTCTCCCAACCGGTACAGTGCAATGCTCAGGGCGGTATATCCCAACAAGGCCGGAATGTCGTTAAATATCTTTCCGGTTTCGCCGAATTGCAGGGTAAAAAGCAGCATAAAACCACTGAACAACAACCCTGCCGGAAGGTATACCCACGCCGGGTAACGCCAGAAGTCGCCACGAAGCCACGACCGGGTATCTTTCCTCTCATATCGGTCGGCCAGGACCATCCCGAGCGCAAATTCCCATAAAAATTGCAGAAAAAAACTATTCCAGACTCGCTGATGGCCTTTCCCAAGCCACCACACCAACAGCCACCAGGCGACAGACGATGCCAGAGCCAGGGCCAGAAACCTTCGATTATCCGACAGCCGTTTTTTAAGCCTGTATAAAAACGGATACACCAGGTAAAATTGAAGGATGGCGCTGATAAACCAGAAATGGCCCCCAAAACTTTCGATATACCGCTCCGAAAACATTTGATACAAACCCATCCCGGCCAGCCAGGCGTCAAAACCATCAGGGAACAATTCCAAAAAAAAAGCGGCTAAAACACTGATTGTCAAAACCAGTACATATGGAAGCCAAACCTTTGTCAGCCTGCGCCTGTAAAAAGTCGGCAACCCGGTATCCGGCGCCGGAAAGCCCCAGGCCAAAACCCGACAACAAAAAAAACAGGTGCACCCCTGTGCCGCCGAATACGATAGCCTTTTGCCACAACCCCGGCAGGTCGGCGCGTTGCAGACCGTGGTAACACACGATCGTGAAAATCGCATATCCCCTGGCAAAATCGATGTAGGTTATCCTGCCCCTGCTGTTCATGGCCGGCCGGTTGGCGCTATTTATCCAGCACCTCGTCTACCGATACCACTTTGCGGTGTTCGGTATGTTTGAAATTTTTATCCGGATCGCGCATCCTGAACAAACCGACCAGTTGGCGCCACATAAACATCGGTGCGCTGCGGGCAGCCTTCCAGACCGGAGGAGGCGCATGGTCGAGTTTGAGGCACCAGAAGATATTGAGGATGAATATAAACACTGCAGCCACGACCGCTTCCGACCCGTGGGGCGAAATGGAGATGCCGAGCAAAACCAAAACAACTGCCATGCCGATCAAGATAAACATGGGCATGGCAAAGGTGACCAGTCCGAAATATAACTGATTGAAACTGAGGCGGGTAATGCCCAGCCAAATAAGCCCTGTGGCATTGGGAAGGTTTTGAAAATAGGAGTACAGCCAGCGGCTGCGCTGTGTTTCGACAGCCTCGCCTGTTTCCACCTTTTCATCGTAAACGATAGCCTGGCGGGCATAGGCGATCTTTTTATCCTGCCGAAGGAGAAAATTCTGGAGGATTTTGTCCTCCTGGAGCATCTTTTTTTGCTGTTGTTGTCCGTGCCGTATCTCGGAACTCGCCAGATAGGTTTCATACAGGCCCGCCTCCGTTGCCATACCCGACCCGCTTATTACCGCTGAACAGCCGAGCATATGCGGCACATACCGTTCGGTATAGTTTTTATAATGTTCGCCAAGGCTGTCGAGTGCCGCGAAGGTGGTATCCAGGTTTTTGGCCTTTCGTTGCCCCTGAATACAGAAATAACCCGCATTGGCGTATTTGTTGATTTCTTCCAGAAACTGCGGATGCGCCAGGTTGTCGGCATCAAAGATGGCAATATAATCATGACAGCGCTTGAAGTGCTGCGCTGCATGGATGATGCTTTTGATCTTCAGCCTCAGCGGATTCACAGGCCGAAGCAGTATAAACCGCTCGCTGTGTATGCCCGGGTCAAAGTCGGGGCACTCATCGGCGACAAGGTAAATGACAAAATTCCGGTGTGTCTGTCGCAACAGCGACTGCACCAGGGGCACGGCGATTTCGGCGTTTTGGTAAGCCGTGATCACGCAGGCATAATCAAAATTCCGTTCGGGAAAATACCGTGGTATCAGTTTCTCCTTGCCCAATACGCGGGCCACCGCTACCGTGATAAAGGGGAACGTCAGCTCGGCGATGAAGAGCTCCGCAACAATAACATATATGGTATGAAGTACCTGTGTTATCACGATGATGTCAGGAAGTTACTGTTTCGGAGCCTGTAGTGTGGCCTGCGTTTTCATACGCGTTTTGTGACGGCCTACAAAGGTTCCACCAAATACCCTGCAAAAATGCATCCATATTCCGCCATTCCGCCCGCCACGTAAATATCAGGATATTTTTTGGAAGAACGACGGCCATCAGAAACAGTATAAAAACGGCAAACTGCCATCCGCTAAAATTGCGGCGCATGAACAAAATGCGGTTTCGCGACAGGTAATACGTTTTGACAGGGCCAAGGCTCTTTACCGTACTGCTTTCCTTGTGCCATACACAGGCACGCGGTTCAACCCACACGCCATACCCCGCCCGACGAATACGTTCGCACCAGTCCAGTTCCTCATAGTACAAAAAGTAGTCCTCCCGCATTGGCCCGACAGCCTTCAGGACATCTGAAGACATGAACATGGCTGCACCGTGGGCATACGCCGTTTGCCGGGGCATATCAAATTGTCCGCGATTGACTTCGCCGGCGCCAATTGTCCGGTTTCTTCCGGTAAACGGGTCGACCTGCGTCATGCCTGCGTATTGAATTACGGTGGGCGGTGGCGGGTAGCAGATGAGCGGGCTGACGATACCGGCCCCGGGGGTGTTTCCGGCAAAATGGACCAGTTGTGCGATACAGTTGTTCGTCAGTTCGGTGTCATTGTTCACCAAAAACAGGTAGTCGCCTGTTGCCCTCGACAAGCCGATATTGTTGCCGCCTGCAAACCCCAGGTTGCGCGAACTGCGCACAAAAACTACCTCCGGGTACTGCTCTATTATTCGCTCCGGTCTTTGGGCGCTGCCGTTGTCTACCACAATGACCTCCAGGTTGCGGAAATCCTGCCGGCGAATGCTTTCGAGCAGGGCACAGGTCAGCAACTCCTGGTTGTAATTGACCGTAATGATAGAAACGAGTGGCGAGCGCATGATCCTTGGGGGAATTGGGGCTTACACGTCTTCTTTTTGGACAAATGCCCCAAATGTTTTCATAATGATCTGTAAATCAGTCCATATGCTATACTTTCTGGCGTAGGCGATATCGAGTTCAATGCGCTCTTCGGCGCTCATGTCCGGGAAATCGCGTTTGGTCACCTGCCACAACCCGGTAATACCTGCGGGAGCCAGAAAACGTGTACTCCATTCGTCGCGGGTAAGCATTTCTGCCTCATATACCGGCAGAGGACGGTTGCCGACCAGCGACATCTCTCCGCGCAACACATTGATCAGTTGCGGCAATTCGTCGATGCTGTACTTCCGGATAAAACGCCCGACCCGGGTGATGCGCGGGTCCTGGGCAAATTTAATAAAGACCGCACCGTTGCCGCTCAGTCCGTACAGGTTGAGGTGCTGAAGTTCGGCAATCTGCTGATCGGCGCCCTGGTACATCGAACGGAACTTGATAAAATCGAATACACGGTAATCCGCCCCGACCCGCTTGGAGTAGTAAAAAACAGGCCCTTTGGATTCCAGGATGATCGCCAGGGCGACGGGCAGCCAGATCATCGAGGATACTGCGATGCCCAGAACGGCGCCCACAACGTCGAACACACGTTTGACAAACGGGACCTGGTATTGATAGCTTTCACGCTGAATGGAAGCGCCGATTTCCAGCAACCGCGATTTGAACTGATTCAGAAACGCAAGCCTCTTTTCCAGCAGGCTCCACTTCACCGGGGAGGAATAACAATCGTCGATACCGTTTTCCAGTAAGAATTGCCGGTCAACCGGCTGCGAATCCTCCGTGCAGACAATAAAGGGTACATAGCGAAGATCCGGGTGCGCGCTCAGTTGCGCGGCCAATTCAAAATTGCCCTGCCGCAGCCACTCCAGGTTGCAAAAGACGGCATAAGGCAACTGGAATGTATGCAGATCGGAAACGCGTTGTTCCAGCCATTCAAGCGCCTCGCCTGCGTGATTGATGATCTCGAAGTAGTACGTTTTGTTCTCGTATGGAAACTCGTGGATATTGGCATCGAAACTTTTTTCAAAACCAATGAAAAGCAATTCGCGGCTGGCTAGTGAGGGTGTCGGCTGATAAAAATTAAAATTCATAAGAAGTGCGGGACGTAATGATCTGATGATTATAGAATAAGAATAAGAGCAGCAATTTGCCGGGCGCTAACCGATTATTTGCGCGAGCCGCTCCTGCAGGGTTACCGGACTAAATGGTTTGCGGATATAGTCGCGTGCACCGAGTTGCCTGATACGATTTTCCTCTTCGTCATTGCCCGATCCGCTGATGACTACCACCGGAATACCGGCATACATGCCGCTGCAGCGCAGCCCGGCGATAAATTCAATGCCGTTGAGGCCGGGCATGCCGATATCGGTCACAATGGCATCGGGCAGGATACCCTTACCCAGCCAGGTCATGGCATCCAGGCCGTCCTTGGCGCCCACTACCTCAAATTTTCTGGACAAAAACGCCCCCATCAGGTATCGCAGGCTGTCGTGGTCTTCTACGAGAAGTATTTTCCTGTTCATAATGCAACTGTTAAATGCGGCACCCCTGTCTTTACAAAGATGGTGCCGTCATGCCTGTATTCCGGGGATACCCGTTTAAGGCTAACTTATGATACAAAGTGTTGATTCAGAAAGGCTTCGGTAAAAAGGTAAGAATCAGGCGGTTTTACATGGCGATTACCGGATATGGATTTTGCACACGCACCCGCCAACCGGGAAAAGAATCGGACTTTTGCTTATATCAGACATTCTGAAGTCCCCTGAGGGATGTACCCGGCGGAAGGCAAGGGCTGCATATTTGTTTCAATGGCTACTTTTGCCCATCCGCAGCCATCAGCACTTTCATGGACACGACCATACTCAAGGCAATATTCTGGACAGGGTTTTTTATTATTCTATATGCCTACCTGGGTTATGGCCTGTTGTTGTTCCTGATCGTGCGTGCCAAACGCCTGTTTATCAGGAACATTCATACGACGGCGGCCTATGAACCCGATCTGGCGTTTATCGTCTGTGCCTATAACGAGGAAGACTGGATCGAAAAAAAGATTGTCAATTCGCTGGCGACCGACTACCCCCGGGAGCGCATCCGGTTTGTCTTTGTAACCGATGGTTCCGACGACCGCACGGCCGAGATGGTCCGGTCCTTTCCTTACCCGGAGCACGTGCAATGGCTACACCTGCACAAACCGGAACGCCGGGGCAAAATCGCCGCCTTTCAGCGCGCTATGGAGTATGTAGAGTCCCCAGTGGTGGTCAGCACCGACGCCAATACCCTGGTCAACCGGGAAGCGGTACGGTTCCTGGTTCGCCACTTCTCCGATCCGCGTGTTGGCGCAGTCGCTGGCGAAAAACGCATCCAGATGGATAGCCGCGCCGATGCCGGTAGTGCGGGCGAGGGTATTTACTGGCGATATGAAAGCCTGTTAAAAAAATGGGATTCCGAACTTTGGACGGTCGTGGGGGCGGCAGGAGAGCTGTTTGCTTTTCGCCGGGAAGCCTACGTGGCAGTGCCTCCCGATACTATTGTGGAGGATTTTTACCTCACCATGCGTATAGCGCAAAACGGGTATCGGGTTCAGTATGAGCCGGGTGCATTCGCCGTTGAAACGGCTTCGGCCTCTATTGCGGAGGAGCTGAAGCGCAAGGTCCGTATTGCGGCGGGCGGCCTGCAGGCCGTGGCGCGCCTGGCGCCGCTGCTGAATTTTTTTCGCTACGGCGTGCTGAGTTTTCAATACATCTCCCACCGTGTGCTGCGCTGGACGCTGGCGCCGATCTTTCTGCCCGTGTTGCTGGTGGTGAATACGATACTCGCCGCCCGCGGAGAAAAGGGATACCTGATCTTCCTGGTCGTCCAACTGCTGTTCTACCTGGCCGCCTTTTTCGGCTTTTTGATGGAACGGCAGAAAATGAAGGTAAAGGCCTTTTTCGTCCCTTACTATTTCTGTCTGATGAACTATTCTATGTACGCAGGTCTGGTTCGCCTGCTGCGCGGCAGGCAATCGGTGCTCTGGGAACGCGCAAAACGCGCTTAGGAAAGATAAGCGCGCAGCATCCAGGCCATTTTTTCGTGCCGCTCCATCAGACCGGTCAAAAAATCACTGGTACCCAGGTCTTTGTATTCGTCGGAAGTGCGTGTTACATCGCTGCGAAGCACCCGGATAATCGTTTCGTGGTCGTCGAGCAAGGTGCGCAGAATGCTTTCCTGTTTGCCGAAATCGATCTTGTCTTCCGTTAACCTGGTGAGTTGGCGGTAGTCGGCAAGCGTGGCCACAGCAAAATGACCCAGCATCCGCACACGTTCGGCTACCTCGTCGATCACTTCATCCAGCAGGGTGTATTGTTCTTCAAAGAATTTGTGCAGTTCGGAAAAACCCGGACCCGTCACATTCCAGTGGGCGTTACGTGTTTTGACATACAGCGTGAATTCATCGGCCAGGAGCATGTTTAAAAGATTCGAAACCGACTGCATATGCTTGTCGGCAATTCCAATATTTGGTTTCATAAATCGCGTTTAAGGATAAAAGATCAGGTGAAGCAGGTCCGTGGTTTTTGAGAAATACCATGCGTTTCAATTTGAAACAAGCAGTTGTAAACCGGACGCAGCATCACATATTGAATAACAACAAAGTATGGGCACAGTTCGCCCGCCGGATACCTTTTTCGACGGGATAACACATGAATAAGCATGCTAAACCCCGGTCATTTGTCAAAATACTGCTTCAGGTCAGAGTAAAACGCCTCGAATGCCGCAATGCCCTCCGGGGTGATGCGGCAAATCGTGAGCGGATAATTGTTCTTGTAGGTCTTTTCCACCGCAATATAGCCGGCATCCTGCAGCTTCCCGATCTGCACGCTCAGGTTACCGGCGGTGGCGCCGGTTTTCTCTTTCAGCAGGTTGAACTCTGCATCCCGCACCACCACCAGAAACGACATCAATGCCAGACGCAACTGGGAAAGCAGCAAAGGATCAAGTTCTTTGTACATGGCGACGCGATTGAGCATTAAGCAAATAACCGGGGATCAGGTAACCCAGGACGGCCGTTGCGGCCTGCAACAGCAGGTGTTGCGGCGGACTTAAGAAAAGGCACCACAGCGCGCCGGCCCATATGACGGCTGCACCGAATATTAAAGGTCTGAATCGCAACAGGACACCGGACATGAATGTGGCAAAACCCACCAGTATCAGAATAAAAGGTACGGGGGAAAGGCCGCCCCTGATGGCTATTGGAATAGATATGGCCATGGAAATACCAAACCCCAGCCAGATCAATCCATACCAGCTGTGCAAAACGTTTTGCGTCCGCTCGCTTTTGTTGCGCCGCCATTCATACAACAGGGCAACGGGTACGCCCACTACCACCATAACGATCCAGGCAATGTCCGGACGCTCGACAGGTTGAATTTTCCACAAATAATAATGCGTAATACTGGCAATGACAACCAGCCAGCCCCACAACAAAAAGTGAAAGCCGTTTTCCCGAAAGGAATGTTTGGCAATGTCAATGGTTTCGCGGATGACGCGCAGACTTTCCTGTGGTGTAAGGGTTTTTTCTTCGTTTTCCATTGTAAGGTGTCGGTTTGTTAAATAATGTGCCGCAAATAAATAAACTAGTTTACAGAATAAACTAAAATTTCGACAAAAATATGCTCCTGCTCTCCGAATCGTCTGAAATATACCGAAAAAAACGGATATTCGTAGCTGTTAAATCTAACCCGCTTCAATATGCCCTCCGATACCTACCGTGCCATAACCGCCTGGGCGGAAGAAGACCGCCCCCGTGAAAAACTCCTGCTGAAAGGCAAACAAAACCTGACCGACGCCGAACTCCTGGCCATCCTGATCGGTTCGGGCACCATCGGCGAGAGCGCCGTCACCCTTGCACAGCGCATCCTGGCTTCGGCCAACGACGACCTGAATGAGCTCGGCAAAAAATCCCTGAAAGAATTGCAAAAATTTAAAGGCGTGGGGTTAGCCAAGGCCATTACCATAGCGGCAGCGCTCGAACTGGGCCGGCGCCGGGAGTCGACCAAACCGCGCACACGCCCGCGCATCACCCGTTCGGAGGATGCGTTCCAGGTCATAGCCCCTACCCTTGTCGATCTGGGCCACGAGGAGTTCTGGTTGTTGCTGCTCAACAAGGCCAACGAAGTAGTCGGACAATCGCGACTCAGCACCGGCGGCATGAGCGGCACAGTAGTAGATGCCAAACTTGCTTTCAGGACCGCAATCGACGCCGGCGCTGCTGGGATCATTGCTGTACACAACCACCCCTCCGGCAACCTGCAGCCCAGTCAGGCCGACCTGGAAATTACCAAAAAACTCCGGCATGCAGGGGCTTTGCTCGACCTTCCCCTGCTCGATCACCTGATCGTATCGGAACGGGGATATTACAGTTTTGCAGATGAAGGCACTTTATAGCGGGAATCAATTACCTTTATAGGCCGCTATTTCCCCAAAGGCTTGTCTTTTATCTGGGAACCCGTTTCGCCAAGGGGTTTCAGACGGATTCTCAGAACAGGTAATCGAACAAAACGAAACCAGCAGGATATAATGCAACACTTTACCAGATATCTGTGGTGGAGCGCAGTAATTGGTATGACCGGATTTATTACGGGCTGCCAGTTTGGCTCCCCATGCCGCGAATTGACGGGACAATGGACCAACAAGGAAGGTCAGTTTTTTGTGTTTGAACCCAACGGACACGCTTACTGGCTGGTAAAATTCGGAAGCGAGTTTGACACCTTCCCCATTCGCTACCAATACGACTGCAAAAAGAACCCGTTAAGGCTGGACCTGACAGGTTTCCAGGCTGGTCCGCTGACAGGCAAAACGCTTTACGGTATTCTGGAATGGACGAGCGACACCTCCTTCCGGTTCGACGGCGAACCAGGCCTTTCTCCCGATGTTCGCCCGGAAACCTTCAACAGCGAACAAACCCAGCGCTTTTTCCGGGATAAGACTGAATAGGCGCAATACCCGCCATGCCGGCCATTATGGTTTCAGGCCTGTGCGGTCGGCGTACCAAAGTTCATCGGCGGAACCGGCTGGTCCGATTCTTCGATTTTGCCAAACTGCATTTCATACTTCTGAACGTTGTCTTTCAGCGCGTAAAGCAGTCGCTTGGCATGCTGTGGCGTGAGGATAATGCGGGCTTTAACTTTTGCCTTCGGCACATTGGGCATCAGGCGAATAAAGTCTACCACAAATTCCGCATTGGAATGTGAAATGATGGCCAGATTTGAATAGATACCTTCGGCAACCTCCTCGGGCAGTTCAATGTTGATAGCGGGTTGTGGGTTAGTGTTGTCGGCCATAGCAATAATGTGTTTAAACGCGTGACAGTAACGTTCGTCGGGGAAAACGGGACGCAAAATTACCTCAAAGAAACCAAAACGCCATCAAATCATTTTTCAAACGCAGCATTATCTGACAGCCATTCGTTTCGGGAGGACCGAAACGATGCGCCTGAGCCGGTCGCAACCCATAACCGTGGCCGTTCCGATTATTTGACGATTTCATGCGATTCACCGGTGCGGGTGGGCAATTTTCATACTTTTGCGCCGCTTTTGGTACTTAAAACAAATTATTGGACCGCCATACTGATTTTCGGCCGTGGCGGTCGGGCATAACCATCGAACATGAGTAACCGTGACAATCTGCTCGGCGTGTTCCAAACGCTTTACCGCTGGAGAAAAGCAATTCGGAACATTTGCCTGATTACCCTCGTCATCAGCATTGGATTATCCCTGATGATGGACAATTACTACAAAGCCTCCACGATTTTTTACCCGGCCAGTCCCGAACTGGCCAACCCGGAATTAATATTCGGATACACCGGCCAGGTGACCCACTATTTTGGCTCCGACCGCGATCTTGACCGTATCGACGAGATTGCCAATTCCAATGAGGTAGTCGACTATATGGTCAGGACCTTTGACCTCCACCGGCACTACGGCATCGACTCTTCCACGCTCAAAGGCAAGGCCAAAGTGCGCGAAATGTTTTTCAACCTCTACTCCGCCCAGAAAAACAAAAACGATGCAATCGAACTGACCGTGGAAGACACCGACCCCAAACTGGCCGCAACAATGGCCAATGCCGCGCGGGACAAAATAAACGAGATCGCACAACAATTGATTAAAGGAAGCCAGCAGCGCCTGTTGGCCACCTTTGAGGAAAATATCACCCAAAAAGCCGCCGAACTGGAAATGCTCGGCGACAGCCTGCGCGGCTTGCAGTCGAAATACAACATCTACAGCGTCACGGAACAGGGCGAGCAACTTTCCGCGCAACTGGCCATGGCCGAATCGCAGATCGTTCGGAACAAAGCCAAACTCGAAGTACTGGAAGGCAATCCTGCTATTCCGCGCGATACCATCGCATATATCAAAGCCAACCTGCGCGCCTTCGAACAGGAGCGAAAAAGCCTGAGAAGTCCGGACGCCAACAGCCAAAACCTCTCTGTCAAAAACTTCAGTGAAGGTTTCCCTAAGGTGTCTACGCTGACCGATCTCCATTTTCAGGCGCGCAAACAACTGAGCTTCGACGTCGAGCGATACAACCAGATCAAATCCGCATACAATACGGATATTCCTGCGATTCAGATCGTGGAAAAAGCCGAAGTTCCGCTGCTCAAAAGCCGGCCCAAGCGCAGCATCCTGGTTATTTCATCTGTCATTGCTGCTTTTATGTTTGCCGTACTGGGTATCCTTATCGCCGAAGCATACCGCGATTTTCGCTGGTCCGATATTACCGGGGACGGTAGACGGTAGACGGTGGACGGTGGACGGTGGACGGTAAAAATATATATATTGGAAAAGCTTGCACGCATATTGGACATTCCGGAAAACCACCCGCAACGGTGGCCTTTTCTGTTGTTTGCCCTTGTGGTAGTGGGCGCTCTGGCTTTGTCTATCCGGTTCGATGCCTGGTGGCCGGCCGCTATTCCGGCTGCTCTTGCCCTGTTTTGGCTGGTTGTAGTGGATATCCGCAAGGTTTTCCTGTTGCTTTTGGCCAGTCTGCCACTATCTGTGGAGCAGGCGCTTCCGGGGGGCTTTGCCACCGACCTCCCTTCCGAGCAATTGATGTGGCTGTTGTTTCTGGCAAGCCTGATGTGGTTTTTCACCAACTGGAGCAAGACCGATGTGCGTTTTTTGCGCCATCCCGTCACCCTGGCCTTACTCGCCCATCTGGCCTGGATGACTGTTTGCATGGTGTCTTCGCAGGACTTGTATGTATCCTTCAAGTTCTGGCTTGCCAAAGGGTGGTATGTTGTGGTATTTTATTTCCTCGCCGGGCGTTTTCTGGTATCGGAACGCGACTTTAAGAACCTGCTGTGGTGGTTTTTTATTCCCTTGCTATTTGCCGTTTCTGTTGTGGTAACCCGGCATGCCGCCATAGGATTCTCGTTTGAGGATGTGGGGTTTGTCATGGGCCCTTTCTTTCGCAACCACGTGATGTATGCCTGCCTGCTGGCGGTGTTCCTCCCCTTCGCCTGGTATGGCACATACTGGTACCGGCGTTATTCGCCGCAGTGGTGGTTGCTGGTCGCCGGGATCGTTGTCTTTATCGTGGGGATTAATTTTGCCTATACCCGCGCGGCATATATTGCGCTCCTTGCAGCCGTCGGTATCCGGTGGGTGGTCAGCAAGGGTTGGCTGAAAGCAGCCTTGCTGTCGGTTGGAATCGGATTTGCTTTGCTGATCGGGTTTGTCGGTACACGCGATAACTGGCTTATGTTTGCCCCGAATTATGAAAAAGCCGTTTCGCATGTGCGCTTCGACCGGCTACTGGACGCCACGACAAAACTCGAAGACATTTCTACCATGGAACGGGTGTACCGGTGGGTCGCTGCCTCGTACATGATACAGGACCGGCCCCTGCTTGGGTTCGGCCCGGGTACTTTTTATTTTTTTTATAAAAACTACACCGTCACCAGTTTTAAAACCTACGTGAGCGACAATCCGGAGCACTCCGGCATACACAATTACTTCCTGATGACCACCGTGGAACAGGGTTTGCCGGGTCTGTTCTTTTTCCTTCTTTTGAGCATAATGGTCATGCTGAAAGGCGAACAGGTTTACCACCGGACAAAAGACCCGCGTCTGAGACGGGTGCTGCTGTCGGCATTGCTTTGTTTTACACTTATCGATCTGCTCATGCTGATGAACGACATGGTGGAAACCGACAAGATCGGTTCGCTTTTTTTTATGTCGGCAGCCATTTTGGTCAACATAGATCTGCAAAGCCGCGACGTGGAAAAACACGGTTGACCTGCCTTCAGGCCCGGTCGCATTTTTCAATGTCGGAGCAGTGGTCCAGGATGATGTTTCCTTTGTATTTGAACAACGTGCCCGGTCCATACCAGGCCTCCAGGGTGATATACCGCATATCGTGCGGTGGCACAAACTGAAAAGTATACATCCTCCATTCGGTGTGGTCGATCAGCGGCGAGCCGGTGAGCAGCATATCTTTTCCGCCCCGCTTGGCGCCGCCCCACACGCGCAGGCGCACGGGGTTGTTGTAGCCCACGTATTTTTTTGCATGGGCGAGGTATATGGAAAAGGTATAACAGGTCCCGCCCTTGAGTGTCTCGGAAAGCCCTTGTGCAATATCTTCGCTGGTACCATCCTCGCGCGTTACCAGTCCGACACAGGTCTGGCCATCCTGCGGGTCAAACGAAATATCCCAGGCGCCCGGTAATACATCCGGCGTACTGTCCGGGGTAAACGACTGCCATCCCTTCGGCGATTTGGAGGCGCCGGGCGTATCTTCAAACGACGGATTCCGGATCGGTATCTTGAAGGCGGTTTGGTCGGGCTGCCCCAGCAGAGCGATCATAAATGTCAGAAAACCAATACTTTTCATGTTTTGTGTGCTTAAAAATGTTTTTCCGTTGCGATCTGCTATTTTTGCGTTCAAATAAGAGGCCACCACATTCCGACAATGCCGCGTTCAAAACCCACGTATCTGTATGCCATCATCAGCGTTGCGCTGGTACTATTTATTGTCGGCTTTTTTGCACTGACTGCGCTTCACGGGCGAAAGTTAGTGACCTTATTCAAAGAGAAAGTGGATATATGGCTTGAGTTAAAGCCGGAAGCCCCCGTCGACGAAATTCCGCGGATCATTGCGAGTATCCGGCAGCAGCCTTTTGTAAAGGCAGAAACGGTGACTTTTATCACACGCGAACAAGCCGCTTCGGCCATGAAAGAAGACCTGGGCGACAAAAGTCTGCTCGAAGATAACCCCGATTTGCTGCGCGATGTGATCCGTTTCAACGTAAAAGCCGATTACCTGAACGACGATAGCCTGTCCCGCTGGCGGGAAACGCTTCGACAGGATTCGCTTGTTGCAGACCTCTACTTCGAAGCGGCCAATACGGGCAATGTCGGCAAAAACATTCAAAACCTGGGTGTCATAGCATTGTGTCTTGGATTTTTGCTCATCTTTGCCGCCGTTACGCTCATTCACAACACCATCCGGCTGGCCCTGTTTTCCAATCGTTTTTTGATCAAAAATCAGGAACTCGTGGGTGCGTCCTGGACTTTTATCAGCCGGCCTTTTATTCGCCGCGGTATCATCAACGGTCTGACCAGCGCAACATTGGCGATTGCGGCTCTTATTGCGACGCTTTGGTGGATATACCGGCTGATTCCTGATCTGAGCACCCTGCAGGATACCAACAGCATTCTCGCTGTTTTTGTCGGCCTGGTGGCATTAGGCGTCCTGATCTCCGGTTTGAGCACCTATTTTGTAGTAAACAAATTCCTGCGCATGCGGGTAGACGATTTATACTAAGCTTTCACAGCATGGCTAAACAGAAACAACGCCCACAGCCTCGCCCCCAGCAACCGGGAGCCCAACGCAGAACAGCTCCGGCACCGATACGCCGGGCCGAAAAAAGCGACGGCATCTTCACCACAGGCAGCCGCGATTTTATCTTCGGGCAGCAGAATTTTATCTATATGGGTATTGGGCTGGCCCTGATCCTCGTCGGGCTGGCTGCTATGACGGGTGGCGCTATGCCCGACCCCAATAAATGGGAGCCGGAACGGATTTACAGTTTTCGCCGCGTAACACTGGCACCTATTTTGATGGTAGCAGGCTTCATCACAGTTATTCTCGGCATTTTTAAAAAAACAGAACCTACGGCAGCCCCTCCATGCCGGACGATAGTTCGCCAGAGGCATGAGTTTTCTACAGCTGTTATTCTCGCTATTATTGAAGGACTGACGGAGTTTTTGCCCGTTTCTTCCACCGGGCATATGATCATCGGCTCCACAGTCATGGGCATTGCCAGCAATCCATTTGTAAAGGTCTTTACCGTCGCCATCCAGTTTGGCGCCATCCTGTCGGTAGTCGTGCTCTATTGGCGCCGCTTTTTTCAGAATTTCACTTTTTACGTCCGGCTTTTTGTGGCGTTCCTGCCCGCAGCGTTTTTCGGACTGTTGCTGAAAAAATACATCGATGCTTTGCTGGAGAACATCATCGTCGTAGCCGTTGCGCTCATCGCCGGCGGTCTGGTGTTTCTTCTGCTCGACGATTATTTCAAAAAACACAGTCGACGCAATACCACGGTCGACGATATCACGCTGCCCCGCGCCCTGCGTATCGGCATGTTCCAGGTGATCTCTATGATCCCGGGCGTCAGCCGCTCTGCTGCCACCATCATCGGCGGACTCACGCAGGGGCTGTCGCCGACCACCGCTGCGGAGTTTTCCTTTTTTCTGGCTGTACCGACCATGTTTGCGGCCACCTGCAAATCACTGTGGGACTACTTCAAGGATGAAGGCGGCACCTTCTCGCAAAACGAGATCATGTTGCTGACTGTCGGTAATGTCGTAGGTTTTGTTGTCGCCCTGCTCGCGATCAAAGCCTTCATCAGTTACCTGACCAAACACGGCTTCAAGGTGTTCGGGTATTACCGGATCGCCCTGGGACTGATTATCCTGGCGCTCTGGATGTCGGGCTATTTCCAGGGTGTCGACGTGGGCAATTTCTGAACACATTCAAAGGGTCTGAAAGGAGCCTTTAACGGGCGCCCAGATCGGATATTTGATATCCCTTTGGATATGTTGGCGTGGCGATGCGCGTGAGCAACCGGGGTTTTCGGCGCGGCGGAAGCAGCCCAAAAAATACACCCCGGAGGCGTACCGACCAGCGCACCATGCGTTGCAGCCACACCGGCGCCGGCTTCATACCCACAGCAACAAGCAGGGCGTCGTCGATGAGCGCGTGCACGAACGGCGCTCCCGTTCTCCACAAAAACCGGGGCAGTACCCAGGAAAGCATCAGGTTGCGCGTTGCCACGGCAATGACCTCATTGTCAGGCGAATACCGAAAATGCTCCCGTTCAAACACCCGGTTAAATTGCTCAAATGCCTCGTAAGTTTCGGGTATATCCCTGATGCCCATACGCCGTCCGATCTCGCACCAAAAATGGTAACTGGCGAGTTTTTCCGTGCGGGTCACCTTTCGCCAGCCATAACGGTCGATCCAGCGGGCCGGTTCATAAATAAAGGTGGAGAGTGTGTACAGATATTCGTCGTTGGGTATTTGAAATCGACCGTGCTGCTTGTTCATGCGAACCAATGCGGCACTGCCCCGCGGGCTGTCATAGCCGTTTTCAAGGATTTCGGAAAGGATAAGTACCGTATCGTCGTAACGCTTTTGGGTGCGCTGCACAAACTCGCCTGTCTGCACGAGCAGGGGTGTACCCTTTGCAATGCCGAACACGCGGAACAGGGCAAATTCCAGCGAACGCGTCGTGTCCCAGGGAAATTCCCGGCAGGTGAACAGGTAAGCGATTTCCTGGCAGTCGGCCACGGGATCGAGGGTCTCGATGTAATCGCGGATGGCAAAACGCCTGCGCGAACGAATCGCGGCCGCAGCCTTTTGTTCCCAGGGGGGCAGCGGTGCTGCGAAGTTGAGTGCTTCTGCTTCGTTGTTTTCTTTCATGGCAGTCGGTTTATGTATCGTGGAAATTCATTTCCGCGGCATACGGAGCGACGCAAACGGATTTACGGTTTACTCACAAGACCATACGTAATCGGACAGCGGATAGTTTTTTCCCCGGAAAGAAAAATGCCACCATTCGGTGCGAATACCCTGGAAACCGACAGCCTCCATCGTTTCGCGGAGCAGCCGACGGTTGGCCAGCACCCTGGCCGGCAGCTGCATGTTGTCGGTATGCGCTTCCGGACCAAAGAAATCGTAGGGCGTGCCCATGTCGAGTTCGTTGCCCGATTTGTCGACGATGGTGAGGTCGACCGCCACACCGCGCGAGTGCATGGACCCCTTGGAGGGCGGCGTCACATAGTCGGGATTGGGTACTTTGTTCCACAGGCGCTGCTGGTACGGCCTCGGGCGATAACAATCGAACATTTTTAAGGCCATGCCTTTTCTTTGAAGCAATTGCTGTGCCCTGACTATCGCCCTGGCCGCTTCGGGGCGCAGCAGGCACGCCGGGCAATCGTATATTTTCGATTGGGTGAAATTGTTGTCCGTTGCGTACCGGATATCAAGCCGGATACCCGGATCGAGTGTCGCGATATCCAGAAAATCAGCATTCCTGCCCTGGCCGGGGGCGGGCGGCGCAGGCGCGCGCATAGCAGGCATCATGGGCGCCTGACTGCCGGCAGATGGATTAATCGCTTCAAGGTCTGCCGATTCTGCCTGTTCGGGCGGAAGGTCATCATCGCCGGGCTCGGTTCCCGCCACAGAATCCGCCGTTGCGGGCGGGGCTGCCTCGACTTCATCTGCGGAAGCGGGCGCAGAGTTGTTGTTGACACAGGCGGGAAGCCAGAATAAGGACACAAACAGCAAAAGGAGCAGTTGTTTCATGGATGCGATATTTGATCGTGAAGTCGGCAAGCGACGAATTTGGTCGACGAAAATAGGCCGTTCCGTAGAAACGGAATAAACGAAACCGCCTTTTCATGCGTTGTATGAACTTGTGTTTTAGTTATCCGGTAATATGTCTTCACAAGTTACAAGCATTCCCCCGTCGCAGGCTTTATACGACCGGCTGGGCAAGGTGCTGCGCACCATTTTTCCCGTCTCCCCGCTATTGTTGAGGGGCCTGTTTGTCGCGGCACAGGGCACGCCATACCCCGGCCAGCCGCTGACCGGTCCCGGCGGCGCAGAATACTTCCATGAATCGGTCGCCTTTTTCGACGCCGCCACTACTGCCGACGGCTACTGGTTGTTTGAGCCTGCCGATCCCAAGCCCGACTCTGCCGAAGTGGTGGTGTTCATGCATGGCTACGGCGCCTATAACCCGATGGCCTATGGCAAATGGATCAAACACCTCGTCGCCAAAGGTAACATCGTCATATACCCGCGCTACCAGAAAAACCTGATGTGGCCGCGGGCCGATGCCTTCCCCGAAAATGCCGCCACCGGCATACGCCGGGCGCTGAAAGAACTGCACAAGGAAGGGCGTGTAAAACCGAAAACCGAAAAAATTGCCTACATCGGGCATTCTTATGGCGGCGTCATAAACGCCAACCTTGCCGTTAACTGGCAACAATACGGCATCCCGAAACCGGCCTCGCTCCTGCTTTGCGAGCCGGGTTCCGGTCCGCTCAAAGGCGCCCGCCTGTCCGATTATTCGGGCCTGCCCGCCGACCTGCAAATGGTGATCGTCGTCGGCGCTGAAGATTATGTGGTGGGCCAGGAGTTCGGCCGCCTGGTATTTGAAACTGCCGTCAATACACCCGACCGCAACCTGGTCATTCAGCGCCGCAGTTCCGACGGCCACCGTTATATCGGCGCCTCGCACTCAGAGCCGTACTGCTACGACCTTGATTTTGACATCGGTGTGCGCAATTACACCGCCAAACGCGTGCTGATGACCTCCCGGCTCAACGAGGTGGATTTCAACTGCTACTGGAAATTCGCCGACGCGCTGATGGAATCGACCCGTAACGGCTGCTATCGTGAAGTGGCCTTCGGCAACACACCCGAACAGCGCTGGCTGGGGCAGTGGTCGAACGGGAAAGCGATCCGGGAGTTGGAGGTGGTGCTGCCCAACGAGATTGGGAAAACGATTCCGAAAGCGCCGGTAACAACGGTACTTCTAAAACCCAAAAATGAATAGCGCTTAATATTTACAGCATAATATCGAATTGCTGATAATGCCAAAATGCCCCTGCGTGCTCTATCTAAAATCTCAAAAAACACATTATATTTGCTAATCGCATAACACTAAAAACACGCAAATCATGACATTTTTCGCCCCCCCCCCCCGTTAGGGATCATTTATTCGATCTTTCTTTCCCTTTTTCTGCTTCCTTTTGACTCTTTGCATTCGCAAAGCTCATTTATCGTGGAATACCAGACCACACAAGTACAATTAACGACCGATCAAAATGCCCGTTTCATTGCATTGAAGGACTCTTCTATCAGTAAAAGCGTGAAAATTGTTTCGATTGCCGATATTCGGGCAAACCAGCCGAACGATACAATCAACTTTATCCTTCCCGGCATCTCAGATACTTTATCAGCAGAAGCTTCTCTCATCACGGATGATTCCACGTCCGGTTTTCAGTGGTCGGGCAAATTATTGAATACACCAGGGTACCTCTCCATACTCTATCATAATGGTCTTACAGCCGGTTTTATCCAGGTGCAGGGAGGGTTTTACGAATTTATGCCCGTCGATACCAACTATCAATTTCTGGTAAAACGCAATAACAATGCGATAAAAAATTGTGGAATGCCTGCCGAAAGCCTGCCGCCGCCAGATTCGACGGGACCATTTAAGTGTATTTACCCTACTGGAAATAACCCCTATAACACCTGTCCGGCGCTCGTATCGGTATTGTTGGTTATCACAGCGGAGGCAAAAACATGGATATTGGACAATTACGGAAGCATAGAGGCGTACGCTAAAACCGGCGAAGCCTTGGTTAATCTGGCATTTTATAACAGCGACATACCCAACAAGGAAATCAGGGTGGAATGGATAGAGCGTTTGGATATTACTTTGTCTGATGACCCACCCAATATTGACTTGGATCGGAGTATCGTAGATGATATTCTTGCTTCAGATCGACAGCAGCATAAGGCGGATATGGACGTTTTACTTACCAATCAGGATTATGGTGTTGCAGGAGCAGTGACCGGTTTCGGACCTTCCAGTGCCAGCGCTTTTGCTATCGTGGAAGTGCCGTATTTCATATCCCAGTTTACTTTTGCCCACGAACTTGGCCACCTGTTCGGATGCCGTCACAACTGGCCTGTGGACACTGGGAATGACAACGAGGAAGTTTGTGCTCACGCAAAACGTTGGATACCCACTCCGCTGCCTCTTGTTTACGATCAATTCTACGATGTAAGTGGTTCCTGGTCGACTTTGGTGGGGATACCCACACTGATTGACATCTATTACCCCATTGATGATGGAACAGGAATTTATTACGTCAAGTTTTTGACTGACGAACGCATTCTGCATTACTCCAACCCAAACGTGTATTACAATAGCGAACCGACAGGAAGGGATGACGGCTATATTGCTGACAATGCCCGGTTTATTCGCAATGAAGCCTGCACCGTTGCGAATTTTTTCCCGACACGTGAACTCGCGTTGCTGATTCTGTACGATTATAGCACCCCCTGCCTGGTTTCAAAAACATTCTCCGCTCATATCGTACCTTCTGAATCGGGCATCCCGGGTCAACCGCCATTCAACACAAAATGGTATTGGAATACGACCGGCATATTCGGAGAAAACGACCAATCAGACTACCTGGGACAGGGAGATGAAATAACGCTTTCTTCCTACCCTGCCTGCCCCGTTTTCTGGCTGAAATGTATCGTCACTTCTTCAGACGGGATAACGGTAAGCAGGGTTCGCAAAGTCGTTATAGGCACAGAATCTTGTTGCTCTGAACAGGAGGAACGTAGTACCGTGACAAATTTACCGGCTGGTGGAAATGACAAAATATTTCCCAATCCAATAACAGATGGCACAATCAATATCGAATTTGATACATGGAAAAATTTGTACGTCAATTACATGATCTCGGACGTTTACGGCAGGGTTTTATCTGCGAATTCCAGATTCATAACTGTTGACGGCAATTTAAATCTAAACGTGGAACATTTCGATGCAGGCGCTTATCTCCTCCATGTAAAAACGGCTTCAGGCCAGTTAAAGAACTTTATTTTCATCATCCTTCAAAAATGATCCCTCATGAAAAACATATTTTTTGTTGTAGCAATATTTACCCTGGCCGGATTTTCAAATTGCGAAAAAAATCCTTTGCCGCCATCACCGCCTGATATCACGGTAAACCCTCCTGTTATTGAACTCGGTAAAAGTTTTGTGCTAAAGAACAGTGAGGAATGGGAAGTGCCGTTTAATGCCTGGTTTCATAGCAATCCAAGTAGATTTCAACTACGCGCCGAAATTTTGTATAGTAATTTGGTTAGAGAATCTTTCTTTTTGCATGATATACCTTGCAAAAAGGCATTTACGGTATTGAATATTTCAATTATTTCACTTTCAACAATTCCATACCGGAAGCACTGTTTGTTGCTACTTACGAATTCGACCAGCCCGTTGGCGATTATTACATTGATACCACAAGAACGGATCATTTCGTGGAGATATTAGAGTATGACAGCATTAAGCATACAGTTCAAGGCCGGTTCCAGATGTTTCTTGGGAAAGATCCGTCAAGTATTTCTTTCCCGGGTGTCCCGGATAGCATCTTCTTGACGGAGGGCAAGTTTAATTTGAGAATTCAGGAACCGTAATCTCTGAAAAACTAAGAATATAAGGGTATTGCACACGGATTCAGGTGCAATACCCTATTTTTCCGCAAAAAACCATGCGCTGGCTCCTGTCCTTCTCCATTCTGTTTTTTGCCTGTACGGCTTCCGCACCCTCTGCTGCGGATAAATCCTCTACGTCACTGGTGGCCCCCGGTTCAGACGCTTCCTACACCGGGGAGTTGCCGATCAACAAGATCAAACTGCCCCCCGGCTTCAAGATCGGCGTATTTGCCGAAGGCGTGAAAAACGCCCGGTCGCTCTGCCTCAGCCCCGGCGGCACGCTGTTCGTCGGTACCCGCGACCTCGGTAGCGTGTATGCATTGCGCGACACCGACGGCGACCATGTGGCCGATCAAACCTATACCCTTGCCACAGGGCTGAACATGCCCAACGGCGTGGCATTCCGCAACGGCAGCCTTTATGTGGCCGAAATCAGCCGCATCCTGCGTTTCGACAATATCGAAAACCAATTGGCCAACCCGCCCATCCCCGTCACGGTGTACGACAAATACCCCACCGACGAACACCACGGCTGGAAATACATCGCTTTCGGTCCCGACGGCAAGCTCTACGTACCCGTGGGCGCGCCCTGCAACATCTGCGAACCCGAAAACCCGATCTATTGCTCTATTACCCGGATTGATGTGGACAACCCCACCCAACCGGAGGTTGTACAGCACGGCATCCGCAATTCAGTGGGTTTTACCTGGCACCCGGTCAATAAAGAACTCTGGTTTACCGACAACGGCCGCGACTGGCTGGGCGACGACCTGCCTTCCTGCGAACTTAACCGCGCCCCGAAAGACGGCATGCACTTCGGCTATCCCTATTGCCACCAGGGCGATGTGCAGGACCCCAAGTTCGGCGACAAACGCCCCTGCTCCGATTTCACGCCACCCGCTCAGAAAATGGGGCCGCACGTGGCGCCCCTGGGACTTGAATTCTATACCGGAAAAATGTTCCCGAAAGCATACCAAAATCAACTGCTCATCGCTGAACACGGCTCCTGGAACCGCGCTAAAAAGATCGGTTACCAACTCAGTCTGGTCAAACTGGACGCCGCCGGCAACAGCCTCGGCAAAGAAGCCTTTGCTACCGGCTGGCTCGAAGAAGGCGAGGCCGTCTGGGGCCGCCCGGTCGATGTGGAGCAACTGCCCGACGGCTCCCTGCTCGTCTCCGATGATTATGCTGACGCTATCTACCGGATTTATTACGACGGTGGAAAGTAACGCCAACCTCCGGTTGGCACGAAAAAAACGTCGCTCATTGAAACACCTCAAAATCAAAATCTTGTAAAACACTAAACCCTAAAGTCCCAACCAAGATGGACCCTGTCGATACACTCCGGATCAATTTTAACCCCGACCAGATGTTCATCCTGAACATGGCGATGGCCTTTTTGATGTTCAGTGTGGCGCTGGATGTACTGCCGGGAGATTTTAAAAAAGTCGTCGATTTCCCCAAATCAGTCGGCGTGGGCCTACTCGCACAGTACCTGGTTTTTCCCGTGTTCACGCTGGGAATAATTTACCTGTTCCAGCCGCCGGTAAGCATGGCGCTGGGCATGATCCTGGTGAGCATGTGCCCTTCGGGAAACATGACGAATTTCCTGGTGCATTTTGCAAAGGCCAATGTGGCCCTGTCCGTGACGCTCAACGCCGTCATCATTTTGTCGGCCACCGTGGTGACGCCTGCGGGTTTTTTGTTCTGGTCGAAATACGTTCCGGAATCGGAGACATTGCGCAAATCCTTTGAACTCAGTTTTTCCGACATGGCCGGAATTATCATCCGGCTGATCGTAGCGCCGCTGCTGCTGGGTATGTTTCTGAATATGCGTTTCCCGACTTTCGTCGCCCGTATACGCCCCTGGGTACAACGGCTTTCACTGCTGATATTTTTTACCATTCTGATTTTAGCCCTTGTGGGCAACAGGGAAAATGTGTTCAATTACCTCGGAATGGTGTTCGGAATAGTGGCCGTACACAACGTTGTAGCGCTCAGCACCGGCTATGTTTTAGGGAGCGTCTTCAAACTTCCGCAACAGGACCGCCGCACACTCGCTTTTGAGGCGGGGGTACAACACAGCGCTTGGCCTGTTGCTGATCTTCCAGTTTTTTAACGGGTTGGGCGGAATGGCGCTCGTCGCAGCATGGTGGGGTATCTGGGACCTGGTCACGGGCATCGGACTGGCTGGTTGGTGGCGGGGACGACAGCCGGTACCCGAATCGCTACAGGGTGCGTTACAGTCTGCGGATTGATTTTTCCACTACGCCACAATAACAGCGCCTTTTTTTCATTATTAGCGACGTAGATACGCCCTGTAAAACAAGGCCTTATCCCTTCGCATATGCAACGCCTCAAATCATGGGTCTCCGATTGGAACCCTGAAGAATTTACCCCAAAACTATTTACCCTGCTCAGAGAGGGCATCAGTATTCAACAGGTACGGCGCGACGTGCTGGCCGGCGTCACGGTTGGCATTGTGGCCCTTCCGCTGGCGATCGCATTTGCCATCGCCAGCGGGGTATCGCCGGAAAAGGGTCTGATCACCGCCATTTTTGCCGGTTTCATCATATCGACCTTCGGCGGCAGCCGGGTACAGATCGGCGGACCGACGGGCGCGTTCATTATCATCGTGTACGGGATTGTGCAGCAATACGGCATTGAAGGGCTGACCTTCGCCACCTTTATTGCCGGGTTTATGCTCATGGGTATGGGACTGCTGCGCTTCGGCACTCTGCTTAAATACATCCCACATCCGCTCATCGTGGGATTTACCAGCGGTATTGCGGTCATTATTTTCAGTTCGCAAATCCGCGATTTTTTCGGGCTGTCCATCGCCTCGGTACCCTCGCCTTTCCTGGAAAAATGGGAGGTTTACTTCCGGCATTTTCAGACCCTGAACCCCATTTCCTTCGGCATCGGCGTGGCCACAGTGCTCATCGTCCTGTATTTTTCCCGGATCACGGGCAAGATTCCCGGTTCGCTGGTAGCCATCGTGGCGGCGACTGCAGCGGTGCAACTCCTGCATTTACCGGTAGAAACCATTGAATCGAAATTCGGCGAAATACCCCGTACGATCCCCGCTCCGGCTTTTTACACCCTCGACTTCCAGGCGATCAAATCGCTGCTCTCACCCGCCTTCGCCATAGCGCTGCTGGGCGGTATCGAGTCGTTGCTTTCCGCCGTGGTGGCCGACGGCATGACCGGCGGGCGGCACCGCTCCAACATCGAACTGGTCGCGCAGGGCGCAGCCAACGTGGTGTCGTCCATCTTTGGCGGCATACCGGCCACAGGCGCCATCGCGCGCACAGCAACCAATGTAAAAAACGGCGGCCGCACGCCTATTGCAGGCATCACGCACGCGGTGGTGTTGCTGGGCATCATGCTGATTGCCGCGCCCTGGGCCAAACTCATCCCGCTCTCCTGCCTGGCCGGCATACTCGTGGTGGTTGCCTGGAACATGGGCGAGTGGAGCACCTTCCGCTCGGTGTACCGGGGCAACTATTACGACCGGCTCGTGCTGCTCGTGGTCTTTTTCCTGACCGTTATTTTCGACCTGATCGTGGCCATCGAGATCGGTGTGGTGCTGTCGGCCTTCCTGTTCATCCGGCGTATGACGGAGATCACGCACATCAATGTGCTGGAAAGCAGCGAATCCGGCGACGAGCGGCTTTTTGAAAAAGAATTTGCCGTATTGCCCAGGGGCGTGATGTTGTTCGAGGTGTCGGGGCCCTTGTTTTTCGGCGCTTCCCGCGTGTTCCAGAACGTGTTGAACGAGACGCGTCAAAAGCCCCGCGCCATCGTGTTCAACCTGCGGAAGGTGCCGATCATCGACGCGACGGGCCTGTACCGGCTGGCAGGGGTGGTCAAAAAATTTCACACGCAGGGGGTCCGGGTGTTTATCACCGGCTTTAATGCAGAAGTCGGGGTCGAACTGGCCCAGGCTGAACTGCACGAATCGGCCTCCCTGGAGCAGGATGTGGAGACTTGTATAAGGAATGTGCGCAGCAGTTTTGACGGGGTATAAGGAAATCTGGTGCATAAATGCTTCAAACCTGAAGCAGTTTCCTTCCCAAAACACGCACCTCCGACCCCTCCGCTAAAAACACCGAAACCGGCTCGACCCCGTTCAATGGGGCGAATGCGTGACCGTAGACTGCCGCAAAATCGATATCACAATGCCAGGCTTGTATGGGGTATACCTGCCAGCGCGGGTGCTCCACCTGGTACTCCACCGTCTGCCGGTCCGTCCGCCGGGCATAACCCCAATAGTGCTCGGTAATAAATTCCGCCTCGCTGCCGGTTTTGAGATCGGTCGGCGCATTTTCAGCCTTGACGCCGAAGGAATGCCAGCGCCCTGCCTGTTTCCAGGCGTATTCGATGTTCAGTTCCGTTTCACTTTCCTCCCAAAGGCGCCACATGCGGTGCGCCCGGTATCGCTCGCCATATATCGTATTGGCTACCAGGGAAATAGCAAGCTTCGGCACTACTTCCCGGACGAATACCACCCCGCGTTTCCATTCGCCCGATACCGGATCGAGCCGGCGCACGTAAAAACGCAGGTTGATTTCTTCGAAATTGACGTGAAACGGAATTTTCAGCCCTTTCAACCGGGTGTCGAGAAACATGAAGCCCACCACGCTGGCATAACAGGTACCGTTCCAGGTATCCAGTTCGGTGCCGGCAGGCAGATAGGATTGCAGCATATGGGGTTCGACACGGTAATTGAGCAGGATGAGGCGACGCCATTGGGCAGTGAGGAAGGGCATGGTTTGAGTTTTTGATTTGGAAGCGATAGCGGTACTTTTGCCTGTTCCGAGAAAACACCTTTGTAACAAGATAAAAGGCAAAAAGATATGTCCGCCCGCACCACTTTCCAAAACAGCATCCTGACCGGCATTCCCGCCACCCTCCCCCCTGCGCGCGCCCTCGACCCTTCCGTATCCCATGCCCCGCGGCGCGTGATCGAAGGCGTGTTGTCGGAAGCAGAGAAGGTGCTGGCTATACAAAATGCCTTGCGCTACTTCCCCACCGACTGGCACCGCGAACTGGCCGCCGAATTTGCCGGCGAACTGGAACGCTACGGACGTATCTACATGCACCGTTTCCGGCCGGATTATGCCATGCATGCCCGCCCGGTCGACGAATACCCGCATCGCTCCCGGCAGGCAGCGGCCATTATGCTGATGATCCAGAACAACCTCGACCCCAAAGTGGCCAAACACCCGCACGAACTCATTACTTACGGCGGCAACGGCGCGGTATTCCAGAACTGGGCGCAATACCTGCTGACCATGCGCTACCTGTCCGAAATGACCGACGAACAAACGCTGGTCCTGTATTCCGGCCATCCGCTCGGCCTGTTCCCCAGCCACCCCGACGCGCCGCGCGTGGTGGTGACCAACGGCATGATGATACCCAACTATTCCAGAAAAGAAGACTGGAACCGCTACAACGCGCTCGGCGTGACCCAATACGGTCAAATGACCGCCGGCTCGTTCATGTACATCGGCCCGCAGGGCATCGTGCATGGTACCACGATCACGCTGCTCAACGCCGGGCGACGCATGGGGATCGGCGATCTTGACCTGCGCGGGCGTGTGTTCGTCACCTCCGGCCTCGGCGGCATGTCGGGCGCACAGGCGCTGGCGGCCATTATCACGGGCTGCGTGGGCGTCATTGCTGAAGTAGACGGCGACGCCGTGCAGCAACGCCTGATCGACGGCTATATCAAAAAGGAAAATGTTTTCACCGACCTGGATGCCCTGATTATCCGGCTGGAAGAATGCCGGCGCAATAAAATCGCCGTTGCTTTGGTGTACCACGGCAACATCGTCGACCTGTGGGAGCGTTTTGTGCGGGATAAAGTCCAAATCGAACTGGGCAGCGACCAGACGAGTTGCCACAATATCCACGACATGGGCTACTGCCCGGCCGGCTATACTTTTGAGCAGGCCAAACACCTGCTGAACAGCGACAAGAGCAAGTTCATGGAAGCCGTGGCCGCCACGCTGCGCCGCCATGCCGCTGCCATCAATACCATGAGCGAGCGCGGCATGTACTTCTGGGATTACGGCAATGCCTTTCTGAAAGAAGCCGGCGATGTGGGAGCCGCCGTATTCAAAGCCGGTCATCGGCCGCTGGAGCCCGGCGAGGTGAGCGTGATGGAATCGCCGTACCGCTATGCCTCCTACGTGGAAGACATCATGGGCCCGCTTTGCTTCGACTATGGGTTCGGCCCTTTCCGCTGGGTGTGTTGCTCGGGCGCACAGGAGGATCTGGACAAAACAGACCGCATTGCGGCAACAGTGCTGGAACAAATGTTCGCTGAAGCGCCTGACGATATAAAAGGCCAACTCAACGACAACCTGATCTGGATTCGCAACGCGAAACAGCAGATACCGGTGGTCGGCTCCAAATCGCGGATATTGTACGCCGATTCAGAGGGCCGCATGCGCATTGCACAGGCATTTAACGAGGCTATAAAAAACGGAGAACTGAGCGGTACGGTCGTGCTGGGCCGCGACCACCACGACGTGAGCGGCACCGATTCGCCGTTCCGCGAAACCGCCAATATCTACGACGGTTCGCGCTATACCGCCGACATGGCGGTGCAAAATGTCATCGGCGATTCGTTCCGCGGCGCTACCTGGGTGAGCCTGCACAACGGCGGCGGTGTGGGCTGGGGAGAAGTGATCAACGGAGGCTTCGGCATGGTACTCGACGGCTCGGCCGATGCCGAACGCCGGCTGAAATCCATGCTTTTCTGGGATGTGAACAACGGCATCAGTCGCCGGGCCTGGGCGCGCAACCCGCACGCAATCAGCACCTTGAATCGTACCATGGAGCAGTATCCCGGACTAAAAGTGACCGTGCCGTATCTGGCCGACGAGGAGATGGTAAAAGAAACCCTGCGTGTTGTCGCAGACAGGATGCAATAGAAAGCCTGACAGGATTTACAGGATTAACAGGCTATATCTTTGCTGTCGACGATAGAAAGAAACAAACCTGTTAATCCTGTTGATCCTGTAAATCCTGTAAATCCTGTCAAACCTGTTAATCCTGTTGATCCTGTCAAACCTGTTAATCCTGTTGATCCTGTTGATCCTGTTAATCCTGTTGATCCTGTTAATCCTGTTGATCCTGTAAATCCTGTTAATCCTGTTGATCCTGTTGATCCTGTCAAAAAGAACCTGTCCTATTGCCTAATCAGCTTCGCCGACTGCCACTTGCCGCCTTTTTTCTTCAATTTTACTACGTAAAACCCGGCGGGCAGATCGCCCGTCCACACCGGTTCGCCGCCCGTGGCAGTGGAGTCGCGCCACATCTTTCCATCAACGCCGAGTATTTGCAGTTTAACCGTTTCACCTGATTTCACACCGGAGAAACGCACCCAGGAACTGGTGGGATTGGGAAAAATCTCCAGCGGCTCGCTGCTGCCGGGCCATGTAACCGACGTCACGGCGCCCTGAAACAGCCATTCATAGGCATCGGGAAACTCCCGCGCCCAAAACCACTCGGCATGCTGGCCATCTGATGGTACGTAAACAAATTTTTCGTTGGCGGAAAACCCGGCGGTTGTCATGGCATTGGCCACTGCCAGCATGTCCTGTTCTACATAATTGGGCTCGTCGCCGCCTGCAAGGAAGTATACGCGCACATCACCTTGTTTGGGATGGCCGGCGACGTGACTGGCGGGATTGTTACCCGCAAACCAGAATGCGGGGGAGAAAATACCCGCTTTGGAGAATACATCCTGCCGTTCAGCGAGTGCGTACATCGAGATCAGTCCGCCCATGCTGCTGCCCATGATTCCTGTTGTGAGGCGCCCGGAAAACGTCCGGTACAAAGAATCGATATGAGGTTTAAGCGTATTGACGATAAACTCGACGTAGGCGCCACCGTCGCCGCCTTCGTTGTAGTCGGTGTTTACCCAGGGGGAGTACTCATCGAGGCGATTGGCGCCGCCGTTGTCGATACCCACCACAATGCAGCCATAATCGCCCTGCTGGAATAACTGGTTCAGCGATTCGTCCACCTCCCATTCTCCGGAAAAACTGGTTGTTTCATCAAACAGATTCTGCGCGTCGTGCATATACAGCACGGGGTATTTTTTGGAAGTGGTCTGGTAATCGGGAGGCAGGTAAAGCCAGATGCGCCGGGTGCGGTTGAGTTGCGGGATGTAAAAGTTGTCGTCCAGCACAAACACATTGGGCTGGGCTGTTGAGCCAGGGTTGCCGTCGCCGCTGAGGTCTTCCCAGGAAAGGATACTCAGGTTAACGGTCGTCGGCTGTCCGCTGTAGTTCAGAACGCGGTCGGCGAGGTAATTGCCGTTGGCATCGCCTTCAACCATATCCCAGTTGCCTCGGGTGAACTTGAACTTGACCTCGCCGGCCGGCGGGTTGACGGTAATGCTGTACTGGCCATTGCCCAGGTTGCTGAGGATCATAGCCGGATCGCCGGGATTCCAGTTGTTGAAAGTACCTACTGCATAGATACTCGAGGCAGGCGGGGTATTGAAGGGAATAGACGTAACTTTAAGGGTAAGTTGCCCAAAAGCGGCGGGCAAAAAAAGGCAGGTTGCCAGCACTGCGAAAAGGGCCGGACGAAGTAATTTTTGCATAGAATAACCGGTTATTGAATGAATAAAAATCAAAAATTTCGCAAATTTCCGAAAAATGCCCATCAAACAGAATAATATTATGTTTTTTATATTATCAAAAGTGCTGGTATTTGTGTTAAAGCCGCTCAACTGGATGGCCTTGCTGGCTATTTTCAGTATGGTCACCAGGAATAAGCGCCGGCAGCGCCGGGCGGTCAAAGCGTTGATTGCGGTGTTGCTGGTATTTTCCAATCCGTGGCTGGTGAACCAGCTGGCGCGCACCTGGGAGACCGGCCAGCGCAGCCCCCGCGACATCCGCCAGGCCTATGATGCGGGTATCCTGCTCGGTGGTTACGTCAACTTTAACGCAGAATCGCCGACGGGCGTACTCACCCTGCACCAGGCCGGCAACCGCCTCACGTCGGCCCTGATGCTGTACCAAACCGGCCGGATCAAACGCATCATACTATCGGGCGGCGACGGGCGGCTGATTGGCGGCGTGCCGCCGGAGGCAGCCGCTGCGCGCGATTTCCTGCTTGCCTGCGGCGTTCCGGATACGGCACTTATCGTCGAAGCCCGGTCGCGCAACACCCATGAAAATGCGCTGTTTTCAAAACGAATCGCAGACAGCCTCGAATTGGGGAGGCGTTGCCTGCTCGTCACTTCTGCCTGGCATATGCGGCGGGCGGTGGCCTGTTTCGACAAAGCAGGGCTGGCTTGCGATCCATTTGGGGTGGACTTTATGACCGAAAGCAGCCGGGGCAACTGGTTTCAATGGATCGAGCCGGACTGGAAGGCGCTGATGAAATGGGAATTCCTGTTGAAGGAATGGACGGGCTGGGTTATGTACAAGGTACAGGGTTACGTGTGAGATCAGGAAAACACCTTGTGGTAAATGCTTTTCAAGGCAAGGTTGACGGTTACCGAGCGCAAATGTGCGCTGTTGTCAAGCCCCGACACCTCGGAAGTACGCCACAGGTCGGGTTCTTCCCGGAAAAACAAGGTCAGTTCCGGCGTATCCTGCCGAACCAAAACATATTCTTTGAAGGTCGGAATGCTCTGGTATTCAGCAAATTTTATGCTGCGGTCATACTGGTCGGTTGAAGGCGATAACACTTCAAAGATCAGCAGCGGATTGATGATGGCCTGGGCCTCTTCCTCGGATTCGATAATCCCTTCCGCAACGACGACCGCATCGGGATACAGGTAATAGTTGAGCTTGGGAAGGTAAATTTTCTGATCGCTGCCGAAAATTTCAAATTCAGGTCTTTCCGCAAAAATATTGCAAAGTACCGCCAGCAGGTTCCTGACAATACGATTGTGGGAAATACTTGCGCCAGCCATAGGTTCAATGGCTCCGTTATAAAAAGCGTGTTTTTCGCCGGATCGCCGCTCAATGTCGAGGTACTCGGCTACGGTGTATTTCCTTGTCGCTGCTGCCGGAGTGGTCATGGATTTCGATATTTGTGACAAAAATAATCAAATGCCCTTTCAATTCAAAGGCCCCGGTCCCGACAAAACCCCCAATCCCTGGGAGACGATTTCTGCACAAACCGTATACGACAACCCCTGGATACACGTCGAACACCGCGAGGTAGTCAACCCCTCCGGGGGAAACGGCATTTACGGCGTCGTGCACATGAAAAACACAGCGATAGGTATCGTGCCGCTCGACGGGGAAGGATTTACCTGGCTGGTGGGGCAGTACCGCTACACCCTGAAGCGCTATTCGTGGGAAATACCGGAAGGCGGGGGTCATGTGGGCGTTGATCCGCTTGATTCCGCGAGGCGGGAATTACTGGAAGAAACGGGCATAACCGCCCAAAAATGGACCCCGCTGCTCGAAATGTTTACCTCCAACTCCGTGACCGACGAATACGGCGTGGCTTTTGTAGCCCAGGATCTGGCGTTCGGCAACGCCGAGCCGGAAGAGACGGAACAGCTGCAAATACGAAGGCTCCCTTTTAGCGAATGTGTGGATATGGTCATGCGCGGCGACATCACGGACGTGTTCTCGATGGTGGCCATTTTAAAGGTCAATGAATGGCTCCGAAAGGGTGCGTTGACATTTTAAAAACAATTCATTAAGCAACCGGTGTGTGATTTTGGCGTTACATTTGTTAATAATTTAATGGGCGGCACCTCCTCCCAATTCAAAGTATGCTAAGAACAAAACGACTGGTAATATTCGACTTTGCCCTTTTAATAACCTGTTTTTCAATGTTTTGGATGGGCAATAAACCTTCCGATCCAAACCTCGTGGAATCCGGAATATCCATCCCTTTCCGGCTGCCCGGTGGCGAAAAGAACACCGCCAAGCCACTTGAAGAAGCCCCCAAAACCGTCGAATCACCCGAAATCACCCCCGTGGAAGTCTCCACCGCCAGCCGCAGCGAGCGCAATCTTTCTTCCTCAGTGTTGCTCGCCGGTCACCCGGATACCATCCCTTATCTCTCATTCGATCCGGACATGCTGAAAGCCATGTACGAACAGGCCAAGTACCTCCGCCGGTCGGATGTTAAAGAAAAAGGCGCTTCCGGCATTCCAAAAGATGATATGCTCCGCACGGTGGAGTTGCTGCAAAATGTGCAACTCCTCGACCCTAACGTACTGCTGACCACTTTCGACTTTTACAAGGTCAATACCGACCTGAAAAAAGACAAGGTACGCATGACGGGATACTACACGCCTGTCATCAAGGCAAGCAAAGTGCGTACCGACGAATTCCCGGTCCCCATGTACAAACGCCCCGATAAGGATGTGCCCAACCGGGCCGCCATCGAAGCGGGCGCCCTGGAAGGCCGCGGCATGGAACTGGCCTGGCTCAGCAGTAAAAAAGCCCTCGCCAACGCACAATTGCAAGGCAACTGTCTGGTCGAATTTCCCGACGGCAAGCGCCAACACTTCGGTTTCGGCGGTTCGGTCAAAGGTAAAGGCGGCCGTTATGTGTTTTTCACCCCGGTCGACGACCAGGTGCTGGGCTGCGGGTTCTTCCCCCTGACAGCAGGCTATTCTGTCGCCGTTGACCCCAGGTATATCCCGATCGGCAGCACGCTGCTGGCAGAACTGCCCGATATCGATCCTTCCGGCAAACTGAAAGGCTATACTTACCGCATTATCTTTGCACAGGACCGCGGCGGCGCCATTCTGACCACCAAAAGAATGGACCTGTACTGCGGTATCGGCCAGAAAGGTTTGCAGGAGGCGCGAAAAATCAACCGCTACGGCCGGCTTTGGCTGATGCTTCCCAAAGAACACTAACCCTGCCGGACCCGCCACTAGAATTTCATGGTTGGATATTTTTTCCTGCGGATTTTTGTCGAACTCTTCCGCTTTATCCCGTTCAGAGCACTCTATGTTCTCTCCGATGGCATGGCCTTCTTGCTATACCGCGTGATTGGCTATCGCAAGGCGGTGGTTTACAGCAATTTACGGCGCGCTTTCCCCGAAAAAAACGATCAGGAGTTACAGCGCATTACCCGGCTGTTTTATCAAAGCCTGACAGATGTTACCCTTGAAACGTTCAAATCATTCACCACTTCTGCGGCGGAAATCGAACGCCGCTGCCCCTGCCGCAACCCGGAGTTACCCAACCAATACCTCGATCGCGGGCAACCGGTCATTCTGACGGGCAGCCATCTCGGCAACTGGGAATACTCGGGGCTCTCCCTGCCGCCGGCCCTGCACAGCCCCACCATAACAGCCTTTAAGTCCCTCAAAAACAAATCGCTGGAAACCTACCTGAATGAACGCCGATCCCGCACCGGTATGACCCTGATCGGTATGGATGAGGTATTCAAGGTGATGCGCCAGCGCAACGGCGAGCCGGCAGTCTACATCCTTTTGGCCGACCAGTCGCCCAGCAACCGAAAAAGTGCGCATTGGGTACCGTTTTTCGGCCAGGATACCGCCACCCTCCCCGGCGCCGACGTGCTGGCCCGGAAATTCAATTACCCTGTGGTACACTATGCAATAACACGGATTCGCAGGGGATTTTACGAAATCCATTTCACCGATTTGCAGCCAGAACCGGCTACTGCTGCTGAAATGGACATCACCAACGCGTTTTCCCGGCAACTGGAACGCGAAATTACGGCTCACCCCGAGCAGTGGCTGTGGAGCCACAAACGCTGGAAAATTACCAGGGAAGGGGCTTAGTACGGTCTTATCGCGCCATTACTGAAATGGCAAATCCTCCCCCGGCCGCCAGTTTCATCGTGAGCTGCGATCCTTTTTTTACCGCTACAGTCCGAATACCGACTTCAGTCGGATTGTCTTTCCAATGTGCTTTCGGACCGTCTTCGTAAATAGTCGCCTCGTATGTTTTGCCACTGTCCAGAAAATCGAGCGTTATGGTTTCGGTACGGGCGTTTTCATCCGTGATACCGCCCAAAAACCAGTTGTCGGTTCCTTTGGCCTTGCGGGCGGTTATGATATAGTCGCCTATGGCTGCCTTGAGAATTTTGGTGTCGTCCCAATCCACTGCGACATCCTTGATAAACCGGAAGGGCGCCATGTTCCTTTCATAGTGCTCGGGCAGGTCAGCCGCCATCTGGAGTGGCGAATACATCGTGACGTACAGCGCCAATTGTTTTGCTAAAGTGGTATGCACCTGACGGTCGTTTGGAGAGGCTTTGTATTCGGAGAACTGGATATTGAAAATTCCGGGAGTATAATCCATCGGGCCGCCAAGCAGGCGTGTAAAGGGCAGGATACACTCGTGTTCGGGTGGGTTGCCGGAACTCCAGGCGTTGAATTCGTTGCCCCTGCAGCCTCGCAAGCCATCAGGTTGGGGTAGGTGCGGTGCAGCCCGGTGGGACGAACAGGCTCGTGCGCATCGACCATGATCTTGCTGGCTGCGGCTTTTTCCAATACCCGGACGTAGTGGTCCACCATCCATTGCTCGTCGTGCCACTCACCTTTGGGAATGATGCGGCCCACATAGCCGGTTTTTATGGCGTGCAGTCCCAGGTCGCTGATCAATTTATAGGCCGGATCCATGTATTTTTCATAACTGGTAACGGCACTGCTGGTTTCGTGGTGCACAAGAATTGGCGCGCCCTTCCGTATGGAATAGGCGGCGAGACCTTTCAGGTCGTAGTCCGGATAAGGCGTTTGAAAATCAAATACATCTTCCCGCCATTTGCCAAACCAGTCTTCCCAACCGGTATTCCAGCCCTCTACCAGTACGCCTGTAAAGCCGTGTTGAGCAGCAAAGTCGATATAGCGTCGGGTATTTTCGGTTGTAGCGCCGTGGGGCGGGCGCCGCGTCGACCCGGTGATCTGCTGCATATCGGATTGGTTGGACAGGTCCCAGGTAGACTTGCCGATGTGCATTTCCCACCAGATACCGACATATTTTGCCGGCTTGATCCAACTGACATCCTCCAGTTTGTTCGGTTCGTTGAGGTTGAGGATCATTTTTGACTCCAGGAGGCCCGCCGCATTGGCGCTGATTAAAATGGTCCGCCAGGGTGTTTTAAAGCCGGTTTGGATACTGGCTTTCCGCCATTCGCCGCTGCCGGGGATCAGGAAGGCTGAAAACTTAAGTGCGGCATTATCCACCTTCAACTGCATGGATGGGAAACCCACCAGTGCCGCTTCATGGATCGCCAGGTGGATACCTTCTGCCGTTTTCATCGCAATGGGCGTCTGCACACTTTTATAATCGGGTATAAATTGGGTGGAGATAGCCGTTTCATTCAGGTACCGAACGGCATCTATTTCGGATATTGTAGTGGTGGAGTATACATGTTCGTTGCTGTCCCAATCGCCCGGCTGCCACCAGGCAGTATGGTCGCCGGTCATCTGGAATTCTGTCATTTCTTCCATCACGGTCAGCGCCTGGGCCTGATCGCCAGATTTCGGGAAGCCGTACCGGAAGCCGAAGCCATCGTCGAATACCCGAAAAGTGATATCCAGCAGGCCGCCGCTGTTTTGCAGGTTCAGTTCCAGTTCGTTGTAATGGTTGCGAATTTGCGCCACTTCGCCCCAGACGGGCTTCCAGGTTTTGTCGAAGGCTGCTTTTTTTGAACCGGTCATTTTAAACCCGTTGATGAGTACTTGCTCGGCGGTAATCATGCCCAGTTTTGATATACCAACAACCGGTTTTCCGTTGAAGGTTGCGGAATAGTACGGCTCGCCTTTGCTGTCCAGCCCGACATCGACCTTGATTTTACCCGAGGGCGAACTGACGGTTTGAGGGGGGCTGGTTTGAGCCTGTGCAGTAATAATAGAGGAGCAGAAGATCAGCAGCAGGAGTAAAAAGTGCCGGTATATTGAAAAGTGTTGTTTCATATATTAGAATCGAAAAGTGGCCTTAAAAGGGCTAATATATGGCATTTTCACGGTTCGAAACACTAAAAACACCGGAAAAGGAAGCGCATACTGTGTGTCGTGGCAAATGACAACTTCCTTAGGTTTGCGCTGCTGAGCCCTTTGGCTGTACGACACCGGCAGTGGGTTGTCTTGTGGTGACACATCGGGCCCAAAAAGGAAATAAGGCCTACTATGATATTTTATTACCATTGTTGGTGTCCTGCCAACAATGATAAAATTCACATCATACGACCTATTTTGGAACCAGCCCTGTCGCGTACGCCTTCACGACATCGCGGTTGTGGATGATATCCTGGATCGACGGCCGGATCAGGTGTTCGGGTATTAAGCCTTTGCCTGTATTGTTTTCTTTATCCCGCAGGACAAATCGAAGGGTCGGTATTTCCACTTTAATTTTGGTGTTCGGCAATGTTTTGTTTTGGACTGAACCGCAGATAATATTCGGGTTTCCGCCTGTTTCTTCGCCGATAAAAACGCCTTTTTTGTAATGTCGCAATGCGGAACTGACAATGCTTGTATTGGAAAAACTGCCGCTGTTGACCAGAACGGACAACTTCCCCCTGAAGACATTTGATTTGGGCTTAAAGGTGCCCATCGATGGGCCCTTGCACTTAATATTCCTGTTCTGCGGATCAGCGGCGGGATCGCCTACCTTGAAGTATTCCTCAACTATGCTAAACGGTTCATCCAGCAGGTAAGAGAGCAATAAAACCCCGTAGCCCATTTCACCACCCTGGTTATCGCGCATATCCAGTACGAGGTGCTCCACACCTTTTTCACTGATTTGGGAGAAATACCTCTTGATGGTTTGGGGAAATTTCTGCCCGTACGATTGCTTCAAAATTGCCTTGTGGAAGTCTTTGATCGTCAGGATAGCCGTCTTTGACTCGTCCATGAATTCAAGGGTAATGCCATGGTTCTTCACCCGGCCGAACTGTCGCTCCGGGTAACGCTTATCCCTGTTGATCGCGATGTCTTTTCTGTTTAAGGCATTTATCGTTTTGCCTTGTATGGCGCCGTCGCCCAAACGGTACCGGATGTTGAAGGTATCCGGGTGACCGAAAAAGTAACTGTAATATTCATTAAACCAGTTGTTTAGTACCCAAACCGGATATGTCTCGTTTTCCCCGTCGCGCATCATTCTGCTGAGGCAGTATTTCATTATTCCGGCGGCTTCAACGCCATTGATGCTGATGATTTCGGCGCCGTCGGGTATGTCTTGCGTGTAGCAAAAAGACATGGCCACGAACAGGGTTTTTCCGTCCCAGTAAATTTTGAAAGGGAAATACAGGCCGTTTTGGTAGTAGTATTCTACCGTGCGGTCGCTCGGAAAAAACAGGGTGTGGCCGTCTTTTATGATCGAAGAAACGGGGGTAATCAATCGGTAGACCTCCAGTTCGGTCATGGAATCCGGAATATGTTGATACAATTCCGCAAAGAAGGAATCAAATACTTCCGGGCGAGAGTACAAATACAGGTTGGGGTGCTTCTTCGTCAGTTCGGACTTCAGGAAATCAAGGTCTTCCTTTATTTGGGTGGCAGCAAATGTTTGTTCCTGGGCAGTGCCGGTCGTGGTGAAAAACGCCAGCGCGATGAAGCAGGCAATACTGGTCAGCGATTTGTACATGCAGAATCGATATATTAGGTCAAAGTGCTTTATCCGGTAAAGATGCATCGCGGAAAGCATATATTGAATCACTTAACCGGCACGTACATCGCCTTACACCTGAATACTTTCAGCGCTGAATTACTGATTTTACCCGATTGTTTCCCCGGCACGATGCCGTCCGAGGCCCATTCATCCGGGTGATATTTTTCTTTTTTCAGGGAAGAGCCCAGTATCTCGGCTTGGGTCGGAATGGAATACGCCACTTTGTATCTTTTATCCGGATCTACCTCATCAAATGTTTCCCAATACTTAAGGTTACTGCAACGGAGATTCCGGTTGAAGATCATCTGATTGACCGCGTCTGACCGCCATGCACTGTATGCCGTCGTTTGTTTTTCATTGAGTCCAAGGACGGGGAAATCCAGGAAATCACTGTTGTTCCACAATACTTTTTTCTTATACGTCACCAGCGTATCGTCAGGGATCATTTGGCGGTATAAAACACTGTCGCGGGTTTTTATACTGAACAGAAACTCCTGGTAATCAAGGTAGGTTATCAATTGTTTGTCGATATAGGTATTATCGCCAATCTCCATGGTTCCGGGAGGTGGTGGGAATCCGGGAACCGGCCGATTTATTTCAAATAAAATGGCTATTACAGCAAGTGTTAATAACAGTTTCATATCTGTGATATTTGTAAATAAATCACCCCTGACTTACCGTGCAAATAATTGCCAAAGTCAGGGATGATTTATTTAAAGAACTGTATCGCGGAATGGTATTCCGCGCCCCGGAATACCATTCCGGGGTACAGGCGTCCCGGAATACCATTCCGGGGTACAGGTATTCCGGAATACCATTCCGGGGTACAGGCGCCCGGAATACCATTCTGGGGTACAAGGCATTGCTGCTGCTAAACTATTCAATTACCGATATAGTATTGCGCGTCCAAAGTGCCGTTAACAAACGCGTTGATCAAACCAAAATTGGCCGAGGCTTCATTAATGGCATCCTTATAGTAACACTTACAGCCTTTGCCCGAATTCACACACCAGCCGGTTGTATTGCTTTCCTTGCATTTTTTCTTTCCGCCGGCTTCAAGCTCGATCAGATCAACCTCTTCGTTATTTCTGACATCAACCACGCTGGAAGAAACAACCCAAACCGGATTTGTATCCAGGGCTGAAACGTTTACTGTATTCATGCTGAATCCATTCGACAGGTGGTTCCGGCTCCATACCGGGATATTTCCTAAATCCTGATTCGAAAAAACGAGTCTCGCAGCCTGACTGGGCGATTCATAACTCATCTCGTCCAAATGAATAAGGAACAGCCTTGGCCTGAACAGATAGTACCCGTTTGAATAAGAAAACCCATTCGTTCTAAGTATATTGACCATGCTCGCATCTGCCGTATGGTTCGATACGGAATTGATCATTTCCGCCAAAAGGTCTCTGTTGGCACTGGCAAAGACTGCCGACAATTCATCAAAGTAGGCATAGTAGTCGGTATATTCCGAAACATCAAATGTAGCCAGTGCAATACTGATGGCCGAGTTCACAAAAAGGTTGTCGTCCAATAAATCCAGGGTACCCAAAAGCACCGCATCGTTGTATTTCTGGATGTCGGCAATATTTGCCTGCCGCGAACCAGTCTGTGCATTGGGCGTATACGTATTGGTGGGTTCCGATTCAAACTTCACACAAGAAGAGATCAGAAAAAGAGTTGCCGTAAGGGCCGTAATCGTGAGTTGACGCATGGTGTTAAAATTTAGGTAAGTATTGATTGTTTATTGTTGTCTGGCGTGGTAGGCTGCTTTGCAAAAATATCCGGCAACCCGGTACTGGCAACACGCCGCGAACATAAGTATGCTGCATTTACAGCCTGGAAACCGTAAAAACACTGTTCTCACACCTTCTTTGTCTGTCGTTGTAATGAAATACAATCCTGACGGAATTTGCCTGAGTCAGGAATCCTTCAGGGTCGTTGGAAAGGCCCCGGCAAAAATGCCCTCAAACAGGCGAATAGTTTCGCGCCATTTCGCGCCATTTGGGGCCATTTCGGCTCAATGTTCGAAGTGAACACGGAAACGGGGCTATAGGACTGCCGCTGTGCCCCCCCCCGTGAATAACTCAATTCATTCAGCCCCGCAAGCAGCGAATGTGTACCATACTCCCTCTCAAGACAAACCAATGCTACCCATTATGAAAAAATCTCCTGTATGTCTGCTGCTCTGCATTTTCTCGCCTGCATTTTCTGCCTATGCACAAAACACTCCTTCAGATACCCTGAAAAACAGCGGCGCATTCCCGGAGGCGGCCAACGATGCCGCTAATCCCTGCATAACACCTCAGCAATACGCGGCAATCGAACAGAAGTGCGCCGAAAACACAGCGCTTCTGGGGATAGCCGGTTCGGAACAAAAAATCGCGACAACCACCGCGCTGAACTGGCCCCTCAAACCCGCAATCGGCTTCACTGATTGCAGCTATTACGCCATTGGCGCTTATGTGGACCACAACGCGAATGCCGGCGCCATGACCGATTACAACTGCGGCGCCAAAACATACGACGGACACGGCGGAACAGACATCGGCATACCGCCATTCCCGTTCTATAAAATGGACCACGATTATGTAGAGGTCATTGCTGCCGCTGCGGGTACTATTATTGATAAAGGGGACGGCAATTTTGACAAAAACTGCTCGGTGAATAATTTGCCGGCCAATTATGTCGTGGTACAACACCCCGACGGTTCGCGCGCCTTGTACTGGCATATGAAAAAAAATTCCGTCACGGCCAAGGTCGTCGGACAGTCAGTCGTGGCAGGCGAATACCTGGGCGTCGTCGGCAGTTCAGGCAGCTCTTCGGGGCCGCACCTTCATTTTGAAGTCTGGAGCGGAAACACATCCGGCACCCGGATCGACCCCTACGCGGGTTCCTGTAACGCCTTAAATGCAACATCCTGGTGGGCGGCTCAAAAACCCTACACGGAACCCGCCGTCGTAAAAATCTCCGTGCATACGACCGATATTGTAGTGCCCGGTTGTCCGGTTACGGAAACACCCAACGAAAGCAGTTGTTACGCGCTGCCGTTCCAGGGCCCGGGACTTCCACCCGGATCGGCAAAATTCTATGTGTTCATGCGCAATGAAACAATAGGCATGACGGGCGATGTAAGCATCCTGAATCCCAACGGATCAACGTTCAATACCTGGACATACAGCAGTACCAATAACAATAGTACCAGTTGGCGCGCGTGGACTAAACCCTTACCCAACACAGCAGGAACATATACATTCCGGGCAACCTACAACGGAATGAGTTGTACCCAAACATTTGATATTGTCCACCCCCTTATTTCGGCAAACGGAACAACCCTGAGTTCCAACTACGCAAGCGGCAATCAGTGGTATTGGAACGGCAATATTATTCCCGGCGCGACCGCGCCCATGTACACCGCGACCCAAACCGGTAATTATACCGTCGCAGTCACAACCGCCAATGGATGTATGGCGACCTCGGCTATATTTACATTTATGAGTACCGGAACAGACCAGTTGATTGAAAACGACGCCATTGCCATCGTCCCGAATCCAAACAGCGGGCAATTCACCATTACTGTAGGAGACAGCCAAACAGCAGGTATCGCAATCGAGATTTACAATTTGTCTGGCGAAAAGGTGTTGGCATCCGACTCCCTGCAACCTGGGACTGGAATAAATATTTCCGATCAGCCCAACGGGATTTATGTGGTGCGGATGCGATCGAAGCGCGGGACACAGGTGATACGGGTTTTGAAGATGTAGGCGTTGTTATCGTCTGGTCAGCGTCTCTGAAACCACAACAGCCGGTGAGCAGAAAAAGCCGGGCTGGAAGGAAGTCCTTCCTTTTTTGTTTTTTTGCGTTGAAAATAATCACGCGCATTATGGCCAAACCGCAACGGCAATCTGCTCCGCCGTCGAAAAGCACCAAAGTGCCTCCTGCAGGCTCTTCTGAGGGAATATTGCCGGAAGGAATATATCGCTGGAGTATATTCCACAACACCCGTCTTCAGGGCTTTTTGCTTTTCGCCCTGGCGTTTGCCCTGTACGCGAATTCGCTCCCGCACGGGTTTGTCATCGACGACAAGGTTGTGATCAGTGAAAATGTATTTACGAAACAAGGTATCGGAGGCCTGAAAGATATTTTTACCAAAGACGCTTTTGCGGGGTATCAGCAGCAAACACAAGTATACGGCAGTCGTTACAGGCCGCTTACCGTGGCGTTTTTTGCCGTATTGTACCAGTTTTTTGGCGCCACTCCCTGGCCATATCATTTGTTTACGGTGCTCTTTTTTGCCGGTACAGCGTTGTTGCTGCACCGAACACTGTTGCTTTTGCTTCGGCATCAACCGACGGAAAAAAAGGCACCATGGACCGCCGGTCTGGCAACCTTGCTTTTTGTTGTGCACCCCATCCATACGGAAGTGGTGAACAACATTAAAAGTTGCGACGAAATCGCGGCGCTTGCCGGTGGCCTAGGGGCCTTGTACCTGTTGCTAAGGGCTTTTGACACAGGCCGGATGGCTCTTGCCTGGGCTGCTGCCGCATCTTTGCTGGCTGGTATGCTCGGCAAAGAGAATGCGCTCACTTTTCTCGCCATTTTACCGGCGGCGTTGTGGTTGTTTCGGGGCGCTGCTTTACACCGGATTGGACGGTATCTCTGGCCCGCCCTGCTCGCCGGCGCCGTATTTTTGATCCTGCGGGGCAGCGTGGTCGGATGGTCGTTTGGCGATCCGCCCATGGACCTGATGAACAACCCCTTTGTCAAACTGGATGGAAACCGGTGGGTGCATTTTTCCACACAGGAACGCCTGGCTACCGTGTTGTTTTGTTTGGGCAAATACATCCTGCTCCTGCTGTTCCCGCATCCGTTAACGTGTGATTATTATCCCCGCCACATCGGGATCATGACGTTCGCCAATGCAGGGGTATGGGCAAGTCTTTTGTTCTATCTATTGCTGGCGGCCTTCGTTTTTAGGGGTTTTAAATCGGAAAAGGCCAAAACGGAACGCTTCAGCGTATTGTTCTACCTGGCCGGCATCAGCATCGTTTCCAATTTACTTTTTCCGGTGGGCACCAATATGGCCGAGCGTTTTCTGTTCCTTCCATCTGTAGGTTTTTGCCTGTTAACGGCATCCTGGTGGATAGGGCTCAGGCCCCGAAACGCCTGGCAAGCGTATCTCAAAACGGGCATCGCCATCACCGTGGTCGCCTTATTGTCGCTTAAAACCGTGCTGCGCAATACCGATTGGTCGTCGAACCGGATACTCTTTGCCCACGATGTCAAAATATCGCCCCATAGTTCCAAAATAAACTGTGCTTACGGCTCTGAATTGTGCGAGCAGGCCTTGTCAGAAAAGGATGCAACAAAACGCAGGCAACTCCTGAACAGCAGCCTGCAGTACCAAAATACTGCCCTCGACATTTTTCCGACGTCGCTGATTGCGCTGTATATGCGCGGCAACGCTTACTTCCTGCTTCAGCAATTTGATTTGGCCGCAAGAGATTACCGGTTTGCGGTGCAGCTGAATCCGGGCTATACGGGAGCGGTCAATAATTTGGCGTTGTCATGCGGGAAGCGGCTAAAGCATTAATTGCCCGGCAGGGCGATATACGGCAAATCGTGCAATACCTGACCGAAGCACAGCAGCATTATGCCACTGACCCGGAGATACTTGCCTTGTTGAGCCAGGCGTTGATAAAATCCGGCCGGCCGGCAGACGCCATACCGTGGCTCAATAAATTGATCGAGATGCAACCGGCCAATATCGATGCCCTGAAATCGCTGTCGCAAGCCTATACCCTGTCGGGCAATGCTGCACAGGCACAGGCTGTCGATCTCAGAATTCAAACGCTGACCGGTAGCAGATAAGGTACGACGGGGCTGTTTTCGTTGCAGTAAAAGGGTCATCACAGCGTATTTGATCGGTCACCCTGACGATTGCCACTTGTCGCCTCCGCAACATTTGCCCCATTCTCTTCCGCCGCAAAACACGCATTGCGGGTATATTTGACGTTGTGTTTTCAAAAACAAACTGTACGTCATGATCGTAAAATTGCTTTCCGCTGCATGTATACTGCTCACAGCAGGCGCTTTTTTTCTGTTTCCCAACGAAACAACCGCTCCTGTCACCAATACCCCTCCCATGGACTCCGTTAACGACGTAACTCCAGCCCCTGACAACCCCGAGGAACTCGGCAAAGTCCACTGGTTGCGCGATCTTGACGCCGGCAAAGCAGAAGCCGAAAAAAGCGGTAAACCCATCCTGATCCTGTTCCAGGAAGTACCGGGATGTTCGAACTGTACCCGCTACGGCAACAATACGCTCTCGCACCCGCTGATCGTGGAAGCCATCGAAACGTATTTTGTACCCGTGTGTATCTACAACAACAAGGGTGGCAAGGACGCAGAAGCGCTGAAACGCTTCGACGAGCCCGCCTGGAACAACCCTGTGGTGCGCATCATGCGCGCCGACTACAGCGATGTGGTGCTGCGCATGGGTGATTTTCGCTCCTCCTACCAACTTGTAGAGGGTATGCGCCGCGCACTCGACCTCACGGGCGCCGTAGCCCCCGCTACCTCGAATTGCTGGAAGAAGAATTACTCGCACGCGAGGCCGGACTCGAAACCGCCACTTTTTCCATGTACTGCTTTTGGAGCGGCGAAGGCACGTTCGGGGCCATTCCCGGCGTCGTGGAGACGGAACCTGGCTTCCAGGACGGCCGCGAGGTGGTGCGCGTGCAATTCAACCCCGCTATTGTAAAGAAGGAAGACCTCGAAAAAAAGACCCAACCCAAAGGCATACAGGCCTGTTCCAAAAACGAAGGGTTTCGCAGCGACCATGAGCCAAAATACTACCTCGCCCAGACGGATTACAAATTCGTGCCGATGACCACGCTCCAGGCCTGCCGAGCCAACAGCCTTGCAGGCAACAGCCAGTCGCCCGATGAGCTGTTGTCGCCCCGGCAACTTGCCTTGTTGAAAACGATCAAGGAAAACCCCAAAAAAGGCTGGAAAAATATGATCGGAAGGAACGATCTCGCTCAAGCCTGGGAGGATCAGCATTTGCAGAATTAAAGCATGAGCAGAATTTGAAAGGGTACATTTCAATTTGTAACCCGGAATGGTATTCCGGGACGCGGAATGCCATTCCGCGGTACATCCCCAGATAGTTCGTAACCGGAATGGTATTCCGGGGCGCGGAATGCGCGGAATGCCATTCCGCGATACATCCTCGCACAATTCGTAACCCGGAATGGTATTCCGGGGCGCGGAATGCCGTCCCAAGACGCGGAATGCCATTCCGCGGTACATCCCTGCCACAATTCGTAACCCGGAATGGTATTCCGGGGCGCGGAATGCCGTCCCAAGACGCGGAATGCCATTCCGCGGTACATCCCTGATCGTAACCCGGAATGGTATTCCGGGGCGCGGAATGCTGTCCCAAGACGCGGAATGCCATTCCATGGTACATCCTCGCCACCAATTAACCCGGAATGGTATTCCGGGGCGCTGAATGCCCAAGACGCGGAATGCCATTCCGCAGTACATCCCTCCACTTCGTAACCCGGAATGGTATTCCGGGGCGCGGAATGCCGTCCCAGACGCGGAATGCCATTCCGCGATACATCCCTGCCACAATTCGTAACCCGGAATGGTATTCCGGGACACAGAATGCCTTTCATAACGCGGAATACCATTCCGTGATACATTGGGTTGTGCCCCATAATTCTGTACATGCTTTAATTCCGCAAATTCTACGCTATTTTCGCCCTGAACAAACAACCAATGTATGCCAACATGGGCTGATCTTCTTTTCTGGGTGGCTGTCGTTTATGGCGGGTTGTGTGTCGTATTCTACATTGCCCAGGACCTGTTCTTTTTCCGGCCGGAGCGCCTGCCCAAGTGGTTTACCTATAAGTACCCATTCCCTTTTACGGAGGTCAATTTTGAAATGGAAGACGGCGGTATGGTCAATGCCCTTCATTTCAGGGTGCCCAACAGCAAGGGCGTGGTATTTTACATCAAGGGCAATTCGCGGAGCATCAAGGGCTGGGGCAAGTTTGCCAAGGATTTTGTAGGCAAGGGATTCGACTTTTTCATCCTCGATTACCGGGGTTTTGGAAAAAGTCGCGGCCGCCGCACGGAGGAAATCCTCTATGCCGACCTGCAACAGGTGTATAAATGGCTGGCGGAGGTTTATGGTGAAGAACGGATCGTGCTGTACGGGCGTTCGCTGGGCAGCGGACTCGCGGCACGCGTCGCTTCGTGGAACCACCCCCATATGCTGTTGCTCGACTGCCCCTATTACTCTTTCCTGTACCACATTTCCCGTTACGCTTTTATCCTGCCTGTACGCTGGCTGCTGCGCTACCATATCCGAACCGACCGTTTTATCAGGAAAGTACACTGCCCGGTGCATATCCTGCATGGGAAAAAAGATCGCCTGATCCCGTACCGGCAAAGTGAAATGCTGCGCGACCTGGCGCCGCAAAACATCACGTTGTATCCCATCAAGGAAGCAGGGCACAACAACCTGCCCGATTTTCCGCATTACCACGACCTCTTGTACGATATTCTGCACGAGGAAATGGACGTTCAGGTAAAAATGCGAGCCTGATGATCTGTCTGACGAATCAACCAACAACACACATCATGCAAAACACCAACAAGTTATTTTTCTGGTCCATAACGGTCGCCCTGGGCGGCTTCCTGTTCGGATTCGACACGGCCGTCATATCGGGCGGCGAACAGGCCATTCAGTCGCAATGGAGTCTCAGCGACTTTATGGTTGGCCAAATGGTGGCCATGGGCTTGTACGGCACCATTGCAGGGGCGGTATTCGGCGGCCTGCCGGCAGAACGCTGGGGCCGAAAACCGACATTGTTCTGGATCGGTGTATTGTTCCTGATCTGTTCGCTCGGATCTGCCCTGGCGCCGGATGTGCAAACGCTGATGTTTTTCCGTTTTATCGGCGGACTGGCCGTAGGGGCCTCCTCCGTGGTGGCGCCGATGTACATCGCCGAGATCGCGCCGCAGGACATTCGGGGGCGGCTCACAGCAATGTTTCAGTTCAATATTGTACTCGGTATCCTGGTTGCCTACCTGTCCAACTGGCTGATCGGCATGAGCGGCGGTGAAAGTTCCTGGCGCCTGATGCTCGGTGTTATGGCAATTCCATCGGTCGTTTATCTGTTGCTGGCCTTTTTGTGCCGGAAAGCCCCCGTTGGTTGATTTCGCATAAAAACCGCGTCGACGACGCACGGAAGATTCTCGCACAGATCAACCCAACTACTGTTGAGGCCTCCGTGGCTGCCATTCAGGCGCCGTCGAGCGATAAACAGTCGGGTATCGGGCATTTTTTCTCGGGAAAATTCCGGTTTCCAATGCTGCTGGCCTTTCTTTTTGCCTTTTTCAACCAACTCTCCGGTATCAACGCCATCATTTATTATGCACCGCGTATCCTCAAAGAAACCGGTCTCGGTGAAAGCGCCGCCCTGCTGTCGACGACAGGCATCGGTCTCGTCAACCTCATTTTCACCATGCTGGGACTGGCACTGATCGATCGCTATGGCCGCCGTTTTCTGATGTATATCGGCAGCATCGGCTATATCGTATCGCTGTCTTGCGTGGCGCTGGCTTTCTTCTACGGTCTGTCGGGGCTGCTTGTACCCCTGTTGTTGTTCGCCTTTATCGCTTCACATGCCATTGGGCAGGGCGCTGTGATCTGGGTTTTTATTTCCGAAATCTTCCCCAACAGCGTCCGAGCCTATGGCAATTCGCTCGGCAGTAGCACCCACTGGGTTTTTGCGGCACTCATTGCAGGGCTGTTCCCCTATTTTAACGGTAAATATGGCGGCGGCGTTATTTTTGCTTTTTTCGCGTTTATGATGGTGCTACAACTACTGTTTGTCTGGAAAATGATGCCCGAAACGAAGGGCGTTTCGCTGGAGGACCTGGAGAAAAAACTGGTTGCACAGGATGAATGATGAATGATGAATGATGAATGATGAATGATGAATGATGAATGATGAATGATGAATGATGAATGATGAATGATGAATGATGAATGATGAATGATGAATCTAACCTGCTGATCTGACTTTTGAAAGCATGTAGTGTCATGAAAAAAATAATTTTTGCTTTGATCGTGGCTGCAATGGGAATCATTTTCCCGGCTGCTTTCCGTACCATGCACCATACCTCATGCGCCAATGAACAACCCAACCATTCCTCATTCATCATTCCTCATTCATCATCCCTCATTCCTCATTCATCATTAAAACCGCCGATCTGGGGTTTCTTTGCCCATAAACGCATCAACCGGCTGGCTGTGCTGACCCTTCCGCCGGAAATGATGGTCTTTTTCAAACCGAATATCGACTGGCTGAGCGATCACGCGGTCGATCCGGATATGCGGCGCTACGCCACCAAAAACGAAGCGCCGAGGCATTATATCGACCTCGACAACTATGGGCCGCCATTCAACAATCTGCCTTTGGGCTGGACGGACGCCTTGCTGCAACATTCCGAAATATTCGGTATTACGGAGCAGGGCGATACCCTCGGCTTTTTCGGGCCCAATGACACGGGCAATACGATGCCGGATGACAAAAAACAGGCGTACCGCCGCTTTTTTATCCGTCAGATACTACCCTTGTACTTCACGGCTCAGGAGACCGTCAATGTGGATTCTTTGCTGGCTTTTTTCAGCGAACAAGGTTGTACTGCTGACGATACACGGCCCTTTGTTTCCGGTTTTTACCGCGACTACCTGTCCGAACACGGTATCCTGCCCTGGCACCTGCAATCCATGCAGCGCCGCCTCACGGATGCCTTTCGCGCACGCGATGCCAAACGCATCCTGCGACTCTGCGCCGATATGGGCCACTACATCGGCGATGCGCATGTGCCGTTTCATACGACGAGCAATTACAACGGACAAAAAACGGAACAGCACGGCATCCACGGTTTTTGGGAAAGCCGTATCCCCGAGATTTTTGCCGACGAAGGTTACGATTACTTTGTAGGAAAACCGGAATATGTGCCTGATCCGCAGGCGTTTTTCTGGCAGGCTGTTTTCGACAGCAACAGCATGGTCGACAGTGTGCTGGGTATGGAAAAAGCACTGAGCAAAAGTTTTCCAACAGACCGGCAAATGTGCCCCGATGTCCGAAACGGCAAACCCGTTCTGGCGCCGTGCCGGGATTATTCTGCCGCCTACCAGGATGTGTTGCAGGGCATGATCGAGCGCAGGATGCGCGCCGCTATTCATGCCGTGAGTTGCGCCTGGTACACCGCCTGGGTGGATGCCGGTCAGCCCGACCTCTCGAACATGAATGCGCCGGTCGCGACTGAAGCGGAAATTAAAGAAGAGGAAGAACTGAAGAAAAATTACCAGCAGGGTAAAATACTGGGCCGACCGGAAGACCACTAGTGCCGCATCCGGTCAATTCATGGTGGATCGAACGAACGCGGCACTAGGCGTAATGCTTCAAGATTCGCCGCACGCTTTCCACATAGCCTCCGCCGAAGAGATTTACATGTACCAGCAGGTAATACAACTGGTAGACCTCCAAACGGTCGTCGAAGCCGGGTTCAAGTGGCCAGGTCGCTTCATAACTTTGATAAAAAACGTCGTCGAAGCCCCCGAACAGGCGGCTCATCGCCAGATCCATTTCCCGATGCGCGAAGGAAGCAGCAGGGTCGATCAACACGGGTTTGCTTTCTTTGTTGCATAAAAAATTGCCGCTCCACAGATCGCCGTGTGTCAGTGCAGGCGGTTCTTCAGGGCACAGCGCGACAAGTTTGCTGCACAGGGTATCCAGCCGTTTTCCATCGCCGGCATCCAGCAGATTGCCTTGTCTGGCAAGCCGCATCTGGGGTTGCAAACGCTCCAGACTATAAAAATCCGTCCAGGTATCATGACGGGTATTCGATTGTGGCAGGCTGCCGATAAAATTGTCGTGGCTAAAGCCAAAATGCGCTGAGGTAGTGCCGTGTAATGTCGCCAAAGCCTGTCCGAAATGCTCCCAAAAGCGGCTGATACGGGGACCCGGGGCGATGAACGCCATCAATAGATAGGAGTAGTCGCCGATAGACCCCTGCGCAGCAATTTTCGGCACGGTGATTACACGGGATGCCCCCAGCAGCGCCAGACCAAGCGCCTCCGTCCGGAACATATCGGCGCTTTGGAGACCAGTGTTGTATTTTACAAAAAAATGTCCGCCGGATACCGTAGTAATTTCACCTGCTCGGTGGATATCACCGCCGCCTACGGCTTTGTTCGATGTAAAACGCTCGCCGAGCAGTTCTTCCAGATGTAATTGCAGTTCGGCTGGAAGCATTATTCCCAGGTAAATCCTTCGTTTTTGATCGGCAGCGTCCGCGGCCGGTTGCCCGCGGCGGCCAGGGCGTTGCAGAGCGCCGGAGAGACCGTCGCAACACCTACCTCTCCCACTCCGCCGGGCGGCGCGTCGCTTTTTACCGTGTGTATTTCTATGTCGGGCACATCGCTGAAGCGCGCCAGTTCGTAATTGAAAAAACCGTCCTGTACCACGCGGCTGTTTTCCACTGTGATTTCGTTTTTCAGCGCCTGTCCCAGGCCGAATACGGTGCCTCCCTCCATCTGGTTCTTCAAACCGTCGGGGTTGATGACCAGACCGCAGTCGATGGCTGCAATAATCCTGACAAGCCGGAATTTTTTGGGCCCCAGCCGTTCTATTTCAATGGCATGTGCAGCGTAGGAATCGCAGAAAAACATGTGTCCGGCGATGCCCATAAAGTGGTTTTTCTTGCGTGGCTGGTCCCATCCGATCTTTTCTGCAGCCAGTTTCAGCACACCTGCCAGGCGTTGTGGTTCGACGATTTTATCCCAGTAAGCCTTGAAAGATTCGCGCCCTTCCAGCAGGCCAAGCCGGTATTGGAGGGGATCTTTTTTTAGTTTTTGCGCCACTTCATCGATAAAACATTCGACAGCAAACACATTTTGCACCGGTTCCACCCCGCGCAGCCAGCCCCGGTGCAGGTTAAAGTCAACGGGTGTATAGGCCGTTTTTACATTGGGCACGGCGTACCAGAAATCCTTCTCCGCCCCGCCCAGGTTTTCGGCAGTATCCGTACCGGGACCGTCGGTCATCCAGGAGATCGGCGTGGAAAGCACGTGGTGCTCCCAGCTTTGCAGGATGCCTTTTTCATCCCATTTGGCCTCCAGGCGATGATAATTGGCCGGACGATAATTGTCGAAGCGGATATCGTCGGTGCGATCCCAGATCACCTTTACAGGCTTGTCGACCTGCTGCGCGATTTTTACCGTTTCGAGGGCAAAATCGCACATGAGCCGCCGTCCGAAAGCGCCGCCCATGAGCGCCAGGTTGACCCGTATATTATTTTTCAGAATGCCGCACTCCTTAGCAATGGTTTCGACTGTCCAATGCGGCAGTTGCAGTCCACCCCAGAGTTCGCATTGATCGCCTTTTACCGCTGCTATGTAGTTAAGTGGCTCCATCATGGCGTGGGCAAGGAAGGGTGCAGCGTACTCGGCGTTCAGGGTATTCGCCTTGCTGGCGTTCACTGCGTTGACGTCGCCGGCGGTATGCACCGTTTTTTGCGGCGGCTTTTTGGCCAGCTCGGCAAAGGTGCGAAACAATTCTGCCGTGCTATCCTTGTTCTTTTCACCCTCGTTCCACTTGATGTTCAACAGCCGCCGGCCTTTTATGGCTGCCCAAATATTGGTGGCCAGAACGGCTACGCCTGCACGCGCGTGCATGGGTTTCCCGGTTCCGTTATATGAAACGACCCGCACTACACCCGGAACGGCGAGAGCTTCTTCAGCGTCAATATTTTCCACTGTACCTCCCAATACGGGACTGCGCTCGACAACGGCGTACAACATACCCGGCACTTTCAGGTCCATGCCGTATGTTGCCTGTCCGGTGATGATATCTTTAAGATTTTTCTTGCGCTGCCCCTTGCCGACGATCTTGAAATCTTTCACGTTTTTCAGCGTCACCTCGGTTGGGACGGGTAGTTCTGCCGCGTCGCAAACCAGATCACCGTAACCGATCGAATTACCGGTTGTGACGTGCGTGACCACGCCATTTTCCGCCTTGCAAAGGTTGGGATCGACGCCCCATTTTTTAGCCGCAGCAGCAACCAGCATGGTTTTGGCAACAGCCCCGGCTTTGCGCAGTTCGGCATAAGAACCCGTCACGCTTTGGCTGCCGCCGGTATCATGGGCGCCTTCCGGCAGGGAGCCGAAGGGTGCGATCTCCTGCCGGACTGTTTGAAAGTCGACCTCGAGTTCTTCCGCGACGATCATGGGCAGCGAGGTATTCACCCCTTGTCCCATCTCCTGACGGGCCACAAAAATGGTCACCTGTCCCGTTTTGTCGATGCGGATGAATGCATTGGGCTGGAAATGGTCGCAGGGCATGTTTTCCGAATTCCTGCCAAAGCCGGGCAGGACAAAACCCAGCACCAGGCTACCACTTCCCAGGGCAGAAATTTTTATAAAATGGCGACGATCAATGGCTGTTTTTCTCATATCGGTACCGCCGGCTTCAGCCGGCGCTAAAGGTTCATTTATTCGTTTCTTCAACTGCCATTTGCACGGCCTGCCGTATCCTGTGATAGGTGCCACAGCGGCACAGTACCGCGCTCATAGCGTTGCTGATCTGTGTTTCCGTAGGCTTTTTATATTGGTTCAGCAGCCCTGCCAGCGTCATCATCTGGCCTGCCTGGCAATAGCCGCACTGAGGCACACCAATCGACTCCCAGGCTTTCTGTACCGGGTGGGAGCCATCGGGCGAAAGCCCTTCAATGGTCGTGATCCGGACGCCTTCGGCGTTTTGCACCTGCCAGACACACGAACGAACAGCCTGGCCGTCGGCCAACACCGTACAGGCGCCGCAGGATGCCACACCGCAGCCGAATTTTGTACCGGTAAGGTTGAGCAGGTCTCTTAAAACCCACAACAGGGGCATGTCGGGCTCGGCATCGACGCTGTGTTGTGTACCGTTAATGTTGAGGGTGAAAATGGCCATATAAAAATGTTTTGTTGGCAAACATAGTGTTTTTGGATCAGAGATTGTCCGCCAAGTTTTGCAGTTTTAACTGCCTGTCCGGGCGACACCTCCATACACGGCAAATAAAAGAATGTATACCTTTGGAACGAATTGAATCCCTGCTAACAATAACACCATGAAGATAAAATTCTGCGGCGCCGCCCGCGAAGTGACCGGCTCGGCCCACCTCATTACCCTCAACGACGGTTTTAAGATTCTGCTCGATTGCGGCCTTTATCAGGGCGGCGACGACGACGGCCAGGCCGGCGATGGCAAATCAATGGCCGGATTCAATGAAAAATGGCTGTTCGACCCCAAAGAAATCGACTGTCTGGTACTCAGCCATGCCCATATCGACCATACCGGCAGGGTGCCCAAACTGGTTGCCGACGGTTTCGGCGGTAAAATTTTCAGCACGCACGCGACACGCGACCTCTGCGCCATTATGCTGCTCGACAGCGCCAAGATTCAGGAAAACGACGCTGCATATCACAACAAGAAAAAGGGCTTCAACGAGCCGGAACGCCAGCCGCTGTACACTATGGAGAACGTGAGCCAGGCGATGCGGCAATTTGCCAGCTACAACTACGAGCAATGGTTTCACATCCACCCGGATGTTCGGGTGATGTACCGCGACGCGGGCCATATCCTGGGCAGTGCAACCGTGACGCTGGAAATAAAGGAAAACGGGAAGATTACCCGCTTCGGTTTCACGGGCGATATCGGCCGTCCTGACCGCCCTATTTTGGGCGATCCCCTGCCCATGCCTGAGCTGGATTACCTGATTTGTGAAAGCACCTATGGCGACCGCGACCACGAGACGGCCCCAAATGAAGTGGAGCATTTTGTAGCGATTGTCAACCACACTTGTGTGGAGAAAAAAGGCAAACTCATCATCCCGGCCTTTTCCGTCGGACGAACGCAGGAGATCGTGTATATGCTCGATAAACTCCAGCACGCCGGACGGCTTCCGAAGGTGTCCGTGTATGTCGACAGCCCCCTGGCCGTCAATGCCACACAGGTGTTTGAAAACCACCCGGAATGCTTTGATGAAGAGGTACATCGTTACATGATTGAAGACGAAAATCCGTTTGGATTCAATGATCTGTATTACATCCGGAGCAGCGAGGGTTCCATAAAACTCAACAGCACCAATAAGCCCTGTATCATCATTTCCGCGTCGGGTATGATGAATGCCGGCCGCATCCGGCACCACCTGCTGCACAACATCGAAAACCACCGGAACACTTTCCTGATCGTGGGCTACTGTGCGCCGAACACCCCTGGCGGGCTGCTGCGCGACGGCGCCAAAAGCCTTTACGTCCTGGGACACAACAAGCAGGTGCTGGCCGATATCGAGGTGATGGACTCCTTTTCAGCCCATGGCGACCGCAAGGAAATGCTGGATATGCTGAGCAACCAGACCAAGTCGTGTAAAAAGGTATGGCTGGTACACGGTACCATCGACCGACAGGAAAAATGGCGCGACTACCTGATGGAGCACGGGTTTAAGGATGTGGGGATACCGCAACTGGGGGAGGAGGAGCAGCTATGACCCGGAGCCGGCAGACCCAATCAGCAAATCTTGAAGATACAGAAGTGAAGGGTTCCTCTCAGTCAGCAATCGCTTGAGCAGGCGCTCAAATCCGGGAAGTTGCTGCGGCAGAATCCTGTGCAATTCTTTGGGAGATTCAGGCAAGGAAAAGCCTTTTTCAAGAGAAACGCCGGCGACCTTGCATATTCCAATGATCCAGTCTTCCAGCCGCGGGCGAAGCGCGATAATTTTATTTCCGCTTTTTGCGTCCGTATAACACAACAGGTTGTGTTCCAACTCCTCCTTTCTCATGCTTTGGAGGCGGCGTGAAGAAGTTTCACCCGGGTCTTCGTCGACCAATGCCAGAGCGCCGGTTTTTTTCATCAAATGTTTAATAACCTCACCCTTTGGCCCGAGTCTTTTCGAGTTTTTACGGGTAAATCCTAACGCCCTGACCAACGCAAGGTCCGGGGGGCCTTCCACGAACACCATAGTCATACGGGTGTCAGGTCGATCATGTTTAAAAAGACGCCTGCGCCAAGGTCCATTGTTTCGCTCAATTGTTCGGCGTCCATTTTATGCACTTTGGTTTCGAAGTTTTCCATGCGCGTCACAAAAACGCTGAGTTCCTCTTTGGGGTTTTCTCGATCAGGCTTTGAAGGAGATAGGGATTATGGGTTGTAATGAAAAACTGGTTTTTGTTGTAGAGGCCAATGGTTTCGGCAATCTGGGTATTAAAAAATGGAAAAATATTGGCCTCCGGCTCGTCGAGCAGCAGGGTTTGGTTTTCGTTGGTTTCAAGAACCGCCAGCAAAAAAATGATTCTTTTCCAGGTCTCGGAAACCGACTGAAAAGGATAGCTGAACAATTCCTCATTTACTTCTTTAGCTAAGTGGATTTCGCTTTCGACGGGTTTCAGCAGTAATTTGAAGCCCCGCTCCCGCAGAATGCTTGAAACATGCTTGCGCAGGTCGGGTCGGGTATGGAGTATTTGCGGCAGGTTGTCGCCAAAGGGAGGATTAAGATAGCCCAGGACAAGAGGCTGGAACTGGTCAATCTTTTCAAAGGAATAACGACGTATGCCCGATGCCTGCAATCTGGTATTCAGGTTATATGTTTTACCATCAGTACCTATATCGAATCTTTGACTTTCATTTCTCGCTCCCGTTTTATAGAGTCCTTCCAACCCACTGACATGAGATGCATCGGAAGATATTTTAATCTCAAAAGCGAAATCGTTTACGTCAATTTTTATTGACTTGGTTACATCATTATCAAAAAACAGGTCGCCCAAATTCCGGAATCGAATCAATTTCGGGAAATTCTCATTTTGAAAAAGGTTTTCCGACAACAAGCTCAACGCCTCCAGAACATTCGTTTTTCCCGTGTTCGGTTCTCCGATAAATACATTCACTCTCGTGGCATCCAGATTCAATTCCCGAATGGATTTGAAGTTTTGGATATGTACATGCTTGATGTTCATAAGTTACTGATTTGGAGAACAAAGCTAAAGAAAATGAGGAGAACTCGCAATTATTAGTTTTTCACCCCGCCTCCCGCTCCAGTTCCTCCACCCGCACCTTGTAAATATACTGCGGGGTACGGGCAAACATACTGCGGTACAGGGTGAGTGCCCGCAGGTGATGCGTCGTCGGATGGTCGGCCACCTTTCGCAGTTCAAAATGCACGGCGGCTTCTTCGCGCTCGGTGCGGGCCAGTGCCAGGAGCTGTTGCAGCTGCCGCAGCGCTTCCGGGCGGTTGTTTTCGGCCATGATGACCTGTGCCCGAAGGATATTGGCGCCGAAGGTCAGGTCGGCATTGCCGAGTGCCAGCGCGATATCGCGGCCCTCTTCCAGGAGTTGGCGCGCGGTGGAGAGTTCCCCAGCATGTACGTGGACGAGACCTTTTTCGATCAGGGAGTAGCCCAGCACCAGTTTGTTACCCATTTCGCGGGCATATTCAATGGCTTCGTTGTAGTAATTGATGGAGCGTTTGTGGTCGCTTTTGTAGAACCAGGTATCGCCCAGTGTATTGAGCGCTTTTGCAATTCCCTTTTTGTAATTCAGTTCGCGGGAGAGCTGGAGGTTTTGTTCCAGGTATCCGATGGCTTTGTCAAATTCGCCGATCACGGAAAGCAGGTCGCCGATCAGTCCGCAGGCGATGGCTGTGCCTTGTTTGTCGCCCAGTTCACGGCAAAGCACGAGGTCGCGCTCAAAGTTTTGCATGGCCTTTTCGTAATCGCCTTTTTTCTCCCATACCGAACCGATGGAGCCTATGCAAATGGTCATAAAGAGCTTGTTGCCCAGTTCTTCCGACAGGGCAAGCCCTTTTTCCAGGCACAGCAGCGCAGAATCCAGCGCACCTTTTTCCAGATAAATGATGCCCAAGTTGGTATATAAAGTCGTCAGCCCCTGCTTGTCGGCGGCGCGTTCGGCGATATCGAGTTGTTCTTCCAGCCAGCGGATACCTTCGTCGTAATGCCCCTGATTCATGAAAATAAGACCCAGGTTGGCTACGATTGCGGCATTTTCGGCGTCGCGTTGTACCGAACGGTTGATCTCGATGGCTTTGGCGTACCAGCTTTTGGCGGCGTCGTAGCTGCCCTGACGGAAAAAGAAGGTACCCAGGTTGCCGTATGTTTTGGCAATACCCACCTGGTCGTTGGCGAGTTCGAAGCAGGTAACGGCTACATCGAGGTGTTTTTTAGCCTCCTGGTAGTTGCCCCGCAGCATGAGCAGTTGACCCAGGCGGCGGTTGCTGCGTCCGATCAGGTACCAGTCATTCAGGGTTTTGGCGAAATTGAGCGCAGAGCGGTAGTCCTGCTCCGCTTCTTCCCATTGCCCCACGAGTTCGTGCACCGCGCCTTTTCGCAGCTGTAACTTGATAATCTTTTTATTCTTTTTGGAGCGGCCGTTCAGGTTGTCGATGAGCTTCTCAAAGTATTTCAGCGCCTGCCGGTTCAGAAAATTGCGCTGCGAATAACGGGCTGCTTTTTCGAGAAACTTGTTGGTCTTTTGCGTGTCTTCCGACTGTTCGTAGTGGAAAGCCAGGTCGACATAGCGCTCCTCGGAACCGGGGTACAGCTGTTCGATAGCTTCAGCGATGAGGTGGTGCAGCTCGCGCAGGCGTGTGCGCAACTGCATATCGTAAGCAGCCTCCCGCAGGAGCGAATGGCGGAAAATATACCGCAACTCGTTCATGGCATGCCAAATCTGCCATTTTTCGGCCGTCTGGATTTGTTCCTTAAGTACCAGGTCGAGGTCGCCGTTTTTGCTGACAAACTCTTCCTGCCGGGCCATTACGGCAGACAATACCGGCAACTCGAACTCGCGCCCGATCACGGCCGCCGCTTTTACGGTTTCTTTTACCAGGCCACTCAGGCGATCGATGCGCGCCATCATGATCTGTTTGACCGAATCCGACATCTGGATGTCGTCTTTCTGCTGGAGTTGCAGCACCCCGTCGGTGTTTTTCAGCAGGTTGGCCTCCCGAAAATAGTCGGCCATTTGCTCCACGTAAAACGGATTGCCCTGGGTCATACGCTGGATCAGTTCCAGCAGATCAGGGTGCAGGCTGCCACCCAGCCGGACCTCGGCAAAGGATTTCAGGTCGTCGGGAAGAAGGAAGTTCAGGTCCACCTCCACGTTGGGGATTTTAAGTTCTTCCAGCAGGTTGGGGCGGAAAATAAACGACCTGGAGCCGTCGTCCTCGTAACGGCTTGTCACCAGAAACAGCAGTGGATATCCCTGTGCCCTGCGTATAAACTGCATGAGGAATTCCCGGCTCATCTCGTCGTACCAATGCGCGTCTTCCAGTTCGATCACGGCGGGTTGCAGCAGGGATTCCGCTACAAAAAGATTGGCCATGGCCGACAGGGCATTTTGGTATCGACCGCGCGCGTCGAGTTGTTCCCACAGCGAGCCGTTGTATTGAATACCCACCAGCGCCGCCAGCACGCTCTGCGTACGCGCGATCTCCCGGCGCACGGCATCGGCTTCCGGGTGCCGGTTTTCCGTCAGTTCGTATTGTAATTCAAGGAAATTGTTTTCAAACATTTCCCGGTTGCGCTCTGCGCTGTTCTCCGGACTTTGTTCGAAATAGTATTTGAGGAAATAGATAAACGGATTGAAGGGTTTGCGCAGGATCTGGTCGCTCTGGCAGGTGAACCAGCTCACCGCCATCGTCTCGCGCAGGCTACGCCGGAATTCATAGCTCAGCCGGCTCTTGCCGATGCCTGCTTCGCCAAAAACAAAAGCAACGCCGGCAAAGCGGTTTTCGCGCAGCGGGGCCATGAAATTGACCAGCGTTTTCAGTTCGCTTTGCCGGCCGAAATAGTTGCCGGAAAAACTGGTGCGGCCGCTCAGGTTGCGCCCGCTGAGTGCATACGTCGGAATACTTTCTTCAAAACCCTTGAATCGCCCCTCTCCCCTGAATGCGAACTTAAAGTTCCGGTTGCGCTGTACGTTCTCATCGGCAATCACCTCGCCCCATTCGGCCTTCATCATGAGGCGCGCGGCGAGGTTGACGCGAGCGCCCACTGCAGCATACTGGCAACGCTCCTTGCTGCCGATCACCCCCGTAAAGGCGGTACCCGACGTGATGCCGATGCGGTACCGCGCACCTGTGATGTTCTCCAGGTGCATCAGGTCGTCTTGCACGGCGGTGACATATTCCAGGGCGCGATCCACGTTGTTCTCAAAAGAAACCGGCGCGCCGAAAATGCAGAACATGACGCCGCCCTTGTCCCCAAAGTCGATCTCCTTGAAATACCCGCCGAAGTTTTCGCTTTGTTCGAGTATGACCGTGGCAAAATGGTCGAGCGCCTCGTGTGTGTCCACACCGGTAAACGAAAGAAACACACTCACTACATTGCGGAACTCGCCGATGCCGGGGTTGTCGAACACTTCTTTGGGCAGGAACTCCTGCATGACTTCCGGGTCGGGTTTGGGCAGTTTCGGCGCAGAATTGGTGCCTGGGGCCGATTCGGTCAGGTTGATGCCCTCCAGTTTCAGTTTGAAAAATCCGTCGCCGATGGCTTCACTTTCAATAATCTCCGGGCGCAGAAAACGCAGAAAACGATCGTCGCACACCACTTCGAGGCTGTTGGCAAGCACCTGCGCCTGCGAGCAGCCGTCGATGGGCGCGCCTCTGAAGTAGTACCCCTTGCGGTGGTTGCCGACAATGCCCCACTCCACTTCTCCTTCCGACAGCCCGATTTTGATGCCGATGTTGTATTCCGACATAAGCGAATCCTCGTCTTCCTGGTCGCTGATGAAGCGCCGGAGCGTGGATTGTGCGGTTTCCGCCACCCGCAGGGCGATGGCCACCGTTTCGCGATTGGAGGGGCCGCCGTTATTATTCGGAAAAATTGCCGTGAAACTGTCGCCGGCAAAATAGGGAATGAAGCCTCCCTGTTCGTATACGAATGCTACGGTGGGCTGAAAGATGTGGTTGAGCGCATAGGACAGCTCCTCGGCGCCTTCCGGCCCTTTTTGCATGAGCTTCTCCGTCAGCCGGGTAAACCCGCTGAGATCGACGAACATTGTGTAGGCATGAAGCCGGCCTTCCAGATTGCCGTGGCGGTAGTTTTCCTGGATAAAATGTGGCAGGAAGTGTTTCAAAACGGTATGCGCAAGTTTACGAAGGGGTGAAGTTACGACAAAACGCAAAATGGGAGGGGTGGATTTTGTGGGGGCGTGTTTTACTTCAGGGATACTTTCCCGCTTCTGCAAGGGCCTGCCGGAAAACTACCCGATATGGCTCGTTAATGGCCAAAATCCTTATGGTTGCTTCTGCTACCGTTGTCTTGGCTAAGATAAGCCCGTTCCGATGTTGTCGGCCCACCGTGTTTCAGGCTGCGGATATGATCTATATGAAAAATTGTAGCCAGAAAACGCTCCGGTACCAGACAGTACTCGCAACGGTATTTTGCACGTCGAGCTACTTGCTCCCGGAGATTTTTGGGGATACGACTCATGAGTTTTCAACATACATACTGGCCCGGGCTTTGGCCAGGCCGATCAGCAGATCATAAGCAAGATAACATTCCAACTCTTCATTTTCTGCCGGCGTAACCGTTCCTTCTTTTTTCCTGTACACCAGTTCTTCGATGCGTTTCTGAATGGACGCATCAAACTTAAACGCAAGTATTTTCTCCGGAATGGCTTCCGCGAGAAAATTGGCGATTTGATCCTGTGCTGAAATAGAAGCCGTCATGTGTCGTACATTATTGTACAAAAGTAATGAAAATGTCGGGCAAATCTGTTGCTGCCAATTTTCGTTAAGCATTAACTTTGGTAGTTTTGTTGCTCGACTTGACCAAGCCAACCTATGCATTACCGGATATTCCTCAGTTACCGTCGCAGCGATGCCGCCGCCCAGGCCGGGAGACTGTTTGATAGTTTGAAAAGTTCTTTAGGCAAAAGCATTGTTTTTCAGGATGTTGAGGAAATCAAGCCGGGTGAAAAATGGGCCGACCGTCTTGAGAAAACGCTACTCGAATGTTCGGTTGTCCTCGCAGTGATTGGACCGGATTGGCTTAGTGCAAAGGATGAACACCATCGCCGACGGATCGATGATGAAGCCGATTGGGTCAGGAAAGAGATCGAAACGGCCCGGAAAATAACTTCTTCGCCTGAGACCAAGAAGAGTCTACTGATACCCATTCTGGTCGAAAACGGCGGGCGTTTATGGCCGGCAAGAGACAAAAGCTACGCCAACTTTCAATCCCTTAATAAGCCTACCTTCAGCCTCGGCCATAGTGGAATTAAAAAAGACATACAGGATTGAGAAAAAAGGGTTGATTAAGTTTTTAAATAGCGATTTTTGGGAACAGCACCCTACCGCCCCTGACAAAGCGAAAGCCATCAAAGCACTGAAATTAGAAGATTTTGAATGATTTCTTCCAGCCCATGAAAGAACAAATCCTCCGCCTCGCCCACGAATACCACGCCGACACGGTAGCCAACCGCCGGCACCTGCACATGCACCCTGAACTGTCGTTTCAGGAGGTACAAACGAGCCGGTTTGTAGCGGACAAACTCGCCGAAATGGGCATCGAGCACCGGCACGGTATGGCCGGCACCGGCGTGGTGGCATTGATCAAAGGCAAAAACCCGAGAAAGCGCGTCATTGCCCTGCGCGGCGATATGGACGCATTGCCGATCCGGGAAGCAAACAACGTGCCGTACAAATCTCAAAATGAAGGCGTTATGCACGCCTGCGGGCACGACGTGCACACTTCGTCGCTGCTTGGTACCGCGCGCATCCTGCACGCCCTGCGCGACCGTTTTGAGGGCACGGTGAAGTGTATTTTCCAGCCCGGCGAGGAGCGCCTGCCCGGCGGGGCGAGCATTATGATCAAAGAAGGTGTGCTGGAAAAACCGCGCCCGGCGAGCATCTTCGGCCAGCACGTACACCCGCCCCTGCGCGCGGGCATGATCGGCCTCAAACCCGGCATCTATATGGCCTCTGCCGACGAGATATACGTCACCATCAAAGGCCGCGGCGGCCACGGGGCCATGCCGCAGGAGTGCATCGACCCCGTCGTCATCACCGCCCAGGTAATCGTGACGCTGCAACAGATCGTCAGCCGATACGGCGACCCGGGCATTCCTTCGGTGCTGACCTTCGGCAAGATCAATTCCACCGGCGGCGCCACCAACGTAATCCCCAACGAGGTGAAACTGGAGGGCACCTTCCGCACCATGAACGAAAAATGGCGCGGTGAAGCCCACAAACGCATGAAAAAGATTGCCACTGATATGGTGAAAAGCATGGGTGGCGCCTGTGAGTTCAATATTATGAAGGGCTATCCGGTGCTTTACAACCACGAGGCGCTTACCCGGCGCACCAAGGAATGGGCCATCGAACTGCTCGGCAAGGACAAGGTGGTCGATCTGCCGCTGCGCATGACTGCCGAAGATTTTGCCTACTTCTCGCAAGTAATGCCCGCCTGCTTCTACCGCCTGGGCACCGGAAACCCCGAGCGGGGCATCACATCGTCGATCCACACCGAAACATTTGATGTGGATGAAGCCGCTCTGGAGACCGGCATGGGGCTTATGGCCTGGCTGGCAATACGGGAATTGGGTGTTGGGTAATACGGGGAGTGGGGTTCCCGCAGATTTGCGCAGAAAAATTTCGCAGATCACCGCAGAAAAAACGTTGTATCGGCGTAAATCAGCGCTTTTTTTCTGCGCAAATCTGCGGGAAATCCACTCTATAACCGCCTGTTTTTAAACACCTTAACCAACCCCGTATCAGAAGTATACACCAGCTCGTAGCCTTCGTCCAGTTGCTGCCGGATATGTTCGACAAAAGGATGGTCGCCGAATTTTTTCCGGTCGAGGCACCAGGTCACCACATAGTCCACCGAAGCATTGTTGGAGTTTTCCGGAAAATGCAGAAAATCGGCGTACGGCGGCTGTCCTTCGAAGTTGTTGCCGTCTTTTTCCAGGCAATTGTAAGGGTTGCGTTCCCGACGCCAACTCAGCGGAAAATTGGGTGTAGCCGCCTCGTAATTGTCGAGCATAACCACCTGCCGCTGCGTGCCGATATAGTCGGCAGCGTGTACAAAAAGCCAGATGGCGTCGGCGACTTCCTGCCCGTTCCCGTGCCTTCCGTTGTGGTCGAAACTGATCGGCAGCACAGATACTTTGTCGGGAATGACCGCGACGGCGGAGACCAGGTCTTCCGCAGCGTCGGAAGCAAGACGGTATTGTGGGAGGCGAATGCTCATCAGGACAATTGAGGCAAGCACCGTAAACACCAGGACGCCCGTCTGTGCCCATCGCGGAAATGCTGCCGACGCCAACCAAAGCAGTAGCATCAGGTAAGGCAGCAACTGCAAACGGATGGGCAAAATACCCGCTCCGGCTATGCCGCCCGGCTGCCGGAAATAGATCAGCAGTGTCAGGACAAAAACGACAAACAGCGCATCGGTCCATTGCAGCCGTTTCGACAAAATTTTTAGCGCCCATGCGACCAATGCCAGCGCCAGGAACAGACCCGCCACCCAAAGGGCTGTTTTTTTCTCTGCCTGCATCATCGTCGACAATGCCGTGAAGCGATACAATTCTTCCCATATCTGGCCGTCCGATTCGCTGCGTAGCGTAGGGTTAATGCCCTTTTTGAATACATACTGGGCAAGCAATACCAACACCGGCAAGGCGGATACAGTGAGCGCGATTATTTTTTGCCGGAATACCTGATATACCTCGCGTACAGGCCGTTTTTCTCTAATTTCCAGCAAGAGGTCGGCCAGCAGCACGCTGCCGATGAGCAGGAAAGCAAAAAACAACCCCACCGGGTGACAGAAGTACAAGGCGAGGAAGCCCAGACCCTGCAGGAGCATGCGCCCTGTGGTCCAGTCGCTGCGGCGCCGAAGCCAGTAGCCCACTACCCAGAACATAATGGCCAGACTACAACTGTAATTATAAAAGCCCATCTGGAACACATGGTGGTAGCAGAGCAGCAGCCCGAAGCTGCTCAGAAAAAGGCCCGCCGGATTGATCTGCCGGATCAGGTAACGCAGGCCGAGACCAAAAGCGAGTACGTTAAAAGTTTGCAGGAATTTCTCGGCGAGATAGGGCGCCAGACCAAGGCCCATCATCACTTCGAGTACAGCATGGCTGAACCAGTTGGGCTCAAAAAAGTAATTGATACCCAGCCAGGGGTTGTAAAACGCCTTCAACTCCGCGCTGTGGTACATATCGAGCAATACCTTGGCGTTGTAGAGGTGGCAGGGCCCGTCGCCGGTCAGGAAATAGTGTACCGACCATATCGGGATGAGATTGGCGGCCAGCAACAGGTAAAATACGGCGCTTTCAATGCGCGGAAAAGAGCGGGCGATTTTCATTGCACATGCGATCGAATGGGCAAAGAAAGGTCAATTATCTGCAATTCCAGGCCGTTCCGGGCCACCAACAGGCGTTTTTGCCCGTTTGGGCCGTCCGATATGGCCAGGTCGCGAACAGGACCGGGCAACCATATCCCCGTGCCGGAAAGCGATGCCGGGCGAAATCCACCTTTTGCCCGTCGCCGTTGAAGTCGTACGGCAAAATGGCAAATACCGGACTAAACTGTGCCTCGACGGGCATTGGATGAACCACCCACTGCCCGCTTCCCTTGTTTTCAACGAAGCAGGAGGCCAGCAATGCTGCTGTCCTACTGATCGCGCCGTGCCTGAGCGCATCCGGAAAAACATCCTCAAAGGTGCTTTCCGCGTATTTGCCATATTCGACAAAGCGTTTTTTCAAAAACGGCATCTGGTTGACAAGCAGGTCTTTATCCGCAAAAACATAATTTTTCCCTTGCCGGTAATAGGTGAGTACAGGATCGGTACTGCCGTTGCCGTCGAAGTCTTTCACCCACAAGCCAAGCGGTTCGGCAGGCGTGGCCTTCAGATTGCTGTTCCAGCCGAGGTTGCCCGCGATGAGGTCCATATCGCCGTCGTTGTCATAGTCGGCCGCCCTGATGCAATTCCACAGACCGGCAGACTGCGGGAGTTCCGTTTTTTCAAAACCGCTGCCAGTGTTTCGGTATACGGTCAGCGCCGTCCATTCGCCGCAAACGACGAGGTCGGGCCTGCCGTCGCCGTCGGTATCGGTCCAGAGGGCATCGCTGACCATACCGGCCTCATAGCCGCCGGGCAGCAGGTTTGTGGCGTCGGAATACCCGTTTTCACCGTCATTTCTCAGCAGATACGATTTTGGCGACAGGCCGTATTTACCGGGCAGCCATCGCGCGCCGGCAAACAGGTCGAGGTCGCCGTCGCCGTCGAAATCGGCCAGTCGAATGCATGAGGTGTCCGTGATCAGGGCGGGCAGGGCATTTTTTAGTTCCGGGGGCAGGGCGACCAGTTTGGGCCCCTGTGTGGCGAGCGACCAGGGCATGAGTTTCTCCCGGGCGATGTCGGAAAGGTCGCTGCGTTGCTGTGGCGCCGATTCACCGGGCGCCTTGAAGTCGCCCGCTGAATGGGGTGCTGCCTGGTTTGCCGACAGCAACAAGGTTGTATTTGACCTCAGGCCATACCTTGTTTCCTGTGCACCGTCCGGCCAGGTAACGACGATTGAATCGACCAGGGTGTTATTTCCAAGCCCGATGCACAGAACACCCGGCTCCACGGCGGACTGAAAACCCCTTACCGGCTGATTTTCAATATATTGCATGGTATTTTCTGAATACACTTGCACCCGGGCGCCGATCCCGAAAGGATTTCCCTGCGTACCGGAAAACCTGACCTTCAGAAAATGACCGGCCTGGACATCATTCCGGAAAACAGAGGCGGGTTCATTCAGGTTGTTGGCCACCAGGTCGAGGTCGCCGTCGTTATCCAGATCGGCGTATATGGCGCCGTTGGAAAAGCCCCGGTGTGCCAGTCCCCAGTTTTGGGAAACATCTTCAAACCGCAGGTCGCCCGCGTTGCGGAAGCAATAATTGGCTGCTGCCCCCGAAGGCATTTTAGCGATCAGGTCCTGGTCGGTGGCATTGCGCTGCACCTCGTTGGAGGATATATATTTGAGGTAGTCGTTGTTGTTGGGCCGGTGCGGGATGCCGTTTGAAACAAACAGGTCTTTGCGGCCGTCGAGATCGAAATCGGCCAACAGCGGACTCCAGCTCCAGTCGGTGGTGGCAATCCCCGATAGTTGTCCGATTTCGGAAAACCCGGCGCCTCCCCTGTTGAGTTGGAGGCAATTGCGGGGAAATTGCCAGTGATAGCCGTACGAATGTTTGTATTCGTATACCTGGTACTGATCGGGGGGCTGGCTGGCCTTGAGGGTAGGTTCGTCTTCCGGTTTCATGTCGAGGGTTACGATATCGGGGAGGCCATCGTTGTTGACATCCGCCATATCGCATCCCATGGAAAAATTGGAGGTATGGCCCATGCTGGCCACAATGCCTTCCCTGAAATATTTTCCCCGGACATTGTAGTACAGAAAGTCGTTTTCGTGAAAATCGTTGGCGACGTAAATATCCGGGAACCCGTCGCCGTTCACGTCGCCGACGACGAGGCCGAGGCCATAGCCTGATTTGCCGTCATGCAGCCCGGAGGCAGGGGTGACGTCGGTAAACTTTCCCCCTTCGTTGCGGAACAACCGGTCGCTGGCCAGCGGGTCGTACTGGCGGGAGATGGCCGTGTCTTTATACGATTCGGGCGAGTGTACGCTGTGGCAAAGGATAAAACAGTCGAGATCGCCGTCGAGGTCGTAATCAAAAAAGGCGGCCTGGGTGCAAAAGGCCGAGAGGTCGAGGCCGAATTCGGCGGCGCGGTCTGTGAACGTTCCGTTCCGGTTGTTGACAAACAACTGGTTTTTGCCTTTAAAGGATTTGTAATTGCCTACCTGGCACACGTAAATATCAAGCCAGCCGTCGGCATTCACATCGGCAAAGGTGACGCCGGTTTTCCAGGAGCCGGTACCGCCCACTCCAGCCTTTGCTGTGGCGTTTTCAAAACGGAAGCCGCCTTTGTTCAGGTAGAGGCTGTTCGGGCCGAGGTTGGCCGTAAAGTACAGATCAGGCAGGCTGTCGTTGTTCAGGTCGCCGGCCGCGACACCGCCGCCATTGTAGTAATAGAGATACCGGACGATATCCATACCCTCGTCCGATTGTTCGGGAAGGCGGTTTTGAAAATCGATGCCTGATTCGGAGGCTGATATTTCGGCAAACAGGGTTTGGGGAGCGGGTTTGTTGCAGGAAAACAGCAGCAGCAACGCAAAAAATGCCGGGGTAACGCTCCAGGGTCTGTTGAGAGAAAAGTTCATTTCAACGCCGCTTTACGGAGTTTTTGAAGGAACGGCGAGGCAAAAATAAAAGATTGGAGGTTTTCATTGTTCGAAGCGAGCACCTGTTCCTTGGTGCCGCTCCATTCCAGGCGGCCTTCGTGCAGGAAACAGATGTTTTCGCCGATTTCCATCACCGAGTTCATATCGTGGGTATTGATGATGGTGGTGATATTATTTTCTTTGGTGATGCTGCTGATCAGTTCATCGATGAGGATGGAGGTTTTCGGGTCGAGGCCGGAGTTGGGTTCGTCGCAGAAGAGATATTGGGGTTCGAGTACGATAGCGCGCGCAATGCCGACGCGTTTTTGCATACCGCCGGATAGTTCGGAAGGGTATTTTTTGTTGTTGCCGCTGAGGTTGACGCGTTCGAGACAGTAGTTGACACGTTCGAGTTTTTGCTGCGGGCTTTTATGGGTAAACATATCCATGGGGAACCGGATATTCTGTTCCACGGTCAGCGAATCGAAAAGGGCGGAGCCCTGGAACAACATGCCGATCTTCATACGGATGGCGCGCATACCCTGCTTGTCGAGGGCTGTAAAATTGACGTCATCGTACCAGACCGTGCCGCTGGTGGGGACTTGCAGGCCGACCAGTATTTTGAGCAGTACCGTTTTGCCGGCGCCTGAACGCCCGATGATGAGGTTGTTTTTTCCGGCTTCAAAAGTGAAGTTGATACCCTGAAGCACTTCCTGTTCCCCAAATGTTTTTACTACGTTTTCTGCGCGGATCATGTGTGGTTATTGTTGGCATTGCTGCATTGCTATATTGTTGACATTGTTTCATTGTTGGTATTGTTGGCAATGAAACAATGTCAACAATATAGCAATGAAACAACATGCCTTGTTAGCGTGCAAATGTAACCAGCCCCGGCCAAACACAGCCGTCTTTACCATTTTTCCAGGCGGATGCTGATCTGTACGCCGCCTTCCTTTACCTGAAAACACGCCTCTTCCCACCTGGGCGCCCTGAACTTGGGTCGCGCATTGTTGGAAAAACCGTAAGGCTCAACGGGTATCCCGAAAAAATTGGTGTCGAGTTCGCCATTGTCGTTAAGGTCGTGAAAACAGCTCACGGCATAGGTGCCGGGGGCAAGTTCGGAGCAGTCGAAACGGAGATTACCCTTCACCGACACGGGAATAATTTTTTTGAAACAGGCTTTTTCCGGTTTAAGAAAATCAGCCTTTTTCGCATAAACGCCCACATAGATGCTGCCCTTTGCCTCGCAGATATTGGTAAAAGAAATACCGAGCATAGGACTGATCAGGTTCAGTGAAAACAAAACGAATAAGGTCACAGGTGCTTTTTTATCGCTGGTGGTATTGCATTTACAAGGGTAATGCCGAATACCGCTCTATAAACGCTTTCAACTCGTCTACCATTGCGGGCGAACCGATGGCGATGGTACAGCGCTGGTGCAGTTCGGTCGGCACCACATCGAGTACACGTTTGAGTTGCGTGTTCATGGCTTTACCGCCCGCCTGCTCGACGATCATGGAAAGCGGGTTGCATTCGTACAGCAGGCGCAATTTCCCTTTGGGGTATTTGCGTGTGCTGGGATACAGGAAAATACCGCCCTGGATAAGGATACGGTGTATATCGCTTACCATAGAACCGATATAGCGCAGGCCGTAGTTCTGGTCGGAGCAGTTGTCGATATAGCGGCGCATTTCGAGGTCGAATTTGGAGTAATAGCCCTGGTTGACGGAGTATGTAGCGCCATTTTCCGGCATACGCATGTTGCGGTGGCTGAGGCAGAATTCGCCGATGCTGGGGTCGAGGGTGAATCCGTTTACGCCGCGGCCCGTGGTATACACCAGGATCGTGGAGGTGCCGTACAATACATAACCCGCCGCTACCTGTTTAACACCCGCCTGCAGGAAATCCGCTTTGGTAGCCGGACCGGAAGAGTCGCTTTTACGCCGGTAAATGGCGAAAATAGTGCCCACTGAAACGTTTACATCGATGTTGGAAGAGCCGTCGAGCGGGTCGAACATGACGATATACTGGCTTTTTTTGGAGCCTACGGAAGGCACATGAATGATGTCGTCGTTCTCTTCCGAAGCGATGGCGCAGCACTCGCCGGAGTTTTGGAGGCACTCGATCAGTTTTTCATTGGCGTACACGTCGAGTTTTTGCTGCATATCGCCGCTTTGGTTCTCACCGCTGTCGGCTACCCCGATAATATTGACCAGGCCGGCTTTGTTCACCTCGCGGTTGATGATCTTGGCGGCCACGCCGATGTCGCGAAGCAAACCCGTCAATTCGCCGGTAGCAAAATCGAAATCCTTTTCGGCGCGGATGATAAACTCGTCGAGGGTAATGATGCGGTTGCCGGAAACAGGGGATTTAGGCACTGTTTGGCCGTTTTGCGGCGATTTTTTTGCTGTCGTTGCCATAATGTGGTGGATGTTAAGTTTGGTTAGAGCCTGTAAGACCTTTGGTCAGGATGTTGGTTTGGCGCCCCAAAGGTAAAAAATATGTCGGTTTTGCCGGGATTAGCCAACTGCTTTGGGTGTTGAGACGTTTAATGGCTGGTATCGGTTTTCCTGCTTTTCGACTTACCGGAAAAAGCAGGTATTGTACCTCGTTTCCGGAAGGAAAAAATGTTCCGTATTTTACCCAAAACTTTCAGGCGGAAAAGGATTTCCGCACTACATTCGTATCATGCGTTTACTCCTGATCACCGCTGTTGTTATTGTTTTTTCCGGCTGCGCCAAGGGCCCGGAAACGGTACCCCTGCCTACCAAAGTGTGTATCAAAACGACCCACCACAACTATCCGTTGGTTGGTTCTACGGTTTACCTGAAATATTTCAGCGATACTTTTCCGGGCTACGACAAGGGTGCTGCGTTTTTCGATGCATCGTTCAAAACAGGCGCCGACGCACGCGGCTGTATTGAATCTGTACCGGAGGGCCGTCACTGGATTGTTGCATTCGGTTACGACAGCCTGCATTTCCCCCATGAAGCGTTTGGAAGCCTGCCCATCGAGATTTCGTTGAATACCCGGCCGGTGCTGGATACCATGTTGTACCTGGGACACTAAAACGGCAGAGGAGATTATTTTTTGCGTTTGACCCGGTTGCCCGCCAGTTCGGCATCGAGCAATACCGCTTCGTGCAGCATCTCCAGCAACGCGTCTTCCGGTATGGCGCTTGCCGATGGAATACGAACGTAAGCCACCTCCTTGCGCGCACCCATGTCGAGCAGTCCCTGCTCGTTGGAAAGCAGGTGGCCGCGTGTAAATCCCAAAGCCACCCCGGCATCGTGGCCACTGTACGGAAAAGATGCCGGATACATGAAACATATCCTGCCGTGGAGCCGGTAATATGGCACACCATACCCGAACTGCTCCTTCATTTGTGGAAAATGAGTGAGCAATAATTCGCGCAACCGCAGACAAATGGATTTTTCTACGGGCAACAAAGCTTCGTAAAACGAATCAAAGTCTTTATGTTTGGCGAGATTCATTGACAACAACGGAATTGGACCCAAATGTCTTGAAAAATAAACATTTTTGAGTCCTTTGGTAAACCGTGAACCTGACTAACCGGCTATGTCGTAATTTTGTATCTGCAAAACAAATCGAACTAACTGCTCGCTGCCTATGAAATGGTTGGCCAACGAACTCGTCAAGCAGTACATGCGCCTGCGTATGCGGCGCATCGAGCGCTATATGAAACGGCCGGAAGAACCCCAGGAACGGTGGTTGCAACGTTTACTCGACACTGCGCGTAATACTGAATTCGGCAAGGAATACGACTTCGCAGGCATAAGGAATGCAGAGGAGTTTGCGCAGCGTGTGCCCGCTCATGATTATGATGGGGTAAAAGACCAGATTTACCGTATGATGCGCGGCGAGCGGAACGTGCTTTGGCCCGGACAGGTCACCTGGTACAGCAAAAGCAGCGGCACTACCAGCGACAAAAGCAAGTTTATCCCCGTTCCGATGAGCAATCTGTACAGCAACCACTACGCCGGCAGTTGGGATTCGCTGACCCTGCTGTACCACAACAAACCCGATATGGAGGTGTTCCGGCGAAAAAACCTGCTGCTCTCCGGAAGTTACCAGACGTTCGCTGATTTTCCCAAAACCCGTACCGGCGATATCAGTTCGCTGATGACCCACCATATGCCGGTTGTTGGCCGCGCTTTTCACACACCCGATTTCAAAACGGCGCTGCTGCCCAATTTTGAAGAAAAACTCCAGCGTTTTGCCGACCTCACCGGTCGCCGCGACGATATCGTCATGTTCGGAGGGTGCCTACCTGGCTTATCGTCCTGTTCCGCCTGATCCTCGAACAAACCGGCAAAAACAATATGCTGGAGGTGTGGCCGCACCTGCAGGCCTATATGCACGGCGGCGTGGGCTTCGAGCCTTATCGTGAAACATTTAAGGCGCTGATACCCAGCGATAACTTCGTGTACCAGGAAATATACAACGCCTCTGAAGGCTATTTCGGCGCGCAATGCGATCTGGACAAAAAGGATATGCTGCTCTTTGCTGACAGCGGCGTGTTCTACGAATTTATCCCGACAGAGGAATGGGAAAAAGAACATCCTAAAACGGTGCTGTTGGCCGATGTGGAAGTTGGGAAAAATTACGCTGTAATGATTTCCTCCAACAACGGCTTGTGGCGATACCTGCCCGGCGATACGATGATGTTCACGCGCAGGAACCCGCACTGCTTCCGCATCACCGGTCGCACCAAACAGTTTATCAACGCCTTCGGCGAAGAAGTCATGGTGGGCGACACCGACAAGGCACTCGCCGAAGCATGCCGCGAGTTGAACGCCATCGTTTCAGAATACACTGCCGCCCCCGTTTATTTTGCCGGCGACAAGGGCCGGGGCGGACATGAATGGATCGTCGAGTTTGAGCGGGAGCCTTCCGATCTCGAGCGCTTCAACGAGGTGCTCGACCAGACACTCCAGCGCATCAATTCGGACTACGAAGCCAAAAGATTCAAGGGAATGGCACTCCAGCGCCTGCACCTGCATACCGTGCCTCGCGGCACTTTCCACCGATGGATGCGCGCCCGCGGCAAGTTTGGCAGCCAGAACAAGGTGCCCCGGCTGGCCAATCACCGCAATTTTGTGGAGGAAATTATGCAGTTTGTGGGAGAGTAGGCGCCATAGCTCCTCAATGAAAAGTAGTTTTTGAAACCTATTCAGCGTAAATTGTACTCAATCTGTATCTGATAAATGTATAAATCAGGCCTGCTATAAATGGTATTGTCTGTATCAATACAAAAACGATCCCACTGCCGAAACCCGATTCATATGTAATGGTGTAATTAACTTCCTGGACCAGGGTTATTGCAATAAAACCACCTGGCAACAGAAACCAAGCCAGTATATTCCAGATCAAATTTGCCCGCACCATTTCGTATTTGTTAAGGAAAATAGTCAGCGAGAGCACACCGATCAGGGTCGAATAAATCAAGGAAGCAGCAATTGAGGTTCCGACCATATCTCCGGCCATAAGCCATTCGCTATCGTAACCGTAGCCGTATATGAGGGAAAACAGGGTACTAATGATAAACGCAAAGACTGCCGGATAGATCACTGCATATGTATAGTATTTGGATAATGTCATTAAGGCTGTTTTTTAGATCTTGACAAACCGTTTTACAGTATATTGCCCGTCAATGCATATCGACATAAAATACAGGCCGACAGGAATATCCGTGACGCTAATGGTCGATTGGTCCAATTTCAACTCCCTGATCTTGTTACCCATACTGTCGAACAGGATCACCTCCGGGTGTTCGTTTCCAATGCCCAAAACTTCTATGAGACCGCGTGCAGGGTTTGGCGCAAGTTGAATATTGCCATTTTTCCCTAACACTATATTTACAACATACGAATATTCAATATTCAGATCGTTGTCGATTTGTTTGAGCCGGTAATAATTCATGCCACTTGCAGGGGTTTTGTGCAGGAAACCATAGGTATTAATCTGTGCGGATGTACCATTTCCGGGGACAAAACCAATATTTTTCCATTGGATGCCATCTGTGGAATGTTCCACCTCGAAGCCCTGGTTATTGACCTCGGATGCTGTACTCCAGTTGAACATAATGGTTTGATCTGCGGTTGCCTTGCCGTAAAAAGTGCGGAGTTCAACAGGGAGCACCTGGGCATAATTAAAAGGGTGGGTAAAGGTCTGCCCGTAATACACCACTTCAAATGTCCAGGCGCCGAAAGGGCCCCCTGAGGGAAGCACCCAGGTCCAATACCACCAGGATGCGTTATAGGTACTGGGCGATGTTGAGTTCCAGGTTTGCCATACCGAATTGTCGGGTTTGCGGATTCGATATGTGGAAACATCTCCCTGTAGTTGGTCGTGATAGTATGCTGCGGTATATATTGTCTGACCGGGTGAAAAGTCGTTCGACATATTGGGGGCTTCATTTACGCCCGGGCACCCTTGCAGAGGCGCTGCATTATGGGTCAATATCGCATTTACAGTTGGCTCCCGGTATGCGGGTTGTGATGCCCACCAGGAATTAGCGTTCAAACTGTTGCAGCTGCCCTGATAGGGATCAATCAGATTGTTTCCACTATCATAAACTTCAAAATGGAGGTGTGGCCCGGTAGAGCATCCTGAGCTGGCTACGACGCCCAGATATTCGCCTTTGAAGACTGTTTGGCCCACCGTTTTGGGTGTCAGGGAATTATTCTTGAGGTGGCCGTACCAGGCAATTGATCCGTCGGCGTGTTGGATATATACGGCATTCCAGTTTCCGCTACACGCGCAATGGTCGTCATCCTGGTTGTCGTCTTTACCGATTATCGTTCCGGCCTCTCCGGCTATGGCTTCAACAAAATTATTGTCATAAATATACCAGGGGAAAGGCCATGTAAAATAATCGGTTCCATGATGGCCGTTATAGGTACGGCTGTCACAATTGTAATCGAGTATGCCGCCCCCGGCATTTTGATCGACAAAGTTGGATATGCCGTAATAGTCATTGAATTCCAATCCGGGGTCTTTCCTCAAAGGCCAGTCGAAACTGACGACCATTTTTTGAATAACCTCCTTCAGTTTTCCTTCTTTTTTTAGCGCAGTTATGTTTTCTCTGAGCCGCTCCGTAATGGCCGAACGTTCACCCTCGGATAGGCATGGTTTACCTGTGGTGAAAATATACTCGCCACCGCCCTCGGGCGGCAGCTGGTCAGTGGACTGGGAAAAACCCGGGAAACAGGTCAGAATCAAGATAACCGAAATAGTGGCGTGAATTTTCATTGGTTTATATTTTTTTGATTAAAAAATGGAATTCTTGTCTTGTTTTGAGTAGTCCTGAATGTTCCGGGGACAATCTTACACATTATTAATATTATACTGGAATACTCCGAATTTAAGAATTTACAGAATTCCTTTGTATTGAAAATCAATGTATTGTTTGAGTTTATTTTCGCAAACCAATTTACTTTGAGTAAATATCCGATGAATTCTGCAAATACGCTAATTGAAGACATCCCTTTGATGCCTTTTTTGGGTTTGCGGATTCGGGACTACTTTTACTTCCATATTTGACTTTTCACCTCACCGGCACCCGTCCATGAAGAACAGAAATTTTCCATTTTTAATTCTTTTTCTATTTCCCCTTGCACTTTTTTCACAACCCAAAATACAACTCAGCGACCACGCCACTGGATTTGTGCTTCCGGTAGATATCACACATTGCGGCGACAGCCGTTTGTTTATCGTGGAAAAACGCGGCATGATCTGGATGCTCGACAGCCTGGGCAACCGCCTGCAGGATACATTCCTGAACATCGTCGACCGGGTGCAGTCGGCCCAGAACGAGCGCGGACTGCTGGGACTGGCTTTCCCGCCCGACTACGCGCAAAGCGGCTATTTCTATGTCAATTATTCCCGAAAAACGGATGGCGACACCAGGGTTTCGCGCTTTACCCGCGATACGTTGAACCCCAACAAGGCCGACCCGAACAGCGAACTGATCCTGCTCACGCAAGACCAGCCTTTCAACAATCACAACGGAGGCAGCATCAAATTCGGCCCCGACGGGTATCTGTACACCGGACTCGGCGACGGCGGTTCCGCCGATGACCCGCAAGGCAACGGACAGAAAAAAACCACCTTTCTTGGCAAAATACTGCGCATCGATGTCAGCAACAGCAGCGCTTCGGAACCGTATACTATACCTCCCGACAACCCGTTTGTCAATAACCCGGCCTATTTCCCGGAAATATGGTCGCTTGGCCTGCGCAATCCCTGGCGATTTTCCTTCGACAGGCTTACAGGCGATATGTGGATCGGCGACGTGGGCCAGAACGCCCGCGAAGAAATCGATTTTGAACCTGCCGGTACAGGCGGCCGGAATTACGGCTGGCGCTGTTATGAAGGCAACGCCGCCTATCTCACCGGAGGTTGCCAGCCTGCATCCAATTATACCTTCCCGATATTTGATTACCTGCATTCGAATGCCAACGGCTGTTCGGTCACCGGCGGATTCGTTTACCGCGGATCAAAATATCCCGACCTCTACGGGCAGTATATTTTTGCCGACTACTGCAGTGGCCGCTGGTGGAATATCCGCCACAACGCCAACGGCACTTTCAGCGCAAGTGTGCTGGCCAACCTGAGCGTCAACCAGTACAGCAGTTTCGGCGAAGACCGTGACGGGGAGTTGTATGTTGCGCTTATTGCCAGTGGTAAAATACAGAAAATCAGGGAATTGTGCTCGAATTTTCAATTATCGGGAAGTGTTACACAACAAAATATCTGCACAGGCACTTTCAACGGTATTATCGAAGCACAATCGACGGGCGGCGCCGCGCCGGTTAATTATGCCTGGTCAAACGGACAGACCGGCAACCTCAACGTGTACCTCGAAGCCGGCCTGTACAGTGTCACGGCTACCGACGCCAACGGCTGCGCACGGATTGACACCTTTGAAATGACCAACACCATGCCCGACCCGCCGGCACCCCTCATTACGGCGCCCGAAATGGCCATCTGTGAAGGCGATACGATGACGCTGACCTCGACGGAGGCCCCCGAACGGATATTCCTACCAGTGGTTTGTCGGTGGCAATGCTATTCCGGGAGCAACGAGCCAAACCCTGCTGATCGATCAGGGCGGTCCGTACACCGTGGTATTCCAGGGAACCATTTGCAAATCCGAGTCTGCGGAATTCGGCGTTGCGACAGCCATCCTGGTGCCGCCGCCCATTTACGCTTCGGGCGACTCGGTTATTGCTGTCACATTCATGAACTTGAATTTCCAGTGGTACCTCGACGGGCAACCCATACCGGGCGCCACGGAAAAAGTATACGTGGCAACAGTCTCAGGCTCCTACTCCCTGGAAGTAAGCGATCCCGATGGTTGCCGCTCCTTTACTGATGCTATATTTGTGGAAATTACATCCACTACGCTGCCACCATCGGTGCGCAGGTTCTCGCTGTCGCCCAACCCTACAGAAGGGCTGGTTTCGGTTGCGCTGGAGCTGGAGCGGCAGGAAGACATCACCCTTACGCTCTCCGACGTACAACAGAAGGTCATTTTTATGCAAACACACCAGACCCGGCAACTTGTGCTGCCTGTCGACCTGCGCGTGTTGCCTGCAGGTACTTATTTTCTGAGTGTACAAATGGAAAGCGGGCGGTTTGTGCGGCAAATTGTGAAACGGTGATTGGTGCGGCAGCATTCCGGCATAAAATGCAAATCAAATGACACCTGAACAATACCTGATTATTACCGGCAGCGCGATATTCCTGGTGCTGGGTACCATACACCTGGTGTACACCTTTTTCAGCGACAAGTTTCTGGCCAGGCAGTCGGAAACCGTTGAACGCATGAAGGCAGATGTCCCGGTATTGACCCGGCAAACCACCATGTGGAACGCCTGGGTCGGGTTTAATGCCAGCCATAGTTCGGGAGCGATGTTCATCGGCCTGGTTAACATCATACTTGCCGTTGAACATTTTGACGTGTTGCACAACTCCCTGCCGCTGCAATTGCTGGATGTTTCGACAATGGCCTTTTACCTGTTTCTGGCAAAACGATACTGGTTTAGTATTCCATTACGGGGAATTGCCCTTGCGGCTGTGTGTTTCCTCCTCTCGTTTATCCTGGTATGGAGCAGGTAACCCGATGACAAGCGATCCGTGTCTACCCACATTTCGTTATTTACAAAAAAGTAACGACCACCCCCAAACAACATGTGCGGCGCAGCAGTAGATTTGTTGGTTCATTTGCCTTTTTATAAAAAACCTGCACCAAACTTTTTTTACCATGAAGCACCTGTACGGTATTGTAATCCTTTGCGCCTTCCTGCCATATGCTGCACATAGTCAGATATTTGCACAGGATTTTAATTCCTCTACCGTACTTTCCGACTATGTGGGGGCGCCGCCGAACAACGCTCAGTTCGACGTTTTGGCCGCCTCGGGCGGCGGCGTAACGGTCTCCATCAACGCAGGGCGGCTCGAATTTGTACGAACGAGCGCCAATGCCGGCGGTGCAATCCGAAATACCGACTTTAGCAATACCCCGGTGTTGATGAAGGCGGAATTTGACCTGGAGGTGCCTGCGGCAACTGCCAACCAGACAACTGCTGCACAATTATATTTTGGCGACGGCTTCAGCTCCAACATCACCGCCGGTGATGCCGGTGCCACGTTCCATACCAAAATCGGGATCAACCTGGTCAGCGGAGGCGGGTTTCAGGTCCGTAATATCAACGGCAGCGTCAATAGCAGTACATTCAATGGTGAAAACCACATTACCCTGTTCAGCAATAACTCCGGCGCTTCAGCCAACTACTCCGGCCCTGACGGCAGCACCACCAGCGTTGCCAATGACAAAATTGATGTTTGGGTGAATAACACGCTCGTTTTCAACGACATGAACGCCAATGCGGCCGGAGCGGGAGTGAGCCTGAATGAGTTTAAATTTATTTTTTCCGCGGGAACAGGGACTATTACCCTCGACAATATCCTGATCAGCGAGTTTTCCGCACTGCCTGTTACGCTGCTTTCGTTCCGGGCGCAGGCGGGTTCCGCTTCCGTCGGTCTGTTCTGGCGCACTGCCACCGAAACCGATAACGATTATTTTTCCATCGAGCGCAGCAGCGACGGGCGCCAATTTGCGGAAATCGGGCGCGTGGCCGGCGCAGGCACCTCTTTCCTGCCCGGCAGCTATGAGTATACCGATGGGCAGCCGGTCGGTGGCGTCAATTATTACCGGCTCAGGCAGGTCGATTTCGACGGTACATACTCGTACAGCCCGGTCGTCACGGCCGCTGCAGGAAAGGATGCCGGCATACGGCTGTACCCTTCCCCTGCTACGGATATACTCACGCTGCACCTTTTGGCGCCACTGGACGCCGATGCCGCCTGGCAAATATTCGATCAATCGGGGCGGCTCGTCTTGTCGGGCGCCGTGCGGGAGGAAGCCCTTCGACACGAGGTGGACCTTGCTACACTGCCGGAAGGCATGTATGCGTTTGTCCTGTTTTCCGGAAATGAGGCTCTGACGAAATATTTCCGCAAGCAGTAAGTCAGAGTACCTTATAGGTTTTGAAAACCTATAAGGTCTGGAATCTCTTACTTTTGCGCCATGCTGAAACACGTCCTTTTTGATAATGACGGAACCATTGTCGATTCCGAGATCATCGCGGTACGCTCAACCCTGCAACTGCTCGGGAGTTACGGTTTTCAAATGACCGAGCAGGAATACAGCAGTCGTTTTCCCGGCCTGTTGGAGCGCGATATCATCGACATCATCAGCCGCGAATATGATATTCGGATTCCCGACGATTATTTTGATCGCCTGCGGGTATTACATATCGAAGGTTTTGAGCGCGACTTGCGCGCTATCGACGGAATGCCCGCTATTTTTCGCAACCTGAAGATACCCAAAAGCATGGTGTCGAACGGCAGCGTGCGCCACGTAGAACGTTGTCTGCAACACGTACGCCTGCATGATGCGCTTGACGGACATATTTTCTCCGCCGAACATGTCGAACGCCCCAAACCACATCCCGACGTGTTCGAATACGCCATGCGGCAACTTCAACTCGACCCCATTGATGTTATTGTGGTGGAAGACAGTCCGACCGGCGTCACTGCCGCCAAAAAAGCCGGGCTCCGGGTAGTGGGTTTTCTTGGGGCAGCCCACATTCACGACGGCCATGAAACGCACTTGCTCGACTGCGGAGCCGATCATATCGCCTCAGACGCAAAAGCGTTGGGAGCTTTGTTGGAAAAATATGGGGCGTTGTAGTAATGGTGAATGATGATGAATGATGAATGATGAATGATGAATTCGATTATTCAACGTTCAACATCTTCCACAAGACATCCTTCAATTGCTGGAGGTTTTTGTTCGTCAGCGCTGAAATAAATACCACTTCCACATCGGAAGGCAGTGTTTCCCGAAGCATTTTTTCAAGATCATCGTCGATGAGATCGCTCTTGGTGACTGCAAGCAGGCGCGGTTTGTCTAGCAGGTCGGGGTTGAATTCTTCCAGCTCTTTGGTCAATATGGCGTATTCCTCCCTGATGACGCGTTCGGTATCGGCAGGAATAGTGAACAACAGGACGCTGTTGCGTTCGATGTGCCGAAGAAAACGGTGGCCCAGTCCGCGGCCCTCATGGGCGCCCTCTATGATGCCCGGGATATCGGCCATGATAAACGTCTGGCCCTCCCGCACTTTGACGATGCCTAGTTGCGGTACCAGCGTGGTAAAGGGGTAATCGCCGATTTTGGGTTTGGCCGCTGTTACAGCGCTGAGCAACGTGCTCTTGCCCGCATTGGGGAAACCGACAAGGCCCACATCGGCCAATACCTTGAGTTCCAAAATAACCCACCTTTCAATTTTGGGTTCGCCGGGCTGGGCATAACGGGGTGTTTGGTGGGTGGACGATTTAAAAAAGTTGTTGCCTTTACCACCTCTGCCGCCCGGCAGCAGTATTTTTTCTTCGCCTTTCTCGGTGATCTCCATCAGGAACTCGCCCGTTTCGGCATCGCGTGCCACCGTTCCCAGGGGTACTTTCACGATCACATCGTTCCCGTCCGACCCCGTTTTGAGTCCGCCGCGCCCGCTCTGCCCATCCTCGGCATAGATGTGTTTGGTATATTTCAACGAAAGCAATGTCCATTCCTGTGGATCGGCCTTCAGGATGATGTGCCCGCCACGACCGCCGTCGCCGCCGTCAGGGCCTCCTTTGGGCATCGCCGGGCCGCGGTAAAAATGCACACTGCCTGCGCCTCCTTTTCCGGAGCGAAACATTATCTTGACGTAATCAACAAAGTTTTCGGCCATAAACGGTGTATAGAATCAATAAAGAGTCAATGGGGCCGCAAAGGTACGTTTACTTCAGCGAATCCCGCCGACCGGCATCAATCGAGCCTCCTGGCTTCCGCAAAACATTTTTTGGTGGATATTCGCAGAAAAAATTCGAATGTTCGTGTATTGATCCCTTCATTTACATTTCAATCTTTATTTGACTGATCGACCCGGCTAAAACAACACTATGGCTAAATCAAAACCACTTATCGATCCCCACGAGCCCAGCTTCCTGGAAGGCCCCAAGACCCGAAGTTTTGAATTGTCTTTTGCAATCAGGGTATTCTGGGAGTTCCTTCAGGGTTTCCGAAAATTACACTTTATCGGTCCTTGCGTGACCATTTTCGGCTCTGCGCGATTCAAGGAAGGACACCCGCATTATGAAGCGGCCCGCAATGTAAGCCGGCGTATTGCCGACGAGCTGGGTATGGCTATCATGACAGGCGGCGGACCCGGGATTATGGAAGCCGCCAACCGCGGTGCGCGCGAAGCCCGGGGGCTATCGGTCGGCTGCAATATTGTACTGCCGCACGAACAAAAAGAGAACCCCTATCTCGACAAATTTGTGCTGTTCCGCTACTTCTTTGTCAGAAAGGTGTTGCTGGTCAAATACTCTTTTGCCTTTGTGATCTTTCCGGGCGGATTCGGTACGATGGACGAGTTTTTTGAAACGCTGACCCTGGTGCAAACGAAAAAGATCGAGAACTTTCCTATTGTTGTCATGGGCACGCAGTTCTACCAACCCCTGCGCGACTTTCTGCACTTCATGGCGGAACAGGGGACCATTTCACCGGAAGACATGGACCTGTTGTTGTTCACCGACGATCCGGACGAAGCCGTTGGCCACATCAGGCAATACATTTCGAGTAATTACAAAATTGTCCGGCGCAGGCCGGCATGGTGGTTGTTTGAAAAAAGATAATCGGCTTTAAGTCAGTCTTTTGTGTGTTATTTTTATTTTCAAACATATTGCTAAAATATTTTAATTTGCTATGAAATCATCTGCCGGTTTCCAATGGGAAAAAATGCTGGGCTGGAGCCTCGGCCTTTTCGTGCTGCTCTTCATCTGCAGGCTGACATACGGGTATTTTCACCCGGGTATTGCCCTTGAAAACGGTGTGGTCAATATAGCCAGCCCCGGCAGCGACGACTATTCCATCTCGCGGAAAAACTACGCATCTGAAAAGATAAAGACGACCCCGCACCCGCAGGAAGGGACTGCCGGATCGGGACTGACACAGAAGTATGAAAAAATCGCAACCCTGCGCTCGCAGAGCAGCCGGTTTGCAGAAGACGAGGCAGCCCTCAAGCGCACCGTGAAAGGGTTCGACGCCGTGATTCAGTATGAACAAAATACCGGCAACGCGGGCCGGCGCAACCTGAACCTGATCATTGGTGTGCAGCCGGAAAAGTTCGACAGTTTTTATGTGGAAATACAAAAGATCGGCAGGATCATGGCCCGCTCGGTCACCAAAACGGATAAGACCAATGAATTCCTCCAACTGAATGCAAAGCGCATCTCGCTGGAAAAAATACGCAATTCCCTGCTCGACCTGAAGCGCCGCAGCGGCCGTATTGATGAATATATCGGATTGGAGAACAGGATTCTGGAAATAGAGGGACAACTCCAGGAACTGGGCGTGCAACTGGGCGATTACGATGAGGAGAACGAGTTTTGCACGATCCGGTTTTCGATGTATGAAGGCGAGGAGACACGAATCAGTCTGGCGCAGCGCCTGAAAGTCGCTTTCGAATGGACCGTCAAGTTTTACCTCATGGCGGCACTCGGTTTATGCCTGGCACTTGGCGCAGCCTTTTTCGCCTTCCGGATCATCACAGGGTCGAGCAATTTAAAGCCCGGCCCCGGCAAATAACATCAATCCGGCAGTGGCATATCTTTTCAAAAGTTGTGTCAAAACTGCAAAAAAACGCCGGTATACGCTATTTTTGGTGGCGTGTACCGGCGTTTTTTGCGCCTGAACCAAATTTTTCTGCTTTTTCCATTTTTTCACGACAGTAAAATTCGGCGACACCCCATGCCCGCCGGGATTGATTTCTTTTTTGAAAAACCAAACTTATCTGAAATGCGCAAGAAATGGCTTATCGCCTTCCTCTTTCTGACGGCAATTTCGATTGCTGCATTGTTTACCCCCGCGCCGGAAATTCCTGCAGGCGACATAAATCCTGCCGACACGGCGTGGATGCTGGTCGCCGCCGGGCTGGTGCTGCTGATGACGCCCGGCCTGTCGTTTTTCTACGGCGGCATGGTAAGTTTCCGCAACGTAGTGTCAACCATGCTACAGAGCTTCATTTCGCTGGGTGTCGTGAGTTTCTTGTGGGTCGTCGTTGGTTTTAGCCTGGCCTTTGGCGACTCCATCGGTGGATTCATCGGGAGCCCGGCTACCTACTTTATGTTCCGGGGCGTACACCTGGGTCCGCACCCCGACCTGTCGCCAACCATACCCTTCCTCTTGTTCGCGCTGTTCCAGTTAAAATTCGCCATTATTACGCCGGCACTCATTACCGGAAGTTTTGCGGAGCGCATCAAGTTTACGGCCTATATCGTATTTATTTGCCTGTTTACCCTCTTCATTTACGCCCCGCTGGCGCACTGGACCTGGCATCCCGAAGGTTTTTTGCGCAAGATGGGTGTGCTCGACTTTGCGGGTGGCACGGTGGTACACATGAGCGCAGGCTTTGCGGCCATTGCCGGCGCTATGGTACTGGGTCACCGCAAAACGCGTCAAACGGGCAACCACCATGGTCCGGCCAACATACCCTATATTATTCTGGGCACGGGGTTGCTGTGGTTCGGCTGGTTCGGCTTTAATGCCGGCTCCGCATTGGGCGCCAACTCCACGGCAGCGCTGGCCTTTGCCACAACCAACTTTGCTTCCGCCTCCGCCATGATGACATGGGTGTTTTATGAAGGCCTGATGGGCCGCAAACCTTCGGCCATGGGCGCCTGTATCGGCGCCGTGGTGGGCCTGGTCGCCATAACTCCCGCAGCCGGATTTGTCACCATCGGCCAGAGCCTGTTTATCGGTTTTGCGGCAGCCATTGTAAGTAATATCGTGCTGTTTTATTTCAACAAAACGGGCATCGACGATACACTCGACGTATTCCCCTGCCACGGCGTCGGCGGTATTACGGGCATGTTGCTGACAGGTGTTTTTGCAAAAGACGTGGGCCTCATATACGGCGGCACAGCCACCTTCATGAGCCATGTGCTTGCTTTGGCCATCGTGAGTGTGTTTACCTTCGGCGGTTCCTGGATTATCCTGAAGGCAACCAGTTTCATAGTGCCCCTTCGGGTAAGCGAACAGGATGAACTCCTGGGCCTCGATGAAAGCCAGCATGGGGAACGAATGTCGAGTCTGAACGAACGGATTCGGGCGTTTTTGAAGGAAAACGGCACCTAAAACTGTATCCTGTACACGAAATCAGGCGTAAAGCCCAGTTGAAATTGCGTGCTCACCACCTCCGTGCCCCTGTAGGCAAATACCTTGCGCATGAAACAGGTGCTTTCATTTGTATAGCGCAAGATACCGGGAAATATATTTGCCGATTATATCAAATTCAATGTTTACAGCATCGCCTGCCCGCAGGTTTTTGAAATTGGTATGTTCCCAGGTGTACGGAATAATGGCTACGGAAAAGAGGTCGTCGCGTGGCTCCACAACGGTCAGGCTCACCCCGTTGACGCATACGGAGCCCTTATCGACCAGCAGGTGATCGGGTGTGGGCGCATATCGAAAAGTGAAACGCCAGGAACCGCCGGTTTCCAAAACCTCCTCACACGTTGCCACAGTATCGACATGCCCCTGTACCATGTGGCCGTCGAGCCGGCCACCCATGGGCAGGCAACGTTCGAGGTTGACCGGCGTGCCGGTTTCCCAAAACCCGAGATTGGTGCGGCGCAGGGTTTCTTCCACAGCCGTTACCCGGTGCCATCCCTCACCCAAAGCGACGACCGTTAGACAGGCGCCGTTGTGGCTCACACTCTGATCGACCTTCAATTCGCCCGAAATGGGGCTTTCGATGGTGAAATGCACATTGGACTGGTCTTTTTCAATGGCGCGGACAGTGCCGAGGGTTTCGATGATGCCGGTAAACATGAGTATAATTGGTTGTGGGTTGTGGGTTGGGGGCTACGGGTTGGGGGTTAAACTATTGTAGAATAAAAAACTGTCCTTAATTTTTTCCGGGGTTGGTTCCAGTATGCTCATGGTAAAGGACGCCTCCCCCGGTACAGCCATCCGGATTTGTCCCGCAGTATTTTTCTTGTCCTGCAACATCAAATTCCACAATTCGGGAAAAGCAGATTCGGGTATTCTCCGGTGGGAGAAAACGCGGAAAATCATTTCGGCGATCCCAATTGCTTTTTCCGGTGCGTCGAGCCATGTTTCACAGATCATGCCGATGGCAACCGCCTCGCCGTGCGTGAGCGGTTCTGCCGATTCAAGAAAATAACTTTCCAGGGCGTGACCAACAGTGTGGCCGTAATTGAGCAGCGCGCGCAGTCCCTTTTCATATGGGTCTTCCTGCACGATCCGCGTCTTAACAGCAATAGAAGCCTCCAGGTACCACGGACTTCCGAGTCCGTGGATGCTTCCCCCGTGTACCTGAAAGCCTGCGGTGCAAAGGCGCCAGAGTTCCGGGTCGCCGATCAGTGCATGTTTGAGCACTTCGGCAAGGCCGCTGCGCAATTCCCGCTTTTCCAGGGTTTGCAGAAATACCGGATCGACAAATACGGCGGCGGGATTTCTGAATACGCCTATTGTGTTTTTAATTCCTTGAAAATCAATAGCCAATTTGCCGCCAATCGCTGCGTCTGTCATAGCGAGCAGCGTTGTGGGCGCCTGTACATAATCGACGCCGCGTTTCCAGGTGGCTGCACAAAAGCCTCCCATATCGCCGATCACGCCGCCGCCGAGGTTGACGACCAGCGCTTTTCGGTCGAGCCGTATATCGAGCATACCCTGCCAGATAAGCCCGCAAGTGTCGAGGTTTTTATGCTGTTCGCCTGCCGGGATTTCGATGACAGGGATGGTACCGGGAAGTCCTGCTTTTTCCAGAAAAACCGGCAGACAATGCCGGTGGGTATTTTTGTCGGTCACCAATATAACCTGGACGTAGCCACGCTCGCGCAACCAGTCGGGGAAGGTATCCCGCAAGTCGCCGGTATAAATAGTATAGTCGTTGAGATGAAAATGTTGCGGCATGGTTGAGTGTACGGGGCATTAATGGATTCGGAGCAAATTATCCCCGTTCCTGCGGCATCCGGATTTCCACCGTAGTTCCCTTGCCTACCTCGCTGCGGATATCGAGTTTCCACTTGTGCTCCTTGCACATGGTTTTTACATAATACAGGCCGAGGCCGAAACCTTTCACGTTGTGGACGTTGCCTGTAGGCACGCGGTAGAACTTGTCGAACACGCGTTTCAGGTGCTCTTTGGGTATGCCTATGCCATGATCCTCTACGGTAAGTATCACAGATTTGCCTTCGTTTTTCAATCCAATCCGTATCTCCGGCGCGTTTTTGCTGTATTTCACCCCATTGTCGACGAGGTTGTGCAAAATATTGGTCAGGTGCAGGCGGTCGGCCATGACGAGCGTATTGGTTGCCGGCAGGTCGAGCAGCAGCTGGCCGCCTTCTTTTTCCCGCACCTTCATTTCAATAGAAGGCTGAACCCCTTTGATGAGTTCGTGGAGATCGAGTTCTTCTATGTTAAGTTCGATCTTGTCGCGCTCGATTTTGGCGAGTTGCAGCACCTTTTCCACCTGCGTATTCAGTCGTAGCACCTGCTCCTTGATGATCCCGGAATATCGGTTGAGCCGGGGGTCGTCGCGTACTTTTTCATTTTGAAGGAACACATCTGTAGAGATGTTGATCGTAGAAATGGGTGTTTTAAACTCGTGGGTCATGTTGTTGATAAAATCCCGCTGGAGTTCCGACAACTGTTTCTGCCGCAGGATGACGAACATGGTATAAATGAAAAACGCCAGCGTGACCAGCATCAGGGCGGTAAAAGCCACGACAATCCACATGTTGCTGAGGATGTTGGCGTTTTTGGAAGGGAAGCGCACGCCGTAGTAGTAGTTCAGTTCGGTTCGGGTATGCGGCGGCAGCGCTTCGTCCTGTTGCAGTTCAACGGCAGCAAAAGGCGTGGTTTTTCTGTATTTGATCGTTTTGCCGGTCACCATCTGCTTGCTGGAGCAATCGAATATACCATACTGAAAATCTTCGTGCAATCCCTGGCTCTCAAAAGCGCGTTGCAGGTAAAATTCCAGGGTTTTGGGGTCGAAATCATTGTCTACGTTCACCACGTAGTAATTGGAGTACAGTTGCTCGATCAGGTTTTGGTTGGGAAGCTCAAACAGGGTAGCCTGGGCCAGGTTGCGGGACGCATCAAGCAGCGCCTGGTACACCTTGCGGTTGAACTCCTGCTCCTGCAAATCCCAGGTGCGCAGTACCCAATAGGTCTGCACCGTCAGCAGGCTGAGCATGGAAATAGCGCCCAGAACAATGACGCGGCGTATGATGGAATTGGTCATTTTTCTCCTTTAAACAGACAAAGTTCGCGAGGGTTTTTGACTTTTTTGCAAAAACAACAGCCCGCTGCCTAATCATTGATCCACAAATCGCTGATCTGCTTGGGTGCGGCGGCGGCGACTGGGTTAAGTATCCGCTCCTGGCGGTTGATGCTCTCCTGGTGTACTGCTTCCAGGAACATGGCGATAAACTCCCGACTGAGTTCATTTTTTTCACCCCTGCGTTGCAGGGCCTCGCGCAGTGCGCGAAAGCGCTCGGGTTGCAAAACAGCGATATTTTTGTCTTTCTTGATGGCGCCGATCTCGGATACCAGGTTCATGCGCCGGGCGATCATGCTGATGATCTCCTCGTCGATGTCGTCGATCTCACTGCGGCAGTTTTCCATACGCGCCAGAAAATCGGGGTCGTCGGATGTGATCGCCCGGCGCTGGAGCGCTCCGACCATTTCACCGAATCGCGCCGGGGTGATCTGCTGGGCGGCGTCGCTCCAGGCCTGGTCGGGGTTGGGGTGGGTCTCTACCATCAGTCCGTCAAAATTGAGGTCGAATGCTTTTTGGGCTGTTTCGGCCAATATATCGCGCCGCCCGCAAATATGACTTATATCACAGATGACTTCCATTTCGGGAAATTCCTGCATCAGGTCGATGGCCATTTGCCAGCGCGGCACGTTGCGGTATTTGGAATCGCCGTAACTCGAAAAGCCGCGGTGAACGGCTGCAATGCGCCGCAAACCCGCCTTGTGCAGGCGTTCCAATGCCCCAACCCACAATTTGTAGTCGGGATTTACGGGGTTTTTCACCAAAACAGGAATATCTGTTCCTTCCAGCGCATCGGCGATTTCCTGTACGGAGAAAGGGTTGACGGTAGTTCGCGCGCCGATCCACAAGACATCTATCCCGAATTTCAGGCATTCGTACACGTGTTGGGCGTTGGCGACCTCGGTCGTAACGGGTATGCCCGTTTCAATTTTTGCCCGCTTGAGCCATTTCAGCCCCTGCGTACCGATACCTTCAAAAGCGCCCGGACGTGTGCGGGGTTTCCAGATGCCTGCGCGAAATAGATCGATGCCCTGATGCTTCAGGGCGTGTGCCGTTTGCAACACCTGTTCTTCTGTTTCGGCCGAGCAAGGCCCCGCAATCAGGATCGGGCGTTTCAGGTCAAATACGGGCTGAAAATTCATGGCCGTTTATTTCAATTATTTTTGAAAGAACAAAAACTACATGCGTTGGGTTGTGAACCGGGGCATATTTTGCATGCCGGGTCGTTGTGAGCCGGGTCAATGAGTATCCGGTCGGGCAGTGCATCCGCTGCATACGCCGTTCGGGTTGTTTGCGTAAATACTGACTTAAGCATTGTCGTATCATCACGATGATACATTTATTTTCAAAAAAAACTCCGGACTGGCAAGTGTCCGGAGCCTTGTTTGCTATTTTTCAGAAACGGCCTGCCGGCCCGCTTTCGGTGTATCATTCCTGCCGTATCCTTTCAAGGAAAGACTGGATTATCGCCTTGTTCTGGCGATACACCTTGGCGCCACGCGTAGATGTAACGATACTGCAGGGCACCTCTTTGGCCACATCCCGCTGGGTCAGACCGCGGTCGCAGGCGTCAAAAATTTTCCAGCGTTCCAGCATCATGGCGCGTTCGTGCTCCGTAAAGGTCAAATACAGCAGTTTATTGAATTCGGCTTCAGAATGCACTGCCTGGAATAATTTGTACAACATGGTGAGGGCTGTTTGATTGCAGACAAAGTTCGGGAAGATTTCTGAAAGCGGGTAACCATTACATATTGAAAACCTTCAGCGCATTTTTGTCGGCATAATACACGCGTTTCTGGATTTCATCGACCTGGTAAAGCGGACGAGCGTTGTCGAATATGAGTTTATCCTCTTCCGCTCCGGTGTCCTTGTTCACCTTTACCAGAATTTTTTCCGTGTCGTCGCCGCTCTTTTCTTTGGTGAAATAATAGGCGAAATCACGCGTCAGCCGGAAGGCTTCGAAGCGGGCAGGCGGCATCATGGAAGAAACTTCGTCGAGCGTGGCGGCAGTGTTCAACTGACGGTTGGCGCGACGCATTTCCGTATCGCCGGAGCCGGGCGGCAGCATACCCATCGTCGAACCGGTAGCCAAAGCGCCGCCCTTGCCGGCATTGGAAACACCTGCAACAGTCATGGTCGCACTCGTAACGGCCATTCCGGTGTTTGCCGCGTTGATCCAAAATGCTTTAGAGTCAAACGGTTTTTTGTAATACTTGTGCACCACATTATTGTTGTCGGGCTCAACGATCACGAATTCCTGCATGCCGGTCATAAAGTAGGCCTTTTCCCGAAGTTCAAGGGTCAGAAATTCTGCTGCATTTTCGAAATCGACTTTCAGTTGAATTGCAGATTGCGGGTATACATCCGGATTGACCAGTACCAGGTTGTTGCTGGTCAGGATAATCAGATTCTGGCGATTCGGGTCGAATGCAACGCGCGCCGTCTGGTTCAGGTCTAACTTCCAGCGCTTCATTCCCGAACCTTTTACCGGTGAAAATACCACCGAGTTGGCGGTCACGATCACATCGCCTTTGGCATAAGTATACCGGTCGACACCACCGTCTTCCGGAACATCTTCAACATCGCCGTCTTCCGATTCCTTCACCCGGGGTTTTTTCCAGAGTTCTTTGCCTTCTTTACTGAGTTGCATGGTTTTGTAACCCGAATGGAAAGTCACCAGGTACCCTCCGCATTGGGCAATATTTCAGTGACGCGGCGACCATCGAAATCTTTCTTCCAAAGTTTCTCGCCGGTGGCGTAGTTATACAGGTTGCAACCATTTTTATGAACAACAGTCAGAAAATCGGGATGTGTATCGACCCAGCGCACTTTTTCATCGGCCTCGATTTCATCTTTCCAGGCCTTTTTACCGGTGAGCAGGTCGTATGCCTGTATTTTTTTGCTTTTGATCTTTACGCCCGTACCAGCAAGGGCCATTGCCATCAGGCCGCCGCTTTCGGCTTCGATGACCAGTACATTTTTTTCGCCCGGACTGAGCAGAATTTCAGCAGGTTCGGCTTTTTCCACCCACAACAGGTTGCCGGAACCGGCTTCCAGGCATGCGATGCTTTTCTTGTACTGATATAAAAGGTGCTTATCGCTGGTGACGATGGTCGTATAGGAAGGCACTTCGATACTTTCTTCGGCCGGCTCTTCATCAGATTCGGCTTTTAGTTGTAGGCCGGCCTTCATCACATCGGTTTTCCAACGCAGCTTGTTGTCAGTCATGTCAACCAGGTAGAGCCGCAGTTTTCCGTCGGCCCTTGCGCGGATCAGTACGCTGTTGAGCGCTGGAATGATCTCGTAATCCTCTACTCTTTTTATAGCCTTCCTGCGTTTTGTCCATCAGCACTTTACCGTCGCGGCTATCAATCAGATTGTGGCGAATAAGCACATAGGGAGTCCGGGCCATGTTGTAAAAATCGGTGTTTGTCTCGATAACGCCCGACAACGCTTTCAGCAGAACGCTCAACTGTCCAGACGGCCTTCCTGAAACAGGGTCAATGCCGACATATGCCTTGTCCGTCTGAATAATCGGCACGCCGGTCATGTGTTGAAAAATAATCCGTTGAGCGTTACCGGTCAACTCTACCGACCAGTCGGCCGGTCGCTGGGCAAAGAGGCTGGGCAGCGCAAAGGCAGAGCGCTGCGACGACAATTTGGGTAAAATCGCATAATGAATGAAAAGGTGTTTAAATGTGAAAAAAAAGTTGGTGATTTCGATTGGATGATACCTGCTTTTTGTTCAAACAAGGTAAGAAATATGCGCCAATCCGGGAAGCGATCACAGAAAAAATTTTGGTTTTTTAAAAATTTATATTCAACTTTATTTATTTAAACTGTTTATAATAAACAATATACAAATATTATAATATTTAATTTATGTTTTTTAAAAAGCGCTTTGTGAGGGAAAACGGCAAAAAAAAAACGGAAACGGCCAGATGCCGTTTCCGTTATGTATTTAAATCTGTTATGGTCAGTTATCAGACTGACCATAACCCTTAATAGCGGTAGTATTCCGGCTTGAACGGTCCTTCGACCTCCACGCCGATATACTCGGCCTGATGCGGCTTGAGTTCTTCGAGTTCCACACCGATTTTGGAAAGGTGGAGGCGCGCTACCTTCTCATCCAGGTGCTTGGGCAGCATGTACACCTTGTTGTCGTAGTTTTTGTGGTTCTGCCAGAGTTCGAGTTGCGCCAGCACCTGGTTGGTGAAAGAGTTCGACATCACGAACGAAGGGTGCCCTGTAGCGCAGCCAAGGTTCACCAGGCGGCCTTCAGCGAGCAGAATGATGTCTTTACCCTCTATATTGTACAAATCCACTTGCGGCTTGATCGTCACCTTGGTATGGCCGTAGTTTCCGTTCAGCCAGGCCATGTCGATCTCGTTGTCGAAGTGTCCGATGTTGCATACGATGGTCTTGTCGTTCATCAAACGGAAGTGCTTTTCCATCACGATGTCACAGTTGCCCGTGGCTGTGACGATGATATTGGCGCGCGGTATGGCGTTTTCCATGCGCTTTACCTCAAATCCGTCCATTGCGGCCTGCAAGGCACAGATCGGGTCGATCTCGGTCACAATTACCCGGGCGCCGGCGCCGCGCAGGGAGGCTGCCGAGCCTTTGCCCACATCGCCGTAACCAGCCACAACCGCCACTTTTCCGGCCATCATGATGTCGGTAGCGCGGCGAATGGCGTCTACCAGACTTTCCTTACAGCCGTATTTGTTGTCGAATTTCGACTTGGTGACAGAATCGTTGATGTTGATGGCCGGCATGGGCAGCGTGCCTTTGGTCACACGCTCGTACAGGCGGTGTACCCCCGTCGTCGTCTCTTCGGAAATACCGCGGATGCCTTCAACCAGTTCGGGGTACTGATCGAGCACCATATTGGTCAGGTCGCCGCCGTCGTCGAGGATCATGTTGAGCGGCTTGCCGTCTTTGAAGGCGAACAGGGTCTGTTCGATGCACCAGTCGAATTCTTCTGCATTCATGCCTTTCCAGGCGTAAACAGGGATTCCAGCAGCGGCTACGGCGGCGGCGGCATGGTCCTGAGTGGAGAAGATGTTGCACGACGACCAGGACACCTCGGCGCCGAGCTCTAGAGCGTTTCGATGAGCACGGCAGTCTGGATGGTCGTGTGCAGGCAGCCGGCGATGCGTGCGTTTTTGGAGGGGGTTTGCTCGCGCCGAACTCTTCGCGCAAGGCCATCAGGCCGGGCATTTCAGCCTCGGCGAGCTGGATTTCTTTACGGCCCCAGTCGGCCAGGGCGATGTCTTTACCTTGTAGGCGGGGCGTGATTCGGTAGCTACAGCCATTGTAATGAGTAGTAAGTGGTGAGTAGTGAATTGACAGCAATTATTCGGTATTGGGCCTCTATATTTTTCCCAAACAAAACTTCATTCTGTTTGGTTGTCAAAAATACCGCACAAAGGTACGAAACGCGGAAACGTTTTGGGAAGATTTTTAGCGCGGGATGTCATTCGCGTGCAACGAGCGGGTGTCATCCCGGCCCAGGCGGATACCTGTCGTACCATGCCATTAACCTTTTTTAACCTTCCTTCAAGGTCAGTTAACCTGTTTCGGGAACGGCGCCCGGACATTTGCCGGGTCATTCATCGAAAACAGGTTATGAACACAAAATTTTTGATCCTCTTTACGGCATTGTTGCTGTTCCCTTTCTGTCTTTTTCTCAAAATACGCCATTCGCGGCGCCCTGGTCGATACTGCGGCAGTCCCCTGGCAGGCGGCAACGTCATGCTGCTGTCTGCCTCCGACAGTTCGCTCCAGGCATTTACCCGAACGGGCGATACCGGCGCATTTGAACTGAAAAACCAGCCGGCAGGCGATTATCTGCTGCGTTGTACGTATTTCGGGTACCAAAATCTTCAAAAAACCGTGCAACTGAGCGGCACTGCACCCGCCGTCGACCTCGGGGTGTTGCAAATGCAACTCCAGTCACAACTGCTCGGCGAAGTGGAGATCAAAAGGGGCAGCTAACCCGGTAACCATCCGGCAGGACACGATTGAGTTTAACGCCGGGTCGTTCAAGGTAAAAGACAACGCCGTAGTAGAGGATCTGTTGAAAAAAACTGCCCGGGGTGGAAGTGGAACGCGACGGCACCGTGCGCGCACAAGGCGAGGAAGTAAAAAACGTGATGGTTGACGGCAAAAATTCTTTGGAAACGACCCCAAACTCGCCACCAAAAACCTGCCCGCCGACGCTGTCGACAAGGTACAGGTATATGATAAAAAGTCGGACCAGGCCGTATTTAGCGGCATCGACGACGGGCAGCGGGAAAAAACGATCAACCTCGAACTCAAGGAGGATAAAAAGAACGGCTGGTTTGGCCGCGCGGTTGCCGCCGCCGGCGCCGACGACCCGGGCGATTTGCGGTACGAAAAACAACCTCAGCCTCAACCGATTCAAACCCAGGCAGCAACTCTCCATACTCGGCATGGGCAACAACATTAACCAGGCCGGTTTCTCCATCGACGACTACATGGCTTTCTCCGGGGCCATGCGCCAGATGATGGGCGGCGGAGGCGGGCGCATACAACTGGAGTTCAACTCCGACGACAACAGCATTCCGCTCGATTTCGGCGACAACCAGGGGTTTCTGCGCACCTGGGCAGGCGGACTCAATTTCAACCAGGAGTTCGGCGCCAAATCCGATCTGAATACGAGCTATATGTTCAGCAACGCCGATAAAATTTATGACCGGAACAGTACCCGCCAGTCCTTCCTGCCCGGCGGCAACTTTACAACAACCGAACACACCAACAACGATAACCTGACGAACAATCACCGGCTCAACCTGTCGCTCGACCAGAAACTGGACTCGTTCAATTCCGTTCAGGTAAATACCGCATTCATCTACACCGACCGGGATGCTATTTCCGGCTCGTCGTCGCAAACCTTCGGCCCCGACATGCTGCTGCGCAACGAAGGCAGCCGCGATTATCGTTCCCTGGCTACCGGCTCCAACCTGAACGGCAATGTGCTGTTCAGACATAAATTCGCCAAAAAAGGTCGAAATTTCAGCACAAACTTCACTTTTGGGTTAAACAACAACGACTCGGAAAGCACCAGCCTTGCGAAGAATACATTTTACACCGACGGGGGACAATCCGGTTCCACCGATACCATTGCCCAGGATCAGTTTTTTAAAAACGACGTCGGTAACTGAGGCGCAAAAGCCACGTTCACCGAACCGCTGGGCAAACGCCGCTACCTTTGAAGTAACCTATGGCTATTTCCGCACCGACAACCGCGCCGACAAGGATGTATAACGTGACCAACGGCGAGCGGTATTTCAATGATCTGCTTTCAAACGCCTATACCAACACCTTCAGTTACCACCGCGGCGGCGCGGGTTTCCGCATCAACCGAAAAGGCTGGAACGGCGGCTTTCGGCCTCGACGCACAGTCGGCTGTGCTGGAAGGAGAGGGTGACTTCCGGCCAGGGGCAACCCGTTCGACAGTCATTCCGGCACCTGTTGCCGCGTATGGATTTCCAGTATCAGTTTGCCGAATCGCAACCTTCGGTTCGGTTATACTGCCGCCGTCAATGCGCCGAACGTACAGCAGCTCCAGCCGGTGCCCGATGTCAGCGACCCGCTCAACATCACCGAAGGCAATCCCGACCTGCGCCCGGAATATGCCCACAATATCAACCTGAACTATATGTCGTTCAGCCCCGAAACCATGCGCAGGTTTTTCGGCGGCCTGTTTTTTACCTACACCAGCGACCGCATTGTGAACGCACAATCTGTCGATTCGAATTTTGTGCGGCACTACCGCCCGGTGAACGTCGATGCCGACTATCGCCTCATCAACGGCAAATTTGCCCTCGGGCTTCCATGAAAAGATAGACAGCCGTTTCAACCTGAACAGCGAGATCGGCTTCAGTCGCGGACAAAACTTCATCAACAGCCGGGAAAACTACACCAGCGGACTGGAGTTGCGGCAATCGCTGTCGTGGGACTACACCCCCAAAGAATGGTTCAACCTGCATGCAGGGGCTGAACTGCGCTGGAACCAAACGCTTTATTCGCTTGACAAGGCGTTCAACCAGGACTACCTGACCAATCTGGAATGCCGAACTTGACCTGGATCTTCCTTGAATTTCAACCTGAACAGTGGCCTGGACGTAACAAAATACAGCGGTCTTGGAGAAGGTTACGGCCAGGCTATACCGGTATGGAAATGCCGGTGTGTCAAAGTTTTTTATGAAAACAAACGCCTGCAAGTCACCCTTACCATACACGACCTGCTCAACCCGGAACGTCGGTATCCGTCGCTCAGCCAGCCTCAATTATGTAGAAGACGAACGCCTGGCTTCGCTCGGACGCTACGGTATGGTCAAACTGACCTACGCGCTCAATTCAATGGCCGGTGGCCGGGGACACGGTATGCGGTTTATCATGCGGCGATAACGAAGACTTATGGTACGGTCGGCAAACGCACGCCGTTAGCATTATTGCAAAAGTATTTTCCGGAACACGACCCTTACCGCCCGGCAGCCCGAGTCGGCGGTGTAGGGTCCTTTCGAAGTTAGCCAAGGATACCGGCCATACGATCGTGCCTTCCGAAAAATGCAGGGTCTCTTTGCACACTTTGTATCCGCCCAGTCGAATATCTCCAAAGAGCCTCCGCGCCTTCCCAGGGCGAAAATGCTCGAAGTTCAGTGTTCCTGAGTTGAAGGGGTTGGGAAATGCATCGAACCTGACGTTATGTGCACGCATATCGGCCACAACAATCGGAGAATATTCAAAGCCGCCATCAAAATCCTGCTGTTTGAGCCGGTAATAATTGATGCCTTTGTGGAAACTGATCATGAAAATGGTATTCATGCCCGGTTGCGCTGGTTCCATGTCCCGGAACAAAACCACCGGAGCCAGTTGCAGGGCGTCGTTGCCAGCTCGATATCGAAGCCGAGATTATCCTTTTCGGTAGCAGTCTTCCATCGAAGACTGACGGACTCCGGCTGAATTACAGCCCTGAACTCAAGCAGTTGCACCGGCAATGCCTGCAGGCAAACGACGGTGATCGTGCCGGGGAATGCAGGGGTGCTGTGCGGTCCGCTGCCGCCGCCGCCGATGGTGCCGGACGTGGCCTGCGCCGAGCCGAATTAAAGGAAGATGCCGCGGTGCCGTCGTCGCCGCCTGAATGACCGCCGCCACCGCCGGCTGCATTATCCATCGTAGCGCCGTCGCCGCCCGCCGCCGCCGCCCATGCCGTCGCCGCGTCGTTGATGCCGGAAGGCGGATTGCTCAGCAGGTTTCGGCTTCCCTTCTCCACCGGGCGACAGACCCGATGGCGACCTGGCCGCCGCCGTCTCGCCCGATGCGGCCGTCCGGTCCGTTTATAGCGCCGCCGCCGCCGCCCGCCATCGCTGTTGTGAGATGACGCCGCCATTTCCATCGCCGTCTGTTGCGGAAGAGCCCCCCAGGCCGAAGCCGCCGTTGGGGCCGCCCAGTTGTCCGCCATTACCGCCGGCAGCAACGAGTCAGGATCGTTCCTCCTGCGCAATCGGATGGGTTGCCGCAATTGACGACACCGGAGCCGCCGCCGCCGCCGCCGCCTTCCAGTTGCGAGTGGAACCCGCCGCCGCCGGCAATCGCAAAAAGCGTCTCGCCGTTCTGCACGACAAACGTACCGCTCATGGTAGCGCCAGTACCGCCGGCACGATCCGGATTTGCTTCAAGATATGCTCCACCGGAGCCGCCGGAGGTGGTGATCCGCACCGAAAAAGGGCCACCCGATGCAGGTGCTGTCCAGGAAGCCGTATTGGGCCCTGTCAGGGCTCAGTGCAATTGTTGGCCATTGCGCGACAACATGAAAATTGCCGGCCAGGATCAGTGCAGTGGAAAAATGATCCCGCACTGTGAATGGCCGGAAAACAGGACAGCCAGTAGTAGAAGGTGTATTGCGGTTTTGTCATATGGCAATCGGTAGTCTGAAAATAATATTACCCTGCCAGGCGGTTGCAGTGACAGAAGAGATCAATAAAACCAATATGTTGAAATGGGCTACTGATTACAATTTTCTGAAAAACGTACTCCCGTCCGGCAGTTCCAGACGAGCGGGTATAGGTACCTGGGAAATGTGGCCATTGAGACCGGGTACACCATAGTTCCCTTCAATAATTGTACCGGTTCGCGATATGCGGTAGCCGGCCCAGTCAAATATTTCCAGCAGCCCGGCACCTTCCTGGCTGCTAACAGCCCTGAAGTTAGTCAATCCATCGGTAGACGGACTGGGAAAAATTGAATTGCAGTTCATCGGTACGAATATCAGCAACCACCATTGAGAGCATTCGAAGGCGCCGTCATGATCGATTTGCTTCAGGCGGTAGTAGTTCACGCCGGAAACGGGTCATGGTCCGAAAAGGAATACCTGTTTTATGAGAGGCTCGTGCCGCTGCCCGGCACAAAGTCAAGGGTGTGCCAATTGGCGCCGTCTGCACTGCGTTCAACTTCAAAACCCAGGTTATCTTTTTCCGTAGACGTGCTCCAGTGCAACCCGACATGGCTGACATGGATGAATGCCTTAAAGTTAACCAGTTCGACAGGTAAAGGGCCAAACACACCACGACCACCGATCCCGGGTTGTTGCCCCCGCCATTGGCGCCGTCGGTATTGACCTGGTCGGCTCCCGAGTTGAAAGAGGACGCTTCGGAACCGTTGCCACCGTTGCCACCCGTATGGCCGCCGCCGCCACCGGCGCCGTAATCGCCGCCGCCGCCGCCCGCCCATGCCTGCGCCGCCATCGTTGGGCACCTGGGTGCGGCTACCTTCACCGCCTGCCGACAGGCCTGTCAGAAAAACCTGGCCACCGCCTGTCCCCTGAACCGATGGAATTCTGGCCGCCGCTATTTACCGCGCCGCCGCCACCCCAGTCGGGCTCGTGCAAGGGGTCGCCGCCGGCCAACCCGCCGTTGCCGCTGCCATTCGTCGCAGCAGAACCGCCCAGGCCAACCACTTGGTCACCGCCATTGCCGCCCGCTGCAATGATGAGTATCTCGCCATTGGCGCAGTCCGAAGGGTTGCCGCAGTTTACGGCGCCCGATCCTCCACCTGCGCCTGCGCCTTCCAGGGTGGCAAACTTGCCGAAGCCGCCCGCAATGGCCCGGATAGTCTCCCGTTTTGGACCACGAAAACGCCGCTCATTGTCGCTCCGTTACCGCCGTTGTTAAAAAACAGTTGGGTTATAGGGCCGCCGCCGCCGCCCGTAGCGGTGATCTGGACAAAAAACGGCCCCCCGGTTTGCGGTGCGGTCCAGGTCGTCGTGCCGGGGCCGCTTATATTCATCACCGTGTTGTTGTTGCACTGGGCACTTAGCGTTGAAAACGATGCCATTCCCGCGCAGCAGGAATAATAAAAAATGGATATTAAGTACCTTTTAAAGATGTAAACAGTTGCCATCATAGACCTCGATCCTGTTTAATATATGAAATATGTAGATGCGGGCGTAAAGATAAAACCCTTCCATGTACGATAAATCGCCAGTGGAAGGGTTCGTAATGTTGTTTTTTTGTAAATTCCGGACTATTGCAGCACAATTTTGTTGAATTGCACCTGGCCGTCAGGAAGTTCAAGCCTGGCGGTGTACACACCTTTGGGATATGCCGTCAGCGAAACCGGGTAGATCACCGTGCCTTCCGGGAAGCCGATTTTTTCATTATATACTTTTTTGCCGTTTGAGTCCATGACCTCCAGATAGGCCCAGCCCTCCGTTGAAGTAGTGGCCCGCAAACTTACGGCGCCGTCAATCGAGGGATTGGGAAAATATCAAATTGCGTACCTGTGGAGCGCATGTCGGCCACTACGATCGGCGAGAACTCATACTTGCCGTCGCTGTCCATTTGTTTAAGCCGGTAGTAATTGACTCCGGAAATCGGATTTTTATCCATCCAGGAATAGTCCGACTGTTTGGTCGCGCTGCCCTGGCCCTGCACGAAACCAATTTCCGACCAGCCGTGTCCATCGGCGCTGCGCTGAAGACTGTAGCCAAGGTTGTCCTCCTCCGAGGCGGTGCTCCAGACGAGTTGTATGTCGTGCTGGTGGATGACCGCTTTAAAGTCAATTAACTCGACGGGGAGCAGGCCGCAGGCGACTTCGATCGCGGCCTGGTTGACGCAAGCGCCTGCATTGCCACCGATCAGGATCGCGCCGGCTGGAGCCGCCAGATAATCACAGATGCCTTGTGCGGCGCAGTTGCTGAGTTGGCTGTTGAAATTGATCGAAAGGTTGCCCCCTATCGACGACAGGTTGGTCAGTTGGTTCAGGTTAGTCAGCGCGCCGTTTTGTTCAATACTGAAGTCGCCGCCAACTGTCGTCAGGTTGGTAAAGCCGCCCAGGGTGGTCATCGAAGCATTGCCGGATATTTCGAAGCTCTGCCCGACGGATGCAAGGCTTGATAATCCGCTTAGAGAGGTCAAACTATTATTGGAAGATATCAAGAGGTATTGACTGACACTTGTGAGCGCATTAAGCCCGTTCAAGGTTGTCATGGCGCTATTGTTCTGTATCTGCAAAATACCACCCAGGCTCGGTACAAGGTTCAAGCCGCCGCCAAAAGACGTCAACGCCGGGTTGAAGGCTATGTAAAAGGTCGCCGCCGATACTGGTGACGGCAGACAAGGCAGACAGGCTTGTCAACTGTGTATTGACTCAACATTCAGCCTTCAAAGCCTATGGACGTGATGTTATTCAGGCCGTTAAGATTCGTCAAAGCCCCATTGTCAAAAATAGTGAGCCCTCCCGGAATAAAGGAAAGACCGGACAAGCCGGACAGATTAGTCAGCACCGGATTGCTTTCGATCCTCAGGCTGGCAGTAGTGTTTATATCAAACTCATTCAACACACTTAATCCGTTGAGGTTCGTTATATCGGATCCGCTTATCGTCAGACTGACCGGAAGTATGGTGCATCCGGGATAATCGGAAGCGAAACTATTGACTTCGGACTGTGAACTCAGGGTAACCCCTGAACCCGGGCATTGCGCCTGTACATGGAAACCACCGGCAACAAATCCGGTTATGAACAGCAGCAATTTACCAATATGAAAAACAGCCAATGCACCCCGTTTAGGGGCATAAAAATGAATCACTTTCATGATTGAATCGGTTTTGAAGATAAAATGTTCAGCGTCGCGTAGATTTCCCGAAACCCACATACAACATAAAATCCACTAAATCAATGGATTGCGCCTATTCATGGTTTTAACCAATTTGTTGTATAATTTACCGACAAAACTATGCCAAAAAGGTACACCCTTCATCTCTATTTTCACAGATGCCACAAGTGGCACAGGCTGTTCGGGTTGCCATGCACTACCCAGGCGCGCGGCAACCCGAAAACCCAGACAGGAGATTCTTATTGCAATACGATTTTCCTGAAGTGCACCGTGCCGTCAGGCATTTCCAAACGGGCGGTGTAAGTCCCTTTGGGATAGGTCGCCATCGAAACGGGATACGCCATTGTACCCTGGAATAACTGGATTTGCTCTTTGTACACTTTATAGCCGACCCAATCGAACATCTCCAGCAACGCTTCGCCATCGATCTGGCTAACGGTTCGGAAAGTAAGAGCGCCTGTTGTGGACGGGTTGGGGTAAACCTCGAACGACAGTGCATTGGCGCGTACGTCGGCAATAACCATGGGAGAATACTCGTACTTGCCATCGGTATCCATTTGTTTCAGGCGGTAGTAATTGACCCCTGCAAGCGGATCGCGATCCATAAAATCGTAGGTATTGGGCGAAGCAGAGGTACCGTTGCCGGGCACAAAGCCCAGTGTGGTCCAGTTGCGATTGTCGCCGCTGCGCTCTATATCGTAACCCAGATTGTCCTTTTCGGTAGCCGTACTCCAGAACAACCGGACGCCTTCCGAATGGATAAGCGCTTTGAAGTCGGTCAGTTTTACCGGCAGGGCGCCGAGACAGATCACAGTGACTGACCCGTCGGAAGGTCCGGCGCCGGCAGCGCCGGGGGTGTTTTGTTTATTGGTTCCGATGTTGTAAGATTGTGCAGCAGCACCATTTCCACCGGCAGCGCCCGTATGGCCGGCACCGCCACCTGAGCCCGTATTGTTACTGCTGCCGCCGCCGCCGCCGCCGCCCATGCCGTTGCCGCCGGCCGGGCCACCGACGGCGCCGGCTCCGTTACCACCTGCGGTAACGCCGACAAATATAGCTTGTCCACCGCCGGTGCCAAAATCACTACCCGTACCAGGGAGCCCGGCGCCGTTCAAGCCGCCGCCGCCGCCGCCGCCATTGCCGCCGCCGCCGGTGCCGCTGGCGCCGAGGCCTGTGGTAACTGCACCGCCAAGCCCATCACCTTGTTCTTCGCCGCCATTGCCGCCTGCTGCCATGATAAGCAGCGTGCCGGCCGCGCAATTGCCCGAAATACCGCAGTTGACGACACCCGAAGCGCCGCCGCCGCCGCCGGCAAATACACCCGAGCTTACACCGGCGCCGCCTGAAATGGCAAAAATGACCTGGCTGTTCTGCACAACAAACTCACCGATCATTTCGGCGCCGCCGCCGCCTGGTTGTTGTTTTCCGAATCACCGCCACCCGCACCGAGTGCCGTAATGGAAATCGTGAACGGGCCGCCCGACGAGGGGGCCGTCCAGGTGCCGGTACCGGCGCCGGAAATATTGATGACGGCGCCGCCGTCGCATTGTGCCTGCATTTTGGCCGGCAGTATTCCGCCGGCAAGAATGGTCGCCAGACCCCATACAAAGGTTCTGGAAATACCAGGCCATTCTGTAAACAGGTAGAAGTTGCTTTTCATGAGCATATGGGTTTTATGATATTTGCTGATTCAAGATGGCAAATATCGGAACAAAATAACTTGAATAGGGTAAATAGATTGAGATTTGGCGAAAATGGTCAAGCAATACGGGTTTAAGGAAGGAGCAGGGCTTGTCAGGCAGAATCGCAGCCCCGCTCCTTCCTGGTTTATTGCAACACGATTTTTCGGAACAGCAGGGTTCCGTCGGGCAATTCAAGCCGGGCCGTGTAACTGCCTTTCGGGAAAGTTGCCATCGAGACGGGGTAAACCATCGTGCCTTTCAGCAGTTGGACCGTCTCTTCGTACACCTTGTAACCCACCCAGTCGTATATCTCCAGCAATGCCTCGCCTTCAACTTTGCTGACCGTCCGGACGTTGAGCTCGCCGCTGACTGACGGGTTGGGGAAAATATCGAAGTCCAGGCCGTTCATACGGATATCGGCTACCACGATAGGTGAATACTCCGATTTGCCGTCGTAATCCTGTTGTTTCAGGCGGTAATAGTTGACCCCTGAAAAAGGTTTTTCATCGGTAAAAACATACTCGTGTTGTTCCGTTGTGGTGCCGTTTCCGGGCACGAAGCCGAGTGTTTTCCAGTTCTGGTTGTCGGCACTGCGCTCCACGTCGTAACCCAGGTTATTTTTTTCCGAGGCCGTGCTCAAAGCAGATCGACCGTCTGGTCGTCGCGGATGAGCGCTTTGAAGTTGATGAGTTCGACGGGGGGAGACTGAGGCAAGTAATGGTGATGGTGCCATTTGAGGGGCCGGCGCCAAGTGTACCGTCGCTACTGGTAATCAGTGTTCCTGAATTAAAGGAACGTGCTCTATTGGTTGTTGAGGTTCCTCCATCGCCGCCTTCATGTCCGCCGCCGCCGCCCGAGCCGTTGGCAGTGTCGTTGCCACCACCTCCACCGCCGCCCATGCCATCGCCGCCGTCAGGATCTACTCCGCTGCCATTCCCATCCCCTCCTGAAGACAGCCCCGTCAGGGAACTTGACCGCCACCGTCGCCATCTGCACCATTGCCTCCCGCTGAATTCCTACCGCCGCCGCCGCCGCCGCCGTTTCCCCCATTGCCGCTTCCGCCCGTGCCATCTCCTGCAGAAGATAAACCTCCCTGTCCATCGCCATTAGCGCCATCGATTTCAGCGCCGTTACCTCCGGCAGCAATGATGAGGACCGTCCCGCTTGCGCAATTCCCCGTAACATCGCAATTCACTACGCCAGAACCGCCGCCGCCGCCCGCAGCATTATTTACCGAACCTGTTCCTGCGCCACCGGCAATGGCAAACAGGACCTGATTGTTTTGTACCGTAAACGTCGAACTGATTGTGGCCCCGCCGCCGCCTTCCCGGTCATTATTTGATCCGCTTGGGTTATAGTTTCCTCCGCCGGCTCCCGTTACATCCATTTGTACCTGCCAGGGGCCTCCGGTACTTGGCGCCTTCCAACCGGCAACTCCAGGCCCGGTAAGGTTTACGACAACCGTATTGCTGCAGTCGTTTGCCTGGGAAACCGCACTCAGGCAAAGAATCGTAACCGATCCATTATTAGAACCACCACCCGTCAAACCATTACTACTGAACTGCAGTGCACCCGAAGCATCAATAAAAGAAGACGCATTCTGCGTGTTACCGCCTGTAGCCCCTGTATGTCCAGCTCCGCCGCCCGAGCCTTCGGATGTGCTGCTTCCGCCGCCGCCGCCGCCGCCCATACCGCCGCCGCCGTCCGGGTCTCCTGGTCCTCCCACGCCGTCACCACCGGTAGCCAACCCCGTTTTGGATATAGCGGTACCACCGAAACCTGACGTTCCATTCCCACCTGGGGAGTTCAAGCCGCCACCGCCACCGCCACTATTTGAACTATTATTCGCTACACCGCCATCGCCAGAACCTGACGTAAGTGCAGAACCACCCAAGCCGTCATTATCGCCTTCCGCGCCGTTGCCGCCAGCAGCAATCAACAAAATGGTCCCGTTAGCGCAATCGGAAGGATTGCCGCAATTGACCACACCTGAACCGCCGCCGCCGCCGCCGCCGTTGTTGCTGTTACTTTCTCCTGCCCCACCGGCTATAGCCAATAAGGTTTCGCCGTCTTGTACAGTAAAAATTCCACTAATAGTTGCTCCACTGCCCCCAAGATCGCCGCCGGAGTTTCCGCCGCCGCCTGCCCCCATAGCCGTTATCTGAACGATCCATGGACCGCCAGAGGCCGGGGCTGTCCATGTAGCTGTTGTGCCTGTAGAATTTGTTGCAGTCAAGGACAGATTTGTCGTACACTGCCCCCTCAACTCCCAAACTCCTCCCGAAACAATAAAAAAAACAAGGCTCCACAAACGAAGCGGCAGGGACAATACCCCGCAAAGCCGAAGCACGAACGTTAAAGGCATTTTCAGTACATTATGGTTTGATAATTACCAGAAAACGAGCAGTTGAGCAAACCGATGAACAATAGGAGATAGTTGAGATTTTGCAATTCAAGCACCAAGGATAACACCGCTGACCTCCCCAAAACCGACACGAACACCTTCCTGCGCCGCAACGGCGCGTATGGTCACCTTGTCGCCGTCTTCCAGGAATGTCCTGGCGGCGCCGTCGTTCAGCCGGACAGGTTCTTTGCCGCCCCAGGAGAGTTCAAGCATCGAACCGTAAGAACCCGCTTCCGGGCCGCTGATCGTACCCGATGCCATCAGATCGCCCACGCACAATTACAACCGTTGACGGTGTGATGTGCCAATTGTTGCGCCATAGACCAGTAAAGATACTTTGTATTGGAACGGGATACAATAGTTTGCGGGCTTTTCTCGCCTGTAGAGAGGGCAACTTCAAGCGAAATATCGTAGTTCTGCGCGCCCCGGGTTTGAAGATACGCCAGGGGGGCCGGGTTCTGTCGCGGTCCTTTTACGCGAAACGGGCGCAGGGCCTCAAGCGGAACAATCCAGGGTGAAATCGAGGATGCGAAGTTTTTGCCCAGAAACGGACCGAGCGGCACGTACTCCCAGCGTTGTATATCGCGGGCGCTCCAGTCGTTGAACAACACCAGCCCGAAGATGTATTCGTCAGCCTTTTCAACCGGTATCGTCTCGCCGATACTGCTGTTTTTTCCTATCACAAAAGCCATTTCGAGCTCAAAGTCCATCTGCTGTGAAAGGCTGAAAACGGGTGTCTCCTGACCTTTGGGCAGCACCTGGCCATGCGGGCGCCGCACAGGTGTGCCACTCACCACGATGGATGAAGCGCGGCCGTGATAACCCACCGGCAACCAGCGCCAGTTGGGCAGGAGCGGGTTGTCGGGCCGGAACATTTTGCCTACATTAGTGGCGTGTTCGATGCTGCTGTAAAAATCCGTATAATTGCCTACCCGTACGGGCATGAGCAGGTGTGCGGTCAGGCGATTAACCAACAGATTTTCGGCATTTTCTGGCGCTTCGGGTTGACAGAGCCAGTCCTGCACCTTGCGCCGGATACGGTTGGTCACGGGTTTTCCCAATGCGATAAAATCGTTGAGCGTCGTTTGTGCAAATACTTTTTTGAAAAAACGACGTTTACCGAACAAGCCCGCCGCTGCGGCAGCCTCCAGGTCGAGGATATGGTCGCCGATTGCGATGCCCGCGCGGGCACGCCCGTCGCCGGTATGAAAAATACCGTATGGCAGATTATGCAGGGAAAAATCAGTGTCGCCGGGAATGGAAAGCCAGGATTGTAATGTGCGCATGGGACCGGAATTTACAGTAATCGGGCAGCAGGACATGTTTACTGCCTTGATGGAAAAGTAGATGTGGATTGGATTGACCCGCAAAAATCAACATTTTAGGATAGAATAATCAACCGCATATGAAAAACCGTTGGTACGAATACCTCAAACCGCCTGCATTGGGCGAAATCCTGATCAAGCCGAACGAAAAAGCGGCTTCTTTGCCGGGTGGTGCGTGGAGCGCGAAAAACTGTTGAAGTGGCGCTACCTCCACCTGGTACCGCTGGCTGTTGTGGCGGGACTTTTTACGTTCGTCGCCGCCGCCGCCGACAATTCCGGAGCACTGCACCCCGTGGCTTTTCCGGGGATGATGTTGTTTGCCATCGGTATCCAGAATGCCATGGTAAGCCTCACGACCTCCTCCCTGATCAAGGCCAGCCAGATGACGGGTGTGGTCAATGAACTCGGAGTGGACATCGCCGAAATATTCCATTCCGAAGGGGAGAAACGCCGCCTCATCCAGCGGGAAGCGCTGCTGCGCTTTATCGTAATGATCAGCTTTGTATTCGGCGCCATGCTGAGTGTCGGTTTGTTTCCCAGCCTGCACACAAAAATATTTTTTATCCCTGCCGGAATCATTATTGCCGTGATGGTGTACGACATTTGGCGGTTTAAGGAGGCGGATGCGTACAGTACAACCTAACCTCAGCAATTATGTTATTTACGCAAGAAGATGATTGCGTTTTGTAACAGCCAAAGTCATTACATTTGCTTGCTTTTCTTTAAAAAAATGAACAAAAAATATCAATATACCTTTCCAGAAAAAGACGTTTTCCGGGCCATGGAAACTACCGAGCCCGAGTTCGATATCTTTGAATCCGGTAGAGAGAACCTATACGTGCATCTGCAGGAATTGCGCAGTCCCAAGCAATTTACCCGGATAAAAAAAGACTTGGGTATCACAGGTGATGAGCTGACACATTTGCCCAATGACTACATAAAAATTTTATTCTCCGGGCATCGCGGATGCGGCAAAACCGTCGAACTTCTCCGGTTCCATGAATCAATTAACACCCCCAGGCAGTATTTTTCGGTATTTGTCAGTTTGCAGGAAGAAATTGAAATCCTCAAAATGCAACCGGAAGACCTTTTTATCATTCTGATTAACAAACTTTTGCGCACCTTTCGCGAACATAATGTCCCATATAATAAAAAAAGAGTTCGAAGACATCGCACACGCATGGCTACAGGATAAAGAAGTTGAAAAAGAATTGAATTACAACTATGGAGCAGAAGCGGGTGTCGAGGCAAAAGCAGGCTGGAATTTCTGGGATATTTTTTCTGCAGAAGGATTTATTAAAAGTAAATACGGTTATCAGAATAGTACCACCACAAAAATTCGTGAGGCGATACGCCGCGATACACCCGGGCTCGTAGGCCAGCTTCGTACCGCTCTCGTTGGCGTACGCGATGCTATCGAGCGACATGGTAAGGGCCGCGATTTGATCTTTATCGTTGATGATTTTGAAAAAGCCCGTCCGGAAATTTATAATGCTATCTTCCTAACCGACCCGCAGTTTACCCAAAACCTGAACGCTCACCTTATTTGTTGTGTACCTATTCAAACCTATTACAATGTACAGGAACAGGCTGCGGCGGCTGAATTGTTCAAGTTTTCATATCTTCCGATGATTCATATAGACGAAGATGAAGACTGCGAAGCGTTTTGCAACATAGTGACCCGCCGGGTCGACAAAGGGCTGTTTGATAATAACGTATTGAAAATGATCACTAAAATGTCCGGTGGGAGCCCGCGTCAATTACTTCGGCTGGTCAACCAGTGCCTTCTTGATACAGATGAAACCGTCACAACGGAAATAGCCAAAAGTACGTTTAAACGACTAGCCGTAGAACGTTTGCGTCCACTCACCGATTCGCACCGCAAACTACTTGAAAGCCGCAACTTTGAAGGTATTTCACCCGAATTACTCGATCTGCTTTTTGCCCTCAACGTATTCGAATACAATGGCGACGACATTGTCCGTCGGATCAATCCCCTGCTTGAGGATTTTTTTCCAAAATCTGATGAGAAAGCATGAACAGGGAACAACTGGAACAAAAACGTGATGAGATCAGAACACAGAACGACACTGCGTGGAACAGGATGCTCAATCTGCTCCAACAGCGTGACCATCCAGTTATCGTATGGGTAACAGCAGAAAATCGCGACCTCCGGGACCAGATGTTTCGCCTGCTAAGCATTGAATTACAAGATCGTTATATCCACAAATCGCAAAATCTTTCGAAAGTAAAAGTAACCGACTCCTTCTCACTTTACCAACTGCTAAGGCAAGAGACAGCAGTAACGGATACGGAAAACGACACTTATCCACTGTTCCATATCTTTGGTTTGGAATCGCTTGTAACGGCCGATGAAAATGACCCGGCAGAAGCATTTGCTCGCGAGCTTAACTTCGAACGGGAACTCTTGTTCCGCCACCTTCCGGCCTCAGTTGTCTTCTGGAGCGACGAGCCCGCACAGGTCCGAGTGCAAAGCCTTGCTCCCGACTTCTGGGATTGGCTGGTTTATAAGTTCCACTTCCGCATGTTGCCCGGCACACTTCAATGGCAACACAATATCGAATCCCGGTTTTCAGGCCTCGCCACGGCCATGCCCCCCAAGCAACAGCAGGAAATTGATGAACTGGAAGAACGCCTGCACAAATTGGACCCCCTTGTAACCAAAGGCGACAGATTTGCGGCTGACTATGCCCAGGTTGCCCTAAATCTTGGAAACAAATGGTTCTTTTTTGACAATCACGAAGCGGCGCGTGCCCTCTATCAGCAGGCTCTCCCCCTTTTTGAAAAAGTAGGCTCGGATTTGGGAAAAGCAAACACGCTCAAAAGTTTGGGCGATTTGGAAAGGCTTTTGAGCGAAAACGACAAAGCGCGTGCCCTCTATCAGCAGGCTCTCCCCCTTTTTGAAAAAGTAGGCTCGGATTTGGGAAAAGCAAACACGCTCCAAAGTTTGGGCGATTTGGAAAGGCTTTTGAGCGAAAACGACAAAGCGCGTGCCCTCTATCAGCAGGCTCTCCCCCTTTTTGAAAAAGTAGGCGATGATTTGGGAAAAGCAAACACGCTCAAAAGTTTGGGCGATTTGGAAATGCGAATGAGCGAAAACGACAAAGCGCGTGCCCTCTATCAGCAGGCTCTCCCCCTTTTTGAAAAAGTAGGCTCGGATTTGGGAAAAGCAAACACGCTCAAAAGTTTGGGCGATTTGGAAATGCGAATGAGCGAAAACGACAAAGCGCGTGCCCTCTATCAGCAGGCTCTCCCCCTTTTTGAAAAAGTAGGCGATGATTTGGGAAAAGCAAACACGCTCAAAAGTTTGGGCGATTTGGAAAGGCTTTTGAGCGAAAACGACAGCGCGTGCCCTCTATCAGCAGGCTCTCCCCTTTGAAAAGTAGGCTCGGATTTGGGAAAGCAAACACGCTCAAAAGTTTGGGCGATTTGGAAATGAATGAGCGAAAACGACAAAGCGTGCCCTCTATCAGCAGGCTCTCCTTTGAAAAAGTAGGCGATGATTTGGGAAAGCAAACACGCTCAAAAGTTTGGGCGATTTGGAAAGGCTTTTGAGCGAAAACGACAAAGCGCGTGCCCTCTATCAGCAGGCTCTCCCCCTTTTTGAAAAAGTAGGCTCGGATTTGGGAAAAGCAAACATTATGTGGAGCAAAGGCATGATTGCATGGTATAACGAAAATAACGGCCCCCTGGCTCTTGAAGAGTGGGGCAATGCCCTTCTCCTGTATAGAAAGGTAAGTTATGCCGAATTTGTAGCCAATACACTTGCCAGGATGGCAGAAGTATTGAATAAAACAGGAAATAATAACCAGGCATGCACAGCTCTTTCAGAAGCTGTTATCTCCTCAAGTCTTTTTGTACCATCCCTAAACAATCTTATTGAACAGGTAAAGGCTGAAGTTCCGTGCCAGGGTCAATAAATAAAACACAAAAAGTTTTATTTTTAAAAACAATTTCTATTACTTTTGCCGCCGGCAACAATATTTGTTCACCTCAATCCCTGATCCATGGATAAGCCGTTTCTAGGTCTGCGCACCTGCATCTACCGTGTCGACGATCTCGCCCGGGCGGTAGAATGGTATTCGGAAGTGCTTGGCTTCGGCCCCTATTTTAACGAACCCTTCTACGTGGGTTTCAATGTAGGCGGCTTCGAACTCGGCCTGCTGCCCGACGATGCCCCGGCCGCCGGCAAGACAGCAAACGTGGAAACCTACTGGGGGGTCGACGACGCGGCTGTCACTTACGATCGCCTGCTGGCACAGGGCGCCACGGCGCTTTCAAAACCCGCCGACGTCGGTGAAGGCATCATCGTGGCCACTGTAAAAGACCCCTGGGGCAACGTGATCGGCATTATCAAAAATCCTTATTTTAAGCCTGAATAACCCCGAACCATGCTGTCCATTGAAAAAACGATACCGCTTGTCCGAATTTTCGACGAGCACAAAGCCAGGGAGTACACCGAAGACGGCGTTTGGGATGGTATCGGCATGAGCCTGATCGACCCATTCGGAAACAAGTTGCTATTTAGTGAAGTGGAACATTGATTATGGCAAAACAAAAACGCGACAACTCTACGCCGCCCACTACTTCTCATAACGGAGAAGATACCATCGTCACGCTTTCGGGGATGTACCAGAACTATTTTCTGGATTATGCCTCCTATGTTATCCTCGAACGTGCCGTGCCTGCGCTGGAAGACGGGCTCAAACCCGTGCAGCGCCGCATCCTGCACGCCATGTTCGAACAGCACGACGGCCGTTACCACAAAGTAGCCAACCTGATCGGACAAACGATGCAATTCCACCCCCACGGCGACGCAGCCATCGGCGACGCGCTGGTGAACATGGGTCAGAAGGACCTGCTCATCGATTGCCAGGGCAACTGGGGCGACTTTCGTACCGGCGACTCTGCCGCCGCACCGCGTTATATCGAGGCGCGCCTGACCAAGTTCGCGCTCGACGTGGCGTTCAACCCCGATACAACGGTATGGCAGATGAGCTACGACGGCCGCAAACGGGAGCCCGTCAACCTGCCCATGAAGTTTCCGCTCGTACTGGCCCAGGGCGCAGAGGGCATTGCGGTGGGCCTGAGTACCAAGATTATGCCGCACAACTTTATCGAGATTATCAAAAGTTGTATTGCGGTGCTGAAAGGCAAAAAAGCAGACCTGATCCCCGACTTCCCAACCGGCGGCCTTATCGACGCAGCCAACTACAACGGCGGCGCGCGCGGCGGCAAACTGCGCGTGCGTGCGCGCATCAGGGAACTGGATAAAAAAACGCTGCAAATCACGGAAATACCCTTTAGCGTGACCACCGGCGACCTGATCGACTCCATCCTGAAGGCCAACGAAAAAGGCCAGATCAAGATAAAAAAGGTGACCGACAAGGTAGCCGCCGAGATCGACATCGAGATCGAACTGCAAAACGGGGTGAGCCCCGATGTCACCATCGATGCCCTTTACGCGTTCACTGCCTGCGAAGTCAGCATCAGCCCCAACTGTTGCGTCATTGTCGACAACAAGCCCCTGTTCACCGATGTGAACGAACTGCTCCGGCTTTCCACCGAACGCACCAAAGACCTGCTCCGGCAGGAACTGGAAATCCTGCAGCACGACCTCGAAGAAAAACTGCACTTCGCTTCACTCGAAAAAATATTCATCGAAAACCGCATTTACCGCGATATCGAGGAATGTGAAACCTGGGAGGCCGTGCTGGAGGCCATCGACAAGGGACTGCGGAAATACGTCGCGACACCGGATATGAAACCCGCTGCCGCCGACAAACGTATCAGGCTGCTGCGCGAGATCACCCAGGACGACCTCGTGCGGCTGACCGAAATACGCATCAAGCGCATTTCCAAGTTCAATTCCTTCAAGGCCGACGAAGAAATCGCCAAACTCAGCGAAGCGCTTCTGCAGGCCAAATACCACCTGGAACACCTGACAGAATACACCATCGCCTATTTTGAAAACCTGCTGGCCAAACACGGCAAAGGCCGTGAACGGCGTACCGAAATCGTTCAATTCGATACCATACAGGCCTCTGCGGTGGTAGCCAACAACGCCAAACTGTACGTAAATCTCAGTGAAGGTTTTATCGGGATGGGCCTGAAAAAGGACGAATTTGTCCAGGACTGCTCCGATATCGACGATATCATTGTCTTTCGCCGCGACGGAGTGATGAAAGTGGTAAAAGTTGACGAAAAAGTATTTGTAGGCAAGGACATCATCCACGTCGCCGTGTGGAAGAAGAACGACGAGCGGACGACCTACAACATGACATATGTCGACGCAAAATCAGGGCGCACCTATGTAAAACGATTCAATGTAACCGCCATCACCCGCGACAAGGAATACCAGCTCGGGTCGAGCGCCAAAGGCTCCAAAGTGCTGTATTTCACCGCGAATCCCAACGGCGAAAGCGAACTCGTAACCGTCACACTCAGCCCCGGAAGCACAGCCAAGATCAAGGTGTTCGACTATGACTTTGCCGAACTGGCTATCAAGGGCCGCGATTCGCAGGGAAATATCCTGACGCGGTACCCGGTGAAACAAATCCGGCAGAAAGAGGTCGGCAAAAGCACCATTGGCGCACAGAAACTCTGGTTCGACGACATCACCGGTCGCCTCAACACCCAGGAGCGCGGTCGCCTGCTGGGCGAATTCGATACCGGCGACAGCCTGCTGGTGCTGTACAACGACGGTTCCTATGAGGTGACAGACACCGATGTACAGCAGCGCTTTGAGATGAAAGAGATACTGCACCTGTGCAAATTCACCCCGCAACTGGTAATCAGCGCCGTCCATTTCGACGGACATAAAGGCTGGACGATGGTCAAACGGTTCCATATCGAAACCAGCAAACTGAAAGAACGCTACGGCTACCTCACCGATCATGCCAAATCAAAACTGCTTTACGTGTCGGTCCGGGAAAATCCGCGCATCAAATACACCCTCAAAGTAAAAGGCAAGCCCATGGCCGGTGAACTCGCACTGGGCGATTTCATGGACGTAAAAGGCTGGAAAGCCATCGGCAACAAACTGAGCGACCAATTGCTTATTGGGGTAAAAGAGTTGGACGATGCCGCCCCAAAGGGGGTAAAGAAGGAAGAACCGGCCGCAGCCCCGCAACAGGCCAGTTTGTTTGGCGAAGAAACCAGTCCAACCCAACCGCCGGCTGAAGAAGGCACAGACAGGGACGCCGACGGAAAAAAGAGCTACAAAGCGGGGGATACCATAGAATTTGATTGAGGAAAGGGTCATTCAGGGTGATTTTCCACCCCTCTCCGGATTTTCAGTATTGTGTAATTTTTTTAAACGATTGTTTAATAACGACATGGGAGCTAACTACGCTTCGACCGTGTGACTTACCTTTGTGGGTAGTAAGGAAAAACTAATCTTCCCGAATCATCGTATTCGTTTACTCCTCCCCTTTACGCTATTTCAAAAACTTATCCGAAACCAGAACCCTTGCGCAACAATGTTGTCAGGGTAAATGCACATCCAGAACCAACGCCTCCTTACAACCACCGGAAACCTGACACGGCCTGTTTGTAAAGGCGACAATAAAAACAAGTCTTCGTCTGATGGCAGCTAAAGAATATCAGCAACATTTCGTTTCCAGTTCGGCTGACTCTACCAGGATGTTTAAAGCCAACTGGATGGAAGCACTATCAAAAGTGCACTTCTCAGTGCCGCTCATCATCTACCTGCCCATTATGGCCTGGTGCCTTTGGCGTGCACAAGGCAGTTTTTTGTCCCAGACGGGTTTGTTTCTGGGCGGACTGTTCATATGGTCCTTTACGGAGTACACGCTGCACCGTTTTGTTTTTCACTGGGTGCCGCCGGGCAATCTGGGCAAGCGCCTGCACTTCATCTGGCACGGCGTTCACCACGACTACCCCAACGACAAGCTCCGCCTGGTAATGCCGCCCAGTGTTAGCGTTCCGCTGGCCATTATTTTTTATACCGGATTCAGAGTACTCATCGGCGAACCGGCAGTATATCCTTTCTTTGCAGGTTTTTTGCTCGGATACCTCTGCTACGACATGATGCATTTTGCCATGCACCACCTCCGCTGGAACCACCCCTTCTGGCTGCGCATCAAACAACACCACATGCTGCACCATTACCAGCAACACGACCGCGGGTATGGTGTGAGCAATCCGTTTTGGGACTATGTTTTTAATACTACCTTTAATCTGACTCAAAAAAGCAGTAAAACACTTCATTTTGAACAATTCGTAAATCAACTGCGCATGAACAACAGACTACTCGAACGCGTACGGAAATATACCGCCCCCAATGAAGTGCGTGCCATGGGCATGTATCCCTATTTCCGCGTCATTGAATCGGAACAGGATACCGAAGTGATCATCGACGGCAGACCCGTCCTGATGTTTGGCTCCAACTCCTATCTCGGCCTGACCAACCACCCCAAGATCAAAGAAGCGGCGATTGAGGCTACAACCCGTTATGGCACAGGCTGTGCCGGCTCGCGTTTTCTCAACGGAACGCTGCGTATCCATATCGAACTGGAGGAGATTCTGGCCGATTACCTGAAACAGGAGGCCGTACTCCTGTACAGCACCGGTTTCCAGTCCAACCTGGGCGGCATAGCGCCCCTCGCCGGTCGGCACGACACTATCCTGATCGATGAGCGCGTACACGCCTCGATCATCGACGCCACCCGCCTGTCGTTTGCCAAAGTGCTGAAATTCAAGCATAACGACATGGAAGACCTGGAAAAGCAGATCATGCGGCCGGAGGCCGATTCCCTGAAATATATAATTGTCGACGGCATATTCAGCATGGAAGGCGATATCGCCAATCTGCCCGAGATCGTGCGCGTTGCAGAAAAACACAATGGCGTAGTCGTAGTCGACGATGCCCACGCTATCGGTGTGATCGGAGAAATGGGGATCGGAACAGGTTCTCATTTCGGTTTGCAGGATAAGGTAGACATTCAGACCGGCACATTCAGCAAATCACTTGCTTCGCTCGGTGGATTTGTAGCAGCCAGCTACGATGTGATCGATTACCTCAAGCACACGTCGCGGGCCCTTATTTTTTAGCGCCAGCATGACGCCGGCATCTGCGGCCAGTGTGATTGCCGCCATCGACATCATTAAAAGCGAACCCGACCGCATCAACCGCCTCTGGGAAAATACCAACTACGCCCTTGCCCGTTTCCTCGAAATGGGTTTTGAAGTGGGTCCCAGCGAATCACCCATCATCCCGATCTACGTACGCGACAACATTAAAACCTTCGCCTTCTCCACCGGGTGTTTTGAAGCGGGTGTTTTCATCAATCCCGTCGTATCACCTGCAGTACCGAGCGAAGAGTCGCTGATTCGTTTCTCGCTCATGGCCACCCATACGATCGAACAAATTGACCGCGCTATCGACCGCATGTACGAGGTCGCCGTGAAACTCGGCATTCTGGGCAATCAGGAGGAAGAAGCGGTGGAGACCGGCCACCTCACGCCGGTGCAATAACACGCTTCTGAAAGTCAAATACTTAACCACCTGCGACGCGCATGATCGAGATCATCAAAGTCGGCAACAAGCGCCAACTGCAACAATTCATCGACTTCCCGCATGATCTGTATGCCGGAGATTCCAATTATGTCCCCATGCTCTACATGGAGCAGGAGGCATTGCTTAATCCGAAAAAGTCGCCGTTCCTGCAGCATTCAAAAGCGGCATATTTTCTGGCAAAAAAAGACGGCAAACTCGCGGGCCGGATCGCCGCGATCCGGAACAACAACCACATCGCTTTTTCTGGTCGTCAGGAAGGCTTTTTCGGCTTTTTTGACGTCGTGGATGATTACGATGTGACAAAAGCGCTTTTTGATACTGTCGCAGACTGGTTGCGCAGCGAAGGCCTGACCAAGATGACGGGCCCCGCCAATTTTTCAACCAACGAGGTGGTAGGCATGCTGGTGGAAAACTTCGACGAGCCGGCATTTGTCATGAATCCCTACAACTTCAGGTATTACAACGATCTGGTAGAACAATACGGCTTCCGGAAATTTGCCGACCTGTTGTGCTATGAGATGCGCGATGAAAACATGACGGAAGAGGTCGTGCAATTTGCCGAAAAACTGGAAGCCCGGCTCGCCGAACGCGGCATCACGATCCGGAATATCGACATGAAAAACTACAAAGCGGAAATCGAGAAATTTCTGCCGGTGTACAATGTTTCCTGGACCGAAAATACCGGCTTCGTACCGATGACAGAGGCAGAAATCAAGCAGATCGGCAAGGACTTGAAGCCTGTAATCGATCCGGACTACATCCTGTTTGCGGAAAAAGACGGCAAGGTGATCGGCGTTTCGCTCACCATCCCCAACGTCAACGAGATACAGATCAAACTCAAACGCGGGCGGCTCTTTCCATTCGGCATCGTCAAACTGTTGCTGGGGTTGAAAAAAATTAAAAGCATCCGCATTCTTGCACTCGGTACGCTCAAGGAATACCGGCGGCTGGGAATCGATGTGTGCTTCTACGTGCGGATCATCCTGACATCTCGCAGAAAAGGCATTAAACGCGGCGAAGCCTCGTGGATACTGGAACACAACGAGATGATGAACCGTGCGCTGGGCCATATTGGCGGGAAAGTTTACCGCAGGTACCGGCTTTATGAAAAGGAACTTTGAATGAAACGAATACTAATTACCGGCGCCAGTGGGTTTATCGGTGGTTTTTTGGTGGAAGAGGCGCTGAACCGTGGATGGGAAGTAACGGCTGCCATACGCCCGACCAGTAACCGGAAATGGCTGCAGGACGGGCGCATACAATTTCTCGAACTGAATTTTGCCGATGAGGCCGATCTGCAGGCGAAGTTGAAAGCGGCCGGATCATTTGATTATGTAATCCATAATGCCGGAAGCACGAAAGAGCCCAACCGGGAAGGCTATTTTGAAAGCAACTTTGAGAACACCCGGCGTTTTGTCGACGCCTTGCGCGCCACCAACGGTTTAACGGAGAAATTCCTCTTTGTAAGCAGCCTGGCGGCTGTAGGCCCCGCCGTATCAGGACAATGGATCAACCCGGAAAAAACACCGGCGCCGGTTACCTTCTATGGCGAAAGTAAACTGGCGACCGAGCAGTATCTCGCTTCATTGCCCGGTTTTCCCTGGGTAGCCATTCAGCCGGGCGCCGTTTTCGGTCCCCGTGAAAAAGATATTTTCATTGCCATACGGCTCGCCTACAAAGGCTGGGCTTTTTTGATCGGAACAAAGCCGCAGCAATTGTGCTTCATATACGTTACTGATCTGGCAAGGCTGATGTGCGCCGCGCTCGAATACGGAACAGTGGGAAAAAAATACCTGGCCAGCGATGGAAAAGCATACGCCAATACGGATGTAGGCCTGGCAGTTGAAAAAGTTTCGGGCCGCCCGACCAGGCAAATAAAAGTGCCTTTATCGCTGGTGCGTATCGTGGCGACATGTGCAGAGATGGCCGGCAGGGTAAGCGGTAAAATGCCGCCGCTCAATCGCGAAAAAATAAGCGAACTGGCCGCCGAAAGCTGGTTGTGCGATATGAGTGAAGCTTTTGACGACCTGCGGTTTCAGCCTGCATACGACCTGTTTTCCGGCATGCGGGAAACAATTCAATGGTACAAAACCAACCGTTGGCTTTAATAATAGTACCGTTCAACCACAAAATGGTTGGCGACAACTGGGTTCAAACATCATTTTTGTAACATTAAATACTTATCCGTTTATGGCTCATCCGAAGGATTTCACGTACGTCGAAGGCACCGAACCGCATCGTATTCGCACACGGGAGATCATAGCCGCACACCCTGAAGTAAAAACCCTGATTGGAAAAAACCCCGCGACTGTATTTATCATTGCAGCGTGTGTACTGTTCCAGATCACCCTGGCATACCTGCTGAAGGATCAGAGCTGGTGGCTGGTGGTAGCACTCGCATGGCTCGTAGGCGCATTTCCCACCCATACACTGTTTGTCTGCATCCATGAAGCAGCCCACAACCTGATTTTTCGCAAGTCGCGGTGGAATATATTTGCCGGTATCGTGGCCAACCTTCCTTCCCTGCTCCCGTCCGCCATTTCGTTCAAGAATTTTCACATCAAACACCACGCGTTTCAGGGTGTGCATGAACTCGACGCCGACCTGCCCTCACGCTGGGAAGCCAAACTGATCAATAATTACTTTATCGGGAAAGCCGTATGGATGCTGCTTTTCCCTGTTTTCCAGGCCGCAAGAACCATCCGCTGTCGCGAAGCGGCTATCATCGACCGCTGGGTCATCCTGAATGTCGTGGTACAATTTGCCTTCGATATTGCCGTGGTGTATTTTCTCGGATGGAAAGCATTTGCCTACATGGGGCTCAGTTTTATGTTTTCAGTAGGCCTGCATCCGCTGGGTGCGCGCTGGATACAGGAACATTACCTCGTGCTCGATAAAAATCAGGAAACGTACAGTTATTATGGCCGCCTCAATCCGATCAACCTGAATGTGGGCTTTCACAACGAGCACCATGATATGCCCTCTATTCCCTGGAACAAGCTGCCGGAATTGAAAAAAATAGCTCCCGAGTTCTACGATCACCTGAAGTATCACGGATCGTATACCAAACTGTGGCTGACTTTCCTGTTCAGCCAGGAAGTCGGGCTCTTTTCCCGCATACTTCGCCGCGAACGCGGCAACGTAAAGCTCGACGACAACTCTACACCCGATCTCCAGATACTCAACAAAGCCGGCGACGAAACCCGCCGTTCTGTAACCCATCATTCAACCCTTTAATATACCCCGGAATACCCTTCTAAATATCACAATAAAATTTTGCAAACATGAACAAACAAATAAAAATACAGCCTGCAACGGGCAAACTCGGCATCCTGACGCCGGGTATGGGCGCCGTCGCCACGACGTTTATCGCCGGTGTCATTGCTGCACGCAAAGGGCTGGCCCTGCCTATCGGCTCGCTGACCCAAATGGGCACCATACGCCTCGGCAAACGCACCGAAGACCGCAACCCGCGCATCAGGGATTTTGCCCCCCTGGCCGGACTCGACCAGATCGTTTTCGGCGGCTGGGATGTTTACAGCGACAATGTATACCAGGCTGCCCTGGAAGCTAAAGTGCTCGACCGCACACTGGTGGAACAGTTGAAAGACGAATTGCAGACGATCAGCCCAATGAAGGCTGTCTTTGATAAAACCTACGTCCGCAACCTCGACGGCAAACATGTGAAAACCGGCGCCACCAAGATGGATCTCGCCGAGCAACTCATGGAAGATATCCGCCGTTTCAAGGCCGACAATGGCTGCGACCGCCTTGTGATGGTGTGGTGCGCTTCCACAGAGGCGTATATTGAGGCAAGCGATGTACACCAGTCGCTCGAATCCTTCGAAGCCGGCCTGCGCAACAACGACGAGCGCATTGCACCCAGCATGATCTATGCTTATGCAGCCCTGCAATGCGGCGTACCGTTCGCCAATGGCGCTCCCAACCTGACCTGCGATATTCCGGCTATGGTAGAACTGTCGCACAGGAATCGTGTGCCCGTGGGCGGCAAAGACTTCAAAACAGGCCAGACGCTGATGAAAACCATTGTGGCGCCCGGCCTTCATGCCCGCGCGTTGGGTGTCCGCGGCTGGTTTTCCAGCAATATCCTCGGCAACCGCGACGGTGCGGTACTCGATGCGCCGGAAAATTTTAAAACCAAGGAAGTCTCCAAAGGAAACGTACTCGACGGCATTTTCAACGCCGAATCGCAGCCCGAACTGTATGGCGATATCTACCACAAGATCCGGATCAACTACTACCCGCCGCACGGCGACAACAAGGAAAGCCTGGGACAACATCGACATTTTTGGCTGGCTCGGCTACCCGATGCAGATCAAGATCAACTTCCTGTGCCGCGATTCTATCCTTGCCGCACCGATCGTGCTCGACCTGGCCCTGTTCCTCGATCTGGCACAGCGTTCCGGTATGATGGGCATCCAGGAGTGGCTGTCTTTCTATTTTAAAGCGCCGCAAACAGCGCCCGGTCTGCCGCCGCAGCACGATATATTCAAACAATTGAGTAAACTGGAAAACACCCTGCGCTATATGATGGGTGAAGAGTTGATTACCCACCTGGGTCTCGACTACTACGAAGACCTGGTGAAAGAATATGAAGAACTTTTACAAACTCATAGCTAACGGCTTTGGCTCAGGCTTGCTACCGCTGGCGCCCGGCACCTGGGGTTCGGCGGTAGCTTGTCTTTTCGTCTGGCCCCTGATGTGGGTGGCGCCACCCGTCGCCTATCTGATCCTGACCGTTTTGATCGTCGTCTTCAGTTGGCTTTGTGTAAAAGCGGTAGATCTTTTTGAACCGGAATGGGGCAAAGACCCCGGAAAGGTCGTCGCGGATGAAATGGTCGGTATGTGGCTGACGTTGGTCGGTTTACCGCTCAATCTGGTCAACATCGGATTGGGATTTGCGTTATTCCGGTTCTTTGACATTGCCAAGCCGATGGGCATTCGTCGAATGGAAGCTATCCCCGGTGGTTGGGGAGTAGTGCTCGACGATGTAATGGCCGGCGTTTATGCTAATATTTTACTCCAGGTGCTGAACCTGTTACTAACACAGTGAGTGACGTTTTTTTAAATGAGCCTACTCTGAGGCAACGGATGAAAAATCTGGCCGGCCTGATGGGTAAGTATTGTTCGACATCGGCAGTTGCCACGTCGGCAGATTTTGCAATGTTCCAGGTTGCGCTTGCATATATAGGCGTTTCACCTGTGCTTTCAACAGTCTGCGGCCGTACACTGGGTGCAATGGTAGCCTTTTGGCTGCATCGCTCCTGGGTGTTCAGCCATTCAAAACGCAGCGACGGGAACGTTTTGCGCCTGAGATATGTATCAGGTATTATGATGGGTATGGGCCTCAACGTCGCAGGCGTATGGTTCTTGAACAGCGTTTTGGCCATAGAGGCCTGGCCGGCAAGAATATCAACGGCAGTGGCCGTATGGCTGTTCGGATTTGTATTCAATAAAAAAATGGTGTTCACCTAAACCGATTAAATCCATATACACCGATTATACGTAGATAGTCAGGCTTATTCAGTTTTAAGTTTTATCACTGGTATTGCCACCTTTTTTGCCGTAACACGTCCAATATTCTGCCGAATGGCGAGTTCCATAATTATTTATTGGTTTTAAAAATCTTTTTTTCAGCAAAGGTGTTTTGACACTTAGCGTTTTAATCCTGAATCAATCTGTTACACTCCAACCATTTGAATCAATTGAACGAACCTCTTGCTATGAACAAATATTCCAGCTCCGGCTGCTGATCATCGCCCTTTTTGTCGCCGTAGGATCCGCCCTTTTTGCCCAGGGGACTACTACCACTATTGTGCGTGGCCGTGTCGTTGACGCCGCTACGGAAGAAGCAATGCCTTATGTCAGCCTCAAATTCGACGGTACCAACCTCGGTGTGGTCTCCGATATCAACGGGAATTTTTATATCGAAACAAATGAAAAGATCACCGCTTTAACTGTTTCGCTTATTGGCTATAACACCCTGCATTTCAAAGTAAGCCCCGGTAGAAATACCGAACTGAGCATAAGGCTTGAAGAAAGCGGCGGCAACCTGAAGGAAGTTGTGGTCAAATCGGGTAAATACCGGAATAAAAACAACCCCGCCGTCGAACTCATACAAAAAGCGATCGATCACAAGGAAAAGAACCGGAAAGAATCGTTCGACTACTACGATTTTGAAAAATACGAGAAGGTCCAGTTCGCACTGAACAACGTGACGGACAAGATGCGCGGCAACTTTCTGTTCAAAAAAATCCAGTTCATTTTCGACAATGTCGATACCAACAAGGTATCCGGAGATGTCAGCCTGCCCTTCTTCCTGCGGGAAACACTGTCTGACGTTTATTACCGGAAGTCGCCGCAGTCGCAAAAAGAATACATCCGCGGCGAGCGCAACTCTACCCTTCCGGGCTACCTGGACAACCAGGGCCTCTCCAGCGGCATCGAAAACATGTATCAGGATATCGATTTTTACGACAACTCGATCAACCTGGTCACGGTCGATTTCGTCAGCCCGCTGTCGCCAATCTCCCCCACCCTTTACCGTTTTTATATCCTCGACACCGTGAAGATTATGGGTACGCCCTGCGCGCACATGTATTTCGCACCGCGGCAAAAATCCGACCTGGGCTTTATGGGCTATCTGTGGATTGCCCTCGACACTACTTATGCCTTGCGCAAGATCGAAGTGGGTATTCCCAAAGACATCAACCTGAACTGGGTGAATGAAATGCAGATCAACCAGGAGTTTGACTGGGTGGAAACACCCGGCGCCGGGCGCGGCCTTATGCTGTCGAAGGACGAGATATTTATGGATTTCGGTTTGACAAAAAGCGCAAACGCACGGTCGCTGCTCGGGCGAAAGATCACTTCCTATACCAAATATCGCCTGAATGAATTCCTGCCGGATTCGCTTTTCCAAACCAAGGTCAACCAGTTCAGGGACGAAGACGCCGAGGTACGTCCAGAGGCTTTCTGGGCGGAAAACCGCCATGATACGCTTTCCGTTCGCGAGCGCGGTATTTATAAAATGGTGGATAGTCTTAACAACTACCGCCCGTTCCGGCGGTTCATGGGCACTGTTAAGTTCATATTTGAGGGCTATACCCCTGTCGGCGGTTTTGATATTGGTCCGGCCAATACTTTTTACAGCTTCAACCCCGTAGAAGGTTTTCGCGGTCGACTGGTGGTCGTACCAACCCGAAGTTTTCCAAACACCTGATGCTCGAAACGTATGCCGCATATGGCTTCAAAGATGAAAAAGTGAAAGGGTATCTTGGCGCCTATTACGCTTTCGGCAAGTCGCACCCGATACGGTACCCGATCAACCGTTTGAAAGTCTGGTATCAAAATGATGTGAAAATACCGGGACAAAACCTGAAGTTCATCCAGGAAGACAACTTCTTCCTGTCGTTCAAGCGGGGTGTGAACAATAAGATGTACTACGTGAAAACGGCGGGCATCGAATATCTCAAAGAGAACTACGACGGCATAACCTACACTTTTTCTGCTCAAAACATACGGTATGCGCCGGCAGGTGCGCTGAAGTTCGACTACGAGCGCCAGGACGGCACCTTTATTCAAAAAGAAGTCATCACAACCGAGTTGGGCGCTTCGTTCCGATATGCACCCAACGAACAGTTCTACCAGGGCGCAACCTACCGCACCCCCATTCTGAATAAGTACCCGGTCTTTACTGTCGACTATACTGCCGGAGTTGGAAATTTTCTCAGCAGCCAGTACGATTATCACAGGGTAACCCTGAAAGCCGAAAAAACCTTTTACCTGTCGCCCATTGGATGGTCAATCGTGGTAATGGAAGGCGGCAGGGTGTTCGGCAACGTGCCTTACCCCTTGCTTGTCGCGCACCGCGCCAACCAAACCTATGCCTACCAGCTGGAATCGTATAACCTGATGAACTTTCTGGAATTTGTCAGCGACAAGTACTTCGCCATCAGCGCTTTTCACAATTTCGGCGGTTTCTTTTTCAACCGCATTCCCCTGCTCCGCAGGCCTGGAAATGGCGCGAGGTGATTACGGCCAAGGCGCTGTGGGGGGGCCTGGACGACAGCAACCGTCCCAGTCCGGAAAATGGCCTGCTCTCATTCCCGGTCGACGACGATGGCAATACCATCACCTATACCCTGGAAAAAAAGCCGTACATAGAAGCCAGCGTGGGCGTAGCCAACATATTCAAGTTTGTGCGCCTCGACCTGGTCCGCCGTCTAACATACACCGATCACCCGGGCATTTCCAAACTCGGCGTCCGGATGCGCTTCAGGCTGGAGTTTTAATGATGACAACTGAAATTTGTCTGGAAAAACAGCCTTACTGATTAGATTTGGGGTGATTTTCGTGCAAAAAATGCTTTGACCAGTCAGAATTAATACGCGCATGATCGGTCAATTCGCTACTTTTGACAAGTTCTCAGCCAGGTAATTTCAAAACGAAGCCATATGTCGAATTTTCTGAAAGAAGTGGGACAGCCTATCGTCTATAAGCTCATTAACCCGTTCATTAATTTGCTTCTGAAGATCGGCATTACGCCTAATGCCGTGACCACGATTGGTTTTGCTATTAATGTGATTGCGGCAGTGGTTTTCATTGTGGGTGGCGGAGAGCCCCGTACCGATCTGCGGTATGTAGGATGGGGCGGTGCGATTATCCTGTTTGGCGGCTTGTTTGATATGATCGACGGACGCCTCGCCCGCGTGGGCCGGATGGAGAGCCGGTTCGGCGCATTGTACGATTCGGTACTCGATCGGTACAGCGAACTGGCGATGTTTCTCGGTATTTGCTATTACCTCGTTGCACAAAGCTATTTCCTGAGTTCGCTCTTCGCCTTTATTGCGATGATCGGCTCCATGATGGTGAGCTATGTGCGCGCACGCGCCGAGAGCCTCGGTATCGAATGCAAGGGAGGATTGATGCAACGCCCGGAGCGCATTCTCCTGATCGGTATTTCGGCAGTGTTATGCGGCATTTTGGCCCAGTATTCCGGGCAATTCAAATACACGGTTCCCGGCACCGGTTTCCCTTTACTGGAAAACATCACACTTTTTACTTTTCCAATTTTTATCATGGCCATTCTGACCAACTGGACGGCCATACGGCGGCTGCGCGAATCGAAGGCTGCGCTGGACGCGCTCGAAAATAAATAATGATTCATGAATAAATGCTTTTCCATCCTGCTGCTGACCCTGTTTTCCGCAGGCGCAATTTTTGCCCAGGATTCCTACCCGACCCCACCTGACGGCCTGAACCGTCTTTTTTTATATCCAGCGTACCGGCAACACCAATACGATCGTATACGATGCCAACGTAGAAGGCAAAGCTTTTCAGAAAGACAAACCCATCAATATTTACTGGATCAGATACGCCGAAGACGGCAGCACAGCCGGGCTGAACTACCTTCAACGCACCTTCGCCTATGGCGTAAAAGCCAAAAAAGTAGAAGGCAGCAATGAATACGAATTTCACCTTGTCAGCTATTCCAAAAAAAAGTTGCGCCTGAAATTCGATGAAAAAGGCAAACCTTACGTCCTCATCGAGATCAACAACAAAAAAATGGCGCTTCAGAAGGTTTTTGTAAAAATTGACAAAGGCACCACCTTTACCCTGACCCCCAAAGTGGAATACGTCGAACTTTTCGGCAAAGATCCCTCTACCGGCACAGCCGTCTACGAAAAATTCATACCCTAAGGAAAGCATCGAAACATTTCCATGAAACAGTTTCTGACGCTTCTCGCCGGCACAGCAGCATATTTTTCCTGGTTTTACTTTTTTGTAGGATTGCGAAGCGAGCACGTTTATTTGTATGTGTTTGCGCTGGCGTTGTACTATACCCACCAAACCACCCGGCGTTTTGTGCTGGCTTTCGGCGTGTTTATCGCCTACTGGATCATATACGATTCGATGCGCGTGTTGCCCAATTACGAAGTAAACCCCATTCATGTAGCAGAGCCGTATTACCTCGAAAAAGCGTGGTTTGGCCTCCACTTGCCGGAAGGGGTGCTCACCCTGAACGAGTACTTCAAGATCAACCACACGCCGTTCTGTGATATTGCGAGCGGACTGTTTTACCTGAACTGGGTACCGGTGCCGCTCCTTTTTGCTTTTTGGTTGCTGCGCAACGATAAAATACTCTTCCTGAAGTTTTCGTACGCGTTTGTTTTTACCAATCTCGTGGGCTTTTGCATTTACTACCTCTACCCCGCCGCCCCGCCCTGGTATGTGGAGGTCTACGGTTTTGAGGTGATACACGGTACACCGGGCAATGCCGCCGGGCTGATCAACTTTGACCGGCTGCTCGGCATCCGCCTGTTTGAAGGCATGTACAGCAAAAACGCCAACGTATTCGCAGCCATCCCTTCGCTGCACTCGGCCTACCCGGTATTGTGCCTCCTGTACGGACTGCGCCTGAAAAAGCCGTGGCTGACCGGCCTGTTCACCCTATTTGTATTAGGCATCTGGTTTTCAGCGGTGTATTCGCGGCACCATTATGTGATTGATGTGATCGCAGGCGCCGCCGTTGCCGTTTTTTCCTATGTCGTATTCGAATATCTGTCGGAGAAAACGGTGCTGAAAAAGTGGTTTGCCGGTTTTGAACGGCATATTTGATTCCCGGCCGGATTTTGTCGCTTTTTTCCTGCATTCCGTCGTCGCCGGATAAAGATTCCTCGTCTTTTCCCGGGCCACCTCTTGACACATAAGGGTAAATGTGGTTACATTTGCTATCAAAATAGTATCATATCAAAATCAAATCAAATCATGGAAAAGACAACTAAACCAACATCCGGCTGGGCGATGCTATTGCTTTTTGCATTGCTGTTCCTTGCAGGCATTGCTTTGCTGATCACTAAAGCATCCATTATCGCCGGCGTATTGATACTCATGGCAGATATTGCTTTCATAGCACCCGGATTCATGGCTATTGAACCCAACAGTAGCCGCGTGATGACTTTGTTCGGTGAATACGTAGGCACTATTAAGGAAAGCGGTTTTTTCTACGCGAACCCTTTCTTTACGAAAAAAAGGGTATCGCTGCGCGCTGTTACACTCGACGTGCCGATGATCAAGGTCAATGACAAGCAGGGCAATCCAATCATGATCGGATCGGTGGTGGTTTACCGGGTTAAGGACACCTTTAAAGCGGCCTTCGCGGTGGAACATTATCCGGACTTTATCAAAACGCAAAGCGAAGCCGCCGTGCGTAAGTTGGCCGGCATGTACAGTTACGACAATCTGGAAGATGAAGATGCCACCGTAACCCTGCGTTCGGGCCTGGAAGAGGTCAACCACCAACTGGCACAGGAGATCAGCGAACGCCTGGCCATCGCCGGGATAGAGGTGATCGAAGCGCGAATCAGCAACCTGGCTTATGCAACCGAAATCGCCAGTGCCATGCTCCAGCGCCAGCAGGCAACTGCAATCGTTGCGGCCCGCAGCAAGATCGTGGAAGGCGCCGTAGGTATGGTGGAAATGGCGCTCGAACAGTTGTCGAGCAAGCAGATCATCCACCTCGATGAGGAGAAGAAAGCCGCTATGGTGAGCAACCTGCTCGTCGTGCTTTGCGGTGATCGAAATGTATCGCCGGTGGTCAATACCGGCACCCTCCACCAATAATCACCTGTTTTTAAACATTTAAAACCTATGAGGTCTGGCAGACCTCATAGGTTTCGGCGTACAGGAATAACTATACTAAAATGGCAGCAAAAAAATCATTCGTCCTGCGTATTGACGATGCAACCTACTCAGCGCTTGAAAAGTGGGCTGCCGACGAATTTCGCAGCGTAAACGGCCAGTTGGAATGGATCATACACCAGGCGCTGAAAAATACCGGGCGCTCGCCCAAGGAAAACAAAACGCAGACGCCACCGAAAGGCGAATAAACAGGAAGAACCTCCGGGTTGCAAGCAGCCTGCCGCGATATCCCCGTGCACTTATTGCACAAAATCTACGGCAGTTCCCTATTTTCACCCCGTTAAATTCCTCCTTCCATGAAAATAACGATCCGGTTATTGCTGCTTACGGCGCTACTCGCCAATCAACTTTCGGTTGTCGCGCAAATATCATTTCCACAATCTGCCCCTTCCGACCAACGACCTGGCATTTTCGCCTTTACCAACGCCACCATATATACCGACTACAAAACGCGCATCGAGGGGGCTACCCTGCTCATCCGCGACGGCAAAGTGGAGGTTTGCGGACTGAAAGTAACCCTGCCCGGCGATGCTGTGGTAATCGATTGCAGCGGAAAAAATATTTACCCGGCGTTTATTGATCTATACGCGACGGGCTATGGCCTGCCGGCCCAACCGGCCCGCCAGGGACCAGTAGGGCGCGGACAGCAAACCAGCACATCGGGCACAAAAGGCGCCTTTGCCTGGAACGAAGCCCTTAAACCCGAATTTAGTGCTGCCGAGAATTTTTCGGTAGATGCAAAAGCGGCAGAAGAACTGCGCAAACTCGGCTTCGGCGCCGTGCTCACCCACCAGACCGACGGCATTTCCCGAGGCGCCGGAACTTTCGTATCACTCGGCAGCGACCCGGAGCAGGAGGTCATTCTATCGACCACTGCCAGCCACCACCTCTCTTTCAGAAAAGGCACCAGCACCCAAAGCTATCCTTCTTCGCTGATGGGTTGTATCGCGCTTATCCGGCAGACCTATCTCGACGGGCAATGGTACCGGCAGGAGGGGTATAAAATGGAAAAAAACCTGTCCCTTGATGCCTGGAACAATATTCAGGGTCTGCCCCAGATTTTTGAGGCATCCGACAAACTCGATATCCTCCGCATCGCCGCGATTGGCCGTGAATTCAACGTCAAATACCTGGTAAAAACCAACGGCGACGAATACCAGCGCATCGAAGAGGTAAAGGCCGGCGGTCAATCGCTCATCGTGCCGCTGGCATTCCCGGAAAACTACGAAGTTAAAGATCCGTTTGAGGCACTCGACGTCTCTCTTAAGGACTTGAAACACTGGGAACTGGCGCCTTCCAATCCCGGCCGGCTCGAAGCGGCGGGCATTCCGTTCGCCCTCACTGCCGAAGGCTTGAAAGACCGTAAAAAATTCTGGGAATATCTCCGGAAAGCCATCGAGTACGGCCTGTCGGAACAAACCGCCCTGCAGGCGCTTACTTACAACCCCGCCAACTTCATCGGCATGTATGCGCCGTCGGGAATGCCGGGCATCGGCAGTCTCGAACCCGGAAAAATCGCCAACTTCATCATCACATCAGGCGATCTTTTTCAAAAGGAGACAAAGATTTACGAAAACTGGGTTCAGGGCAAACCCCTGGAAGTGAACAGCCCCGGCTACTTTGACGCTTCCCCGGATCGCCTCGGCGATTACAGTCTGGAAGTCGGCCGGGAATCGTTCGGCATGAGCATCCGGCGCAAGGCGGAAATGCTCGACGTCCAGATCATCAAACCGGATAGTTCCAAAGTAAAAGCAACGCTCGTCGCCACCGCAAATGGCATGATAACGCTTTCTTTCCAGCCCGATACCCTGAACAAAGGGACGGTTGCCCTTTCCGGAACTGCCGGCAGCCGCGAATGGTCGGGCCTGGGAACCATGCCCGACGGCTCCTGGATCAACTGGCGCGCTGTGTTTGTCAAACCGGCCGGTCCCGACAAACCGACAAAACAGAACCCTGTTGTCGCCCCGGAGGTCGGGGATGTTATTTTCCCGTTCATCGCTTTTGGCAATAAGGAAAAACCCGCGGCAGAAGCAGTATTGATTCGGAATGCCACTGTTTGGACAGGAGAAAAAGAGGGCGTTTTGGAAAATGCCGATGTACTGGTTTCCGGAGGAAAAATTAAAAAGATCGGCCGACGGTTGCTGGTGCAAGACAATGCAACTATCGTTGATTGTACCGGGAAATACCTGACGGCCGGTATCATCGACGAACACTCCCATATCGCCGCATCGCGCGGTATCAACGAGGGCACCCAGGAAAGCAGCGCAGAAGTGCGCATCGCCGATGTGATCGACTCCGAAGACAATGATATCTACCGCCAACTCGCGGGAGGCGTCACAACAAGTCATATCCTGCACGGCTCGGCCAATCCCATCGGCGGCCAGACGCAACTGATCAAACTCCGCTGGGGAGCAGCTCCCGAAGACCTCAAATTCCGAAACTGGCCGGGGTATATCAAATTCGCTTTGGGGGAAAACGTCAAACAAAGCAACTGGACCGGCACCAACCGATACCCGCAAACCCGAATGGGCGTCGAACAAACCTACGTGGATTATTTCACCCGCGCACAGGAGTACGGCCAGCTCAAAAAATCGGGCAAACCCTACCGGAAAGACCTTGAACTGGAAGCGCTGCTCGAAATTATCGAATCGAAACGCTTCATCACGTGCCATTCCTATGTGCAGTCGGAGATCACCATGATGATGCGCGTGGCCGAACGTTTCAAATTCCGAATCAATACATTTACCCATATTCTTGAAGGCTATAAAGTTGCCGATAAGATGGCCAAACACGGCGTGGGCGGCAGTACGTTCAGCGACTGGTGGGCCTATAAGTACGAAGTGTACGAGGCAATACCCTATAATGCCAAGATGATGGCCGATCAGGGCGTTACAGTGGCCATCAATTCCGACGATGCAGAAATGGCCCGCCGCCTCAACCAGGAAGCAGCTAAAAGCGTGCTGTACGGGGGCATGAAAGAGCAGGACGCCTGGAGAATGGTCACCATCAATCCGGCCAAACTGCTGCGTGTCGACGACCGCGTCGGCAGCATCAAGGAGGGAAAAGACGCCGATCTGGTGCTGTGGAATGATAACCCGCTTTCGATATACGCAAAGGCTGAAAAAACCTGGGTCGACGGCGTCCGCTATTTTGACCGCGAAGAAGACGCCAAAATGCAGGAGTGGGTGCGAAAGGAACGGGCCAGGATTATTCAGAAAATACTCGAATCGCCCAAAGGCAACGAAGGAAAGGAACGACCCGGCAGGCCCAAAAAACACTACGACTGCGAATCGGATGAAGATGAAGGTTAAGGTTTGCATCAAGGGCTCTTGCAGATTTTAGCAGAAAACCTTTGCTGAGTTGGCAGATTCAACCACACACGCACCATGTCCAAACCACTTCATATCGCCCTTGCCGACGACCAGGAACTCATTCTGGAGAGCCTGAGTGCTCTGTTCAGCAATACGGACGGCGCAGTGGAGGTCATCTGGTGCGCCCGAAGCGGCGAGGAAGCACTTGAAAATGTGCGGAAGCAAAAACCCGACGTTTTACTGCTCGATTACACCTTTAAAGGATCGTCGCTCGACGGCGGCGAAATATGCCGGTTGCTGACGGAAGAATTTCCCGACCTGGGCATCCTGATGCTCAGCGTCAGCTGCGAAATCACTTTTATCCGGGAGACGCTGCAGAAAGGCGCGCGCGGCTACGCATCCAAAGAGGTCAACAAAGCGGAATTACTGCGCGGCATCCGCGCCGTGGCAGATGGAGAATACTTCCTCGACCAATCCTCCCTGGGCGAAGTAATCCGCGCCCTGCTTCCCGCCAAATCATCCGGTTCTTCGCTCACCCCCCGCGAAGGGGAAGTGGCGCTGCCTTACGCCAAGGGCAAGACCATACGGGAAATCGCATCAAGTTTGTTTATCAGCGAGGATACAGTGGAAAGCCACATCAAAAACCTGCGCTCCAAAACGGGCGCTTCCAGCCGCTTTGAAGTGGCCGAATGGTTGAAAAAGAACGGACTTTGGGAAGAATGACGCGCATCAGGCCAGCCCTGCTTTCGGGATTTCAATACTCACGAAGGTTCCTTTCCCCGGCGCTGAATCCAGGTGCATTTTGCCGCGCAACACTTCCACGCGGGTGCGAATATTGGCCAGCCCAATGCCGTCCGAACCATTTGCTGCAGGATCGAACCCTTTTCCATCGTCTTCTACGGTAAGCAGCAGCTGGCCTTCGTCCTTGAGCAATTGCAGGTGGAGCGATCCGGCGCCCGCATGTTTCAGCACGTTTCCCAACAACTCCTGTACAATCCTGTACAGGTGAATTTTTGACAGTTTGCCGACTTCATTGAGCGGATAATTGGCATAAAAATGCACTTTTAGCCCCGGTTGGGCCTGTTTAATGCGTACGGTAAGGTCTTCGATTGCCAATTGAAGCTCGGTTTTTTCCAGTGCCTTCGACATGAGGTCGTGGGAAATACCGCGCACTTCCCGATACGTTTGTTCAATGTCGTTGGCAATGCCGGCCAGTTTATCGGCCTGGAGAGGGTGACCACCGAGTTCCTCGCGAATCGCGTCTACTTTCATGTTGATCGCCGCCAGGTTTACGCAGGCGCCGTCATGCAGGTCGCGGGCAATGCGGAGGCGTTCGTTTTCCACGCCGATGATGAGCGCATTCAGACCCTCCTCCCGGGCACGGGCAACACGCAGTTGGGCGTTCTGGTTTTTTTCAATCAAATGCAGGTAGCGCCGTACCGCAAAATTAAACACCAGCATTTGTTCAAAGAAAAAGGCCCCGATCACCATGGGAGACAGGAAAAACGTATCCGCTATCCCAAACTGGTACATCAGCCAGTCGGCTATATCAAAAAACGCAGATCCGTAGCCCAGGTATTGCAGCGAAGTGGAGGCGAGACCGATAAAATTAAGCGCGATCACGAGCAACAGCCACGACAGTTTCCTGCGCCACTTGAAGGCCAGTTCGTAAAACAGCCAACCGATCATCAGGAGACTGAACAACATCAGGAAAATAAAAAAAGGATAGTACACCCAGATTATGTCGGGATGCGGGATCAACTGCAATAAAAACGTGGCCAGAAATATCCTGATGCTAATGCCTATAAAACGGTTGAAGCGCGGTTCCGTACGGGGCAGGTCGAAATACAGGCGAAAAAACTGTATGCCGAAGATCAGCCGGAGGTTATTAAGAGCCATCGGGATAATGTGCTGCAATTCGGGCCAGTCTTTCCACACGTATGCGAAGCCAAGCCCGAGGTGCGCCGGTATGAACAGCGCCGTCGACAAAACGTACAGGAAATAGTACCAGTGGAACGGCTCCCGCGACGCGACGATGAGAATGGCGGTAAGGATGAGAAAAAGAACGCTGAAGACATAAAAAATGGTCATCAGTATGTCGACTACCCACTGGTGATGGCCCAGGCGGTATTCTTTATCAAAAAACATGATCCGGAAACAGAGCGGCGTTTTGGAAGTAATGCGGAAATAGGCCCAGGCCAGACTGTCGCGGGCAATCTCCATTGGAAAGCGGAAATTGCGGCAGTGGGTATCCGGGCGCTCCCGGAACCGGAATTGTTCGGCGCCGGTGCTGGTACCGGTCTTAAAAGCGCGAAGCACCCTTTGGTTCGCATCCAGTTGAAAAAACTCTATTTTCGGAATGGAGGGGTTGACAACTTCCACCAGGTATTTTTCATGGAAAGTGTCGCGATTGACAAAGGGAAAGCGCAGCCATACGACACCATCCGGCCTGCCGAAACTGCAACAGGGGTCTTTTACGGCAAATAAAGAGTCCGGCAATGCACTCACCTCGGCGATACCGAGCGCATGGCCCGGCGTCGTGTCTGCATAATATTCTATTATCCCCGGAACTTCTCCCGGCAACCGCTCGCTGATCCGAAATTTGGAAGAAATCCATGTCGTCAGTGCCGCCACCAGCGAAATGCCGATGGCGATGGCGACAAACAGTTTTGCTCTTTGCATCGATTTTGCTGATTAAAGATTAAAACCACCGGCCAGATTTTAATACGCCGATAATACAAAAATCGGCGCTCGCCGTAAACAGCTTGTCTTCCGTACCCGTGAGTTTTGAAAAATCACGGTTCTCCCTGTTTTCCGGGATACCGACCCCGCCCGCTTTCCCTGCTTTCCGCAAACCCGTGAATTTTAACATCTCACCGGTTTCGGGGTTTTCTGCGCGCACCCGACAAGCACACCTTTGCCCTGTCAATACCAGTTTTTTCACGTCAAACCAATTTATCATGAAATCGAAATGGATCAATCTCATACCTGCCCTGTTGCTCTGCCATTGCGCCATTGCACAACCGCTGTTCCTTGTACCTCAGCCCACGTGTACGGAGGTACAGGTAAATGTGCTCGCACCCAACATCTTCGACAGCTATCTCTGGGACTTCGGCAACGGCGAAACGGCGAACATCTACCAGCCACCCGCGATCGCGTATGCCACAACCGGCAACAAAACCATCAGCCTTACCGTCAGCGCGGCAACGCCTTTCCGGGTCGTCGAAGCTATCCAGGTTACCCAGTATCATCCCGATTCGTGGAACGACAACGGACTCTTCTGTAGCGACTACAAGCCTGATTTGTACCTCGTTTTCACGGATCTCGCCGGATATGTTGCCCGGTCATACGAAATAGAGGATGCACCACTTTCTTCCACCTTCGCAATCGACGGCATGCTTACCCAGGCTTCATTTCCCATTAAAGCCTGGGACGCCGACGGTATCTGGTGCGGCGCCAACGACTTCCTCGGCTCGGTTGCCGTGCCTGCCAATTCCACGGGCGGCACTTTTTCCAACGCCGCCTACCAGCTTACCCTCGTGGTAAAAACCAAGCTGGTGACCTCCGCTACCTGGACACAGACGTTTTTCATCTCCGATACCTTGCCGGACAAACCGGAGATCAGCTGCACGAACGACATACTGGTGTCCAGTTATTCCGGTTCCAACCGCTGGCTGGATGCCAACCTCAATGAAATTCCCGGGGCAATCAACCAGGCCTTCAACCCCACCCTGGAGGGCTTTTATTCCGTGAAATATATCGGCAGTGCCTGCCATGTTATTTACGATCCGGTGTACTTTGTACCCGGTTCATGCATTGTAACTGCGACAAACACACCCGGCGAGGAACAGCAGTCTCTGAAAGTTTACCCGAACCCGGCCAGCGGGCCCATTAATGTGCAGTTGCCTGCCGGTTCGTCGGATGACATATCCGCCTGCCGATTGTTCAGCATCGATGGCCGCTTATCGGCAGATGTTCCTTATACGCGTAGCGGCGACGGCCTGCTCCGCGTCGACCTGAGCGGCCGCCAACCGGGTGTGTGGGTGCTTCAGCTCGCCACAAAAAGCGGTGTCTACACCCAAAAAGTGATCCTGGTGAACGGCAAATGAGTCCTTTTCCCGATCTTTTTCACGTCAAATCAGTCTGAATTATGAAAACGATTTTTTTGCGATTGTCTGCAGCGATGCTGCTGGTTGCCCTCTTGATGCAAAGTTGCGCCCCCAAATACGGCCCCGCTTACCTGGGAAGCAACAACGCCTATATGGCGAAGCCCGTTTACAAGGGCGCGAAAGCCAATGCCGTATCCATATCCGGAAGAACAGGCAGGGGCGTGATTTACTACGATAACGAGAAAAACAATTCCTCCGAATTTGCGGCCCATGTTTCGTTCATGCGCAAACACTTCTATTACAGTGGCGGCTTTTTCGGGTACTGGGGCAAGTACCAGGTCGACACGATACCGGGAAACGAAGCCTCGGGGCTGGTTCCGTTCAAATACCACGGCTTCGGCGCCCGGCATGAAATAGGCACGCGGATACCCGTTGAGGAAAATTTCGAAATACTGTTGGGCCTGGCATTTCAGACGTTCAACGAGCGCGGCGAATTTTCAAGCCTTACGAAGGATGAAGCCGCTGAAGTGATCACCAAAGTCGCCCTGTTTCCGTTTTTCGGCCCAGATATACTCGATTCCGATTACAAGGGCAGCGGCGGCAGCGGTTTCGGAATAAATATGGACTTCAGGTATGCGCCTTCGCAAAATCGCTATTTCGGGCTTCGGTATGGATGGGACAGATCCAAAGGAGAGGGATTTTCTCCTTCGTTGGGTATGCACCAGATCACCCTCCACGGCACAATCAATAATTTTACCGCTTATGGACAGATAGGCTTTGGCAGTTTTCAAAACAGCACCTTCGACATAGGAAAGCCGCTGCTCAGCGCCGGGCTTACCTATGCCATACCTTTCGGCAGAAAGAAAGACGGTTAATAACAAAAACAGGGGCTAACCCGGTAACCCGGGATAGTCCCTGTGATTTTTTTATCGCCGCAAAGCGATACTATTTTTGGGAAATCAAGTACACTGCTGCGGTTGTACAGCATCAGCAACAGCGCTGTCAGGAAAAACAAAGCCATAAAGATGTACAGTATGCAGTATCCTTTGCCACGTGTGTTTTGGATATTTTCCATATTTGTTGTCCGAATTGTGGTGATGCAGAAAATTCAGGCAAAAATATAAACCATAAAGAAGAATCTGTCCCAAAGTCATGTTTTTTCGCTTTTTCAGAATGTTTTTAAAGATGCCTGGTCCGGCGAAATAGCGTTGTCTCGCATAAAATGCGGTATCTTTGCACAAATAGCGCATATCCCGCCCATTACGCTTCAAATACAAAAAGACAAAAACTACCGGATATGCGCACCCGACCATGACTGACGTCATTCAATTGTTGCCGGATAACGTGGCCAACCAGATCGCCGCAGGGGAAGTGGTGCAACGCCCGTCCTCGGTGGTCAAGGAACTCATGGAGAACGCCATTGATGCCGGCGCCACACAGATTAAACTGATCGTTCGCGACGCGGGCAAAACGCTCATCCAGATTGTGGATAACGGTTGCGGCATGTCTGAAACGGATGCCCGCATGAGTTTTGAGCGGCACGCTACTTCAAAAATCCGGGAATCCAAGGATCTGTTTGCCATACACACCATGGGTTTCAGGGGTGAAGCCCTGGCATCTATCGCTGCCGTTGCACAGGTGGAAATGCGCACGCGCCGCGCGACAGACGAATTGGGTACGCGCATCGCCGTCGAAAGTTCAATGGTAAAAGCGCAGGAACCCTGCCAAACACCGGCAGGCACGAGCATTGCCGTCAAAAACCTCTTTTACAATGTGCCGGCCCGACGTAATTTCCTGAAAAGCGACCCGGTTGAAATGCGCCATGTGCTCGATGAGTTTCAGCGTGTAGCCATGGCCAACCCCGATCTTTTCTTTTCGCTGCACCACAATGACCAGGAAATTTTTCACCTGCCGCCGGGCAACCTGCGCCAACGCATCGTCAAGGTATTCGGCGATGCCGTGAACAAAAAACTCGTGCCGGTACAGGAAGAAACCGATATCCTGAAAATAACCGGATTTGTCGGCAAGCCCGATTATTTCAAAAAAACAAGGGGCGAGCAGCTGTTTTTTGTAAACAAGCGATTCATCAAAAGCAGTTACCTGCATCATGCCGTGGTGAACGCATATGAAGACCTTCTGCCCGCCGATACCTTTCCATTCTATGTCCTGTTTCTCGACATTGACCCCATGCGGATTGATATCAACGTCCATCCAACCAAACAGGAAATAAAATTCGACGACGAAAAACTGGTATACAACTACCTGAAGGTGACGGTACGCCACGCATTAGGTAGCCACAACATTACACCTACGCTTGACTTTGAACAGGAACCGGCCTTCCAGGCGACCCCAACCAAAACGCCCTTCCTGAAACCCCAGTCCGACCGCCCCCCTTCAGTAAGCGATTATTCCCGCCCGCCGAAACAACCCGACGACCAGCGTCATGCAGACAACCTTCGCCACTGGCAGGATCTTTATGAAGGCCTGGCGGCTGTGGATAAGGCAGATGCACAACAGGGCGAAATGGAGCGCGGGACCGGCAGCAACGAGATATTGAACTTTGAAGTGCGCTCCAGCGCCGAAACGACGGCAATGGACGACGAGAGCGGCAGCTTCTCCAAAGGCCAGAAGGATCCATATCAGATACACGGCCAGTATATTGTCAGCCACATCAAGTCGGGCTTCCTGCTGATTGATCAGCAAGCAGCCAGCGAACGTATCCTGTATGAACGCTATCTCGATGCCCTGGGCAGCCAACCCATTGCAACACAGAAGATGTTATTTCCCAGAACCATCGAATTCCCTGCAGCAGATGCCGCCTTATTGCGCGACATCCTTCAGGAAGTAAACTGCCTGGGATTTGAGATAGCAGAGTTTGGCGGCAATGCATTTGTCGTACACGGAACACCTGCCGACCTGGCGGGTGTGTCGGAGGAGACCCTACTGGAAAAAGTACTGGAACAGTATAAAGATAACCTCGAGCTCGAATTGGGTACCCAGGATAATCTTGCCCGGGCAATGGCACGCAGCGCCGCCGTCAAAAGGGGCCAGCCGCTGGCCATATCCGAGATGCAGGACCTGATCGACCAGCTGTTCGCCTGCTCAGTGCCTTACAGCAGCCCTTCTGGACGCAATTGTTTTATCACATTTGAATTGACAGAACTGCAAAAACGGTTCACTCGTTGATCCAAGAAACCTTCCTTCACGGCAATATCATTGCAGGGCCACACATTCCCATTCCGATTTTCGCGGCAGCGACCGGTTGACAAAATTGAAAAGGCAGCGCTGTCCATAGCCAACCCGCAATCCCTTCTTCTCCCACTCCGCTTTTTCGGGACATTCCGGCATTTTTACTACTTCCTGCTCTTCCACCGGGACCAGGTACCTGATTTTCTCGGATTGAACAATTTGCAGATCGCCACAGTATGGTGTGCCGAACAACTGTAACATCCTGTCGAGATCATAAACGTATACCTCCCGGTTGCCTGGGCCGGTACCGGCATCTATGAAAAGCCTGTTGCGGCTGATCCCGTAGAAACGCCCTCCTTCATGTATCGGGATAGTAAAATCCGACCGGCCGGAATCGCGTTTCACAACAACTTCCTCTCCCGATCCATCCTGTAGCCGTGTGATCTTCACCACATAGTGCTGATAGATAAATTCTTCGGAATTGGTCGACAAGGGCGACCATGCTGCTCGCTCGCAACCCGGAAAACCTGCCAGCGAATCACTTTTGCCGGGCGGCAATTCCGCGGTAGTGCCACCTGTGTTTTCTCCGGTTGCATTACCGTAGGCGCCCGTCCTGGCTGTTTTGTTTTCACAAAATTCAAAACAGAGGACAATTGCGGCGGAAACGGCTAATAAAAATAGATTTTTCATGAAAATATGATTTCAGTTGAAGCGGACAAATGGCCCAAGGATAATTTCAAGCCGCAAAACTCTTCATTTTTATGATTTTCAACGCGGAGAAATTGAAGTACACCGCATTTTTTAAATCAGAGCGGATCCAGGCAAGACCTTACGCTTTTAGCGAAATCCCGTTTTCGCCCGCCCAGCGCTTCAGATCGCGTTTTTGTATAGCCGCAGCCATCAGGTCGGGAAAGCGTTCGGGGGTACAGGCAAAACAGGGAATATCCAGCGCAGAAAGTGCGGCGGCATTTTCGTGATCGTAGGAAGGCGCGCCCTCATCGCTCAGGGCCAGTAGCGCCACAACCGTAACGCCGGATCGCCTCAATGCAGCGGCTCTTTTCAGCATATCGATGCGACTCCCTCCTTCGTACAAATCGCTGATGAGCACCATAATGGTATCCTGTGGCGTACGAACAAGCGTTTCGGCGTAACGGAGTACCCTGGCAATATCCGTACCGCCTCCCAGTTGCGTCCCGAACAACAATTCCACCGGGTCGTGCCGATGTTGCGTCAAATCCACCACTGCCGTATCAAAAGCCACAATATTGGTCTCCAGCGAACGTACCGATGCCATTACTGCCCCCAGAATGCCGGCATATACTACCGAACCGGCCATCGAACCGCTTTGATCGATGAGCAGCATAACATGTCGCATCGCCTGACCTTTACGTCCGAAGCCGATCAGCCGTTCGGGGATAATGGTGTGGTATTCCGGTTGGTAGTGCTTCATATTTTGCTGGATGGTGCGGCGCCAGTCGATTTCATTGGCGCGCGGCCGCCGGTTCCGGACGCTGCGGTTGAGGGCGCTTTGCAAGGCTTCACGCAAGGGATTGCGCAGTTTTTTTTCCAGGTTTTCCACCACTTTTTTCACAACACGCCGGGCAGTTTCGCGCGTTTTGTCGGGCATGGCTTTGTTGAGCGACAGCAAGGCGCCTACCAGGTGTACATCGGGTTCGACGCTGTCGAGTAGCTCCGGCTCAAGCAGCAGTTGGGTCAGGCCAAGGCGTTCCAGCGCATCACGCTGCATCACCTGGACGACCTGCGTGGGAAAATAACGCCTGATATCGCCCAGCCAGCGGTTGATATTGGGCGATGAACTGCCAAGCCCGCCCTGTCGTGGCGCATCGTACAGCGCATCCAGCACCGCGTCCATACCCTTCATCCCGGCATTCAGGGCAACCTCCTGTTCGGCGTCGGATTTTGATCCGAGTACAAGGCGCCAGCGTTCCAGCGTGGTTGAGTTGTCCATGCTTTAGTTCAAAATTATATTCCGGTTTATTGCATTTCAATGGAAAAAATTTCTACAATAAATGCCCGATTTAAAATGATACATCTATTTTTGTAGACATAATTTAATGTTAAAACATCAAAACTAATAACATCTTTCACACAACCATTTCCACTATGAATGCTTTTTTATCACTTGGTCGCTGGATTTACCCCCTTCCTTTCGCAGTTTTTGGCCTGATGCACTTCATGAGCGCCCAGGTCATGGCCGATTATGTCGTGCCTTCCTACATGCCGGTAAAGATCGTTTGGGTGTTTCTCTCCGGCGCCGGTCTCATTGCCGCTGCCGTCAGTATGTATATTGGCAAATACGATAAACTGGCGACTACCCTGCTGGCCTTGTTCCTGTTGCTGCTCGTGCTCATGGTGCATCTTCCCGGGGCTATGGCAGGAGGAGAGGGCGCACAAAACGCCACTTCCATGCTGTTGAAAGACCTTGGACTCGCCGGTGCAGCCATGCTGTATGCTACGCATGTGGCCAAAGACCGGTCTATTATCGGTTGATGTTGCATGTGGTACCGGTGGCTTTTCTGAGGGCGTTGTAAATTCTTCAGCGGCTAAAGCCGCCGGTACCTATCCGGCACCTTGTAGTATCTTCTGCTCGATGTTTGTTGTAGAATAGCCTTCCACATAAGGCAGGCTCAGCACTTTGCCGCCATTGGCCAGTACGACATCCGATCCAACGATCTGCTCCGGTTGCCAGTCGCCGCCTTTTACCAGGATATCGGGCATTGCTACTTTTATCAATTCAAGCGGCGTATCCTCTTCAAAAATGACGACTGCATCGACCACTTCCAACGCAGCGATCAGGTGGGTGCGGGTTATTTCATCGTTGATGGGCCGGTTGGGCCCTTTCAGGCGACGCACGGAAGCGCCGCTATTGAGACCTATTACAAGCCGGTCGCCCAGATCGCGGGCCTGCGACAGGTAATGCAGGTGGCCATAGTGCAGCAGGTCGAAACAACCGTTTGTGAAAACAATTATTTCTGCCGCCTTGCGCCACTTCGCAATAGTTACGGCCAGTTGGTCGGGCGTTTTTATTTTTGATTCAATGGTCGAAAAAGAAGACATATTTGGCTGATTTTAAGACTATTTTGAAGAATAGGGTAAATATTTGTCCGGCTAAATTGTACCGCAGTATGGAAACACGTCCGAAACTTGACTTACCCAAAACTTCCCTGGAGCGCTGGCTTGATGTGGCATCCTGGATATTCGTTATGCTTGGTTTTGCCCTGGCACTCAACAGTTACAGCGATTTACCCGATTTGATCCCGCATCACTTTAACGCTGCCGGTGAAGCAGACCGCTATGGTTCAAAGGAGATTATCTTCCTTATGCCGATCATTGCTTTTGTTACCGTGGCAGGCATGATGTTCATGACGCGTTTTCCGCACAAATTCAACTATTTAAACACCATCACCCCTGAAAATGCGGCATTTGAATACCAAAGAATGCGTGTTTTGTTGCGCGTGGTGTACCTGCTGGTAAGCCTGCTGACGCTGACGCTGACCTGGAATCTTGTTCAGTCAACAACAGATCATACAGCAAAACCAGGCGTCGAATTTTGGGTTCTGGTCGCGCTTATTATAATCGCACCGTGGTTGATACTCCTTTTCTGGAAGAAAAAACCTGCCTGATTCAGATACCTGGTTTCAATCAGCGGGTTTTCTGTTTAAAAGCGGTAACAGGATGAGCGCCAGCACTCCTGCGACAATATTGTAGAATATCTGTATCGCAAAAAAAGCAATATTGGCGTACGAAAATGCATCGCCGCCATTGATGCCGTAGAGGGCCAGTCCGGCTATTGCCAGCGCATGAAAAGTGCCCATGCCTCCCGGTGAAGGAATAACAAAACCCAGTGTGCCGAATACAAAAACCATCAATGCTGCACCTGCACCCAGGCTGAGCAGTGGGTGGAAAGGATTGCAGGTTGAACCAGCATTGCAGGTAGAACATCAACCATATTCCGGCAGAATAGAGCAAAAACACACTGGGTGAACGCAATTTAAATACACTTCGCAATCCGTCCCAAAAACCCCTGACCAGTTTTGCAATTTTCTGATAAACAGGCAAATGCAGTAATTTTTCTCTGAATACCCACAACGCGGCCACACCCGCTGCCATCAGCCCCAAGACGGTTAGCAGCAGGGTGTTTTGCATCAGTCCACCTCCTGCGCCGCCCTTGTTTTGACCGATAAAATGCAACAGCGTTTGTCCTTCAAAAAGGAAGGCAAGACCCACTACGACAAACAGGCAGACAAAATCCATCAGCCGGTCTACCACCAGCGTGCCCATTACTTTCTCTACCGGAATATGCTCGTATTTGGCCAGGGTGCCGGCGCGCACCACTTCGCCCATGCGCGGAAACCCCAGGTTGGCGAAGTAGCCCAAAAGGATCGTCAGCAATGAATTGGCGAAGCCGGCGCGATATCCAAGCGGCTCCATCAGCATTTGCCAGCGGAGCGCCCGAAAGATGTTGCTCAACGTAAATGCAGCAATCACCATAACCATCCAGCCGTAGTGTATCGTGGAGAAATCGTGCATCAACTTATCCGTAAGGCTACACTGGTCGGATGGAACGCCGTCGAGCCTGCATTGCTCCTGAAACGCGGCATTTTGACTTCGGAAAACAAGGGTCAGAATGACGACGCCAATGCTCAAGAAGAGTAAAAACTGGAGGGCTTTTTTCAGCATACTTTTAAATCCTGTCAGAAAAGTGGCGCCAAGATAACCCGGCGCCACCTTTCGGGCATCAGGATACGGAACAATCTTGTTTTCCCTGCGCTTTTGCTACATCGCTCCTTTGTCCACATCCGTCAAAAAGGATATCAATCCCTGCATGTAGGTTTGTTGATCATCCCACATGCACATATGGCTGCCGTTGGGACACAACAGGAACCGGCCTTTTTTAACTGCCGTCGATATCCATTTCATGTGCTCCGGGTCCATGGTATCGTGGGTTGCGCCGATAGACAAGGTAGGCACCCCTATCGTGGGAAGCCTGGATTTTACATCCCAGAACTCCAGCTTGCCAGCAATCCCGAATTCACTTGGGCCCTGCATCGTCACATAAAGACTTTGGTTTATTTTATTCAATGAACGCTGCATCGGGTCGGGCCATTCGTTCAGCGGCAGCCGGCAAATGTGTTGGTTGTAAAAATACGGCAGCAGCAGTTCCATATATTTAGGATTGTCAAAATCGCCTTTGGCTTCGATCATCCTGATCGTATCAAGCACTTTGGGGTCCAGTTGTTTGGCCAGTACCTCGTCTGCGTATTTGCCGTATTCGGGGCAACTGGCCATCATATTGGAAATAATAAGCCCTTTCAGGTTATCCTGGTATTTCAGGGCGTACTCCATTGCAAGAATACCGCCCCAGGAATGGCCAAGCAGGAAAAAATTATCTTTGGTCAAATCCAGCGCCTTGCGCACCTGTTCAACTTCTTCCACATACCGCGGCAGGTCCCACATCGCCGTATCGTTGGGGTTGTCTGAAAAGCCGGTGCCCAACTGATCGTAATAAATAAACTCAATGCCTTCGGCCGGCAGAAAACTTTCCATGCACTCCCAGTATTCATGGGTGCAACCGGGTCCGCCCTGAAGCAAAAGGAGTTTTATTTTCGGGTTGTTGCCGAAGCGTTTGGTCCATACATTGAACGTGCCTTGGGGTGTTTGGATCGGGATCACCTTCACGCCGCCGTTTTGCACGCCGCTGCCGGAATGGGCGAAGTAACTTTTCAGTGTGATGCTGTCGTCAGGCTGTTGTGATCCGGTCGATGTGCAGGCAGTAAAGTAGCATACAAGGCCGCCAAGCAACAGAAAATACAAGTGTTTCATGGTTGAAATCTGAAAGGTGAGTAATGTAAAATGCGATCCATATTCCACCGCAGCGGAACCGGTAAATATTGCCCATCAAAAATATGCAAAAAACACTTCTTTTAATATCAGAATGCCGGTATTCGCTCCGCTGCGATATGTTTACTTTTGCCGCTGCAAGCCATGGAACTTTACGAACAAATCCGGGAGGCCGTTGCTCATATCCGCAGCATTACGGGATTTCAACCGCAAACAGGCATCATCCTCGGCACGGGGCTGGGAAATCTGGTCGACGACATACGCATAAGCCAGGAAATCGCTTATCGCGATATTCCCCATTTTGCCAGAAGCACCGTTGAAAGCCACAGAGGCAGTTTGATTTTCGGGCATCTTGGCAACCATCCGGTGGTCGTGATGGCCGGCCGCTTCCATTATTACGAAGGCTGGTCGATGCAACAAGTCACCTTTCCGGTGCGTGTATTGAAGTTTCTGAATATCGAAAGACTTATCATTACCAATGTTTCGGGCGGCATTAACCCGCACCTGAAGGCTGGCGACCTGGTTGTTGTGCGCGATCACATCAACCTGCTGCCCGAACATCCTTTGCGGGGCGAGAACGACGAACGCCTGGGGCCTCGTTTTCCAGATATGCTGCATACATATGATGCCAACCTGCGCGCCCGGGCGTTGGCCATCGCTAAAAGCAACGGTATCCGGGCTGTGGAGGGCGTTTATTCGTCTATCCAGGGGCCGAACCTGGAGACGCCTGCGGAATACGAAATGCTGCGCCGACTCGGCAGCGACTGCACGGGCATGTCGTCGGTACCGGAGGTATTGGTAGCCCGGCATATGAGCTTGCCGGTCATGATGTTGTCGCTTATTTCCAATGTATCCTTCCCGCGGTCTGTCATCCGGGAAACCACGGTGGAGGAGGTCATTGCCACAGCCCGTGCCGCAGAACCGCACATGCGATTTATTATAAAGGAGCTGCTTCAGAACACCTGATCTCCTGCTCACTTCCAACCGCCACTGAAAAATGCTCGTTTCTTCAATCGTCGCCACCGCCAAAAACAATGTCATCGGCAAAAACAACCAGATTCCCTGGTACCTGCCCGCCGACCTGGCATATTTCAAACGCACCACCCTCGACCACCATGTATTGATGGGGCGCAACTGTTTTCAGAGCATTGGCCGGCCATTGCCCAAACGCACCAACATTGTGATCACCCGCGATCCGTTTTTTACGGCAGAAGGGGTGTTGGTTGCACATTCCATAGAGGAGGCGCTGGGCATAGCCTTCGACAACGGCGAACAGGAGGCGTTCATCATCGGGGGAGGAGCGATATACCGGGAAAGCATGGACTTATGGGACAGGGTTTACCTGACTGAAGTAGACCTGACAGTGGAAGGAGATGTTTTTTTCCCTGAACTGGCGACTGGCGACTGGCGCGAAACATGGCGTGAACACCATGAGCCGGACGCTAAAAATGAATGGGCTTACACCTTCCGGATACTGGAACGGGTGGAGGAGGAACCGGGTTAAAAGATTCGAGCCTTCACTATAGTACCCGAATTGCACATGAGTCATCCCGAATTTTGCAGTTGATTTTGGAGAAGTCAAATATTTACAGATCAGCCGGTTATGTAAAATATCCGACCTGGTAGCGGTCAGGTTTCTGTAGCGATATTTGCGTTAAACAACCTACCAGACGGGGTATGTACGCCGGACTTCCAAGTCCGGCGCCTCCACAACGTTTCAACGGACTTGGAAGTCCGTTGTACATACACACAGCCTATATTCGACGGTACGGAGGTCGTGTTCGCCTGGAAAATTCGGGATGACTCATGTTTCCGTATCCTTCGGCCGAAGCGGGTTTAATCCGGCTCAAAGCCCAACACAATATTAAACCGGGCGAAGTTGGAGAGTTTTTTCTCCCCATAAAATTCCGGCTTGTCGAAACCGATACCATAGTCGAAACCGAGGGTACCGAACATTGGAAGGAATACCCGCAGGCCGACGCCAACCGAACGTTTGATGTCGAACGGGTTAAAGTCGCTCGCCCGCGCCCAGGCGTTGCCGCCCTGTGCAAATGTGGTCACAAAAATGGTACTCGAAGGGTTGAGCGACAGTGGGTAGCGCAACTCAACGGTATACTTGTTAAATACCCCTGCGCCACCGGGGAAACGCCCCATAATGTCTTCCGTTCCGTATCCACGCAGGCTGATGATATCGCGGCCATTGAGACCGAAACTCTGATTGCTGAGGCCGTCGCCGCCAAGTTCAAAGCGCTCGAATGGCGAGAGCGAGGTTTTGGACGACCAGCGTCCGAGGATGCCGATTTTGGCCGATGTTTTCAGTACAAGTTTGCCCACGAGGGTTGTATACCAATCCGCATCGATGCGCCATTTCACGTATTCCACGTTGCGGTACACGTCTTTTACGTCAGCAGTATCGTAGAATGCCTTGTTTCTAAACCAGGAGTACGGGGGCGTAACCTGCATTTTAAGCGAAATAAGCGAGCCGCTTCGGGGGAAGATCGGGTCGTTCACACTGTTGCGCGCCAGGGTAAGCCCGAGGTTGTAGTTGTGGTAAACACCTTCATTGATCACGCGACCCAGGTCGTCGACAAATCCGCCGTAACGGTTAATCTTCAGGGTTTGAATATTCATATCGGCGCGGAAAATGAAGTTGTCGTCGGGAAACTTCAGGCGAGTGCCAAACCCGACCGTTCCGTTGATGATATCGAGTCGCTGAAAATTGTCGGCGCCTTCAAAGCCATTGGAATAGCGGTTAAAGAAGCCGGCCACCGTAAGCGAGTTGGGCTTTTTACCACCCAGCCAGGGTTCGGTGAACGACATATTGTACGACTGGTAGCGGTCGCCGGCCGTTTGTCCGCGAATGCTGAGCCGTTGTCCGTCGCCCTGCGGCAAGGGATTCCAGGCAGCCTTGTTTCTGATATTGCGCAGCGAAAAGTTATTGAATGTCACGCCGAGCGTACCGATCACACCGCCACGGCTGAACGCAGTGGAGGGCTGGTAGCCTGCGGAAAGTTCCAGTTGGTCCGACGGGCGCTCTTCCACGATATACTCGATATCGACGGTGCCGCGGTCAGGGTTCACCGGCGTGTTGATCGACAGGGCTTCAGGGTTGAAATAGCCGAGGTTGACAATCTCGCGTTGTGAGCGAATGATGTCGGCCCTGCTGAACTTATCCCCGGGACGTGTGAACAACTCGCGCCGGATGACATGTTCGTGTGTGCGGTCGTTGCCTTTGATCACGACGCGGTCAATAGTAGCCTGCGGGCCTTCAAAAATGCGCAGCTCCAGGTCGATTGAGTCGTTGTCTACCGAAATTTCGACCGGGTCGACGCGGAAAAACAGGTAGCCGTTGTCGAGATACAGCGAGGAGATATCGCGCCCGTCCTGACTGAAAGAAAGGCGTGCATCGAGCAATTCCTGGTTGTACACATCGCCTTTTTTGATTCCGAGTACCTGGTTGAGGTACTTGGTTTCATATATGGTATTGCCTTTCCAGATGATATTTCGGAAATAGTAGCGATTGCCTTCACTGATGGCAATATGGATCATCAGGCGGCCTTTTTTATCGCGCCAGATGCTGTCGCTGGTAATCCGCGCATCGCGGAAACCAATCGTGTTGTAGTATTTTTCGATGTTGTGCTTGTCTTCCTCATAGTCTTTCCGCACCAGTTTCGACTTCTTGAACAGGCGGCGCTTGCGCACCGTGTTTTTCATTTTTTTCCGGAGGGTTTTCGACTTGACGCTGCTGTTGCCCGAAAACTGAATATCCTTGATCTTCACGCGTTTACCCCGGTCTATCACAAACTCAAGACGCGTAGCATTCACGGACCGCTCATCAGGATACTGGAGAATTTTGACATCCGCATTTTGGTAGCCTTTATCCATGTAATGCTGCTCCATGGCATAAATCAGGGCAGACTTTACATTATCCGTCAGAATAGCACCTTTCTGCAGGTATTTGCCGATGATGCCGTTGAGGTCGTCGTGCTGGTTCTTTTTTACGCCGATAAAGGAGTGGCGCAGATAACGGGGCAGCTCCTGCACGGCGATTTCCAGGAATATCTTGTCGCCTACCGTGCGTTCACGAAGCACTTTTACATCGGTAAACAGGTGCAGGTTCCAAAGCGATTGTACCGCTTTTGAAAACTGTCCGCCGGGTACGCGAATCTTGTCGCCTACCTTGAATCCTGTGATGGCAATAATTGCGCCGGCGTCGGCGTATTGGGCGCCTGTCACACGGATACCGCCGATCTCGAATTCCTTCGGCTCGTTGTACGATATGGTTGGCAGAATGGTGTCGGGAATTTGGGCCGAGACAGTAAGAGCGCCGAAAAGCGACAACAAGAGGCCGAGAGTATGTAATTTCATTTTTGCGTCAGTTGATAGATGCGTCAGCAGAACGGGTATAAGTTGCCAAACGCTGGCTCAGGAGGTTCTTATGGATCAGGGGCGATTCTGTTCGAGTAATTGTTTGAGGTTCGGACAACCGCTGTACATGGCTCCGACAGAGAGGTAGGTACTCCGGAGTTTTTCAAGCACCCACGCCTCCGTGTATTCCGATTTTTTTTGCTCCAGTGCGGCCATCTGGATTTTTCCGTAGTCCTGTTTCAGATCAGCCTTGTGCGGTTTGGAGCGGCTTTGCAACATCACAAGTTTGAACAGGCGGTTGCCGTCGGGGGCACGGAAAGGGAAAGGTTCCGTTACGTCGCCCACCGCCAAACCGTCGATCGCAAAAAACACATCGGTTTCCAGGTCGGCCACCTCAAAAAAGGTGTTGCCGGTACGCGGGTTGGGCACCCGGCCGTCGTTGTTATAACTGGCCTGGTTTTTATCGCCGAAGCGTTTTACGGCATCGCTGAAGCTCATTTCTCCGTTTTTGATCGATTGCTGGACGGAATCAAGTTTTGCCTTGGCGGCTTCGAGATCATCGTCGGTAATCTCCGGTTTTATCAGGATGTGGCGCGCGTGTACCAGGTTGCCCCGGCGTTCGAGCATCTGAATAATGTGAAAACCAAACTCGGTTTCGATCACCTGGCTGACCTGGTTGGTTTCGAGTTTGTATACGGCAGCCTCGAATTCAGATACAAACGTTCCGCGTTTTTGAAAGCCCAGGTCGCCGCCGTTGGAGCCGCTACCCTGGTCGGCGCTGTATTTTTTTGCCAGCTCAGCAAAATCCTCCCCGTCTTCCACAATGCGTTTGCGCAGTTCTTCGGCACGCACCTGTGCCTTTTCCGCCTCGGCCTTGCTCACCCTGGGTTTGTACACCAGTTCGCGTATCTCCACTTCGGCGTTGAAATACGGTAGCGAATCCACCGGGATATTGTTGAAAAAACGCTTCACTTCAGACGGCGTGATCGTTGCCTTACCGGTGATTTGCCCCTGCATCCGCTCTGCAAGCAGTTGGCTGCGCATGTCGCCACGCAACTGGTTCTTGATCTGGTTGATGCTTTGGCCGTAAAAATCTTCAATCGCCTTTTCGTCCTGGTTAAAATAGAGCATCAGGCGGTCGATACGGGCGTTCAACTGGTTTTCCACCTCTTCGTCTTTTACCTCTACGGAGTCGATTTTGGCCTGATTAACCAGCAGCTTCTGAATGATCATATTCTGCAGGATAACACACGTGTATTCTTCGGGAACATCACGCTGCTGCTGTTTTACATAGGCATATTGTTCCTGCACCTCGCTCAGGAGAATGATCTCGCCGCCGACAGTTGCGACGATCTGATCGATGACCGCCCTGTCGTTTTGGGCGGCAAGCAGAACCGGGATAAGTAAAAAAGAAAGGATGCTGATCGTATTTTTCATTGAAAATCGAATGCTTGTCGTTTTATATTATGCCTCAGAATGCCGTTAGCGGATGATCTTTACGTTTTCCCGCCGCAGTTCTTTTTGGTAAAGGTCTTCTTTCCAGCGCTCCAGCAATTCTTGTTTGCGTTTGTGCAGGATCACTTTTGAAGCTTGTTCGCGCACGTAATCGAAAGGCGCCGTGGTTTTGCCCTGTACGGTTTCGAGTACGCGGTAGTAATACCTGAAATCACCGTCGCTGAGCGTGCCTTCCCGGCGCGAACCGATATTGTCAGGTGTTAACGTTCCTTTGGGCAAAAGCGCGGCCACGTCTTCGAGTTTATACCATTTTTCGCGGTCGAGCATGGCAAACGCAGCCCATTGCTTTGCAAAGGCTTCCAGTTTTGTTTCATCGGCGGGTTTGCGGCTGTACCACAACTTATTGATCTCTGATTGTGGGGCCTGTGGCGGGAGTTTCAGCAAAAGGCATTTCAAAATGGTACTTTCCAGCTGAAACTGGTCTTTATTGTTTTCATAAAAAGTCTTCATTTCGGCTTCCGAAACGGTACTATCCAGTTTTTCGGCAATGATCTGCTCTTCAAAATTGAAGCGAACCAGACTCGCCCGGTAGTTGCGCACCAACTCGTCGATGTCCAGATCTTTGGGTATGTTGCGCTCTGCCTCATACATGAGCAATTGTTCGCGTACCCAACGCTGTACGTAAGCACTGACCATCAGCGCACTGTCTTCCTTCGTAACACCCTCTGGAACAATACCTTCGAGTTCAGAAAGGAGCAAATCCTTGTTGTACACCTGCGCGAGCAGTACATCGCCTTCCTTGGGCGTGTTGCTGCTGTTGCATTGCCACAACAGGACAGAAAAACAGAACAAAGCGAACAGTAAATTGCCTTTCATGGTCAGACTTTTGCCGAAGCCGCGCAAAGGTAGTTGAATTGCCCGGAAATGACTATTTTTGGTTCAATCTTGCTGCCCTGTGTAGCAGGTTCGGCCGTTTTTTTTTCAAACCGGCGGGTTTTGACCGATTTTTAACCGGTGATCGGGGCGCTTTTATCCTGCCCAGCTTTGTTATTGAACCCACCTTTTCTCTTCAAGCAATTTTGGCTCCCCGAAAGCAATCCGAATAAGTCTGAAAAACGTATGTATGGAGGTGTTGGGCAAGGACTGCCTGACTTACCCGGTCGCCGTGCTGACGCCGACAGGCAAAATGCGGGGTTACCGGGTGTTTTACGCTGAACAAGGACGGCATATGAAAACCATATTCATCACGGGCGGCACTGGATATATCGGCACTCGGCTGATCGGTCTGTTGCTGCTCCGCGGACACCGGGTAATTGCCCTGGTTCGACCCGGCTCGGAGCACAAAGTACCTGCCGGCGCTGAAGTAACAAGCGGCGACCCGTTAAAAGCGGACAGTTTCACATCCTCCGTACCGGCCGGGTGCACTTTTGTCCAGTTGCTGGGTGTTCCCCATCCTTCTCCCCGCAAACGGGATTTATTTTACACTATTGACCTGGCATCCCTGAAGGCGTCGGCCGATGCGGCCTTCCTGGCTGGCGCCGCACATTTTGTCTATGTGAGCGTGGCGCAGGAGCCGACGAATATTATGAAAGACTACCAGGCAGCACGGGCAACCGGCGAGCAATACATCATTGGAAAAGGTCTGTCGCACACGTTTATTCGCCCATGGTATGTATTGGGTCCGGGGCACTGGTGGCCAATACTTTTTTTGCCGCTTTATACCATCCTGAGATGGCTGCCCGCCACCCGCAAAAAAGCCACCGCACTTGGGCTGGTGACCATTCGCCAAATGCTATCGGCCTTGCTGGCTTCTATAGAATATCCCGAAAGTACCGGCACGATCATGGATGTGGAAGCGATCAAAATAAAAAAAAGGCGGGATAAATAAAAAGCCGCCGAACACGTTTCGTGCCGGCAGCTAACCCCAAAAAACCAAATGAAAACAATCTTCCTTTTTTGCCTTAGTGCCCCCGCTCGGTAGCGGAGACATACTATAAACGCCTCCATTCCATTTCGTCACACGGATTAAATATCCATTAGATAAAACTCAAAGGTCGTTAACAAAATCGAGTGTCGTTGCCGCTTCAGTTGCTCTTTTTCCCCGTTCAGTCAGTATTTTTCCGGAAAAAATAAGCGCTTACCTTCGTAGCCCGCTAATTCGCCCGGAAAAGAAACAAACACAATGCCCACACCCACCGATAATAAAGTCCTGCTCTTCAACCCGCGCAGCGCATACAACAACAAGTTTCGTATTCCCAACAGCATCCTGCAGGTGGGGGCATCTATTGTCGACCGGCATGATTTCGCGTTCGTGGATGGCAACCTGGAGCAAGATCCCTGGTCTGTCATCAAAACCCTTCTCGACAGCGGCGCCTTCCGTTATTTTGCCTGTACGGTCATGCCGGGCCCCCAGTTGCGTGAGGCGATCCCTTTTTCAAAAAAAATCAGGGAACGGTATCCGGAGGTGATCAATATCTGGGGGGGCTACTTCGCCAGCAACCAGTACAAGGTGAGCATGGAAAGCGGTTTTGTGGATTTCATCATATACGGTCCGGGCGACAAGGCTTTTCCTGCCCTGCTCCACGCTCTCGAAACGGGTTCGCCGTATGAGTTTATCCCCAACCTCATCTGGAAAACGCCGGAAGGCAATGTCATCAAAAACAGTAAGGAGGACCTGCTCGACCAGGATGCATTGCCTCAGCTGCCATACGACTTGCTCGATCAGTGCTATCCGCTTCAACGCTACCTCAACCCGACCTTTTTGGGTAAAAAAACGCTGGCTTACCACAGCAGCATGGGCTGTCCGTTCAAATGTTCGTTTTGTGCCGTGGTGCCCATTTACGAAGCCCGATGGCGTGGCAAATCTGCCGATAACATATATCGCGACATCAAGTACGTACAGGAAAAATGGGGCGCCGACAGTATCGAATTTCACGACAACAACTTTTTTGTCAGTGAAAAACGGACGGTGGCATTTTCCAAACTCATGCTGCCCGAAAACATGAACTGGTGGGGAGAAGGCCGCATCGATACCATCGACCAGTATTCCGACGATTCACTCGCCCTGATGCGCCGAGCCGGCTGCCGCATGATCTTCTTCGGCGCCGAAACGGGCAACGACGCCCTGTTGCAACAAATGGATAAGGGTGGCAAACAAACAGGCGAACAGATCCGTCGCTTTGCCGCCCGGATGAAAAAATTCGATATCATCCCGGAATACTCCTTTGTGCTTGGCTTGCCGGCCGACACGCCGGAACAGGTATGGGCACAGATCGAATCGGATATATCCTTTATCCAGGATATCAAAAAAATAAACCCCGAAACCGAGATCATTATATACGTCTACTGCCCAGTTCCCACAGAAGGTTCCGAACTGTACGAACGCATTACAAAAGCCGGCTTCAAATTTCCGGAAAAACTCGAAGACTGGCTTTCGCCGGAGTGGGAAAGTTTCGATCTGCGCCGCAATCCGCTCACACCCTGGCTTACACCGGCGATGGTGCGGCGCATTCAGAACTTCGAAACCGTCTTAAACGCGCGCTTTCCTACTGTTTCAGACACCAAATTGTCCGCGCTACAGCGAAAGGTGGTACGGTCCATCGCCGCACCTCGCTATCGCACAGGTTTTTTCAGTTTTCCATACGAGATCAAAATATTACAAAAATTCTGGCTTCGATACCGGCAGGCGGAAGTGGAAGGCATGTGACCCCATGGCGGCACTGCGACAACTGAATGCGGCCTCCGCTGTTTAAGTGTTCGTTACAATTCATTCTGATCAAGAAAACTCATGCCTACCATCCTCCTGGCCGGCGGCACCGGCCTCATCGGCCGCCGCCTGTCTGAAATGCTTCGCGCTGAAGGCCATACCGTCCGTATCCTGACCCGAAAACCGCAGAATAAAGCGCAGTTTTCCTGGAATCCCGCAACAGGGTCAATGGACGCATCCGCGCTACAGGGCGTCGATTATGTGATTAATCTGGCAGGTGCCGGCATCGCAGACAAACGCTGGACAGCCCATAGAAAAAAAGAGATCATCGAAAGCCGCGAACAAAGCGCCCACACATTGCGTGTCGCGTTCCTGCAATCGGGCATAAAACCCAAGGCATATCTTTCCTCATCGGCCATCGGCTACTACGGCAACTCCGGCGAACAGTGGATGACCGAGACCAGCGCTCCTGTCGACAGCAGTTTTTTGGTCGAATGTTGCCGAAGATGGGAGGCTGCTGCCGACGAAGTGGCAGCGCTGGGCATTCGTACCGTGAAATTGCGCATTGGTGTCGTATTGGCCAAAGAGGGCGGGGCGCTGGCAGAATTTGTAAAACCGCTTCGCTTTGGCGTTGGCGGCTATTTCGCCGACGGTCAGGCATGGTATTCCTGGGTGCACCTCGACGACGTGTGCCGGATGTTTATCTGGGCTATTGAAAACCAACAGGTGAGCGGCGTTTTTAACGCTGTTGCTCCGAATCCTGTCAGAAACAGGGACCTGGTCAAAGCCATTGCGCACGCCATGCACCAACCCGCACTGATTGTACCCGGACCCGCATTTGCCATGAAGTTCCTGTTGGGAGAAATGGCAGCTGTTATCCTCAACAGCAACAAAGTATCTGCCGAAAAAATTCAACAGGCGGGTTTTCGGTTTCAGCACCCGGAAATACAGGAAGCGCTGAAACAGATTTTCGCATAACATTACCGGCGTAAAGGCGTTTTTTTGCAAACAACCTGATGCCATGCCCTTACGCCACCTGTTATTGCTCCTGTACCTCCCTGCAGGATACCCCCTTTTATCTCAAAATCTTGTCGTAAACGGCGGGTTTGAACGCCAGACACCCAAGCAGGCCGGAGTGCTGCAGACGGAGCCGAAGCCTTGTCAGTTTGCAGGGAACGCCCTGGGTCTCAATACCTGCGCCATGGGCTGGCGAACCTTCGACAGTCACACACCAGACCTGATCCTATGGGATACGGTGTCTGGATGCCCGTCCTTTCCCAAACCACATACCGGAAACCGGATGGTGGGACTCATCATGTATCACCCGTTCGAGGACGGGCAGTTTGCCTTCGATTACCACGAATTGATCCAGGGTACACTGGCCAAAACGATGGAAAAGGGCAAAACCTACCGCATCAGTTTCTGGGCTTGCACCAACGACTCCCTCGGCGTGCTCCACCTGACCAGGGTATTTGGGCGGCAGCCTGCGTTTGATGGCAAAGACAAGTGGACCAACCCCGCCGGTTACAAATCTGTTTATTGCGGCAATTTCGGTTTTTACTTTTCCGATGCCAGGATCACCGCACGGGAAGAATTTATGCAAAGCCAGGTCGATTTCCCGGTACAGCCTCAAGTGAATGTCGAAGAAATTATGGATACCGGCGGCGAATGGCGCAAAATCACCTTGTCGTTCAAGGCCGACAAACCGTACAAGTATTTTCTGTTTGGCAATTTCTTCTCCGATGCCGTTACAAAAATCAACATGGACCCGGAAGAGCGCCGACAGTTTGACGAGCGCAACCAAAGCCTGAATTCATTCTGGCAAAAAATAAAGCGCATCGCATATTACTGTTTCGACGATTTTATCATTGAGGAAGACGCCGGCACGACGATGGAGGACGCCCTGCTAAAAGATAAAAAATACACCTTCGAATCGGCCTTTTTATTCGATACCGGCAAATCGGACCTGAAACCTGAAGCCGAAAAAACAGTAACGCTCCTGGCGGATATACTGCGCAAAAATCCAACCCTGAAGGTGGAAATCGGCGGACATACAGATAGCGTTGGCGACGATGCAGGAAACGACCTGCTCTCGGAAAAGCGTGCACAGTCCGTTTATAATATACTCATTACCAATGGTGTGCTACCGGAACAGGTATCCTGGAAAGGTTATGGAGCGCACAAACCCGTAGCCTCCAACAAAACAGAAACGGGTCGGCAGAAAAACCGGCGTGTGGAATGCCGCGTCGTGGAGTAACTTTGCCGTGCATGCAAAATATCAAACTCCTGTACGTGGAAGACGAGCCCTTTCTCGGTAAGATTGTCCGGGAAAGCCTGGAAAGCCGCTCCTTCGAAGTCTGTATGGTCGCCGATGGCGATAAGGTTATGGCGGTATTCGAGCAGTTCCAGCCGGATATTTGTGTGCTCGACGTGATGCTGCCCAACCGCGACGGTTTTTCGCTCGCGGAGGAGATTCGTCGTAAAAAGTCCGACCTGCCTATCGTGTTCGTCACTGCAAAAAACCAGACGGAAGACGTGCTGCAGGGTTTTTCGGCAGGTGGCAACGACTACCTGCGCAAGCCTTTCAGCATGGAAGAACTCATCGCGCGCCTGCACAACCTGCTCGCCCTGACGCGCGGAAAAACGGCGGCAGCCAACCCGAACGATGCTGTTGTCATCGGCAAATTCGAATTTTTTCCGCTCAAATATGAGTTGCGAATGGGCGATTCGGTGCGGAAACTCAGCGCCCGGGAGGCTGATTTGCTCAAAATATTGCTGGAAAGCCGGAATTTCACCGTCGCCCGTAAGGATATTTTGATAAAAGTATGGGGCGACGATAATTTTTTCAACTCCCGGAACCTCGATGTCTATATCACAAAACTACGCGACTACCTGAGTGCCGACCCGGCCATCGAGATCATCACTATAAAAGGCGTCGGTTATCATTTTGTCGTTGGATAATAACTACCCTGAAACCCTTCACCAGCACATGATGCAAATCCTTTTTGAAGATTACTACCTCCTCATTGTAAACAAACCGGCCGGGCTTTCCTCGGAAAGCGGCCGGGAACGCCACCCTTCGGCAGAAGACGAAGCACTGCTGTATTTTACCGGCCAGCTGCAGGAAAAGTCGACCTCGAAACGCCTTAAAACAACGCCTTACCTCCGCGCCGTGCACCGGCTCGACCGTGCAGCGAGTGGCATACTCGTATTTGCCAAAACCAAGACGGCGCTCGTCAACCTGATGGGGCAGTTTGAAAACAGAAGCGTGGCAAAAGTTTACTGGGCAAAAGTGGAGAACCGCCCACCCGCTGAAAAAGGTAAACTCACCAACTGGCTGATAAAAGATCCGGCCGGCCGAAAAGCAGTTATTGTGGAAAAAAGCGGCCGCGATACCCAACATTGCGAACTGGAGTACACGCTACTTGAAAAATCGGGTAAGGAATTTCTGCTTGAAGTGCAGCCTGCAACCGGTCGTTTTCACCAGATACGGGCCCAACTGGCGCATATCGGATGCCCGATCGCCGGCGATGTGCTTTATGGTGGAAAACCCTGGAAGGAACAGCAAATTAAACTCCACGCCAGGCGTTTCACCTGCAAACACCCCAAAACCGGCGAGTTGCTGGAACTGGAATGCATGCCGAATGAAGGCTGGTAAGCAACCTGACGGCAGCTGTTGCGTCAATACCCCGGATCAATTCACGAAATACAACAAAATGAGGTCATTTGCTTCTTTTCTATTGGCATTACCCTTCCTTTTATGCCCTTTGTTGCTGCCTACGCAAGACACCAGCACCGAAAGCCAGACGATCGACCCCGACATTCGGGCAGCCCAGCTTTACCTCGTCGGCGCACCGCTGACGCTGCCTATCGTAGAATTGAAAACAGCCCCCAACACCATGTTGCTGGAGTTTGACCATCTCGGCAGCGACCTCAAGGATTACCTCTATACCATTGTGCATTGCGACAGCGACTGGCAACCATCAGACCTTATCGACAATGAATATATCGACGGTTTCACGGAAGACCGGATAACCAATATTGAAAGTTCCTTCAATACACTCCTGCAATACACCCATTACAGCCTCGGCCTGCCCAACCGCAATATGCGCTGGTCGCGGTCGGGCAATTATATTCTCAAGGTATTTGACAACGACGACGAAAGTCGGCTGGTACTGGTCCGGCGCTTTTGCGTGGTGGAACCGCGCTGGCGCGTCGACGCCAAACTGGTCAGTCCTGTAGTCGTGAACAAACTGAAAACGCACCACGAAATCGACTTTTCGGTCAACCACCGCGGTACACGCATATTTAACCCGCAGAACGACGTAAAGGCGTTTGTACTCCAAAACGGCCGCTGGGATTCGGCGCTCGGCCCCCTGCCGCCTTTCATCACCCGGGAAGATCAACTGGTATTCGATTACCAGGACAAGGTGGTGTTTCCCGCCGGAAAAGAGTGGCGTTTTTTCGATATACGTACCTTCGAGTTTCGCGGCGAACGGGTAAAAACCATCAACCAGAAATACGATTTTTATGAGGTCACCCTTGAAACCGACAACGACCGGTCCGGTAGCAATTTATCGTTTCGCGGCGATTTGAATGGCCGCTATTCCGTTGAAAATCAGAATTATAATCAAACGCTGTTGCAGTGCGATTATGCCCGGGTGCTGTTTTCCATCAGCCGCAATTTGCCCTTCGATGATGAGGATGTGTATGTGTTCGGCGAACTGACCGATTGGCAACTCAAGCCGGAATATAAAATGGAATACAGCCCTGAAGTCAAGGCGTATTACTGCGAATCGCCGCTGCTAAAACAAGGCTATTACAATTACGGTTACCAGATCGTGAACCGCGAAACCGGCGAGATAGATGAAGACGGCTTTGAGGGCAACTCTTATGAAACGAGCAACCTATACACCGTTCTGGTCTACTTCCGCGTTTTTGGCGAGCGCTACGACCGGCTCATGGCCGCAGCAACCATCGATTCCCGCGACCGCCGTTAACCGCCCTCATTGCTCAACGACGAAAGTTCCTCCCGATTCGATCACTCCGTTGACGATTACCGAATAAAAATAAAGTCCGGGGTGAAGGTCGTGCGTCCAGGTGCAGGTATTCTCTCCGTTCTTTTGATGGGTACCGTTCACTGTTTCAAGCGTCCTGCCCAGTTCATCGTAGATACGAAAAACAACCTTATCGGTGTAGCGCACATAGTATTTGAATGTCACCGCATCCCTGGAAGGGTTGGGGAAAATTTCCGTTTTGAAGTATTTCTTCTTCTCGTAGGTACCCACATTCAATGTCTTCATTGCTCCGTCCATCCATTCCATGCGATGGAGCAACCAATCGCGCAGGTAATCGACGTGTTGCGGATAACTGCCGCAACAAAAGGCATTCGGCCACACCCATTCGTAGAGTATCGGCCAGCGCTGCCAGTTGCGCACCTGTGCCTGTTGCACCACGCCCGCCAGTGAGTCCATTACACCGGCGACTGCGGTATCGGTGAATACGCCGGATCGCAGTTCGGTCCACCGCGCGACGAGTTGTGTGCGAAACGCCGGATCATCCCACAGGCGTTTCCACCAGAAATGGATGATCCAGTCGTCCTGGTTGCAAATTCCGTTAAAATTTACCGCCCAGCCCTGGTATGTATTTCCACTGCAATAGTCGGCATTGCCGAAGGCGATGTTGAAATCCCACACCGGTCCCGCAAAAAGGCGGGTATTTTTGCTGTCCTTGTCCTTGTATAAAAAAGTACTCAGCCGGTAAGCGTCTACATTTTTGGATATTTCATTGATGATAAAAAAGTCGATAAACGACTGAACATCAATATATTTTGAATATCCGGAGGCCGTATCGGCGTATTGAGCAGACTGCATGACATCTTCAAAACCGGTAATCCAGTCTTCAATATATTGTTTTTGTGGGGCCTGAATATCCTCCGGCTTTGGGTAGTGGTATTGGTAATATGTGGTTTGCCAGTTGCCCTGAAGGGCGGGATAGGGCGACACCCAGCCATCGCTCAGCGCACCCGTCGGTTTGTCGATTTTGAGGATATAACCACCTGTCAGGTCGTCGCCAGAGAGTTCTTCCGCCGATAATTTGCTGATATCCACGCGATTTTTGTCGCGTTTGATTTTTTCGGCCACGAGGTAGATTCCCCGGTAATCACCATTGAGCACCAGTTCCACAAAACGAGTACGGGAAGCCCAGGGCATGATCCGTCGCGCCAGTTCGAGCGCCAGGGCATCGCGCACAAGGCTTTTGTCGTTGAATGGGGCCATAAATACCCAGTCCGACTCCTCCGGCATGCCCAGCAGGGGCACATCCAGGTCTTCGCCGTCGGCGGTACGTGTTTCAACGGCGTAAGGTTTTTTGTCGGAAAACAACTGCGAGGTGCTGCCCCGTGTTTCGATTCCGATAAATCCATTATAGTGATTGGGCGGGTCGGTAATGAAATTGATCTGCCCTGGCCCTTTGTCGATGATTTTCATTTGCGCCGTGATCTTGGGCTCATCCGGAATAAGTGCCCCGTTGGGTGTAGTGACCAGTACGATGGGCAGGTTGGACGACTGAAGAGCGGTCTGAGCCGTAAGCAGCAGTGGACTCCACCACAAAAAGAGCCAAATTTTTCTCATTACAGAATTTGTTTATTTACGCTCAATGGCTTCGCTGCCGAGGAGGTTGCCAAAAAATATCGCATTAGCAAACATGCGGTTCGTTCCGTACCAAAAAGCGCGAAAATTCGGATTGCCCGCAAAACAAATGATCCGGCCTTTACCTGTTCCGCCCACCACCACCGCAGCTGAATTGAACACCAGCGGTTTGTGCCGGGGGTGGATATAACCTGCAAGCAGCGGATCGCCGGTAAAAACAGCCGGAGTGGCATAGGGGTTTTTCGCTGTTTCGACAAACAGGGTATCGCTGAGAAACATGGGCAGTCGCGGGCGCTCATAGCCGAAGCAAAGCGGATTGGTCAGGTCGAGCTCCGCTTCAAAAATAGCGCCCGGCATACGCCCGGCGCCCCTGTCTTCGTCATAAGACCCGTAAGGACGCCTACCAACCGGTTTCAGGCTGGCATTCCGGAACTCAAGGTCTACAAGGCCCGATGCTTTAAGCCAGCGCAAGGCGTCGCCTGTGGCCACAATAGTGCCGCCGCCTGAAACAAACTCGCGCACGCGCTCCGGCGCCACCCGCCCGAAATTGCCGTCAGACAGGATTAACACGTTATAATCCGCCAGGTTGAGTCGCGACAACCGGTCCGATTCAACCATCGTCAATGGAAGTCCGTAGCGGGTATCAAGCAGATGCCATACCTCCCCGGCAGCTTCCGGGTTGACACCGTCGCCTGTCAGCATGATTATTTTTGGGGCTCTGATAGTAGGAAAACTGCTGCTGCCCAAATCCGGCCCTGCCGATGTCAGGCCGTTATAAATGGGGAAAACGGGCAGTTCGAAGCCAAGGTTCTGCACTTTTTCCAGCAATGCTTTCGGCTCCAGGGGTTGTTTTTCCGAAGGAATTACAAGGCTGCCGGCTGCAAATTGCCGGCCATCCGATTCAAACGGTTTGGTGGCTAGTTTTACCCGTATTCCTTCGCGAAGCAAGGCGCCGAGCACCTGCGGAACCTCATAACCGGTTGCCGCGATCACATAGGCATAGGCCGGCTCGGCGATGACAGAAACGCCGTAACGCGAAGTCAGGGCAATGCCCTCAGCGCCTGCCATACGGGGATTGAAGTCTTTGGAACGTACCGGCGACCACTGCACGCCAAAGGCATCGGGCAGCGTCCAGGCAGAAATATCGTAGAATATGCTGTCCTGAAAAGTTGTGCGCCGTTCGAACAGTGCCTTTACCAGTCGGTATTGTGCCTGCTCCGAGGGTACCCAAAAGGCATTGTGTGCCGTAAATGTCTGACCGTTGACCGTAATATCTCCCTGTACATTGCGCACATCAATGCGGTGGCGCATCAGTACATTCAGCAGCTCCCTGCCGGGCAGGTCGCGGTTGTCGGCAAACACATATCCTTTGATATCGTCTTTTGCGGCCGCTCCGGCGGCGCTTATATAGAAATCGCGGAGATACTCGTTCAGTTCCACGCGCATGTCGCCTACAGCCTGAAGGGTGGATAAGGATGAAATGACTTGATTCCGAATCGTATACGGAAAGGTAAGCAGGCCGTTTTCGGTTTCCTGTGCGCTGCCTCTGCTGCTCGCCTGCTCGAACAAAATACCGATACTGCCCTGTGCATCCGGATATGTGGAGCCTTTTCCGTAGTAGTAGTCGTCAAAATTCTCGCCTGAGTAAAACAGGATGTTTTTTTGCGACAACAGCCGGGCGTGGTACGTCGCGATTTTGGCTGTAAGTTCCTGGTTTCGGGCAGGGGTGTTGGGGTTGACCCGACTTGGCACGCCGGGCTGGAAAAAAAAGGTAGCATTGCTGCCCATCTCGTGGTGGTCGGTCAGCACATTGGGGTGCCATTCCTGAAACAAGGCCACTCGGCCCCTCGTTTCGGGTTGCTGGGCCACAATCCAGTCGCGATTAAGATCGAACCAGTAGTGGTTGTACCTGCCGCGCGGCCAGGGTTCGTTGAATTCATCAGCCGATGGATCAGTGGAGCCGTTTATGCTGCGCCGGCTGTTCACCCACGACGAAAAACGCTGCATCCCGTCCGGATTAAAACAGGGATCGAACAGTATGACGGTATTTTTGAGCAATGCTTCCACCTCGGGGCTTTGAGCCGCGGCAAGATAATAGGCCACCAGCAAGGCGGCATTGGCGCCGCTGGTTTCATTCCCGTGAATGGAATAGCCCATATAGTTGACGGCAGGCAGATTTTTCAGGTCCGGTTTGGCACCCTGAGCCGGGTCAGTCAGTTGACTGCGGCTGTTTTTTATTTCATCCAGCCGCTTCTGATTGCCTGGATCGGTAATAATCAGGCACAACAATGGCCTGCCTTCATACGAACGGCCGTATTGCTGCAGCGTGATCCGCTCGCTCGCCCTGTCGAGCTCGCGCATGTATGCAACCAACTGATCGTGACTGGCATGCCATTCACCGGGCTGATAACCGAGAAAACTTTCCGGAGTTGGAATATCGGCACTATACCTGATAGCAGGAAGATAGTAGTCCAGCGTCGGTTTTGACTGGGAAAAAGCCTGCATCACAGACAGTGCAAAAAGGACAAGCAGCGTATGGCGACGGTTCATCAGCAACAAATTTTCGGAGTAAAGTACGATGGATCGGGCATTCAAAAAAACAGGCCCCGATTGTTCGGACGAGGAACAGCCGGGGCCTTACATTGGGCCGGACTCGTTCAGAAGCGTATCCGGAGACCCGCGTTGCCGTAAAAAAGGTTGTCCTTGGAGCCCGTATCAATGGTTTCGAACACTTCTGATAACCCCATCTGATAACCCAGATCGATAAAAATGATGGAAAAATCGAGACCGGCGCCGACATTCCAGCCAAACACCGCGTTTTTCCAGTCGTCTTTATTCAGGTCGAAATCTTCAGCGCTGGAACTCAGCAGGATACTCGCATTGACGCCGGTAAATATACGGAAGGAGAAATCACCATCCACTTTACCTAACGAGTAACCCACCATCACCGGAATACGCAGGCTGGTGCGCTTCACATCGATGTTGATGCCTGTGCCGAGTATTTCAAACTTGTTTTTTGCATACTCCAGTTGTAACCCCGGCTGGATGTACAGTTTGGAACCGATTTGCAGATCGGCGCCGACCTGATAGCCCAGGGCGGAGCGCCATTCGGCATCCTGAAAATCCTTTGTAATGGTATGAGAGTTGATGCCGACATAGGGACGGAAGGCAACCTGGGCATGCACAGCGGACAAAGAAGCCGCAAGGATCGAAAAAAGGAGTATTTGTCTTTTCATATGAAACGTATGTTGATAAAAGTACTACACCAGTGTTTTCATTTCCGCGACCCGTTTGTCAAATGCCTTCAGCACTTTTTCCTGGAAGTGCAGGGGATGGTGCTTGGACACATATCGCCGCGATTTCAAGGCCAGGTCAAATTGGTCGTTAGGCAAATATCGGAATTTTTTTTTCCAAAACGCCAGTGTGATGCGAAGGGATTGCCTGTCCAGCCAATCGCCGATTTTGCCACGTTGTACCCACTCCAGTATCTTTTTCAGACCGGCTTTTTTATGCACTTCAACCGCATGTACCGACCGTGGTGCAAAATTCGGGAACCGCGCCCAGGCCCATTTATTTGCGTGGTAGAAGGCCTGGTACCACTCTCTCCCATACATGGGAATAAGCGTAACAATCTCCGTTGCCGTGAAAAGGTTTTTTTCCTCGATTTCCAGATGCTCCGTATCGATAAAGTAATTGACACAGAAATACCGGTGTGAGTTAAACAGAAATATCTTTTTGAACAGAACAAGCAGGGTACGGGCAAGCCAAAGGCGGCCCGGTTCCATGATGAGGAAGAAATCTATGTCACTGTCTTCATTCATGCTGTGCTTCGACAAGGAGCCGGAGACAAATACTGCTCTGACAAATGGAAAAGCGCCGATAAACCGGGCTATACGGTGCGCCACCGGCAGCATCCGGTCTGCGCGAAGGTTGCAGGCTTTTCGTTTGGATACCCATTCCGGGGTATTTTGGGTCTGGTAAAACCCTTCGAAAAAGAAAACTTTTTCCTGAGAAACCAGCCGGTCCAGTTTTTCCTGCACCTCCTCTTGCGTAGCGTTGGCCTGATCGATATACCGGAATACTTCCTCCGGTTTGAGTGGATATGCAAACACCTCAAAGTAAAGCAGAGCCCGAATAATGGCGCGCTCAGTCGGACATCCGACAGCAATGGACACATTTTCGGTCATAGCCTGTGATAGTCGCTGGTTTGAAAATACAAGGTACGCAAGCTGGACAATCTGTCAATTGCCGGACAGGTTTCAAACAGCGAATTTGTCCCTGAAAAATGGTTTATGTCTGTTTTCGACCGAATAATCACCGGATAATCAGTCGAAGCAACCGCTCGAGTTTTTCGATCGCTCCGGAAAAATCCACTTCTCCGGTGATAAACCGCCCGCCTGAACGGATGGTCTCGTGCTTCAGCGCATCGGACAAATAAAAAAGGCTTTCTGCTACTGATGCCGAAGGTTCCGGGAAAGAAAAGGCGTTGTCTGCCACCCCTTTTTTCAACAGTTCTGTAAGAAAGGTTATTTCGCTTGTTTTGGTTTCTTCATACACCTCGTCAAATAACGGCTCCAGTTTCTGCCGGTTTTCCACCGATAGCCGGGTGAGATGAATGACCTCCCCATAACGCCGGATGCGTTCGGAAAGAAAAAACCGAACCTGCTTGCGCACGTCGGGAAACGCCAGGGCTTTCTGTTTAAGGTCGGCAATATGCGCCTTCGTCTCGGCCATTACAACGGCGATAAATATCTCCTCCTTGTTTCTGAAATAATAGTACAAACTGGCCTTGTTCAGACCCGCAATCCGGCCAATATCGTCGAGAGTCGTCTTGTCAAAACCAAAGCGGGCGAAACAGTCGCGACCGGCCTGCAGTATCTCTTCTTTCTTTGGATTTTCTTTCATGGTTTTACGCTTTTGCGGTGCGTAAAGATATTTTGAAAATTCTGCCGTTCAAACAACTAGTAGAAATATTTGAAAACGAGACGGGGTGCCGGCCGAAACCATCCTTCTGAATATGCCTGATACCTGCATTGAAAAGTGGCAATTGTTTGAAAACAGTGTTTTGGCGTACAAAACATCGTTAGTATAAGTATTTAATAGTCAATATTTTACAATGAATAATTTAATTTATATACGGTTAAAACCTCCCGGTTTATCCTGAGAATCCGATTCATCTGTACTTGATAGGCCCTTTTACATCAGGGCATATTTGCACCAGGTTTTGCGCAAGACTCTATTGAATCAACCTGTTTTTTCACTTACAAAATTTTCAGCCATGAAAAAGACGATGCTCACAGTCCTGTTCGTATGGGTCGCCATTACCCTGATCCAAGCCCAAAACAATGCTCCCGGGCCGGGAGAAAAGGCCGGCGAAAAGATTGCCGAACGCGTGGAGTCTGCCGCGACGAGCAGTACCGACCAAAAAACACTGGTCAAAGAAATAGCGGAGGCCGCACGACAAGCCGGAAAAGACAACCCCAACGACCCGGATAAGGTAAAAGAAGCGGTACGCAAAAAACTCGACGAAATTCGCGACCGCAAGTCGGAGAACGGGAAACCCGGTGGGAAAAACAACAAGGAGATCGAAGAATGGGTCAAAAAACTCAAAAGCGAACTGATGGATAAGGGGTATGTCGAATTGCCCGGCAGCAGCGGCGCATCTTTGGTCTGCTCCGCCACGGGTACGGGCCGTACCAGCGGCCATATAGCCAACCTGACCCTGTATAATCCCTCCAATATCCCCGTCACCACAGATTTCAGCGCTGTATTTATTCCGTCCGGCGGGCAGTACCAGCCCTATATCGTTCCGGCAATCGCCAACGTAACCGTACCGCCGCACACAACCGCCAATGTACCCGTCGAAGGGTATTGCGCCGATATTTTCAGTCAACCGGTTCCGGCCGGCGTATCCATGCCGCCTGTTGAAAATTGGGTACATATCACCGGCCCAAACACGCTTTCCAACGGCTGGCAACCCGTTGCAGCCAATGGATGGAAGCCCAATGGGAATACTGATGCCCTGATTCCCGGTACCGGAAATCCGATCGGCCATACCATCGACCTGAACAGGCATCAACAGGAGGTGGCTCCGCTATTACTCGATGCCGTTAATCGTATTACAGAAGCGTATGACAGGATGAAAAGTAACGGCACGATCGATACGCCGTTCGCCGGCAACCCGGAAAAGGAACGCGAAGCGGTCATCCAGCAAACATTCTGGATTTACGCGGCAGCATTAAGCGGTAAGGAGTACACAGCAGACAATTTTCTGGACAATACCGCCAGGCAATATGAATCCAATACGGGTCAGAAACTGAGTGCCGCACCGGCAACTACCCGCGATAATATCAAGGAAGGCGCAGCCGATTTCTGGGGTACTTTTCAGGCGGTAGGCGTGGAAGCCAAGGTACTCGCCGCCCATCAATGACCCTCTCGCCAAACATTCACCACTTTTCATATCACAAGACAGTTGTTTGAGTTATTCCCGCCCGGCCAAAATCGCCTTTTTTTAGCCGAATTGCTCTTCCGGGGTACCCTGGAATAACTCAAACAACTGCTACAACCTACGCTATATCATGAATAAGCATCCTTTTATCCATGTATTGTTTGGAGCAGCCCTGCTGTGCCAGATCGTTGAAACCTCCGGCCAGACACCCTGGAACCAGGTGAATCTCAGCAGCAGCCAGTCCAAGATCATGACCTCCAGAGCACCAAAAACAAGCGTTCGCTTTTCAGCAGGGCTTCCTGTCGGCAATACCCCCGATGCCGGCACAAACATGGAGGCACTACAACAAGCCGCATTCGCGCCTGATATCTACGAACAACTGTTTGAAAAACTCGGCGGTGAGTTTATTATCGGCAACTTGTCCGGGCAACAGAACCCGCCCGCGCAACAGCCTGCAAAACTGGATATCATGCCGGGCCTGCAAGTGGGCCTGAGGATAGGCCGGCGACTGGACATCCAGGCAAACGCACAATACTATAAAGCAACATGGTCGGGCGCATTTCCGGTCACTGTTTTCCCACAGGACCAGCCCGTGCCGAAATCATTGAACGGAACCATCCACACCTCCGCCTCCTGTTTGATCCTGGAACTCGGTACAAGCCTTTTTATCACCAGAGGAGCGGTGCAGCCCTATGCTAAGGCCGGAATACGCGGCTTGTTCCCACTGGATCAGGATGCCAGGGCAGCCATTGGCGGCGTTGTTTTTTCACCGATAACAGCACAAATGAAGCAATCCTTTTCCCCATTCGGAGGGGCAGGCTTGCAGGTTCGATTGGGCAAACGTGTATTTGCCGATATGGAGGGGATGTATGGAAAACTGCCCGGTGGCGGGGTTGCTGCCACCTTATCAGCAGGGGTTGGTTACCGCTTTTAGAAACCGTCTGAAAACCCCTGGTTCGATCAATTCCAAATCCGGGTTGACCACATTTTTAAGTTTTGATGCCGGTTATTGGTCGTAAAAACAGGGGAAACGTGACAAAACACAAGATATTTATTTAAAAACAGGCGGTAATTTTTCAACCGTAACCCCTCAAAATCTGTTCAAATCAATAGCATTTTAGCCGTTTTTTCTAATTTTGCGCGCCCTGCCCCATTCGCTTTACCGGCATTGGAGCAGCATAAAACCGTCTACCGTTAACCGTCTATCGTCTACCGTAAAAATGATCTTCGACCTGAAAATGATCCGGGAGTTTTACAAAAACTATCCGGCCCGCGTGGATGCTGCCAAAGCAAAACTCAAACGCCCCCTCACCCTTTCCGAAAAAATACTTTTTGCGCACCTGCACGAGGAAAGCCCTCTGACCGATTATAAACGTGGCTCCGATTATGTGTTTTTTCAGGTAGACCGTGTTGCGATGCAGGACGCTACCGCACAAATGGCCCTGCTCCAGTTCATGACCTGCGGCCGGAAAAAAGTGGCTGTGCCCAGTACCGTACACTGCGATCACCTCATCACCGCCGAAGTCGGCGCCGCCAAAGACATGGAGGCCGCCCTGAATAAAAATAAAGAGGTGTTCGACTTCCTGTCCTCTGTCAGTCAAAAATACGGTATCGGTTTCTGGAAACCGGGCGCAGGCATCATTCACCAGATCGTACTCGAAAACTACGCCTTTCCGGGCGGTATGATTATCGGCACAGACTCGCATACCGTAAATGCCGGAGGGCTTGGCATGGTCTCGATCGGCGTTGGCGGCGCCGACGCAGTAGACGCCATGAGCGGCATGGGCTGGGAACTTCAGATGCCCAAACTCATCGGCGTACACCTGACAGGCAAACTGCGCGGCTGGACTTCACCGAAAGACGTTATCCTGGCAGTCGCCGGTATCCTTACCGTTAAAGGCGGTACGGGCGCTATTGTAGAATACTTCGGTAAAGGCGCACAAAGCATAAGCGCTACCGGCAAGGGTACCATTTGTAATATGGGCGCCGAGATCGGCGCTACCACCTCCACCTTTGGCTATGATAAAAGTATGGCGCGCTACCTGAAGGCTACCGGCCGTTCCAAAGTAGCAAGCATGTGCAACAAGGTGGCCGATTATCTCACCGGCGACGCCGAATGTTACGCCAACCCGGAAAAGTACTTTGATCAGGTGATCGAGATCGACCTGTCGAAACTGGAGCCGCACATTAACGGACCCTTTACGCCCGACCTCGCATGGCCGCTGAGCAAATTCGCAGCAGCCGTCAGGAAAAATAAATACCCGGTGAAACTGGAAGTCGGTCTTATCGGCTCCTGCACCAACTCTTCCTATGAAGACCTCACCCGCGCTGCGTCGATCGCGCGCCAGGCAAAGGAGAAAAATCTCGAAGTGAAGGCCGAGTTTACCATCACACCCGGCTCCGAGCAGATCCGCTTCACCGCCCAGCGCGACGGCCTGCTGAACGATTTTTCCAATATCGGCGGAGTAGTACTGGCCAACGCCTGCGGGCCCTGCATTGGCCAATGGTCGCGACATATCGACGACAAGAATCGCGCGAACTCGATCATGACCTCCTTCAACCGCAACTTCACCAGCCGCAACGACGGCAATCCCAATACGCATGCCTTCGTAGCCTCGCCCGAGATCGTCACGGCATTTGCTATTGCCGGCGACCTGACCTTCAACCCGAAAAAGAGCGCGCTGATCAACAGAAAGGGCGAAGCCGTAAAACTCGACCCGCCCAAAGGCATCGAACTGCCGAAAGCAGGATTTGCCGTGGAAGATGCCGGGTATATCGCTCCGGCCAAGGGCGGTGTTAAGGTTATGGTAGACAAAAAATCGGAACGCCTCCAACTGCTCAAGCCTTTTACCCCTATTACGAACGATCAGTTGCAAAACATGCGCGTGCTGATCAAGGCAAAAGGTAAATGCACCACCGACCACATCTCGATGGCAGGGCCGTGGCTTAAGTACCGCGGCCACCTGGAAAACATTTCAAACAACTGCTACATCGGCGCTACCAATGCCTTCAACGACGAGCGCAACAAGGTGCTGAATATCGAAACCGGGCAATACATGGAAGTACCCGCTTCGGCCCGGCTGTATCAGAAAAAAGGTGTCGGTACCATTATTTTCGGAGAAGAAAACCTTGGTGAAGGCTCCAGCCGGGAACATGCTGCCATGGAGCCCCGTTACCTCGGCGTAAAAGCCGTAGTGGTAAAATCGTTTGCCCGTATCCACCAGACCAACCTGAAAAAACAGGGCATGCTGGCCCTCACTTTTGCCAACCCGGCCGACTATGACAAGGTACGGCAGGACGACAAAGTGAGTATCCTGGGCTTCGAGACATTTGCTCCCGGCAAACCCTTGCAAATCCGCCTCGACCACGCCGACGGCAAAAGCGAGACTTTTGATGTAAACCACACCTACAACGCTCAACAGATCGAATGGGTGATGGCAGGCAGTGCCTTGAACAAGATCAGGAAAGATTTTGGTGTGAAATAAGGTAAACCGGAACAATGTTCCGGCACTCTTGTGCCGCCGGAATGACATTCCGGTATACGACGGCTGTTCGCGTTATGTGTGAACAGCCGTTTTTTTGGGCAATTTATTTGCGCTCACGTGGGTGGCATCAAACATCAATCAGGCGATATTTGCAAAAAGGTATCACATGAGAGATATAAAATATTTGTTCGCTTATTGCCTGCCGCTTAGTGCCATGCTCGCCCTGTACTGGCAAGGCGTCTGGGCCTGGAGCACCGTGATCCTGGCCTTTGTGATAATACCGGTTGTCGAACTGCTCCTGCCCGTCTCTACCTCAAACTTATCACCAGAGGAGGTATCTGCTCAATCGGGCAAGCGTGTTTTCGATTGGCTGCTGTACCTGAATGCGCCTTTGCTGTTCGGTGTTTCCATCTGGTATATTTATATTGTATCAACCGGTACCCCCGGCGTTGTCGAATTGACGGGGCTTACGCTCAGTACCGGGATCATCGTAGGCGCCAACGGGATTAACGTGGCACACGAACTGGGTCACAGGAGTAATCGAGGCGAACAGTTACTATCAAAAATTATGCTTTTGCCGGCACTATACCAGCATTTCTTTATCGAACACAACCGCGGGCACCATAAAAATGTGGCGACGGACAAAGACCCAGCCTCTGCGCGTGCCGGCGAAAATGTATACGCTTTCTGGCTGCGCTCTGTAACCGGCAGCTGGCGCAGCGCCTGGAAAATCGAACAGGAGCGCCTGGAAAAAGAAGGCAAAGCACTGTGGAGCGCCGAAAATGAAATGCTGGGATATGTTGTGGTTCAAAGCGCATGGCTGATCGCCATTGGCCTTATCTTCGGCTGGAAAGGCCTTGCAGGAGCTGTTGCTATTGCTGTTATCGGCTTTTTGCTGCTTGAAACGATCAACTACATCGAGCATTACGGTCTGCGGCGCCGGTTGCTGGCATCAGGGCGACCCGAGCCTGTTTCGCCGGTGCATTCCTGGAATAGCGACCACCAGTTGGGCCGAATTATGCTGTACGAACTTACCCGGCACAGCGACCACCACTTCAAAGCCACACGCAAATACCAGGTACTGCGTCATCTGGACGAAAGTCCGCAGTTGCCTTTCGGATACCCTGGCAGTATGCTGCTGGCTATCGTACCGCCTGTCTGGTTTGCCGTTATGAATCCCCTTGTGGCCCGTACAGGGAAAAATGCAGAAACAGGGTTGGGGTGAAGTGGAATTTGGTTAAATGTCCGTCCTTTGCCGAAAAGCATCCGACGCGCACTATGCTGCTCAACAAAATTCAGGACTCTATCAAAGCCTATAAAAACTGGCTGAAACAAACCCGCCATCATCCCTTCGTATATAAATGGGAATCGCTGCAAAATTTTCAGGCAAACTGTAACCCTGAAGCCGAAGACAAAGCAGCCATGTTCGACAGTTGTTTTCACAACGACGAAACGCGGCGCCTCTGGCAAACGGAAAACTGGTACCCCAAGAAAACGATGCTCGGGTTCTGGCGCTATGCTCCTCAAACCGCCAGCCTGATGTTTGAAGACCTTTTCAATGAAACCCGGGATGAGGGCGCCCGCATCGGTCGATTCCTGTTCGGTTGCGATATGCTGCTGCGCGATTACAGGCGCGACCACCCCACCAGTATCGAAAACAACCACTACCACGACGACTACCGGATGATTGCACTTTATCTTGCTTTCCGGTATCCTGAATCGTACGCACCCTACGATTTTAACACTTTTCAGAATACCATGACCCACTTCGGCGCCCGCGACATCCCACAGCAAAATGACCTGGTCCGTTACTTCAAAGTGCTGCGCACCCTGAAGAATTTTCTGGAAAAAGACACCGAAGTAGCCATAGCCATGCAAAAACACCTGCACCCCAAACGGCATTACAAAGGAAAAACGCTATTGCTGGCGGAGGATTTCTGCCGTTTCGCAGGGCAGGTGGCAGACGGATAAATTTCTAATCTTTCATAAAAGCCGCCTCTACACCCGAAAAATCGGTTTGTTTTCGCAAACCAATTTACTTTGAGTATACATACAAAATCACATTACCCCAATTTGCCGCATCAGAGACCCCGAATCCTGATAGTTGGTTAGACTGGTAAGCATGCCGTTTTCCCATTCCAGAAATTCCGCAACATGTAAAGTAACTTTTTTGCCGGATGGCGGAATGTCGCCTGCCGAGGTCTGCAACGGTCCGGAATGTATGCCCGTAGCAGTGAACTGCACAGAAACACATTTTCCATCAACCACCAGATTCTCGTGGTGAATGACCATATCAGGGAAGGCTTGTTTAAAACCCGCCATGAATTGGCCAAATGCTTCCCGGCCATAATAGGTCATGCCCAAAGCATGGGCTGTAATTTTAACATCCGGTGCAGCCATCTCAACACATTGTTCAAACATGTTGCTTGAGAAATTTTCGTGTAACGCTCTGGTCAGTTGATCATTTGTTTTTTCCATGATGTCATGTATTTAAATGGTGATTTTCTCCAATTACGAAAAAACGCGCGTCCCGGATTTTAGAAGATGAAAATTTTTCCGGTTTTTTGAGGTGCGGTACGATACAGGAGCGATCGCATTGAACAAAAGCAGGCGCTGCTATGCGGTTGAATATTTGCAGTTGAGCATTCTGTTTGATTAAATTTGCTTGCCGTCAGCTCTATGAGCCATACCAACATAGAAATGGAACGGGTTGTCCAACTGCAAGCGGGCGATGAAGACGCCTTTGCGGCCCTTTATGACGATTATGCAGGGCTGATTTTTGGTATTATTCTTCGCATTGTACCCGATAAAGCAGAAGCTGAAAACCTTCTACAGGACTGTTTTGTCAAAGTCTGGCAAAACATCGCCTCTTTTGATCCGGAAAAAGGCCGCTTGGCCACCTGGTTGATCAATATTGCCCGCAATACCGCTGTGGATTTTACGAGGTCGAAATATTATTCCCAAAAGACTGTAAACCAAAACCTTGAAAAAATCGTATATGCAGAATCTCCTCCATTTTCATCGCCGATACCGGTAGAAGTTTTGGGGCTCCGGCAATTGGTGAAAAAACTGTCGCCTGTTTTCCGGGAAGTGATCGAATGGATGTATTTTGAAGGTTATACCCAGCAGGAAATCGCCGATCGGTTTAATATTCCGCTCGGCACTGTAAAAACCCGGTCCCGGCAGGCACTAAAGGAGTTGAAAAAGTACTTTTGTGAATTGGAAAACATAAGCTAGATTGGAAGAGAAATACGACATCGGCAAAGATGCCATCAGAAGATGGCTCGAAGACGAAAATGCACCCGCGCCATCCGAGGAAGAGGTCAGGGATGCAGAAGATGCCTTAATTGCTTTTGCCCGGGCGTATTCCCAGACGCCGCCCGGTCACCTGCGTGGTACAATTCTGGACAAAATAGCCCGGTTGAAAGATGTCCAAAAAAAGGCGCCGGTTTTTGACCTTGACCATCTTCCCATGCTCGACGAAAATACGAATTGGCTGGACTGGGAAAATGCCGTGCGTGAAATTGAAGCGCCGAAAGAATTCGACAATATTTATCTCCACCCGTTAGAATCCAATGAAAAACGCGACCTGTTTCTCATTTGGGTGAAAACTTTCGTGGAAGAAGAAGTCCACCATGACCTTGTGGAAAGCTTTCTGATACTGGAAGGCTCCTGTGAGTGCCATATCACTAATCTGGCCGGCCAGACCCGCATCGTACGCATGGGACAAGGAGATTTTATCACTATGCAGACGGAAGAAAAACACGACATTGTAATTACCTCGCAGCATCCGGCCAAAGCAATCCTGCAATGGCGAAAGCTGGCAGCATAACAGTATATTTCTCGCAGGCCGTGTTCCGTAAATGCGGCACAAATACACCAACCCGGACCAGTTTTAAAACAAAAAAGGCTAACAAGTTGATTTACAACTCATTAGCCTTTATGTATGCGGTCCGGACGGGTTGCCCTGAACAACCCGGAAAATCCGGGAAAATCAGGCTAAATCGCTGATCTTCCGCCCGTTCTTTCCAAAATACAAGACTTTGATTATGCCATTTCCGGAAAACTCCGGGAAGGTGAACGACTGCTATACCGACTGCTGCGGTTTTAACGGGCGTTCGCCTCAATTTTTGAAAAAATCAAGATTATGGCACGTTTACCCAAACCGCGTTTCAACCTCAAATTCCGAAATCAAAGTCTGACTCCCTCATTTTTCTGGTCTTTCGCTACCGTGGGCAGCGTGTGCTCTACTCGACCGGCTTTGCGATCCGGCCCTCCGAATGGAGTTTTCGGATGCAACGCCCGATTGAAAAGGAGCGCCGCCCCGATTTGTGGGCAATACGCCGCCAGCTGGACGATCTGGATGCCCAATGCCGGGCCATTTATATCGAGTCCGAATATGGCCGGATCGGTGTCCGGGATTTCAAGAAAAAACTGGACCTCGCCATCGGGCGCTGCGAACCGGAAAAGGAAAAGCCGCCGCTGACATTCTTCCGTTTTGTGGAGCAGGAGTTGAAGGAAATGCGCCCGCAGGATGCGGGAATCCTCCTTCGGCGCTTACACACTCCACGCCGATATTCTGCAGGCTTTGCCAGGGAGAAAGGCAGTTTTTCCTTTGATGATGTGGATTGGAATTTCCGCCTCCGGCTAATCGACTGGCTGACGGCGCGAGGAGTGCAGTTGGGGTACGGCAACAAAACACTCAGCATCCTGCGCCAGTTTATGGAACGCGCCCGGCGCAAGAAACTGCATGCCAATACCAAATACCAGGGCTCCGGCTGGCTGGTCCCGCAGAAAAAAGCACTAAGCGCTCCGGTATCGTTGAATCCGGCTGAACTCCAGGCCCTGGCCGACCTGAAACTGACCGGTTATCTTAAAAAAGTGCTCGACTTGTTCCTGATCGGGGCAGGGACGGGCAGCGTTTCAGCGACTACACCCGCTATACGCCCGATCATTTTTACCGCACCGCGAACGGGGTGCCCATCCTGTCGATCATCGCCCAGAAAACGGACATTCCGGCCACAATCCCGCTCAATATTTTTCCCTGGCTGTTGCCGATACTCGAAGCGTACAATTACACCTCGCCGACAATCTCCAACGCGCAATTTAATGCCGGGCTAAAGCCATTGGGCAAAGAAGCCGGATTTGAGGAACAAGCCCTGGTGGTCGAACAGTACATGGGCCGGAAAGCCGGATCGAAACTCGCCATGCCCAAGCATGAGCGATTTGCTCCCACACCTGCCGCAGAGTTTTGCCACCAACCTCTACAAGATGGGCTGTTCCCTCGCGCAGATCATGCCTATGACCGGCCACACTACCGAAACGCAGCTCCGGGCCCATCGGCATTGATGCGGAGGAAAATGCCGAACAGATCCCTCTGGATAGCGACCAACAAGCCAATAACGACTGATTCCTTCACCATAATTCATTTCACTATGCAAGACACTATCGTAAACCGCGATTTCGAACGCGCCGTAAAACAACTGCGGCGCATTTTGCCCAAGCTCTCCTTCGGACTGCTGATAGGCACCTATATTATATCTGCCCTCATCATGGGGATTTTCATGCCCAGAATGCGCCAAACTTCGGATTTCAGGTCGCAGCCTTCCTGGTACCGCTGGCCATTCAGGTGGGCAGGGGAACGCTCGTTTTCTTTTCCAGCTCAACCCGGCGCGGATACAAAGCCGGTTTTCGATGGGCATCATCGCCGCCACTGTCCTTTTGGGATTGTCGCTTTGGGAGGCCTGGCTGGTGATGTTGCCCTACGGCATGTCCTGGATCGTCTCCGTTTCCACGCTCATGGTAATCGGCTGGGTAATCGAGATCATGATTTTGAAAGAAACCATGTTCGCCACCCAGATGCAGCTGTACCAAAATAAGGAACAGTGGAAGGAACTGCACCAATTCTACGTTGCCAGGCAAGATTTTGAGCAGTTCATGGATGAACTGCATGACGGGAAACGTCCTTCCGTACCCGGCCAGGTTCCAACTGCTGAAAAAAAGAGAGGAGGAGGGCGGTGCCGCGATTGTCGAAACCCAGGAGGAGAAAACGCTTGAAGCGGGAAAGGGGGTCAGCCCGTCGCAAGATGGGCTGGAGAATGGACAGGCCTTGAAAGTGCCACCTTTTACGGGGTAAACCTGGATGTAAACGACCCGTATTTGCGACGCAATCTCAACCGCCTGGAGGCGCGGTTTAAAGCGCGGTATTACTCTTCGGTTCAGAAGTATGCCCGGCGAAAAAGGTTGGGCAAGCCTGCACACAAGAGCACCTTGCGATCAATCGAAGAGAACCGGGAACGGCTGAATACGGTGAAGCGAATACGCGCCGCCTTGTTTCCTAAATCAGCTCAAAATGGCCGGTAGAGCCGGGCTGAGGCAGGAGGAAAATGTTAAAATTGTTAATGTTCCACATTAAGTACGGGCAAACGTCGGCTCATTTGGGACGATATCGGCCAATATGGGGATCGGCCAATTTTTGACTTGGGATAATATGGGCTGATATGGGATTACTTTAGCACTTAATGCGCTGATAATGTGTCGCTTGTATGGGATGTAGCAAGCCAGTATGTTTGTGTAATACCAATTGTTTCACAACCATTTTTAAAGCAGATGATCATCGGAAATACCTTTTTCAAACGCGATGCTGTCCTGCATGCCAGGGTGCCGGAAGAGATCAAAAAAGCATTTCAGGCCTTGGCGAAAACGAAAGGCAAAACGGCCAGTGAATACGTGCTGGGGCTGGTCTTGAAGGCTGCACCGGGAGGAGGAAGGCCGCGATCAGGCCGCCGGGAACAACACCAAACACAAGCGCGCATGAAAAATGACATTATCCTTCAGGCTATTTCATTGAGGCAGCCAGAGCAGACTATTCAGAATATGGTCCGTACAGAACACAAGGACTTGATGGACGAATTGCAACGGGCATTCGGGGAAGACGACCTGGTGAGCACTGGTACCGCTTGCCGGATTTTGGGCGTCTGTTCCAAGGTGCTCAAAATTCTGGCCGACGAAGGCCATTTCACGGTTTATCACCATCTGAAAGACCGCCGCTACGTCCGGGGCGAATTGCTGGATTACCGCAACGGATTCCGCGTGAATAAAAAAAGGGGATGAAGCCGTCACCTTCATTCCCTTCGTTTCAGGACTTTTTTTAAAAGTTAACCTATGTTCAAAGATACGGTAAAGCATGCAAAAACGCATGTCTTGATCCCGCCAGGCACCAATCTAAATGGTGATACAAAACTGGCCCGCCTGGAAGCGGCGCTCTGCGAAATGGCGGAATTCCGGTTTAATACCATCACCCGGTTTCCGGAAATAAAAGATAAAGCGGCGGCGGACTGGAAGCGTCTGGATGACTACATGCTCAATTCCATCGTCCGGGCGCTCAAAAAACAAGGCGTCCCGTATGCTGCGAAAACCAGAGTAGGGGAACTTTTGGAAAGTGATTTTTCAAGAAAGTCGACCCGATCCGGGAATATTTTGAAAACCTGGCACCGGCGCAAGGCGACCCGATTGGGCAAATGGCTGCCACCGTGACCCTGGCAGGCGATCCCAATTTTAAGGAGCGGCAGGATCAGTTGTTTCTGCTGGGTTTAAAAAAATGGCTGGTCGGTGCGGTGGCCAATGTCTTTCATCGCGGACAAATGCGCCAACCAGTTGTGCTTTATTCTGGCCGGGCCGCAAGGCACCTACAAATCCACCTGGATCAGAAATTTGTGTCCGCCCGATTTGAAGGATTATTACATCGAAGGGGCGCTCGATCCGGACAACAAAGACTCGATCCTGGCCACGGCTACCAATTTCATTTTCAATCTGGACGATTATTTCTGCCGGGATCACATCGCACAAGATCAACGAATTCAAAGGCCTGCTGACGAAAAACACGGTGAAGATCAGGCGGGCATACGCCCGGTATTCGGAAGAGTTGCCCAAGGTTTGCTCCTTCATCGCTTCCAGCAATGAGGCGCAATTTCTGCATGATCCCACCGGCTCGCGCCGGTTTTTGCCCTTCGAAATACAGGCCATCGACATCAATACAGCCCAAGACATCGATATCGACGGATTGTGGAGCCAGGCGATGCAGCTATTCAAAAGCGGCTATACCTACTGGCTCACCAGGGAAGACCAGGCAAGGTTGAGTGAATACAACAGCCAGTTTGAAGTGCAATCCAACGAATACGAAGTGCTGGTAACCTACCTCAGTCCTCCGGAGCCTGGCGTGATGCCGGATGCGGAATTGACCAACGCGGAAATACTGACACACCTGGAAGGCAAGGTAGCACTGAAACTATCGGCCAAAAAACTGGGGGAAGCCCTGCGGAAAACAGGCTTCCCGCGCAACCAAAAGAGCCGGGCAGTTGCCGGTCCTGGGTGTACCAGGTCGTTTATGCCGACGAAGCGGATATATGCCGGTCGGCAGCCTCGGTGCCGGGGTAGTCTGGCAGCGGAGTAGGGGCTGAATATTATTTTTCAAAAGGTTCCGAATTTCACTTGTGCATCTTGTGCAGGTATCGGTAATAACCTGAAAAACAGCCGGATAGCGCACAAGATAGCCTGGAAAGAAGTTGTAGCAGAACTTGGGCATCCGGGTCAGTTCACGGCAATGCACAAGATAGCGGCACAAGATAAAAAACGGAAGTTGTGCAGTTCAGCGGCCTGGTTTTCAAAAAATTAGGGCAGGGTGCACAAGTTGCACAACTAAGATTCATAAAATTCATACAAAACACTTTTCCATGGAATCGGTGCTTGATGTGGAAGTCAGTTGTTTCGGCTCTTACCTGGGCAGGCAGCCAAAATCCGTTAACCTGCTGGCCTGGTTGCGTTCGGACAAGTATGCCGACAAAATCCGGGCGCTGCGGGCGCTTCAGGACAAAGTGGCCAGAGACCGGATCAAGGCTGCACTCCCGGCCATTACAGTCAGCGGCGTTTTTGATCTGGTGCGCAAGCTGAAAATCTGGTCAAACATTCCGGCCTGATCTGCGTCGATATTGACCT